>NZ_JAPNJZ010000034.1:0-188492 GCF_026626765.1 Corallococcus sp. bb12-1 | reverse complement strand
CCCAGGTGCCCTGAGACTTCAGCGGGGTTCGGCCCTCTTGAAGCGCAGCTTCTTGAGGGCCTCGAACTTCGCCCGGTCCTTGGGCGGGGTCGTCGCCACCAGTCCTTCGAGCATGCGCTTCGAGCTCTGGTAGATCTCCTCGACGGCGACATCGAAGGCGTCGGTGTTCTGCTTGGACGGCTTGCGCGTGCCGGCGATCTTCCGGACGAACTGGAGCGCCGCCGCGCGGACGTCATCGTCGGTGGCGGGGGGCGCGAAGTTGAAGAGGGGCTTGATGTTCCGGCACATGCCCCAAGTCTAGGCGACCGGGAGCCACTGCGCCGCGTCTCCTCGTGCCGAGCCCTCCGGAATTCCCAATCCTTCACGTCTTTCCAAGACACAGGCTGGGGGGATTCCGTGACACCGCGCGGGAATGGTATGCGTCTGGGATGGAAGCAGCACCCGCCGCCCTCTGTCCCAGACATCCTGAAACGCTCGCGGAAGGCACCTGCACCCGGTGTGGCACCTTCACGTGTGTCCTGTGCCGCAAGTGGCTCGGGGCGCACGGGCTGTGTCCCGCCTGCCAGGATTTGGGCCGGACGGAGAAGCCCTCCGGGCGGGCCATGTTGTCGCTGGTGTTCGCCACCGTGGGCTTCTGCGGCTTCGCCCCGGGGGTCGTCGGACTGGTGTTGGGACAGCAGGAACTCAACGCCATCGAGGCCGGCACGGCGCCCGCGTCGGGGCGGGATCCGGCGCTGATCGCGCGCAACGTGGGGTGGTTCCACGTGGTGATGCTCTTTCTCGCCTTCCTGGGGCTGTACAACCACCTCTGAGCCGGGGAAGGGAGTCCATCGATGGGTGCATTGAAGCTGGCATTGGAAGAGGGCGGTCCCCGGCGCCTGGAGTTGTCCTGGAGCGGGAACTGGCGGGACCTGAAGGTCGAGTTGGACGACCAGCCCGTCGGTGAGGTGGCCGACCATCTCCAGTTGGAGCAGGGCGTGGAGTTCAAGCTCCCGGACGACAGCGTGCTGCACGTGCAGCTGCTCCACGTGCCGACGCCGGAGCTACAGGTGCTGCGCGACGGCGCGCCACTGCCCGACGAAGCGACGGATCCCGTCCAGCAGGTGCGCACCGCCACGTTCCTGCTCTACGGGCTGGCGGCCTTCAGCGTGGGCCTCGCGATGGTGTCGCTCGTCATCACGAACAAGGTGCGCCAGCAGCTCCCGGTGAGCGCGTCCAACCTCCTCTTCGGAGGCGTGCTGGCCGTGCTGGGCTTCTTCATGTTCAAGCGCTCACGGGTGGCGCCCCTGCTGGCCATCCTGCTGTATTCGTTCGACACCCTCTCCACGGTGTATCTGGCGATCACCTCGGAGAATGTGGCGGGCGTGTCCGCGCTGATGGGACTCGTCATCCGCATCTTCATCTTCGGTGTGCTCGGCAGGGGCTTCCTGGGGGCGCGGGAGCTGGCGCGGCGGGAGAAGCAGACGCGGACCGCCGTGCCCCCAGTCCTGGGCCCGGCGGTCGCGTTTCCGGAAGCCTAGCGCGCGGCTACCACTGGGAGGGATCGGCGTCGGCGAAGGTCGTGCCGGCGGCGATCTCGTCGAACCAGATGCTGCGGTTGCCCTGGCTGCCCTGCATGTAGCCGTTGTCGTACCAGCCATTGGCATACAGGCCGACGCGGAACTGGAAGTAGCGGTCGTCGGACACGGTGGTGCTCAGGTTGTACTGCTCCAGCACCTTGATGCCGTCGAACCAGAGCTTGAAGAAGCCGGTGCCGTCGCTGGCCCACTTCGCCTGGATGATGACCTTGTGCCATTCCCCCGCCGTCACCGTGGCCAGGTTGCCGAAGGTGACCGTCTTCTGATTGCATACCGAGCCCTGCTTCACGCGCGTGAAGAGCTGGTTGCCGGAGAGCCACACCATGGTGGACGGCATGTAGTCGTCACAGCCGGTGTTGGAGAAGTCCGCGATGAACTGCGCGATGTTGTAGGACTGGGGCTGGAACTGCCAGTCCGCCTGCAGCCGGAACGCGAAGCCGTAGAAGCCCGTGTCGCCGCGCCGGTACACGTTGTTCTTCACGACCTCTGAATGGTAGCGGCCGTTGTAGGACGGGTCGTAGATCTGCGTCACCTTGAGCGCCGTCGGCCCCTCATAGGTGACGTTCGTCACCTCGTTCACCGTGCCGTTGTGCTCCCGATTGATGGCGTTCCAGCCGGAGAGCGTGCCGGTATTGCGGAAGATTTCCGCCGCCTCCGCCACCAGGCCGAACGCGAACAGGGAAACACCCGCGGCAATGCCTACGTTCTTGAGCTTCATGGCAGGGAGTCCTTTCTGGACTTTTACACTGATGTTGATTCTATCTAGTTTTACATGTTTTTCAAGTTAAACCCCAGGCATGTTTGTTAGACTGGGTCCTCCCCTGGGAGGACTCATGACTGCAATGCGCCGTCTGATGTTGTGCTTGGGTTTGGTGGTTTTTCCCGCGCAGGGTGCCTTCGCGGCACAGGGAGAAATCCTGGCCCGTCCGTATGGGACGGTGCCCGGGATGAGCCTGGGCTTCTGGGAGTATCTGCCCCTGGGCTACGACGACGCGCCCACCGAAACGTTCCCGCTGGTGGTCTTCCTGCATGGGACGGGGGAAGTGGGCAATGGCAGTGCGACGGCCCTCGAGAAGGTGATGGGCCTCAACGCGCCGCCCCGGCTCATCCGCAACGGACGTGATTTTCCATTCATCCTGATCGCGCCCCAGCGCTTCAACGCGTTCATCTCGGTGGGGGAAATCGACGCCATCATCGAGTACGCGAAGGTGCACTACCGGGTGGACCCCAGCCGCATCTACCTGACGGGCATCTCCGCGGGCGCCATCCAGACCTGGGCCTATGCGGCGGTGCACTACAACAAGCTGGCGGCCATCCTCCCCATCGCGGGGAATGCCTCCAGCCTGAACCTCTGCCCGGCGGCGGCGTCGGGGCTGCCTGTGTGGGCCTTCCACGGCACGGCGGATGGACAGGTCTCCCAGTGGGGCTCCATCAATCCGGTGAACCAGATGAACACCACCTGTTCGCCCGCCGCGAACCCCGCGGCGCTCCTCACGCTCTACCCGGGCGTCGGGCACGATTCCTGGGGTCGGACGTTCGATGGCTCGGCGGGGCATGACGTCTACGCGTGGCTGTTGGGCCATTCGCTCTGAGCGCCCGGGAAGCCGTGGCGGAGGAGGTCGCGCGGGGTTAGGGTGGAGGATGCGTGCGAGCCCCCGGGGTGGGGGCTCGGAGCCCGGACGAGGTGCGCCGTACCCGGTCACGACAAGACGACGCTCTCACGGGAGTGGTGCGTCATGTCGTCGTGGATCCTCCTCATCATCGCCGGCCTGCTGGAAGTGGCCTGGGCCATTGGCCTGAAGTACACGCAGGGCTTCACCCGGCCGCTTCCCAGCATCCTCACCATCGCGGGAATCATCGCCAGCATGGGCCTGCTGTCCTATGCGGCGAAGACGCTGCCCATTGGCACGGCCTACGCGGTCTGGGTGGGCATTGGCGCGTTCGGCGCCGCTGTCATGGGCATGGTGCTCTTCCACGAGCCCGCCACCGCGCCCCGGCTGTTCTTCCTGGGGTTGTTGTTGGTGGCCATCGTGGGGTTGAAGGCCACCAGCGGCGGTCACTAGCGACTCGTGGCCGTCAACGGCCTGTCAGGCAATGCTGTCCCCCCAGGCCAGAGGGCTTGGATGGGGGGAACCGTGGCCGCGAAGCACTACCAGACACAGAAAGCGCTCAAGCGGGAGCACGAGAAGAAGCCCCACGGGAGCGGCTGCATCTGGAAGCACTACATCCCCAAGGGTGACTGGCAGGGACACCCCTGCCACTACCAGAACAACAGCTTCAAGATCTCGAAGGGCGCGCGTGCGGCGAAATACAAGCCGGACGCTTCCCGGGTCGAGCAGGTCCGCGGCAAGCAGGGCGAACTCAAGAAGCAATACGCAGAGTCGCTCAAGGCCCATCGGGAGGTGTCGGAGAAGAGGCTGCGCGACCTCTCCCAGGAGCGTTCGGCGGCCAAGGCCAGCGGAGAAAAACTCCCTGGCCGCTTCCACTTCCGGTGGTTCGTGACGCTGAAGCAGGTGGAGGCACTGCGAAAGCTGGACCCGAGCGAACTCTTGAACCGGTACTTCGACGCGTTCTCGGATGCCTTCAAGCGCCTGGCCATGAATGACAAGGCTTGGGAGGTCGGGCACACGCTGGAGCCGCGCTTCGTCAATGCCCGGTACCTGGGATTGGCGGGGAGCCTGAAAGCCCAGGCCCTGGGCGTGGTGGCCCCCGTGGGCTTCGCGCCGAACCACGACCTTGCTCGGCTGGGAGCGTGGTACCCGTATGACCACGAGCACCATCACATCATCCCGGACACGTCGCTGCGCAACGGCATGCTGCGCCTGTCCGACGCACAGACCTCGTTCCAACAGCGCCTCTCCGTGTTGATGGAGTCGAAGTGGAACGTCCACAACGAGAAGAATGTCATCCTGCTGCCGGATGACGTCACCATCGCGGACATCCTCGGGCTCCCGGCCCACTGTCCCTGGGGCTCGACCGGGCATGAGGCGTACTCCGAGCAGGTCGAGTCCTCCATCGAGAAGCTCGCCGCGCGAATCGACGAGGAGCTCGCCGCGAGCGAAGAGGATGCGCACGAGGCCGAGAAGAAGGCGGGAGCCCGTTTGAAGCGCGAGTTGGATGCGCGGGCGCAAAGCTTGTATGAACAGATTGTGAATAGGCAATTGTCCCTTTAGGACCACTGCTGTTCCCGAGTCATGGACTGTGACCCACGATGCCCCAGACCCGATTCTCCTACTTCACATTGCCGCACTTCCCGGGCCCGGAGATCGCCGCGACCGAACCGTTCACCGGGCGCCACCTCCCCAAGCCCATTCGAACCCGCTGGGGCGTACCCATTGGGATGGACTTTCATCCGGCCACGGTGGTGACACTCTCAGCGAAGTCGGGTCCTCGCTTCACGAACTTCATTCATACGACGACCCGACTCATCCTTGCCTCGGAGAACGTGTGCGGGCTCTTCGAAGCCGAGGGCGTGACCCGAGTGCAGGCGGAATTTCTGCCGTTTGTCCTCCATGACAAGAAGGGCAAGGTCCGGCCCGAGAAATACCTCCTCGTCAATCCGCTGCTGAAGTTTCCCTGCTTCGACTTCGAACGATCCTCCTTCACCTTGTTCTCTGATGAGGAAGCGACCACGCCCGGGGTGAAGGAGATCTGCGTCATCGAGAAGTTACAGGTGCGGGAGGACCAGATCCCGGCGGACGCGAAGCTGTTCCGGCTGGCGGAACACCCGGACGTGAAGCTCATCCGCTCCGACCTGTTGGACGCGCTCAAGGCCCAGGGGCTGGACAGCGGGCTGGCGGTTCTGCCGCTGGGAGGGTTCCTGACGTGAGTCTCAAGACGCTGGAGTTCACCCTCCGGAACCTGGGTACCCTGCTGATGCGGCACCTGGATCAGCTCTCGGACGCGGAGCCGGAGCCATCGAAGCTGTTGGAGCTCAGCCAGCTCTACCGGCGCATCGGCATTGGCCATCTGCTGGCCCACCATGATGTGCGTGAGTTGGCCGAGAACCTCTTCAGCAGCGCGGAGACGTATCAGATGCTGCTGCGCATGCAGGAGCCGGACGTGGTCGTCCCTCGCTCGCTCCTGGCTCGGAGCCGGGGCCTCCCCTTGCTGGATGCGCTTTGCATTGGTGCCTGGGATCTGGCTCGGGAAATGGATGGCTTGATGCCAGGGACGTGGTGGTCCGACGTGGAAGAGGAGGAGGACTTCCTCTTCTTCAAACTCCTCCCCGCGCTCATCGACGGGAAGGTGGAGCCCACGGATGGGCGAAGACTGGCAGCCCTGCTGGAGGCGACAGGGACCGCGCGCCTGCGCGCTGTCGACGCCGTGCTCCGCGCGGATGAGCGGGACTTCGAGGAGGCGCTGCGGACGCTGACGGATGACTGGCGTATCGCCATCGAGCAGGACCGGGAGACCCGCCCGGTGGATCCCTATTTTGACCACACGGAGGCCCAGGTGTTCATCGAGGGGGCCGCGCTCGTGAGGCTGGCCCGGATGCGGGGACTGAAGACCGAGGGTCGGTACGATTTCATCCCCGCTTCCATCCTGCGGGACCTCACGCAGGTACTGCCGTCACCCGTCATGGGCTGAACGACGAACAGGAGTCGGTCATGCGGCTGGCCCTCACCGGGATGGGAATGCTCAGCACCCTGGGGGACGACGTCGTCTCTTCGTGCGCGGCGCTTCGTTGCGGCATGGCCCGCCCCGCGCCGCTGCGCTTCGACGTCTACTCGGAGGATGAAGAGGAGGGCGTGGCGCGTGTCGTGGGGCATCCGCTCCAGGGCCTCACGAACGGGTTCGAAGGGCTTGGGCTCTACACCCTCATGGCGGCGCATGCCTTGGGCGACCTTGTCCGGTACGCAGGTCTGGATCGAGGGGACCGGGCGTTCTGGTCCGCCACGGCGGTCTTCCTCTGCTTGTCGCGTCCGCGCATGGAGGAACTGGGGCCGGTATTCGAAGCGCTGTTGGGAGAGCGGCTCGTTCCAGCGGTCCTGGCGGAGTTGGAACTGCCGGGCGTCGCCGGGCCGGGGCGGCGTTTCATGTCGGGCCATGGCTCGGTGCTGGAGGCCGTCCATGTGGCCGGGCAGGTGCTTCACGAGGGTCGGGTAAAGCGCGTCATTGTCCTGGCCGTGGACAGCCTCGTGGGCGGTGACGACGTCATGTGGCTGGCGCAACGGGGGATGCTCAAGACTCCGGAGCGACCCGTGGGGTTGATGCCAGGACAGGCCGCGGCGGCGCTCCTGCTGGAAGGCGAGACCGAGGCGCGTCGGCGTGGTGCCCGGATGGAGGCGTTCATCGATGCGGTCCACGTCGGGATGGAGCCCGACAATCGAGAGCGTCGGAGTTCCGGCTCGGGGCTGGGATTGGCGGAAGTCCTGACGCGAACCCTCGGAGGGCGCCGGGTCGTCCTCGACGCCTATGGAGACCTGAACGGGCAGGATGCCCGAGCGCGGGAGTGGGGAAGTGCGCTCGTGCGTCTGTCGGGCACCCATGACCTGCCGACCGCGCCCCGGTGTCCCGCGCTCTCCCTTGGCGACACGGGGGCGGCGAGTGGCGCCATCGCGATTTCCGCTGCCGCACGTTCCTTTGTTCGTGGGTACGCCAGAGGGACGGAAGTGCTTGTCTGGTCCAGTTCGGACACAGGTGAGGTCGCCTCCGCCCTGGTTCTCCAGGGCGACCGTCCCGAGCGCGTGGCGCAAAGGAGGGATTGAGCCTGACCGTGAAGCCCCAGCCCGCTGCCGGGCCGAATCGAAAGATCGGCCGATGCCTTCCCAATCGCCGCCCTTCGCTTCCTGCCGTTGCCCTCCTACAGAGAGGGGACGGCAAGGAGCGGAACGATGGTGGATCTGGCGACAGCGGTGACCGCGGTGACGGAGCGCATGTTGGTCGACGCGGGCATTCGCGAGGGGATGCGTGTGCTCGACGTCGGCTGCGGCAGGGGCCTGGTCTCCCTGATCATCGCGCGCCTCGTGGGCGAGCGCGGACAGGTGGTGGGCGTGGACATCGATTCACGCGCGCTCACGATGGCGCGGGAGACGGTCCAGGACTCCCGCATCACCTTCGTGGAGGGCGACTTCCGCTCGCTCGCCTCCGAGCACGGCCAGTTCGACGCCGCCGTCGGAAGACGCGTGCTGATGTATCAGCCGGACGCCGTGGAAGCGCTGCGCGGGCTGGCCCGGGTCCTGCGCCCCGGGGGTTTGATGGCCTTCCAGGAGCACGACTCGACGGTGGCGCCGACGAGTCTCAGGCCCCTCCCGCTTCACGCGCGGGTGCGTGAGTGGATGTGGCGCACCGTCGAACGCGAAGGTGGGAACGTGCACATGGGCTTCGGCCTCGCCTCCGCGCTCACGCGGGCGGGCCTCACGGTGGAGCACCTGCGGGCCGAGGCCATCGTGCAGACCCCGGAGATGCACCATTCCGTGGGCCCCATCATGCGCGCGATGCTTCCGCGCATCCTGGAGCGGGGCGTGGCCACGGAGGAGGAGCTCGGCATCGACACGCTCGATGCGCGCCTCATCGAGGAGCGCACGAAGGCGGATGCCACGTACATCGGCGAGATGATCTTCTGCGCTTCGGGACGGATGCCCCGGTAGGCGTCACCTCCTGTTGGGGTCGGTGAGCTTGAAGAACAGCACGGCGCCTCCCAGGCAGAGCAGGCCGAAGAGTGCCGTGATGACGGGGCCCAACCAGGGGCCCTCGGCGCCAGCGAAGAACACCGTCTGCGTGCGCGGGTCCAGACGCAGCTCCACCTTTTCACCCATCCGGTCCGGTCGGTCCGAGCGCACCTGTTCGACCAGTGCCTCCCGCGAGCCGCCCTCCGCGTCGTAACGCACGCGGTACTTGAAGCAGGTGTAGTGGTAGCGCCGCTTGTTGCGGTCCTTGCCGCTGCACCGGTCTTCTTCGTGGCCGCTGATGACGCCCGACACGTTCACGGCATGGGCCTGGAAGTCGGAGGCGCTCCGATACAGCACGACGGAGGCGACGAAGAGGCCCACGGCGAAGGCCCCCAGGAGGCCAACGCCAACCCAACGCATGGACGGACTGATCACAGGTGCCTGCTCCCCGGTGGTGGATGCCCCGGACCCTTCCCGGGCCGCGCGGCATGCGCTGGCATCCTAGCGGTTTTCGACACCCCGCCCGTGCTGGACTGTGGGGGACTGAATCCTCCCCCGACACGGTCCTTCCGTTACGGGGGCCTCACGGGCGGAGGATGCGCGCCGGCTCCCACGCGAGGACACGACGATGAGCGACGCGAAGTTTCACCTGTACTACTGGCCGGGCCTCCCGGGCCGTGGCGAGTTCGTGCGACTGGTGCTGGAGGAGGCGGGCGCGGACTGGGTGGACGTGGGCCTGCTGCCGGAGTCACAGGGCGGTGGGGCCAGGGCCGTCATGGAGGCGCTGGGGCAGGGGGCCGTGCCCGCGTACGCGCCGCCGGTGCTCAAGGTGGGCGACCTCGAAATCGCCCAGGCTCCCAACATCTGCTCCTACCTGGGCGAACGCTTCGGCCTGGTGCCCCCTGACGAGGCAGCCCGGCTGCACGCGCGTCAATTCCAGCTCACCGTCGCGGACGTGGTGGCGGAGGCGCACGACACGCACCATCCCATCGCGGTGATGAAGACCTACGAAGAGCAGAAGGAGCCCGCGAAGGCCCGCGCCGAAGTCTTCCGCACCCAGCGCATCCCGAAGTACCTGGGCTATTTCGAACGCGTGCTGAAGGCGAACACGCGGGGCGGTGGCAGGTATCTGCTCGGCGGCGACTTCAGCTACCCGGAGCTGGGCCTGTTCCAGCTCGTGGAGGGCCTGCTCTACGCGTTCCCCAACGCCATGCGCCGCATCGCCCCGCAGGTGCCCGGCGTGATGGCCCTGCGTGAGCGCATCGCGGAGCGTCCCCGCATCGCCGCGTACAAGAATTCCAAGCGCGCCCAGCCCTTCAACCCGAAGGGCATCTTCCGCCACTACGTGGAGCTGGACGAACCGAACGCGATGAAGTGACCCTGCGGCACGGCGGCGACCTCGCGGGCGAAGAACAGGTCCTCGCCCACGCCGTGCACGCGCACCTGGATGAGCGGATCCGCTGGGTACTGCCGGGATGGATCATCGAACACCAGCGCCACGACGACGCCCACACGGTCCAGGAACCGCTCCGTGATGGGGTCGTCCGGCTCCGTGCGGACGATCATCACCGCCGCGCCAATGCGCACCGGCGCGCCGTCCACGTCTTCTGTCAGGATCAGAGAGGGGTCGTGCTTCATGGAGCGTAGGTCCGGGGTTTGAGTCGTTTCGACAGGCCCCACGTCATCAGGGCCAGGAGCGCCCAGGCGCCCAGGTGATACGCGGCCACGTGTCCGGCGCCCTGTTCGCAGGCCAGCTCGCCCACGAACGCGCCCACCGTGCCCGCAGCCAGTCCCGCCACCACCGCGCGCAGCGGATCGAACGCCGTCCAGCGCAGCGCCACCACCGCCACCACCAGGGGCACCAGCGCCATCGACACATGGCCCGCGGTGCAGACCCAGGCGGGAAGATTGGACGGGCCCAGGGGCGCCGCCCGGGTGAGCACCAGCAGCGCCGCGCTCACCGCCGCCATCCCCACGCCCACCCACCGCAGCGGACGACGACGTGGCGCCAGCGCGCCCCACGAACACACCGCGCTCGTGGACAGCAGCATCGCCAGCATGGGCGCTCGGCCCATCAACGCCGAACCCGAGGCCTGTCCCAGCACCATGAGCACGCCCGTCACCGCCAGCGCCATGCCCGCGCACGCGGCGAACAACCCCGCCGCCTGCGACCGCCAGCGCCGCACCGGCTGCCGCAGGGACAGCTCCGCGCGCGACGCGGCGAGCGCGCGCTCCATCGCCCGGGGATCCAACCGGGGCGGGGGCGAGGACAGCGGGTCGGAAGGGGCGGGCATCAGACCTCCTCCAGCCCGCCGAGCAGCTCGCGCAGCTTCTCGTAGCCCCGGTGCGCCCGCAGCCGCGCCGCGCCCGCGCGGATGCCACGCATCTGGGCGATCTCGTCGAAGGACCAGCCCTCCAGCTTGCTCAGCACCACCGCCTCGCGCTGCTCCACGGGGAGCTGCTGGAGCGCGTCCTCGATGCGCCGACGCAGCACCGGGTCGCCTTCGGGCGCGGGCACCGACGTGGGACCTTCCGGGGTCGCGTGCGCATGGGCATCCACGTGCTGCTGGTGCCGCAGGGCGTCCCGGGCCGCGTTCGCCGCGATGGTCAGCAGCCAGGGGGTGAAGCGCGTGCCCGGCTCGTAGCGCCCCCGGGCGCGGATGACCGACAGGAATGTCGTCTGCATGAGGTCCTCCGCCAGCGGTCCATCCCTCACCATGCGCGTCAGGAACCCGTGCACACGTCCGGCGTGCCGGGCGAAGAGCGCCTCGAAAGCCGAGTGATCTCCCTGACAGAACAAGTCCATGAGCGCTTCGTCCGTGACGCTCCCCATCGTCTGGCTCACGGACGGCCCTTCTCGGAATTCGTTTCCGGACGCGGACGGTTGATGCTCAAGACCTGCCAAGGGCTTGAAACCACTGGCCCCCGCGAAGCCTTTGGCAGGGGGATCCTTTCCCCGAAGCGACCGGGTACTGTCGCGCGTCTTTCCGGTCTCCTCGCGTTTTCACACTTCGAGCGCACATGTCCCCGGCCGAGGTCGTCATCCAGAACACGTTGTTCGAGTCGCTCCTGCGCTGCGTCCGGATGGACGCGTCGCTGCGGGAGCGGCTGGCGGCGGCGGGGTACGACCCGGACCGGCCCCGCGCCTCCTACCCGGCGTCGGTGTTCCTGAGGTGCCAGAACCTGGTGCTCGCGTATGCCTACGCGGGCCGGCCTCCCCAGGAGGCATTGCGGCAGATGGGGCGCGACCTGGTGCGCGGCTTCTTCGAGACGCTGGTGGGCAAGGTGGTGAACGTGGCCCTGAAGGTGGCCGGCCCCGAGCGCGCGATGAAGCGGGTGGCGCTGAGCTTCCGTGCGGTGATGGAGCCGGTGGAGATTCAATCCACGGAGCTTGCGCCGAAGGACTGGCGGGTGACGTTCCAGGGCTACCCCTTCCCGGCGGAAGCGGCGGCGGGATGCTGTGAAGAGGCGCTGCGTCAGTCCGGGGCCGCGAGTCCCACGGTGGTGCTGGAAAGCGACACCGGTACGGGCCGCTTCGAGCTGCGCATCCGTTGGTAGGACGTCGTTGTGCACGCGGTAACGGTGGTCATCATCCTTCCACCGAGGCATGGCTGAATGCGCTATGAGGGCCCCATGAAAATCGGCAAGGACAGCGTTGTCGCCATTGATTACAAGCTCCACCTCGGTGACGGAGTCGTGGTGGATGAGAGCGAAGCGGGAGATCCGCTCGTCTACCTGCACGGCTACGAGGAGATCGTCCCCGGCCTGGAGAAGGCCCTGGAGGGCAAGGCCGCCGGTGAGTCGCTGAAGGCGACCGTCTCCGCGGCGGACGGATACGGGGACTACGACCCGGAAGGCGTCGAGGAAGTTCCGCGCACCGAGTTCCCCGAGGACCTGGAGATCAAGGCCGGCGGCATCCTGAGCGCCACGGATCCGGACGGGGACGAGGTCGACTTCCTGGTGAAGGAAGTGAAGAAGGACACCGTGCTGGTGGACTTCAACCACCCCTTCGCCGGCAAGGAGCTGCACTTCGAGGTCACCATCAAGGAAGTGCGCGCGGCGACGCCCGAGGAACTCGAGCACGGCCACGCGCACGGCCCCGGTGAGGACCACGATCACTGACGGTCGGGGCCCTTCTTCTGGCCCTTGCCGTGGGAGCGGGCATGGCGCCCGGGCGTCGCATCCGCGGCCCGGGTGGAGCGGCCATGGTCGGCCTGGGGAGGACCCGGGTCGCGCTGCTTCGCGAGGAACGCCTCCATCTCCTTGCGGAAGATGGGGCTCTTGCGAGGCACTTCCGCGAGCGGCAGCTCCTGGCGGATGATGCTTTCGATGTCGCGCAGGGTGCGGCGCTCCACGTCCAGCGCGAACAGTGACGCCCGCCCGCTGGCCTCCGCGCGAGCGGTGCGGCCGATGCGGTGCACGTAGTCCTCCGGCCCATGCGGGATGTCCAGGCTGATGACGTGGCCGATGTCGTCCACGTCCAGGCCGCGCGCGGCGAGGTCGGTGGCCACGAGGCAGCGGTACTGCCCCCGGCGGAAGCCCTCCAGCGCCTGTTTGCGCTGGGCCTGCGTGCGGCCCGCGTGCAGGGCGGCGGACTTGTGGCCCGCGGCGGCGAGCAGCTCCTTCATCTTGTCCGCGCGGGCCTGGGTGCGCACGAACACGAGCGCGCTCGCCTCGTCCTCGGCGAGCAGCGTGAGCAGCAGCGGCCACTTCTCCTCGGGCTTCACCATGTACAGGTGCTGATCCGCGCGCGGCGCGGGCGTCCCGCTGGGGGTCACCTCCACGCGCACGGGCTTGTTGAGCGCGCGCTGCCCGAAGCGCGCCACGTCCGCGCCCAGCGTCGCGGAGAACAGCAGCGTCTGGTGCTTGCGCGGCAGCGCCTGGAGGATCTGGTTGATCTGCGGCAGGAAGCCCATGTCCAGCATCCGGTCCGCCTCATCCAGCACCAACGTGCGGATGTGCGACAGGTTCACGGCCTTGATGCCCAAGAGGTCCACCAGACGGCCCGGGGTGGCGACGATGAGGGTGGGGCGCTCTTTCAGCTCGGCCACCTGGGCGTTCATGTCCTCGCCGCCGATGATGGTGATGGGCAGCACGCGCCGGGGCTCGCCGAAGAAGCGGGCCTGTTCGGCCACCTGCTGCACCAGCTCGCGCGTGGGGGCGAGGATGAGCCCCAGCGTGCCGCGCTCCCCCGCGAAGCGTTCAATCATGGGGAGCAGGTAGGCGGCCGTCTTGCCGGTACCGGTGGCCGCGCAGCCGATGACATCACGGCCAGAAAGCGCGGGAGGAATGGCCTGCGCCTGGATGGGCGTGGGGGTACCGAAGCGGGCGCGCTTCACGGCACCCAGCGTTTCGGGAGACAGGCCCAGGGACTTGAAAGTTGCACTCATGCCCCCACGCCTCCCACGTCCAGGCCGGGGAGGGAAGGGGATTGACACACAAGCAGGCGCGCCCCAGGCCTGTCTGGGGCGCGCCGGGGTGCCTTTTCAGGCCGCGTTCAGGGCTGCCGCATGGTGGCGCAGGTGGTCTTCCATGAACGTGGAGACGAAGTAGTAGCCGTGGTCGTAGCCCTCCTGCATGCGCAGGGTGAGGGGCTGGCCCACCGCGTCGCACGCGTCCTTGAGGAAGGACGGGTGGAGCTGATCCGGCAGGAACTTGTCCTTCGTGCCCTGGTCCACGAGCAGCGCCGGCACGCGCTTGCCGGAGCGGAGCAGCTCGGTGGCGTCGTACTCGCGCCAGGTCTGCTCATCCGGGCCCAGGTAGCCGCCGAAGGCCTTCTTGCCCCAGGGGCTGCGGATGGGCGCGCCAATGGGGGCGAACGCGGACACCGAGCGGTAGCGGCCGGGATTTCGCAGCGCCGTGACGAGCGCGCCGTGTCCTCCCATGGAGTGGCCGAAGATGCCCTCGCGGTCCATGCGCGCGGGGAAGTGCGCGCCGATGATGCCGGGCAGTTCCTTCGTGACGTACGTGCCCATGCGGTAGCGCGCGTTCCACGGCGCCTGGGTGGCGTCCAGGTAGAAGCCCGCGCCGGTGCCGAAGTCCCAGTCGGTGTCTTCACCCGGGATGCCCGCGCCGCGAGGGCTGGTGTCCGGCGCCACGAGCATCAGGCCCAGCTCGGCCGCCACGCGCTGCGCGCCGCCCTTGGCGGGGAAGGTCTCCTCGGTGCAGGTGAGGCCCGCCAGGTAATACAGGACTGGGACCTTGCCGTGCTTCGCCTGGGGCGGGGTGAAGACGCTGAAGCGCATCTCGCCGCCGCAGGCCTCGGACGCGTGCTTCCAGAAGGACTGTGTCCCCCCGAAGCACGCGTGCTCGCTGACGAGCGTGGGCGCGGCGCTCATGCGTACTTCACCACGCTGCGGATGGACTCGCCCCGGTGCATCAGCTCGAAGCCGTGGTTGATGTCCTCCAGCTTGAGTGTGTGGGTGATGAGCGGGTCCACCTGGATCTTCCCGTCCATGTACCAGTCCACGATCTTGGGCACGTCGGTCCGGCCGCGCGCGCCGCCGAAGGCGCTGCCCTTCCACACGCGCCCGGTGACGAGCTGGAACGGCCGGGTGCTGATCTCCTGCCCCGCGCCTGCCACGCCGATGATGATGCTCTCGCCCCAGCCGCGGTGGCAGCACTCCAGCGCCTGGCGCATGGTCTTCACGTTGCCGATGCACTCGAAGCTGTAGTCCGCGCCGCCGCCGGTGAGGTTGACGAGGTACGGGACGAGGTCGCCCTCCACGTCCTTCGGGTTGACGAAGTGGGTGAGGCCGAACTTCTCCGCGATCTCCTTGCGGGCGGGGTTCAGGTCCACGCCGACGATCATGTCGGCGCCCACCATGCGCGCGGCCTGCACGACATTGAGGCCGATGCCGCCCAGGCCGAAGACGACGACCTTCGCGCCCGCTTCCACCTTCGCCGTGTAGACCACTGCGCCCACGCCGGTGGTGACGCCGCAGCCGATGTAACAGACCTTGTCGAAGGGGGCGTCCTCGCGGATCTTCGCGACGGCGATCTCCGGCAGCACCGTGTAGTTCGCGAACGTGGAGCAGCCCATGTAGTGGTGGATGGCCTGCTTGCCCAGGCGGAAGCGGCTGGTGCCGTCCGGCATCAGGCCCTTGCCCTGCGTCGCGCGGATGGCCGTGCACAGGTTCGTCTTCTGGGACAGGCACGACTTACAGCCGCGGCACTCCGGCGTGTAGAGCGGGATGACGTGGTCGCCCTTTTTCACGCTGGTGACGCCGGGGCCCACGTCCACCACGATGCCCGCGCCCTCGTGGCCGAAGATGGCGGGGAACAGGCCCTCCGGGTCCGCGCCGGAGCGGGTGAACTCATCCGTGTGGCACAGGCCGGTGGCCTTGAGTTCAATCAGCACCTCGCCCGCCTTGGGGCCCTCCAGGTGCACGGTTTCGATGCTCAGGGGCTTGCCGGCCTCGAAGGCGACGGCGGCGCGGACGTCCATGGTGGGGCTCCAGGGTTGGAACGAAGAGTTCCCCCACTGTAGAGGCCACGCACTGCGTCGGCTGTGAAAAGTGGGGACTCAACGCATCAGGGAGTCCACGCCCGGACCCCGCGCATGCGGGCGTTTCCGCCCGGAGCGCGAGGCCGCGTCCGCCACTACACGGAGATGAGGCCCTTGCGGATGCCCTCGGTGACGGCCTCCACGCGGTTCGTCACCTCCAGCTTCCGGTAGATGTGCTCCAGGTGCGTGCGGATGGTGGCCTTCGACAGGGTGAGCAGCCGGGCCGCCTCGCTGTTGGACACGCCCTTGGCGATGAGCTGGAGGATCTCGCGCTCGCGATCCGACAGGGGCTTGAGCAGGGGCTCCTGCGCGAAGGTGTCCTGGGGGGCCGGTGCCGGCGCGGGGTCCACGGCGGAGGGCGCCACGGCCAACGGTTCGGTGGGCACGGGGCTGGAGTCCGGCTCCACGCGAAAGTGGCGCAGCAGGCGCCGCGCGAGGTTCGGCTGGATGACGGTGCCCCCGGCGCGGACCTCCTTGATGGCTTCGACGATCTTGTCCACCGTCGCGCCCTTGAGCAGGTAGCCGGAGGCGCCCGCCTTCACGGCCTCCAGCACTTTGTCCTCCTCGTCGAAGATGGTGAAGATCAGGATCTCCATCTTCGGAAAGCGCGCCTTCACTTCGCGCGTGACGTCGATGCCGCTCATGCGCGGCAGCCCCAGGTCGAGCAGCAGCACGTCCGGCGCCGCGCGCTCCACCTCTTCCATCGCGGCCTCGCCGGACAGCGCGGTGCCCACGATGTCGATGTCCGGGTGGCCCTCGAAGAGACGGAGCTGGTTCTTCAGGATCTTGGTCTGGTCCTCCACGACGAACACGCGGATGGGCAGGGTGGGGGCGGCAGGGGTCGGGTCCACGGGGCGGGGCTCCGGGTGCGTCAGGCTGAAAGACAGGGAAGGGAAAAGGCCACCTGGGCGCCAGCGCCAGGCGCCGAGTCCACCACGATGGAACCACCGAGCTTCATCGCCCGCTCACGCATGTTGAGCAGGCCGTAGTGTCCGCGCGGCGTGCGGCCCGGGTCGAAGCCCTTGCCGTTGTCGCGCACCACCAGGTGCACGCCCTCGGCGCTGAAGTCCAGGCGCACCTGGACCTCCTTCGCTTCGGCGTGCTTCGCCGCGTTGGACAGGCACTCCTGGAGGATGCGGAACAGCGCGAGCTGCGCGTCCGGAGGCAGCTTGCGCGTCAGGCCCGTGCGCTCGAAGCGGATCTCCTGGCCGGTGCGATCGCGGAACGTCTTGACGTAGTCCTCCAGGCCCTGCGCCAGTTCGAAGTCGTCGCGCATCATCCGCAGGTTGCGGCGCAGCTCCTCGATGGACTCCTCCGCGGTGGCCTTCATCTCGCGGATCTCCGAGCGCAGCCCGTCGTCCTCGCGCGCCATCGCCATGTTCAGGATGTACTCGGCCTGGATGATCATGGAGGACAGGGACGCGCCCAGGCCGTCGTGGATCTCCCGCGCCAGCCGGTTGCGCTCCTCCACCACGGCCAGCTCCTTCAAGTCACCCTGCAGGGAGACCACCTCGCGGTGCGCGGTGGCCTCGCGCTCGTTCAGGTACACGAGCACGTAGACGATGATGAAGTTGAGGCCCAGGTACCAGAGCAGGGTGAGCAGCTCCACCGCCGTCACGG
Organism: Corallococcus sp. bb12-1; assembly: GCF_026626765.1. Classification (NCBI taxonomy): domain Bacteria; kingdom Pseudomonadati; phylum Myxococcota; class Myxococcia; order Myxococcales; family Myxococcaceae; genus Corallococcus; species Corallococcus sp. bb12-1. The sequence goes on along the minus strand of NZ_JAPNJZ010000034.1, from coordinate 171,174 downwards.
ACCTGTCCAACAGCAGGTCCAGCCGCGTGGTGACGGGCAGCGCCAGCAGCGGCGGGAGGATGGCCAGCGGCTTGGGGAAGAGGATGGCGAAGAGCGTGGTGAACAAGAGCTGCGTCGCCAGCAGCGGACTCTGGAGTCCGCCGCCCACCTGGGGCCGGGCGATGAGCACCACGGTGATGAGCAGGTCGAAGCAGAGCGTGAGGTACGTCACCCACCGGCCCGCCTTCGGGTGGTCGATGACGAGCAGGTTCGCGACGCTGTAGAGCAGCATCGCGAAGTAGCCCACGAAGGAGATGGGGCCGCTGAAGCCGAAGTAGCCGCTCCACGCGGGCACCGCGAGGATGAGCAGGCCCAGCGTGAGGAACATCATCCGCGCGTAGAACAGGGCGCGGGCCCGGGCGACGAAGCGGTCCTGCTCCCAGGAGGCGGCCGCCTGCTCCGCGGACACGTTGTCCGTGAGGTTGCGGCGCTCCAGGACGGCGCGGACGCGGGCCCGCAGGTCGTGGGCCGGGTGCTGCTCGCCGTCTCTCAGCTCGCTGTCCATGCGCCCGGCAGCTTACGGGACGTTCCCCAGGGAGCGGAATTCCCGGAGCCAATCGGTCGTCTTGCCTGCCGGGCGAGGGCGGGGGCGGGCGCTATTTCCCGGCGCCCGCGTCCACGCACGCCGCCTTCGCCTGCGGCTGCTGCTTGAAGACGAACTCCAGGCGGTCGCGGCTCTCTCCGGTGCGCTCGTCGAACAGGGGCGTGCCGCCCGCGTACATGGTGCCCTCCTTGCTGCCGTAGCGGTCCAGCTTGTGGGACTTGAGCCAGCCGTCCACGCATGACTCCAGGGCCAGCCGGTCGCTGGCGCCCGAGTCGAAGCTGGAGGCGGTGGTTCCCCCCGAGTCCGGGGTGCCGGCCTCGGCGGTGGGCTGGGTGCCGTCGGGGGTGCCCGACTTGAGCTCCTCGCGGACGGTGCCCGTCTGGGTGGCGGCGTCCGGGCTCTCGCCGGTGTTCTTGTGGCAGCCGACAGCCAGGGACAGGAGGGTGGAAAACACGAGCGCGCCGGTCAGGTTTTTCATATGTCCTGGCTGGTGAGGGCCGCTTGTGACGGCGGCGGTGGCGACAACGGAGTGAAGGCTTCGGGAACGTCCTGGAATCCAGACGTGGAGTCGCCGCACCATATTCGTTCGATCCTCGCGGAGCACCAGTCCCATGCACGGCCACCCTGATACCGACCACCACGCGCGCATTCCCCACGCCACCCGCATCGAGCGCTCCCGCGTGCTGGTGGTGGGCGCGGGCGGCCTGGGCTGTCCGGCGTCGCTGGCGCTCGCGCAGGGCGGGGTGGGCCATCTGACGCTGGTGGATCCGGACCGGGTGGACGTGACGAACCTGCACCGCCAGCTCTGGCACCGCACCGGGGACGTGGGCCGCTTCAAGGCCGACTCCGCCGCCGCCGGCCTGCTGCGAGCCTTTCCCACCTTGAGCGTGGAGGCCCTGCCCGAACGGCTGGACGCGAACAACGCGGAGGCCCTCTTCCGCGCGCACGACCTGGTGGTGGACGCCACGGACGGCGTGGCCACCAAGTTCTTCCTGTCGGACGTGGCGGTGCTCACCGGCGTGCCCCTGGTGTACGGCGGCGTGCTGCGCATGCAGGGACAGGCCCTGCGCATCGATCCCGGAGGGCCGTGCCTGCGCTGCCTCTATGAGGAAGCACCCCCGGCGGACGCGGTGCCCACGTGCGCGCAGGCGGGCGTGTTGGGCTCGATGGCGGGGCTCATCGGCGCGGTGCAGGCGCTGCTCGCGCTGGAGCTGCTGGCGGGCGCCGCGGGCCGGACGCGCGGCGAGGCCACCCTGCACGTGCTCGACGGCGCGACGCTGGAGGGGCGCACGGTGAAGGTCACGCGCGCGCCGGACTGTCCGGGGTGTGGCATCCAGTCGCTGCCCCCATTCCCTTCGTCCCAGGAGGACACCGCATGCCCGACATGACGGCGACGTTGGACATCACCCGCGAGGTGTGTCCGATGACCTATGTGCGCACCAAGCTGAAGCTGGAGTCGTTGCCCACGGGCACGCTGCTGGAGGTGCTCCTCAAGGGCGAGGAGCCCCTGAAGAACGTGCCCCGCAGCGCGCGCGACGAGGGCCACGAGGTGGTGTCGCTGGAGCCGCGCGCTGACGGCACCCACCGGTTGCTGGTTCGAAAGCAGGGGAAGTGATCATGGCCACGGTTCGCATTCCCACCCCCATGCGCACTCTGACGCGCAACCAGTCCGAGGTGCAGGCCACGGGCGCCACCGTGCGCGACGTGCTGAGCGACCTGGACGCGCGCTACCCCGGCATGGGCACCCGGCTCCTCGATGAGCGCGGGGCGGTGCGCCGGTACGTGAACATCTTCCTCAACGACGAGGACGTGCGCGCCCTCCAGTCGCTGGACACCCCGGTGAAGGACGCGGACCGGATCACCCTCATCCCCGCCATGGCGGGAGGCTGAAGGCCGCATGGCACTGAGCGAGGATCAGATCCTGCGCTACTCCCGGCAGATCCTCTTGAGGGAGGTGGGCGGGCGCGGTCAGGAGGCCCTGCTGTCGGGCGGCGCGCGGGTGGACGGCCTGGGCGCGTCCGGCCTCACCGCGACGGCATACCTGGCTGGAGGAGGTACGCCGGTGACGGGCGTGGGAGGGCTGACGATGGGCCCCTGGTCGCCGGGGTTCCTGGCCTCGGCGCACGACGTGGGCCGGCCGGTGGACGCGATGCTGGCGCAGGTGGTGCCGGAGGTGAACCCGGACGCGGCGGGCACACCCGGGGGCGGCCTGCTCGCGGAGCTGCCCGCGGCGTGGAGCGGCGAGGCGCCCTGGGTCGCGCTGGGCGGTGACGGCGCGCGTGGCGCGGTGGTGTTCCGGGGTGCCGACGGGTGCGTCTGGTGCTTTGGTGAAACGGTGCGCCACCTGGGGACGCCGCCGGACGGAGCCCTGGGCGTGGCCCTGGGGGCACTGGGCGCGCTGGTGTTCCAGCGGCTGCGGTTGGGCATGGGCCCGTCGCTGGGCGGCCGGTGGTTGAGCGCCCCGGGCGCGGTGGCGCACCTGGAGCCGCGCCAGTGCTCGCGCTGCAAGGCCGCGAAGCCCTGATCCGCCATGCGTGGCCCCGTCTTCCCTCCGGAGGTCCTCGCCCGGATGATCCACCACCTGGAGGCCGCGTGGCCCCATGAGGGCTGCGGCGTGATCCTTCAAGGAGAGGGTGGGGAAGGGGAGGAGGGCCCCTGGCGCGTCGTGCCGCTGCCCAACGTTTCTCCTACCCCGCGCGTCGCCTACGCCTTCGCCTCGGACGCGTGGCTCCGGGTCTGCCTGGAGGCGGATGCGCGGCGGGAGACCCTGGTCAGCGTCTTCCACTCCCACATCGACACCGCCGCCACCTTCTCCGCCGAGGACCGCCGGCAGGCCGCTCCAGGAGGTGTCCTACTTCTGCCGGGTGTGTCGTATGAGGTGATCTCCATCCAGGAGGGAAGGGCGACCTCTGCCTCATCCTCTCAGTGGATGGATGGCGATTTTCAGGGAGTTCCGATCCCACTGCCGGATTTCAGGTTTGAAAAACCCTTGTAAGGGCAGGCACTTGATCGCTTGGAACCCCCACCTGCGGAAAGGTGGGTCCGAATTGTCAAGTCAGTGGGTTTTCGTCTATAAAGCAGCGGTCTAGTGGATCTGCCGCGTCCCATGCCGCGTGCAAAAAGCGCTCCGGACGCAGGGAGTTTGAACCCTTATGGCCCCCAACACTGGCTTTACCCTCTGGCTGACCGGCATGTCCGGGACCGGAAAGAGCACCACGGCTGCCTACATCGCGGCCCGCCTCCGGCAGGTCGGGCGCAACGTGGAGATCCTCGACGAAGGCGATCTCCAGAACGACCTGTGGGCGGGCATCGGCGACTCCAAGGATGAGCGCAACACGGTGGTCCGCCGTCTGGGCTTCGTGGCCAACCTGCTGAGCCGCAATGGCGTGGCGGCGCTCGTTCCCTGCGTGAGCCCCTACAAGTCGAGCCGCGAGGAGGTGCGTCGCGCGGTGGGCAAGTACGTGGAGGTCTACGTCGACTGCCCCACGGAGAAGCTCATCGAGCGCGACACCACCGGTCGCTACAAGAAGGCGCTCAACGGCGAGATCCCGAACTTCATCGGCATCACGGAGCCGTACGAGCCGCCCAACTCGCCCGAAGTCACCATCTACTCCGACACGGAGTCCGTGGAGGACGGCGCGGCGAAGATCTTCCAGGCGCTCCTGGACCTCGGCCTGATGTCCACGGACGAGCTGAAGACGATCACCGGCAAGAAGATGAAGGCCAACCCGCTGCCCAAGAAGGCCCGCCGCGACGAGGACGAAGAGGATCCTCCGGTTCGCATGGTGGGTGCCAAGGGCGCCAAGACGGCGAAGGTGGCGGCCCCCAAGGCGGACAAGGGTTCCAAGGGTGCCAAGGCGCGTCCTGCCACCCGCGCCGCCCGGGTGGGCAAGCCGGCCCCGGCCGCGAAGAAGGCCGCTAAGCGCAAGGCCAAGTAGTCGTCGAATCCGTCTTTCTTTCGCGAAGGGCTCCTGGTTGCGTGCGCGATGCGCGTGCAATCCGGGGCCCTTCCGTTTTAGGAGTTCCCCCATGCTGAGCCCCGAGCAGATCCAGGCCCTGTGTGACGCGTCCCGCCCCAAGCTGGAGGCGATGCGTGAATCCCTGCGCGCGCATGGCAGCGCCCTGGTGGCGTTCTCCGGCGGCGTGGACTCCACCTTCGTCCTCAAGGTCGCGGTGGAGGTGCTGGGTGAGCGCGCCCTGGCCCTCACCGCGCTGTCCGCCTCCGTCGCCCCGGAAGAGGAGCAGGAGGCGCGCGAGCTGGCCGGACGTCTGGGCGCCCGTCACGTCGTCGTCTCCAGCAACGAGCTGGCGAACCCCAACTACGCCGCCAATCCCACCAACCGCTGCTACTTCTGCAAGACGGAGCTGTACGACCTCTGCGAGGCGAAGCGCGCGGAGCTGGGCTTGTCGGTGGTGCTGGACGGCTTCAACGCGGACGACTTCAAGGATCACCGCCCCGGCCACAAGGCCGCCAAGGAGCACAAGGTGGAATCGCCCCTGGCTCGGGCCGGGCTCACGAAGGATGAGATCCGCGCGTGGAGCCGCGCGCTGGGGCTGCCCACCTGGGACAAGCCGCAGATGGCGTGCCTGGCGTCGCGCATCCCCTACGGCACGTCGGTGACGCGCGACCGGCTCCTGCAGATCGCCGCCGCGGAGTCGGAGCTGCGCACCCTGGGCTTCCGGCAGTTCCGCGTGCGCTACCACCAGGACGTGGCGCGCATCGAACTGGACAGCGTGGAGTACCCGCGCTTCTTCGAGGCCGCCGTGCGCGAGCGGATCAACGGCGCCTTCAAGTCGCTGGGCTTCAAGTTCGTGGCGCTGGACCTGGAGCCCTTCCGCTCCGGGCGGCTCAACGAGGCCGCCGGCATCACCCCCCAGTCGGCAGGGCAGGGTAGGGCCGAGGGCTTCCCGCTCCCGGTGGTGGGGTGAAGGCCTTCCGCCTTCCGTCCTTCCTGATCCGCGTCCCCAGCCTCTTGCTGATCCTGGGGGCCGCGCCCGCCGTCGCCGCCGAATACGTGGACGACGGCCCGTACATGCACCGCCGCTCGCTGATCCTCTTCGCGGGGCCCGGCGCCACGTACACGGAGCGGATCAGCGGCAGCGCCACCGCGTCCGGCCTCGCCGCGCAGCTGGATCTGGGCGTGGGGCTCACCGTCGGCTACGACCAGGACGAGGTGTTCCTCCTCGTGCGGGGCAGCACCGGTGGGGGGCCGGGCGAGGAACTGGCGTTGATCGGCGGCTACCGCAGCGTCTTCGGATCCGAGTCCTGGCAGACCTTTTTTGATCTCGGTGTTTCCGTGCGTCCGATTTCTGGGCCGTGGCTGGGGCCTCGCATAGGGTTCGGCGCCAGACACACCCTCTCGGATCATTTCGCGCTGTACGGCGGGCTCGGATTCACCTTCGGGTTCGGCTCCGGACTGCGCGCGGACACCGAGGTCTTCACCGGGCTTCAGTGGATCATCCCGGTAGGCTCGGCATCGTGAGAAATTCTTGCGGATGTCCGACTCTGTGAGAAGGTGTGCGCATCTGTAGGAGGTCGCGCACTTGGACATGAATCCCCGCCTCACCTCGGTCGTGTTTCGTCTCAACCGCGAGAAGCTCGATGCCCTGAAGGAGCTGTCGCGCGCCACGCGCATCCGTCAGAGCGAGTACCTGCGGGAGGCCATTTCGGACCTGCTGGCGAAGTACGAAGCGCGCTTCGTGGACTGAAAAAGCGCCGCGCTTCATCCCGGCGCCCCTTCACGTGAAGGGGGGCGAGTCGGGCAGACCGGGCGGATGGAGGCGCTCGCCGGGCCCGAAAGGGTCCACCGCGGAAGGATAGCGGACCTCCCACAGCACCAGCCCATGCGCCGGGGCCTTGAAGCCGGCCAGGGACGTGCCCGCATCCAACGCCGCGTGCCATTGCTCCTCGGACAGGAGCCCCGCGGCCACCTTCAGCGCGCTGCCCACCAGGTACCGAACCTGGTAGCGCGCGAAGCCATCTCCCTCCAGGCATGCTTCGTACAGCCCACCGCCCCGCTCGCGCAGGGTGGCGGAGGCCAACGTGCGCGCCTTCTGGGGACTCGAGCGCTCGTGGAACGCGGTGAAGTCCCGCGTGCCCACGGCGCGGGCGAGCAAGGCCTCCAGCCGCTCCGGCGTCACCGCGCGCTCGCCCTGGAGTGTCGCGTCCTCCGCCACGTCCAGCGCATACGGCCGCCACGCCTCCGACGGTGGCGCGCCCAGCGTCAGCCGGTACCGGTACTCCTTCCCGCTCGCGCTCCACTGCGCATGGAAGGACCCCGGCGGCCGCTTCGCGACGCACAGGCCCACGTCCGGGGAGAGGAAGGGCGACAGCCGCTGGGGCAGTTCGGCCGGAGCCACGTCCTCATTCAGGCGCAGGCTGATGACCTGCATCCGGGCGTGGACCCCCCGGTCCGTGCGGCCCGACGGCATCACCGTCGCGGGCGATCCAGCCTGGGCAAGGGCGTCCTCCAGGGCATCCTGGACGGTCGGACCCTCTACCTGGCGCTGGAAGCCGCGGAAGTTTCCACCGCGGTACCAAGTCCACAGTACGGCGGGAATTCGTCGGGAAGGAGTCTTTGCCACGGCGTTGCGATGGCGCGGGGAGACACACGATACTCCCGCGCGAATGCTGGCCGGACAACAAGAACTCGCGGTGGACAGTGATGCGCAGTGGCTTTTCCGCCAGGGCGACCTGGTGCTGGGGCCCATCACCGGGTCCCAGGTGGTCGAAAAGCTCTACACGGGGGAGCTGACCCCGGACAGCCCGGTGGCGCCCGCGGGTGAGCGGGACTTCCGCACGCTGCGGGACACCGCCGCCTTCCAGGTGCACATCGCGCGCTATGAGGCCCAGGGCCGCGTCGCCGCGACGATGCTCGTGGAGCAGGCGAAGAACCAACGCCGCGTGAAGGTGCTGGGCGGGGTCGCCGCCGGCGTGGCGCTGCTGCTGGGCGTCGCGGGCTGGTACATCGCGCGCAACGCGGCCGTGTACGGCTGGTTCGGCCAGAGCGAGGAGGGCGACGGCATCACCATGGACCCGCCCACCATCCGGCTGGCCCAGTCGCGCGCCGGGGACGAGGACCTGTTCGCCTATCCCTCCAACGACCCGCGCCGTCCGGACCGCGCTCCTGGTACGGGCACCGGCACCGGGACGACGGCGAAGCCCGCGGGCACCGCCGTGGCCAGCGCCACCAGCCGTCCGCCCCGGACGGGCAGTGTCTCCACGGATCCCGACGGCCTGGAGATGGCCCAGCAGTTCGACCAGGGCGCCATCAACCGCGTCGTGTCCGGCAGCCGGAACACGCTCTTCCGCTGCTTCAAGGAAGAGGCCGAGCGCACGCCGGGCCTGGCCGCGAAGATTCCGATGGAGTTCGTCATCGGCAACGACGGCCGCGTGGCGAAGCTGTGGGTGGACAACCCCCAGTTCAAGCAGGGCCCGCTCTACGACTGCCTCTTCGCGGAGCTGAAGAAGTGGCCCTTCAAGTCCTACGACGGGGAGCGCGCCACCGTGGGTCTTTCGTTCAATATCGGCAAGCGCGGGTAGGGTGACTTTCTTGCCCACCCCCCGGACGTGCCCGATAGAAAGGGCATGTCCGCCGCATCCGTCGCCGAAGTCGAGATCTCGAAGAAGGCCCTGAGCGTCCCCCCGGGAACGTTCCGCCACACCGTCCTCGTGGCCGCCAAGAAGTTCAAGTCCACCTGGGCGGAACTGGGCAAGCTGCTCGTCCAGGTCCGGGACGAGGCCAAATACGAGGAGTGGGGCCACGCCACCTTCGAGGCCTATTGCCTCAAGGAACTGCACATCAAGAAGCAGACGGCGCTGAAGCTCACGCGCTCGTTCAGCTTCCTGGCCAAGCACGAGGCCCCCGAAGAGCTCCAGCAGCAGGAATTCCCCGAGAAGGCGCCTGCCTTCGAAGTGGTGGAAGTCCTGGCCGACGCCGAGGAGCGGGGGCAGTTGTCACCCACCGAGTACAAGTCGCTGCGCGACAGCATCTGGAGCCCGGAGAAGTCGCCCACGGAACTCAAGAAGGAGTTCACCGAGCGCTTCCCCCGTCCGCCGCCCGAGCCGCCCCCGGAGAGCCTCCAGGTGCGGAAACTGGCGCAGCTGGCGCGAAAGCTCGCCTCCGAGCTGGCCGGAAGCCGTCGGGTGCCGAACGCTGTCGCCGAGCGGGCGGCCACCCTGGCGGATGATGTCGAAGAACTCGCGTCGAGCGTGACGGACGCCTGAGTCGCTGTTATCCAACACCGACCTGACCGGGGCTGAACGCTCCGTGAAGGGGCCACCCCCACCGGGCTTCCTGCCTGGGGAGGAGGGCCCTATAGTGGGTCAAGGGCCTGTAGCAGGTGGGCCTGGAGCCGTCTGAGACGTGGGCGGTTTCGAGGGTGTTGGAGTGCGGTGGTCGGCGGAGAAGGCCTCGGGCGCACCGGGGCCTGGCGAACTTCGGAGGCGGCAGTGAAGAAGGAGCACCACGTCAACCTGTCCTGCTCGTTCTGCGGCAAGTCGCAGCGTGAGGTCCGGAAGCTCATCGCCGGACCCACGGTCTACATCTGCGACGAGTGCATCAAGCTGTGTAACGACATCATCGCGGACGAGAACGAACGCGAGGAGGGCAAGCCCCAGGTCAGCCTGCCCACGCCTTTGGAGATCAAGGCGTTCCTCGACGACTACGTCATCGGTCAGGACCAGGCGAAGAAGGTCCTCTCGGTCGCGGTCTACAACCACTACAAGCGTATCTACCAGAAGAAGCCCGCCGCCCGGCCACGCCCTGGCGTGAAGAGCCCCACCGGCGAGGACGTGGAGCTGCAGAAGAGCAACATCCTGCTCATCGGCCCCACGGGTTCCGGCAAGACGCTGCTCGCCCAGTCCCTGGCGCGCTTCCTCAACGTCCCGTTCACCATCGCGGATGCCACCAGCCTCACCGAGGCCGGCTACGTGGGCGAGGACGTGGAGAACATCATCCAGAACCTGCTCCACAACGCCGACTACGACGTGGAGAAGGCGGCGCGCGGCATCGTCTACATCGACGAGATCGACAAGATCGCGCGCAAGGGTGACATGCCCAGCGCCACCCGCGACGTGGGCGGCGAGGGCGTGCAGCAGGCGCTCCTGAAGATCATCGAAGGCACCCGCGCCAACGTCACCCCGCGGGGCGGCAAGAAGTACAACCAGCAGGAGTATGTCCAGGTCGACACGACCAACATCCTCTTCATCTGCGGCGGTGCCTTCCACGGCATCGACGGCGTGATCAAACGCCGCGTGGGTGAGAAGGGCCTGGGCTTCGGCGCGAAGATCACCCACAAGGAAGATCGCAGCGTGGGTGAGCTGCTGGCGATGACGGAGCCGGAAGACCTGATGAAGTTCGGGATGATCCCGGAGTTCATCGGCCGTCTGCCGATGATCGCGACGCTCAACGACCTGAAGGAGGATGACCTCGTCACCATCCTCACGATCCCGAAGAACGCCCTGGTGAAGCAGTACCAGAAGATGTTCGAGATCGAGAAGGTGAAGCTCTCCTTCACCAAGGAAGCGCTGCGCGCCATCGCCCGCGAGGCGATGCGCCGTCACTCCGGAGCGCGCGGCCTGCGCGCCATCATGGAGGACTCCATGCTGGAGATCATGTACGACGTGCCGTTCCGCGAGGGCGTCAAGGAGTGCAAGATCACCGAACAGGTGATCACCAAGCACGAGCCTCCGCAGATCGTCATGGAGAAGGAAAAGAAGACCGCCTGAGGTTTCCCCCAAGCGGTCGGTGTTCCCACCCGGCGCCCCTCGCCTTCACTGGCAGGGGCGCCGTGGTGTTTCTGGTGCCCGGGCAGCGCCCCGGGCACGGGCCCTTCCGTGTCAGCTCTGGGTGACGCGCACGGTGGTCTTCATCTCGCGGCCGGAGACGGGGTCCTTCGCCTTCATGGTGAGGATGCCCTCCACGTTCACGTCGAAGATGATCTCCACGTTCACCGTGCCGGCCTTGGACGGCGGGATGCCGGAGAAGGTGAACTCGCCCAGCATGTCGTTGCGGGCCACCACGTCGTGGTCGCCCTGGTAGATGCGCATGGCGAGCTCCGTCTGGTTGTCCACGCTGGTGGTGGCCAGGAGCTGCTTGGCGTTGGGGATGGACGCGTTGCGCGGGAACACGACGTGGAAGCCGCCGTCACCGCGCTCCAGGCCAATGGCCATGGGAATCACGTCCAACAACTGGATGCGCAGGTTGGTGTCGTCCTGGAGCGAGTGCGCGTAGAGCGCGGCGCCAATGGCGACGGCCTCGTCCGGGTGGACGCCCTTGCTGGGCGGCTTGCCGAAGAACTTGGTGAGCCGGTCCTGCACGACGGGCATGCGCGTCTGGCCGCCCACGAGCATCACCTCGTCGATGTCCTTCGTGGACAGGCCGGAGTCCACCAGCACGCGCGCGACCATCTGGAGGCTGCGGTCCACGAGCTGGTTGGTCAGCTGCTCCAGCATCTTGCGCGTGAACTTCATCTCGATGTTCAGGGGCTGGCCCTGCGCCGTCATCGTGATGAAGGGGATGTTGAAGGGCACTTCCTCGCGCGCGGACAGGTCGATCTTGGTGCGCTCGGCCAGGTCCTTGATGCGCTGCATGGCCACCGGATCCGTGGCCAGGTCGATGCCCGTCTTGGCCGCGAAGTCCTTGAGGACGTGGTGGATGATGGCGTTGTCGAAGTCGATGCCGCCCAGGAACACGTCGCCGCCGGTGGACTTCACCTCGAAGACGCGGTCGCGGATTTCAATGATGGAGACGTCGAAGGTGCCGCCGCCCAGGTCGTAGATGACGACCTTCTCCGCCAGCCCCTTGCCCACGCCGTAGGCGAGCGCCGCCGCGGTGGGCTCGTTGATGATGCGCACCACCTCCAGGTCAATGAGCTTGCCCGCGTCCTTCACCGACTGGCGCTGCCGGTCGTTGAAGTAGGCGGGCACCGTCACCACCGCCCGCTTGATCGGCATCTTCAGGTAGTTGGAGGCAACCTCGCGGATCTTCCCCAGAATCTTGGCGCTGATCTCCTGGAGGGTGAACTCCCGCTTGCCCACGTCCAGGGTGACTTCGTTCTTCGCGCCGGGGCGCATGTTGTACGCCACGACCTTCTTCATCGTGTCGACGACATCACTGCCGTAGGCGCGGCCTACCAGGCGCTTGGCACCGTAGACGGTGTTGCGCGGGTTGAGCTGCCACTGGCGCTTCGCCTCGAAACCGATGAGCTCGTTGCCCTTGTCGTCGATGGCGAAGATGGACGGGATGGTGTACTCGCCGCCCTTGTAGGGGATGAGCTTGACGTTCCCGCTGTCCTCGACGATCGCCGCGCACGAGTTCGTCGTGCCGAGGTCGATGCCGATGATGGGCTCCTTGTGCATCGCGTGTGGGCTCCGGGTGGGGCTTTTCCGTGGTTCCGAGGAGAAGCACCCGGGACCGTATCTCACCCGTCCCGGGTGCGCGAATCGCTTACCATCCGCCGTTCGCCCGACGCCCGCCTCCCCGGGCTGCGCCCCCGACCTTCGGGCTTGAGGCACGGGCCTGGCCGGTCGCTCGCCCCCGAACACACCGGCCCTGGGGGGAGGGGGGCTCGCTTTACATCCCGGGGGACGGGAACGAAGGTCATCCCCCGGGGTTCACATGCGACGGCCCTGCGCCGTGGCTACATCCGAGGGATTCACCCACGCACCAGAGGGGAGCCGCCGTGGAAGCGAAGGGCTATCTGCAGGAGGTGGGCGCGCAGGTCAGCGCCGACTTCGTCAAGAACCGGTCCATCCTCTCGTTCGAGGAGTACCTGACGCTCTTCTTCGCGGACCCGCGAGGCCAGGCGCGCAACGCGGCGCAGTATCTGCGGGATGTGATGGACCACTACGGCACCGAACAGGTGCCGCACCCCACCGGGACCATCCGGCGCTTCAAGGTCTTCGACGCGCCCTCCACGGACCGGGACGGCCGCGTCGCCGGGCAGGAGGAGATCCAGAACGCGCTCTACCGCCTGCTGGGCAACTTCGTGCGCGCCGGCCGCATCAACAAGCTCATCATGCTGCACGGCCCCAACGGCAGCGCGAAGTCCAGCCTGGTCAACGCGCTGAAGCAGGGGATGGAGGACTATTCCCGCCAGCCCCAGGGGGCCATGTACCGCATCGCCTGGGTCTTCCCGTCGGAGAAGCTCATCAAGGGCTCCATCGGCTTCGGGGAGCGCCCGGGGACAGGCTCCGGCGACGGTGAGCTGACCACGTTCGCCCACCTGGATGCGGAGTCCCTGGACCTGCGGATGCCCTGTGAGCTGCGCGACCACCCGCTGTTCGCGGTGCCCCCGTCGGAGCGCAAGAGCCTGCTGGAGGGCGCGCTCAAGAAGAAGGGCCTGGGCGACGGGAAGACGGAGGACTTCATCCTCTCCGACTACCTGCGCGACGGCGAGCTGTGCGCCAAGTGCCGGCGCATCTACACCGCGCTGCTCAATTCCTATGGCGGGGACTACCTCAAGGTCCTGCGGCACGTGCAGGTGGAGCGCTTCTACGTGTCGCGCCGCTACCAGGTGGGCACGGTGACGGTGGAGCCGCAGATGAGCGTGGACGCCGCCGCGCAGCAGATCTCCGCGGACCGCACCCAGTTGAACCTCCCCGCCGCGCTGCACAGCACCGTGCTCTTCGAACCGCACGGCCCGCTGGTGCACGCCAACCGGGGCCTCATCGAATACGCGGACCTGCTCAAGCGCCCGCTGGAGGCGTTCAAGTACCTGCTGGGCTTCAGCGAGACGAGCGAGGTGCCCCTGGAGCCCTTCGTCCTCCAGCTGGACGAGGTGCTCATCGCCTCGTCCAACGAGAAGCACCTGTCCGCCTTCAAGGAGCTGCCGGACTTCGCGTCGTTCAAGGGCCGCATCGAGCTGGTGCGAGTGCCGTACCTGCGCCGCTACAAGGTCGAGCAGGAGATCTACGACGCGCAGATCACCGCCACCAGCGTGGGCAAGCACGTCGCCCCGCACGCGACGGAGGTGGCCGCGATGTGGGCGGTGCTCACGCGCCTGAAGAAGCCCATCCCGGACCGCTACCCGCCCAACGTGAAGCCCCTGGTGGATCAGGTGGCGCCGGCGGAGAAGCTGCACCTGTACGAGGAGGGTGGGGCGCCCGGGCGCTTGAGCTCGACGAACACCAAGGAGCTGCTCAAGCTGCGCGAGGAGATGTACGAGGAGTCGGAGTCGTATCCGAACTACGAGGGCCGCTCCGGCGCCAGCGCGCGTGAAATCAAGACCGCGCTCTTCAACGCCGCGCAGAACCCCGACTACAAGTGCCTGCACGCGCTGGCGGTGCTGGAGGAGTTGCAGGCGCTCTGCAAGGACAAGAGCGTCTACGAGTTCCTCCTCCAGGAGGTCATGGACGGCTACCACGACCACGAAACCTTCGTGCGAGTGGTGGAGACCGAGTACCTGGACCGGGTGGACTCGGAGGTGCGCGACTCCATGGGGCTTGTCTCGGAAGGCCAGTACCGGGAGCTGGTGGAGCGCTACATCCAGAGCGTCAGCCACTGGGTGCGCGGGGAGAAGATGCGCAACCGCGTGACGGGCGAGTCGGAGAAGCCGGACGAGGCGCGCATGGCGGAGGTGGAGGCCATCGTCATGCCGCAGGGTGAGGCGCCCGCGGACTTCCGCCGGGGGCTCATCGCCTCCATTGGCGCGCACCGGCTGGACAACCCGGAGGGCGTGATGGACTACCCGCGCATCTTCCCGGACATGTTCAAGCGCCTGCGCGACCACTACTTCGAGGAGCGCAAGCGGGTGCTGCGCAAGAACAAGGAGAACGTCCTCAAGTACCTCTCCGAGGACCGCAACCAGCTCTCCGCGCGCGAGCAGGCCCAGGTGCAGGGCACGCTCAAGACGATGGCGGAGCGCTACGGCTACTGCGAGTTCTGCGCGAAGGACGCCATCCTGTTCCTCATGCGCCAGCGCTACGCATGACGTGAGGACGGGCCAGGGCAGGCACCCGCAAGAAGAGGATGCCTGCCCGCCTGCTTTTCAATCCGGGCCCGGGCTCGGGATGATGGGGACCGCTGCCGACTCGCGCGTGTGTCGTCGTCTCCCGTCCCGCCTCTTCCTGCCTGGAGCGTTGATGAACCGGTTGCTGTTGGGCACCCCCGTCCTGTTGGCCCTCGTGTCGTGCGCCAGTGCTCCCTCCCCGGGCGCGGCTGAGCCCCCGATCGCGATGCACACGCAGGCCCCGCTCGTGGTGGAGCGCGTGCGTTCGATGCCCGCGCCCGTGGCCCAGCCGACGCGCAAGGCGATGGTGCGGCGCATCCTCCCGCTCAACGTGCGGCTGGTGACGACGGAGGACGGCAAGGTGCGCCGTTCGGCGTCGGGCGTCGTGATTGGCACGGAGACCGGTGACGCGGGGCCCGTCAGCTACGTGCTCACCAACGCGCACGCGGTGGAGCAGGGCGACCTGGTAGCCCCAGTGCTCAAGGTCGTGTTGGACCGGCGCGCGGAGTCGCACGAATACGCCGCGGAAGTGGTCGCCACGGGCCAGGTGCCGGACGTGGACCTGGCGCTCTTGCGCGTGACGGGCGTGACGTGGCCCGCGGCGGACCTGGCCGGCGACGACGAACTGGAGCCGGGCGAGGACGTGGTGGTGGCGGCGTCTCCGTACGGCCGCGCGCTGTCCATCTCCGGCGGCATGGTCTCCCAGGTGGAGTGGGACAAGGAGACGAAGCACCCGCGCATGCTGAAGACGGACGCACCCATCGGGTACGGGGCCTCCGGCGGCGGCATCTTCAGCCTGGAGACGGGCAAGCTGCTGGCCATCGTGGAGGGCTACCGCACCGCGAAGGTGGACTTCGAGGTGGCGGCCCAGAACTTCAGCTTCGATGTCCCCATGCCCGGTGAGACGTTCGCCGCGCCCAGCGCCAAGGTGCGCGGCTTCCTCCAGGCGAAGGGCTTCGGCCGCCTGCTGGAGCGCGGCACGGACGCGGACGGTGTGGGTTCGCAGAAGACCGCGAGTCGCTGATTGGACGTGGCAGGTTCCGTGCTGGATTCGCGAACTGGACAGGGCGTGCCCCGGCGGTAGAGCACGGGGGCACGTCATCCGGAGGTTCGCGCATGTCCGCTCGGGGCAATTGGGATCAGTACTTCATGGACATCGCCCTGCAGGTGGCCACGCGGGCCACCTGTGATCGCAAGCACGTGGGCGCGGTGCTGGTGCGCGACAAGACCATCCTGTCCACCGGCTACAACGGCGCCATCCGGGGCCTGCCCCACTGCGACGACGTGGGCCACATGATGGAGAACGGCCACTGCGTGGCCACCGTCCACGCGGAGGCCAACGCCATCATCCAGGCCGCCAAGAACGGCGTCTCCATCGACGGAGCGACCATCTACACGACCGCCAGCCCCTGCTGGCCGTGCTTCAAGCTGATCGCCAACAGCGGCTGCACGCGCATCGTCTTCGGCGAGTTCTACCGGGACCCGCGCATCTTCGAGTACGCCGCCCGCCTGGGCCTGCAGCTCATCGGCGTGGGTCCCGCCGCCCAGCCTCCCGCCCCCGGCACCTGAGGGCCCTCCCTTGTCCACGGGTGGACAGACCCTGGACACGCGGTGGGAGGGGGATGGGATCCCCGTTGGCTGAAAGACACTTGGGGGCATTCGTAAGTGTGCGTCTCCACACGGGAATTTCAGAACTCCGGCAAGAATTACCGACCCAGGGTTGCCAATCCCCAGGGTGCTCCCTAAATCCTGGCTCCGGTAGGGCGGCGGCGGGGGTGGGGCGGCGGAAATTCCGAGGAGTTCCAGGTGGTTAGCTCATCAGCGATGGCAAGCAGTGTGTCCTCTGTCCAGGAAGTGTCGGATCCCGTGGTGGGCGCTGCCCGCTACGACGCCGTGCCGGCGCTGATGGACAGCCTCCTGCACGACGTGCGCAATCCGCTGAACGCGCTGGCCATCCACCTGGAGGTCCTCTCCGAGAAGCTCAAGGGTGAGTCCGGCCAGGTGCCGGCCACGCAGGAGAAGAACCTCAAGGCCATGCGCGAGCAGATCCAGCGCGTGGACGGCCTGCTCAAGCTGTTCTCGGACTTCATCGTGTTCCGCGGCGCGGGCCCTTCCGGGGACGCGTCGCTGTCGGACGCCACTGGCAAGGCCCTGGACGTGCTGGGCCACGAGAGCCGCCGGCGCCGGGTGCAGGTGCAGCGCGCCATTGAACCGGACGTGCAGGCGCGGCTGGAGGACACCACCGAGCTGGGGTTCTTCCTGGTGCAGGTGCTGATGCGGGCCTTCAACCGCGCGGACTCCGGCAGCACCGTGGTGGTCTCCGTGCGCGCGGAGGATGCGTTCGCCGTGCTGGAGGTGGAGGACGGCTCCACGGGGCCCGAGCAGGCGTCCGACACCGTGGCGGCCCTGACGCTCCGTGCGGCCCAGCTGGGCATCGAATTCGGCATCCAGGCGGGCTCCTGCCGCCTCGTCTTCCCGCGCGCCTGATCGCCCCTTTCGGGCGCTGACGGGCTTCTTCGGTTTCATCACGCTTCATCGCAGTGGAGGTTTTCACCTTGGGCAGCGCACGAATCCTGGCCGTGGATGACGAACGTGAGACCTGCGAGGCCCTCGCGGAGATGCTGTCCGCGTGGGGTCACAAGGTCGAGACCGCGTTCGACGGGCATGACGCCCTCCGCAAGGCCGGTGAGTTCCGGCCTGATGTCGTCCTGTCGGACCTGGCCATGCCGGAGACGGACGGCCTGTGGCTCCTGCGAAACCTGCGCGAGGAGCTGCCCGACTGCCCGGTGGTGTTCCTCACCGGCCGCGGCACCATCGACACCGCGGTGGAGGCCATCCGCGAGGGCGCGTACGACTTCATCGTGAAGCCGCTGGACACCGCGCGGCTCAAGGTCTGCATCGACCGCGCGCTGGAGAAGAAGGAGACCATGCGCGAGGTGCAGACGCTGCGGCGTCGCCTCAAGCAGCTGGGCTCCACGGACCTCATCGCCAGCTCCACCGGCATGCGCAAGGTCATCGAGATGATGGAGAAGGTGGCCCCGTCCAAGGCCAGCGTCTCCATCAGCGGCGAGTCCGGCACCGGCAAGGAAGTCGTCGCCCGCACGGTCCACAACCTGTCCCTGCGCCGAGACAAGCCCTTCATCGCGATCAACTGCGCGTCCATCCCCGCGACCCTCATCGAGTCGGAGCTCTTCGGCCACGAGCGCGGCGCCTTCACCGGCGCGGATCAGCGCCGTCCGGGCGTCTTCGAGATGGCCCACGGCGGCACGCTCTTCCTGGACGAGTTGGGCGAAATCCCCATCGACCTGCAGGCGAAGCTGTTGCGCGTGTTGGAAGAGGGCCGCCTGCGCCGGCTGGGTGGCAAGGTGGAGATCGAAGTGGACGTGCGCGTGCTGTCCGCCACGAACCGCGACCTGAAGCAGGAGATCAAGAACCAGCGCTTCCGCGAGGATCTCTTCTTCCGCCTCAACGTGTTCCAACTGCACCTGCCGCCCCTGCGCGAGCGTCGGGAGGACGTGCCCATCCTGGTGCAGCACTTCGTGGACAAGTTCCGTGGGGACTCCGCGAAGCGAGTTTCCGGCGTGCACCCGGAGGCCATGGAGGTGCTCAAGAACTACGACTGGCCGGGCAACATCCGCGAGCTTCGCAATGCCGTAGAGCGCGCCGTCATCCTCTGCGACGGGGAGCTGATCACCCGCGAGCACCTGCCGCCCGACATGGCCGGCAAGGGCCCGGAGCGCCACACGTTCAAGCTGCCGTTCGGCCTGAGCCTGGACGCCGTGGAGCGCGAGTACATCCTGGGCAGCCTGCAGCGCAACGGGAACAACAAGGCGCGCACGGCGGAGGTGCTGGGGGTGAGCGAGAAGACGCTCTACAACAAGCTCAACCGCTACGCGGCGGAGAACCGGGCCCAGGGCTCGCCGGGCGGCGGAAGCCTGGGCGGCCAGGGCAACGACGGGCCCCTGGGCGCCAGCAGCAGCTATCTGAACCGCTGACCCCACGGGTAGGCGGATCTCCCGGGATTTCGAGCCCTTCAAACCGCTCCAGAAGTGGCGCGGGCAGGGCCTTCCCGGGCGGCCTGGAGGGCAGGGGGAGGTCTCGAAAACCCCCGTCAATTCTTGACTTTTCACCCCTGGACGGGGGATCCTCCGGGCCTCTCCCACCCGTTGGTGAGGGCCCGGCCGGGAAGGTTCATACCGGGCCACTTCCGCCCCCCTGGGCGCGGTCGTCCGACGTGAGTCATCTGGGGTGCCGCCGGGGGGGCACAGGAAGGCTACACGCAATGAGCGACGCGCGAGTTCTTCACTTCTTCGGCGGCAAGGGCGGGGTGGGCAAGACCACGCTCGCGGCAGCGTACGCGGTGAGGCTCTCCGAAGACGCTCCCAAGCACAAGGTGCTGGTGGTTTCGCTGGATCCGGTCCAATCGCTGTCGGATCTGCTGAAGAAGAAGCTGCCGACGAAGCCCACCAAGCTGCAGGCGGGCAAGGGCGAAGGCGGGCTGTGGGGCGTGGAGCTGAACCCCGCCGCGCTGCTCAAGCCGTTCCTGACGGAGTACCTCCCGGCGCTGGCGAAGGCGGCGGTGAAGGGCACGCACCTGTCGGACGAGGAGATGGGCAAGCTCTACCAGCAGGCGGTGCCGGGGCTGGAGGAACTGGTGGCCCTCTTCCACGTGGTGGATCTGCTGGACGCGGGCGAGTTCGACCGGATCATCGTCGACACGGCGCCCAGCAGCCACACGCTGCGCCTGTTCGATATGCCGACCCAGTTGCGCAAGTTCCTGGGCTTCGTGCGCGCAGGGCAGGACAAGGCGCCGGCCTCCGGTGGCAAGGGCAAGAAGGCGGAGGCCGCCGCGGCTTCGCCGGGCGGGTTCCTGGAGCAGGTGGGCCAGAAGGCGGAGAAGCTGCTCGCGCTGCTGAAGGATCCGGCGCGCACCGCGTTCCACCTCGTGACGCTGGCGGAGCCGGTGCCCGAGGCGCAGACGCGCTCGTACTTCACCCAGCTGCGTGAGCGCGGTCTGCCGGTGACGGAGGTCATCGTCAACCAGGTGGAGGACCACGAGGGCTGTTCGTCGTGTCAGGGCCGCCGCGGGCTGCAGGCGCCCCACGTGCGCAAGTACCAGGCGCTTGACAAGACCGTGCCGGTGAACCTGCTGGGCCGCCGTGAAGTGGCGCCCCGGGGACTGGATGGGCTGAAGGAGTTCGCGGAGGTCTGGGCGGCCGGCAAGGAGACCAAGGCGCTGGAGTTCAGCGCGGCGGAAGGTCCCCCGGCGCTGGTGCGCGCGCCCTCCATGCCGCCCATCGCGGCGCCCCCGCTGCCGCCCACGCGGCTCATCTTCTTCGTGGGGCAGGGCGGGGTGGGCAAGTCCTCCTGCGCCGCCGCCGCGGCGGTGACGCTGACGGAGAAGGAGGGGCCGGTGCTCCTCATCTCCACGGATCCGGCGCACTCGCTGTCGGACGTGCTGCAGAGCCGGCTGACCGACACCGAGACCCAGGTGAAGGGCACCAAGGGCCTGTACGCGCGCGAGCTGGACATGGCGGGCTGGTTCAATGCCCTGCGCAAGCGGCTGAAGGAGAAGGCGGAGAAGGCCTTCGAGGGCGCGCCCAAGGCGGGCAACGACGTGCCGGCGGATCTGCTCTACCTGCGCAACCTGCTGGAGTGCGCGCCCCCGGGCATCGACGAGCTGGCGGCCATGTCCGTCCTCACCGACGCGCTGGTGCAGGAGCGCTTCAAGCGCATCGTGGTGGATTCGTCGCCGGTGGTGATGTCCGTGCGCGTGGTGGAGCTGGCGGATACGGCGAAGACGTGGCTGGGCGCGCTGCACACGGTGCTCAACAAGCACCGCGCCAAGGGCCTGGCGGATCTCGCGGATGACATCGCGGGGATGATCAAGCACGTGAAGCGCTTCGAGGACGCGCTGGCGTCCCCCAGCGAGTCGCGCTTCGTGGTCGTCACGCGCGGCGAGGAGCTGGCGGCGTCCCGCACGGAGCGGCTGGTGGAGTACCTGAAGGAGCGCAAGCTCCAGGTGGAGCGGGTGCTCGTCAACCGCGTGGGCCCCAAGTCCACCTGCGAGAAGTGCGAGAACCGCCGCAAGCTGGAGCTCAACGCGGCGAAGGCCATCGAGAAGAAGATCGGCCTGCCGGTGACGATGGCGCCCGCGCTGGGCCGTCACCCCGCCGGACTGCGCGAGCTCAAGGCGTTCCGCACCGCGTGGTACGCGCTGTCCGCGCCGCCCGCGAAGATCAAGGCGGCCTGACGAGGGCGCCGGCCTCCTACCGGGGGCCGGGCAGCAGGAGCTGGGACAGCGGCAGCCGGTGCGGGAGCACGCGCCGGGCCTGTCCCAGCAGCTCCAGGGCGTTCGAGCGCAGGGAGCGCAGGTTCTGGGGCGCTGGAAGCGGTTCCCGCGCCAGGGACGTGGCCAGGGCAGGGCCTGCGAGCAGCAGCATCACCGCCGGCACGATGCACAGGCTCACCACCGCCCCGGCTCCGCCCAGCGTGCCCACCCGCCGCAGCGTCGGGGACTTCTGGATGCGGGGGCGCTGCAGGGCCGCGAGGATGCGCGCGAAGAGGGCGCCGCCCAGGATTCCCAGCCCGGTGGCCACAAGCCAGCTCAGGCCTCCCAGCGGCGTGCCGAGCACCGGCGCCAGCAGCTCCGGCGCCGCCGCGCCCAACAGGAAGGCGAGGACGAAAGGTCCCGCCGCGACAATCGCCACCAACCCCCACTGCCTCGCGTTCAGTCCGTGCACAGGCATCCCCCGCTCCCGGGAACACGATGGGCACCGGCAGGCAGGCGCGCCAGGGTGATGCGCCCTTGCGCGGGTGTAGGCGTGCGCGGGGCGTCACTTCCCGCTCAGGCGTCGCACTCCGAGGGACTGTCGGTGAAGGTGCCCAGCGCCTCCGGGAAGGTGAGGACGCCCCCGGTGCTCAGGGTGCCGGAGACGGCCTTGCGGCCCTTGAGGGTCACCTCCACGGCCCGGCCCCGGACGGTGTACGTGCCCGGGGTGCGGGACTCGCGGGGCGTGCCGGAGTCGTCCACCTCCCGCTGCCAGAACTCCACCCGTCCGCCGTCCTGGAAGCGCAGGGAGCGGGTGGTGCCGTAGACGCCGACGCCAGGGCCGTACCAGGACACCGCTCGCACGAGGGCGGGCACGTCCGCCACCTTCTCCGGGGTGCGGCCCAAGAGCTTCTGCCAGCCCAGCGTGTCCCGGATGACGTCCAGGTCGGCGTCGGCTTTGGCCCGCTTGAGCCGGCGCGGATCCAGGCGCACGGCGGTGGTCAGCTTCTCGACGATGACGTCGCGGTGGGCGCTGTACTCGCACACCTTGCCCTGCTTGCGCAGCAGGCCCAGGGTGGCGGCGACGTTGTAGTGGGCCAGGGCGTAGTCCGGCTTCGCCTGGGCGGCGGCCTGGAAGCGGGAGAGGGCCTCCGGGTACTGGCCGGCCTGGTAGAGCCGGAATCCCTGGGTGTTGAGGGCCTGGCCCGAGGGGGGCGTGGGCGGGGTGGCGGACAGCGTCAGGGCCAGCAGGGACAGGGCGAGGACCATGTCGCTCCAGACGGGTGGGGCCCTGGGACATTCCAGGGGTGCGTAACCGCTTGCGCGTTGAAAGGCTTGAACCCTGGTGCTAGTTCCGCGCCATGGCAACCGGCATTGGCTACGCGCTCGACTTCGAGCGCCCGCTCATCGAGCTGGAAAAGAAGATCGAGGAGCTGAAGGTCCTCTCCACCAGCGGCACGGTGGACTTCTCCTCCGAGATTTCGAAGCTGGAGAAGAAGGCGAAGAAGCTCCAGACGGAAATCTTCAGCGACCTGACGCGCTGGCAGATTGTGCAGTTGTCGCGGCACAACGCCCGGCCGTACTTCCTGGACTACGTCCAGTTCCTCTTCACGGACTTCTTCGAGATGTGCGGCGACCGGCACTTCGGAGAGGACCCGTCCATCGTCGGCGGCTTCGCGCGCTTCGACGGCAAGCCGGTGATGGTCATCGGCCATCAGAAGGGGCGCAACACGAAGGAGAACATGGCGCGCAACTTCGGCATGCCCCGCCCGGAGGGCTACCGCAAGGCGCGCCGGCTGATGGAGCTGGCCGAGCGGATGGAGAAGCCCATCCTCACCTTCGTGGACACGCCGGGCGCGTACCCGGGCATCGGCGCGGAGGAGCGCGGGCAGGCGGAGGCCATCGCCGTCAACCTGGAGGTGATGAGCCGGCTGCGCGTGCCCATCATCTCCACGGTGGTGGGCGAGGGCGGCTCCGGCGGCGCGCTGGCCATTGGCGTGGGCAACCGCGTGCTGATGTTCCAGAACAGCGTCTATTCCGTCATCAGCCCGGAGGGCTGCGCGTCCATCCTCTTCCGCGACGCCACCAAGGCGGACAAGGCCGCGGATGCGATGCGTCCCACCGCGCCGGACCTCCTGGAGATGAAGATCATCGACGAGATCATCCCCGAGCCTGCCGGTGGCGCGCACCGCGATCCGCCCAAGGCGGCCGAGGCGCTGGGCAAGACGCTGCGCAAGCACCTGGGCCAACTGGCGGAGCTGTCGCCGGACGAACTGGTGCGCGACCGCTACAACAAGTTCCGCGCGCTGGGCATGTTCTCCGGCAAGTAAGAGGTTCATCTCGCATGCGACCGCTCGTTCCTCCCTACGTCGAGACGCTCAAGGCCTACGTTCCAGGCAAGCCCATCGAGGAGACCGAGCGGGAGTACGGCCTCACCGGCGTCATCAAGCTCGCCTCCAACGAGAACCCGCTGGGCCCGTCGCCCCGCGCGGTGGAGGCGATGAAGAACGCCGTCACGTCCGTGCACCTGTACCCGGATGCGACGAGCTTCCACCTGGTGCGCCGACTGGCCTCGCACCTGGGCGTGAAGCCGGAGGAGGTCGTCCTCGGCAGTGGTTCCAACGAGCTCATCGAACTCTTGATGCGCACGTTCACCACGCCGGAGGAGGAGATCCTCCTGTGCAAGGGTTCGTTCCCGGCGTACCGCATCTCCGCGCAGGCGCACGGTCGCCCGTTCGTGGAGGTGCCCATGCGCGAGGGCTTCCGCTACGACCTGGTGGCCATGGCCCGCGCCATCACGCCGCGCACGCGCATGGTGTTCCTGGCCAACCCGGACAACCCCACGGGCACGGCGTTCGGACGCAAGGACCTGGAGACGTTCCTGGCCGCGGTGCCGAAGGACGTGCTCGTCATTCACGACGAGGCCTACGCGGAGTTCGTGGACTGGCCCGACTACGCGAGCGGCGTGGAGCTGTTCCGCGCGCACCCGAACCTCGTGGCGCTGCGCACCTTCAGCAAGATCCACGGGCTGGCCGGCATCCGGCTGGGCTGCGCGGTGATGGACGCGAAGCTGGTGGGGTACGTGCACCGCACGCGGATGCCCTTCAACCTCACGGTGGTGGCGCAGGCGGCGGGCATGGCGGCGCTGGACGACACGGAGCACGTGCGCCAGACGCGGGCGAACAACCACGCGGGCCTGCGCTACTACGAGCAGGAGCTGCCGAAGCTGGGCGTCACGCTGTCGGAGAGTCACGCCAACTTCGTCTTCGTGGACTGCCACCGGCCCGCGGGCGAGGTGTACGAACAACTGCTGCGCCGGGGCGTCATCGTCCGGCCGATGGCGGGCAACGGTTTTCCCACCTGCCTGCGGATCTCCGTGGGCACGCCCTCTGAGAACGCCCGGTGCGTGAGCGCGCTGAAGGAGATCCTGTCATGAGCCCGCGTCCGTTCATCGTCGCCATCGACGGGCCGGCCGGGGCGGGCAAGTCCTCCGTGTCCAAGCTGCTCGCGCGCCGGTTGGGGTTCGCGCTGGTGGACACCGGCGCCATCTACCGCTGCGTGGCGCTGATGGCCTCGCGCGAGGGCATCGCGTTCGACGACGACGTGAAGCTGGGCGAGCTGCTCGGGCGCGTGCGCATCCACTTCCAGGTGGTGGGCGAGGAGAACCACGTGTTCCTGGGCGGCGAGGATGTGTCCGGGGAGATCCGCACGCCGGTCATCTCCATGGGCGCCTCGCAGGTGTCAGGCCGGCCGGTGGTGCGCGCGGGACTGCTCGCGCTCCAGCGAAGGCTCGCGCTGGAGACGGAGGCGGGCGCCATCCTGGAGGGACGCGACATCGGCACGGTGGTGTTCCCGGACGCGGACGCGAAGTTCTTCCTCGCGGCCGACCCCGAGGTGCGCGCTCGCCGCCGCTTCGAGGAGCTGTTCCAGAAGGGCGTGGACAGCAGCCTGGAGGCCGTCCTCACGGATCAGACGCAGCGGGACACCGCCGACTCCGCGCGCACCGTGGCGCCCCTGAAGGCCGCCGACGACGCGGTGCACGTGGACTCCAGCAGCATGCCCCTGTCCGACGTCGTGCGGACCCTGGAGCAGGAGATTGAACGCCGCCGGGCTGTTCGCGGTGCCTGAGGCGTCCGTCAGAAGCTGACGCCGTCCGTGGCGGGCGAAGGCACCGTCATCGCGAGCCGGGCCTGGCTGCCGCCCTTCTCGTAGAAGCGGTGGTACAGGTACAGGTCCGCGAGCACCTGCTTCACGTACCCGCGCGTCTCCTTGTACGGGATGGACTCCACGAAGAGGTCCAACGGCAGCGTGCCCCGCTCCTGCGTCCAGCGCACCGCCGCCTTGGGTCCCGCGTTGTAGGCCGCCGCCGCGAGCGCCGGATGGGCGAAGCGCTTCATCAACTGCGCCAGGTACCACGCGCCGTAACGGATGTTGCGCTCCGGGGCGAAGAGGTCCGCCGGCGCGGGCGCGGGCTCCGACATCTTCAGCGCGATCTCCGTGGCCGTGGGCGGGATGATCTGCATCAGCCCGCGTGCGTCCGCCGCGCTCATGACCTCCGGGCGGAACGCGCTCTCCCGCCGCATGATGGCCCAAACGAAGAACGGATCCAGCGCCTGCCGCGTGGACTCCGTCTCCACCGCCTGAGCGAACGCGCGCGGATAGAACGCGGCCAGCGCATCCGGGGCCTTCGCTCCGAAAGCCCGGCCCCAGAGGTAGCGCGCCGCCACGCTGTGCGCGTGGCCGTACTCGCCCAGGTGCAGGAGCGCGTGCGCGAACGGCAGCGCCTGGTCCGCCGAGCGCAGGCCCGACACGCGCGACTGCACCTCGTCCGCCGCGTCGCGGAAGAGGCCCGCGCGCGTGAGGGCCACCGCCAGCTCCAGCTCCGGAGGACGGGGCAGGGTGAGCTGTTGCGGCGGCTGCGGGAAGGCGGCCGGCGGCTTGCGCCCCAGCTCTTGCAGCCGCTCCGAAGCCAGCAGCGCGTAGAACGACGCGGGCGCGGCGCTGATGACCGCCTCGTAGGCCGGGCCCACCACGGCCGGCTTGCCGCCACCCAGCTCGTCCGCGCGCGCCATCCAGTAGCGGGCCTGCGGCGCGAGGGCCGTCTTCGGATACGCCGTGATCAGCTCCTCCAGGGCCTGCTTCGCCCGGGGGTACTGCTCCAGTCGCAGGTGCGCCAGGGCCCGGAACCACATGGCCTCGTCGCGGCGGCGCGAACCCTTGTAGCGCTTCTCGTAGTCCACGAAGGACTTCGTCGCGTCCTCGAAGCGGCCACCCTGCATGTCCAGCCAGGCGGCGAAGAACGCGCCTTCCTCGCCCGCGGCCTGGGACGGATACGCCTTGTCCAGCGCCGCCATCAGCCCGCGCGCCTTCACGTTGTCATCCGAGCGCAGCGCCCGGCGCGCCACCACCAGCGCGGCCTCCGCGGCGATGGCCGGTGGGCCCTTGCG
The DNA here is from genome assembly GCF_026626765.1 of Corallococcus sp. bb12-1. Lineage (NCBI taxonomy): Bacteria > Pseudomonadati > Myxococcota > Myxococcia > Myxococcales > Myxococcaceae > Corallococcus > Corallococcus sp. bb12-1. The sequence continues at coordinate 144,920 of NZ_JAPNJZ010000034.1, read as the reverse complement.
CGCCACCGCGAGCGCCTTCTCCGCCTCGTCGGGCTTGCCTCGCGCGAAGAGCACCTGGGCCCGGAGCAGCGCCACCTGCGCTTGCGCGGGGGCCCCCTTCACCAGCGACCGCTTCTCCGCCGTCTCCAGCTCCTCCTGGGCCCGGGTCGCCGCGCCCGCGGAGAGCAACCCCTTCGCGCGTTGGAGGTGTTCGGGGAGGGTCAGCTTCACCGCGGGCTTGAGCGCGGACAGCTTCTCCAGCGCCTCATCCGCGTACGGGTGGGTGGGAAAGCGCAGCGCCACCGCCTTCAGGTCCGCGCGCAGGCCCGCCGCGTTGCCGGTGGCCGCGCGCGTCGTCGCCCGCTGGAAGAGCAGCTCCGCCGTGGGCTGCGCCGCCGCCGCCGACTCCAGCACCGGGGCCGCGTCCTTGGGGCGGTGGGCCTCCAGCAGGGCCTCTCCCAACCGGGCCCGGGCGCGCACCGCGAGGGCCGGGGAGGCCTTCTCCAGCGCCCGTTCGAAGTCCTTGGCCGCGCCGTTGGGGTCGCCCGCGTAGAAGCGCGCCTGCCCCAGGTAGAAGGCCTGGAAGGCTTCCAGGGGAGGCGGGGCGGTGTGCCGGGCAAGCAGGTCCCGGGCCAGGGCCGCGTCGCCGTCGGAGAGGACCAGGGTGCCGGCGAGCAGGCCCAGGCGGCCGGCGTCAGGGCACTTCGCGGACTCGCAGGCGGTGAGCTCCGCCCGGGCGAGGGTCGCCGCGTCAGGCCGGTGCAGGCGGACGGCCTCCAGAGTCGCCGGGGACTGTCCCAGCGCCACCCCCGTCACCCAACCCGCCACCCAGCCGGTCCAACTCATGGAATCTTCCTTTCACATCGCGGCCTTGCGGCATCGGAACGAGAGGTTTGAAGGCGACATTCCCCAACAGGTGGGCGGGGGTCGGTTTGACAGTCGGCCCGACAAGTCCTAGATCCCGCGCCCACGGGCTGGTCTCGCGGGGTTGTCCACCCGTTGCGCGAGCCGGAGGGAATCCTTACGTTGCGCCGCCGTTGAGCGCTACTCCGGACCGCCGTCGTGTCATCAGGCGGACCTGCCGTCGGTAGCACCGCTCGTTCACAGACCTCGGGGGGGGAAACAGCTCATAGGGGAGGCTCCATGAAGCCGTGTCCATCCGATCTGCCGCAGACCATCAATCCCGAAGCCGGCCCGAAGCGGGCAGGCGTCGAGACGCATCGCAACCTGAACTGCAACCACTACGACAACTGCCTCGATGAGGCCGTGCGTCGTGGGTGGCAGTCCTTCACCTGCATGAAGTGCCCGATGTACGCCAACCTCGCGCCTCCGCAGATGGGGCTCGAGGCCTACGCGACCCAGCGTCGCCCCGTCTAGTTATCGACGGACGCGTCCTTTTGTTTCGGGGCGCATGACGCTGTTTTTCCGGCCACGCCCGAAGGGGGACGTGGCCGGAGTCCGCGTGGACATCCCTTCGTCGCGCCTCCGCCCCCGACCTTCCGGCCAGGGAAAACGGTTGGCTGCCCTGCGTTTCAGCTCAGGGCATGGGATGCGTGGTGAAGAAGTTCCAGAGCATCGTGTTCGCCTGGAGGTCCGACGTGACGTCGCCTCCGCACTGCGTGCGCGTTGCCGCCGGGTAGCGCGTGCTGCCCGGCCAGACGTGACCCGCGCCGCCCTCGGTGCAGTACGTCACGTCCGCACCTGCTGAGCAGCCGCTCCAGGTCGAACAGGACGCCGTGCCCTGCGAATACGTCGTCGTGGGCGTCGCGCCGCAGCCGTTGTTCACCCGGAACAGGTCCACGCCGTAGCGCGCCGTCGGCCGGATGGCGGGGTCCAGACCACTCACGCCGCCGTTGATGGGCGCGCAGCCATCCGCCAGGCCGTGCATGTGCAGCACCGGCACCGGCCGGGACGGCGCGCAGGTGAAGAGCGTCCGCGCGGGCAGCACCGACAGGTCGCGGTTCATCAGGTACGCCGCGTTGGAGGCAATCGCCGCGATGCGGTCCGACAGCTCGCACGCCAGCCGGTAGGAGAACATTCCGCCGTTGGAGTGGCCGGTGGCGAAGACGCGCTTCTTGTCCACGCACAGTTGCGTCTGGAGCGTGTCCAGGAAGACCCGCACCGCGCCCACGTGGTCCACCGCCTGGTCGGTCTCCGCTGCTGCGCCACAACATGAGCCCGCGTTCCACACCTGGCCGCTCGTCGCAGGCGAGCCCTCCGGCCGCACCAGCACGAAGCCGTTCGCGTCGCTGAAGGGCACGAGGCCCGCCGTCTGCTCCGCGCCGTCCGCCGTGCCGAAGCCTCCGTGGAAGGAGAACACCACGGGGACTCGCGTGGAGGCGCGCACGCCCGCGGGCACGTGGACGTGGAACGTGTGCGCCCGCCCCTCGTGGGTGATAACGACGTCGTGGTCGCCCGTGCCGATGAACGGGGTGGGACAGCCCAGCGCCGCGGCCTCGGTGGTGGTTGTGTCTTCCGTGCTCGGGACGCTGGTGGCGGGAGGAGGCGCTCCGTCACCGCAGCCGGTGGTGACGATTTGCAGGACGAACAGGACGAGGCCCAGGTTCCGCGTGGAGACGTTCATGCGCAATGGCAACCCGGGATGGGCCCCGGGGTTGCGCGGAAATCTTCCGGCGCGCGGGCTTCAGCGGACCGCGGCGTAGATGACGGCCACCCAGTACTGGCCCTGGCCGAAGCGCTTGGAGTTGCCCTTCACCAGCCCCACGCCCACGCGGGTGTTGGTGGCGGTGGCGAGGCTGCGGGATTCGGGGATGGCGCCCGGGTCTCCCACGACGAAGAAGTCCACCGACGCCGTGCCCGCGTCGGGCAGCACCGAGAACACGCGCTCGTGCAGGGGGGACGTGTCTCCCGCTCCGGCGGAGGGTTCATCCTGTTCGAGCGAGCGCCGTGCATGTTCGCGCGCCAGTCGCTCCAGCACCTCACTGCGCACCAGGGGCGGCAGCTTGAGCGTGGCGCGGTGGCGGGCCAGCGCTTCGTATGCGTCCGACAGCGGATCCGTGGAGGCCGCCGCGCCGGGCGAGGCCGCGGTGAAGACCTCCGTGACGATGGCCTGGTCGCGCCCGTCGATCTTCTGGAAGGCCACGCCCACGCCCATGAAGCGGAACGCGGGGTCCATCAGGTTCTTGCGGTGACCGGGGCTGTGCTCGATGCCGAAGTGCGCCGCGAGCGGGCCCGCCGCCAGCCCCAGGTTCTCCCCCGCGCGGATGTAGCGGGTGCCCTCCGGGAGCCGGCGCGTGAGGGTGGACCCGTCCGGCGCGACGTGGGCGAAGAAGCCCTCGGCGGCCATGCGCGTGCTGTAGCGCAGCGCCACGTCGTCCAGCGTCGGATCCGGCGCGAGCTCCGGCAGGTGGTGCGCGCGGCGCAGGGCGTTGATGCGCTCGTAGAGTGCGTCACGGGCCTCGGTCAGCGTGGTGGGCTCGCGGGTCGCCTCGCGTGCGCTCTTCGCCGAGCGCGCGCCCACCTGCACGAGGAACAGCGAGGCCACCTCCGGTCCCGCGTCGCCCTGACCCACCACCTCCACCGTGTAGGTGCCGGAGCGGGTGAAGGGGAGCTGGGCGCAGAAGCCAGAGGTGCCCACCGGTGCGCGCGACAGGGGGACGCTCTCCACCTCGCCATCCGGCCGGGTGATGAAGACCTCGGGACTTCGCAGCGGCGACGCCAGCCGGCCGCAGACCATGCGCTCCGTCTTCGCGGTGGCCAGGGTGCGGGGAAAGGGGAGGACCTCCGCCTTTCGGTCCGCCATCAGCAACACCAGCGCGGCCCGCTCTCCCAGGAACGCCACGCCCACGCCGTAGTGGCTCGCGCGCTCCTCGTTGAAGTCCGCGCGGGCGAGGAAGGTCTCGATGGCGTGCGCGTGCACCCAGGCGCGGATGACCAGGGCGCGGGGTGACGGATCCGCGGCGCCGGATTCACTGACGGCCTCGGTGAGGGTGAGCAGGTCGGGGGCGCCGGTGGTGAACTCGCTCAGCGCTTCGCGCGCGAGCCTCCGCGCCGCGGTCTCCAGGGCCTTGTCGCTGGTGGGCGCGCGCCGGCCCACGCGTTCGAATTCGCGCGCGACGTGCATGCGGGCCCGGGCCTCATGGGACTGGGGCGTCTCCACCGCGACGGTGGGCGTGAGCGCCGCGGCTCCCGGGTCGGTGGGCGTGACGGAGGCCACCTTCGAGGATGGTGGCTCGGCGGAGGCGCGGGGGAAGGGGCCCCATGCCGTGGCGAGCAGCACGCCCAGGAGCGCGGCCCTCCTCACCGGGACTCCAACTGGAAGGCGAGCGCCGTCACGGTGCCGGGGCCGAGCTTTTCGTTGAGCCGCTCGCAGAGGGACGGGGCCTGGCGGGTGAGGGCCTGGGCCCACTCGGCGTTCTCCACGGAGATGACGAGCGTCTTGCCCTCCAGGTGGTGCGGGCGGCTGTGGCGCGCGGTGTTCTCCCCGGCCGCGGCCACCCAGAGGGGCATCAGCGACATCCCACGGCCGGACTCTCCGGCGAGGCGCGCCAGCACTTTGGGAAGCAGGCTCTCCAGGGTCTTCGGCTCACTGCGCGCCATCGTCGGGCGATTCTGGGACCCCGGACGCCGGATGCCAACCGACACTTGCCTGCCCGCCCGTCGGATTTCCCCGCCGCCCGGACATACACGGTGTTTCCGGATGTGCGCATGGGGTGCTCATCGGGTCGCGTCACGGGCGGTCCCCCTGTAAGGTCCACCCAAGGCCGGTCCCCCTCGGAGTTCCCCCATGCGTCCAGTTCCCCTGACGGTCCGGTCCCCCGGTCTCGTGCTCGCATTGCTGTTGGCGTGCGCCATGGGCTGCGCGATGGGCGACTCGGACGCGCCCTTCATCCAGGGCGAAAGCCCGAATGCCGCGTGCACGGTGGATCAGGACTGCGCGGATGCGTCCCTCTTCTTCTGCAACACCGCCCTGTCGCGCTGCGAGGCCGCGTGCCGGAGCGACGACGACTGTTCGGTGAAGCGCCGGGGACAGCAGCACGCCATCCTCGACTGTGAGCTCCAGTCGCTGGGCTGTCGCTGTGATGCGAACCGCTGTGTCCCCGCCCTCTGCACCGGGGATGACGCCTGCGAGGAGGGTGAGGTGTGCCGTGACGGCACCTGCGGCCAGCCGCTCCCGGAGGACCTCGCCACCGTCTGTCACGTGGTGCCGGAGCGCGTCGTAGCGCCCGTGGGCACCTCCGTGCGCTTCGAGGCCTGGGTCTCCGACGCCAAGGGGCAGGCCATCGTCCTCGGCGAGCGCATCACCTGGAAGGCCGTGACCGCGCTCGTGACGGGGACTGGCACGGGCCCCAGCGCCACCTTCACGCTGGCCTCGCCCGGCGCGGAGGCCGAAGCGGTGGAGGCCCGCGTGGGGAAGGCCACCTGCCGCGCGCGCATCACCGTGTTGCCCCCCCATGCCGCCCCGGATCAGCTGCGGGTGCTGGTGACGGACGCTCTCACCGGGCATCCCGTCAAGGGGGCGTCCGTGCTGGTGTCGGACACGCTGGGCCAGACGCTGGCCCGCGAGGCGACGGACGCGGTGGGCGTGGCCGTGGTCGCAGCTCGCGGCGAGGTGGGCGTGTCCGTGTTCCATGAGGACTTCGGCTACCTCACGCTGGCCCACTACGACGTGAAGGGCTCGCGCGATCTGCGCCTGCCCCTGCGCCGCAATCCGGCGGACCGCGCGGGTGGGGTGCGCTCGGTGTTCAAAAACTTCGCTCCGGTGGGTTCCGGGGGCGCGCTGGCCCTGGGGCTCACGGGCCTGTCGGTGCCAGGGCTCGCGTCGGAAGCGGCCCCCGCCCAGGTGACCGGGCCCGAGCGGCCGGTGGACTTGAAGCTGGGGGGCGCGACGCGCCGGTTCCAGGTGCCCGACAACCTCTGGGTGTTCGGACTCGGCGTCTCGGCGCAGCCCGATATCATCGCGCCTGGAATCGCCGGCGTCTGTGATTCCGGGCTCCCCGATGTGGCGGAGCCGGAGGAGGCCATGCGCACGGGCGCCTGTGGCACGCGCTCCGCCTGGGCCCTCACCGCGCAGGTGCCGTCGGGTGAGCTTCCGGCGGGGATGATGGATCCGGGTACGGATCCGCTGCTGCTCCTGGCGCGCGCGCTGCCCCAGTCCGGGCGGTTCTCCTCGTCGATCATTCGCGACGTGCAGTTCACGCTGCGTCCCCCGGGCGGGGGAGAAGGGGTGCGCACCACGCCGGTGACGCATGACTTCCGGCAGGTTCCGCTGGGCTTCCCCTTCGTCGTGCGCGTGCCCGCGCTGCCCCTGCTCCGCGAGGGCTATCCGGAGCGCGCCCTGGTGCTGGGCACGGTGGCCGTGCCCGGCCGGGGACTCGTTCCGTTGGGTCTGGGCGCCGCCGTCAACGCCAACCCGTCGGATCCGCTCACGGACACCCAGCCGGGCCTCCTGACCCCGGGCTTCGTGCGCGTGCGCATGGCCCCGGCGCACCATGGATTGGAGGGGCAGCCCTACCGGTTGCTCGCGCTCGCGTCGTCGGGCCCCCTGACGGGTGAAGTGCCCGCGGGCGCCGCCACCAGCGCGGTGTTCGCCCCCCTGGATGCGCCCCGGTTTGATCCGGAGGGCACGCAGCCGGTGACGTTCTCCGACGCCTTCCTCGCCGTCCCGGAAGGCTCCCGCTACAACCCGGACCTGTTGCCGTGGCACGGCCTGCTGCCCCGCGAGTGGCGCCTGGACGCCACGGTGCCGCTGGCGACCGTCGTGCGCACGACCTTCACCAACGCGGCCGGACGGCGCTGGACCGTGGTGATGGATGGCCGCCGCGCGGTGTCCGGCGTGCGCCTGCCCGTGCCTCCGTCCGGCCTGGAGGACCGCACCTTCCAGGGCGACACGGAAGGCTCGCGCGCCTCGCTGTCGGTGGAGGCCCTGCGCGTGACGACGGCCGAAGGGATTTCGCTCGGCGCCCCGGCGCTGGCGGAGTCCGGGGGACTTTCTCCGGAAGCGCTCGCGGAGGCGACTCGCTCCGTGTCCACGCTGCACCAGGGCCGACCCCAGGTGCTGTGGGTGGAGCCAGGGGAGGGGGCTTCGCTGACGCGCGGTGCCACCGTGCGGGTGCGGGTGGACGGCTTCCGCGTGGGCCCCGCGCTCACCGATGACGGAGGGGTGATGCTCACCGTCCGCGGTGGCGGTCCGGGCTGTGACGGCCTGTGGCTGTCGAGCGACCTGGCCTCGCGGTCGGGCGAGGTGGCGCTCACGCTGCCCGCCACGTGCTCGGGCGCGGAGGTGGTGCTCGCGGCGTCCCTTGTGGACGGGCTGCACCTGCCGCTGCGCCCGGCTGTCACCGCCGTTCGCACGGTTCGGGTGCCCTGACGTACCGGGGTGTCAGTGCTTCTACGACCTGGGAAGGCACCTGCGCCGGCCGTGAATTCGCTTTCACGATTTGCGCGGTGATACGTTTGCCGACGCCATGGGCCAGAAGGAGACGGTCGTCACCGTCATCTCGAAGATCTCCGAGCGCCCCGTCAACCTGGACGCGGCGCTGGTGGTCATCTACGGCCTGGACCTGGGGCGTAAGTTCGATCTGAAGCGCGAGGAGACCCTGATTGGTCGCTCGTCCAAGGCGGACATCCAGATTGATCAGGAGGCGGTGAGCCGCAACCACGCGCGGATCACCAACACCACGAAGGGTGTGCGCATCGAGGACCTGGGCTCCACCAACGGCACGTTCGTCAACGACGACGTGGCGGCGGGAGGCCGGGCGCTGCAGAACGGCGACCTGGTGAAGATTGGCCGCACCATCTTCAAGTTCATCGCGGGCGGCAACATCGAGGCGGCGTACCACGACGAGATCTACCGGCTGACCACGATGGACGGCCTGACGCAGATCTACAACCGCCGCTACTTCGACGAGCAGTTGGATCGCGAAATCTCCCGCAGCCGCCGCTACGAGCGCACGCTGTCGCTGGTGATGCTGGACCTGGATCACTTCAAGGAGGTCAACGACACCTTCGGCCACCTCGCGGGCGACTCGGTGCTCAAGCAACTGGCGTCCACGGTGCGCACGCGCATCCGCCGCGAGGACGTGTTCGCCCGCTATGGCGGCGAGGAGTTCGCGCTGCTCCTGCCCGAAATCAGCCTGGGCGGCGCGCGGCAGCTCGCGGAGAAGGTGCGCAAGCTGGTGGAGCGGCAGCGCTTCGAGTTCGACAAGCAGGTCGTTCCCGTCACGCTGTCGGTGGGCGTGGCCACGCTGGAGCCGCACCACCGCGAGCCCGCGGAGCTGGTGCGCGCGGCGGACGAGCGCCTCTACGAAGCGAAGACCCAGGGGCGCAACCGCGTCTGCGGCTGAGCCCCCGTCGTACCGGTCGCCAGGACCTCAGCCCGCGAACACGGAGCGGCGCTCGCGCAGCAGGGCCTGGAGCATGGACTGGATGGCTTCGCGGGTCTGTTCGGTGAGCCGCTGCACCTCGCCCAGGTCGTCCGCGGACTCCGGAGGCAGGCCCTCCATGGTCAGCGGTTCGCCGAAGCGGATGGTCCACTTGGCCGGCAGCGGGCCCGGGGCCGTGAGCGGCAGTGACGGGAACCCGAGGAACCCACCGGGCAGGCGGCCCAGCAGCGGGGAGGTCTCCTCCGCGCCGACGATGGCCACCGGGACGATGGGCGCGCCGGTGCGCAGGGCCAGCTTCACGAACCCGCCGCGGCCGAAGCGCTTGAGGCGGTAGCGCTCCGCGAACGGCTTGCTCGCGCCCTGGTAGCCCTCCGGGAAGACGACCAGCGGCCGGTGTTCATCCAGCAGTCGCAGCGCGTTCTCCGGAGAGGCGCGCACGGCGCCCAGGCGGTTGAAGAGGGTGCCCAGCATGGGGGCGTGGAAGACCTGATCCTCCACCAGCCACCGCGCTTCGCGCAGGTCCGGGCGCTCGCGCTGCAGCACCTGGGACATCACGAGGCCGTCGTAGGGCAGGGCGCCGGAGTGGTTGGCGACGAGGATGGCCGCGCCCCGGGGCACGTGATCCACGCCCTCCACGGACACGCGCCAGTACTGCTCGTAGAGGAAGTCGAGGACCGGCTGGAGGTTCTCCACCAGCCCCGCGTCCTTGCCGTAGTCGTCCAGCCGGCTGCCACCGCCGGTGCCCAGGCCGGTGCGCACCGCTTCCATCAGGCCGTGCATCGCGCCGACCGCGCGCCCCAGGCCCTCGCTCGCGAGCGCCTGACCGGCGATCTCCCTCGCCAGGGAGAACATGCCCGCCGCGCGTCCCGCGAGCCCCTGGGGCTGGGCGGCTTCCTCCGTCCCGGCGAAGGCGGAGGCTCCCTGCCCCGGTTCGTCCCGGCGGGGAGGTGCTTCGTCGGTCACGAGGGACAGGGGGATGCGCCGGCTGGGCGGCAATTCGTCGTGGGACTCGTCGGGCAGTTCGACTTCAGGCTCCACGTTGGTCGGGGCCGCGCCCGCGATGACGGAGACGGAGATGTGCACGCCGTCCTGCTCGCCGCGCTCCACGCCTTCCAGCAGGTCGTCCGCGTCCTGGGAACCGTTTGGGGGCACGCTGTCCGGATTCCGTTGCCAGGCGTCGGCGGTCCACACCTCCTCCTCGCCTTCGTCCTCGTCCAGCGCCTCCTCGGGGGGATTCACGGGCACGCTGTCCGGATTCCGTTGCCAGGCGTCGGCGGTCCACACCTCCTCTTCGTCCTCGTCCAGGTCGTGGGCATCGCCGTCCTCGGCGGTGGAGAGGGCCCGCTCTTCGGGGGCGGTGGCCTGGCGGTCCAGCACTTCATCCACGGCGACCCCGGCGGTGGCCTCGGCCACCTGGGTCGCGACGAAAGTGGCGAGGTCCCGTTCGGAGGCGGTGCCGTCGCCGTCGTCCAGGACCTGCCGCACCGCGGACTCGGCCAGTTCGGCGACGAGCTCCGTCGCGAGGACGCGCTCGATGTTCCGGTCCTGGCCCGGGTGTCCCGGGAGCAGCTCGTCCACGGCGGTCTTCGCGGCGGCTTCCGCCGCGTCCGCGGCCAGGGCCTCCGTCATCGCGCGGTCCACCGTTCGCTCCTCGGGACGGGTGGCATGCACCTCCTCCGCGAACACCTGCGGCCGGGAGGGCGGCGACCCGGAGGCGGAGGGACGGGGCGCGGCGGGCTCACGCAGCAGCGCGGGCTCGTCGCCCGGGTGGGCAGGGGCCGAGGTGCGGGACGACGGGGCGCCATGCCCGGGCTTGCCGGCCGGCGTGCCGCTGACATCCCGCGAGGCGGGGGGGGATGCGTCCGCGCCGCGCGACGGGGGCGGAGTCCCGCGCTTGCCAGCCGCCTGGGCCTCGCGGGTCGCGTGCGGTGCCTTCGCGGTCCGTTCCTCGTGCTCCTGGGGCGACCCGGACGTCGCGCCGCGCGCGTTCGCCCGCGCCTCGAACTTGTGGACCGCCACGGCGGGGGTCTTCGGGGCCGTCACGGCCGGCTTCGTGTCCGTGCCCCGACCCTTGCCGGCCTTCGGAGGTTTCGGGCTCTGGGCCGGCTTCGCGGAAGCCTTGGCGCCGCGGGCCTTGCCCCCTGACTTCGCGCTCTTCCCGGCGCTGTCCTTCGCGCCCTTGGCGTTCTTCGACGCGGGCGCCTTCTTCGCGGCCTTGTCCTCCCGCGCGTCGTCCGCGCGGGGCGCTGCGCCCCGCTGGAAGGGATCATTCCCGAGGACACCCTTGGTCATGACTGGCTCCTTCGGAGCGCCGCGGCGGCGTCCTTGACGTGGTGGAGGGGCACGAACCCCAGGGCGGACTCGGCGCGCTCCCCGTCCGCGACCCAGGAGTAATGCATGTAGTCGAGCAGGGCCACCGGCAACGTGCCCGCCCCCATCACCCCGAGCGCGCGAAGTGCTCCACGAAACAACGGCCCTGGCAGGGGGAGCGGTTGCGCGCCTGCCTGGCGGATGAGCCCGGACAGCGGCAGCACCCCGCGCCCCACGATGTTGAATTCCCCCGCCACCTCCGCCCGCAGGGCCAGGTGCAGCGCCCGGCCCGCGTCGTCCTCGTGGACCGCCTGCCAGAGCGGGTCGAAGCCCAGCAGCGTAGGCACCACGGCCTGGGTCAGCAGGCGCGTGGCTGGATTGTCCAGGCTCCGACCGAGCAGGGGCGCGAACCTCAGCACCAGCGTGCGGGTGTCGGGGTGCCGTTCGCGGAAGGCCCGCACCTGGCCCTCCACCTCCACCTTGTCGTTCACGAACCGGCTGTGCGGACAGCCGAACAGGGGCGAGTTCTCCCGCAGCAGCGCGGGGTTGTTGCCCCGGGCCCCGTAGGTCGCGGTGAGCGACGGCACCACCAGCCGGGGCAGCTTCGCGCGGCCCACCGCCGTCAGCACGTTCATCGTGCCGATGACCTCCAGCTCATGCGCCAGCGGGCCGTTGAGGATGGGGCCGAAGAGGAAGGCCAGGTGGAAGAGGGCGTCCACGGGGCGCTCCGTGAGCGCATCCGTCAGTTCGCTCTCCGCGTCGTAACGGGTGAGATCCACCCGGTGGAACTCGACCTTGTGGGTTCCTTGCGGTTCCTTGGTGTCGAGCACGAGAATGCTCTCCACGGCCGGGTCTGCTTCCAGTCTCGGCAGGAGCAGCTTGCCGTAGTCGCCATTGGCGCCTGTCACCGCGATGCGCATCGGGCCCTTGCCTGCTCGGATCACTTCCATTCGCGGTGTCGGGTGTTAGCCCAGCCGTCCCGGAATGTCAGCCGCGTGCGGCCGTGATGTTCTGGACAACGTCATCCAGGTGGCGGAGGGTCGAAAGTCGCCATGTCCCGAATCGCGCGCCTGAGCGACGTGCTCATCAACAAGATCGCCGCCGGCGAGGTGGTGGAACGCCCCGCGTCGGTGGTGAAGGAGCTGTGCGAGAACTCGCTCGACGCTGGCGCGCGCACCGTGCGCGTGGAGCTGGAGGGCGGAGGTGTGGGCCGCATCACCATCTCCGACGACGGCCACGGGATGAACCGCGAGGACGCCACGCTCTGCCTGGAGCGACACGCGACCAGCAAGCTGCGCGAACTGGACGACCTGTTCCACATCGACTCCATGGGGTTCCGGGGCGAGGCCCTCCCCGCCATCGCCTCCGTGTCCCGCTTCACGCTGCACACCGCGGAGCCCGAAGCGCACGAGGGCACGAAGATCCACGTGGAGGGCGGTGGGCCGCCCACGGTGGAGGACGCGCCGCCTCGCGTGGGCACCGTCATCACCGTGGAGGACCTGTTCTTCAACGTGCCGGCGCGCCGCAAGTTCATGCGGCAGGGCGCCACCGAGCTCAAGCACTGCGAGGAGTCCGTGGTGCGCCTGGCGCTCGCGCACCCGGAGGTCGGCTTCTTCGCCACCCACGAAGGCCATGAGCTCTTCGCCAGCCCCGCCAGCGAACATGATCCGCGCGAGCGCATCGCCGCGGCGCTGGGGTCCGCGTCCTTCCCGCACCTGTTCCCGGTGGAGGAGCGGCGGCTGGGCGTGAGCGTGACGGGCTACCTCGCGTCGCCGGAATACACGCTGCCCAACGCGCGCGGCCTCTACACCTTCGTCAACCGCCGCTACATCCGCGACCGCGGCCTCATCAGCACCGTGCAGCGCGCGTTCCAGGACTTCCTGCCCGCGGGCCGCCAGCCGGTGGTGGTGCTGCACATCGACGTGGAGCCGCGCGCGGTGGACGTCAACGTGCACCCCCAGAAGCAGGAGGTGCGCTTCGCCGACGCCCGGGGTGTGCAGGACGCGGTGAGCGCCGCCCTCTCGCGGGTCCTCCGCGCGTCCCCCTGGCTGGGCACGCCCGAACAGCAGGCCGCCAATCCGCTGCCCCGGGATGCCGCGCACTACGCGCACGCCGTGGAGCGCTTCCTCACCCGCGCCCAGGAGGCCACCTGGGGCGCGCCGCTGCCCACCGCGATGGATGGCCCGGGACCCTCGCAGCCCGCGCGTCCGCTGAGCCCGTCCTACTTCGCTCCTCCTGGAGGTGGCGCTCCGGGGCCGTTCCCGGGCCCCGCGATGCCGGGCCGCACGCTCGGGTTCGGTGAAGCGCAGCCGCAGCTCAACGAGGCCCCACCCCCGGGCTACTTCGTCGCGCTGCGGCCCATGGGCCTCTTGGGCAGCCGCTTCCACGTCTGCGAAGGCCCTGGCGGCACGCTGGTGGTGTTGGATCCGCACGCCGCGCTGGAGCGTGCCCGGCTCACCGCGTACCTGCGCCGGTTGGACGACGGGGCGAAGGCCCCCGCGCCGTCGCTGTTCGGCACCACGGTGGAGCTGTCCCTGGCCGCGGTGAAGTCCCTGGTGGAGGGCCGGGAGGCGCTGCTCCTGCTGGGCGTGGACGTGGAGCCCTTCGGAGGGACCGCCCTTGCGCTCAAGTCAGTGCCTCCGGGCCTGGAGGGCGTGGATCCCCGCGCGCTCCTGGAGGCCCTTTCGCGCGCGCTGCCGCCTCGCAGCGCTCCGCTGGATGTCACGAGCCTCGCGGAGGCCGTGCGCGTGATGGCCTGTCACGCCGCTCGCCGCGCCTCCGCCACGCCGCTCACCGACGCGCAGCTTCGCGCGCTGCTGGGTGAGCTGGACCGCGCGGACTTCACCCCACCGTGCACGCACGGCACGGTGGTGGTGTTGGAGATGCCCCTGCTGGAGCTGGAGCGACGCGCCCGCTGATCAGGCCTTCGCGGCGATCTGCGCGCGCAGCGCCTCTTCCTTCGCCATCAGCTCACCCGTGGGGTCGCTCGGCGCGAAGTCCTCCGCGGAGGCCACCTGGCGGATCTCGATCTCCCCGTCCTCGAAGGGGACGCGCCGCGCCCAGGCAATGGCCTCCGCCTTCGACTTCACTTCGATGATCCAGAAGCCGGCGACCAGCTCCTTGGTCTCCGTGAACGGACCATCGACGACGGTGGACTGCTTCCCCGAGAAGCGCACCCGCGTCCCCTTGGAGCTCGCCAGGAGCCCTTCGCCTGCGAGCAGGATGCCGGCCTTCACCAACTCCTCGTTGTACTTCCCCATGGCGACCAGTTCCTCGGTGGTGGGGAGCTTGCCGACTTCGCTTTCGGGACTGGCCTTCACGAGCATCATGAAACGCATGGGATTGCCTCCAGTGAGCGGGAAGTGTGCCCTCCCGCGGGTTCATAGGTGCGTCGAACGAGGGGAGGGGAGATCGACACGCTGGATTTATTTTTCCTATCGTTCACTGCAGGCCGCACATGCGACGCCTCTGGGCCAGCTCCGCTCCTACGATGGGGAGCAGTGCGTGCGCCGGGCAGTCCAGGGCGACGGGGTGCCGAACCCCTGCTCGAACGCGGTGCTGGCTCGCGGCGGTGGCTTCACTGTGCGCGCGCCGCCGCGCCCGGGCCGGAATGTTGACGGGGCAGGGGTGGGGGCTACGGTGTGCCACACGCCTGTAGCACCGGACCGCGCCTGTCGCGCCGGCAGAAAGATCCGTGTCCTCCTCCGTGATGCTCCGCCGTGCGCCCCTGCTGCTCGCCCTGCTTTGCTCGCCCGCCTTCGCCCAGGAGGAGGGAGGAGGTGACGCGCCCACCAACCTGGACGGCGTGGGCCGCGTCACCGTGGAGGCCGGCTACCGGCTGACCTCCAACGCCACGCTGTACGAGTCCTGGTACGGCGCGAAGGGACCTGGCGCGGGCCTGGAGCGCGCGCCGGAATCCTCCGGTGCCCCCGTGGGCGCGCTGACGTTCGCGTACGCCGTGTCGGACATGGTGGAGCTGGGCCTGGACCTGTTCGGCACGATCCAGAACCTGCGCCTGACCGAAGGCCTGAGCGATGGCACCACCGTGTCGCGCAAGGTCAGCACGCTCTCGTACGGCCTGCTCGTGGGCCTGCGCTTCCAGGGCGTGCTGGACATCGGGCCGCAGGGGCTGGTGCCGTTCGTGGGCCTGCACACCGGGCCCACCGTCACCTCCTCCAAGCGCGAGGGCTCGGCGCTCCAGGAGAACGTGGGGCAGGCCTGGGTGGGGTCGCTCGGCGCCACGCTGCGACTGTCCGCGAAGTGGGGCATCACCGCCGAATACCGCCTGATGTTCCTGCGCGGCCCGGTGGAGTCGCCCGATGCCGCGAGATTCAAAGGACCCTTCAGCTTCAGCAACGGCGGCAATTGGTTCTCGCTGGGCGTGACTTATACGTTCCCACCGGATCCGTCCCGGCCGCTGCCGACGTTCTAATCACTCCCAGGACACGGCGATCCGGGCAGGCAGGCACGCAGGCATCCAGGCGGTCGGGGAATGACCGTGGCGGACAGCTCTGTTGGGGAGCGGAAAAAGAACCCGCCCCTCATCCAGGAGAGTCCCCTAGCATGCGTGAGTCGGCCGAAGTCATTTCCGGTCCCAGGAAGATGTCCATGCCCCCCTCTGAATCGCCGAAGACCGATCTCGAGAAGGAGCTCTCAGAGCTTCGCCGGGAAGTCATCGAATCGCGCAACCTCGTCATCAAGACGGACAACCTGCTGAAGAACCTCCACGCGGAGGTGAAGGCGGTTGGCAAGCGTCACGAGGACTTCCAGAAGCGGCAGTGGCTCTCCTCGGCGGTGGCCTACGCGCTGTTCGCGATTCTCGCCGTCGGTGGCGCCGTGTTGGTCAGTGGCGCGCGCAGCTCCAGCTCCACCAATGAACGCGAGCGTCTGGAGAAGCAGGTCGCGGACCTGAGCACCCAGTTGGAGAAGCAGCGGGGCGACGCCACCGCGCACCTGACAGCCCAGCGCGCCGCGGGTGAGGTCTACAAGATGATGACGACGCTGCCCGGTGACGAGCGCCTCAAGGGCATCGACGCGCTGGTGAAGCTGGACACGCAGCGGCTGTCCTCGCTGGAGCGCCAGGCCCTCAACGACCGCGCCGCCGCCCTGCGCCGCGAGACGGGCGACGCCGCCTTCGAGCGCGGCAAGCAGGCCTTCCGCCGCAATGAGATGAACGGGGTGGTGTCGGATCTGTCGCGCTTCCTCGCCATGAACCCCGGTGAGGCGGATGCGTTGGACGCGTCCTTCTTCCTGGGCACGGCGTACAACCAGCTGCGCCAGCACGAGAAGGCGGTGCCGCTGCTGGCCCGCTTCGTGGACGGCGACAAGAAGTCCAAGACGCGCGACTACGCCATGCTGCTGCTCGCCCAGTCGTACCAGGAGACGGGCGCGTACGATAAGGCGGCGGACACGGTGCGCGACGCGCTGGCCACGTACCCGGCCACCCAGTACCTGTCGCAGTTCCGCGGCCGGCTGTCGTCCGCCAAGCGCGCGGCCTCCGGTGGTGACGCCGCGGCCCCCGCCGGTGTTCCTGGCGCGGCGGTTCCTGCCGCCCAGACGGCCGCTCCCGCGGGTCAGTAACCGGAATTCCCGGGACTGCTGCCGGGGGCCGTCCGCCCCTGGACGGCGGGAAACGGAAGCATTGCCACCCGGGGTCCAGGGTCGTAAGACCTGGACCCCGTGTCCGCTCCCGAACCCCGGAAAGACCCCCGCTTCCGCAGCTTCCGTGGCGCCGCGTATGGGGTCCACATCACGCTGTCCACGCTGTTCTCGCTGTGGATGATCTGGAACGTGGGGCACTCCGTGGCGGCGATGACGCCCGAGCGACCCCCGGCCGTGACTCCGCCGCTCACCGTGCGCGAGTGTCTGGACGCCGCGGACCGCCACTGGAAGGACCTGGAGGCCGAGCGCGAGAAGCTCGTGCACGTGCTGCCCGCGCGCAAGGTCGACCAGGAGTGGATGCGCTACCGCACCGAGTGGCTGACGCGCCTGCGCAAGTCCGAATCCGAGTGCGCGCTCGACTCGCGCGACCCGGCCCGGGGCGAACTGCGCGCCGTCTACAAGCAGCTCGCGAAGGTGCAGGACCTCTACACCATCCACGCGGTGCAGTACGCGAGCGAGGTGGGCGGTGCGGTGGACGCGCTGCACGCCGCCTTCGACACCGCGCGCCGCGACAGCAACAGCAAGCTGCCCTGAAGCCGCTTTAGCGTGTGGGCAGCACGGTGGAGTACCGCCCCGTGCTGTCGGACACCGTCTGCGCCAGCAGCAGCGACGCGGGCCGTCCCGCCACCGTCACCACGCGGAAGAAGCGCACGGACGCGTTCGCCGCGATGCCGTCCGGCGCCACCGCGGGATCCGGCGGCAGGGTGATGCGGCCGCTCAACGAACGTCCCCGCGACAGCGTGAAGGGTACCAGCTCCAGTTGTTCCTCCTCCTGTGTCCGGGGCGGCACGGAGACGAAGCGGCTGACGCGCGGCAGGTTCTCCCCGGGCAGGAAGTCCAGCCGGTACTCGCCTGGATCCAGCTCCAGCCGGAAGCCTCCCAGCGCGTCGGTGGTGAGGGGGACCTCGAAGCCCATGGGTGGCTGGGGCCAGCCGGACAGGGCGCCCACCGGCTCCGCCACGATGCGCACGCCCGACGCGGGGGCGCTGCCGTCGGGCTGTCGCACGGTGCCCGTCACCGTCATGCGCGAAGGACAGCTCACCTCCGGCAGGGCGGTGTCTTGTGGGGGCACCGTCACTGGCTGGAGCGTGAGGCGTGCCGCGGACGTGGGCGGCGGGACGATGACCAGCGTGAGCGGAGCGTCGGGTGCGCCGGGCAGGGACTGGAGCTGGTAGCGGCCGTCCTTGTCCGTCAGCACGGGCACGCCCTGGAAGGTGCCGCCGCCGTTGACCCGGCCTTGCATCGAGACGCGGGCCCCGGCGATGGGCACCCCGCGTGCGCCCTCCAGCACCCGGCCCTCCACGCGCACCGGCGTCCCCGGGTTGCCCAGCTCCAGCGTCGCGAGCGGGCCGTTGGACGGCTCCACCACGAAGGTCTTCGAGGGCAGCAGGTCCCCGGCGTTCACCGGCGACACGCGCAGGAGCACCGTGGGGCGCGAGGCGTCCTCCACGCTGAGCGCCAGCCGGAACGCCCCCGTGGCCCGGGTGATGCGCGCGCGCTGGGACAGGGGACGCAGCAGCTCATCCAGCGCCTGCACCTCCAGGTCCGCGTCCACGCGCTGGGTGCCCTGGAGCACCAGCGTCCCCGCGAGCGACACGAGCCGGGCCGGCCCGGGCAGCTCGAACGCCACCGAGCCCCCAGTGCCCGGATCCACCGACGTGGTGCGCAGCAGCGGGGGCAGGGTGGGATCCACCGGCGTGAGCGTCACCGTGTAGTCGCCACTGCCCACGGGCAGCATCCACGCGCCGTTGTCCGGGACGAGCGTCGTCTCGTACCGCCGCGCGACGCCCGGGATGAGGCGGGACTCCCCGGTGGCGAGCAGGTGGATGGGCTCGTGGTAGGCGACCGGCGTCGTGCCGCCGTCCGTGTCGGGGACACTGCCCCGCGACACCTCGCCGCGCAGGCGCACCGGGCTGAACAGCTCCAGGTTCTGCTCCGGGCGCAGCCGGTCCACCGGGAAGTCCTGCGCGTGCAGCCCCGCCCGGGGGTGGGCCTGCACCTCCACGACGATGTCGCCGCCGGGGTTGCCGCAGCCGTCCACGAAGCACACCTGGCCCGCGGCGCACTCGGCGTCGGAGCGACACACCAGTTGATCCGGCGGCTCGTCCTCGGGAAGCAGGCCACATCCGGCCCCCGATACCCAGAGCGCCAGGGCCAGGGTCCGGAGCGCGCGCCTCACTGGCAGTCCCCCGCCACGGTGTTCACCACCCACGAGTACGAGGTGACGAAGCCCGGGTCCTTCACGATGCCGCCGTCCGCGAGGAACACCTCCTCGGGCGGATCCGGCTGGCGGTTGGTGAGGTGCCGGTCCGTCACCAGCGCCTCCACCAGGTGGAGGCCCGGCGTGCCCAGCGGGTTGTTGGCGGAGCGCAGATCCATGTGCAGCGTGCCCCGGTCGTCGCGGCGCGGCTGGCCGGTGTTGGCGAGGACGATCTGCCGGTAGAAGCCCACGGGGTCGGACGGGTTGTAGTCCACGTACCACTCCACCGTGAGGCGGTCGTCCACGTCCGGGTCCTCCACCACCACGCCGAAGTCCTGCGTGCAGGTGCCCACGCCGAAGGCGCGCAGGATTCGCTCGGAGGGCTCCACCTGCTCCTCCACGATGCGCGGCGGCCGGTTCTTGAACTGCGGCACGCCCTCCAGCAGCGCTTCATCCTGGGGGATGAGGCAGCCGGAGCCCACCGCGAGCGAAGCCGCGCCCAGGCCCGCCATGAGCGGCTTGAGGATGCCCCTGTGCTTTCGCGTCGCGTGGGGATTCATGGTGGGAAGGCAGATGGAGCCTACAGCAGTTCTTCCCCCTCCTCGGGGGGCAGGGGCCGGCCCGTCTTCTCCGCCTCCAGCTTCTCCAGGTGGCGGAAGATGGTGCGTGGATCCACGCCCAGGTCCTTGGCCGTCTTGGTGCGGTTGCCGTTGTTCCGGGCCAGCACCTCGTTGATGTAACGCTTCTGGAACTCTTCCTTGGCCTGGAGCAGCGGCATGATGGGCTCCAGGTTCTCTGGCTTGAGGTCCAGGTCGTCCGGGCCGAGCAGCGGCTTGTCCGCCAGCACCACCGCCTTCTTCAGGCGGTTCTCCAGCTCGCGGATGTTGCCGGGCCAGCCGTACTTCTTCATCGCCACGGCGGCGGCGGGCGTGAAGCCCCGGGCCTTGGCGCTGAACTCGCGCGAATACTTCTGGAGGAAGAAGCGGCCCAGGACGATGACGTCCTCGCCGCGCTCGCGCAGGGGCGGCAGCTTCACGGTGACGACGTTGAGGCGGTAGTAGAGGTCCTCGCGGAACGCGTTGCGCTTGACCTCTTCCTCCAGGATTTTATTGGTCGCGGCCACCACGCGGATGTCCACCGGCTCGCCGCGGTTCTCACCGACCTTGTAGACGATCTTGTCCTGGAGGGCGCGCAGGAGCTTCACCTGGAGCTGGAGCGGCATCTCCCCGATTTCGTCCAGGAAGAGGGTGCCACCGATGGCCGCCTGGAACTTGCCGGGCCGGGTGGCCACCGCGCCGGTGAAGGCGCCCTTGGCGTGGCCGAACAGCTCGCTCTCCAGCAGGTTCTCCGGGATGGCGCCGCAGTTCACCGTGATGAAGGGGCCCTTCACGCGCGGCGAGCGGCGGTGGATCTCCCGGGCGATGAGCTCCTTGCCGGTGCCCGTCTCTCCGGTGATGAGCACGGAGATGTCCGTGGGGGCGATCTTGTCGATGCGCTTGTACACGTCCCGCATGCCCTGACAGGCGCCCACGATGTCGCCGTAGCGCTGATCCTCCAGCTTGCGGCGCAGCTCCGAGTTGTCGAGCTTCAGGTCGTTGACGAGCAGCGCGTTCTGCAACAGCAGCGACGCCTGCGCCGCGAACACCGTGAGCATGTCCAGGCTCTTGGGTTCGAAGCGGTTCACCAACCTGTCGTTGCCCACGTAGAGCACGCCGAACAGGTCGCCCTTGTGCATCACGGGCACGCACATGACGGAGTGGACCTTGAGGTTCACCACCGACTCGCTGGCCTTGAACTCCGGCGCGTCCAGCGCGTCCGCGACGATGATGGCGCGCTGGTCCTTCACCACCTTGGCGATGATGGAGTCGGACAGCTTCTCCACCGCGTCCTCGATGTTCTCTCGCGCCACGTTGCGCGCGGCCTTCACGCGCGGCTCGCCGCTCTCCATCAGGATGAGGAAGCCCTTGTCGGCGCGCGTCACCTCGATGGCCTCGTCCAGCAGGCTCTCCAGGATGCGGTCCACGTCGTAGGTTCCGGACAGCCGCTCGCTGAACGCGGTCAGCCGCTTGAGCAGCACGAGCTCGCGGCCCGCCACGCCGGGCAATTCGGACGTGTGCGAATCCGAGGACTGCGCGGCCGCGGCGGAGAGGGACACCTCGCGCTCGGGGATCTCCCGGCGCACGGATTCGCGGGGGGCGTCCTCGCGGGAGAAGGTGAGCTCGGTGCCGCCCACCTTGACGACATCGCCGGTGGACAGCGCGTGGTTGTCGCGCCGCTTGCCGTTGACGTGGAAGGTGGCGCCCAGGCTGCCCACTTCGTAGCGGGTGCCGTCGTAGGTGACGTGCAGGGCGTTGGGAGGAACGCTTCCGTCCTCCAGGGGCACGTCGTTGTCGGGTCCACGTCCCAGGCTGGTGATGCGCTTGAGCAGGGAGACCGTGCGGACCTTTCCATCGGGGGTGCGGACGGTGAGGCTGGCCATAAGCGGGAGGGTGTCCGGGGCTAGAACGTGAGGGAGAGACCGGCGCCCAGCCCACCCCGGGTGGAGTAGAGCCGCAGGCGCGGGGGCGGAACCATGGAGACGGCGGGAGGCTTCGGCTCGGGGCGGGATTCCACGGTGGTGCTGGTCACCACCTGATCCTCGTGGTGGTAGACGGCGTCCACCACGCCCAGCGTGTACACGGTGTAGAAGCCGGTGGCGGACGCCAGTTTCAGCAACTGCCAGGTGTCCGCCTGCCGGGCGCGGTCGGTGGGGATGAAGCGCACCGGAATGGAGGCGCGGCCGTCCTCGTCCAGGACGTTGTCCAGGGTGATGAACCGCTCCTCGAAGAGCGAGTCGTACGCGAAGAACGCGATGATGCTGGTGATGGCGAGCGCGCCTTCCGTGGCAGCGAAGACGATGCCCATGCTGTTGCGGCCCTGCTGGAACTGACCGGCGCCGAACGGGACGAAGTTGACCAGGAAGTTGCGCTTCTCCACGGTGCGCACCGTCACCTGGCGGGCCAGCTCCTCCGCGCGGCGGCGCTGGGTCTCCAGGGCAACGCGCTCCTGTTCGCGGCGCTCGGTCTCCGTCTTCTCGCGCTCCAGGCGCAGGCGCTGCTCCTGGCGGAGGAAGTCGCGCTCGCCGGCCATCTGGTTCTTCAGGTCCTCGAAGAAGGCGACGGCCGGAGGCGGGACGACGAAGGGGTCCAGGCTGAAGTCGGGATCCAACCGGAGCACGGCGCGCAGGTGGCGCTCGGCTTCCTCGGTGCGGTTCAGGTTGAAGGCGGACAGGCCCGCCAGCTTGTGCAGCTCCACGAGGTCTTCTTCCGGCAGGTCCCCGCGGTCGATGCGTTGGCCCGCGCGCTCCAGCACCTCCGCGTACTTGCCGTATTCGAAGGAGGAGCGCAGGGCGGCGACCTCCGGATCCGCGCTGGCCATCTGCGCGCGCGCGGACGCAGGGCCCATGAGGGCCAGCAGGAGCAGGAGGATGCGCAGCGGGCCACGGCTCATTCGGACGACAGGCTCCCGCGAAGGGTGGTGGGCTTGCCCGGCTCCAGCAGCACGACGCGCTTCTCCGTCTTGTAACCGGGCGAGGTGATCTCCACCTCCACGCGGTGCTGGAAGCTGGCGGGGCCCCGGGGCGAGCGGATGTCGAAGGGATGCTGGACGCTGTCGCGCGCGGTCTTCTCCACGTCGCCCACGCGCACGATGGCGTCCGGCGGCTGGTAGTCCATGGTGAGCTGCGAGGGCTTGAGCAGGGCGCGCAGCCGGAAGACGTTCTCGCCCTCGGGCTTCACGTCGATGGTCTCCGTCGCGTCCTCGCAGTACCCGCACGAGACGATGATGGTGTGCTGCCCCGGCGTCACGTGCACGTCGTGCTGCGCGAGCTGCTGGGTGCTGGCCGGGCCGCCATCCACGCGGATGGAGCCGTAGGGACGCACGAGGATGGACACGGGCATCCGGCCCGAACGGGCGTGCTTCCCCATGGGGTCGTCCGTGGGCTCGACGCTGGCGACGAGCGGCTGACGCGGATTGCGCTCGGTGGAGGAGGGGAGACCCGTGCCAGGAGTGCTGCCGTTCGGCGCGCGAGGCGTCGTTTCGGGATTGAGCGGGGGGACCAGGGTGTCGCGGCCGGACGTCGCCGGCCCGTTGGAGCCCTGCGAACCGGTGGCCTTGCCCGTGGGCTCCAAGCCCGTGGCTCCGCCCGGGATGGCTGTTCCTTTGGGAGCGGGAGTGGATCCGCCCGCGCCCCGCGGATCGGTGGATCCGCCAGTCCCCTGCGCGCCGTTGGGTGCACCGGTCGGAGTGCCAATGCCCCCGCCCGCGGCCTGCGAACCCGCACCCACGGTTCCATCGGGTGCGCCGTTGGATCCGCCCTGGACCCGCGGATCCGCCGTGCCGGCAGCCGTCGCGCCGCCACTCCCAGGGCTCCTGTCCTGGGTCGTGGCCTGATCCGCGGCCTCATTCCGCGCGCGGTTCCACTGCCACCCGCCCACGCCCAGCGCGATCGCCACGCCCACCCCGATGCCCGCGCGCAGGCCCCGGCGCCGCCATGTGCGCCGCCGCTGCTGACGCTGGATGCCCTTGAGCAGCCCGAGCGCCCGCTGGTTCGTCGCGTCCAGCGCGAGCACGTGGTTGAGGCACGCCAGCGCGCGCGGCGTCCGCTTCTCCTGGAGCTGCCGTTCCCCGCGCTCCAGCAGCGCCGCGACGATGCGCTGGCGCGCCAGCCGCTGGTACGACGGCGGATCCGCGAAGAAGGAGATGAGCTCCTCGCCCACGCGGGAGAACCCCAGCCCCGCGAGCGCATCCGCCAGCGCGTCGCGCAGCTTGCCCGCGTTGGGATAGCGCCGCTGCGGATCCCGCTGGAGGCACGTGGCGCAGATCTCCGCCAGCTCGTCCGAAAGCGCGGGCACGCGGCGGCGCGGATCCTCGTACGTCCCGTCCAGGATGCGCTTGAGCGTCGCGGTGGTGTTGGACGCGGTGAACGGCAGCCGGCCCGTCATCAGCGCGTAGAACATGATGCCCAGGCTGAAGACGTCCGCCTCCGGCCCGGCCTCCAGGCCCTCGATGAGCTCCGGGGACATGTGCGCGGGCGAACCCACCAGCGCGCCCGTCACCGTCATCCGGTCCTCGATGTCCAGGAGCCGCGCGATGCCGAAGTCCATGAGCTTGAGGACCCCGTCCTCGCGCACCATGACGTTCTCCGGCTTCAGGTCGCGGTGGATGACGCCCGCTTCGTGCGCGTGCGCCAGCGCCGCCGCCAGCTCGTGGATGATCATCGCCGCCAGCTCCGGCGGCTCCATGGGCCCGTCGTCCAGGTACGTCTTGAGCGTGCGGCCGCGGATGTACTCGGTGACGATGAAGGCGTCGTGCGCCTCCGCCGAAGAGAAGTCGAAGACCTCCAGGATGTTCGGATGGTGCAGCTTCGCGACGGCGCGCGCCTCGCGGGCCAGTCGGCGTCGGGATTCGTCCTTGCCGGCCAGGTGCGGGTGCAGCACCTTCACCGCGACCTCGCGGTCCAGGGCGGTGTCGAGCCCCTTGTACACGACGCTCATGCCCCCGGAGCCCAGCTCCTCCAGGATGCGATAGCGACCGATATGGCGGCCGACGAGCGACATGGCGTGGTGTGCTTCCTCCCTCAGTCCCCGAAACCGATGCCCATGCTCCGCGCGAAACGCACCAGGTCACCCTGGGGATCCACGCGGCGCTCCTTGCGCGACTCGCTCAGCGGAACGCTGACGATCTCGTTGTTCCTGAGCGCCACCATGTGCCCCCACTCGCCATCCCGCACCAGGTCCAGCACCTTGCAGCCGTAGCGCGTCGCCAGCACGCGGTCCGCCGCGCTCGGGCTGCCACCGCGCTGCAGGTGGCCAAGCACCGTGACACGAATCTCCGCATCGATGTGGCTGGCGAGCAAATCCGCGCACACCTTGCCGGATCCGCCCAGCCGCACCACGCCCCGGCCCGGGATGTCCGCCGCCTGCGCCAGCACGGACAGCACCCCGCCTTCCGGGTACGCGCCCTCGGAGATGGCGATGATGGAGAAGCTGCGGCGGCGCGTGGCCCGGCGACGCAGCGTTTCCAGCACCGCCTCCACGCGGTAGGGGATCTCCGGCAGGAGGATGAGGTCCGCGCCGCCCGCGATGCCGCTCTCCAGCGTGAGGAAGCCCGCGTGCCGGCCCATGATCTCAACGATCATCACCCGGTCATGGGACTCCGCGGTGGAGTGAAGGCGATCCAACGCCTCCGTGACGATGAGCCGCGCGGTGTCGAACCCGAACGTCTGGTCCGTGCCGGACAAATCGTTGTCGATGGTCTTCGGACACCCGACGACCTTCAGCCCCTTCTCCGCCAGCCGGTGCGCGATGGACAGCGTGCCGTCCCCGCCAATGGCGATGAGCCCGTCCAGCCGCAGCTCCTCGCAGCGGCGCATCGCCTGATCCGACAAGTCCCGCTCCACCCAGGCCGCGCCCTCGCGCACCGGGTAGGCGAACGGGTTCGCCTTGTTGGACGTGCCCAGGATGGTGCCGCCCTTGGGCAGGATGCCGCGCGTGTCCTCCACGCCGAGCGGGCGGACGAGCTCCGGCTCCATCAACCCCATGAAGCCGTTCTCGATGCCGACGAACGAATGCCCGAACTCGTGCGCGCCGCGCCGGACGAGTCCTCGGATGAGCGCATTGAGTCCCGGGCAGTCGCCACCGCCGGTGAGGACTCCGAGTCGGAGAGGTCGGGTCATAGGGCCAGGAAAAGTCGGACGTAGGTGTCAGTAGGGACGGGCGACACTATGACAGCAACGTCGGTGCGGATTGTAGGTGCCACCTGCAGGGTGCGCAACGCACGAATCACGCGTCGCGTCGGATCCCGCTCGGACGGACGAGGGGGACACCCCTCAGTCGCGCTTGAGGCGGCGCCGGGAGGCCAGCCGATCCAGGAGGGCCTGGAGCCGGTCCTCCTTCTGGGGGGGCAGGGCCTTGTCGGTGGGGGACTGCACGGGCATCTCGCGGGCCATCCGGTACAACTCTTCCAGACGTTCCTGGACCAATTCATTGCCCGGACGTTCCTGGAGCGCGCGGCGGTAGGCGGCGGCGGCGCCCACGTAGTCGCCCAGGGTGAAGAGGCGCTCGCCCTCCTGCATGGCGGACGCGGGGCCCAACGGAAGCCGCTGGGGTTCCCGCACGCGGTTGCGCAGGTGTTGCAGCTCCTGGGGCAGGAGGGAATCGCGCAGGTGGGCGAGCTTGAGCGCCAGGGCCTCTTCCTGGGGGAAGGCGCGCGACAGATCCTCGAACAGCTCGAACGCCTCGACCAGCTCACCCCGGCGCAGGGCGCGGTCGGCACGTGCTTCCATGTCGGCCCGGACGGCAGGAGTCATCTCGCGCGCGACAGTAGCCGGTGCCCGCCCGGGATGTCACACGCTCAAACAGGAGCGCTCGCCGGGCCGCAAGGCCCCACTCCACGCATGGGTGCGTGATTCGCGACGTGCGGTGTGATCCACCACAGGGACTTCACGGTATCCTTGCGTCCGTGCTCCTGCCCGTCCTCACCGGCGTCTGGCTGTCGCTGTCCGGTGCGCTGGGCACGGAGCTGCGGCGGGATGGCTACAGCTTCCGTCCGCCGGATTCGTTCCGGATGACGCGCTGGGAGCGCTACGCCGGCTCGCACGCGGGCGCGGTGTCGGAGGATGTGACGCGCACGCGCGGACTGTCCGCGGCGCTGGCGGATGGAGAGGGCCCGGACGCGGCCACGTTCCTCATCGCCGTGGTGGATGGGGGCTTCTCCGCCAGTCCTTCGGAGCGCGACGCGTTCTCCACCGCCGTGGTCCAGCACTTCCAACGCGAGCTGGGCGTGGCGCTGACGCCGGAGCGGGTGGACCGCATTGGTGGGCCGGTGCCCCGGGTGGAGGTGCTGGCCACGCTGCGCGAGGCAGGGCAGGTGCGCACGGTGCTGGTGACGGGGCTCGCGTCGGAGGGGCGCCACGCCGTGGTCACGGTGAGCGCGCCCGCGGCCCGCTGGGATGCCATGGCCCCAAGGGTGCGCGCCTCGCTGGAGACCTTCCGGATGGAGGCCCCGGTGACGGGCGTCATCTCCAAGCGGCTCGCCGGAGCGCTGGCGGGCACCCTGGCGGGGGCGTTGCTCGTCTCCTATGCCGCCTGGCGCCGCCGCCGGCAGGGGGAGGGGTCCGCTTCCGCATAGCCCGTGCGACGCATCCCCGGTGCGGCTCGCGCTGGGATACGGTGCCGCGCCCATGTTCTCCCTCCTTCTTGTCGCCGTGCTCGCGCAGGGGCCCCTCGCGCCCCCGGGCCCGCCGACCCCCCCGGTTGCTCCGGTACCGGATGCCGGCGTCGTGAACCCGGTGGTGCCGCCGCTGCCGGTGGCCTCGCTGCCTCCCGCCACCCACGACTTGTTCCGCCGCATCCAGGGCCGCGTCGCGCAGGTGCGCATCATCGAGCGCCGCTCCGGCACCAAGTCCTCCATCGGCTCCGCGTTCTTCGTGAGCGAGAAGGGCCACGCGCTCACGAACTACCACGTGGTCTCCGACGTGGTGCTCCACCCGGAGGACTACACCGCGGAGCTGGATCGCGGTGACTCGACGGTGCCGGTGCGCCTCTTGTCCGTGGACGTGGCCAGCGACCTGGCGGTCATCCAGGTGGAGGCGCCCGTCGCGGACTTCTTCCGCCTGGAGGACCGTGAACCGCCGCAGGGCACGCGCCTGTTCGCCATGGGCAACCCGCGCGACCTGGGCACCACCATCGTGGAGGGCACGTACAACGGCCTCGTGCGCGACGCCCTCTACGAGCGCGTGCACTTCTCCGGCGCCATCAACCCCGGCATGAGCGGTGGGCCCACGCTCAGCGGCGAGGGTGGCGTGGTGGGCGTCAACGTGGCCACCATGGGCAACCAGGTGGGCTTCCTCGTGCCGGTGGCGCGGGCGCGGCAGTTGTTGGATCGCACGCTGGAGCTGACAGCCCCACCGGATGCCGCCGCGCTGATGGCGTCCGTGCGCGAGCAGTTGCTGGCCAACCAACAGCGAATCACCGACCGGCTGATGGCCACGGAACTCCCGAAGCAGGTGCTGGGCGAGTACCGCGTCCCGGGCCGCTGGAGTCCGTTCCTCAAGTGCTGGGGCGACACGCCGCATGATCCGGAGACGCCCTACACGGTGACGAGCTACCAGTGCTCCTCCGAAGAGGACATCTTCCTGTCGTCCAGCCACCGCACAGGCGTCGTGTCCTACCTGCACCAGCACGTGACGAGCCAGAAGCTGGGCGCGATGCGCTTCTCCGCGCTCTACAGCACGCTCTTCTCCCAGGATCCGGATCCGGTGTCCGCCACGCGCGAGGACGTCACCAACTTCCGCTGCACGTCGGAGTTCGTGGACGTGAAGGGCCTCACGGTGCGCGCGGCCCTCTGTCTGCGCGCCTACCGCCGCTTCCCGGGCCTCTATGATCTGGTGCTGAGAGCGGCCACGCTGAATGCCTCCACGCACGGCGTGGACACCAGCCTCACGCTGGGCGGCTTCTCCGCGGAGAACGCGCACAAGCTGGCGCGCCGCTACCTGGAGGGCCTGTCGTGGACGAAGTGATCTTCCTGGAGGTGTTGGAAGGCGACGCCGTCCAGGCCCGCCACCGGCTGGAGAAGTGGCCCGTGACGGTGGGTCGCGGCTACGGCAACGACGTCATCCTGGACGACCCGAAGGTCTCCGCCGAACACCTGCGCCTGGAGCGGCGCGAGGACGGCGCGGTGCTGCTGCGCGACGTGGGCAGCGTGAATGGCACCTTCAGCGTGACGCCGTGGGCGCGCATCCAGGAGCTGGTGCTCACGTCGGACGCGCGAGTGTCCGTGGGGGACACGGTGCTGCGCTTCCGTCCGCGCGGCTTCGCGGTGGAGGACACCGTCGTCAACGAGGCCCCGGCCGACGCGCGCGAGCGCCTCTTCGAGCGCCCCCGGGCCTTCGCGCTGACGATGCAGGCGCTGGTCGCCACGTCCTTCATCTCCGAGCGGCTGACCCAGTTCCAGAAGACGGACTGGGGGGACCTGCTGCTCTCCAGCGTGCTGCCCCTCGGCCTGACGCTGATGTGGGCGGGTGGCTGGTCGCTGGCGAGCCGCATCGCGCGCCGCAGCTTCTACTTCCGGGTGCACGCCACCATCGGCGGGATGGTGCTGATGGGCTTCGCGTTGGCGCCGCCGCTGTTCGCGCTGCTGAGCTTCAGCTTCTCGCTGGGCTCGTGGCTGGGCTTCGTGCGGACGCTGGCGGTCCTGGCGCTGGTGGGGTGGGGGCTCTACTGGCACCTGCATTACGTGACGCGGTGGAGTGGCAAGCGCGTGGCGCGCGGGCTCGCGGTCGCGTCCGTGGGCGTGCTGGTGCTGGCGAACGTGCCGAAGTTGCTGGGCAACGAGGACTTCAGCGAGGCGCTGGAGTTCCCCCGGTCGCTGCTGCCGCCTGCGCTGCGCCTGGCTCCGGCGCATTCGATGGATTCGTTCTTCGAGGAGGCCCGTCCGCTGGAGAAGAAGGTGGACGCGCTCGCGAAGGAAGACTGAGGCGCGGCCACCTTCTTCGGCAGGATTCCCCTACATCCCGCGCACCTCGTGGGGCTTGTAGGGGGCCTCCAGCGCCTTGATCTCCTCGGGCGCGAGTTTGAGGGTCACCGCCTTCACCGCGTCCTCCAGGTGCTCGGGCTTCGTCGCGCCGATGATGGGCGCGGTGACGACGGGCTTGGACAAGAGCCACGCCAGGGCCACCTGCGCGGGCGGAGCCTTGCGCGCCTCCGCCACCTTCTTCACCGCCTCCACCACGTCCCAGTCCCCGGCCTGGTTGTAGAGCACCGGCGACAGCGTGTCGGAGCCCGCGCGCGTCGTGGCCTCGCGGTCATCCAGCGACTTGCGTGAACCGGTGAGCAGCCCCCGGGCCAGCGGGGACCAGGGGATGACGCCGATGCCCTCCGCCTCGCACAGGGGCAGCATCTCCCGCTCCTCCTCGCGGTAGACGAGGTTGTAGTGGTCCTGCATGGACACGAACTTCGCCCAGCCGTTGCGCTCGGAGACCCCGAGCGCGCGCGCGAACTGCCACGCGTACGAGGAGCTTGCGCCCAGGTAGCGCACCTTGCCCTGGCGCACGAGCTGATCCAACGCGGACAGCGTCTCCTCGATGGGGGTGTTCGGGTCCATGCGGTGGATTTGGTACAGGTCGATGGTCTCCACCCCCAGCCGCTTGAGGCTCGCCTCGCACGCCTGGGTGATGTTCTTGCGCGACAGGCCCCGCTCGTTCTGCCCGCTGCCGGTGGGGAAGTAGACCTTCGTCGCCAGCACCACCTCGTCCATCTTCGCGTAGCGGCGCAGCGCGCGGCCCGTCACCTCCTCGCTCACGCCGTCCGAGTACATGTTCGCGGTGTCGAAGAAGGTGACGCCCAGCTCCACCGCGCGGCGGAAGAAGGGCTGCGACGCTTCCTCATCCAGCACCCACGGGCGCCACTTCGGCGTGCCGTAGCTCATGCAGCCCAGGCAGATGCGGGAGACCCGCAGGCCCGTGTGACCCAGGTTGGCGTACTTCATGGTGTGCTCCGTCTGTTCGTGTCGTGAGAGCCAATCCCTGAAAGACAACGGGCAGGCTCCCGAAGAAGGGAACCTGCCCGCGTCACTTCAAGGCTTCAGAGGACCGCTACGCCCGGACTTCGGCGGCGGGCGTCTCGGTGGAGGTGGCCGACGGAATCGCGGCTCCTTCCTTGAACGGCGAGGACTCCAGCGCGGCCTTGAGGACCTCATCCATGTGCGTGGCGAAGATGAACTCCAGCTCGTTCCTCGCCTGATCCGGCACGTCGATGAGATCCTTGCGGCAACGCTCCGGCAGGATGACGCGCTTGATGCCCGCGCGGTGCGCCGCCAGGACCTTCTCCTTGATGCCACCCACCGGCAGGACCAGGCCACGCAGCGTGGCCTCGCCCGTCATCGCCGTGTCGTGCCGCACCCGGATGCCCGTCAGCAGGCTGGTGAGCGCGGTGAGGATGGTGACGCCAGCCGAAGGACCATCCTTGGGGATGGAGCCCGCGGGGAAGTGCAGGTGCAGGTCCGTCTTCTCGAGGAAGTTCGGGTTGATGCCGAGCAGCTCCGCCTTGCTGCGCAGGTAGCTCAGCGCCGTGGACGCGCTCTCCTTCATCACGTCGCCCAGCTGGCCGGTGAGCGTCATTCCGCCCTTGCCCGCCATCTTGGTCGCTTCGATGAAGAGCAGATCGCCGCCCGCCGCGGTCCACGCGAGGCCCGTCGCCACACCGGGAACCTCCGTGCGCTCCGCGACCTCCGAGTAGAACATCTCGGGCCCGAGGATCTCCTTCACGCGCTCTGAACCGATGGTCTGCTTGTCCAGCTTGCCACCGGCCACTTCCACCGCCACCGCGCGGCAGATGTCCGCGATGCGGCGCTCCAGGTTACGCACGCCGGCTTCACGCGTGTACGAGGTCGTCAGGATGAGCAGCGCGTCATCCAGGATCTCGATGTGGTCCGTCGACAGGCCGTGCTCACGCAGCTGCTTCGGCACGAGGTGGATGCGGGCGATGGCCTGCTTCTCCTCGAACGTGTAGCCCGTCAGCTCGATGATCTCCATGCGGTCGCGCAACGGACCGGGGATGGGATCCAGCTGGTTCGCCGTGGCGACGAACATGACCTTCGACAGGTCGAACGCCACGTCCAGGTAGTGGTCGCTGAACGTGTTGTTCTGCTCCGGGTCCAGCACCTCCAGCAGCGCCGCGCTCGGGTCGCCGCGGAAGTCCGCGCCCAGCTTGTCGATCTCGTCCAGCATCATGACCGGGTTCTTCGTCCCGGCCTTCTTCATGCTCTGGATGAAGCGGCCCGGCAGCGCGCCCACGTAGGTGCGCCGGTGGCCACGGATCTCCGCCTCGTCACGCACGCCGCCCAAGGACAGGCGCACGAACTTGCGGCCGGTGGCCTTCGCCACGCTCTGGCCCAGCGACGTCTTGCCGACGCCCGGGGGACCGACGAGGCACAGGATGGGCCCGCGCATGTCGTTCTTCAGCTTGCGGACGGCCAGGTACTCCAGGATGCGCTTCTTCACCTTCTTGATGCCGAAGTGATCCTTGTCCAACTGCTGGCGCGCGTTCTCGATGTCGAGGTTGTCCTCGCTGATCTTCGACCACGGCAGGTCCGCGATCCAATCCAGGTAGGTGCGCGCGACCGTGTACTCGCTGGAGGCCGCCGGAATCGTCTTCAGGCGGTTGAGCTCCTTCTGGGCGACCTTCTCCACTTCGGGAGGAAGCGCGGCCTTCTTCAGGCGCTCCTGGAGCTCGTCCAGCTCCTCTTCCTCCTCGCCCATCTCGCCGAGCTCTTCCTTGATCGCCTTCAACTGCTGGCGCAGGTAGTACTCGCGCTGGGTCTTCGACATCTCGCCCTTCACGGCGGAGTCGATCTTGTTGGAGAGCTTGAGGATTTCGCGCTTGCGGTTGAGCAGCTCCAGCACGAGCTTCATGCGCGCCTTGAGGTCGACCGTCTCCAGCACGGCCTGCTTCTCCTCGATGGGCACGTCCACGTTCGCGGCGATGAGGTCCGCCAGGTGGCCCGGGTGCGTGATGCTCTCCACCAGCTCCGTGGCGGCGGCGGGCAGCTCGGGCATCAGCTCGATGACCTCGCGCGCCAGCTTCTTCAGGTTGATGCCCAGGGCTTCCACTTCGACGTTCTCGGAGGAGGTCTTGTCCTCCACGGCGTCGACGCGGGCTTTGAGGTAGGGCGCTTCCTGCACCAGCTCCATCACGCGGAAGCGCGCGAGGCCCTGGACGACAAGTGAGTAGTTGTCCTCGCCCATCTTCAGCAGCTTCACGATGCGGGCGACGGTGCCCATCGTGTACAGGTCGGACGCGCCCGGATCTTCTTCCTCGGCGCGGCGCTGGGTGACGACGCCGATGACCTGATCATCGCGCACGGCGTCCTTGATCAGCGCGATCGTCTTCTGGCGGCCGACGGCCAGGGGCAGCACGCCCCCGGGGAAGAACACGCTGTTGCGCAGCGGCAGGATGGGCAACACCTGCGGGATGTCTTCCTTGTTGATGAGCCCCGGAGGGGCCATCGCGGTGGGCATGGCGCTGGCCGCGGTGCCCTTCTTCTTCTCGTCAGACATGGAGTTCGGCCTCTTCCTTGCTTGAACCCGGTCAGCAAGCAGCCGGGCCGGTGAACCATCCGGTTGATTTCTGCGACGGATGAACCAACGTAACAACCAAACCGGACATGGCAAACGCGATGTGCGTTATTTCCGTGCCTCGTCGGCTGTACGACGCTCCTCCTTTAACGGCCCAGAAGTCTCGCGTCCGAAGGGGGGGTGGGGCATGCTTGCCCCCTCTCTGCTTGATGCGGTGCGCGGGTGCGCCTCCGCACTGGAGGCCGACGTGAAGATCCACACCTGTGCCCACCTGCTGACGCTGTCCGCGTTCCTGGCGGTCGGCTGTCATTCGCCCGTCGACGACGCGGGCTCCACGGTGCCGGAGGCCTGTGAGGCGACCCCTCCGGTGGTCGCTCCCCAGAAGACGGACATCCTCTTCGTCATCGACAATTCGAGCTCCATGCAGGAGGAGCAGCAGGGCATCGCCACGGAGCTGCCCGCCTTCCTGGCCGCGTTCAAGGCCGGCAGCGGGGTGGCGCAGGAGTTCCGCGTGGGGGTCATCACCACCTCCGTGTATCAGCGGCTCACCGTGGGGGACGGGTCGGACAGCATCCGCTCCTATCCGGATCAGGAGGGGCGCCTGCAGCCGGTGAAGGACGAGGCCGGGCAGCCCACCCTCGAGCGCTTCATCGACAGCTCGGATCCGCTGCTCCTGGACAAGTTCCAGCGGCTGGTGGCCCAGGGCACCATGGGCAGCGGGCAGGAGACGCCCTTCGAGGCCGTGCGGCTGGCGGTCGACTCGCCCCTGACCCGGCAGCCCCTGGAGGAAGGTGGCAACGCCGGCTTCCTGCGGGATGGCGCACGCCTGCTGGTGGTGGTGGTGTCGGACGAGGAGGACTGCAGCTCCACGGTGCGGCCGCCGCCGGTGGCGCTGGGCCAGGATCCGGCGGTGGATGCGTGCAGCTCTCAGGCGGACAAGCTCACGTCGGTGGAGGAGTACTACCGCATCTTCCAGAACCTGCACGACGGGCGGGGCGCGTCGCGCGAGGTGCTGTGGGCGACCATCGGGCCGGTGGCGCTGACGGACAAGCGCGCGGAGGCGGTGACGGAGGTGTCGGGCGGGAAGACCTACGTGCGCAACGTCGACTGCCCGACGTCCTACGGGCCCGGCTACCGGCAGAGCGCCCTGGCGCAGGCGTTCGATTCGACGCGGGCGAATTTGGATTCCATCTGCAAGAGCAACTACCAGCAGACGCTGGTCGACATCGCGGAGCTGGCCACGGTGGCGCAGAGCGTGGACGTGGTGAACCTGCCGGATCCGCGGCTGGCGTTGGTGAACGTGACGCGGGCGGATGGGTCGGTGCAGACGTGCACGGTGGCCAACGGCGACATCCGCTACGAGCCGTCCGGCGATGATCGCTCCGCGCGCCTGTTCTTCCTGGGCCCGTGCCTGCGGCGCGTGGGCGACACGAAGGTGGAGGTCAAGGTGCTGTGCGCCGGGTAGTCATGGGCTGATCCGCGCGCCTTCCGTGCGCGTTCCCGTACGAAGGGCCTCGCGTGAAGACGCGGGGCCCTTTTTCGTTGTGGCCGGAAGCAAGTGACCCGCCATGTCCGATGCCGCGAAAAGGGACGCGGCGCGGATCCATTTTTTCCTCCGAGCAAGCACCCGACCCGACAGGTTGGAACGGCCATCAAACCCCTCGCGCGGGTGTCAGACCGCTTCGCATACTGGCCGGACATCCGCGGCGATTGCGGGTGCGCATGCGAGGGAGACGACATGGGCGCGGCGGTGGAGCGGTCGGGGTTGGGGGTGGTGGAGGAGCTGCGCGAACGGATCCGTCAGCTCCAGGCCGCGCCCCGGCGCGCGCTCTCGGTGCTGCGCACGGGCGTGGACGCGGTGGACGCGCTCCTGCCCATGGGCGGGCTTCCCCTGGGGCACTCCGTGGAGCTGTGCGGCGAGGCAGCGTCGGGGCGCACCAGCCTGGCCCTGCGCGCGGTGGCGGCCGCGCACCGGGAGCAGCGGCTGTGCGCGTGGGTGGATGGCCCCCGGGAGCTGTATCCGCCCGCGGCGTCGTCGCTGGGCGTGGACCTGGAGCGGCTGCTCGTCGTGAGGCCCCGGCTCTTCGCGCAGCGGGTGTGGTCCGCCGTGCAGCTCGCGCGCAGCGGCGCCTTCACGTGCGTGGTGGTGGACCTGACGCACGGCGTGGGCGCGGCGGGGAGGCCGGAGCGGCTGTCCCTGCCGGAGGCCCGGAAGCTCGCGGACGCGGCGGCGCGGGGCGGCACGCTGGTGCTGCTGCTGACCTCTCCGGAGGCCCCGGCGGATGGGCTGGCGCGGCTGCGGCTGGAGGCCCGGGGCGTCCAGGGCTGGTCCGTGGAGCTGGAGCGCAGCCGGGGCGGGGGCGTGGGCACGCGCGTCGTGAGCCCCTGGCAGGCGCTGTACCCGGAGGTGGGGCTGGATGCTGGGGCCCGGCTGCTGGACGTGGATGACCTGGGCACCGATGCGGGGGCTGGCGCCGCGGGGCCGGGCTTCTACCGCGAACCGGGAGATAGCGTGCGCAACGGCTGCGGCATCCTGGGCCAGCGCCCCGGCCGCGACGCGCCCATGCCCTCGCTGCATGAGGGGCTTGCGCCGTCGTCGGGCGCCTGCTGAGGGCACGTCATGCGGAGGGGCTACCTGCACGTCACGCGCTTCCCGGTGCAGCGCAAGGTCATTGAATCCCCGGGGCTTTCGGGGCAGCCGTTCGTGCTGGTGGAGGAGGTTCGCGGCCAGCGCCGGGTGGCCTTCGCGTCCACGCGCGCGCTGAAGGTCGGCGTGCGGATGGGGATGACGCTGACGGCGGCGACCGCGCTGGAGCCTGGGCTGAAGCACTTCCCCTACCGTCCCCAGGACGAGGCGCAGGCGCTGCGCGTGTTGGGGGAGTCGCTGCTTGGCCTGTGCCCGGGCTTCCAGCGCAGCGCTCCGGATGGCCTCTGGTTCGACGCGGGGGCCGCGCACCTGGTGGGGGGCGAGCCGGAGCTGGGCGCCCGGGTGCTGGAGGTCTGCGCGGAGCAGGGCTACCGGGGGCATGTGACGGTGGCCTCGGAGGCCTTCACCTCGCGGGTGCTGGCGCGGCACGGCACCCTGCGGGTGGAGGTGGTGCCGGAGGGGCAGGGCGCGCGGGCGCTCGCGCCGCTGCCGCTGCGGGCGCTGGAGGACGACGCGGTGCGGGCCTTCACCGTGCTGGGGTTGTCCACGCTGGGGGAGGTGGCGGCGCTGCCGGCCGGGGCCGTGGTGGCGCGGGGGGGCGCGCCCGCGGCCCGGACGCACGCGCGGTGCCGGGGCGTGGACGACACGCCGTTCGACCCTGAAGCCCTGGAGGAAGCGCTGGAGGACCGGGTGGTGCTGGACGCGCCCGCGGACACCTTCGAACCCGTGCAGTTCGCGCTCAAGACGCTGTTGGACCGGTTGAGCGCGCGGCTCTCCGGACGGCAGCGGGCGGCCGTCCGGCTCACCTTCGTCCTGCGCCTGGATCCCACCGGAGAGGCCCAGGTGCCGCTGCTCCTGGCGCGGCCCACGGCGCGGGCGAAGCTGCTGCTGGAGCTGGCCCGGCACCGGCTGGGGGAGCTGCGGCTGGAGGCCCCGGTGGCGGAGGTCGCGGTGCGGGTGGACGCGCACGACGTGGACCTGGGCCAGCAACTGGCGCTGGGGGACGCGCCGGAGGGGGACGCGGCCCTGGAGGGCGTGCTGTCGCGCCTGGCGACGACGCTGGGCGAGGAGGCGCTGTTCTCCGCGTCCCTGGAGGCCGCGCACCGGCCGGAGGTCGCGCACGTCCCCCGGGCGTTCCATCCCCCGGAGGCGCGGCGGGGGCTCTTGTCCACGGCGGAGCCGGAGGGGCCCGTCACCGTGTGGCGCGAGGCGGGGGCAGCCCGGGAGCGGCCCTCGCGGCTTTTGGCCCGGCCGGCGCGGTTGGACGCGGAGGTGGCGGCCTCCGGGGACCTGCTGGCGGCGCGGCTCGCGGGGAAGCGGCACCGGGTGACGGCGATGGCGGGCCCGGAGCGCCTGGGGGGCGAGTGGTGGACGGACACCCCCTACCAGCGCGACTACTACCGCGTGCACTTCGAGGGCCTGGGGCCCGCCTGGGTGTTCCGCGACGGACGGGACGGGGGCTTCTACCTGCAGGGCTTGTTCGATTGAGGGGGAGGCCGGCGCGGTCCCGGTGGAGGCCCTGGCGCTTGTGGCCTAGCGTGAGGGGATGCGCCCCGCCCGAATCCTTCCGGCCCTCCTGGTGTCCGTCGTCCTCACGGCCTGCGCCGCCCCGCAGGTGCGCCCGCAGGGAAGCATCCGCAAGGTGGTGGTGGTGTCGGGCTCGCGCGTGGACGTGCTGCCGTCCGGTTCGTTCCGCCAGGACATGATTGGAGAAAGCAACCCGCGCACCGTCATCGCGCGGCAGACGGAGGCGGTGCTCGCCTCGCGCGGCTTCGAGGTGGTCGCCACGCGCCAGTCGCAGGCCCCGGTGCCGCTCACCGACGAGGTGGTGTCCTTCATCCAGCAGAACAAGGCCGAGGCCGGCGTGGTGGTCATCCTGGACTGGCTGGACACGTCGGGCGCGGCGGTGATGGGCCGGGTGGACGTGGTGCTGCGCCTGGGCGTGGTGGACCCCTCCGGGCAGGTGCTGTGGACGGACACCTTCCGCTCACAGCCGGTCGTCAGCATGTATCAGGCCCAGGGGGACTGGAACTCGTTCCTGCGCCGGGCCGTCAACGACGCGGTGCAGGTGGTGCCGTGAGCCCCGGCCTCCGGAGCGCTTCCCCCCGCGCGAAGAGGGGGGCATGCGGATCCTGGTGACGGGGGCGGCGGGCTTCATTGGAGCCCACGTCTGTGAGCGGCTGCTCGCGCGCGGTGACGCGGTGGTGGGACTGGACGCGCTGGACGCGGCACCGGGGGACGTGGCGCTGCGGAGAGCGCGCCTCGCGAGGCTGTCCGCGACGCACGGCTTCACCTTCATCGAAGGCGACATCACCGACGCGGCCCGGCTGCGCGAAGCGTTCGTGGTCGCGCGCCCGGAAGGCGTGGTGCACCTGGCGGCGCGCGTGGGCGTGCGGGCCCCGGACGCGGAGGCCCCGGCGTACGCGGACACCAACGTGACGGGCTTCGTGCGCGTGCTGGAGGGCTGCCGCGAGGCGAACGTCGCGCACCTCGTCTATGCCTCCTCCAGCTCCGTGTACGGCGCGGCCACGCCCGTGCCGTTCCGCGAGGACGCGCCCGTGGATCAACCCCTCAACCTCTACGGCGCCACCAAGCGCGCCAACGAGTTGATGGCGCACGCGTACAGCCACCTGCACCGGCTGCCCACCAGCGGCCTGCGCTTCTTCACGGTGTATGGGCCCTGGGGACGTCCGGACATGGCGCCGCTCCTGTTTCTGCGCGCGCTGGCGCGGGGCGAGCCCCTGGTGCTGCACGACGAAGGG
Organism: Corallococcus sp. bb12-1; assembly: GCF_026626765.1. Lineage (NCBI taxonomy): Bacteria > Pseudomonadati > Myxococcota > Myxococcia > Myxococcales > Myxococcaceae > Corallococcus > Corallococcus sp. bb12-1. The sequence goes on along the minus strand of NZ_JAPNJZ010000034.1, from coordinate 106,903 downwards.
CGGATGCGACGCGACTTCACCTTCGTGGACGACGTGGCGGAGGCGGTGCTGCGGGTGCTCGACCGGCCTCCACGGGGAAGCCCGCCCCATCGCCTGCTCAACGTGGGCCACGGTGAGCCCGTGGTGCTGGGGGACTTCGTGGCCCTGCTGGAGCGGCACTGGGGCACGCGCGCCCGCGTGACGTCCGTGCCCGCGCAGGCGGCGGAGATGGTCTCCACCTGGGCGGACACCTCCCGCCTGGAGCACGAGACGGGCTTCCGGCCCCGCGTGTCCGTGGACGAGGGCGTGGCCCGGCTGGTGGCGTGGTACCGCCAGTGGACGGACGCCGGACGTTGAAGAACAGGGGGCGCTGAAAAAGGCGACGGGTGTCGCCCGGGCACCCGCTGGCCCCGGCCGACACCCGTTCACACGATGAAGGTCCTACCGTCGGCGTGCGACGACTACGGCAGCACCGCGAGGAAGCCCTGCGCGAAGGTGTTGTTGTCCTCGCGCAGCTCCGTCACCGACCGCTGCGAGTCCACGAGGGCCCCGATGTAGAACAACCCGGAGCCCGAGGCGCCGGGCGGCGGGATGGCGGGGGTGCTGAGCTGGCGCGTCGTGCACTGCTGGGGCTGCAGCGAGCCCAGGTTCACGGAGCCCAGGGACACCTGGGACGAGCCCATGGTGACGTCCATCGGGAACTCCAGGGTGGAGCCGTTGGAGAGGAACAGCTCCAGCCGGCCCGCGCTGGTGCCCGCGGCGACGGTGCCCTGGTTGCAGACCTTCACGGTGGTGGTGAACGGGGCGTTGTTGCGCACGGAGAACGGCGCGGTGACCTGCGTGATGACGAGATCAGGTGCGCTGCCCACGCCGATGCGACCGCGCACGAAGACGTTGTTGTCCGTGCGCAGCTCCTGATCCATGTAGGGAGACACGGGCAGGATCGCGCCCAGGAAGAGGGGCGATTCCGGCAGGGCCGCCATCGGCAGGGTGACGAAGAGGGGCTCGTCCACCGTGGTGCACGCGTCCGGCTGCAGCGAGGGCACCTGCATCATCCCCAGCCGCGACCGGGTGGGGAAGAACTCCATGCCGTCCTGCGGGGGCACCGGCTCCGTCAGGACGGATTCGGTGGAGAGGACGACCTCCACGGACTGGGACTGGGAGGGCGCCGTGCCCAGGTTGCAGACGGTGATGGGTGCCCGCAGCGTCCCGCTGGACATGACGCTGGCCGGTCCGCCCATGGCCGTGACGACGAGGTCCGGCCGGTAACCCACGCCGATGCGCGCGCCGACGAAGGTGTTGTTGTCCTCGCGCAGCTCCTGGACGGACCGGTACGTGTCGACGGCGGCGCCCAGGTGGAACGTCTGGGTGTCCAGGTTCCCGTAGACATTCAGGCTCCCCTCCACCGGGAGCGAGACACAGGCTCCCGCCTCCAACGGATCCACCGACGTCCAGGCCACCGGCTCCGGGTAGGACGGCCCGTACTGCGCCGGCATGGAAAGCTGGGGCACGCCCAGCACGTAGAGATCCACGCGCGACGCGTTGAAGGCGTCCTGCGTGCCCTGGTTGCAGACGGTCACGTTGGCGGTGAAGTACTGCCCCGGATGGGCGTTGGTGGGGCCCGTCACGTCCGTGACGACCAGGTCCGGGCCGTACCCCACGCCGATCCGACCGAGCACGAAGACGTTGTTGTCCTCGCGCACCTCCATCAGGTTCTGGGAGCGATCCACGGTGGCGCCCACGTACACCGGTTGATCCTGCCACCCCCACCACCCGTAGGCGGACACCATCTCGGAAGGGGTCGCGCAGCGACCGGGCTCGAGCTGCGGAACGGGCAGGGTGGCGAACTCTTGCTGGTTGCTGCTGTACGGGGGCGGCGGCCCCCAGGCCGGAGGCGAGCTCCACTGGTCATCCTGGGCCAGGAGGAACGTCACGCTCGTGGGGGACGAAGCATCATTGCCCACGTTGCAGACGCGCGCGGACACGAAGAACGGCGCGTTGGGTTCGAAGCTGGGGGGCGCGTCCATCGCGGTGATGATCAGATCCGGTCCGGAGCCCAGGCTGATCCGTCCCGCCATGAGGACGTTGTTGTCTCGGCGCAGCTCCTGCTGGGAGGACCAGTGCCACGGATTGACCTGGGCGCCCACGTACACTGGCTGCTGGGGGTTGGAGTTGTAGGGCCGCGAGGCCGTACCGGTGACCTCCCGCGTGATGCACGCCCCGACGCCCAGCGACGGCACCGACACGGTATTGACGGGCATCTGCGACGACGGCGGCGGTCCGCTCGGAGCGTAGGGAGCCGGCACGAACAGCGAGGGTTCGGAGGACAGGTACACCTCCACGAAGGTGCTGTTCGACATCTCGGTGCCCAGGTTGCAGACCCGCACGGAGGTGGTGAAGGGGTAGCCCTGCCGCGCGCTGGCGGGGGCGTTGAGCTCGGTGATGGCCAGGTCCGGCTGCCACGAGCCCAGGCCCACGCGTCCCGCGGCGAAGCTGTTGTTGTCCCGCCGCAGCTCGGAGTACGTCGTGTCGACGACGGCGCTCAGGTACACGGGCTGCTCGGGCGGGAGCGGTGCACCGGAGGCGTAGAAGGTCGCCCGCTGCGCGATGCACTGACCCGCGTGCAGGGAGGGGCTCGAATCCACGCGGCCCAGGAGGTGATAGCCAGGAGCCGGGTTGGAATACGAGGGGTAGAACACGGGCCGGGGTTCGGGCGCCGTGGCGTGCGTGGACAGGTACAGGGAGATCCCGAAGCCGGGCACGTTGTCATTGCCCGCGTTGCAGACCGTGTAGGTCGCGGTGAAGGATTGTCCCTGTCCCAGGTTCGCGGGGACCTTCAGGTCGCGCAGGACCAGGTCCGGGCCGTAGCCCACGCCCAGCTTCCCCAGCGTGAAGACGTTGTTGTCCTCCCGCAGCTCCAGGGTGGTGCGCTGCGGATCCACGACGGCGCCCAGCGTCAGGGGCGGGTTCGGGTTCATGCCCCAGGAAGCCTCGTAGGGCAGTTGGACCGACGCCTCCACCCGGCGGAGCACGCAGTCGCCCGGGGACAGGTTGTTCACCTCCACCGAGCCCACCGGGACCTGGGTGCGCGAATAGATGGGGCCGTTCGGGGCCGGAAGCACCACCGCGTCCTCCGTGGACAGGAACAGCTCCAGGCGGGCGGAGTAGGACGGCTCGCTGCCCACGTTGCAGACCTTCGCCTCGGCGGTGAAGGACCCGGAGGGCATGGCGTCATCGGGCGCCGTCAGCGAGCGGATCACCAGATCCGGGCCATGGCCCACGCCGACGAGCCCCTTCACGAAGGTGTTGTTGTCCTCCCGCAGCTCCGGGACATTCATCGCCCCATCCACGCGCGCGCCCACGTAGAGCGGCGCGTCCGGCAGGGCGGCCGGAGGCACGTACACGGAGCCCTGCGCCCACAGCGTGGCGCACTGTCCGGCCTCCAGTCCCCAGGTCTGCGCCGAGCCGATGACTGACTCCGTCATGGAGCCTGGGTTGAAGGGACCCGACAGCGTGGGCAGCGTGGACAGCAGCAGGTCCACCGACACGGAGCTGGCCCAGTCGGTGCCCACGTTGCACACCCGCACGGACGCATTCACCCAGCCAAAGGGAGACAGGTTGTCCACACCCGTCACGTCGGTGACCACGAGGTCGGCCTGGTTGCCAACGCTCAGCAGGCCCGCGACGCGCACGTTGTTGTCCTCGCGCAGCTCCTCCCTGGAGCCCTCCGGGTCCACGATGGCGCCGAAGTAGAGCGGCTGCCCGGGCGTGGCCGCGTCCGGGAGCTGGGCGGAGGCCTCCCCCTGGAGCGTGAGGCACACGCCCGGCTCCATCGAAGGCACGTACACATTTCCCACCTGGCGCTGGGTCGGCGACGGGGGCGAACCCGGAGCCGGCACGGACAGCGTGTCCTGGGTGGAGACGAACAGCGCCACGTTGCTGCCGCTCACGTACGTGGAGCCCGCGTTGCACACGCGCAGCTCCACGGGGAGGTAGTCCCCGGGGCGCGCGCTGGCGGGGACCTTCAGCTCGGACACCACGAGGTCCGCGAGGTCACCCACGCCCATCAGGCCGCGGACGAAGCCGTTGTTGAGCTCGTCCACCTCCGCCACGACCTGCTCCGTGTCGATGAGCGCTCCCAGGTAGAAGGCGCCCTCTCCCATCGCGGCGGGAGGCAGGATCGCGCCGACCGTCAGGGTCCGGGTGATGCACTCTCCGGGCTCCAGGGGTGGCCCCATGCCCACCTCCGCCACCACCACCTGCTGGGCAGAGGGAGGCGCACCGGGCGGGAGGATCTGCTGGGTGGGGGTCGTGGACAGGAGGAACTGGAGCGTCACCGAGCCGCCGTTGGGATGGGCGGGCTCCGTGCCCTGGTTGCAGACCCGGGCCGAGGCCAGGAAGGGGTCGCCCATGCGCACGTTGGCGGGCCCCTTCACGTCGGTGATGACCAGGTCCGGTCCCTCGGTGAGGGACTGGGTTTGGCTCTTCGCGGACGACGTGACGTCGCTTCCGCAGCCGTTGAATACCAGCGTGCCTGCGATGAGCAGACACACGCCTCTCCATGACGGTGTGGGCCGTGACATGAGTACTCCTTTGGGGGTGGGAGGCCGGGAATAAATTCAAACAATCCCAAGCGAAAGCGGAATCCTGTTTTTCCCACTCCCCGGGAATCATTGGAGTCAGTTTGTCACTCCACCTGCACGTGCCCATTCGCGACGAACCACCGCGTGGTGGTGCATGCGCGGGCGAAGGGCGCGTCATGCGTGACGAGCAGCAGCGCGCCGGGGTAGTCGCGCAGCGCCGCCTCCAGCCGTTCGATGGACGGCAGGTCCAGGTGGTTGGTGGGCTCATCCAGCACCAGGGCCCACGCGTGCTGACCCAGGCCGCGCGCGATGAACAGCTTGCGCGCTTCGCCCGGTGACGGCTGTTCTGACGCGAGCAGCCGGTGGGGATCCACGCCCAGCGCGGCCACCAATGACAGCACCCGGCCCCGTTCCTCCGGGGGCAGCTCGCGCACCGCGTCGAGCGTGGCGCGGGCCTCGGCCTCGCCCAGGTCCTGGGGCAGGTACAGCAGCTTCTCGCGGGGCACGCGGGACTGCTCCATCAGGGCCTTGAGGAGCGTCGTCTTGCCGGCGCCGTTGGGGCCCTCGATGCGGATGCGCGCCTCGCGGTCCACGTCCAGGTGCGTGGGGCCCAGCACCTCCACGTCGCCCGCCTTCAGGCCCGGCGTGTCGAACGTGAAGAGCCACGGGTTGGGGGAGCGCACGTAGTCCACGAACACGGAGCGGCCCACCGTCTTGTCCACGGTGAAGCTGCCCACCGCGGCCTCGGCGCGCTCCAGCTCCCGGCGCTTCACGGTGACCTGATGGCCCAGGCGGGCCTCCGCCCAGCTCGCCACCGTGGAGGCCCCGAGCGTGCGCGCGTCGCTGTCGTACTTGTTCTTCATCCGCCGGCCGGTGCTGCGCGACAGGGTGGCGCCCTCGTGCTCGCGCCGCGTCCGGTCAAGCAGCTGCGCCGCGCGATCCCGCTCCGCCTTCGACTGCTGGTGGGCGGCGACCTCCGCCTCGCGCTCCGCCTCCCAGTGGCCGCGCGCGTCGGAGTAGGCGCCGGGATACAGGTGCGCGCCTCCGTCATGCACGCGCAGGGTTGCGTGGGTGAGCGTCTCCAGCAGCTCCCGGTCATGGGACACGACGACGCCAATGCCCCGGAAGCGCCGCAGCGCGGACACCAGCCACGCGCGCCCTTCGGCATCCAGGTGGTTGGTGGGTTCATCCAACAGCAACACGTCCGGTTCGCGGGCGAGCGCCGCGCCCACCTGCCACCGCTTGCGCTCCCCCGGGGACAGCGTGGGCCAGCGCGACAGCGCGGTGACGTCCAGGCCCAACTGCCCGTGGAGCCTGCGCGCCAGCGCGTCGTACGCCTCCGCGAACGCGGCGATGTCCGGCGTCAGGGCCTCCACGCCCTGCGGACACAGACACACGAGGGGCGAGGGCGGGTCGAACGCGAGCTGCCCCGCCGTGGGCTTCAGCTCCCCGGACAGCAGGCGCAGCACGGTGGACTTGCCGGCGCCATTGGGGCCGACGAGGCCCGTCCAGCCCGGGGCGAGGTGGAAGTCCACGTCGGTGAGGACGGGGATGGCATCGGTGAAGGAAAAGCAGACGCGCTGCGCGCGCAAGGAAGGCGAAGGCATATGAAGCGACTCCTGAATCCGGATGCCAGCGCACACGCCCATCAGGACGCGCGGCGGCGGGGTACAGCCAGGGACCGGGGTTTCAGGCGTGCAGCTTCAAGGGTGGAGCGACCTCGCGTGGGGGAAGACCTGTGACGTCCTCCCGCGTGCACAACGAACAACGGTGCTGCGGTTGAAGCATGCGGTGTGCGGCGGGCGGAGTGCAAGCCCGGTCGCGCCGTGAAGCGGGCACCGACAGCGAAACCGTCGGTGCCCTGACAACGATTCCCGGCGGCCCGGGCCTACTCGTCCGACGGGGGCGGCTGCACGCGGCGGGTGGCCGGCATGGGCGCGGTGGCCGAGGCGGCGGCGTTGCGGGCGATCGCCTGGGCGCTCAGCGCGGCGGCGGACGGGTTGCGCGCGGGCAGCCGGGGAGCCTCCGGCGCGGGGGCCGGGGCGCCTTCGCGGCCGAAGACGTCCTTGAGCATGGAGAGGGTGCCCAGCGCGGCGGTGGCCTCGTAGGGGACGAACATCTTGTTCTCGCCCTTGCCCAGCTCCTGGAGGGTCTCCAGGTAGCGCAGCGCGAGCACCTCCGGTGTGGCGCGGCCGGTGTGGATGGCTTCGAAGGTGAGGCGCGTGGCCTCCGCCTTGCCCTCCGCCTCCAGCATCACGGCGCGCTTGTGGCCCTCGGCGCGAGCGACCTCCGCGTCGCGCTCAGCCTCCGCGCGCAGGATGCGGGAGATCTTCTCGCCCTCGGCCTGGAGGATGGCGGCGGACTTGTCGCCCTCGGCCTTGGTGACCTCGGCGCGGCGTTCGCGTTCGGCGGTCATCTGCTTGGCCATGGCGGCCTTGATGGCCTGGGGCGGTTCAATCTCGCGCAGCTCCACGCGGGTGACCTTGACGCCCCACTTCTCGGTGGCCTCGTCCAGCACCATGCGCAGCTTGGTGTTGACCGTCTCGCGGCTCGTGAGCGTCTGGTCCAGGGTGAGGCCGCCCATGACGTTGCGCAGGTTGGTCATGGTCAGCTGCTCGATGGCGAGCGCCAGGTTCTCCACCTGGTAGAGCGCGCGGCCCGGATCCACGATCTGGTAGTAGATGACGGAGCCGACCTCCATGTTGACGTTGTCATGGGTGATGACCTGGACGGTCTCGAAGCCCATGACCTGCTCGCGCAGATCCACCAGCGTGTTGCGCACGATGCGGGTGCCGGTGCGCATCTCCATGGCGCGAGGGCTGTCCATGAAGGGAATGAGGATGTTCAGGCCGCTGGAGGCCACGTGGTGGAACTTCCCCAGCCGCTCCACGACCATGACCTTGGCCTGGGGAACGATGCGAACTCCGGTGATGAGCCCGAACGCGACGGCGGCCGCCGCGAAGAGCAGAACAATGGTCAGTCCCATCCTGCGTTCTCCTTCTTGGGTCGCGGCTGAGGCAGCGCGACTTCGTGGGACGCCGACGGGCGTCGCACCCACAACTTGAGTCCTTCGATCTGCTCCACGGTGACGCGTTCGCCTTCGGGCAGGGGGCCTGACAGGGAGCGCGCCATCCACAGCTCGCCGTTGATGCGCACGGTGCCCCCATGTGGGTCCGACAGCGCCTCCATCACCACGGCCTCCTGGCCCATCATCGCTTCGACACCCGTCTTCAAACGCACGGCGTCGCGCATGAAAACGTGTTTGAAGATCGTCCGGGACGCGCCGAAGAGGGCCGAGGACACCAGGGTGAACACGACGAGCTGACCGTCGAAGCCCAGCCCCGCGCCGGCCATCAGGGCCGCCATCAGCGCCCCCACGGCGAACCAGAGCGTGACGAAGCCGGAGAGCTTGATTTCGAGCGCCCCGAGGACGATCGCGGCAATCAGCCAGAGCTGCCAGGCGGTGGTGTCCATGGGGTCCTTGTTTGGCAGCCGCTTCGGCTTCCTGTCAAACCGGGCGGCCGGGCGTCAGGAAACAATCGTCCCGGAGGAGGGGTTGCGGGCGAGGACCCCAGGGTCCTCTCTGGGGGAGAGCCCATGCCGTACCTGTCCATCCGTGGCGCGCGACTGTACTACGAAGACACCGGAGGTTCTGGGGAGCCCGTGCTCTTCAGCCATGGGCTCCTGTGGGATTCCCGGCTGTTCCGCGAGCAGGTCTCGGCCCTCCAGGGGCGCTACCGGTGCATCGTGTACGACCACCGGGGGCAGGGGCACAGCGAGCCCCCGCCTGGTGGCTCGGCCATCGACCTGCGCACGGTGTACGAGGACGCGGTGGCCGTCATCCAGGCCCTGGGACTGGCGCCCTGCCACTTCGTGGGCCAGTCGATGGGGGGCTTCGTGGGCCTGCGGGTCGCCGCGCGACATCCGGAGCTGTTGCGGTCGCTGGTGCTCCTGGACTCCTCCGCGGCGGCGGAGCTGCCCCTGACGCTGGCGCGCTACCGGCTGCTCACGGCGCTGACGCACTGGCTGGGCCTCAGGCCGGTGGTGGACCCCATCATGTCGCTCTACTTCGGGCGCACCTTCATGCGGGATCCGGAGCGCGCGGCGGAGCGGGCCCTGTTGCGTCGGCAGCTCGCGGACAACCCGCGCGAGGTGTGGCGGGCGATGCAGGGCGTCATCCACCGCCGCAGCGTGGAGGGGGAGCTGCACCGCATCGTGACGCCGACGCTGGTGTTGGTGGGCGACGAGGACCTGGTGACGGTGCCGGAGCGGGCGGAGCGGCTGCACCAGCGCATCCAGGGCTCACGGCTCGTGCGGCTGCCCTGTGGCGGGCACATGTGCATCCTGGAGCAGCCGGAGGCGGTCCATGCCGCGCTGCGCGACTTCCTGGAGACGGCGGAGGCGCCCGCCTGGGTGGAGGAGATCCGGGGGCTGGGGTGAGAGGGATTGAAGCCCTCCAGGGCCGCGCTCCTGGAGCGGTGTGAACCGCCCCGCTCCAGGAGGTGGCTTGCTGCGTGGGCCTAGCCCCGGGCCTCGGCGGCGGGCGCGCGGCAAACCAGCTCCGCGTCCTCGGAGGGCGCGGGCTGCGCGGCGGCCTGCGGCTCGGACGGTTCGGCCTGGAGCGCGCCCGCGCAGACGCCGAATTCACCGCACGTGATGACATCGCCGCCGTTGTCGCAGAGCAAGGTGCAGGACCCGTTGTACTTGCACTGGAGCTCACAGGGCCGCGGCGCCGCGACGGCGGTCATCGGGGCGAGGAAGAGGGCGGCGATGCTGGCGAAGACGGTTTTCGAGAGCAGCTTCATGGGTGACTCCTGTGTGGGGTTGAGCAACGTCCTGCTCAAATTCATACGGAATCACCCGCGCCGGCCGGTCGTGGACTCACGACAAAAATGTCTTCCGGCTTGGGCGCTGGCTTTGGCGGGTAAGGGCAGACACCCCGGCCTGGCCCACCTCGCGAGCGGGCAACGCCGGGGCGCCCTGCGTCAAGCCTCTCCGCGCGCCTCGGAAGCGGGCTCCTGGCAGACCAGGGTCTCGCTTGGGCTTAGCGAAGCATGACAATGCCCAATGACAGTTCAAGCCCGGAGGTGAAGCGATTGATGGTTGAAGGACGCTCAGGCCCGGGGACAACCCATGAAGTCACCTGCTCGAAACATGAAGATCCAATCTAGCGCCTGAACGCCCGATCAGTATCCTGATCCGGCGTGAGCTACGCCGAGCTGGTGTGCAGATCCCATTTCTCCTTCCTGCGCGGCGCGTCCCATCCGGAGGAACTGGTGGCCGAGGCGGCGCGACGGGGCCTGTCCGCGCTGGCGCTGACGGATCAGGACGGGCTGTACGGCGTGGTGAAGGCGCACCTCGTGGCGAAGGAGCACGGGGTGAAGCTGCTCCTGGGCGCGGAGCTGACGCTGGAGGACGGCCCGCCGGTGGTGGTGTACGCCCGTGACGCGGGCGGCTACGCGAACCTGTGCCGGTTGGTGTCCCACAGCCGGATGACGCACCCCAAGGGCGAGGCGGGCCTGCCCTGGCGCAAGCTGGCGGAGCACGCGTCGGGGCTGCTCGCGCTGTTGCCCGGCCCCGCGCCGCTGGAGGCGGTGGCTCCGCTGGCGGAGGCCTTTCCGGGCGCCTTCCATGTGGGCCTGAGCCGTTCGCTGTCGGCGGGGGACGCGGTCCGGGAAGCCCGGGCGGACGCGCTGGCCCGCGCGCTGGGCGTGCCGCTGGTGGTCCACAACGACGTGCACACGCACCACCGGGAGCGCCAGCCGCTGCAGGACGTGCTCACCGCCATCCGGCACGGGGTGACGGTGGATCAGGCGGGCACGCGGCTGTTCCCGAACGCGGAGCGGACGCTGAAGTCGCCGGGGGAGATGGCGCGGCTGTTCGCGGACCGGCCGGAGGCGCTGGCGCGGACGGTGGAGCTGGCCTCGCGCTGTGAGGCCTCGCTGGACGCGCTGCACTACCACTTCCCGGAGGAGGACCTGCCCGAGGGCCGCACGGCGGACACCCACCTGCGGGCGTTGACGGAGGTGGGGCTGCGCACGCGCTACCCGGCGGGCGTGCCGCCGGAGGTGACGCGGCAGATCGAACACGAGCTGCGGCTCATCGCGGCGCTGGAGTTCGCGGGGTACTTCCTGGCGCTGTGGGACATCGTGATGTTCGCGCGGGGGCGGGGCATCCTCTGTCAGGGCCGGGGCAGCGCGGCGAACTCGGCGGTCTGCTACGCGTTGGGCATCACGGCCATCGACCCGGTGCGCATGGGGCTCTTGTTCGAGCGCTTCCTCAGCATGGAGCGCCGGGAGCCGCCGGACATCGACGTGGACTTCGAGCACGAGCGCCGCGAGGAGGTGCTCCAGTACGTCTACGCGAAGCACGGCCGCCAGAAGGCGGGCATGGTGTGCGAGGTCATCTGCTACCGGGGCCGGCTGGCGCTCCGGGAGGCGGGCAAGTCGCTGGGGCTGTCGTTGGATCAGGTGGACCGGCTGTCGCGGGTCGCCTCGGCGCATGGCTTCCAGGTGACGCCGGAGGTCCTCAAGGAGGCGGGCCTGTCACCCACGGACGGGCGGGTGCTCCGGACGCTGTCGGTGGCGAAGGAGCTGGAGGGCGTGCCCCGGCACCTGTCCATCCACGTGGGCGGCTTCGTGATGACGCGCGAGCCGCTGGTGGACCTGGTGCCGGTGGAGAACGCGGCGATGCCGGGGCGCACCGTCATCCAATGGGAGAAGGACGACATCAACGCGGTGGGCCTGCTGAAGGTGGACCTGCTGGCGCTGGGCATGCTGACGGCGCTGTCGAAGTGCTTCGCGTTGATCCGGGAGCACCACGGCCGTGAGCTGTCCCTGGCGACGGTCCCTCCGGAGGATCCGAAGGTCTACGACATGCTGTGCGAGGCGGACACGGTGGGCGTGTTCCAGATTGAGAGCCGCGCGCAGATGAACATGCTGCCAAGGCTGCGGCCCCGGGAGTTCTACGACCTGGTGGTGCAGATCGCCCTCATCCGGCCGGGCCCCATCGTGGGCAACATGGTGCACCCCTACCTGCGCCGCCGGCACGGGCAGGAGCAGGTGACATACCCGAGCGACGCGGTGCGGGGCATCCTCCAGAAGACGCTGGGCGTGCCGCTCTTCCAGGAGCAGGCGATGCGGCTGGCGATGGTGGCGGCGGGCTTCAGCGCGGGGGAGGCGGACGGGCTGCGGCGGGCGCTCAGCCACAAGCACGCGGAGGAGCGGATCCTCCCGTACCGGGGCCGGTTCGTGGAGGGCTGCGAGGCGCGCGGCTACGCACGTCCGCAGGCGGAGGAGTGGTTCAACCACTTCCGGGGCTTCGCGCACTACGGGTTCCCGGAGAGCCACTCCGCGAGCTTCGCGTTGATTGCGTATGCGTCCAGTTGGCTGAAGTGCCACTACCCGGCGGCGTTCACGGCGGCGCTGCTCAACTCACAGCCGATGGGGTTCTACGCGCCGCACACGCTGGTGGCGGACGTGCAGCGGCATGGGGTGGAGGTGCGGCCGGTGGACGTGCGCCGCTCCAGTTGGGATTGCACGCTGGAGGACGGGGCGCTCCGGCTGGGGTTCCGGATGGTGCGGGGGCTGGGGGAGTCCGCGGGCCGGGCGGTGGCGTCCTGCCGCAACGGGGACTACGCGAGCGTGGGGGACCTGGCGCGCCGGGCGCGTATTCCCAGACACGAGCTGACGCGGCTGGCGCTGGCGGGAGCGCTGTCGTCGCTGTGCGGGGCCCGGAGGCAGGCGCTGTGGGAGATCCAGGCGCTGGGGACGCTGGACGCGGACGACCTGTTCTTCGGGATGGCGATGGACGGCACGGCGGTGGAATTGCCGCCCATGGGCGTCTACGAGCGGGTCTGCGCGGATTACGACACGGTGGGGCTGTCGCTGGAGAAGCACCCGCTGGAGTTGTTGCGCCCGACGTTGAAGCGGATGGGGGCGGTGACGGCCGAGGGGCTGAAGCAGGTTTCGGCGGGGCGGCGGGTGAAGGTGGGGGGGATGCTGATCTGCCGGCAGATGCCTCCGACGGCGAAGGGGATCTGCTTCATCTCGCTGGAGGACGAGACGGGGATCGCGAACCTGGTGGTGCCTTCGGACGTGTATGCGCAGTGCCGCAAGGAGATCCACGGCGCGCTGTTCCTGGTGGGGGAGGGGATGCTGGAGCGTTCGGGGAAGGTGACGAACGTGAAGACGCGCAGCGTGGTGTCGGTGCGTCAGTGAGGCCCTTGTCCGGCATCGGGTGGGGCCGGGATCTGGCTCACGCGGAGCGTGGTGGTGAGCGCCGGGGTGGGGGGCTTCGGAATGAAGGAGAGGGTGATCTCGATGCAGTCCGGACCCGGTTTGCCGTTGAGTTGTTCGTCGAACAGCGGGAAGTCGACCTGGGTCCCGAACCAGTATCCCGGCTCCAGCCTCAGGAGGTCTTCTTCACGGGCTGGCGGCGGGAAGCGGTCCGCGACCAGGAACTCCACGGGCTGTGCCGTCGCGCAGTCCAGGACGGCGACAACCTCCACCGAGCTGTTCTCGATGAGCCGCCGGTCCAGCGTCAGGGTTCCCTCTTCCGAGCCCACCAGAAGGCGGCCGGCGAGTGCCTTGCCGTCGTAGTGGGGAGACTGGAACTCAATGAGGGGGCGCGCGGGGGCCGCTGGCACGGACGTTTCCTGTGGAGGAACGATGCGACGGCAACCCGGCGTGAGCATCAGCGATGTCGCGAGGGCCGCGAGGAACGAGAGGTTCATCTGCACCTGAGATCTCCGTTGTTGCCTGGGACGCCCAGTCCATCGCCATGCTGCCATCCACAGGAATGCGCCAGCTCGTGAACCATCGCTTGCGCGCGGCACTTTTCGGACAAGGGAAGTTCGCACCAATAGATTTCCGACTTGGGCTGGTGACAGGTCTGGGTGCCCTGGAAGACGAAGCCCCCGATGCTGCTCCTTCTCTTCCTCCCGTCATCCCGGCACTTCTGCTGGATGCCGCAAGCAGCATCAGCGAGAGCCCGACGCTGGGGATTCGGTGGGGAGGAGTGTCCGAACGCAAGCAGCGGCTCCGTGCCTCGAATGGGGGGGCGGTGCGTCAGTGAGGCGCTGGATCAAGGCGCTACATCTGCACGTCTGTTCCCGTGAATGGCTTGTGGGCCCGGTGTGAAACGCCAGGGATACCCACGAGGGCATGGAAGAACCCGTATTGCTGGGGATATAGGTTGCGTCTGTCCGGGTTGTAGTAGCGTGGATCAGAACGGGAGGGTTCTCCAAGTGCGCAACAGTCTTCGGTGGTTGGGGTCGCTGCTCGATCGCGTGGGCCTCAAGGATGCAGTGGAAGAGGCGAGCGATTGGGTGCGGTACTACGCGCAGGGGAAGCCGCCCGCGAGTGAGCCGCGGCCGACCCGTGTTTCCCGTCCCATGCATTCGGATCCGCCGCGTGCCTCCGTGCACGAGGTGATCGCGTCCATGCGGAACGCCATGCCCGAGCGGCAGGTGGACGGGACGGTGGTGGAGATTCCGTTCGAGGGCCGGATGGAGCTGGTGCCCTCGGCGCTGCGCAAGCGGGCGCCCAAGGCGAAGAAGGCTCCGGCGAAGAAGGCCGCCGCCAAGAAGGCTCCGGCGAAGAAGGCCGCCGCCAAGAAGGCTCCGGCGAAGAAGGCCGCCGCCAAGAAGGCTCCGGCGAGGAAGTCCGCGGCGCAGCCGGCGAGCGAGGACGCGGTGTCGGTGCTGGAGACGGCCCTGCGAGGCCACGCGCGCCAGAAGGACCTGGTCTCCGCCGGCAAGGAGAAGGACCAGCTCCTGCGGTCGCTGATCCCCCTGTACCTGGCGCGGTCGCTGGACGTGGAGATCACGTCGGGCACCACGTCGCGCTTCTGGAGCGGGCTGGGCGTGACGTACGCCGCGCCGAACGCCGCCAAGGCGCTGCGCCTGCATGCCGGCTACGCGCAGGACACAAAGAAGGGCAAGGCCATCACGGCCAAGGGCGTCCGGTACGTGGAAGAAGCCCTCAAGCCGGACTGAAAGCAGTGCCGCGTCTCCATGAGTCGCCCAGGCGCGGCATGCCTCGCGCCGCTGCGGGAATGCTCGTGGGGACGCTGGTCGCCTGTGTTGGTGTGAAACGCTACGACCTGAATGAGGAGCTGCGCCGACGCGAGGGCAGCTCCTTTCTGGTGGTAGCTCCAGGTCCGTGGCCGGAGGTCATCCGCTCCGGAGCGTTTCGATGATGCTTCATCCGATTCTTGTTCTGGCGACGCTTCTTTCGGACGCAGGGACACTGGCGGCACCTCAAGTCGCATCGAAGCCAGACGCCGGGGTTCCTTCCCTGACCCGGCCCGCGCCCGTGCTGGATGCCGGGACAGGCGTCAAGGGTGCGGCATCCTCAGGCTTTGAATGGCCGGAAGATGTGCAGCCCATGGCGACCCTGGATGGGCCCGCCATTCTGGCCTCCTACGCCGCACTCCAAGATGTCGTGAGTCGCTTCCCGAAGTCCCGTCGGGGGGAGTGCATCTTCACGGCCCGCGCTCTGGACGTGGTCGTAGGCAAGGGGAAGGGCATCTACATCGTTCGTGTGAATCGTCGAGTCGACTACTGCGAAGGGATCGGCCCAGGTGGGAACTTCGAGTTCGATTGGTTCGAACTCTACGCCGTCTCGCTAGAGGGAAAGATCGTCGAGCGGTATCAATACGCTCCCTGAGCGAAGGCCCTCCTCACGACGCTGGACGGGCCAGCCTTCAGCCTCCCTCTTGGAGCAGTATGGTCTGCCCGAACTCCGACAGGCCCGGGAGCAGAAGCTCCCGGGCCCGCGATCCTTCCTGGACGACGCTCATTCAGGAGACGGCGGATGTCTCAGTAGGCGAAGCACTGCGTTTCGACGCCCGCCGGGAACGTCGGAGACGGCGTGGAGGCGGCATCCGCGCAGTAGCCCTTGTGGTAGGCGACGTTGCAGGTGGTGCCTCCCAGGCTGCCACTGCCGGAGAAGCTGTTCGGATAGGAGCCCCAGAGCGGGCAACCATAGTCGCTGCAATACGTGTGGATGCCGTTGTAGCAGGAGCCCAGGGTGGACTGCTGTCCGGGCGACCCCGCGATGTCGATGGCATGTCCGAAGTCGCGGATCGTGTTCCCGTAGATCCAGCTGTTGATCGTATTCGAGGTCAACACGCCGATGTCACCGGAGCCCACCGCGCCCGCAGAATCGATGGTGTTGAACCCTACGAACCCCCAGTTGACCCGGTACAGCGAGATGCCCATCTGGTTTTTGTAGAAGCGATTGTCCCGGATGTAGACGTGATCGATGAAGCCGCGCAGCGGTTCCGTCTGGGCGAAGAAGGGCTGGGCGTCGTCGAACATGAACTGCCGCAGGTCGAGCACATTCTGGAAGTCCGCGAACTCGCTGGGGTGGTAGCCCGTCAGCCGGCGGAAGGTGCAGTCATCCACGTACGTGTA
The DNA here is from genome assembly GCF_026626765.1 of Corallococcus sp. bb12-1. Classification (NCBI taxonomy): domain Bacteria; kingdom Pseudomonadati; phylum Myxococcota; class Myxococcia; order Myxococcales; family Myxococcaceae; genus Corallococcus; species Corallococcus sp. bb12-1. The sequence goes on along the minus strand of NZ_JAPNJZ010000034.1, from coordinate 90,922 downwards.
CTGGCTGCCGTCGGTCAGGAAGCCCAGCTGGAAGCCTGACACGAAGTTCTCCGAGTACGTGGTGGACTGTGAATAGGGCAGGTGTCCGTCCGTGCTCATGCCGAAGAAGTTCGCCCGGTCCGTCGCATGGCGGATCGCGACGTTCTTGGTCACGTCCACATTGCCGCCCACGATGTTGACCGCCACCTTCACGTCGCAGATGGAGTTGTGGTGCACCTGCGAGCGTGCGTCGGGATTCCCCGGAATCTCATACGGCTTGGACGCACAGTACAGGGGCGCTCCCCACTCCGTCGTCGGAACGACGCCAATGCAATAGGGCACGAGCGGATACGAACCGTCGGGGAGCTGGTTCAGGCCCGCGGGGTAGGGGGAGATGGCGGAGCAATCCCCGGCGGGGATGGAGCCGTCGGCATTGCACACGTTGGGGCGGCAGGAGCTGGCCCCGGCGCTGAGCAGCAGCCTCCGCTCGACCGTGCCCGTGGGGCAGGGGGCGCCTGTCTTCGGCGTCACCGTCAGCTTCAAGCCGGGCCGGGTCTGACACGAGGGGGTTTCCTTGTTGTAGATGGTATTCCACCCGTAGGCGATGCCACCACCCACGTGGGCGATCTTCAGGTGGTGCAGGCTGACCGGCGCGCCATTCGTGACGTTGGAATGCGCGACGTGGACGCCGGTGGTGATGAGCCGCTTGCCGTGCATGAACGGCCACGTGGCGTTTGCCAGCGTGGGCTCATGCCCGTCCAGGTCGAGGATGGAGTTGAGCGAATGCCCCGTGGAAGGGCAGGCCTGTCCCCGGTCGTAGCCACTGTTCGTGGTCCCCACCAGGGTCAGGTAGGAAACGCTGGCGTCGGCGAGCTGCGCGGGCAACGACAGGTCGGAAAGGGGATCCGCCACCATGATGAGGGATTCCAGATCCGTGCTGGCGTGGGCCACGTTGATGACCGTGGGTGCCGTGTCGTAGGCCTGGGAACCTTCCAGGTGGATTCCAGGCGGAACGTGGATGCCCACGCCTTGGGGCCAGGGCCAACCCCAGGGAATCTTGGTCGTATTTGTGATGGTGATGATGCCCGGATCCAGCACCACCTTCGGATGGCCAGACTGCTTCGCCCAGTCGATGGCCTTCTGGTACCAGATGGCCCGGGGCCCCGTGGCGGGACTGGTGCCGGTGTTGTCGTCACCACAGGTGAGGGTGGGCGCCCCGCGACAGGCCATCCCCAGCTGACCGGTGGCACAGAACGAACGTTGGAAGGTCCCGCTGCCGTTGTAGACGCGGGCGCACATCACACCAGGCAGTTGCTCTGGATCGTTTGAAGTCCCCGGGTTGCCAGGGTTGTTCGGCACCTCGGGTTCCTCCATGGCGTGCAGGGTCCGTGGGGGGGCTGTCTGGGGTTCACAGCCCGTCACGAAAGCCAGGGTCAGGAAGGCTTGGAGGAAGGCATTCCTCCGACTTCGACTGAGGGGAAAAAGAGACGCAAGGGATGGACTGGTCATGGGAGGGCTCTTATTCCAGGCAGGAATTGAAATCCAGCCCTCTCATTCCAGAACCTGGATCAGCTCAGTTGGCGAAGCACTGGGTGCCGGGCACCGTCGGTGATGGCGCGGATGCGAGGTCGTCGCAGTAGTTGTGATGATAGGCAACGTTGCAGTTGGGCTCCGCCCCGGTGCCATTGTTGGAGAAGGCATTCGTGTAGCTGGCCCAGACCGGGCAGCCAGGGCTGCTGCAATACGTGTGGATGCCATTGTAGCAGGAACCCAACGTGGACTGCTTTAACGACCAGCAAAAGCCATGTCTGGAGCGGGATCAGGCTTGCCGCGCCGAACGTGATCCTGGAATTGGCAGGTTATCTGTCTTCCGGTAGGTGGCCACCACCGAATATTTCGTGTCCACCGTATGGTTCCGGCTCGCCGCGTGGAACAGCCGCGCGTGGAAGAGCAGCACGTCCCCCGGTGACAGCCGCACGTACTGCGCATCCGCGATCAGCGCCGCGTTCTCCGTCAGCTCCGGCCGCAAGAACAGACGGTCATCGTAGCGCTCCGGCGCGAAGGACATCCGGTGCGTCCCGGGCAGCACCTTCAGGCCGCCGTTCTCCGGCGTCTCCATGCCCAATGCCAACCACGTGGAGATCAACTCCGGACGCGCGAAGGACCAGTAGCGCACGTCCTGGTGCCAGCCCGTGTCCGACGAATAGCGCGGCTGCTTGGTCATGATGCAGTTGTGGTGCGCCCGCGCCTGCACCACCGGGCCCTCCAGCAGTTGTCCCAGGGCCTCCAGCATCCGCGCGTCGTCGAACCACGCGGCGAAGAGGGCAGAGCGCTCGTGGGCGCGCAGCAGCCGGCGCACCGTCCGGCCCCCTTCCTCCGTCAGGCTGGCCGGGGAGCCCGGGTAGGCCACGTCGGCCTCGTACTCCACCGGCCCCTCACCGGAGGCGAGCTGCTCCTGGATGGAGGCCCGCATCCGGGCGCACGTCCCGCCCTCCACGAAGGACGGCAGGACGAGATACCCATCGGCGGCGAAGCGCTGGCACTGCTCGGGACTCAGGACGGACATGGCGCCCGCTTCTTAATGGGGGCGCCGTCCGAGTGCACCTGTCCCGAATCCCGCCCTCACCCCAGCAGCCGCGAGTCATCCAGGTCGATCTCATCCTGGATGAGGTCCACGCCGTTCTGCCGGAACCGCCGCGCCGCCGCGCGCGTGCGCGGCCCGTGCCCATTATCCAGGCACCACTGCGCGTGCTCGCTCAGGAGCGCCAGCTCCAGCGTGCGCCCCAGCGTCAGCGAGAACCGCCGCGCCCCGGCCTCCATCGTCGTCGGGTTCGCCATCGCGCTGGAGACCCAGACCCGCGCGTGCTCCAGCGCGTCGTGCGCCGTCTTCACGCAGGGGCGCAGGCCCACATCCGTCACCTTCGACAGCCGGCCCTCCACCTCGTGGAAGTACGCCTCCAGCGTGCCTTCCTTCGCCAGCGCGCGCAGCGCGTCCAGCGACAGCACGTTCGTCGTGCCCTCCCAGATGGACAGCACCTGCGCGTCCGCCTGGATGCGCGGCAGGCCCGTGTCCTCCACGTAGCCCGCGCCGCCGAAGGACTCCGTCACCTCCGACGTCACGTGCACCACCTGCCGGCCCGTCGTCAGCTTCGCCAGCGGCGTCACCAGCCGCTGCAGCAACTGCTCCTGCTCCGTCGCCGTGCGCGTCTCCAGCTTGCCCAACAGCTCCACTCCCCGGAACGCCAGCAGGAAGCCCGCCTGGAACTCCGCCTCCAGCCCCGCGAGCGTGTCCACGTGCAGCGGCTTCTCCGACAGCGGCGCGCCGAACTGCACCCGGCGCTTCGCATAATCGTGCGCCAGCGCCAGCGCGCGCCGCATGCTCCACGTCGCGCCCATCGCGTTCCAGGTGCGCGTCACGTTCAGCATCATCGCCATGTTGCGGATGCCGTCCGTCAGCCCCGCCACCGGCGTCGCGATTGTCCCCTCCAGCGTCAGCTCCGCCGTGGGCACCTTGCGCGTCCCCAGCTTGTCCTTCAGCCGGTTGATCTGGAGGTGATTGAGCTTGCCGGCCGCGTCCCGCGTCTCCACGAAGAAGAGCGCCAGGCCCTTGCCGCCGGGGCCGTTGCCCTGGGGCCTCGCCAGCGTCAGCGCCATCTGCGCCGTCGTCGCGGACGTGAACCACTTCGTGCCGAACAGCCGCCAGCCCTCGGGGGACTGGCGCGCCTCGGTCAGCGTCAGGCCCACGTCCGAGCCGCCCGTGCGCTCCGTCATCCACTGGCCCGACGTCCAGAACGTCGCCGGGTCGCGCGACGTCAGGTGGGGCAGGGCGTGGTCGATGAGCTGCTGGTTGCCCAATGACAACAGCGACCGCGCCGCGCCGTCCGTCATCGCCAGAGGACACGAATAGACATCCAGCGACGGCTGCACCAGGTAGTTGAGCGCGAACTGGTGCACCCGGCTGAGCGCGCCGCTCTTCTGCTCGTAGGCCACCGCCACCAGGCCCTTGCGCGCCGTCAGCGCCTCCGCCTCCTTCCACAGCGGGGACACCTCGATGTGGTCGATGCGCTGGCCCCAGGGGTTCCACTGCGTCAGCACGGGCTCGTTCAGCCGGTCGCGGAGCTGGAACTCGTAGAAGTGCTTGCCGCCCAGCTCTCCCAACTCGCGGAGGTCGTCGGTGATCGAACGACGGAGGTCCTCCGGCAGGGTCCGGGCGAGGTAGCCCTGCAGGAACGCGTCGTCGTCGTACTGGTTGCCAAGTCCGGGGGGTGCTTGGAAGAAGCTCATGCCCCGAAGTTAACACCCCACCGTGGGCGGTGGGGTAGAGTGACCTCCCCTCTGCCGGAGCCGTGATGACCGACTTCTTCCGCAGGCCCCCTCCTGGCGCGGGTCCGTCCTCCAAGGACGCCGAGCAGGATCCGAACCGCAGCGTCACCCCCCTGGAGACGCCCGCCGCGCCCGCGACCCCCGTCCTGGCTCCGCCTCCGCGCCAGCGCTCGCCCACCACCACCGCGCTTCCCACCCAGCAGCCGCCCCCGCCGCCCGCGGAGCCGTTCGCCCGCCCCCGGCCCCCGCCGCCCGCGCCGCTGCCCTCCGTCATCTTCGATCCGATGCCTCGCCCCCGCGCCCCGGCGCAGGCCTCGGGCGTGGTCCCCCCGGGTCCACCTCCGCCCTTCAGCGACGATGTGGTGGACGTGCAGACCGAGCGGCGCACCGCCCCCCCCGGCCCTCCCGCCGACGCGGACCGCCGCGCCAGCGCGCCCCCGGATTCCGAACGGCGGGGCGGGCCTCCTCCCGCGCCCCCGGCGGACTCAGACCGTCGCGCAGGTCCCTCGAATGGCGAAGGGGAGCGTCGAGGCTCGGCGGCGGACCGTCGCCCCGGGAACCCGCAGCAGCCCTACGCCGGTCCGGACCGTCGCGGCGGCGTGGCGCCCCAGGCGTATGCAGGCCCGGACCGTCGGGGCCCCCGGCGTGACGGCGGGGAGTCGCCGGCCGCGAACCGCTTCTGGCCCACGCAGCCTCGCAACCTCCAGGAGTGTGGTCTCAACGCGACGTTCGTGGAGGAGCTGGTCCTCAAGGCCATCTTCTTCGCCGGCGAGATGCGCGGCATGGACGTGGCCGCCCGCCTGCAACTGCCCACCACGCTGGTGGATGAGATCATCGAAGGCCTGCGCCGGCAGAAGTACATCGACATCCGCGGCGGTGGCGGCTCCGGCGTGGGCCGCTCCACGATGATCTACCAGCTCACCACGTTCGTGACGGACGTGCTGCGGCAGATCCTCGACCGCAACCGCTACAACGGGCCTGCGCCCGTGCCCTTCAACGAATGGGTCGCCGCCGTGAAGCAGCAGACCGTGCGCGGCAACCGCATCACGCGCGACCGGATGCAGGACAAGTTCGGCGACCTCATCATCCGCGACTACATCTTCGACGGCATCGGTCCGGCGATGAACTCCGGACGCGCCATCTTCTTCTACGGCCCTCCCGGCAACGGCAAGACGGCCATCTGCCAGGGCATGGTGAACTGCTACGAGGGGGACATCTTCATCCCCCACGCGCTGCTCATCGACGACTTCGTCGTGAAGATGTTCGACGCCAACATCCACAAGGCGGTGGAGGATGAACCCGGCGCGCCTTCGTACGACCGCCGCTGGGTGCGCTGCCGCCGTCCGCTGGTGGTGGTGGGCGGTGAGCTGACGCTGGAGATGCTCGACCTCGTCTACACGCCGGAGGTGAAGTACTACGAGGCGCCGTTCCAGATGAAGGCGAGCAACGGCATGCTCCTCATCGACGACTTCGGCCGCCAGAAGGTGTCCCCCAAGGACCTGCTCAACCGGTGGATCGTCCCGCTGGAGAGCGACGTGGACATCCTCACGCTGCACACCGGCAAGAAGCTCCAGGTGCCCTTCGACGTGTTCGCCGCCTTCTCCACCAACCTGGATCCCAGCGACCTCGTGGACGACGCCTTCCTGCGCCGCGTCCGCTACAAGCTGGAGGTGCAGCGCCCGGACGAAGAGCAGTTCCACGAGATCTTCCAGATGATGTGCAGGAAGCGCGGCGTGCCCTACGACGCACGCGCCATCGACTACCTCATCGACGAGCACTACCGCCCGAACCACCGGCCCTTCGCCGCGTGTCAGCCGCGCGACCTGTTGGATCAGGTCATCGACATGGCCAACTACCAGGGCAGTCATCCGCGCCTGGACCCGGCGCTGCTGGACGCCGCCGTGCGCAGCTACTTCGTGCGCTTCGACAAGCCCGCGTCCGGCCCCACCTCCGCGTCGGCCCGCTGAAGGGGCTGGGGGCCGTTCCCCGCGAACGGCCCCCACGGCGACGGCTCAAGCCACGTGCGCACCGTCTCCAGCGGCACGTTGGCCAACACGTCCACCACCGACAGCCCCGTCACGAAGCGGCCCTCGCGCCCCTGCGCGTAGTCCGGGTGACGGAAGCGCTGCCACAACAGGCGCACGTCCACCGCGCGGAAGCGCTCCGGCTTCAGGTACAGCGTGGAGCCCGTCCCCGAATAGTACGTGTGCGCCCCCGTCTGCAGGCAGTACTCCACCAGTCGCTGCGTCTTGTCCTCGCCCCGGCGCTCCAGCGTGGAGGAGCACACGAGGTTCGGCGCGAGGCCCAGCGGCTCGTAGAAGAGCGCCATGCTGGACAGCAGCACGCGCAGGAGTGACCCCGGTCCGGACTCGCGCGCAGCCGCGTCGTAGAAGGGCTCCAGGCGCGGCAGCACCTGCGCGCGGAAGTAGGGGCGCCCTCCGTAGAGCGTCACCAGCGTCTGCAGGTGCTTGCGCGCCCACGGCTGGCGCGCGTCCACCGCGAGCTCGCCAATGCGAGTGTCGCGGTGCGGATCCTCCAGCGGGATGGACATCCACTGGAAGCCCGGCTCGCTGGGCGGCGGCGTGGGCACGCCGAAGGGCAGGGCGACGCGCGTGCGACGCTGCCAGCCCCGACGCAGCCACTGCACGTCGTCCAGCACCACCAGCGTGCCGGCGCGGGCCACCTGCTCGTAGAAGTCCACCCACGGCAGGTAGTGGGGCTGTTCGGCGACGAGGACTCCCGGGTGTCCGGACACGCTCCGGATGATAGGGCCTTTCAGCCGCCGCGCACCGGGTGACGGAACACCGGCGGGAAGACGCGCGGGGCCTTCTTCTTGCGCACGCAGGTGGTGTCCGCGCTCATGTAACAGGCGGAGAACGCGCGCCGCCGCTGTCCGGGCCGGCCCCTGCCGGAGCGGTGCCACACGTGGTTGTGGACGAGCAGCGCTTCGCCGGCCCGCACCGGCAGGGACACCACGTGCGCTTCGGCGTCCTCCGCCGCCACGCGGTCCGGGGGAATCACGCCCCCCAGCGCCGTCACCAGCCCGGCCCGGTGGCTGCCGGGGACGACCTCCAGGCAGCCGCCGCCTTCGGGCGCGTCGTCCAGCGCGGTCCAGATCTGCAGGTCGGGCTCCCGCGTGAGGCCCCACAGCTTCCCACCGTCCTGGTGGAAGGGCAGGTTGCTGCCGCCCGCCGGGCCCTTGTGGAAGAGGATGGCGCGGTACAGGACGATGTCGCCCGGGATGCGGGCCCGCGCGATCCGTTCGAACAGCGGGTTCTCCAGCCACGCGAGGAAGCGCGGATCCTTCTCCAGCTTCTCCAGCTTGCGGTAGTCCAGGGACGGCCCCTGCCAGCCCAGGCCCAGCGGCGCGTCCTCGTAGCGGCCGGTGGTGGCGTCCGGCTGGAAGAACAGGCCCGGGTACACCACGCGGCCGAGCATCAGGTCGTCCGCCCGCTCGCGCAGGGCCTCCACGCCCGCGTCGTCCAGCACGCGGCCCAGGCGCGCGAAGCCGTGCGCCTCGTAGTGGGCGAGCACGGCCACCACGTCCAACCCTTCCGCCTCTATGCTGACCATTCGCGGACACGATCTCCTGGAGGCGTGCCCTGCGTCCAGCTTCGCGCGCTCCCACGTGGACGAAGCCCCAGGGCAGGCGGGCGGGGAAGCCTTGCACCCGCGCCTGCCCGGCAGCATGGTGGGCAGGGATGCCCTACCGTCGCTCGACGCACTTCGTCTCCGCCCCGGATGGCACCCGGGTGGCGGTCCACAACCACAGCGCGGGCCTGCCGGAGGCGGTGCGGGACCGGGCGCTCGCGGACCGGCCTCCGGTGCTGCTGACCAATGGCATCGGGACGTCGGAGAACTTCTGGCGCCACATCGTCGGAAACCTGGAGCAGGACCACCGCGTGGTGCACTGGGACTACCGGGGCCACGGCGGCAGCGAGGAGTCGCGCGACGGTGACTACCGCGTGAAGGTCCACGTGGATGACCTGGAGCGCGTCACCGAGGAGACGATGGCGCGCGGCAATGGCCGGCCGCCCCACCACATCGCCTTCTCCATGGGGGTGCGCATCCTGCTGGAGCTGTACCGGCGACGTCCGGAGCTGGTGCCCTCCATGACGCTCATCGCGGGGACGCCCGGGCTGCCGGGCGCGGCGTCTCCCCGCAGGGGGCCGCGTCTGGCGCTGTCCGCCGTGAGCCAACTGCTGCGGGCCGGGACGCCCTGGGTGCCGGTGGTCGCGCCCGCGGTGAAGGCCGTCATCGGCAGCCGCTTCGCGGATCCGCTGGGCCGGGCCGTGGGCGCGCTGCGCGCTCGGGCACCGCGAGAGGACATCGCCGAGTTCCTGGATGCGCTCTACCGCATGAGCCCCCAGGCCTACTGGCGCACCCTGCGCGGCCTCACCGAGGGCCACGCCTGGGACGTCGTGCCCTCCGTGCGGGTGCCCGTGCTGATCATCGCCGCGCGCGATGACGTGCTCGTACCGCTGAGCGAAGTCCAGCGCCTGCACCGCGCGCTGCCCCAGGCCGAATGGCTCCAGGTGGACGACGCCGGCCATGCGGGCCTGCTGGAGGCCGGGACGGAAATCTCCGAGGCTGTCCGGTGCTTCCTCCTGGTCCACGGGCTGGAGGCCCCGGCCCTCGCGCAAACCCCCGTCATTCCGGGCTGATCCGACGGCCGGGAAGGGGACTCCCCAGGGTTGTCGGGTTTTAAGAAACCGATGACCTGGGTCGTCAAGAAAAGGGGCGGCAAAAGTGTCCCGGCGGGTTTGCGTCCCCCTGTAATTTTGTGGTTTGGAAGAGACTCTGTACTCAACACGGAGTCTCCATGTCCTTGTCTTTCCGGCACTTGCTGGTCCCTTTGTCAGCGGTGCTGTTGTTGTTGTCCGCGTGCGGTGGTGATGACCCGAAGGATCCTGTCTGCGGCAACGGCATCGTCGAGAGCGGTGAAGCGTGTGACGACGGCAATCGCAACGAAGGCGATCGCTGCAACAACAGCTGCCAGGTCACGACCCCCACGGTCGATGCGGGCACCGGAACCGATGGCGGTGTGACCGGCGACGATGCCGGCACCGACGCGGGCACGGAGACGGACGCGGGTACGGAGACGGACGCCGGTACCGACGCGGGCACGGAGACGGACGCGGGCACGACGACGGACGCGGGCACGGAGACGGACGCGGGCACGGAGACGGACGCCGGCACGACGACGGACGCGGGCACGACGACGGACGCGGGCACGGAGACGGACGCGGGCACGACGACGGACGCGGGCACGGAGACGGACGGCGGCAGCGGTCCGGTGGACGCGGGCACGGAGACGGACGCGGGCACGGAGACGGACGCCGGCACGGAGACGGACGGCGGCAGCGGTCCGGTGGACGCGGGCACGGAGACGGACGCGGGCACGGAGACGGACGGCGGCGCCATCGACGCGGGTCCTGGTACGGACGCGGGCTCGGAGACGGATGCCGGCACGGAGACGGACGGCGGCACCGACGCGGGTCCCGCGCCGGATGCTGGTACGGAGACGGACGGCGGCACGACGGACGCGGGCACGAGCCCCGTGACGCTCACCGCCCTGGAGCCGGCCGCGACCTTCGCGCGCTCGGGCACCACGGGTGAGACGATTCCGGAGTCCCTGGAAGTGACGCTGAGCGCCCCGTCCGACACGGCCGTGGTGGTGCAGGTCACCTCGTCCAGCCCCTCGGTCACCGTGGCCAACAACGGCCAGGTGGTGGTGCCCGCGGGTGCCCGTTCGGCGGCGGTCATCGTGACGGCGAACGCGGCGGCGGGTTCGGCCAAGGCGACGCTGACGGCCACGCTGGGCTCGGATTCGCGTAACGCCACGGTGCGCGTGCTCGGTGAGACCGAGGCCGCCTCGCTGGCCTTCCTGTCGCCGGAGACGGTGGAAGTGGCCCCGGGCAAGACGGTCAACCTCACCGTGACGCTCGACGTGCCGCCCGCGGCGGACACGATCATCACGCTCTCCACGACGGGTGGCGTGGGCACGGTGCCCACGTCGGTGACGGTGCCGGCCAACCAGATCTCCGCGAAGTTCGCCCTCACGGGTGGCGCTTCCGGCTCGACGGGCACGGTGGTCGCCACGCTCGGCGGCCAGTCGGTGTCCGCGCAGGCGAAGGTCACCTCTGAGCCCACGACGAACCACATCGTCATCAGCGAAGTCGCCGCGGCCGGCGCCAACGCGAACGACGAGTTCGTCGAACTCTACAATCCCACGAACGCGGAAGTGAACATCGGCGGCTGGAGGCTCCAGTACAAGAGCGCTGCGGGCCCCGTGTACACCGGCAACTTCGCGTTGCCGACGAGCGCGCGCATCGCCGCCCACGGCTTCTACCTGGTGGGCAGTGGCAGCTACGTGGGCACCAGCGTCGCCGCTGACGCGAACTGGGCCACGAACTTCGCCATGGGCGCCGGCGGCGGCCATGTGCGCGTGGGCCCCGCCAACCTCACCACCGCCATCAACGACGCGAACGCGGTGGACACGCTGGGCTACGGAACCGCGGACTCCGCCGAGGGCAAGAGCCCCGTCAGCGGGACCCCCGCCGCCGCTGGCAGCTACGAGCGCAAGGCGAAGGCCACCTCGTCGGCCGCGACCATGGAGGGCAGCGGCGTCGACGCCGCGGCAGGCAACAGCTACGACACGAACGTGAACAGCGCGGACTTCATCATCCGCACCACGCGTGGCCCGCAGAACAAGGCGAGCGCCACCGAATAGCCGTGACGCACTGAGTAGGGCCGGCCCCCATCGTCCTTCCAGGGACGGTGGGGGCTGGAAATACCCGCGCGCTTTCGCCATAAGCGGGGGCGTGCGAGTCGTCTCCTGGAACGTCAACGGTCTGCGCTCCATCCACCGCAAGGGGTTCCTCCCGTGGCTGTCCAAGGCCCGGGCGGACATCGTGGGGTTGCAGGAGGTGCGCGCCCGCGTGGAGCAGCTTCCCGCGGAGGTGCGCGCTCCCCGCCGTTGGAAGACCCACTTCGTGGCTGCGGAACGCCCCGGCTACAGCGGCGTGGGCCTCTTCAGCCGCCATGAGCCGGACGACCTGGACACCCTCCTGGGCGCCCCCGCCATGGACGCGGAAGGCCGCCTCCAGTTCGCCCGCTTCGGCAAGCTCACCGTGGTCAACGGCTACTTCCCCAACGGCAACGGGAAGGACCGGGACCTGAGCCGCATCCCCTTCAAGCTGGACTTCTACCAGCGCCTCTTCGCGCGGCTGGAGAAGCCCCTGCGCGACGGCGAGCGCGTGCTGGTGATGGGCGACTTCAACACCGCGCACCGCGACATCGACCTGGCGCGCCCGCGCGAGAACCGCGAGACGAGCGGCTTCCGCCCGGAGGAGCGCGAGGAGTTCGACCGGTGGATCCGCTCCGGCTGGGTGGACACCTTCCGCCACTTCAACCCCGCGGGCGGCCACTATTCCTGGTGGAGCCAGCGCGCCGGCGTGCGCGAGAAGAACATCGGCTGGCGCATCGACTACGTGCTCGCGAGCCCCGCGGCGCTCGGCTACGTCCGCAAGGCCGCGGTGCATCCGGACGTCCACGGGTCGGACCACTGTCCGGTGAGCGTGGACCTGGATCCGGCCGTCCTCTCCTGAAATACCATCGTGCCCAAGGGACAATCCGTCATGAACGCACTGCTCTCCATCTGGACCTGGGTCGAGGTGGGCCTCGTGGCCCTGGTGGGCTTCTTCGTCCAGCTCACCCTGTTCATCTTCACCGCCCTGTTCGACAAACGCCGCTACGTGGCGGGGCGCTGCTTCCGGCTGGTGGGCTTCACCGCCGCGAAGCTCACGCCCTTCTGGCGCTTCAGCACGCACGGCGTGATTCCCAACGGCATCGCGCCCAACACGGTGGTGGTGAGCAACCACGAGTCCAACGCGGATCCGTTCCTCATCTCCCACCTGCCCTGGGAGATGAAGTGGCTGGGCAAGAAGAGCCTCTTCCGCGTGCCCGTGGTGGGCTGGATGATGAGCATGGCGGGGGACATCCCGGTGGAGCGCGGCGACCGCGACTCGGCCACCGGCGCCATGGGGCGCTGCAAGGCGTGGCTCGCGAAGGGGATGCCGGTGATGATCTTCCCGGAGGGCACCCGCTCCAAGACGGAGGACCTGCTGCCCTTCAAGGACGGCGCCTTCCGGCTCGCCATCGAGGCGCAGGCGGACGTGCTGCCCCTGGCGGTGAGCGGCACGCGGCTCGCGCTGCCCAAGCACTCGTGGCGCTTCGCCACGTCTCGCGGGCTGGTGACGGTGGGCACGCCCATCTCCACCAAGGGGATGACCCTGGACGACCTGGAGTCGCTCAAGAACCAGGCCCGCGCCCAGATTGAAGCCCTGCGTGCGTCCCTCAAGCCGTTGACGGGAAGCGGGGCCCGGGGGCAGGCGACGGACCCCCACGTCGCCCGGTAGGCAGCCAGCAGATTGGGACCGCGTTGTCCTCCACTGGGCGATTCCCAGATTGTTGCTCCTTTCAAGTCCGGCTGAACTATGGAGTCGTCAGGACCGGAAGCTTCGGCCCTGACCGGCGCGCCGCGCCCAGGAAGGAAGCGTGTGATGGGGCAGGCGGGTCCACGGGAAGAGCAGCGGCTGGCCACGGGAATCCCAGGTCTGGACACGGTGCTCTGCGGAGGCCTGCGCAAGGGCCGCATGTACATGGTCCTGGGGCTGCCGGGCGCGGGAAAGACCATCCTCGCCAACCAGATCTGCTTCCATCAGGCGACCCAGGGCAGCCGCGTGCTGTACCTGACGCTGCTGGCCGAGTCGCACACGGACCTGGTGAGCAACCTCCAGACGCTGTCGTTCTTCGATTCGGCCTGCGTGCCCGGGAACATCAGCTACCTGAGCGCGTTCACCATCCTGGAACAGGGTGGGCTGGACGCGCTCGCGGCGCTGGTGCGCAAGGAGGTCAAGGCGCACAAGGCCTCGCTGCTGGTGCTGGACGGCTTGCTGGCCGCGGAGGAGCTGGCCCCGTCGCGCCAGGCGCTCAAGAAATTCATCCACGGCCTCCAGGTCGTGACGGGCCTCATCGGCTGCACCACCCTGGTGCTCACCACCGGAGGCGAGAAGGGCCTGCGCGCCGAACACACCATGGTGGACGGCATGCTGCTGCTCCAGCAGCGCACCTTCGGGGTGCGCACGCTGCGCGAGCTGAGCGTGCGCAAGTTCCGGGGCAGCGCGTACAAGATGGGGCAGCACGGCTTCGAAATCACCGGGGACGGGCTCACCATCTACCCGCGCCTGGAGTCGATGGTGGATGGGCACCTGGTGCCCGGCGCTGGGAAGAACGAGCGCGCCGCTTTTGGCGTGCCCGGCCTGGACACGATGCTCCTGGGTGGCGTGCCCGCCGGCTCCACCACCATCCTCCTGGGGCCCCCGGGCAGCGGCAAGACGCTCCTGGGCTTGAGCTTCCTGGCGGAAGGGGCCCGGCAGGGAGAGCGCGGCCACTACTTCGCCTTCTACGACGCGCCGGAGCGGATGCTCGCCCAGGCGGCGGGCGTGGGGCTGCACCTGCAGCCGCTGATGGAGCGGGGTGACCTGGAGGTGAGCTTCCGGCCGCCCACGGAGAACATCCTCGATAAGCTGGGCACCGAGCTGCTGACCACCATCCGCAGTGGACGGGTGCGCCGCATCTTCCTGGATGGCTACGAGGCGCTGCGCCGCGCCTCGACCCGCAGTGCCCGGGTGGCGCGCTTCCTGGCGGCGCTCGTCAACGAGTGCCGGGTGCGCGAGGTGACGCTGGTCTACACCGCCGAGTCCACCACCGCCTTCGGTCCGGAGGTGCGCTTCCCGCTCAAGGGCATCTCCATGGTGGCGGAGAACATCCTGTTCCTGCGCCTGGCGGAGCTGCACTCCGAGCTGCGCCGCTTCGTCGCGGTGCTGAAGGTGCGCAACAGCGGCTACGATCCTTCGCTGCGCGAGCTGCACATCACGGGCAAGGGGCTCCGGGTGGGGCAGCCCTTCGCGGAAGGCCAGATGTTGATGACGGGCCTCGCGCGTACGCGCGCCCCGGAGCCGACCCCGCCTCCCAAGCCGCGCCGCAACGTCCGCAAGCGTGCCGCGGCCAAGGCACCCCTCCCGAAGCCGCGCCGCAACGTCCGCAAGCGCCGAGGGACCTGACCATGGGGCCCGTCCTCATCGTCGACGACGAGTTCGGCATCGTGGAGGCCGTCCGCGACCTGTTGTCGGACGAGGGCTACCGCACCGCCACGGCCCTCAACGGACGTGAGGCCCTGGAGCGGATGGCCCGCGAGCGTCCGGCGATGGTGCTGCTGGACTACATGATGCCGCTGCTCAACGGCCCCGGCGTGCTGGAGGCCATGCTGCGCGACCCGGTCCTGCGCGACGTGCCGGTGGTGATGATGAGCGCCAGCCCGCCGGAGTTCTGGCAGCACCTGCCGTGCGCGGGCTTCCTGCCCAAGCCCTTCGACATCGATCAGCTCCTCGCCATGGTCCACCAGATCATCGGCGGACCTCCGCTGCACTGACACATGTCTGGGATTGATTGGGACCGGGCGTGCACCCGTCTGGGCCTCTGCGTGTCAGGCCATGGCCTTGACATTGGAGCATCGTCCATTCTATGTCGCGGTGTTCACTGGGGGACACTGCAAATGCTTGCGCCCTCATCCTTCATCGACATGGGCGGCGACTTGATTGCTTTGGGGCGTAGGAAATCCCTCTCACTTTGGCTGTGTGGAGGGCTTCTGGCCGGCGTGCTGGCCTGCTCCACGGAGTCGCCGGAGCCTGTTGTCGCGGTGGGATCGCCTTCCCCGGTCCTGGGCGAGCACCGCACGACCCTGTCGCGGGACGCGAACAGGGCGGTGGGTGAGGCCTGTACCGACCACGGTGACTCCGAGTGCAAGTCCGGCCTCTGTCTGCACACGGGTGCTTCGCCCGATGAGGGCTATTTCTGCAGCCAGAAGTGCGCCGCGGAATCGGAGTGCCCTGCGCAGTGGAAATGCACCCGCGTGCACCCGGGTGCCCAGGCCCGGGTCTGCATTCCTCCCGCGCAGTGGACGGCCGCCGCAGCATCGCCGCGAGGCTGAGCTTCGCATCCCTATCAATCTTGCAGCTTCCTACCCGTCGGAGACGGTGATGCCATTGTTTGTCCGAGTCTTGTTGTGTGTCCTCCTGCTGGCGCCCTTTGGCGCGGTGGAGGCCGCCTCCACCTGCTCCTTCGGGGCGACCACCAGTTGCGACATGAGCGGTGGCTGTGGCGGTTTCAAACAGTGTTCCGCCCCTCCCGGAGGCACCGGTGACTGGGGCGATTGCATTGCCCACAACCAGCCCCAGGCCTGCTCCACGTGCGGCGCGGGCGGAACGAGAGTGTGCGTGGACGGGGAGAACCTCGGCCCCTGCCAGCCCCCTGTGTCCCAGTCCTTGGACGTCTGTGGAAACCAATGTGACGACGACCGCGATGGTGCCGTGGACGAGGGTTGCGCGGGCAGTTCCACGTTCGACTACTGCGAACAACGGCCGGGGTTTGGCTACACGCGCTGGACATGCGGCTGTGGCGATGGGCTGAATGTCGGCTACTGCCTGGGATCCAATGACTCGCAGAGTTCCTGCAGTGGTCCGAACGGCTGCTTGAAGGCCCCGACGTTCGGCCTCTCCGGCAGCACTCAGGCCGGAGGCAACTTTCAGTGCTGTGTGTCGAGCAAGCCCTGCAGTGAGACGGGCTACATCGCGGAGGCCATGCACTGCGCCACGGGACCCACGCGGAACTTCCAATGCGCGCCCGGCGGCACCTCGTGCGAGGACAGCAACGCATGTGGCAACACCTGCGCGGGGATCAAACCGCAGATTGATGGCCTCACGGGAGCGAGGACCTTCAGTGGCACCTATTGCGCGGTCGGTCCCGTGTGCGCCCATGCTCAGGGCGGTTTTGGCTCGCCGGGTGGTGGGCCCAGCGCCAGTGTCGCTGATGACGACTGTGGGTCGTGGGACGACTCCAATCCCATTCGCTGTGGCGGCGTCAGCGCTCCCCTGCCTGGCCTCACCCTGACAAACCCACCCCCTGGGCAGCGTCCAGGCTCGTATGTCCCAGGCCGGGGGGGCGGTGGCGCGGGTGGGGGGACGGGAAAAGGAGATGGTGCGGAGGGCGCGAAGGAAGATCCGGAACCCGAGCCTGACGTCTGTGAGGGCAGCGTCGCCACGGTTGCGGGCGCCGGTGTCTCATCCATGTCTTCCCCCCGCGTGAACCTGAAGGACTTCACCACGCGCCATACCGTCGCGGATCTGGGGATTCATGGTGAGCAAGGCGGCCTGAACTTCGTGCGCAAATACGTCTCCACCGACAACTTCTGGTCCTACCAGTCGATGTTGGGCAACAGCACGGAGCCCTATATCGCCAAGCCTTTTGGCTCCAGCCCGACCCGCCAGAGCTCCCTACGTTGGTGGCACACCCTCTACAGCTTCGTCTACGTCCAGGGGGCCGTTCCGGGCGCCAGCACCTGGGCCGTGCGAGATACAGAAGGGGAAGTGCTTGAGTTCGCGGCCTGCCAGGACACCGGCTCGGGTTGCTTTGCCACGCCCCGCACGAACAGTCGCTGGTCCAATGCCAGCCTCTTCAAGGCCGCTGATGGTTCTTTCGTGCTCGTCAAACCGGGCGAAGGCCGTTACGTCTATAGCTCCAGGTGGATGGCCAATGGCGTGGTGCGGCGCCATTTCCTGACCCGTATCGAGGAAGATCGCCTGGCAGGGACTCCGCGCGTCCGCCTCACGCTGGCATACGCGACGCCCCCTCCCTTCAATCAGAACGGCCAGGCGTTCGTCTGCCCGGGTGAGAGCAGCCTGTACAATGGCGTTCCCTACCTTTCAACGGTGACGACGGAAGAGGGGGCCCGGCTGCGTCTGTCCTACCGGGCCGTGAATACCCGCCCGGGCACTGTTCCAGGAACGGAGTGCGTCCTGGACACGCTGTACCTGCGCAAGAATCCGAACTCCGCCAACCCTGTTCTCAGCGCAGCGGAGACAGCGATCGCGGTCTACCACTACCCTCTTGCGCCCGGTCTCAGCTTCGAGGCGGCCGGTCTTCTCTCCAGGGTTGATTTTCCGGAAACCGGGGACAGCGTCTCCTACGAGGACACCACGGCGACGACAGCGGCGTCCACGGCGTGGAATGTCTCTGTCAACCAAGCCCCCGTCGGGGGGCATCAGTATCAGGGGGGCAAGGTCGCCACGGTGTCCAGTGGAACGAGCTCGGCCATGGCCATGAGCGCGGGTTCCGGCAACTGCGATGGGCCGTCCTCCATGGGCGGCGGTCCGAACTGTGTGCCTCCTTCAGCCGAGCCCACGACAGCGACTTCCGGCGACTCCGCCGGCACGACGGTGCAGTACCGCCGCAAGTTCTTCACCCGCAGCACGCTCTATGCCCCGTACGCCATCCTGAGTTCCGTCCAGGACACCTGCCTGTCAGGCAATTGCGTGAGCTTCGCCGCCGGGGACATCAATTATGAATACGAGACGCCGGCCGACGGCTCGCTGTACATGAGCTCCGTCCGGAACAAGTTGGCACGCTACGACGTCACCCAGAGGTCCTTTGCCCCCGCAGGCACGGGTTCCGTTCCGGGGACCGTCAGCCCCGTGGTGCAGGAGTCACGCGTCTATGGCCAGGACTTCCAGGGCAATGGCGGCATCCCAGGCGTAACGACAACCCATGTCCTCGCCAGCTTTCCTCCGGGGACGATCGCCAGCCCCTGGAAGCCGGTGACCTCCACCACCGAAACCATCGCCTCCGTCCTCCAGGCTGGAGGGCAGGCCATTACCCGTACCACCTATGATGCCGCGACCCGGTTCCCGAAGTCCGTCATTCGTTCTGGATTCACCCAGACGTTTGACGACGCGACCGGCACGTGGACGAGCCCGGTGGCCCGACACGTGGGCATCTTCTATTACAACCACCATCGGTGCTCGGGAGACTCCGACACGGGAGGCACGGTCTTGAAGGAGGTTCGTGGTCCCTGCCTCGTGACGGGCCCTGAAGCAACGGAGTGCGGGGGATCCGACTATCCCATCACGCAGTATCACTACTACGGGCCCCCCTCCACCGAGCGCAGCAACAACGCGGGACGTCTGTGGAAGGCTTCGCGCTATACCTATCATCAGGGCGAATCCAACACGTGTGCCTGGGGGCCGCTCATCACCGAGTACGGCGATTACGACGCGCGCGGTTCCGCGACCAGGATCACCACACCCCAGGGCGGCATCGTCACGGTGGAATACCAGGGCGGGCGCGTGGTGAGTTCGACCAACGAAGGCGGCCAGACGACGACGCTTCGCTACGATGGAGCGCAACTTCGCGCTGCTCAGATTCCCAGTGGTATCTGGGTTGTCTATTGTTACCGGACCGGCACCGCCGCGGGTGTGGGGTGTCAGGGGGGCCAGAAGACCAACCAGCTCCAGTGGGTCGCCCTGGCTGATGACGAGCATGGCATTGACTGGAGCGAGAAGTCGCTCAAGACCTACTGGCCGGGCGGAGCACTGAAAACGGAGGAGACACGCGCCCGTCGCAATGGCGTGGAAGAAGCCCGGACGCGGGTGACCCATCATCAGGATCCCCAGTCACGACCCACCTACACCCGACAGGGGGGCGGGATGGGCAGCTTCGCCTCGGTTCGCGCCTTCGATGCCAACAACAATCTCAAGGCGACGGGTCTGCCATTCAATGATGCGCCTGATTTCTGTCGCAACCCGGATGCGTCCCTGTCCTCCCTCTGTTCCTCGATGGGCTACGACACCGCGGACCGCCTCAAGAGCGTGTCCGAGTTCCTGCCTGGGGGCATCCAGCAGCACTCCGTCCTGGTCTATGATGCTCAGGGGAACGTAAAGACTGTTCGGACGGGCTGTGACATTCTGACGGAGAATTGCGGCTTGCCTGGCTCCTATCAGTACGATGACTTTGGCAACCTCGTGCAGGTGCAGCTGCCCCATGCCACCGGGCCTCTGCGCCAGTCGTACGACGCGCGGGGAAACCTGCTCGTGAAGCAGACGGAGGCCATGCGGCAGGGTGGCGAATGGCTGGAGTACAGCCACGACATCCTGAGCCGCATGAAGAGCGCGAAGCGCCGGAGTGGTGGCACCCAACCTGTCAACGAAACCCTCTTCCAGCTGGGGTACGACCAGGAGGCCGCGATACCGGCGTACTGCGGCAGTTCCGTGACGCACTCGGAAGGCCGGCTGCTCTACCGGGACGACTCGTTCGGGCGCACCTGGTACCACTATGACGTGGCTGGGCGGGTGGAATCGGAGTCGCGTCAGCGCCCGTCGGCCTATGGCTGCACTCCAGCGCTTGAGACGCGCTACACGTATGACTATGAGGGCCGGCTGACAGACATTCAATATCCCTATGGCCGCACCGTCTCCTATGTCTATGGGACCCATGCGAACGCCCATCGGGTGTCCGCCATCGACGTTACCCTGTTCACGAGCACTGGAACGGAGACGCGTCGGTTGGTGAGCAAGATTCTCTGGGAGCCCCTTGGCGGACTGCGGGGCTATCAGATCAATCCGCTGCCCCTCCAGTCCCGTCCGGCGTCGGTGGAGTACGCCATGGGGGACGATGGAACACTGGCTCCGTCCAACTGCTCCGTGGTCTTCCCGTCAGCTGCGAACTCGGACCTGACGGGGCGGCTGCGTTCTCTTCGCGTGGTCCGAGACGAGTTCTTGCCGGGGAGCAGCAACAATAACGGTGACATCTACAAGCGCACGTACACGTGGAAGGCGGATCAGGTCGTACGCACCGACACGTGTCTGCTGGGGGCGACGACCCCCCGGACGGAGATCTACAACTACGACCCGACGCTGCGACTGACGTCCGCGACACGGCCCTCGGGAAACGATGATGCGACAGGCGGGGCCTTCAGCAGCCAGACGTTTGGCTATGATCGGCGTGGCAATCGCACGGCCTTCAGCCAGTGGTCGGGTAGTCTGGCGGATACCCTTGTCTACGGTACGGGAGCACTGGCGGATCGTTTGTTGTCGGTGACCCCTCCGTATGGCCAGTTCAAGGACGTGGCCTACGCCTACGACGCGGATGGACGGGTGGTGGGCAAGGAGTCCGGTCACTATTCCAATTCCACGGGCAGTCCGGCGAACGTCCTGGACCTGCGCTACGCGCCCTTCAATGCCGCGGACGGGCAGGGGTCCGCGCGCGAGTCCGTCTTCCGTGCCGTGCAGGTCAACGGCGCGACGTACAACTACTACTACGACGCCCTGGGACGGCGACGCGCGAAGGTCAACCCGTTCAATCAGCGGGATGAATTCTTCCATGGCATTGGCAACGAACTCTTGGTGGATCAGGGATGGAACGAGATCTACCAGGGCAGCTTCCGGGTGGTTGACGACTACGTCTGGCTGGGGGGCCGACCCCTGGTGATCCTCCGGGGCAAGCTGGACGCGACCTTGGATGAGCGGGAGTCGGATACGACCGCAGACTGTCGGCGCGACGGAGAGGCTGCCGCGTGCGGCGTCTATTTCCCCGTGACGGACCACGTAGGCAAGCCCGTGCTGATGTTGAACGGCGAAGGTCTGGTGGCTGGGGCGGCGGACTACCAGCCGTTCGGCCATGTCAACCGGCGAGCCACGACGGACAGCTCCGCGATGCCCTACCCGGATGAGGACGGTGAATCCTTCTCTGGCTTCACGCAGCCTGCGGAGAACAGCAACGTCCAGGTGCGTGCTCGGGCGCGGTTCCAGTTCATCGACCTCCATGATGAAGACGATGAGATCACGGTCCTGAGCAGTGGTTTTCCCTGGAACGTGTTGGCGACCTATTCGGAGCAGGAAATGGGCCGAGTGGTGACACCGTGGTTCCCGCTGTCTGCGGACGGAATCGGCGTGAACATCAGCGCGGGAGCAGCTGACAGCTCCGGGCCCAACACCTCCACCGGTGCTGCCCTGGAGGGGTACGAGTACCAGCGCTACCAGACGGGGGCCCAGCCCTTCTGGACCCCGCTGCGCTTCGCAGGGCACTATTACGACGCCGAAACAGATCTCTTCGAAAATTGGAACCGATACTACGATCCGAGCATTGGCAGGTACTTGCAGCCTGAGCGGCTTCTTGCGACAGGCCCCAATATTCGGCCGGCTTATGCCTATGCACTGAACAACCCTGTGTTTTTTTCTGACAGCACGGGATTGGATGCGGAAGTCATCTTCTGGAGTGCGGCGGGCTGGGGAGCCTCTTCTTTTGGACATGTTTCCACTCGCGTCAATGGAACCTCCTACTCCTGGGGACCCGGAGGAATGACTGTCAATGCATTTTCTGACTATCTCGGGAAAAATGGGTTCAGGAATGGAACGGGCGTGGTCCTCCCCCTGACCCCTCAACAAGAAGCAGACTTCGAGGCGTCGCTTGTTGCGTTCGGAAAGGCCAATGGTCCCAAGGACTACAATTTTCTTTCAAAGAACTGCACGCATCCCAGTCAGGAAGCGCTGGGGGCCGCCACTGGCTGGGCGCTCTCCGGGCATTCGACCTCGCCGTTTGATTATGCAACAACGCTCATTCTTGGTGGGATGATGTCGGGCAACAATCACTACCCTGCGAGTGTTCCCCCAACTGGATCGACAGCACCCTGGGGGCCGGCGTTCAAGTTTCTACAGTGAGGTTCGATTGAAGCGTCTGCTTGCCGGAATCGTTTTGATATTCCTGGGGTGCACCGATGAGAAGAAGCTCAGGCATCTGCGGGTCTCGGTGGAAACTCCACTGCTTCAGTCGAAGGAGAGTTGCGACCGTTATGGCAACTTGAACCCTGGGGACATCGTCGGGCGGGTCATGCCGCAGCAACAGGTCCGCATCTTGGACGACCACTACACCAAGGAAACATGGTGCCTTCATGTCGAGGGGCAGGATGGAACTCGAGGGTACCTTGTCTGGAGGAGCGACCTGGGCACGCTTCTGCCTTGATGCGCCCTTGATGACCCAAGTGTTTCGCGGATGATCTTTAACTGCGGAGGCGGTGGTCACTTGTCGGTCGGCCCTGCCTGGGAGTGATGAAGTCAGCGTGTGCCCGCCTTGACCGATCTTCTCGGCAAGGCGGGCAGGAGCCAGATGCCGCTGGAGCGCTTCGCCTCCGAGCCGATTCCGGTCGGGCGATTCATGTCGGCGCGACGATCGGGTCCGCGTGTTGGACGAACCGTCAAGAGCTTTTCGTTCACGCGACCGTATAAGACAGCGAGTTGCCGGAGCGTATTGCCTGCCGCGACAGCGCGGTCGCACAGCTCCAGGCCCCTGCCGCACGATCCGCATGCACCACGCCGCAGCGCGGCAGGCGCGCCTACCCGGTTTACCGGGCGTGCGGCTTCGTCGCGCGCTTGCAAATCAGTGAACGGGGCTGGTATTTCTTCGACCATCGAACGAACTCGGCTGTGTTCGCGATGGGCGGGGACGCGGGATGGCTCCATGCAGCAGGAGCCCAGGGTGACAGGGGAAGGGGTTCTCCTCTGACGCACGGCGGCGGACGTAACGCATCGCAGCACACGAGCGGCGACTTCCAACAACGACTGATTTCTTCGCCGTAAGAACGAAGTCATCCCAGCAAGACAACCAGGAGGGGATCGCATGAATCGCAACAAGCGTTTCGCGTGGACGTGGGCGGCTGCCGGAGTTTTCGCGGTCGCGGGGCTCATTGGCGCATGTGACCCCGAGGAAACGGACAACCCGACGCCCCAGTCCGACGCGGGCACCAAGGTGGACGCGGGCACGAACACGGACGCGGGCACGGGGACGGACGCGGGCACGAACACCGACGCCGGCACGACCACCGACGCGGGCACGACCACCGATGCGGGCACCACCACCGACGCGGGCACGGAGACGGATGCCGGCACGACGACGGACGCGGGTCCTCAGTCGGCGTTCCCCCTGGCTGTGGACGGCAACTGGGGTGCCAGCGGCTACATGGGCAACGGCTCGATTCAGGGTGGCATCGTGGACGATGCCGTCTGTGCCTCGCCTCGACCGGGCACGGGCCTGGGCAACTGCCACAAGTTCACCGCGACCAAAGTGGGTGGGGACAACTGGGCGGGTGTCTACTGGCACTTCCCGGCGGGCAACTGGGGCGGCGAGGAAGGCTTCGCTGTTCCGAAGGGTGCGACGTCGGTGTCCTTCTACGCCTGGGGTGAGAAGGGCGGAGAGGCTGTCGGCTTCTTCGTGGGCAACGGCACCACGACCAAGGACAAGTTCAAGATCGAGACCGGGGACCTGACCCTGAACGCGGTGCCCACGCGGTACACGATTGACATCGGCATCGTCAATTACGGCAATGTCGGCGGTGGCTTCGGCTGGGCGGCGGGCGGACTGGAAGTCAATCCACTCGTGTTCTTCCTCGACGACATCCAGTGGCACTGACGTCCCACCGCGCGTGACGCGCGAACCCAGACACAGAACGTGAGCGGACGATGAAAGCGGGAATGGCGGTACTGACGGTCGATGCGGCGGGCATGCGCGCGCAGAACAGCGGCCTGTTGCTGAACATGATCTGGCGCGAGCGTCAGATCTCCCGGGCGGAGATCGCCCGGCGCACGGAGCTCAGTCCGTCGACCGTCTCCGCCATCGTCGCGGACCTGGAGCATGCGGGCCTGGTGCGCAGTATTGGCGCCGGGGTCTCCCGAGGGGGCCGCCGTCCCACGCTCATCGGCTTCTGTGACGAGGCCTTCAGCCTGGTGGGCGTCGAACTGGGCGCCTCCCACGTCACGGTCGTCCTCACGGACCTCCGAGGCCGCGTGCGCACGCAGAGCAAGGCGAGCCACGCGGTCCGCGGCGATCCGGAAGGGTCGCTGCAGAAGGCGAAGGAGCTGGTGCAGGAGTGCCTGGACGCCGAACGCGTTCCCCGGCGCTCCGTGGTCGGCATGGGGGTGGCGGTGCCCAGCCCCGTGCACCCGGCGTCGCCCGGGAAGATGTCGCCCCTCATCCTGCCCGCCTGGAAGAACGTGGACGTGCAGGAGTGGTTCGAAACGGCCTTCGACATGCCGGTGTTCGTGGACAACGACGCGAACCTCGGCGCGCTGTCGGAGTGCTTCTGGGGCGCGGGCTCCGGGGGCGAGGACCTGACGTACATCAAGCTGGCCACCGGTATCGGTGCCGGCCACATCATCCACGGCGACGTGTACCGGGGCGCGGGCGGAACGGCCGGCGAAATCGGGCACATCGCGGTGGACTCCAACGGGCCGCTCTGCGTGTGCGGTCTGCGCGGCTGCCTCGTCACCCTCATCGGCTCCACGGCGCTCACCGAGCGCGCGCGCGAGCTGATGGGCACGCGGGGCCGCAAGGGCCCCACGGTGCGCGACCTGGTGGAGGGCGCCCGCGCGGGCGACGCCGCCGCGAAGCAGATCATCGACGGCATGGGCGCGTACCTGGGCATCGCGGTGGGCGGCCTGCTGAACCTGTTGAACCCCGCCATCGTGGTGCTCGGCGGAGAGATTTCGTCGGTGGGCGAGATGCTGCTCGACCCCTTGCGCGCGTCGGTGCGTCAGCGCGCGCTGTCGGTGTCCATGGCGGAGACGCGCATCGTCACGTCGGCGCTGGGGGAGCGGGCCATCGCCGTGGGCGCGGCCACCCTGGTGCTTCAGGCGGCCCTGCGGGACCGCTCCCTCTTTCCCACGCAGAACGTCGGGAGGTCCGCATGACGTCGCGTCGTGTCCTTGTCGCCCTGGCCGTGTCCGGCCTGGGCCTGATGTCCTGTGATCCCGCCGCCGGGGTCGTCAACAAGCCGGAGACGCCGAAGCCGGACACGGTGGCTCCGGACACCGGCTGGGAGCTCGTCTGGCAGGACGAATTCGACGGCCCCGCGGGCTCGCTGCCCGCGAGCGAGCGCTGGCGCCCGGAGGTGGGCGGGGACGGGTGGGGCAACGGACAGTTCGAATACAACACCAACCGCGCGCAGAACGCGTCCCTGGACGGCGAGGGCCACCTGGCCATCACCGCCCGCAAGGAGCGCTTCCAGGGCAACGACTACACCTCCGCGCGCCTGTCCACGAAGGGCCGCTTCACGCACACCTACGGCCGCATCGAGGCCCGCATCATGCTGCCCGCGGGCCGGGGCATCTGGCCGGCGTTCTGGATGCTGGGCGCGGACGTGGATCAGGTCGGCTGGCCCGAGTGCGGTGAGATCGACATCATGGAGCACCGGGGGCAGATCCCCTCCATCGTGCGCAGCTCGCTGCACGGGCCGGGCTACTCCGGCGGGCAGAACATCGGCCGCGAGCACGCCGTCGGCGGCGGCGTGCTCCAGACGGACTTCCACGTGTACGCGGTGGAGATTGAACCCGAGCGCGTCCGCTTCATGCTGGACGAGACCGTCTACTTCGAAGCCACGCCGGACAACCTGCCCAGCGGCCGGAAGTGGGTCTACGACCATCCGTTCTTCATCATCCTCAACGTCGCGGTGGGCGGCTCGTTCGTGGGGCCTCCGGACTCCTCCACGGTGTTCCCGCAGACGATGAAGGTGGACTACGTGCGCGTCTACTCGAGGCCGACGCCGTGAAGTTCGCCCGCGTGTTCCTGCCGCTGGTGCTGTTGCTGGCGTGCTCCTCGGAGCCCCGCCCGCGTCCGCCCGGCGTGCTCTTCGTCTCCGTGGAGCAGCAGAGCGCGTGGGTGCGCAACTTCAACCCGTTGTTCGCGGGCGCTGGTGCGCGCTGGCCCACCCGGGCCGGCGTCTACGAGTGCATGCAGATCTTCAGCTCCGCGCAGGGCAAGTGGGTGCCGTGGCTGGCCACCCAGCACGCGTGGACGGAGGACCAGAAGACGCTGCGCTTCACGCTGCGCGAGAACGTCCTCTGGTCCGACGGCAAGCCCTTCACCGCCGAGGACGTCGCCTTCACCTTCAACCTCCTGAAGAAGCACCCGGCGCTGGATGCCGGCGGCGTGTGGCGCTTCATCACCGACGTGAAGGTGGAAGGGCCGCGCACCGTGGCCTTCAGCTTCTCGCGCGTGTACCTGCCGGGCTTCTCCGACATCGCGCACCAGATCGTCGTGCCCCGCCACATCTGGGAGCACATCGCGGATCCGGTGACGTTCACCAACCCGGAGCCGGTGGCCACCGGGCCCTTCACGCAGGTGACGCTGTTCCGCAACCAGGTCTATGAGCTGGGCCGCAACCCGCACTACTGGATGCCCGGCAAGCCCGCGGTCTCCGCGCTGCGCTTCCTGGCGTTCCCCACCAACGACCAGGCCAACATGGCGCTCGTGGAAGGGGAGGTGGACTGGGCCGGCAACTTCGTCCCGGCGGTGGACCGCACCTTCGTCGCAAGAGACCCCGCGCACCACAACCGCTGGTTTCCGCTCTACGGCAGCACCGTCTTCCTGTACCCCAACACCACGCGCCCCCCGCTGGACGACGTGCGCGTGCGCAAGGCGCTGAGCATGGCGTTGGACCGCGACCGGCTGGTGGAGGTGGCCATGTACGGCTACACCCGCCCCGCGGACGCCACCGCCCTCAACGACGCGTACACCGGCTGGAAGGATGCGGAGGTCGCGAAGGACGCGTGGACGCGCTACGACCTGGCGGAGGCGAACCGGCTCCTGGACGAAGCGGGAATCCTGCGCGGCGCGGACGGCCTGCGGCGCCTGCCGGACGGCAAGCCCTTCGCGTTGGACCTGGAGGTCGTGAGCGGGTGGTCGGACTGGGTGCGGGCCGGGCAGGTGGTGAACCGGGACCTGCGCAAGCTGGGCATCTCCGTGCAGCTCAAGACGTACGAGTTCGGCACGTGGTTCACGCGGCTTCAGAAGGGCGAGTTCCAGCTGGCCATCTCCTGGTCGCTGGACGGGCCCACGCCGTACAACTTCTACAAGTGGCTCCTGTCCCCGCGCACGGTGCGCCCGGTGGGCGAGGTGGCGGCGGCCAACTGGCACCGCCTGGGGGACGCGGAGGCGGATGAGCTGCTCGTGCGCTTCGAGCGCGCCGGCACCCCGGAGGAGCAGCACGCGCTGATGTCCGCGGTGCAGAAGCGCTTCTCCGCGCTGGCGCCCGCCATCCCCCTGTTCCCCAACCCGTCGTGGGGCGAGTCCAATTCGCTGCGCTTCACCGGCTTCCCCACCGAACAGAACCCCTACGCGCGGCTGGCGCCGCACGCGGAGCCCGACAGCCTGCTGGTGCTGACGGAGCTCACCCCGAGGGAGCGCTGAGCATGGGTCGCTACATCCTCCGGCGCATGGGCTTCTACCTCATCGCCGCGTGGGCCTCGCTCACGCTCAACTTCGTGATTCCGCGCCTTGCTCCCGGTGACCCGGCCGCGGCCATGTTCGCGCGCTTCGAGGGCAAGGTGGCCCCGGAGGCCATGGGCGCGCTGAAGGCCGCCTTCGGCTTCACCGACGCGCCGCTGTACGCCCAGTACTTCACCTACCTGAAGCACCTGATGCAGGGCGACCTGGGCATGTCGTACGCCTACTTCCCGTCGCAGGTGACGGAGGTGATTGGCACCGGCCTGATGTGGACGGTGGCGCTGGCGGGCGTGGCGGTCATCATCAGCTTCGCGCTGGGCTCCTTCCTGGGCGTGCTGGCCGCGTGGAACCGGGGAGGGTGGCTGGACTCGGGCCTCGCGCCCGCGCTCGCGTTCCTGGGGGCCTTTCCGTACTTCTGGCTGGCGATGCTGGCGCTGTACCTCTTCGGCTTCGTGCTGGGGTGGTTCCCGCTGCGCCACGCGTACGGGCACGACATGGAGCCGGGGATGACGTTCGCGTTCGCCGCGGACGTGGCCCGGCACGCGGTGCTGCCCGCGATGTCCATCGTCGTGGCGACGCTGGGCGGGTGGATGCTCGGCATGCGCAACACGATGGTGGCCACGCTGGGCACGGACTCCATCCGGCTGGCGCACGCGCGCGGCCTGCCTCCCCGTCAGGTGATGCTGCGGTACGCGGCGCGCAACGCGCTGTTGCCCAACGTCACCAGCTTCGGCATGGCGGTGGGCTTCGTGCTCTCCGGTTCGCTGCTCACGGAGATCGTCTTCTCCTATCCGGGCACGGGCTACCTGCTCATCCTCGCGGTGCGCAATCAGGACTACCCGCTGATGCAGGGGCTGTTCCTGGTCATCACCCTCGCGGTGCTCGCGGCGAACTTCGCCGTGGACCTCATCTGCCTCTGGTTGGATCCGAGGACCCGCTCGAATGCGTGACTCCCTGCGAAGGCTGCTCCGCCACCGGAAGGCGGCGGTAGGCGGCAGCCTGCTCTTGTTCTTCCTCCTGCTCGCCCTGGTGGGCCCCTGGTTCGTGATGGATCCGACGGACTTGGTCGGCCGTCCGCACCAGCCGCCCTCGTCGGCGCACTGGTTCGGCACCACGGGCCAGGGGCAGGACGTGCTCGCCCAGACGGTGGTGGGCGCGCGCGAGACGCTGGCGGTGGGCTTCGCGGTGGGCGCGCTCGTGACGCTCGTCGGCGCGCTCATGGGCGTGACGGCGGGCTACCTGGGCCGCCGCGTGGACGACGTGCTGTCGCTCACCACCAACGTGTTCCTCGTGATTCCCGGCATGCCGCTGGCCATCGTGCTGGGCGCGTACCTGCCGTCCGGCCCCCTGCGCATGGTGGCGGTGCTGACGGTGGCGGGCTGGGCCTGGAACGCGCGCGTCTTCCGCGCGGAGTCGCTGGCCTTGCGCGGACGCGACTTCGTGTCCGCGGCGGTGGTGACGGGGGAGAGCCACGCGCGCATCGTGTCGCGGGAGCTGCTGCCCAACATGGCGTCGCTGCTGGGCTCATCGTTCATTGGAAACACGCTCTACGCGGTGGGCGCGCAGGTGGGCCTGGAGTTCCTGGGCCTGGGCGACGTCAGCGCGGTGACGTGGGGCACGAACCTGTACTGGGCCGGCAACGACGCGGCGCTGCTCACGCGCTCGTGGTGGATCTTCGTCCCCACGGGCATGTGCATCGCGCTCGTGGGCTTCGCGCTCACGCTGGTGAGCTCCGCCATCGATGAGATGACCAACCCCGCGCTGCGCGTGCACAAGCCCGCGCCGCTGCCCAAGGGGACCGTGGCCCCGGTGCACGTGGACCGGCCCGCGCCGGGCGTGCTCCTGAGCGTGCAGGATCTGAGCATCGACTACGCGACGGAGAAGGGTGCCTCCCGCGTGGTGGACACGGTGTCCTTCGACCTGGCGCCGGGAGAAGTGTTCGGCCTCGCGGGCGAGTCCGGCAGCGGCAAGTCCACCATCGGTTCGGCGCTGCTGGGCCTCCTGCCGTCCTCCGCGCGCATCACGCAGGGGCGCATCCTCTTCAACGGCATGGATGTCACCGCGCTGGAGGGCGCCGGCCTGCGCGCCTTCCGCTGGCGCCAGGTGTCCATGGTGTTCCAGAGCGCGATGAGCGCGCTCAACCCGGTGCTGACGCTGGGTGAGCAGTTCCACGACACGCTGGCGGCGCACGGCCGCGTGTCCCGCGCCACGTCCTACGCCCGCGCGCGCGAGCTGCTGGGCATGGTGGGCCTGTCGCCGGACCTCGTCACGGCGTATCCCCACCAGCTCTCCGGCGGCATGCGGCAGCGCGTGGGCATCGCGCTGGCGCTGGTCCTGGAGCCCCGGCTGGTCATCATGGACGAGCCCACCACGGCGCTGGACGTCGTGGTGCAGAAGGAGCTGCTCCAGCGCATGGTGGAGCTCAAGCAGCGCCTGGGCTTCGCCATCCTCTTCATCACGCACGACCTGCCGCTGCTGCTCGCGCTGTCGGACCGCGTGGGCATCCTCCAGGGCGGCAAGCTGGTGGAGCTGAACACCTCCGAGGGGCTGCGCACCAACGCGCGCCACCCGTACACGCAGCTGCTGCTGTCCTCGTTCCCGCACCTCATCGCGGGCGACGTGTCCGTCACGTCGCACGCGACAGCGGCCCCGGAGCTGTCGGTGTCCCGGCCGTCCATGCGCGTCGCCGCCATCCCTGGAGGTCACCGATGAGCGCGCCCCTGCTGGAGGCCGAAGGGCTCACCCGCAGCTTCACCGTGGGAGGCTTCTTCTCTCGCGAGCGTCGACCCATCCTCAAGGGCGTGTCCTTCTCCCTCCAGCAGGGGGAGATCGTCGCGCTGGTGGGCGAGTCCGGCAGCGGCAAGAGCACCCTGGCCCGGCTGCTGGCCCGGCTGGACATGCCCGACGCGGGGCACCTGCGCCTCGCGGGCCGCGACGTGCTCGCGGATGGCAGCGCGCAGGCGTCGCTCGACTACCGCGGGCGCGTGCAGATGGTGTTCCAGGATCCGTTCGCCTCGCTCAACCCCGTGCACACGGTGGCGTATCACCTGGAGCGGCCGCTCGTGCGCCACGGCCGGGTGCCGAAGTCGGGGCTGCGCACCAAGGTGCTGTCGCTCCTGGAGTCCGTGGGCCTGACGCCCGCGGAGCACTTCGCCAAGCGCTTCCCGCATGAGCTGTCCGGCGGCCAGCGCCAGCGCGTGGCGGTGGCGCGCGCCCTGGCGGTGGAGCCGCAGGTCATCATCGCGGATGAGCCCACGTCGATGCTGGACGTGTCCACGCGCAAGGGCGTGCTGCAATTGCTGCGCGGCCTCACGCAGGAGCGCGGCATCGGCATCCTGTTCATCACCCACGACCTGGCGAGCGCGCGGCACCTGGCCGACCGCATCCTCGTGCTCTACGCGGGCACGGTGGTGGAGGCGGGCCGCGCCGAACAGGTGCTGGGCCAGCCGCGCCACCCGTACACGAAGCTGTTGCTGTCGGCCGTGCCGGATGGCGTGGACTTCCTCCAGGCCGCGCTGCCGGTGCGCCCCGCCACGGGCCTGCCTCCGCTCGTGGGTTGCCCCTTCGCCCCGCGCTGCCCTGTCTCCGAGCCGCGCTGCTCCACCGTTCCTCCCCCCGACGTCCTGCCGGCCGCGAACCACCTCGTTCGCTGCCACCTTGAAGCTTCGAAAGGAGTTACCGCCGATGCGTCAGTTTCCTCCTGACTTCCTCTGGGGTGTGGCCACCTCCGCGTATCAGATTGAAGGTGCCACCACGGTCGACGGTCGTGGCGAGTCCATCTGGGACCGCTTCGCCGCCACGCCCGGGAAGATCAACGACAAGTCCGACGGCTCGGTGGCCTGTGAGCACTACCGCCGCTGGCCGGAGGACATCGAACTGATGCGCTGGATGGGGCTGAAGTCCTACCGCTTCTCCATTGCGTGGCCGCGCATCCTCCCCACCGGCCGGGGCCAGGTGAATACCGCCGGCGTGGACTTCTATTCCAAGCTGGTGGACTCGCTGCTGGGCGCGGGCATCGAACCCTTCGTCACGCTCTACCACTGGGACCTGCCGCAGGTGCTGGAGGACCAGGGCGGCTGGCCCGCGCGCGCCACCGGCGACGCCTTCGTGGAGTACGCGGACGTGATGAGCCGCGCGCTGGGGGACCGCGTGAAGCGGTGGATCACCCACAACGAGCCCTGGTGCATCAGTGTGCTGGGCTACGGCAACGGCGAGCACGCGCCGGGCCACAAGGACTGGTCCAAGGCCCTGGCCGCGTCGCACCAGTTGCTCTTGTCCCACGGCAAGTCCGTGCAGGTCATCCGCTCCAACGTGAAGAACGCGGAGGTGGGCATCACGCTCAACCTCACGCCCGGCGAGCCCGCGTCGCCCAGCCCCGAGGACGCGGACGCGTGCCGCGACTTCGACGGCGGCTTCAACCGCTGGTTCCTGGAGCCCCTCTACGGCCGTGGCTACCCCATGGACGTCGTGGAGGACCACGTGAAGGCGGGTCGCATCCCGAACGCGAAGCTGGACTTCATCCAGGAGGGCGACCTCAAGACGATCGCGGAGCCCACCGACTTCCTGGGCGTGAACTACTACTCGCGCGCGGTGCTGCGCAGCAACCGCATCCCGGAGGAGAAGAACGCGCCCCGCACGGTGTTCGTGAACCCGGCCAAGACGGACATGGACTGGGAGGTCTACCCGAAGGGCCTCACGAAGCTGCTCGTCCACCTGGAGAAGGAATACAAGCCGGGCCCCATCTACATCACGGAGAACGGCTGCGCGTACTCCACGGGCCTGAGCGCGGACGGACGCGTGCACGACACCCAGCGCGTGGACTACCTGCGCACGCACCTGGAAGCGTGCGCGGACGCCATCGGGCAGGGCGTGAACCTGGCGGGCTACTTCGCCTGGTCGCTCCTGGACAACTTCGAGTGGGCGTACGGCTACGAGAAGCGCTTCGGCCTGGTCTACGTGGACTACGCCACCCAGCAGCGCACCCCGAAGGACAGTGCCCACCTCTACCGTGACGTCGTGGCCCAGAACGGCCTGGACGTGGAGCAGGCCGCTTGAAAAAGCTCTTTTTGACGACGACGTGTCTGGCGCTGTGCAGCGCGCAGGCCGTGGCGCAGCAGCCCGGGGCAGGGGCGCCCATCCAGGCGCCGGCCGCCAGCCAGCCGCCCTCCGCGGGCCCCGTGGATGCCACGGCGCCGGCCGCTCCGGTCGCCCCCGTCGAGGCCGCACCGGCCCCGGTGGCCGCGCCCGCGCCCCCGCCCGAAACCACCGTGCACGGCGCCGCCATGCGCACGACGGTGACGCGCGTGATCCACGACGAGCGCGGCTTCAAGCTCCAGGTGGACGGCCGGGACTTCGCCATCCACGGCATCAACTGGGGCTACACGCCCATCGGTGAGAACTACCGGTACTCGCTCTGGATGCAGTCGGAGGACTTCATCAAGCAGGTGCTGGCCAAGGAGATGGGCCTGCTGCGCGACGCGGGCATCAACGCCATCCGCCAGTTCGACGACATCCCGCCCCAGTGGGTCGAGTACATCTACCGGAACTACGGCATCTACACGATGCTCAACCCGCTGATGGGCCGCTACGGCCACGCCGTCAACGGGGTGATGGTCCCCAACATCGACTACTCCAACCCCGCGCACCGCAAGGCCATCCTCGACGCGCTGGCGCAGAAGGTCGAAGTCTACCGCGACGTGCCCGGCGTGCTGATGTGGCTGCTCGGCAACGAGAACAACTACGGCCTGCACTGGACGTCGTTTGAAATCGAGGCGCTGCCCGGCCACGAGGACGCCGCCCGCGCGGAGTCGCTGTACACGCTCTACGGTGAAGCGACGCGCACGGTGAAGAAGCGGGACACGAACCACCCCGTGTCCATCGCCAACGGCGACCTCCAGTACATCGACCTCATCGCCAAGCACTGCCAGGACCTGGATGTGCTGGGCACGAACGTCTACCGGGGTGCCACCGCGCGCGACATGTTCGCGGAGGTGAAGCAGAAGCTCAACAAGCCGGTGTTCTTCTCCGAGTTCGGCGCGGACGCGTACGACGCCAAGGCGGGGCGCGAGGACCACGTCGCGCAGGCCGAATACCTGCGCACGCAGTGGGAGCAGATCTACCTGGAGAGCTACGGCCAGGGCCTGTCGGGCACGGCCGTGGGCGGCTTCGTGTTCCAGTGGGTGGACGGCTGGTGGAAGATGGGCCAGGAGGCCAACCTCTCCATCCACGACACCACCGCGTCCTGGCCCAACGGGGGCTACACGTCCGACTTCGTCCCCGGCCAGAACAACATGAACGAGGAGTGGTTCGGCATCGCGGCCCTGGGCCCGCCGGACGACAACGGCATCAGCGGCATCCAGCCGCGCACCGCCTACTACGTGCTCCAGGCCGCCTTCCGGTTGGATCCGTACGCGCCCACGACGAACCCGGACACCATCCGCCAGTTCTTCGCGGGCATCCGCCCCTCCGCGCTCACCAGCAGCTACACGTCGTCGGTGGCGCTGGCGCGCACGGAGGAGCTGAGCGCGGTGCGGGTGTCCAACCTGCGGCTGCTCCTGGACAGCTCGCTGTCTCGCGGCAGCATCGCGACGGTGCGTCCCAACCGCAGCTCCGCGGACCACACCCAGTCCGTCTACTTCGACCTGGCGGTGCAGCCGGCCAGCGGCGTCTACGGCCGCGCGTCGTTCAACGTCGTGGGCAACGTGGCGCAGAACCGGCTCAACAACCTGTTCTACGAGAACCGCGGCGCGCGCTCCACGCCGGGCGTGGGCACGGCGAATCCCGTCACCCCCGGCTCACCGCAGACGTCCAACAACCCGTTGGACCGGCTGGCGCTCTATCAGGCGGAGTTCAAGGTGGACCGGGCGGACTTCGCGCTCGAGGGCTACTACCGCACCGGCCACTACCACTGGGGCGAGGAGGGCGACTTCTTCGGCCTCTACCGCGAGGCCAACTACGGGCCGAACCTGGACATCTACAACGGCAACGCGCCCTTCGGCGTGGTGTTCAGCGGCAAGCGCAACCTGGAGGGCCTGAAGGTGGCGGTGGGCCCGGAGCTGTACTGGGGCGCGAACCCCTCCGCCGTGGCCAAGTACCGCAACAACGTGGGCCCGGTGAACATCACCCTGGTGCACCAGGAGGACCTGGCGCAGGGCGCTTCGTCCAGCACCGCCTCCGTGGTGCGTGAGCGCATCGCGCGCAGGACGGCGCTGAACTTCCAGTACGCCACCGGCAAGATGGTCCTGGACGTGGGCGGCCTGCTCTCCGCGCCCCAGCGCATCGGCGAGACGTTCACCTACACGCGGCAGGCGGCCGCGGACGCGCCCAGCTACCTCAACAGCGGCTACGACGTGCTCCAGGATCAGGTGCAGTTCCTGGACACCCTGGGCGCCAAGGCGCGGCTCACCTACGACATGGGCATGGTGCGCTGGCTCCTCCAGTCCTCCATCCGCGGCCTCGTCGCGGACAGCGGACCGGAGCAGGCCAACATCATCACCGGCTGGAGCCTGCGCGAGAGCGGCCGAGGCAACCACTACGCCGGCCAGCTGGGCGCCGCGCTGCAGTTCGGCATGATTCAAATCTCCCCGAACCTGCTCTACCAGAAGCCCCTCGTCGGGCCGAACCCGACCATCAACGACGCGTTCGACCCCGCCACGGGCCAGTACTTCGCGGGCGTGAAGCCGCGCAGCGTGCTGGTGGATGCCTTCACCGTGTTGGACAACCGCGAGACGCTGGGCGCGGAGCTGCTCATCACCTTCGACCCGACGCCCGGCACCTGGTTCTGGGCGTGGGATCGGGATCTGCGTGAGGACGCGCCCTTCGCGGCGGGCCTGGACATCGTCTACCGCCACCAGCCCACGTCGCGTGACGCCAGCATCGCCATCCTCGCGGATGGCAGCACCATCGCCTTCGGCCGCTCGCCCGTCGCCCGCGACGAGTGGGAGACGACGCTGCGCATGGTGGGCAATCCCAGCCAGCGCCTGCGCCTGTTCGGCACGGCGTTCGTGGGCAGCAACCAGTCCGCGGGTGAGGACGACCGGCAGATCCACCGCTTCGGCCTGGACGCCTCCGCGCTCTACGACACGCTGCTGTTCGCGGCGCAGATGCGCTTCAACGACTGGGGCCCGTACGACTACCACCGCGTCTTCAACCTCACCTACCCGGTGCAGCTGGGCGGGGATTTGTCCTACGGGTTGAAGAAGCCGGTGCTGGGCGCGGTGTCCACGCGCTTCGGTCTGCGCGGCCTGGTCCGCATGCTGGATGAGTACTCGGAGGGCCTCAACGAGCGAGGCATCACCGAGGGCTTGAAGGGCCGCGAATACGAGGTGGGCGCGTATGCCATCCTTTCTCTCTGAGGGACGACGCATCATGAGGACTGCTCTGCTGGTGGCCGCCGTGGTGTCGCTGTCCGGCTGCTACGAAGATCCGACGATCATCTACGGCCGCTCGCTGGAGGACATGACCTTCGTGGTCACCGACCCCCTGATGGGCGTCTACCCGAACACGTCCGTGCTGGACGACCCGTACAACCCCTTCCGGTTGTCGGGCGTGGGCACCGAGACGAAGTGGGACATCCAGGCCAGCGCGAGCCCCGTGGCGGGCTTCTATTCCTGGGCCACCATCCTGGCCCAGGGGCCGTACGGCGAGGCGCAGTACTACGTGGGCGTCCAGCTCGCGGCCATCTACCAGCGGGGCCTGGCGGATCAGGCCAGCCTTCCGCAGACGCGGGAGATGGCGGTGAAGGCCTTCCAGTCCGTGCTCGACAACTTCCCGGACGCGGTGACGTACGACGCGTCCGGCACCATCGCCTATGACCTGGTGACGCCCGCGTACAAGGGCGTCGTGGAGCTGGGCGGCACGGTGACGGGCGGCTGGGTGATGGTGAAGACCTCCAGTGGTGCGGACCGGGCGGTGAAGCCATGAAGACGCCGTTGTTTGGATTGCTGTTGATGCTCTCCGCCTGCCGCCCGGATCCGGGCCCGGCGGACTACTCGGACCAGGGCCCCATCGGGAGCAACAACGACGGTGGGACGGACCCCGAGGAGGAGGTGCTGCCCGGGCCGTTCCCCTTCGAGGACGGTCAGCGCCGCCTGATGGTGGGCATCTTCTACGAGACGGGCCACTCCGAAGAGGTGGTGCTCGACAACGTGGACACCAACTTCTACCTCTACGACAACACCGTCTACGTGGAGGACATCTTCGACCCCGTGGGAGACCGCGTGGAGGGCAAGTTCTCCACGAAGATCGTCCAGAACGGCAAGCCGTGGATGGGCTTCGGGGTGCACTGGACCAACGTGCACAACCTGGACGCGTGGAAGACGCTCCACGTCAGCATGAAGTCCTCGGAAGCCGCCTTCGCGAACGTGAAGATCGGCATGTCCAGCGGCGTGAAGACGGATGAGAAGGGCTATCCGCTCGTCGCCTCCAAGTACGGCTATGTGAATGACGGTGCGTGGCATCACCTGGCCATCCCCATCGCGGACTTCACCGCGGCGGGCCTGAAGCTCAACGCCGTGTCGTCACCGTTCACCTTCGCCGCTGAAGGTGGTGTCGCCGGTCAGTCTCTCCTGCTCGACAACTTGTACTTCACCGCGAACTAGGCAGGACGCAGTGCCAGGAGGGTGGGTCGGCTGTCGAGGATGACAGCCGGAACGCCCGAGCCTTGTCTTGACGTCACCGGCGCCCCCGCGTCCGGCGCCGTCAGGGCGGGGAAGCAGTGGCTCCAGCCAAGGCAGTCCCTCTGCGTTTGACGCGCGTCCTGGTCGCGCGTCCAGACGCATGCCTCACGGTGGTTCCTACTCAAGGAGTCGTCCCCCAATGTGTGAATATTCAACGGATTTGTCAAGAACGGGCACAAGCCCCGTTCTGCTCGAAGCACCACCCGGTGTCTGGCTAAGGAAGGCCCTCGTCGCGGTCGCGATGCTGGTCTCCGTGCTGGCGGCCGCGCCGGCCCAGGCCCAGACGAACGTCGCTCTGAACCGACCCACCACGACGTCCTCCGCGGAAGACATCTTCCTGGGGCAGTACGCGGTGGACGGCAATGGCGGCACGCGCTGGGGCAGCGCCTTCACGAACAATGAATGGATCACCGTGGACCTGGGGCAGACGCGCACGATTTCGCGCGTGGTGCTGACCTGGGAGGCGGGCTACGCCACGGGCTACAAGATCCAGGTGTCGGCCAACGGCACGACGTTCACCGACGCGCTTACCGTGATCAACGGCGACGGCGCGGTGGATGACCTGTCGCTGCCGGCGGGGACCACCGGCCGCTACGTCCGCATGCAGGGCGTCACCCGCTCGGGCGCGTTCGGCTATTCCCTCTGGGAGTTCGCCATCTATGAGACGGGGGGCACCACGCCTCCGCCCGTCACCACGGACCTGGCGCTGAACAAGCCGGCCACGGCGTCCAGCGTGGAGGGCAACTCCGAGTACCTGCTGCCGGGCTTCGCGTTCGACGGCCTGGGCACGACGCGCTGGGCCTCCGTCTCCGAAGTGGATCCCCAGTGGATCCGCGTGGACCTGGGTTCCTCCCAGGTGGTGGGCAAGGTGGTGCTGGAATGGGAAGGCGCCTACGGCAAGACGTATACGATTGACGGCTCCAACAACGACACCACGTGGGTCACCCTCAACACGGTGACCAACGGTGTCATCGGCCGCCGGGAGATTCCGGTCTCCGGCACCTACCGCTACATCCGCATGCGCGGCACGGAGCGCGGCACCGGCTACGGCTACTCGCTGTGGTCCTTTGAGGTCTACCAGTCCGGCGGCACCAACCCTCCGCCGACGCAGACCACCAACCAGACCCTCAAGCTGAACTTCCCGGAGCTGGCGTACGCGAAGATCAACGTGTCGCCCGCGCCCATCAGCGTCACGCCGGTGCCGGAGGAGGGCAACACCACGCCGTCCGTGCGCAACCCTCCCGGGCCGTTCACCTACCAGCTCACGTTCCCGCCCAACACGACGGTGACGCTGTCGAAGAACCAGTTCTCGCCCACCCAGCCCAACACGGACATCCGTCTGGCGGTGGTGGACTACAATGGCAGCCAGCAGCGCGGGCAGTCCGTCAGCGCGCTGGCGGTGCAGGGCGCGGACTGGAACGTGGAGATCTACTCCACGGGCAATGGCCCCACGGATCCGCGCGACCCAACCATCATCCCGGACCCGTACGTGGCGCCCGCGCCGCTGCCGGTGACGGGTTCGTTCCGGCTGGTGACGCCGACGAACAATACGATGGTGACCACGACGCGCCGTCCCACGCTGACGTGGGCCCCCGTCACGGGCGCGACCAACTACAGGCTCTACGTCAACCTGTCGCGCAACGACTACGACTGGATGGCGCCGGGCAGCCTGTTGGAGCGCTACACGCAGGTGGCGTCGCAGACGGGCACGTCCTTCACCTTCACGGAGGACCTGCCGGATCGCTGGACGTACAAGTGGTACGTGGTGGCGACGCTGTCGGGCAGCACGCCGCGCTCCGACATCGGCAACTTCAGCGTGTACCTGCCAACGGTGGAGACGCAGGCGGACGGCGTCAACATCATCAATGGCTCGCGCGACCTGAACAAGAACGGCACCATTGAACCGTACGAGAACTGGCGCAACCCCATCTCCGTGCGCGTGAGCGACCTGATGGGCCGCATGACGCTGCATGAGAAGGCCATGCAGATGTTCTACGACGCCAAGGAGTACCCGCTGGCGGGCTTCCAGATGGGGCCGCTGTCCCCCACGGACATCCCGATGTTCCAGAGGGCGTCCGCGGCCACGCGGCTGGGCATCCCGCACATCGACGCGGGTGACTCCATCCACGGCTACAAGACGAGCTGGCCCACGCAGCCGGCGCTCGCCGCTTCGCGCGACCTGGACACCGTCTATGAGATGGGTGACATCCAGCGCCGCGAGCAGATCGCCATTGGCAGCCGAGGCACGCTGTCTCCGCTGGCGGAGGTGAACACCAAGGTCCTCTATCCGCGCACGCAGGAAGGCAACGGCGAGGACGCGGAGCTGGCGTCGGGCATCACCCGCGCGCTCATCGCCGGTCTCCAGGGCGGCCCGGAAGTGAACCCGAACTCCATCTGGGTGACGACGAAGCACTGGCCGGGCCAGGGCGCTGGCGGTGAGGCGGGCATCACCTACGACGGCACCACCATCCACTACCACATGCGTCCGTGGCACGCGGCCATCGAGGCGGGCACCAGCGGCATCATGCCGGGCTACGCTGGTAGCTGGCTGCTGGGGCCGGAGGGGTACGGCGCGGGCGACAACCCGGGCATCCTCAACTACCTGCGCACGAAGCTGAACTACGACGGCGTCATCTGTTCGGACTGGCTGCCTTCCGGCGCGTGGGTGCGGTCCGCCACGGCGGGTTCGGATGTCATGGGCGGCGCGACGCCGTCCGCGATGGCCAACTTCGAGAACGAGGTGCCGCTGGCCCGCATCAACGATTCGGTGCGGCGCATCCTCGACCTGAAGTTCCGCCTGGGCATCTTCGAGGACCCGTACAAGAACGGCCCTGCGGGCACCTCCGAGTGGCACACCGCCACCAGCAAGGCCGCGGTCCGCCGCGCTTCGCAAGGCGCGATGACGCTGCTCAAGAACGACGGCGCGCTGCCCCTCCGGCTGCCGGCGGGTGGGAGGATCGTCATCGCGGGTCCCCGCGCGGACGACATGTCCTGCATGGTGACCTGGCGGTCGGACTTCCATGGCTACGAGTTCGGCGATCCGACCATCTACACGGCGGTGAAGGCGCGCGCGGAAGCGGCGGGCCTCACGGTCTACAAGGATGCCGCCCCCGCGGGCGTGACGCCGGATGCGGCCATCGTGGTGGTGGGTGAGAGCTACTTCACGCACGGCACGGAGTGGGACAAGGAGAAGCCGTACCTGCCTGGAGATCCCATTGGCCCGGCCCACGACGCGAAGTGGGGCGACCAGTTCGGCGTCATCAACAGCTTCAAGTCGCGGGGCATCCCCACGACCACGGTGATGATCATGCCGCGGCCGTATGTCCTGACGAACGTGATGCCCATCTCCAACGCGTTCCTCATCGCCTACCGACCCGGTGACATGGGTGGCTTCGCGGTGGCGGACGTGCTGTTCGGCGACGTGCTGCCTCGCGGCAAGACGCCGTGGCAACTGCCGCGTGCCATGAACCAGATTGGCACGGACGTGGAGAACGACCAGCTGGAGCGTTGGGATCTGCCGTACGACCTGGGTGCGACGGCCGCGGAGCGGACGACGATCCGCGCGAAGATCGCCGCGGGCGAGCACATCGAGCCCATCTACGGCAACCCGCTGTTCCAGTACGGCGCGGGCATCCAGGGCTTCGGCCTGACGGATGCGACGGCGCCGGTGGCGTTCAGCCTGCTGACGCCGACGAACAACCTGGTCATCACCGGCACGCGTCCGGCGTTCACCTGGAACGCCAGCAGCGATCCGCAGACGGGCATCCAGCGCTACGAGGTCTTCATCGACGGCAACGCGGCGCCGGTGGCGATCACCAAGACGCCGTCCGCTCCGCTGGAGAGCCTGAAGCTGGCGAACGGGACGCACACCTGGTTCGTCAAGGCGTTCAACTGGGCGAACGGGGTGACGCAGTCGCCCACGTTCACCTTCACGCTGAACGACACGACGCCTCCGGGGGCCTTCGCGGCGCTGTCGCCGTCGGCGGGCCAGGCGGTGCCGGGCACGGCCACGCGCTTCATCTGGGAGCAGACGACGGACGTGGGCGCGGGCGTGTCGGAGTACGTGCTCATCGTGGACGGGGCGGACCGCACGCCGACCATCCTCCGGAGCGCGGCGACCCCGGCCGGGACGAACC
Organism: Corallococcus sp. bb12-1; assembly: GCF_026626765.1. NCBI lineage: Bacteria > Pseudomonadati > Myxococcota > Myxococcia > Myxococcales > Myxococcaceae > Corallococcus > Corallococcus sp. bb12-1. Next base: position 49,641 of record NZ_JAPNJZ010000034.1, on the reverse strand, counting down.
TGGCGCGGGGCAAGAACGTGGCGGCCACCTCGTCCGAGTTCGGCAGCCCGAACGACGCGGTGGACGGCAGCCTGACGACGCGTTGGTCGAGCGTCGGCACGGCGACGACGGGTGACACCGACTCCATCACGGTGGACCTGGGCGCCATCTACAGCATCAAGCGCATCCTGCTGAACTGGGAGGCCGCGTACGGCCGGCGTTACGTCCTGGAGACGTCGCTGGACGGTGCGACCAACTGGGTGGCCCTGAGGACGGTGGACACCGGCGACGGTGGCATCGACGACTGGACGGGCCTCACGGGCGTGGGCCGCTACGTGCGCATGCGCGGCGTGCAGCGCGCGACGGCCTACGGCTACTCGCTGTGGGAGTTCGAGGTGTACGGCGTGGGCACCGAGCAGACGACGGTGAACGGGCTGGCCACGGGCACGCACACGTGGCGCGTGCGCGCGGTGGACGGCGCGAACAACACCACGCTGTCTTCCGGGCCTGTCACCTTCACGAAGTAGCCGGGTGAGGGTTTGAGCTGAAGGGGAGGGGCGGCCGGAAGACGGCCGCCCCTTTTCTGATTCTTGACGACCCGTGGATGAGGGGCGGCGGCGGTCCTTCAGGTCCCGCCTTCGTCGACGACCGCCTGGATGGCCTGTTCCAGCCAGCGGCGGGTGGAGGTGTTGCCCGACGCGGACAGGTGATGGCCGGGCTTCCGCACCTGGGCGCCACGGCCCGGCAGCTGTATGTCTTTCCGCGCACCCCCTCGGGGGTCGGCGTGCGCGCCAACCAGCCGACGGACGAGGCCTGGGCGAAGTCGCTCCAGCCGGGCTGGCAGCAGGAGCGCATCCGCAACTTTTCCGCGATCGTCTCCGGCCGCCAGCAGCCCGTCGACATGGTCAACGACGGCTGGACCTACATCTTCCAGGGGCAAGCAGTTGGTGCGCATCGACCCGGCCACGGGAAAATCGACGGTGGTCGCGAGCAAGCTGCGCATCGGCCAGCCCGAGAGCGCTCCCTTCCCGCCGGGCTACCTGCCCACGGGCGTCGCCGTGGGGCGCTCGGGTACCGTCTACCTGACGTCCGACATCGAGAGCGCCCTCTACCGCTTCGTCCCCGAGCCCTGAGAGGACGGCCAGGCCGACGCAGGAGCCATGGACTCCTGCGGCGACGCCGCGGCTCAGGGTTCGATCTGCGGCTGCAGCGTCCAACTGAAGACGCCGTCGAACATGGAGACCGTCCCGGACAGCTCGCCATTCGGCTTCACGAGCGCCGGTGTGGCGGTGGGTTCACCCGAGTCCGTGAAGAGGATGTTCCCAAGGGCATCCAGCTCCGGTCCCTGGCAGTCCTTGCCACTGACGGCGACGCTGATGATGCGTCCGTCGCCGAGCGCCGCTCTGTACGAGCGCGATGCGTGTGACAGCCAGTCCTGGATGTCGGGCTCCGTTGACTTCAATTCATTGAACGGGTTCATCAACATCGCCCCGCCCGTGGGCCCCAGCGAGTACTTCGTGGGCCCGTGCGAGTAGTTGCAGCCATGGCGCGAGTAGCTGATGTCGAGCGTGAGGTCGCCGCTGGGCATCATGAGCATGAACGCCCCGAGCCGCTTCGTGTGCGGGAGTTTCGGATGCTCATAGGCCGTGGACGTGGAGTCCCCCAGCACCTGGAACTCCAGGTTCGCGTCGGTGACCTTTCCCCGGCCCGACCAGCCCGCCCCCATCAGGACCGCCTTCGAAGTGCCCTTGTACTTCCAGCAGCCCACGTTGCTGCGCTTGAGGTACGGCGTCTTCGCCGCCGTCAGGCTCCCGCCGCCGCCGGGCGCGAACTTCGCGTTGCTGGTGATGATGATCAGGTCCTGCGCCCGCTGTGACTTCATGTCGCGGCAGAGCCCCACGTACTCGTAATCGCTCCAGTCCTCCTCGTGCCACGTCCCGCTCGCGTCGTTCCAGAGCGCCAGTACCTTCACGGGATCCTTCGACTCGGTGATGTTCTTGAACCACCCGTTGTGGAACAGCAGGGAGCGCGTGTTCGGGTCGCTGAACGTGAAGTGGTGGTAGCTGTTGGCCAGGTTGTTCAGCTCGGTGGGAAGCTCTTCCTTGTGTTCGGGCGCGCCGGCCAGGTCGCCCTTGAGCGCCTTGAACTTCACCTTTTCCGTGAGGTTGTCCCACGCCTTGAAGGACTCCGCCTTGGTGTCGATGGGCGCCTGGTTCCAGAGCACCTTCGCGAACTCCGGCCAGACCTTCTCCAGCTTGCCGGGGATGACGGAGTCCACCGCGGTGAGGCTGGAGGTCTCCGTGGTCAGCTTGTCCAGCGCCGCCACCACGACGCTCGGGCCGTGCTTCTTCGACAGGTATTGGAAGAACAGGTAGGCGCCGTAGTCGCGTGCGGCATCGCCCGCATCCGGCGCGGTGCAGTGGTTCTTGGTGCGGTTCTCAAGGTGGAGGTCCGGGGTGCTCATGAAGCAGTCGGCGTATTGGTGTTCGAGCTGCAGCGACTGTCCATACACCTGGTCGATGGCCCAGTTCGCGGTCGCATCCCGGATCCACCCGTAGCGGCTCTGCCAGTCCTTCGTCTTGTAGGCCCACTGGATGGCGTGCATCAGCTCATGCGTCGCCCCGGCCTTGAGTTCACCATCGCCAAGCCCGTCCCAGAGCTGGATGTAGGTGCGCGCCTGCGTGTTGCTGAGACCTTCCGGGATGGTCAACCCGTAGCCGCCCATGTTGCGGACCAGGTAGAGGTCGAGCTGGGAGCTGCCCCCGTTGCAGCCGATGGAGTCCTCGTCGGTGAGCGGCTCCTTGAGTCCCAGCGCCATCAACTTCGGCCAGATCTCCTTCTCGATGGCATCGTCGAGGAGCTGGGCCTGCTCGCGTTGACCCGAGACGGCGTACTCGAACCAGACCTTCACCTTCGCGGTGGACTTCGACAGGGAGTACCAACCCCCGCCGCTTTGGCGGCAGGTGGGCCGGCTCATGCTGCTCAGTCGGGCGTCGGGCAGGGGCGCGTTGAGCCAGCTCCCCGGGTCATCCGGGCGCAGCAGGTACATTCCGAGCTCTTGCTGCATCGGCGCGGAGAGGCTGTCGAAGCGCTCGCGCAGCGCTTCGAGGACGGTGACGTCGAACCCCCGTTCGACCCGTGCCTTGTACTGGAGGGGCAGGCGGGGATCGCTGAATGCCGCGTACACCTGGTAGGCCAGCAGTTCCTCGTCGTTGATGAGGCCGGCTTCACGCGCGGACGCCAGCACCTCGTCGCTCGAGGGCTGGGACGCGTCGGTGGGCATCACGATCACCGACAGGGTCGCGCTCGCCGCCCCCGCCTTGGCGGTGATGACCGTGCCGCCGGCGGCCACGCCCTTCAGCCGGCCGTTCGTCACCGTGGCGTACTCCGGCAGGTAGGAACTCCAGGTCACCTGGACGTTCCTGAGCACCTGGCCGGTGTTGTCGACCGCCTGGGCGGCCAGCGTCAGGGATTCACCCACCAGCAGCGTCGCCCCGTTCGGGGAGAGGGTGAGCGCGGCGACCTTGTCGGTTTCGTCGTCCTCACCAGGGGTTGGATCAGGTTCGGTGGAACCGCAGGCAAGGACGAACGTGAGCAGGCACAACGCGAGCCGGGAGGCTCCACGAAACACAGGCATTGCCAGACCTCGTAGTGTCGAAGAGGCAGTACAAATACCATGGGTGATTCCCGGAGTGACGCCGGGTCGTGCAATGACAGATTGTCGTGAAACAAGAAGCCCCTGTTGCCTGGGAGGCAACAAGGGGCCGGGAACCGCAAGGGATTGGCGTGGGGACTACGGCGTGGGCACGGCCACGGCGGGAGCGCCCTCGGTGGGCGCGGCGGCGGCGGTAGCGGCGGCGGCCTCCTCGGCGGCCTTCGCCTCGGCCTGCTTGCGGGCGGCTTCGGCCTCCGCGCGCTTGGCGACCTCGACCTTGGCGGCGGCCTGCATGCTGGCGAGGCCCTTGTCGAAGTCCTTGCCGACCATCTTGTCCATGTCGATGAAGACCGAGAACGCCTTGCTCATGAAGCCGTTCTCACCGGTCATGGTCCAGGTGACGGCGGTGCCATCCTGCACGGGCTTGAACGTGAACGTCGTGGTGTTGGTGGCGGCGAAGGGCTTGATGAACTCCAGCTTGATGCGGACGGACTCGTTCGCGCGGCTCTCCTCGTTGGTCATCCGGCCTTCGCCCACGTCGGAGTTGCCCGTCCACGCGTAGGTGGCCCCGGTGCCCGACTCCGCGCCGCCGAAGACGCGCTTCAGGTTCGGATCCAGGTTGTCCCACGGAGACCACTGGCTCCACTGGTGGAAGTCGTTCACCAGCGCGAAGGCGACGTCCGGCGTGCCCGGCACCGTGGCGGTGCGCGACAGCGTGAAGGTGTCGGGGCGAGTGGCGATGAAGGCGAGCAGCAGCACCAGCGCGGCGGCAAGGCCAATGGCGATCTTCTTGAGCATGGGTGTCCTCGGAACGGCAGCCCCGGGAAGGGGCGCAGGCGTCTTAGGCCCTCCATCCTCCGGCGCTCAAGCCCCCACCTGGAATCGGAGGGGACACCACCCAGGGTGCGCCAGGGGTGACGCCCGGAGTCGTGCCCGCCCTCCTTCGTGTGAGCCCACACGGCGCGTGGGCTACAGCGGCCGGATTTCACGGTTCCCGTCGCCGTGTCGCCGTCCCTCTGAGCCACCCCTGGGGAAATCCAGGCGGTGTCCTTGAATCTTGGAACGGTGGGAAGCGAGCCATCCCGACCTGGGGTCGCGGGGGGCGACGGGCGCGTCCAGGTCCGCACGCCCTGTTCGGGGCGGATCCCGTATCCTGGCCGCGAATGCGCGTGCCTTCCCCCCTGCTGACCCCCGACACCGCACGGAGCCTGTCCCTGGTGCGGACGCTGGGCGAACCGGACCGCTCTCCGCACGCCCTGAGACAGGTGCTGGGCTGGGACGCGTCGTCGCGCTACCTGCTGTCGGTCCGGAACCGGGGGGAGGATCAACTGCGCTGGTGGGACCTGGAGGCGGACGGGTGCACGCCGCGCTTCACGCGCCCGCTGGCCGGTGGGGTGGCGGCGTGGTTCCTGCCGGATTCCCAGACCCTCCTGTCCGTGACGTTCCGGGGCGCCCTCCAGACCTGGTCGGTGACCGACGGCGCCCTGGTGTCCACGGTGAAGACCGGGATGTCCGTATCGGGGGCGTGTCTGTCGTTGGATGCCACGCGATTGTTGCTCACGGCCCCGGGCGGACGCGTCCTGCTCTGGGACCTGCGCAAGAACTGGTTGATCTGGCGACGGGATGATCGCGCGCTCTTCCATGGCTGTGCGCTCTCCCCCGATGGGGTCTTCGCCGCCGCGGGGGCCGCCGAGGAGCGCGAGGGCGCGGTGACCCTCGCGTCGATCCGCCTGTGGGAGGCGAAGACAGGGAAGCTGGTGGGCAGTCGCTCCTTCGAGTCCTCTCGCATCTGGACCGTGGCGTTCGTCCCCTCAGGAGACCAGCTCATCGCCGCGAACACGGCGGGGGAGCTGCTGTTCCTGAGCCTGCCCTCACTCGACGTCGTGCGAGTGATGAAAGGACCGGGTTCGGGAGTCCTCCAGTTGGAATTCAACCCTGCGGGCTCCCTGATCGCGGCCAGCCCGGACACGAGCGCCTTCGTGGTGCTGAACGCCCACGATGGACAAGAGCTCTTCGCCTATTCGGACCTGGACGACATGGAGGGCAGCTCCGTGGCGTTCTCTCCGGACGGACGCTTCGTGAGCTGGGGCATGGACGACGGCAAGGTGGGAATCTGGGGGGCCGCCCATCGCACGGGCTGAGCAGGCCAGCCTCGTTGGAGGTCTGTCGTTGCCCTGGCCCGCCTTGTGGCCCTACGCCCTTCGCCGGAGGTTCTTCACCTCGGGGGCCGCGCTGCCTGGAATGGGATCGAACTCCACCCGTTGACCCTCCTTGAAGTCGGGTCGGTCCGTGGCGGCCAGGCAGACGAATTCAAAGAGCAGGTCGTGTCCGCCCTCATCCGGGGTGATGAATCCAAAGCCCTTGATGGGGTCGAAGCACTTCACGGTTCCACGTCCCATGATGCTGTTCCCTGGGTTCACCCCTGGAGAAGCCCGGGGAGCCCGTGGGAAGCGATGCTCCTCGGGCCTTGCTGAACCTGTGGACGCCCGCGAAGAACCCATCCCGCCCCTCGGGCTGGGCCAACTCATCCTGGAGTTCAGTCACCCGCAGCCAGGGAAGGCTCCAGCGGTTTGACGTGAATCGCCCGTGGCCCGTGAAGTACTCGAAGGAGACGGCCTGTCCCCGGGTGAGGATGGGGTCGCCCTCCGCTTCGATGTCTTCCCGGAGGACGACGACGTGCGCGCCCCGGCGATCGGGAGCGATGAAGCCAAAGCCCATCGCGAGGTTGAACCACTGCACGATGCCCGTTCGTCTTCGCATCGCACGGAATCTGGGAATGGCAGGGATGAACCCCATCCGACCCGGGGTCGCAGGGGGGCAATGGGCGTTCAGCCCATCATCTCCAAACACCGCACCCGGCGCGACAGCCGGGGCCGCGCGCCTCAGACATCCTTGTCGTCATCGTCGTCGAGGATGTGGCACTTCTGATCCTCGTCGAGCGCCTTGCCGATGACCTGCTTCACCAGGTCCTCGCCGTTGAGCTCCATCGAGAAGTTGACCTTCTCACCGCCCACGTCCTCCTGCTTGTCCACCTTGAGCTTGCCGCCCAGGGCCAGGGCACTCCCGTCAACGCGCGCGCCCGCGGGCACCCGCACCTCGCCGCCCAGGGACACCACGTCGCCCTTCACCCGCGCCCCGGCCTCCAGGATGACGCGGCCCCGGACGGCGGCCACGTCGTTGTCCACCACCGCGCCCTTCTTCACGATGACGTCCCCGTCCACCGCGACCGCGTCCTTGATCTTCTCCCCGGGCTCGATGATCAGGTCCGTGCCCTGGACCGCCTTGCTCCCGTCCTTCACGTTGACGCAGACCCGCTTCACGGGGGCCTTGGCCGGCTTCGCGGGCTCCGCCGCCAGCGCAGGCACGGCCAGCGAGCAGGCGAGGACGAGGGTCGGCAGGAAGGGGCGGCGCATGGTGGAAGCCTCCGTGACGCGGAAGATGCGGAAGGGGGACGGCATGCCATGCCTACGGCCGGCCCCGTCCCCCCATTGCATCCACCGCATCACACCGGTGCGGCGTCCACCCCGGCTCCAGCGCCCCCGCCGAGCACGTCCTTCGCCGCGTCGATGGCTTCGTGCGTCCCCGCGAGCGCCAGGATGTCCCCCGCGCGCAGCACCTCCTGCGCGGAAGGCACCAGCACCCCTTCGGTCCCCCGGCGGATGGCCAGCACCGTGGCCCCCGTCATGCCGCGCAGGTTGAGCTCCGCCAGCGTGCGGCCCACCGCGGCGCTGGACGCGGCGAGCGCCACCGACTCCGGCTCGCCCAGGCCCGGCAGCAACTGACGCACCTTGTGCAGTACGTCCGGGGCGGGTTCGTCGTCGCCCGTCTTCGCGTGGGACTGGGTCGCCAGCGCTTCGACAATCACCTGCGCTCCGGCGCGCATGTGGCCCTGCAGGTGCGTGGCGCTCCGCCAGAAGGCGAACCCCAGCACTCCCAGTGAGATGAGCAGCAGCACCGCGCCCGGGAAGCCTGGCAGGAACGGCTGGGTGATGGCCACCACCGGCGCGCCCACCATGAAGACGCTCGCCAGTTGCAGCGCCACCACGAGCATCCGGCGCGGCGCCGCCGCCAGGTCCACCTTGCCGCCCGGCACCGCCGGCAACGCACCTTCCGCCAGGACGACGCCCAGCCGGCGCGCCACGCGGATGATGCCCACGCAGAAGGGCAGGGCCAGCACGACCGCCAGACCGATGACGATCATCGGGGTGAAGGTCACGTTCCCCTCGATGCGCGAGTCGATGTACGCCGTCACCTGGGGCAGCATCACCGACGTGCCGATGACGATGACCGTGAGCAGCGCCGCGTCCAGCAGCAGCATCATCGCCATGCGCCGCACGTTCGCGCCCACCGTCTTCTGGCGCGGCGACGTGCGCAGATTCTCCACCCAACTGCCGTACAGCGACGCGAAGGTCTGCAGCGGCGCGGGCAGCTTGCGGTCCACCCAGTTGGCCAGCGGCCCGGAGGCGCGGATGAGCCACGGCGTCGTCAGTGTGGTGATGGCCGACACGGCCACCGCCACCGGGTACAGGAAGGTGCCCGTGGCCTTCAGCGTCAGGCCCAGGCCCGCGATGATGAAGGAGAACTCGCCAATCTGGGACAGGCTCAGGCCCGCCTGCACGGACGTGCGCGTGCCGTTTCCGGTGAAGAAGGCGCCCAGCGTGACGCTGATGATCTTCCCGAAGACGACCACCAGCGTGAGCACCACGATGGCCAGCCAGTGCTCGCGGATGAGCGCCGGGTCGATGAGCATGCCCACCGACACGAAGAACACCGCGCCGAACAGGTCGCGCACCGGCTGCACCAGATGCTCAATCTCCTTGCCCTCGCCGGACTCCGCCACCAGCGAACCCGCGAGGAACGCGCCCAGCGCCACCGAATAGCCGAACGCCTGCGCGAGGAGCGCGATGGCGAAGCAGATGCCGATGCTGCTCACCAGCGTCGTCTCCGGACGCTGGAGCTTCGTGATGGCGCGCATCACCCGGGGCACCACCAGCAGGCCAATGACGACCAGCCCCACCAGGAACGCGGCCAGCTTCCCCACCGTCAGCGCAAGGTCGCCCGCGGACAGGCCGGAGCCCGTGGACACCGCGGTGAGCATGGCCATCAAGAGGATGCCGATGAGGTCCTCCACGATGAGGATGCCCACCACGATGCTGCGCAGCGCGCCCCGGATGTTCTGCTCGTCGAACGCCTTGGCGATGATGGTGGTGCTGGAGATGGCGATGCAGCAGCCGGTGAACAGGCTCTCCAGCATCGTCCAGCCGAAGGCGCGGCCCACGATGAAGCCCAGCCACACCATCACGCTGCACTGGATGACGGCCGTGAGCCCCGCGGTGGGGCCCACCTGGAACAGCCGGCGCAGGCTGAACTCCAGTCCCAGGGAGAACATCAGCAGGATGACGCCCAGCTCCGACAGCGTCGTCACGATGTTGGGGTCCGCCACCAGCGGGATGGGCACGTGCGGCCCGATGATGACGCCCGCGAGGATGTAGCCCAGCACCACCGGTTGGCGCAGGCGCTGGAAGAGGACCGTGGTGACCGCCGCGACACAGAGGACGGTGGCGAGGGCTTGGAGGAAGGCGTGGGCGTCGTGCATGGGAGGCGCCTCGGAGGAGCGGGGGCGGTCCAACCCCTGGGATGCGGGCGGGGGCAGGGGACCGTCGTGGATGGAAGGGACATCCCGCCTTGGGGGTGGGACGTCCGGATTCGCGGGCCCCGACCCCGCCTGGACCGCGCGGAGCCGGGGGCTCACTGGAAGTTAGGGCGGGCTCAAACGCAGCGCTCCAGGGCGATGGCCGCGCCGATGATGACCAGGCACAGCAGGGCGCTCCACAACAGGCGCGCGCCCTGCCACTGGTCGTGGGTGGCTCCACCCGGGGTCGGCGGGGTGGGGGTGGGGTCGGAAGAAGGGGACGAAGACATTGAAGCGGCCTCTCGCGCCTGCACAAGCAGGCGCGATGAGAAAGGTGCGATGGGTGGAAGAAGGGCCCGCCTGCCTGGGCTCCTGAAGGCACACCGGGAGCCTCACGGTCACGGGCCCACGAAAAAGAAGGGTGCGCGACGCTCAGCCCGTGACGGGGGGGCCCTGGGCCGGACAGTTCACCGTCCGGGGGCGGTCCGCCAGCGGCGCGAGCCGGGACGGCAGCGCCTGGGCAAGCAGGCTGTGGGCCCGCGCGAGCACCTGGGCGTCGTAGCGCGCCAGCAGCGCGCGCAGGGAGTCCAGCCGGGGCACGAACGGCGGTGTCGTGCGGTGGCTGACGCCGCCGGGGTCCACCTGATCGCGCGAGGCGGGCACCGGCGTGCCCACCGGGTCCTCATGGAGGAGGCCCGACACCCAGCGCGCGCCCTTGCCGGAGGGCGTGCGCGTCACCGTCGGGGCGCGGGAGGTTTCCACCCGCGCCTGTCGGGGGGCGTCGAAGGAGGGGCCCGTCAGCCCCAGGAAGCCGGCGAAGGCCACCGCGCACACCACCGCCGCCAGGGCGATCCTGGTCTCTCGGAGGGCTTCACACCCGGAGGTGGCGGGGACGGTCGTCATCAAGAAGGGGGGTGGGTCATCGCTCCGGGGTGCGACAACCCCTGGCAGCGGAAAACCGTGCCAGCGGAATGCCTTTATACGCACTCAAGCTCCCAATTACCCCGGAAAATCATGCCCTTGGCGTCGAAATGGTCCCGACTTGACGCGCCGGGATGTTTTCAGCCCGGCTACAGATTGACGTTCCCACCTTCCAGGGGGTATTTGCTCTCACACCGTGAAAATGAGAACCATTCTCAACTTCGACGATGGGTTGGACACGGGTCCCGTGCGCCCCCAGGCCTCGGGTGCCCGCATCAACGAGGTGCGGGTGTCCGGTGGGCTGTTCCTGTCGGCGGATGCGACGGCGGAGGGGGCCTGGGGACGGTGGGGTGGTTCGGTGGTGGCCGCGACCGTGGCGCACGTGGTGGCGCTGGCGGTGGGGCTGACGCTGGCGGGCCGCGAGCCCCCCGCGCGGGTGAAGCCTTCGGAGCCGGAGCTGGTGCTGATGGCGTACGCGCCGCCCCCGCCGCCGCTGGGCGGAGGGACGCAGGCGCGGCAGGCCCGCTCGGAGCCGGTGAAGCCCCTGGCCCGCAGGCCGCGCCCGGTGAAGCAGGAGCTGATGGTCCCCGTGAAGGTGCTGGAGCCGGTGAAGGAGGAGGTGCCTGCGACGCCCGAGGAGGTGGCCCCGGATCCTTCCCCGGCGGTGGCCGATGCTCCGGTGGGGCCCGGTGTTCCGCAGGGGGTGGTGGGTGGTGTGGAGGGCGGCACCGTGGGCGGGCTGGCGGGAGGTCGCGTGGGCGGGCTGGGCGCGGCGCCGGCCATCTTCTCCCCCCGGGAAGTGATGAAGCTGCCGGTGCTGCTCGACGGCAAGCCGGACTACCCGCGCCGGGCCCGTGAGGACGGCATCACGGGCGTGGTGATGGTGTACGTGGTGATTGGCGCGGATGGGCGCGTGGAGCCGGCCTATACGCGCATCCAGCGCTCGGTCCCCGGTTTGGACGAAGCGGCCATCGAATCCGTTTCACGCTGGCGCTTCTCGCCGGCGCTGGGACACGACGGGCGCCCGGTTCGCGTCAAGGTCGTGATCCCCGTGAAGTTCGCATTGAAGTGACCTGCTCGAAGAGACGCACACCATGAAGCCTGGCCTCCTCCGAAACGTCCTCTTCTGGATCCACCTGGTGTCCGGTCTCACCGTCGGACTCGTTGTCGGGGTGATGTCCTTCACTGGCGTGGCGATCGCGTTCGAGTCGCAGATCGTCGACTGGGCGGACCGCGAGGCCCGTCACGCGGCGCCGCCGCCTTCCGGCACGCCCCGGCTGTCCGTGGACGCGATGGTCGCGAAGGTGAAGGAGGCGCGGCCGGGTGCGCAGCCCACCGCGGTGACGCTCTACCCAGAGGCGGACAGCGTGGTGGTGGTGGCCACCGGGCGCAACAGCGCCGTCTACGTGCACCCCTTCACCGGCGAGGTGCGCGAGCAGGGGGCGCAGGGCTGGCGCGCGTTCTTCAACACCATGGAGGACGCGCACCGCTGGCTCGCGGTGTCGGGCGACCAGCGCCCCATTGGCAAGGCCATCACCGGCGCGAGCAACCTGGCCTTCTTCTTCCTGGGCGTGACGGGCCTGTTCCTGTGGTGGCCGCGCAAGTGGGCGCTGCGCGCCATGCGGCCGACGCTGTGGTTCCGCGGCGGGCTCAAGGGCAAGGCGCGCGACTTCAACTGGCACAACGTCATTGGCTTCTGGTCGCTGCCGGTGCTGCTGGTGCTGACGGTGTCGGCCAGCGTGATTTCCTACAAGTGGGCCACGAATCTGGTCTTCACGCTCACGGGCAACCCGCCGCCCAATGCGCAGGGGCCCAATGTTTCACCGCCAGTGCCCGTGCCCACGCCTGCGCCCGGCACCGCGCCCCAGGAATTGGATGCGCTCTTCGCGGTGGTGATGAAGCAGGCGAAGCCCTGGGAGACGCTCACCTTGCGGTTGCCCACGCCGCCGCAGGGGAACTCAGGGGGCGGTCGGCCCGAGGGTGGCCCGCGCGCGGAGGGTGGGCCCGGAGGCCCAGGCGGTGCCGGGCGCGGCGGTCCGCAGGCAAGCACCTTCACGGTGCGCGAGCAGGACCGGTGGCCGCTGTTCTCGTCGGTCCAGGTGTCACTGGATCCGTTCACGGGACAGGCGCTGCGCACGGAGACGTACGCGGACTTCAACAGCGGCCGCAAGGTGCGCACGTGGCTGCGCTTCCTGCACACTGGCGAGGCGCTGGGGTGGGTAGGTCAGCTCATCGCCGCGCTCGCGTCGTTCGGCGCCGTCTTCCTGGTCTACACCGGCTATTCGCTGTCCTGGCGCCGGTTCTTCCCGCGCCGCCGGACCCAGACCACGACACCGGCCGCGGCAGTCCCCGAGTCCCCGGAGTCCAAGACACACGCTGCCTGAGATTCCCCTCATGAAACACAATATCCGGGATTGGCCGGGTATTGTGTTTGTGAGAGTCCCCTCATGAATCACATCCACGGCCCGGACCGCGCGAGCGGCTCCGGGCCGACGCATTTTCACTCCCAGGCGTGTGGCATTCGAACGCCTGATGTCTGGCAGTGCTGGGTTTGCCCGGCGACCTCAATCACAGCTCTTTTGGGGAAGAAATATCTTGTCACATGTAACAGGGTCCTGCATATGAGAATCATTCTCATTTAGCCGCACCACTCTTCCCGAGGGGACCCGTGTCCACAGCCAAGCCCGGTCGTTCTGCAATCCGCTCATCGAATGGAAACCCTGGAGGCGTGCGCGGCGCGCTGTGGCCCTGGGGGCCCGCGGTGGGACTCGCCTCCGCGCTGGCGGCGGGTGGGGCGGTGGCGCAGGAGGCCCCGGTGGCCGCCGAGCCCGCGGCGCCCGTGCAGGAGGCCCGTCCGGTGGAGGGCGCGACTCCCGCTGCTGCGGAAGCTCCGGTGACGGGGGCGGAATCCACGGCGCAGGGCGGGGACGACGTCTTCGTCCTGCCCACGGTGGAGGTGGAGGGCGCGGCGTCGAAGTACAACGCGACGGAGGCCAGTCTGGCGCGCCTGCCCCGGCCGCTGGTGGACACGCCGCAGACCATCACGGTGGTGCCGGAGCGGGTCATCCAGGAGCAGCAGGCGACGACGCTGCGCGACGCCCTTCGCAACGTGTCCGGCATCACGGTGACGGCGGGTGAGGGTGGCCGGCAGGGTGATTCGTTCTCGCTGCGCGGCTTCTCCGCCCAGACGGACACGCTGCGCGACGGCGTGCGTGACCTGGGCTGGTTCACCCGCGACACGTTCAACCTGGAGGGCGTGGAGGTCTACTTCGGCCCGTCGTCGGTGCTCTTCGGCCGAGGCTCCACGGGCGGCGCCATCAACCTGGTGACGAAGAAGCCGCGCAAGGGGTCGTTCCAGAACCTGCGGCTGTCGGGCGGCACCGCGCCGTCTGGCCGCGTGGAGGCGGACGTCAACCACGAGGTGTCTGATCGCATCCAACTGCGCGTGAGCGCGACGGGGCAGTTGGCGGACGTGGCGGGCCGCGACGTCGTCACGGAGAACCGGGCGGGCATCGCGCCGTCCGCGCGCTTCCAACTGGCGGACAAGGTCGCGCTGGAAGTGGACTACTTCTACCAGCACGAGAACAGCGTGCCGGACTACGGCCAGCCGTACTTCAACGGCTACCCGGTGTCCGTCACCCTGGGCGTGCCCCGGGAGAACTTCTACGGCGTGAAGGACTCCGACGTGGAGCGCGTGAACGTCCACATCGGCACGGCGCGCGTGCTGGCGGACCTGGGCAGCAACCTGAAGCTCACCAACACCCTGCGCTACGGCGGCGTGGACCGCTTCGCCCGGCCCACCGCGCCGCGCGGCCTGACGCCGGCGGGTGCTCCGACGACCATCGGACGGCAGCGCTTCGAGACGAACAACGACAACACGTACCTGGCGAACCAGACCGACCTGCGCGGCGTGTTCACCACCGGCTTCCTCAAGCACACCGCCAACGTGGGCCTGGACCTGTCGCGTGAGCAGCGCAGTCAGGACCGCAACAACCTCACCGCGGTGGGCCTGCCCACGGGCCCCAACCTGCCCGCGGACCTGTACAACCCGGACCACAACCCGGACCTCTCCGCCGTCAGCCGCGTCTTCGGGTCCTCCAACGAGAGCCGGCAGGTGAACCTGGGCGTGTACGCGTCCGACCAGGTGCAGGTGGGCCAGTACGTGGAGCTGTTGGGGACCCTTCGCTACGACAGCCTGCACAGCGACTATTCATCCACCAGCGCCGCGGGTGAGACGACGCCGTTCGAACAGGAGAACGGCCTGTTCAACTGGCGCGCGGGTGTGGTGCTCCACCCGGTGGCGAACACCAGCGTCTACGGCATGTACGGCACGTCCTCCAACCCGAGCGCGGAGCTGGCCACGCTGGCCAACGACACCGTCAGCCTGGATCCGGAGAAGAACGAGACGTTTGAAATCGGCGCCAAGTCCGACGTCATCGCCGAGCGCCTGAGCATGAACGCGGCCGTCTTCCGCACGAACAAGAAGAACGCCCGCGTGCCTAACAGCGATCCGGAAGGGCCCGCGACCATCCTGGAGGGCAAGCAGCGGGTGCAGGGCTACAACATCGGCGTCGCGGGTTCGCCCGTGCGTGGCTGGAACGTGTTCGCCAACTACACGTTCCTGGACGCGAGCATCCAGGAGCACACCAACGACTTCCTGGAAGGCCAGCGGCTGGTGAACACGCCCAAGCGCAGCTTCTCGCTGTGGACCACGTACGCCATCCTGGAGAACCTCTCCGTGGGCGGCGGCGCCGTGTTCCAGGACGTGGTTCCGGTGAACAACCCCGCCAACGCGACAGTGCTGCTCTCCAAGGTGCCCAACTACTGGCGCTTCGACGCGTTCGCCAGCTACGCGTTCAAGAAGGTGGACCTGCAGCTGAACGTCTACAACCTCACCGACAAGCTCTACTACGACTCGTACTACGGCGGTCAGGCCGTGCCGGCGGAAGGCCGCTCGGCGGTGCTGTCCGCGAACGTGCGGTTCTAGCCGCGCGCTCGGTATGGGCCGGGCGTGGGAGGATGTCCTCATGATGGTGCACATCCCGCAGGTACTCACGCCCGAGCAGGTCGTCCACTGCCGCGCCGTCTTCCAGAAGGCGGCGTGGGAGGATGGCCGCGCCACCGCGGGCAGCCAGTCCGCGCAGGTGAAGAAGAACCTCCAGCTTCCCGAAGGGAGTCCCGCCGCGCGGGAGCTGGGGGACCTGGTGCTCTCCGGCCTGGAGAAGAGCCCGCTGTTCATCTCCGCCGTGCTGCCCCAGCGCGTCTTCCCGCCGCTGTTCAACCGCTACGAGTCGGGGATGGACTTCGGCTCGCACGTGGACAACGCCATCCGGCCGCTCGCGGGCACGTCGCTGCGCATCCGCACGGATGTGTCCGCGACGCTGTTCCTGAGCGAGCCGGACAGCTACGACGGCGGGGAGCTGGTGGTGGAGGACACGTACGGCAACCACTCCGCGAAGCTGCCCGCGGGGGACCTCATCATCTACCCGTCCACCAGCCTGCACCACGTCACGCCGGTGACGCGCGGCGTGCGGCTGGCGTCGTTCTTCTGGGTGCAGAGCATGGTGCGGGATGCATCCCAGCGCGCGCTGCTCTTCGACATGGACACGTCCATCATGCAGCTCACGCGCGAGGTGCCCGGGAGCCCCGCGCTGGTGATGCTGACGGGCGTGTACCACAACCTCCTGCGCCAGTGGGCGGAGCCCTGAGGGCCTAGCTCTCCGGCGTGACGTGCAGCGTGAGCACCGGGCACGCCGCGCGGCCCACCACCTTCTGCGCCACGCTGCCCAGCAGCATGCGGGTGATGCCCTTGCGCTGATGGGTGCCCATCACGACGAGATCGTATTTGCCGCGCTCGGCCTCCTCCAGCACCACGTTGGCCGCCTCGCCAATCACCACGCGGTGGGACAGGGCCACGGGCGCGCTGCTCTCCAGGGAGCGCAGGAGCGCGGACAGCTCCTTGCCCGCGGTGTCGCGCGCCATCGTCTCCAGGGACTGTGCGTCCCACCCGGGTGAGGCCACCAGCAGGTCGGGCGCCACGTACTGCGGCGGCTCCCAGGCGTGGATGATGTCCACCGTCGCCCCGAAGGGCCGCGCGAGCTGCAGGGCATACTCCACGACGGAACGGGACCCGTCCTTCAGGTCCACCGGCACGAGGATGCGTGAAGGGCCAGCCATGGATGTCCTCCTCCCAAGGTGCACAACAGGGCACGTCCGCCCGCCCTGAGGGCGAGCGGCCGGTCGCGGGATGTTGAGCAACGGAGCAGGCACGCAGGTCCCCCTTGGCGTGGGCAACTTTCCACCCGAGGTTCACCCCCATGCGCCCTCCCATCGACAACGGTACCGTGCTCATCATTGGCGCCGCTGGCGGCATCGGCCGCGAGCTTGCCCGCCTGCTCTCCCCCCGCGTCAGGACCCTGGTGTTGGTCGCGCGCGAGGTAGAGGCGCTGAAGGCCCTGCGCGAGGAGCTGCTGCTGCGCAACCCCACCCTGGGGGTGATGCTGCGCGCCTGCCGGCTGGATGATCCCGGCGCGGTGGACGACCTGTTCGCGCACCTGGAGCGCAACTTCGTGCGCGTGGACGTGCTCATCAACAACGCGGATCACTCCTCCAGCGGGCTGTACGCCGACGAACGCTGGAAGCGCATCGAGGAGCTGGTGCACGCCAACGTGCTGGCCCCCGCCATGCTCACGCACCGGCTGCTGGGGCCCATGCTGGAGCGGGGGCGGGGAGGCATCCTCACCATCGGTTCGGGCGCGGCGCGCCTCTTCCTGCCGGGCGCGGTGACGTTCGCCGCCACGCAGCGCTTCCTGGATGGCTTCAGCGAATCCCTGCGCCTGGAGGTGAAGGACGCGGGCATCCCCGTCACCTTCGTGGCCGCGGGGCCGCTCGCGATGGAGCCCGCGCTGGAC
This sequence comes from Corallococcus sp. bb12-1, assembly GCF_026626765.1. NCBI lineage: Bacteria > Pseudomonadati > Myxococcota > Myxococcia > Myxococcales > Myxococcaceae > Corallococcus > Corallococcus sp. bb12-1. The sequence continues at coordinate 32,543 of NZ_JAPNJZ010000034.1, read as the reverse complement.
GAAGAGGTGACGCCCTTCTTCCAGCTGTCCCTGCGCCAGTGCGCCCGCGAGTCCCTGGCGGGCTTCGAGCGGGGGGAGGCGCTGGTGTACCCGGGCCTGGGGCACCGGTGGATGATGCGGCTCTTGCGCCTGCTGCCGCGCTCCTTCAAGCGGGGCCTGGGGCGACTGGCCCTGGGCGGCCTGCGCAGGAAGCTGCTGCTTTCGCCTTCCGGGCCCGGAACGCACGAACCCCCCAGGCCGGTGCTGCTGGCCCAGGGGGAACCTTCGTCCGCGACGTGAGGACGGACTACAGCCCGATCTCCGCGAGGCGGGCCTTCACGCGCGTGGCCTTCACGCCGGTGTTGGCCGTGCCGCGACCCTGCGAGTTGCCGCCGACGCCGATGTGGTGCAGCGCCACCACCTGGTTCGTGGACGTGGAGATGACGGGCGAGCCGGACGAGCCGCCCAGCGTGTCCGCGTTGTAGGAGATGTCCGTGGTGCTGTAGTTGCCGTTCAGCACGGAGCCCGGCGAGGACTTCTTCGTCGGCACGCAGGAGGGCGTCGTGTAGTAGTCGCAGTTCTGGTTGACGACGTACACGGACGCGTTCGTCGCCGCGTTGGTGCTGGAGACGGCGAGGAAGCCGTACACCGCGCCGGGCAGCTGACCGTTGACGGCCGAGCAGCGCAGCGCCGTCATGTCATCGCCGCTCCACGTCTTGATGAACGTGGCGCACGGGTACCAGATGCGCGAAGCGGACGCGACGTTGTCCTCGTAGTTGAACGACACGCGAGCGCCCACCGCGTCCGCGCTGCTGCCAACGCAGTGGTTGTTGGTGATGATGACGTCGTTGGAGACGAGCCACGCCGTGCAACGGCTGCCCACCGCCGGGATGGAGAGGTAGCCCACGGCCTTGGACTTCGCCAACTGCGTGCCCGTGAGGGACGTGGAGCTCACCCAGTTCAGCGTGCCCACGATGACGTTGGATTCCTGCGACGCCAGCGGACCGTTCGGCTCCGCGTCCGGCAGGTCCTGCGGGTCCATGGAACCACACGCCGTCAGGCCCATCACCAGCATCGCACCCACGAGCTTCTTCGCGACCACGGGAACCTCCTTCGCGCTGCATTGCGCGGCGCGAAGGGCAAGGCACGTCGCGTGCCAAGGGGTGTCCCAGAGGGAGCCCGCCACCCCGCCGCCCCAGGGGTGGTGCGTGGATGCTCCGTGCAACCCGGTTGCGTTTGTAAAGAAACGTCACATCCCCGGGCGAATCCCCAGCCATCCCGGGGGCTTACGTGTATTTCAAGGAGTGCCGCTTTTACGGACAACCAGTCCCGCCCTGTTGTCCCAAGCGGAGACAGGGCGGGGTGGGCGCCGGGCCCCTCTATCCGATGATCATCTCCTCGCGCTCCAGGGTGCCGCTCTCGAAGCGGCGGAGGTTGAAGCGGGTGAAGAGTTCGTCGGAGGTGCCGGAGGTCATCCACTGCGCCATCCGCTCCGCGACGGCGGGGGCCATCATGAAGCCGTGGCCCACGAAGCCGGACATCTGGAGCAGGTTGTCCAGGCCGGGGGTGCGGCCGAGGATGGGGTTGTTGTCCGGGGTGACGTCGTAGAGGCCGCCCCACTGGCGCAGCACCTTCACCTGGCCCACGTTGGGGAGCTGTTCGGTGAGGGCGCGGGCGAAGCGCGACACGAAGCGCAGGGTGCTGCCCATGTTGGGGCCGGCGGGCTCCTTCGGGTCGCCCATGCCGCCCACGATTTCGCCGCGCATGGACTGGCTGAAGTACAGGCCCGTGTCGAGCACCGACACCAGCGGCGACAGGAAGGGCTTGAGCGGTTCGGTGCTGAGGATCTCGTGCCGGTGCGGTTCGTTGGGCAGGGCCACATCCGCGAGCTTCGCCACCTGGGGGCTCCACGCGCCGGAGGCGAGCACCACGGTGTCGCAGGCGATGTCGCCCCGGTCCGTCTTCACCTTGCGCACCTGGCCGTTGCTCGTCTCGAAGCCGGTGACGTTGGTGTACGTCTCCACCTTCACGCCGCGCTTCACGCTGCCCTGCGCGTAACCCCACAGGAAGGCCCAGGGGAAGATGACGCCGTCCTCCGGGTTGTAGGCCGCGGTGAGGCAGTCCTTCATCGTCAGGCCGGGGACGATGTCGCGCGCCGCGTCCGCGGTGATGATGCGCGTGGGCACGCCGTACTTGTTGTGCAGGACGGCGTTCTTCTCCAGCCGCAGCGCCGTGTCCTTGCGCTTGGCGAGGAAGAGGTAGCCACCCTGGCGCAGCCACACGTTGACGCCCAGGTCGCGCGCGAAGACCTTCATCAAGTCGATGGAGCGCTTGGCCAGCTCGATCAGCGCCGGGGTGCCCCACTGCATGCGCACGCCGCCGCCGTTGCGGCCGGACGCGCCCGCGCACAGGTAGCCGCGCTCCAGCACCACCACGTCCGTCTCACCGCGCAGCGCCAGGTTGTACGCCAGCGCCAGGCCCATGATGCCGCCGCCGATGATGACCACCTTCGCCTTCCGCGGCACCGGGCCCTGGGGCCGCAGCGCGGACGGGAAGTGCTCCAGCTCCTGGGGCACGCCGCCCATGGGGGGCACGGATTCGTCCACCGGGGCGCTCGCGAGCAGGCGCAGCTCCGTGGGGTACAGCGGCGGGCGCGGCGTGAAGGGCACCACCGCTTCGGACTTGAGTGCCTTCGACTTCTGGAGCAGCGCCGCGACCGCGGAGTGGCAGCTCTTGCCCTGGCAGATGCCGGTGCCGAAGCCGGTGAAGCGCTTCACCGACTCCACGTCCTGGTAGCCCCGCTCCAGCGCGTGTTCAATGTCGGAGACGGTGACGTCCTCGCAGGTACAGACGAGCGCCTTGCTCATGACAGTCCTCCCAGCAGCGCCTGCGCCGCGCGCTGGCCCATGGCCGCCGCGTCCTTCGCCGTCCCCACCTTCGCCACGTCGCCCGCGACGAACACGTCCGCGGCCTGCGTGCGTCCGTCCGCGTCCGCGTCCACGCGGAAGTGGCCCGCGTTCGCGTCGAACTCCACCTTCGCGCCGCCCTGGCGCGCCAACTCGAAGCCCGGCGTCACCGGCACCGACACGATGATGGCGTCACACGCCACCTTCTGCTTGCGGCCGCCCTGGGGCGTGAAGCTCAGCGCGCCCACGCTGCGCAGGCCGTGCGCCTTGAGCCCGTCGCCCACGCACGCCTTGGGGTGCGCGTTCGCGGGCAGCGGGCCCTTCAGGTCCACCACCGCGGCCACCTCCACACCCCGCTGGGACATCCAGTCCGCCAGCGCGTGCAGCTCCGGGCCGTGGCCCACCAGCGTCGCGACCTCCGGGGCCACGTCATGGCGGCGCAGCAGCAGGCTCGCCGCGCGGCCCGCGAACACGCCGGGCAGGTCGTTGTTCTCGAAGGGGAGGGTGGGGGGATGGCCGCCCACCGTGAGCAGGAAGCGCTCCGCGTAGACCTTCAAGAGCCGCAGGCCTTCGGGCTCCTGCGACGCCACCGCGAGGTAGCGGCCGTGCTCGTCGTCGTACAGGCCCAGGACGGTGGCCCGCCGGAGCACGCTGCCCTGCGGGAACGCGGTGGGCTCCGGCACGAAGGGCGCTCCCTCCTCCGGGGTGCCGTGGATCAGCCGTCCGCCCAGGTTCGCGTCGCGCTCCAGGAGGAGGAAGGGCACGCCCTTGCCGGCCAGCACGCGCGCCGCCTCCAGGCCCGCAGGGCCTCCGCCCACCACCGCGACCCGGATGTGGATGGTGCGCGAGGGCAGGGCTTCGGGGCCGGGCTCCTTCGGCAACAGGCCCAGGCCCGCGAGCTGCCGGGCCACCTTCGCCATCACGTCCTCCGCGATGGGGACGCCCGCGAACATCTCGTGGTGGTCGAAGCGCTTGGGGAAGAACCAGTCGATGGTCGCGAAGATGTCCACGTTCGCGGAGGGGTACGCGTTCTGCCGCTCCAGCCGCATGCCTTCCTTCGCGGGCGTGCGGCACGTGTAGACGTTGGGCAGACCGTCCACGCGCATGAGGCAGTGCGAACAGGCCGCGGCGAAGCAGAAGGGCCCGCGCGGGCGGTGGTACTTCACGGAGCGGGAGAGGACGTTCTCGCCCGCGGCGATGAGGGAGCACGCCACCGGCTCGCCTTCGATGGCGGGGATGCTCTCGCCCTCGAGGTCCACGGTGATGGCCCTGCCGCGCGGGGTTGCGTCTGGGAGGCGTCGCATGGGTGCCGCGCAAAATGGCGCACCGGACCCGGGCGGTCAAAGCCTGTCGGCGTCCGCTCGCTCCCCGTCAACACCTCGCGCCGACAGCCCAGGTGATGGCGTGTGAGCGCGGCACTTGTTGGAGAAGGAAAAGCCCCACTCCCGGTGCGCGGGGAGCGGGGCTTCCTTGATGCGGTGTGGCAAACCCTGTCGGCCTTGAGGCCCGGTGCGTCAGACGGGCGCTTCGTCCCGGGGGAAGATGGGCTCCGGCATGCCCCGGGGGCGGTAGCCGAAGCGGGTGCGGATGACCGCGCCGAACGCCAGCGGGGTGAGGAAGAGGTTGAGCAGCACGCCCAGCACCGGGATGTGGCTGATGAGGAGCAGCACCCCCAATCCCAGGGCCAGCACCACCGCCTGCGTCTTGCGTCCACGCATCACCGGCAGCCGCGTGCCCAGTTCGCTGGCGACGGCCGCGTACCCCAGCGCCGTGCCCAGCATGGAGGCGACCAGGAGGGCGAACGCCACCGGGATGCCGATGAGGGTGATGCACAGGACGATGGTCAGCGGGATGAGCGCCAGCGTGCCCACGAACCCCACCAACACGTTCTGGCCGGGGCGGCTGCGGATCTCCTCGCCCAGCTCCTTCATGCGCGCCGGGAAGAACATCTGCCCCAGGAAGCCCAGCCCGAAGAGCAGCGCGAACTGGAGGATGAACGACGCCAGTCCGCCACCCCCATTGCCACGGTCGTCGTCATCGTGGTCCGAATCCGAGGGATCCACCGCCGCGCCAGGGTTGCGCGCTTCCGTCATGCCGCGCTTGATCTCCCCGGCCACCATGCGGCCCAGGCCCGCGCCGCCGAAGGACTCCAGGCTGCCCTCCACCTTGGCGCCGTCCGCCTTCTGCACTTGGCCGCCAAAGGCGGACACGTCGCCTTCCACCTGTGCGTCCGGGCCCAGGATGACGTTGCCGCCGAAGGCGTGCGCGTCACCCTCCACGTGGCCGTGGATCTCCAGGTTGCCGCCGAAGGCGACGGCGTCGTCCTCCACCGTGCCGCGCACGATGAGGTTGCCGCCGTACACGACCGCGCTCTCCACGGACTCGCCCTGCTTCACCTCCAGGTTCTGTCCGCGCGCCACCACGTCCCGGGTGCCGCGCCGGCCCCGCTTGTTCTTGAAGCTGTCGCGGAAGTCGCGGATCTCCTCGCGCACGCGCTGCTTGGCCTCCTCGGCCTGCTCCTTCGCGGCCTCGGCGTGGGCGGTGGCGGCGGCCTCCTCCAGCTCCGCGGCTTCCTCGGCGTCCACGGGCTCGGGTGGAGCCGGCGGCGGCGCGGCGGCCACCATCGGAGGCACCGGCACGGCGGGCGGGGCGACGGGGGCGTTGCCGGCCGAGCCGGCTTCCTTCTCCCGGGCGGTGAGCGGGCGCAGGGTGAAGATGGAGCCGTCCTGCTCCAGGTGGAGCGAGTACGCGCGGGCCACCGTGCGCAGGGCCTGCTCGGCGCCAATGCCGCGCAGGCGCACCTCCGCGGGGGTGTCCAGGTCGCCGGTGACGACGAGGTTCAGGCCGCCCTTCTCCGCGATCGTCTTGAGCGCGTCCCGCAGGGAGCCGCGGAAGCTCACGTCGATGGTGCGCGTGGGCGCGGTGGTGGCGGAGGGGGGCGCCGGGGGCCCTTCCGCGAGCGCGAGCGGGGCGCCGAGGAGGAGCGTGGGGAGCAGCAGTCGGGGGAGGATCTTCATGGTCACGCTCAGGCTTCGGAGAGGGACGGAGGAGGGGAACCGACGAGCCGCTTCAGCCCGAACAGGGAGGACAGGACGACCACCGCGATGAAGCACGCCACCGCCACGCCCGCGGTGCTCCAGAGGGCATGGGCACCGCTGAACAGGCCTTCCACGAACGCGCGGCTGTTGCCCACGGTGGAAGCGAAGCCGGTGCCGAAGCGACCGAGCGCCTGGTCGCTGGAGAAGAGGAAGCCCAGCCCCGCGCCCAGGGACGTCAGCAGGATGGCCAGCCCCGTCCACACCTCGCGCCGCTGGGGGACGGGGCTTTCGGCGACGCGGGCCATGATGTTGACGACCAGCGACGGGGGCGGCAGCGGATCCGCCAGCCGGAACAGGTCCTGCTCCAGCAGTCGGTGGTCTTCCATCCGCGCGGCGCAGGCTTCGCACTCCGCGGCGTGGTCCAGGCCGGGGCCTTCACCCGCCTCCAGCTCCGCGAACAGGACTTCCAGGTCGGGGCAGGGGCTCATCGGATCTCCTCCTCTGCGGGCGTCATCTTCTTGCGCAGTTTCTCACGGGCCCGGAACAGCCGGGCCATGATGGTCCCGGGCGCGCAGCCCATGATCTGCGCGATCTCCTTCGTGGTGCGCTTCTGGACGTAATAGAGGGCCAGCACTTCACGGTCGTCCACGGAGAGCGTCTCCATGGCGGCCTCCAGCGACAGCCGCTCCTCGCGCGCGATGGCGCCGTCCAACTGGGACGCCTCGTGGCTGGGGAGGACCTCCTTCATGGGCTCCAGCTCTTCGGTGCGCACCTTGGTGCGGCGGCGGAGCAGGTCCAGGCAGAGGTTGCGGGTGATGGCGAGCACCCAGAGGTCGAACGGGCGCGCGTCGTCGTAGCGGTGCAGGTTCTGGTACGCGCGCAGCAGCGCTTCCTGCGCGACCTCCGCCGCCTCCGAGTCGTTCTGCAGCAGGCGCAACGCCAGGCCGTACACCGGGCGTTGCACGCTGCGAACGAGGGCTTCGAAGGCGGACGGGTCCCCCTTGCGGGCGGCCTGCACGTCCGCTTTCCAGGGGAGCGGAGCGGCGTCCTCAGCCATCAGCATTCCGATGGCCATGGGCAGCGAGTCGAGGGCAAGAGCGTTCACGCCTTGTCCTACGGGCGTCGCGGCAGGCCATTGCGACGCCCCCCGACATCACTTCCTCTTCTGTTTTTTCACGGACTTGGCCGCCGCAAGCCGCTGTTTTTCGGCCTTTTCCACCCGGGCCTCGGCCTTCACGTCCTTGCGCTTCTGCTGCTTGGCGCGGAAACCCAGGGGGATCTCCGGCTCCGGCACGGGCGCGGCGGTGAAGGCGGGCGGGGGAGCAGGCGCTCGGGCCGGACGCGCGGAGCGCTCATCCCGGCGGGGCGAACCCGTCCGCTCAGCCCGGTCGGACCGGCCTTCGGGGGCGGAGGCAGCGTCGAGTCCCCGGGGAGGCCGGGCCAGCCGGCCGATGCGGCTGGGCGGGCGGGCTTCCTTGCCGGGAGCCTCCTCGCGGCCAGGCGTGCCGAAGCGGCCGGCCTTGCGCTCCGTGCCGGACCGCTCATCGCGGCTGGAGGCCCGCTTGGGGGCGGACGCCACGGGGGCGCTGTCGCTGGCCGTCTCCGTCGCGGCGTCGCGGCTGGCGGCACCGGGACGGGCGGGACGGGCGGGGCGGGCGTGCGGGGCCGGACGTTCAGGACGGGTGGGAACGTTGACGCGTTCGCCACGGCCGCCCGGACGCGGATCCCGGCTGGTGGCGCGGGCGGGCGCGCGGGTGCTGTGGCTGGCGAGCGTGCGGTGGCGCGACGGGCCCTCGGCTTCACGCTTCGCGGCCTGGGCCTCCTCGACGTGGGCTTCGGCCCGTTCGGTGGCGACGAGGCGCGGACGCTGCGACGCGCGCACTTCGTCCTTCGTGTCCTCGGTGTACTCGAAGTGGAACAGGCGCTTGATGACGAGCGTGGCGTATGCGCCCGGGGGCAGCGTGAAGGCCACGTTGACCTTGATGTCGCCCCGGTTCACGTCGTCGTTCTGCGTGCGGCCCACGACGAGCTTGTGCGGGTGCATCAGCAGCGGGCGCTGCTCTTCCTTGAAGTAGAGCAGCCGCTCCGCGTTCTTGATGCGCAGGTCGGAGAGCTTGAGCTTCTCCCGGCCCACCACCCACGCCATGGCCTCCGCCACCTTCGGGTCGCTGAAGGTGGAGTCCGGCCCGACGAGCGGGAACGTCGCCTCGCGCAGCGTGTTCAGGACCTCCGGGCTCGCGTCCCGGAAGTGCAGCAGCGTGCCGGCCTGGTAGCGCATGGGGAACATGTGCTCGCGCGGCAGCAGCAACTGCAGGTAGCGCCGGACGCCCTCGTTCCAGAGGAAGCTCTGGTACTCGAAGAGGATCATCGCCCGGTAGTCCGAGTCGATCTGCAGGAACGCCCGCATCCAGTCGTTCGGATGGTCGCGCAGCGAGCGCAGGATGCGGTGGTACTTCTTCGCGCCCTCGAAGGGCACGCGCGCGTCCCACTGGCCCCAGTTGTCGCGCCAGAAGCCCTTCACCTTGGCGTCCTCGGTGCGATCCAGCTCCGAGGGACGAGCGAAGTAGTTGTGCAGCGCGGCCTCGAAGTCGCCCCGGATGATGTCCTTGGCGATGAAGCCCTGGCCATGCTTGAGCGCGCCGAAGCGCTGGCTGTCGAAGTAGTTCACCACGCCCAGGCGGTTGACCTCGGCGGTGGCCAGGTTGAGCGGGGCCAGCGAGTCGTGCGTCAGGGCGCGCACGGTGACGGAGAAGCGGTTGGAGGTGATGTTGCGCGCCGACAGGGCCTTGTCCGTCCGGCCCAGGAACTTCAGGCGGAGGTCGGGCTCCTGCATGTCGACGTCAGCGCCATCCACCGCGATGATCTGCTCGGTGCGGCCCTGCTTGTCCTTCAGGCCGCAGTAGCTGATGGAGCCCGGCTTCAAGCCGAACTTCGTAATGAGGCGGTTGACCGCGTCGAAGGTGGACAACTTCTGCTTGTCCATGAGGTAGACACGATGCCGCCCATTGGCGGCTTCGTCGAAGCGGTAGGACTCCTTCACGGAGAAGTCCTCGGGTTTTTGCTTGATTCGCACGACAGCCCCCTTAGCAGCGTGGACGCGCGGATTGAAGCGTTCACACCCGAAATGGGCTTAACCTGCAACCCCATGAGATCTCTTCCCGTCCTGCTCCTGTTGGGACTCGCCGGCGTCACGGTGGGCTGTGCCACCCCCCTTTCCACGATGCAGACCGCGAAGACGCTGTCCCCAGGCCAGGTCCAGGTGACGGGCAGCATGGGCGTGTTCGTGCCGGTGGGCACCCTCGTGGACGTGGTGGACGTGGGCATCGACCAGGGGCGCGAGGCGAGGGACGCCATCGAGGAGGGCCGGCCCTACAACCTCTCCGAGGAGGATCAGCAGCGCCTGCTCACCGCCGGCATCGCCCTGGTGGTGGCCCCGCCGGGCGTCAACCCGGAGCTGATGGTGCGGGTGGGCATCGTGGACGGGTTGGACCTGGGTGGGCGCTTCAGCGGCAACTCGCTGCGCTTCGACGGCAAGGTGCGACTGGCGCACGGCGGCGAGGCGAAGAACCGCTCCTACGACCTGGCCCTGGGGCTGGGGGTGTCCAAGCACCTGTTCTCCGGGGCGGTGCTGGACGTGCTGGAGGTGGTGCGGTTGGGGGACTTCAACCGCTTCGACGTGGAGGTGCCGCTCTACCTGAGCGCCGAGTACGGCGATGTGTTCAAACTCTATGGGGCCCCCAAGTATGTCTACAGCCACACCCGGATGGACCCGCAGCTGGTTGACTTCTCCCAGCAGGGCGCCCCGGTGACGGGCTTCGACGTGAGCCTGCCCACGTCGGTGAGCAGCCACTTCGTGGGCTCCACGGTGGGCTTCGCCCTGGGCTACCGCTACGTGCACGTCTACGCCGAGCTGACGGGCGGCTACGTCATCTGCAGGCCGGACCTCTTCGGGGCCAAACGGAACCTGGGTGGGGTGACCTTCCAGCCGTCCATTGGTCTGGCCTTCCGCTCTCCCGGCGCCCGTCCGCCCGCGTCAGCGGCCCCCGCGGCCCCGGGGACGGTGGCCCCACCTTCGATATGAGCCAGGGGATGAGCCTGGGGACTGACCGGCCGTACAGGGCGCCGGTGGCCCGGAAGGGGTGGGGTGACGCGAGCGTTCCTTTGGGGCGGAGGGCTCTGGTAGTGTCCGGGCCGGTGAGGATTCGCGCGTGAACCAGGCACCCGCCCCATTCCCGCCCAGGTCCGGGTCGCACCCGCGCGGGCCGCACCTGACGGGGCGGTTCGCGGACGGGACGTTGGGGGAGTTTCCCCTGGGGCCGACGACGTCGCTCGGCCGTCACCCGTCCAACACGCTGAGGCTCGTGGACCGCGAAGTGTCCAAGGAGCACGCCACCATCGAGAAGGTGGGGCGGGACTTCGTCCTGCGCGACCTGAACTCGTCCAACGGCACCTTCGTCAACGGGCGCCGGGTGGCGGGGGAGATGCGGCTGCGCGACGGGGACGAGATCGCCCTGGGCTCCTCCCGGCTCGTCTTCCACAACGGCGAGGCCGCGCCCGGCCAGGGCAACCCGCCCACGCTGCCGGGCGTGACGGTGGTGGCCAACGCCGTCTCCATGCCGGCCTTCCTGGCGCAGATGGACCAGGTGCCGCAGAACTTCCGGCCGGCGGAGCAGGTGACGGACAACGCCGCCCTGCGCCGCGACTACGAGAAGCTGCGCATCGCGCATGAGTTCCACCGGCAGGTGAGCCTGAAGGGCAACCAGGCGGACCTGTTCGAACAGATCTTGAAGGTGGCCTTCGAGCTCTTGGCGGCCGACCACGGCGTCATCCTGAAGGTGGGCGTGGAGGGGGAGTTCATTCCGGCCGCGGTGCACCACCGGCAGGGCAAGATGGTGAACGTCATGCTGTCGGACACCGTGCTCAAGCGCGTGGTGGAGACGGGCAAGGCGGTGCTGACGGCGGATGCCATCATCGACGAGCGCTTCTCCGCGGCGGAGAGCATCGTGGCGCAGGGCATCCGCTCCGCCATGGCGGTGCCGCTGATGGTGAACGGCGACATCCAGGCGGTGCTGTTCCTGGACAGCCGGCAGCAGATCAACGCCTTCTCGGAGAAGGACCTGACCATCCTGTCCGGCATCGCCGCGCAGGCCGGCATCGCGCTGGAGAACGCGGCCCTGGCGGAGCAGATCCGCAACGAGGCGGTGACGCGCGCGGAGCTGTCGCGCTTCCTGTCCAAGGCGGTGGCGGACGCGGTGATCAACGGCGGCACGGAGGACTTGCGCCAGAGCCGGCTCGCGGAGGTGAGCTGCCTGTTCGCGGACATCCGCGGCTTCACCACCCTGGCGGAGAGTGATTCTCCGCAGGAGGTGGTGTCGATGCTCAACAGCTTCTTCACCGCGATGGCGGACGTGGTGTTCCGCTACGAAGGCAACCTGGACAAGTTCATCGGGGACTGCGTGATGGCGGTGTGGGGTCCGCCCTCGTCGCATCCGGATGATCCGGGCCGGGCGTTGAGGGCGGCGCTGGAGATGCAGGACGCGGTCACGGAGCTCAACCGGCAGCGCGTGCTGGACGGCAAGAAGCCCATTGAAGTGGGCATTGGCGTCAACACGGGACAGGCCGTCGTGGGCTACATGGGCAGCGCGGAGCGGCACGAGTTCACCGCCATTGGCGACACCGTCAACACCGCCTCGCGGCTGTGCGGCATCGCCAAGAGCGGCGAGGTGCTGGCGTCGGAGGCGACGGTGCGCAAGTCAGGGCCGGGCTTCGACGTGGAGGAGCTGCCGATGCTCCAGGTGAAGGGCAAGGAGAAGGGCGTGCAGACCTTCCGCGTGCACGGCGCGGAGCTGACCACCTCCACCTCGCGCAAGGTTCGCTGAAGCCATGCGCGCCATGACCACGACGCAGTCGTGCCCCAACTGCGGCACGGTGCACGACACCCGGGTGTACGTGAGCGGCCAGAAGGTCGTCTGCCGCTGCGGCATCCGGTTCGAGGTGCGGCGCGCGGACGTGTCCAGCATCCGTCCGGCCGACGCGTCGCTCAGCAAGCCGCCTGTCCACAGTGACGAGGAAACAGGTGTCGCGGTGACGTTCGTGCCGCGCACGGTGGGAAATCCACCGGTGTCGATGTCACCTTCCGCCGATCCAGGTGTCGGGACGGACAGGGAGGACAGCAGGTTGGGACGTGAGACGGATCCCTACGGCGGACCTGCGGAGGCAACGGCCCTGGCCGGGTCGCCTTCGCTGTCCGTGCGGGCGGAAGCCGTCTCCGATTCCCCGGGGGAAGCCGAGATGAACGTCCTGCGACCGGATGGCGTGGCGAAGTCGGGTGAGGCAGAGGTTCCCGGAGGCGTCGTTCCGGCCCCGGTGGATGGCCTCTCCGGGCACACGTCCGGGGTCGCGCTGCCGGCGTCGGACCCCCAGGCCCAGGCGCTGGACGCGTCGGCGGACGGGGAGGGGGCCACGGTGGTGCGTCCCCAGGCGGCCCGGCCCCGGCCCGCGGTGGACACGGCCGTGCGCCAGATCGAGAACGCGGAGACGGTGCTGACGGGCGCGAAGCCCCAGTTGCCGGGCCTGGAATTGCTGGAGGTGCTGGGTCGCGGCGGCATGGGCGAGGTGTGGCTCGCGCGCCAGCAGTCGCTGGGCCGCACGGTGGCGGTGAAGGTGCTGCCGCCCCGGCTGGCGAAGGACGCGGAGTTCGTGTCGCGCTTCGACAAGGAAGCCACGGCGCTGGCGGCCCTGAGCCACCCGCACATCGTGCAGATCATCGACCGGGGCGTGCAGGGCGAGCACTACTACTTCGTCATGGAGTACGTGGAGGGCCAGTCGCTGCGCCACGCGCTGAGCGGCGCGGAGCCGATTTCGCCCCAGCAGGCGCTGAAGGTGCTCTTGCAGGTGACGCGCGCGGTGGAGGCCGCGCACGAGAAGAACATCATCCACCGCGACCTGAAGCCGGAGAACATCCTGTTGGATGGCCGGCTCAACGCGAAGGTGGCGGACTTCGGGCTCGCGGGCATCCGGCAGCCGGACTCCCAGAAGCAGCTCACCGCCACGTCGGTGGCCATGGGCACGCTCAACTACATGGCCCCGGAGCAGCGCCGGGACGCGAAGAACGTGGATGGCCGGGCGGACCTCTTCTCGCTGGGCGTGATGATGTACGAGGCGCTCACCGGCGAGCTGCCCGTGGGCCGCTTCAAGCTGCCGTCCCAGCGCGTGCGCGGCCTGGATCCGCGCCTGGATCCGGTGGTGGAGCGCCTGCTGGAGACGGACCGCGAGGCCCGCTACGCCACCGCCACCGAGGTGTGCGAGGCGCTGGAGTCCCTGGTGTCCGCCTCGTCGTCGCCGCACCAGGCGGTGCCCGGGGCGGAGCTGGCGCGCGTGCGTCGCGCGGACATCGTCCCCGCGGGGCAGGCGGCCCCGGGGGCGGAGAGCGTCCTCCTGGAGAAGTTCAACGCGGGCTGGGGCCGGGTGCGCACGGGCCTGTCCGTGGTGGGGGGACTCGCGCTGCTGGGCTTCGGGGTGCGCGCCTTCGTGGGGCCGGTGAGCCTGCACCTGGGCCAGGACGACAAGTACGTCATCGGCACGCAGGGGCTGAAGGTGAAGCCGGGCCAGGCGCAGTGGCCGGCCAACACGGAGGGCGAGGTGTTCTCCGACTTCACGCTGGCCCCTCCCGCTGGCAGCGGCACGGCCTCCACGCTGAAGGTGGGCTTCGGCCAGGGCACCGAGGAGATCAACGTCCACAGCGGCACGTGGCGCATGGTGGATGGCGAACTGCAGGCCATCCAGGGCGGCATGGAGACGGACGGCAACAAGCTGGTGCCGCGCGCCTACCTGGCGCACCGCTACTTCACCAGCGACGACTTCACGGCGGAGACGCTGATGGACGTGAAGCCGCTGGGCCGTGAGTACCTGGTGGAGGAGGACGCGCAGCACTTCGGGGAGCTGGCGTTCCGCATCCGCGACGTGCAGGTGTCCGTCTTCGCCATCCCGGACGTGGGCATGCGTCTGTCGTGGCGCTACATCTCCGCCGAGGACGGGCGTGAAGTCGTGGGCAACAGCGCCGAGGACGCGCGCAACCTCGTCGGTGACGAGATGCCGCTGCCCCGGCAGGGCCCGTTCCTGGTGCGCCTCCAACTGCGCAAGCAGAAGAACGGCGTGCGCGCGGACGCGTTCCTCAACAACAAGCTCTTCGCCACGAAGATGCTCCCCGGCTTCGAGGGCCGCGTGGGCAAGCTGGCGCTGGGGTGCCGCAACATGAAGTGCACCTACGACGACCTGAAGGTGTCGGGCACGCTCCAGGCGCGTCCGGTGCGCAAGGTCGCCACCGGCGGCGAGTAGCCGCCCGCTCTCTTCGAGGGGCTTGCCGCCCCGTTCTCCCGTTCCCACCTTGCTCCCGCCGGGCTCCGTGTCCTTCAGGGGCCCGTGGGGCGGGGGTAGGGCATGGGCGAGGACCTGGGTCGCATCCTCTGGGTGCCGGCGTGCGCGGCGGGCCTCGCCGTGCTCCTGCTGGCGGTGTTCACCCTGGGACGGATGTCCGCGCGGGCCCGGCCCCGCTGGCTGCTGGCCGGCTTTGGCGCGCTGGCCCTGGGCCTGGTGCTCTTCGTCCCGTGGCCTCGCGACGAACCCCTGGTGCGCGTGTCGCCGGACGTGCTCGTCAAGGCGGTGGGTGGGGCGCTGCTGGTGCTGGCCGCGGGCGTGTCGGCGCTGGTGGTGCTGGGGGACGAGGCCATGGGCACCGGGGGCGTGCTGTCCCGCGGGGCCTGGAAACACTGCGCGGCGGCCGGGGGACTGTCCCTGGCCGCCGCGTTCATGCTCGCCCGGACCCTGTGAGGGGTCCGGACGCAGGGCCCCGGCCTTGAAGGCACCGGGGCTTCAGCGGACTCACCCCGGATCGAAGATGCAGTTGTTGGGGCAGTCGTCGAGGTTGTTGTCGTTGCCGTCGTCGCAGGTCTCACCGAAGTTGTACTGGGTGATGCCGTCGCCGCAGCGGGCGTTCCAGATGCAGGTCAGGCTGCACTTGCCGTAGCCCGGCCCGTTGGCGTTGCCCTTGTCGCACTGCTCGCCCGGGTTGGGGAGCCCGTCGCCGCAGGTGGACTCGCAGTTGGTGCGCTGGGTCTCGAAGTTGTTCAGGGTCAGCTTGTACGAAGAGCCCGTGATGTGGCGCTCCGCCTGGAACACGACGACTTCGTAGATCTTGCCCTTCACCAGCCCCAGGTTGCTGACCGTGGTGGCGTTGGCCAGCGACACCTCACCGTTCTGGGGGCCATGGACGCCGCCCAGGTCCAGCGCGAGCTTGCCGTTGATGTACACCCACACGTCGTCGTCACCGCGGAAGCTCAGCAGTTCGGTGCCCTTGAACTCGAACCAGTAGCGCGCCTCGCTGGTGAAGCTGAAGTTGCGCGGCGTGCCGTTGCCGTCGTTCTGCTTGTTCTCCTGGCCCAGCTTCACCCAGCCGAGGTTGTCGAGCGGGAAGAAGCTCTGGTTGTCGAACAGGTAGGAGCCGGCGCCGCTGCCCTGCTTGTCCAGCTTCAGCGTGCTGACCACCGTCACGTTGACGCCCGGGGTGTCGCGGTACCACTGGTCGAACGCCACCTTGCCGTGGGTGGAGGGGGTGCTGCCAGTGGCCTTCGCGTAGGTGGGCTTGTTGTTCGTGAGCGTGCCCGTGTACAGCGGACCGACGATGCCGGTATCCCCGGTGTTGAGGTCATCGAAGTCCGGGTGCCGGGTGGCGGGGTAGGCGCCGCCGACGGGCTGGTTCATGCCGCGGAAGTCGCGGTAGACGACGGGAATCTCCACGGAGTTCGGCGGGGTCTCGGTGACGCGGGTGCAGGCGAAGCCTTCCTCCAGCTTGCAGGTGGCGGAGCAGCCGTCGTTGGCGCGCACGTTGCCGTCGTCGCACTCCTCGGTGGTGTCTCCGGGGAGGATGACGCCGTCACCGCAGATGGGCTGGCAGGTTCCGTTCACGCACTTGGGCTCCAGCACGCACAGGGGCGAGCAGCCATCGCCCATGTCGTTGTTGCCGTCGTCGCACTGCTCCGTGCCTTCCCTCTTGCCGTCGCCGCAGGTCGTCTTCGCGCACGGCTGGCCCGGGTCGCACTTGTAGCCCGGCTCCAGGCGGCAGGTGTTGCTGCAGCCGTCGCCGTTGGTGGTGTTGCCGTCCTCGCACTCCTCGTCGCCCGCGATCTTGCCGTCGCCGCACTGGGCCGCGCGGCAGCGCTGACCCTGGAACGGGCAGGTCCAGCCCGGCTCGATGGCCTTGCAGTTCGCCGAGCAGCCGTCGCCGTCCGCCTTGTTGCGGTCGTCGCACACTTCGCCCGTCACGCCGGCGTCCGGGTCGCCCGGCTCCACGACGCCGTTGCCACAGGCCGTCCCCACCACGCACTTCTGGCCGGGGGTCGGACAGTCGAAGCCGATCTCGATCTCCTTGCAGTTGAACGTGCAGCCGTCACCGCTCACGGTGTTGGCGTCGTCACACGCTTCGGTCGAGTGCTTCTTGCCGTCGCCACAGAACGCGGGACCTTCGTCGATGGGGCCGCCGTCCGAGTTGGTGCCACCGTCCGTGACGGGGGTGCCACCGTCTTCATCCGGCTCATCCGTGCCGGGGCAGGCCGTCAGTGCGAGCAGCAGGGAGGCGAGCAGAACGCCTGTGAGTCGGTTTCGCGAGGGGGAATGTTTCAGCATGAGTCAGATGCTGGAAGGCCCTGACCCCGGGTGTCAAATAGATCAGGTGTCTTTGTACCCAGGCAACGCGTGAAGGTGCACAAAGCCCGTACGCCTGTACGGACGTACGGGCTTTCGAGCATTTCGCCTACCCCTCGGGACTACATGGACTCCAGTTCGCGGCCCTTCGTCTCCTTGATGAAGCGGACGGCGAAGAAGATGGAGAACACGGCGGCCGCGGCATACAGGCCGTAGGCCCAGCCCAGCCCGAGCGCCTTGAGCGCCGGGAACGTGGCGGACACCACGAAGTTGGCCACCCACTGCGCCATGGCCGCGATGGACAGCGCGAGCGCGCGGATCCGGTTGGGGAACATCTCGCCCAGCAGCACCCAGACGACGGGGCCCCACGAGAAGCCGAAGAAGACGACGTAGAGGTTGGCGGCGATGAGCGCCGTGGTGCCGGCGGTCCCCTGCAAGACGGGATTGCCCGTGGCGTCCTGCGGCGCGGTGCCGAAGAGGTACGCGAGCAGGCCCAGCGTGAGCGCCATGCCGACGGAGCCGATGATGAGCAGCGGCTTGCGGCCAATCTTGTCCACGTAGGCGATGGCGACGAGCGTGGTGAGGATGTTGGTGACGCTGGTGATGACGGTGATGAGCAGCGAGCTCTGCTCGGAGAAGCCCACCGCCTGCCAGAGGACGCTGGAGTAGTAGAAGATGACGTTGATGCCCACGAACTGCTGGAGCGTCGCGAGCACGATGCCGATCCACACGATGGGCAGGAAGCCGAACCGGCCCCCCTTCAGGTCCGCCAGGTGCGGCCTGCGGTCCTGGCGAACGGAGCGGCGGATCTCCGCGAGCTTGGTGGGGGCGGTGTCTCCTTCGATGTCGCGCAGCACGCGGAGCGCTTCCTGCTCACGGCCCTTGGCCACCAGATAGCGCGGAGACTCGGGGATGAAGATCGCGCCGAGGCCATAGATGAGCGCGGGTGGCAGGCCGCTGAAGAACATCCAGCGCCACGCGGTGATGCCGAACCAGCCCGGGTTGGAGGCCGAGCCCGCGGAGCGCGCGATAGCGAAGTCCCCCAGGAGGGCCACGAAGATGCCCACCACGATGGCCAGCTGTTGCAGCGACGCCAACCGTCCGCGCAGGTGCGCCGGGGCGCTCTCCGCGATGTACGCGGGCGCCACGACGCTGGCGGCGCCTACGCCCAGCCCGCCCACCAGTCGCCAGAAGCTCAGGTCCCAGAGTGAGAATGCGAGGCCGGAGCCGAGCGCGCTCACGATGAACAGGTCCGAGGCCATGATCATCGTGCGCGTGCGGCCGAAGCGGTCCGCGACGGCGCCCGCGCAGAGGGCGCCAATCGCGGAGCCAATCAACGCGGAGGACACCGCCAGCCCCAACGCCCAGCTGCTCGCGGCGAACTGGGTTTCCAGGGCTCCGACGGCGCCGTTGATGACGGAGGTGTCGAAGCCGAAGAGGAAGCCGCCGAGCGCGGCCACCAGGGAGATGAGGACGATCCGGCCGGTGTGTGTCTCGGGTTTTTCGGCGGGCCGTCTGCTCGCCGGAACATCCAGGATATCCGCCATGACGTACTCCTCCCCCAGGGGGCACGTCCTGCACGGGGAACCCCAGGGAGGAGAACGGTCACCGCCTCCCGGAATCCGGTCCTCGCGGTTCGCACAACGGCCCTGAGGAGAGGTGGCCTTCCCCCTCGCTGGAGGGCACCATCAAACAGGGCACCCCTCGGGTGGCTGCCTGTTGGGGGGCAGAGCGGCGCCAGGACGGACGGGGCGACGCTCAGCCCTCGTCCGCCAGCCCGTACTCCTTGAGCTTTCGGCTGAGCGTGTTGCGACCGATCTCCAGCGTCCGTGCCGCCGCGGTGCGGTTGCCCTTCACCGCCTCCAGCACGCGCAGGATGTGACGGCGCTCCACCTCCGCCAGCGGAAGCAGGAGCGGCGCCTCCCCCGACGTACCGGGCGCTTCCCGGGCCTCCCGGACCATGGACTCCGGTGGCGCGGAGGACAGCGGGCGGTCCAGGGAGGGCAGGGGCAGGTGCTCCTCCAGGATCTCTCCTTCGGACAGCACCACGGCGCTCTCGATGCAGTTCTCCAACTCGCGCACGTTGCCGGGCCAGCGGTAGCGCTTGAGGCGCTCCAGCGCGGCGACGCTCAGGCGCGGCGCCGTCAGCCGGTGGCGCCGGGCGGCGGTGGCGACGAAGTGGCGCGCGAGCCGTTCGATATCCTCCGCGCCGCGCTCGCGCAGCGGGGGCAGGAGCAGCTCCACGACCTTGATGCGGTAGTAGAGGTCCTCGCGGAACTTCCCTTCGGCCACCATGCGCGGCAGGTCGCGATGGGTGGCCGCGACGATGCGCACGTCCACCTTCACGGCCTGCGTGCCGCCCACGCGTTCAAACTCCCGGTCTTGGAGCACGCGCAGGAGCTTGCCCTGCACGGACTGGGGCAGCTCCCCCAACTCGTCGATGAACACCGTGCCGCCGTCGGCCGCCTCGAACTTGCCGGGCATGCGGTGGTCGGCGCCGGTGAAAGCGCCCTTCTCGTGGCCGAAGAGTTCGTTCTCGATGAGGGACGCGGGCAGGGCCGCGCAGTCCACCTTCACGAAGGGCTTGTCCCGCCGGGGCCCGTTGACGTGGATGGCGCGCGCGAAGAGCTCCTTGCCGCAGCCGCTCTCCCCGCGCAGCAGCACCGTGGCGTCCGTGGGCGCGGCCTTCTGCACCAGCCGGTAGAGGGCCTTGAGGGGCGGGGCCTCTCCGATGATGCGGTTGAAGAAGTAGCCCACCGGGGCCTGCGGCTGATCCTTCGCGCGCTGAAGCTCCAGGTAGAGGCTGGTCGTCTGGAGCGCGGTGCTCACCTGGGCCGCGATGGCGGTGAGCTTCTGGGTGTCGTCTTCCGTGAAGGGTCCGCCGCCCAGGCGGTTGAGCACCTGGAGCACGCCGTACACCGCGCCGGCCGCGTCGCGCAGGGGCACCGCCGCCAGGCTGATGGTGCGGTAGCCCGTCATCCGGTCGATGTCCGCGAAGAAGCGCCGCTCGCCGCGCGGATCTGGCACGTGCACGGGCTCACCGGCCTCCGCCACGTAGCCCGCCACGCCCTGGCCCAGCTTCACGCGGATCTGCGCGACCTCCGGCAGGTGCGCAGCGCGGCTGAACAGCTCGCGGCGCACCGGATCCAACAGCCAGAGCGTGCCGCGGTCCGCCTGCAGCGTGATGGCGATGCGGTCCACGAGCGTCTGGAGGAAGGCATCCAGGTCCACCTCGCGCCCGACGAGGCCGCCAAAGGGGAGCAGGACCTGGGACACATCCGGCGGGGACGAGGGCATGGCGGCAGGAAGCGGCGGCAGCGTGAAGGGCTCGCGGGACAGTGTAGCGCAGGGCTCCGGACTCGTGAGGCTCATGCGCCCGCCGCGCGGCCCAGCAGCATGCGCTGGCCTTCACGCGCGGGCTCGGTGAAGGGGAACAGGCCGCGGGCCTGCTGCGCCATGTCCTCCAGCAGGTCGTCCGCGTGGGACGGATCATGGTGGAAGAGGAAGAGTCGCCCGGCGTGCAGGTCCTTGGCCACCTTGGCCGCGTCCATCATCGTCGAGTGGCCCCAGCCCTTCTTGGACATGCCCTTCTTCCCCTCGTACTCGTCGGGCGTGTACTGCGCGTCCAGGCACAGCGCGTCCGCGCCCTCGAAGTGGCGCGCCACGTCCGACGTGAGGCGCTCCGGCAGCTCCACGTCCGTCGCGTACACGAAGGAATGGCCATCCGCCTCCACGCGGTACGCCATGCAGCCGTCCGGGTGCGGCACGTCGATGGGCGTCACCTTGAACGGGCCCACCTCCACCGTCTGGCCATGCATGGCGGAGCCGAAGGCCATCTTCGAGCGCATGGTGGACAGCGGCACCGGGAACTGCGGCGGGCGCATCTGCTGCGACAGCGTGGACTCCAGCGCCTGCGCGCCGTTGGCGCCCGGGCCGTACAGCGTCAGCGCGGTGGTGGGCAGGTACGCGGGCGTGAAGAAGGGGAAGCCCTGCACGTGGTCCCAGTGCAGGTGCGAGAAGAACATCGTGGCCTTCTGCGGGGCGCCCTCGCGCAGCATCACCTCGCCCAGCGTGCGGATGCCCGTGCCCGCGTCGAGGATCAGCCGCTCGCCCTGGCTCGTCACCTCCACGCACGCCGTGTTGCCACCAATCCGAGAACCCGACACCGCGATGCTGCCCCGAACCCCAAAGAACCGGATTTCCATGATGTTCCTCCTGAAGCTTCCGGCACCCTTGCGAGGCGCCCTGACGTGGAGGGGACAGAGCACGTCCGGTGCCAGCGCCAAGGGCCTGGAATCATTGGGCTGGGTGAGGGGATGACGGAGGGCTGCTCCATTCTGGAGCGCACGGGATGGGGCGGGCGGTCCATTCCGGCGCGGCCCAGCGGGCGGCGGAATCCTGGTAGGAGCGGAGTCCATCATGCCGACGATTGCGTTCTGCACCATCAAGGGAGGCGTGGGGAAGACGACCCTGTGCGCGCACGTGGCGGCGGCGCTGGCGGACGCGGGCCACCGGGTGTTGCTGCTGGATCTGGATCCGCAGGCGCACGCGTCGCTGGTGCTGGGCCTGGAGACGCGTGACGGCCCGTGCGTGGCGGACGCCTTCGGGCCCCGGCCGAAGCACAAACTGGACGAAGTGGTGGTGGCGTCGCCGAAGCGGCCGAATCTCTACATCGCGCCGGGGGCTCCGCGCATGGCGGCGCTGGAGCGAGAGCTGTTCGGCTGGGGGCACCGGTTGCAGGCGCTGCCGCGCGCGCTGAAGACGCTGTCGTGGACGCCGGACGTCATCCTCGTGGACACGCCGCCGTCCATTGGTGCGTTCACGGAGGCGGTGATGTGCTTCGCGGACGTGGTGGTGGCGCCGGTGCCCACGGGCGCGTTCGCGTTGCAGGGGCTGGCGGAGATTGAAACGGCGTGGCGCGAGGTTCGCGAGGACGGCGGCCAGTTGGTGGCCGCGGTGAACCTGTGGGACCGGCGCACGCCCGCGACCAACGTGGCGATGGAAGAGGCGCTGAAGGACGTGACGGTGCCGGTGCTGCGCGCGCGCATCCCGCGCTCGGAGTCCATCAACCAGGCGGGCCTGGGCTACGAGGTGGTGTTCGACACGAGCCCGAACGCGTCAGGCGCCGAGGAGCTGCGCGCGCTGGCCCAGGAGCTGGCGAAGCGTGCGGGCCTGCGTTGAAGCAGGCGGCGCTCCACGGTGTCGTTCGGCCGGATTCCAGTGCCGCGCGGAGGGTCGGCCGTCAGTCCAGTTCCTCCAGCGCCAGTTTCGCCTCCTGCAGGTAGAGAGGCACCACTTCCACGGCAAGCAGGTCTTCGAGGAGCTTCCGCGCGCCGGCCGTGTCTCCGGCCCGTGCGAGGTCGCGCGCCCTCATCTCCGTGAGCGATAGGCGGATGGAGCCGTCTCGGATGCGCGCGCGGGTCTCACGCAACAGCGTAGTGGCGGCGCCCACGTCTTCGACAGCCGTCCGTGCGGCGGACGCCGGCATCCCCACTTGGCGTGCCGTGCGCAGGAGTAACTCGCGCACCTGTGGGGTGAGCGTCAGCGTCTCGCCCGCTTCTACGCGCGCGGCCAACTCTCGTACCGGATCCCAGTCGATGTCCTCTGACATGCTCAGTCGTCTCCTGTCCTGCGATGGCACTTGTCGCGCGGCCATTCGCCCTGTTGACCCTCGCAGTACCGGAAGCACGCGTAGCAGGAACCAATCCAGTGCTCGTCCTGGCACTTCACATAATTCTCGATGCAGGCTCGCTTCCACTCCGGCAGGTCTGGCCTGGCCAACGCCATGGCTACCTTGGCGGCGAAGAGGATCTCCTCCGCCTCCAGCTTCGTGGCGCCGCATCGCTCCGGTGCCAGTGGGTGCGTCTTCACGCAGCAACTCACCGTGGAGTCCTTGGAGGTGCACGGCGCCTGCGCCAGGGCAACCGGTGCATTGCCGGCCTGGGCGCGAGCTGTACCCCCAAGGCCCGTCGTCGCCAAGGCGAGCCCGAGGACCGCCAGCATGCCCCATGATCGGGTGTTCCATCGGGTCATGGATGGCGGTCTACACGGCTTTCAAGCGGTAGCGCATCACCCTTCTGAGGGTGCCCCATGGCTCGCTACGGAGTCGGCAGTCCTGATTCCAGCGCCGCGCGGATGTTCGCATCGGTGAAGGCCGTGCCCCAGACGGCGTTGACCTGGGCCGCGACGAAGGCCGCGCCGGGCTGCACGCTGCCCACGGTGGCCTCGTACATCTGCACGCGCGGATCCGTGAGCTCCAGGAGCCGGGGCGCCACGTCCGTCACATCGCGGTCCAACTGCTGGAGGGCGCGCACGCCCTGCAGCCACGTGCGCACGGTGCCGTCCGCGTGGGGGATGAGCAGGGTCTGCTCCGCGGCGCCCAGCTTCACGATGAGGTGCGCCACGCTCAGCGTGATGAGGACCGTGCCATTCGCCGCGAGCGTGGGCCCGTGGTCCGGTGCCAGCGTGTTCCAGTTCACGGGGCCCGCGTTCTGGAAGTACAGCGGCGTGTAGCGGTGGGGCGCCAGGGACACGAGCGCGCGCGTGTGCTCCACCGGGATGAGGGTGTCCCAGTCGTCGTGGAGGATGAGGAACGGCGTCTGGACCTTGTCGAGCAGGTGGGCCGCGTCCCAGCGCGAATAGTCCGCGCCCGACGTGGTGACGGGGTCGCCGCCGGTGGTGGCGAAGATGCGGCGGAAGTACGGCTCGAAGAACTGCTGGTAGCGCGTGCGCATCGCCGGGTCGCTCACGCGCGAGGGGACGACGCGGCTTACGTAGTCCACCTCCTGGGCGAAGTCGGACAGCGGGGAGATGGCGACGCCCACCTTGGGAATGACGCTGGCCGGGGCATCCGCCGCGGCGTAGAGCGCCTCGTAACCGCCCCACGAACCGCCGAAGACGCCGATGCGCGACGTGTCCACGTTGGACGCCTGGGCCAGGAAGCGCATGCCCGCGTTCATGTCGTCGCGGTCGTTCTGGAGGTCTCCGCCCGCGTAGAAGCGGCCGAAGACGGCGAGCACGCCGAAGTCATGGGCCAGGTAGATGAACGCCTCGCCAGAGATGATCTCCGGCGTCGTGGGCGTGAAGGCGATGGGGGACGAACCCGGCCCGTAGTGTGGCTCGCTGTCATCGGGGTGCAGGCCATTGCCACGCGATGCCCACTTCGCGTCCACGGCCTCGCCCGTCCACGTGATGCCGTCGTAGGGCTTGGTGATCATCACCGTGGGGGACACGCCGAGCTTCCGGGGCGGGAACCACTGCGCGTAGGTGGCGGCCCGGCCGGGCACCTCCAGCTTCAGCAACTGGTAGGGCCACTTCTGACCACCGGCGTTCAGCTCCCCGGCACCCAATTGCGTGACCTGGACGGTTCCCGGGTCGGTGGGCGTGACGTCCGGGCCCTGGCAGGAGTTCGAGGCCGAGGAGGTGTTGCTGCAGCAGGCCGTGGGGACGGTGCCCAGCAGGGCGAGGGAGAGCAGGGTGGTTGAAAAGAGGCGCATGAAAACAGCAGACACCGCCGCACGGATTTTCTGAAAGGCCGAACGCCCTTTGTGGATGAGGATGGCGCCTCATGGACTATCAGGCGGTGTTGCACGACGTGTGGGCCGCGGTGCGGCCGGTGGTGGGGCAGGGCCGTGTGGCGACCTACATCCCGGCGCTGGCGGCGGTGGATCCGCGCCGGTTCGGCATGGCGCTCGCGACGGTGGACGGGGACGTGTACGGCGTGGGCGATTGGCGCGAGCCCTTCTCCATCCAGAGCATCTCCAAGGTCTTCACCCTGGCCATGGCCCTGTCGCGCGACGGGGACGCGGTGTGGCGGCGGGTGGGCAAGGAGCCGTCGGGCAATCCGTTCAACTCGCTGGTGCAGTTGGAGTACGAGCACGGCATCCCGCGCAACCCGTTCATCAACGCGGGCGCGTTGGTCATCACCGACCGGTTGCAACAGCTCACCGGGGACGCTCGGGGCGCGCTGCGCGACTTCCTCCGCGCGGAGAGTGGCAACCCGTCGGTGGACTTCGATGAGGTCATCGCCGCGTCGGAGGCGGAGCACGGCCACCGCAACCGCGCGCTGGCCCACTTCATGGCGAGCTACGGCAACATGGAGAGCCCCGTCTCCGAGGTGCTGGAGCACTACTTCTGGCAGTGCTCGCTGGCGATGAGCTGCGCGGACCTGGCCCGGGCGTGCGGGTTCCTCGCCCGCCATGGGGAGCGCGCGAACGGAGCGCGGTTGCTCACGCGCAGCCAGGCCAAGCAGGTCAACGCGGTGATGCTCACCTGCGGCACGTACGACGCCGCGGGCGAGTTCGCCTACCGCGTGGGCCTGCCGGGCAAGAGCGGCGTGGGCGGAGGCATCATCGCCATCATCCCCAACCGCTGCGGCCTGTGCGTGTGGAGCCCCGGGTTGGATGCCCAGGGCAACTCGGTGGCGGGCATGGAGGCGTTGGACCGGTTCACGACGCTGACGGGCCTGTCCATCTTCTGAGGTGCTCGGCTCAGCGCAGGCCGCTCAGCACCGCGGCCAGCTTCTCCGGCTGCGACGCGAACGGTGAGTGGGAGGACTCCAGGGATTCGACGGTGAAGGCGTTGCCTGGAGTGAACGCATCCGCCTCGCGGATCATCAGGTCCTGGAGCGCGGGGGCCAGTGCGCGGTCCTGCGTGCAGCGGATGTAGCTGCGTCGGATGCGTCCCCAGCGCTCCTTCGTCGCCCCCACCTTGCCCACCCAGAGGGACAGCGGGATGTCCGGCGTGAGGGTGAGCGCGAAGGGAAGGAAGCCCTCGGGGTCTACGTCCTGGTAGAAGCCCGCGCGCAGGGCCTCCAGGTACGCCGCGTCGCCGCGAGGATTGATGCGCACCGCGCCGACCTTCACCGCGTCGCCGATGAAGAGGTTTTCACCATGTCCGGTGCGGGCCTCGGGGAGCGCGCCGTAGCCGCTGGCACTCTGGAGGCGCAGCGGGCAGTACGCGCTCAGATACACCAGCCGGCCGATGAGCTGTGGCGCCTGCTCACCCGCCCGGGTGATGACGGTGCCGCCCGCGCTATGACCCACGAGGATGGGCTTGGGCCCGCCCTTCAGCTTCTCCAGCGCGGACACCACCGCCGCCGCGCAGTCGTCCAACGTCACATCCGCCAGGGGCGACTTCTCCTCCGCGAAGCGCGCGGCGGGGCCCGTCAGGTAGGAGGCAGGGAAGCGCGCATTGAGGCCGTGCCCCGGCAGGTCGATGGCCACCACCTGATGCCCCCGGGCGGACAGGGCCTCGGAGACGCGGGTCCAGTGCAGGGCGTTGTGCCACGCGCCGTGCACCAGCAGATACGTCCGGGGCTTGTCGCGCTTCGCCGGAGCAGGGGCGGGCGCGGCGCCGAGGCCGATTCCCGGCAGCAGGCCTGCGCCCAGGAGGGCGGTCTTCATCACGTCACGACGGTTCATGGGGTGCTCGTTCGGTGGAGGGTAGAGGGGCTGCGTTCGCGTCCAGCACGGAGATCAGTCGCTCCCGCAGGCGCGCGAGGTCGAAGAGCTGCTGGTCGACTTCCGCCAGCCGCTCGCGGTGGGCCGCGAGGGCGTCCGGGCAGACGGCGGTGGTGACCTGCCGGAGCATGCAGGGCGGGAAGGTGGCGATCTCCTCCAGGGAGAAGCCCAGGCGGATCATCCGCGCCACCTGCATCACCTGGGGGACGGCCTCCTCTTCGAAGTCGCGGTAGCCGTTGTCCCTCCGGTACGACGTGATGAGCCCCGCCTTGTCGTAGTGGCGGATGGAGCGCGCACTGCTGCCCGTGCGCCGGGCGAGTTCTCCGATGTTCATCCTGCTCTCCTGCCGACGGACCCTAGGGCCTGACACCAGTGACAACGTCAAGGCCCTGATGAATGTCACCGAAATGCACGGAGGGAATGCCCGGGCGCGGTCTACGTTGCGCGGCCGTGACTGCTTCCGTGCCCATTCCCCGTCCGCGTCCCGCGCTCCTCACGCTCGCCTACCTGGCGTTCATCAGCCTGGGGCTGCCGGACGCGGTGCTCGGGGTCGCCTGGCCGTCGCTGCGGAGCACCTTCGGCCTGTCGCAGGCGGGCATGGGGGCCATCCTGTCCTCGGCGGCGGTCGCGTACTTCGTGTCCGGGCTGCTCGCGGGACGGTTGATGCGCCTGCTCAAGCTGGGCCTGCTGCTGGCGGTGAGCACGGGGCTGGTGGCGTTGGGGCTCGCGGGATACGCGACCCTGTCCGTGTTCGCGCTCTTCCTGCTGGCGGCGTGCTGCATCGGCTTCGGGTCGGGAGCGATCGACTCCGCGCTCAACAACTACGCGGCCCAGAACTTCGGGCCCAAGCACATGAACTGGCTGCATGCAGCCTACAGCGTCGGCGCGGCGCTGGGGCCGGTGCTGATGACCGCGCTGCTCACGCGAGGCTTCGGGTGGCGCACGGGGTACGCGGTCATCGGCGCCGTGCTGGGCACGCTGGCGCTGATGTTCCTGGTGATGCGTCGGCAGTGGGATGCGCCGGTGCGGCCCGAAGGCGAAGCCCACGCGGAGGTGCCCACCGCCAGCGCGGCGGAGGCGCTGCGGCGGCCCCGGGTGTGGCTGCAGATCGCCACGTTCTTCTTCTACACGGGCGTGGAGGTGACGGCCGGCCAGTGGAGCTTCACGGTGCTCACCGAAGGCCGGGGCCTGCACACCGCGGAGGCCGGCACCTGGGTGAGCCTCTACTGGGGCAGCCTGCTGGTGGGTCGCATCCTGTCGGGCTTCATCGTCGAACACCTGGGCTCGGTGCGGATGCTGCGCGCGAGCACGGGGCTCGCGGTGGTGGGCGCGCTGCTGTTCGCGATTCCCAGCGTGCCGCCCTTCGTGGGGCTCGTGCTGCTGGGCTTCGCGCTGGCCCCCATCTTCCCGGGCCTGATGTCGGAGACGCCGCGCCGGGTGGGCACCGACGTGTCCGCGCACGCGGTGGGCTTCCAGGTGAGCGCGGCCACCGCGGGCGTCGCGGCGCTGCCGAGCCTTGCCGGTGTCATCGCGGAGAAGTGGGGCCTCGCCTACGTCGCGCCCCACATCCTCGCGTGCGCCGTGATGCTGGCCGTGCTGCACGGCGTGCTGTCCGCTTCGGCCGACAGGCCCGCGGCGCGCTGACGGCTCAGCTTCCTGCCTTGAGCTCCGCGCTGCCCAGCGTGTGGAGCCCCTGGTCCTTCCACTGGGCCAGCCGCAACGTCGCTCCCGAAGCGTTCGGTGCGACCTCCACGCAGGTGAAGCGGTGCTCCAGCCGGGCCAGCTTCTGGCGGGACGGCTCCAGCGCGGGGTTGGTCTGGAGTTCCGCGAGGTACTCGCCCCAGTCCTCGTCGGACGCGTCCGGGGAGGGGAGGCGAAGGAGGGAGATCCACGTGCCGGTGTTCGCGAACACGCGCCCGTTGCCCTGGTGCCACCGCGCCGCGTGGGTGTGGCCCATCACCACCGCCTGGGGTCCGAACTTCTTGCCCAGCCGTTCGCTCTCCGCGAGTTCGTCCTTGCCCGGTTCGAGCGCGAAGTAGTCCGTGCCCGTCTTCCCCGCGACCGTGCGGTGCAGGCGCGCGTAGAGCGCGAAGCCCGCCTTGCACAGCTTCAAGCGGGCACGGCCCAGGGCGCTGGGGCTTTCGAAGGCGTTGAGCTGATCCGGATCCAACGCGGACAGCAGCGCGTTCACCTCATCGTCCTCCAGGTCCACGTCCGCGATCGCTTGCGCCAGGTGTGACTCCGCCTCCGTGGCCGCCTGGGCATCGTCCGTGGGCGGGAAGGCGAAGGCCGGCGCGATGCCCTTGTTCTGGATCAGCCGGCGCAGGAGGGTGAGGGTGCCGGAGGTCAGCAGGACCTTGAGCGCGTCGGGCTTCACGCCGAGCGCCACCATCACCGCCCCCTGGAAGTCCGGCTTGAGCAGGTCCATGTACCGCATGCGGTGCTGGTGCTTGAGCGGGTTGAGCAGGCTCTTCACCAGCACGGAGCCCGGCGGATAGCGGAAGCGGCTGTCGCGCTCGGAGGACAGGAGCGAGTCGTAGTCGATGCGGTTGGTCACGTCCGTGTGTTCGCCGTGGGTGACGAGCACGCGGGCTCCGCCCACTTCCAACTGGAGGGGCGCGGTGCCGTCGCGGAACTCCAGCCGTGAGGCGACGGAGGCGGGCTGCGCGAGCGCGGCGCGCACCACGGCCTGGACGTCCGGCAGGGCCAGCTCCAGGTCGTGGTTGCCCACCACCATCGTCGCGCGCCCGCCCGAGGCCAGCACCCGGCCGAGCGCCTTCAGCGACGGCGCCGTCTGCGCGGAGTTCACCAGCGCCCGGGCCTGTTCGAGGGTGCGCTTCGGGTCCACCGCGAGCGGGTCGTCGTTGAGGAGGAAGTCGAAGCTGTCACCGTTGAGCACCACGTGGGTGGGCGCGCTGGTGAGCGAGTCCAGCAGGGCGGGCAGCTCCGCGGCGCCCGCGAAGATGTCGTAGGGCCCGCCGTTGCCGAGGTGGAGGTCGCTGAGAATGAGCGTTCGCATGGGGTCATGCTCCTTTCAGGGAATCGCCTGCAGTTCGGTGTGGCGGATGCGCACGGCGGGATCGCCGAGCACCACGTAGTTGCGCGCGTCGTTGCGTTCAATCCACCGGTGGATGAGGTCGCGGGGCGCGAGCTTGCCGTTGGACGTGTTGGCATCCAGGTGGGTCAGCAGGATGTTGTTCACGTCGGAGAACCGGTCGCGGAAGTCGCGCAGCGCGTGGCCCACGGGCTGGCCGGACATGATCTTCGCGAGCGTGTTGCGGAACGGATGGAGGGTGGACTGCGCCAGGTGCAGGGGCTTGATGGAGAAGCCCCAGGCCCGCTCCACGTGGCCAATCACCGCCAGCGCGCCGCCAGCCGGATGGGACAGCAGCCGCCGAGGCAGGGCCGCGACGAAGGCGGCGGGGGCGAGTGCCTCGCCCTTCCGGGCGGGGTTGATGGGGAACTCGTCATGGGCGGGCGTGCCGACGCCGAAGCAGGCGAAGAAGAAGGCCACCAGCCCGTGGAGTCGTGCGTCGTCCTGGATGTCGGACGCCGCCACGTAGTGCGCGGGGGCCATCGCTCCAAAGCCGGTCCAGTCCTGGCTCAGCAGGGCGCCCTGGTCGGAGCGCTGGCGCGCGTCGTTCGAGGGGAAGCCGACGCCGTGGGACGCGGTGAAGAGCACGGCCGGACGCACGTCCCGACCGTGGAGCGCGGAGAGCAGCCACTCCTTGGTCGCGTCGTCCTCGATGGCATCGCGGCTGGCGTAGCGCAGCTTCGCGGCGATCGTCTTCGTGAGCTGGGGCGGAAGGTCCGCGGATGCACCCCGGGCGAGCGCGGTGACGAGGTCGTCCGCGCTCAGGTGGGTGGAGCGGTCGCCCAGGTGCTTCGGGGCCCACCAGCTCACCTGCCGGTGGTTGGGGACCGTGGCGCCTGTCTCGTAGGTGACCACGCTTTCGGCGTAGCGCGCGTACTCGGCCGGGGTGTCGAAGGAGAGACGGCCCACCGCGTAGGACAGGGAGAGCGCGTGCTGGAGGTCGTACGGGATGTCCTCCGGCCCGCCGACGAGCAGCAGGTAGAACGGCACGCGCGTGGGGTCCACGTCACCGACGCCGACCCCGTGGCGCGCGAGGAACTGATGCGCCGTCTCACCCGGTTGGTAGGCGAGGACGTGCATCCGGTCCGCTTCCACGAGTTCACGCCGGTGGGCGATGAGCGGCTCCAGGCCCTTGCGGAGCTCGTCGGACGCCTGCGCGTGGAACACCACGCCCCAACCGGCCTGGGTGGGATCCTGTGAGTCCACGTCGAACGGCAGCGCGTAGGCGAGGCCCCGGGGGATGAGTTCGAGCCACTTCTTCCAGGCGTCGAAGTAGGGCGCGTGCCCACTGGGCTCCGCCACCTCCGCGGCCGCCGGGAGTTCCACGGGTTGCACCAGGTACTGTCCGGTGACGCCGTCGATGCCGTTGAGGACGAGCGGGTCTTCGGAACCGGACATGGGTCGCTCCACGGGGGAAGTGGCGGTCAGAAGTGCAGCTGCGACTGGGGTGGCATGTAGAGACAACAATCCATCGCGACTTCCCATGCGTCGTCGGTCTGCCCGAGTGCTTGAAAAAGATGGGTGCGCATCTCTCGTACCCTTGAACTCAACGCACGTGCCCAATCTTGTTGGGTGAACGCCTGGGCCACGAGCGCATTCATTTCGAATTCAAGACCCTCCGGCAAAGAGGGGAGCACCAGGACCGCCGTGAGTTGTCCCGAATCCGCCAGCTCGCAAGCGAAGGCCCGGGCGGTGGCGGCATGGAGACGATCACTCTCGACACGTTGGGTATCCTGCAACTGCGGGCCCGCGAGAATGCAGACCCTCAGATGCTTCATCCACGCGAGCAAGTTGTCCGCGGAGATGAGTCGCCCCCGCTCCCGGAAGCGGTTCTCGGAGTGTCCGCTCATCGTGAGTTCCATCCAGGGACCTATTGCTGTCACGATGGGAGAGGCCCGCAGGTACAGCAGATCCACCGTGGCCGACTCCCCATGGGGAGCTTCGTCCTCGCCACCGCCCAGGACTCGGGCCGTCCGTTTCGGCGCTGTCTCCAACCAGCGTTGACCAAGGCGTCGTTGGGATAGGGCATCGCCCAGTTCGACGCCGACGTGCAGTGGTTGGCGGACCCTCAGTGCGGTCGGTTGAAATCCCTGGGCGCTGCTGCGGCGCAGGTCGAGATCGAGTTGCTGCTCCCGGGTCTGCCGGAGTGAGCGGGCGACCATTGCTTCCCAGCAGATTCCCGCGACGGCGGTGTCCACCTCGAAGGCCACTTCGCCGCCGTTCCAGCGCGTGACAGAGGGCAATGACAACAAACGATCGCCGGCTTTGGTCGCCGCCGGCCCGTAGGGTTCGCGTTGGGTCAGCAAGAACGCTTCGGTTCGCGCGCCTTCGCTCGAGGTCAGGTCGACGACGACCGCGCCGAAGTCGCTCGGCGCCTCTGACGTGCGGCTTCTCGCGGTGAAGAGCAGTTCGCTGTGGACCGTCGTGGGGGGGAGGGGCCCGGCGCTGAAGGAGCCCGTGTTCTCAAGCGGCTCGTCCTCGAAGGCCAAGGCCTTGGAGCGCGCGAGCGCTCGTTGCAACCCCTGGATTTCCGAGGACGTGTACTTGGAGTAGCCCCGTTCCCAGCTCAGCGAATCGAATCGGTCGCCCCCATCACGCAGATCCTCGAAGGCCAGCAGCACGCCCCCGACTCGCAGGAGGATCTCCCTCCAGTCCTTGTTGTGCCCCATCAGGTCGAGCAGGGGCCGGGGGAGCATTTTCGCCGCCGGGCCGCTCGCACCGAGCAGCTTCATCGGGCCCAGGTGGGCGGTCAGCGGGAGGCGGGCCAGATCCGAAATCAGTTCTTCGCGCACTCCTTCCATGTTCACGAGCGGTGTCCGCAGGAGCGCCACCGTCCTGAACAGCGAAGCCAGGACGGCACCGACTGGGTCTTCACTCTGCCGGAAGAGCTGACGGGCCGTCTCCAGGAGGCTGGCGCCCTTCAGCGGCAGCCTCAAGGCCAGCAGCTCGCCTTCGTCCAGGGCGATCCGGGCCGCTGCTCGGGGACCGACCCTCTTGATGTGGGGATGAAGCTGTTTCGAGGACACGGGGAAGCCCAGCACCCGGGCCCGTAGGAGGAGCCGGAGCCACTGGTGTGGAGGGAACGCCTTCCGCCAGTCCACCAGATGGGAGAACCATTGGCTCAGGAACGCGTGGTCCAACCCGAACTGCTCCGCCACCTCGTCCGCTTCGACGACGTCCAGCACGAGCGACAACAGCAAGAACTCATCCAACGACTTCTTGCCCGGGACCAACCGCACCTTCGCCCAGGTCAGGCTGCGGCGGGCATGCTCCACGTCCAACATCGGAAGAGAACGCCAGCAGGCATGCTGGAGCCAGGGTGCGGTCCCCGGATGCCGCGGCGTCGGATCCAGGCTCGTTGTCAGCT
>NZ_JAPNJZ010000037.1:0-204042 GCF_026626765.1 Corallococcus sp. bb12-1 | reverse complement strand
TGGACCGCAAGGCGCTGCCCCCACCGGACGCCAGCCACCTGGGCGTGTCCTCCGCCTACGAGGCGCCCCGCAGTGAGCTGGAGCGCACGCTGGCCGCGCTCTGGCAGGAGGTCCTGGAGGTGCCGCGCGTGGGGTTGCACGACGGCTTCTTCGAGCTGGGCGGCAACTCGCTGCTGCTCGTGCAGGTGCACGGGCGGCTCAAGGCGGCGCTGGGCGTGGACGTCCCGCTGCTCACCCTCTTCCAGCACCCCAACATCAGCGCGCTCGCGGCCCAGCTTCGCCAGGCCTCCGAACCGCAGCCCACCCCCACCCCCGCCGAGGACGAGGCGCGCTTCGACCAGCGGCGCGCGCTCCTGCAGCGGCAGCACGGCCGCCGCCAGGGCCGCGACATCGACGACACCGACGACGGCGCCGAGGATGACCTTCCATGAGTGACACCACGACCTCCCCCGACGCCGCGCCCGAGGGTGTGGCCATCATCGCCATGGCCGGGCGCTTTCCCCAGGCGGCCACGCTGGAGCAGTTCTGGGACAACCTGCGCCAGGGCGTGGAGGCCCGGTCCGTCTTCACCGACGCGGAGTTGATCGCGGACGGCGCGGACCCGGCGCAGCTCTCCCACAAGGACTACGTGCGCTCCGGCTTCGTGCTGGACGACGTGGACCGCTTCGACGCGGGCTTCTTCGACCTGTCGCCGCGCGACGCGGAGCTGCTGGATCCGCAGCACCGGCTGTTCCTGGAGATCTGCTGGGAGGGCCTGGAGCGCGCGGGCTATGCGTCGCGAAGCTACGCCGGGCTGGTGTCCGTCTTCGCGGGCGCGGGCGCGTCGTCGTACCTGTACGCGCACCTGTTGCCGCGTCCGGACGTGATCCAGACCATGGGCTCGTTCCAGGTGGCCATCAGCAACGACAAGGACTTCCTGCCCCCGCGCGTGTCCCACAAGCTGGGCCTGCGCGGCGCGAGCATCGCGGTGCAGACGGCCTGCTCCTCCTCGCTGGTCGCGGTGCACCTGGCCTGCCAGAGCCTCTTGACGGGCGAGTCCGACATCGCGCTGGCCGGAGGCGTGTCGCTGTCCCTGCCGCAGCGCGCGGGCTACCTGTACCAGGAGGGCGCCATCGCCTCCCCGGACGGGCACTGCCGCCCGTTCGACGCGAAGGCGGCGGGCACGGTGCGCGGCTCGGGCGGCGGCGTGGTGGTGCTGCGCCGGCTGTCGGATGCGCTCAAGAGCGGCGACCGCGTGCTGGCGGTCATCCGCGGCTCGGCGGTCAACAACGACGGCGAGGCGCGCCTGGGCTACACCGCTCCCAGCGTGGAGGGCCAGACGGCCGTCATCGGCGAGGCGCTGGGCATCGCCGGCATCGCGCCGGAGACCGTCACCTACGTGGAGGCCCATGGCACGGCCACGCCGCTAGGTGACCCGATTGAAGTGGCGGCGCTCACGCGCGCCTTCACCGCCCGCTCCGAGGGCAAGCCGTCGTCTCCGGCGCGCTGCGCGCTGGGGTCGGTGAAGAGCAACATCGGCCACCTGGACGCGGCGGCGGGCATCGCCGGCCTCATCAAGACGGTGCTCGCGCTGCACCACCGCGAGCTGCCGCCCACGGTCCACTTCCAGCAGCCCAACCCGAAGCTGGACCTGGCGTCGGGCCCCTTCTTCATCAACGAAGCGCCGCGTCCCTGGGACACCGGTGGGCTGCCGCGCCGCGCGGGCGTGAGCTCGTTCGGCATCGGCGGCACCAACGCGCACGTCGTGCTGGAGGAGGCCCCTGCGCGGCCCGCGCCTGGCGCCTCCGCCGAGCGCCCGTGGCACCTGCTGACGCTCTCCGCGCGCAGCGCCCCCGCGCTGGAGGAGGCCACCGCGAAGCTGCACGCCTGGCTGGAGGCCCACCGCGACGCCCCGCTGGGCGCGGTGGCGCACACGCTCCAGGTGGGGCGCCAGCGCTTCGAGCACCGGCGCATGCTGGTGTGCCGCGACGCGGAGGAGGCAAGAGCGCTCCTGGCGTCGAAGGACGCGGCCCGCGTGCGCTCCGGCGTCGAGGAGTCCTCCACGCGCCCCGTGGTGTTCCTCTTCCCGGGACAGGGCTCGCAGTCGGCGGAGATGGGCCGCGAGCTGTACGCGTCCGAGCCGTCCTTCCGCAAGACGGTGGACGAGTGCTGCGCGAAGCTGACGCCGCTCCTGGGCATGGATCCGCGTGACGCCCTCTTCCCCGCGCCGGGCACGGACCGGGCGGCGGCGGACGCGCGGCTGTCGCGCACGGGCCTCACCCAGCCGGTGCTGTTCGTCATCGAGTACGCCCTGGCGCGGCTCTGGATGTCCCTGGGCATCACGCCGCAGGCCATGCTGGGCCACAGCGTGGGCGAGTACGTGGCCGCGTGCCTCGCGGGCGTGTTCTCGCTGGACGACGCGCTGGCGCTGGTCGCGGCGCGCGGCCAGTTGATGGAGGCGCTGCCCACCGGAGCCATGCTCTCCGTGGCCCTGCCGGAGGCGCAGCTGCGGCCGCTGCTGGGTCCCGCCCTGGCGCTTGCGGCCATCAACGCCCCGGATCTCTGCGTGGCGTCCGGCCCCGTGGAGCTCATCGACGCGCTGGAGGCCACGCTCGTCGCCCGGAAGGTGGAGTGCCGGCGGCTGCACACGTCGCACGCCTTCCACTCCGCGATGATGAACCCCATCCTGGACGCCTTCGGTGAGCGCGTCCGGAGCGTGAAGCTGTCGCGGCCCCGCCGCCCCTACGTCTCCAACCTCACCGGCACGTGGATCACCGAGAAGGAGGCCACCGACCCGCGCTACTGGGTGGAGCACCTGCGTCAGGCCGTGCGCTTCGCGGACGGCGTGCAGGTCCTGCTAGAGGATCCGGCGGCGGTCTTCCTGGAGGTGGGCCCGGGCACGGCGCTGGGCTCGCTGGTAAACCGGTGCGCGTCCGCGCGCCGCGGGGTGCTCGCGTCCCTGCTCCACCCGCGCGAGGGCGGCTCGGAGCGTCAGCGCTTCCTGGAGACGGTGGGCCGGCTGTGGATGGCCGGCGCGCCGCTGAAGCCCGCCGGACTGCACCCGCAGGAGCACCGCCGCCGGCTGCCGCTGCCCACCTACCCGTTCCAGCGCGAGCGCTACTGGATCGACCCGCCCGCCCGTGGCGCGTCGCCCGCGCTGGCCGCGACGACGCTCGCGGCCTCCGGGCCCGCGCGCCGGCAGGGCACGCTGGAAGACTGGTTCCACGTCCCCGGCTGGAAGCGGCTGGGGACGCCGAAGGCTTCGCGCACGCTGGCGCGCCTGCTGGTGCTGGGCGACGCGCGACTTGCTCCCGCGCTCGTGGACGCGGCCCGGGCCCAGGGCCTGGAGGCCGTGCTCGCGACCACGTCCAGGGAACTCCAGGCCCTGCTGGAGACGGCCCGGCCGGACCGGGTCGTCTACGTGGCGGACGTCGGCGGCTCGCCCTCCGACGAGTCCCTCGCGGTGCGGGACGCGGTGGACCACTTCCACGACGTGCTGCGCGTGGCCGCCGAGCTCAACGCCCGACCGGCCGAGACGCCCACGGAACTCATCCTGATCACGGCCGGCGCGCAGGACGTCACGGGCGACGAGTTGCTGCACCCGTGGAACGCGCTGCTGCTGGGTCCCGCGCGCGTGCTGCCCCAGGAGGCCCCCGCCTCGCTGCGCACGCGCGCCATCGACGTCAGCGCGGCGGAGGTGGGCACCGAGGCCCTGATCCGCTCGCTGGTGGACGAGGTGCGCGCGCAGGCCGGTGAGGCCGTCGTCGCGCTGCGCCGGGGCCGGCGCTGGACGGAGACCTTCGATCGCGTGGAGGCGCCCGATCCCGGCACCGGGCTCTTGCGTGATGAGGGCGTGTACCTCCTCACCGGCGGCCTGGGCCGCATCGGCCTGGCGCTGGCGGAGGAGCTGGGCACGGCCTTCCGGGCGCGGCTGGTGCTGGTGGGCCGCTCGGCCTTCCCGGCGCGGGCGGACTGGGAGACCTGGGTGGCGGGGCACGAGGAGGACGACGCGACGTCGCGCCGCATCCGCCGGCTGCTCGCGCTGGAGCGCCGGGGCGCGCAGGTGCTGGTGCTGCGAGCGGACGTGGGCCAGCCCCAGGAACTGGAGCGTGTGCTCGCCCTCACGCAGGAGCGCTTCGGCGCGCTCCACGGCGTCATCCACGGGGCCGGCAGTCTGGGCGTCAACGCGCACGTCCCCACGAGCGCGCCCGACGACGCGCGCCACGCGGAGCAGTTCGACGCCAAGGTGCACGGTACGCTCGTGTTGGAGCGAGCGCTGAGGGGCAGGGCCCTGGACTTCGTCCTCCTCCAGTCCTCGCTCGCGGCGGTGCTGGGCGGCGTGGGCTTCGCGGCCTATGCCTCCGCCAACCTCTTCCTGGATGCCTTCGCGGCACGCCAGGGCCGCGCGGACGGAACGCCGTGGCTCAGCGTGGACTGGGACGGCTGGAGCGAGGAGACGCTGGAGCCCCACACCCTGGCCCTCACCATGGCCGAGGGCGTGGCGGCCTTCCGGCGCGTGCTGGCGGGCGACACCCGGCGCTGGGTGGTGTCCACGGGTGACCTCGCCGCGCGGATCGCCACGTGGCGGGCTCCCGCGAAGGCGGCGGCCGGCGGTACCTCCACGGCGGGCGCGCACGCCCGGCCGGAGCTGGGCACGGGCTACATGGCCCCGCAGAGCCCGCTGGAGACGCAGTTGGTGGCGCTGTGGCAGGAGCTGCTGGGCGTGAGCCCCGTGGGCATCCATGACGGCTTCTTCGAACTGGGCGGCCACTCGCTGCTGGGCACGCAGTTGCTGTCGCGCGTGCGGGAGACCTGGCGCGTGGAGCTGCCCATCCGCGCCCTCTTCGAGACTCCCACCGTCGCGGGGCTCGCCCGGGCGCTGGAGGCCGCGCTCGGTGGCGCCGTGCCCTCCACCGTCGCGCCGGTGGCCGTGTCCAATCCCACCCCGTCGCGCGCGCCCCTGTCCTTCGCGCAGCAGCGGCTGTGGTTCTTCGAGCGGCTGGAGCCGGGCACGTCCGTCTACAACCTGCACACGATGCTGCGGTGCGACGGCCCGCTGGACGTAAGCGCCCTGGTGCGCGCGTTCGAGTCGCTCGCGGCGCGGCATGAAGCGCTGCGCACCACGTTCGTGGAGGAAGGCGAGCAGGTCTTCCAGCACGTGTCCCCGGCGTTGACGGTGGACGTCCCGGTGGACGACCTGCGCTCGCTGCCCCAGGCCGAGCGCGAGGCCGAGGCCCGGAGGCTCGCGGAGGCGGAGGGCCGCCGTCCCTTCGACCTGGCGGCGGGCCCGCTGCTGCGCACCCGGCTGTTGAAGCTGTCGGAGCGTGAGCACGTCGTCACCCTCACGGTGCACCACGGCGTCTTCGATGCGTGGTCGCTGGGCCTGTTCATCCGGGAGCTGGAAGCGCTCTACGCCGCGGCCCTGTCCGGCCGCACGCCCCAGCTTCCGCCCACGCCCCGGCCCTACGCGGACTTCGCGCGCTGGCAGCGCGAGCACCTGCGAGGCCCGGCGCTGGATGCGCTCGTCGCCCACTGGCGCACGCGGCTCGCGGGCGCGCCTCCCGCGCTGGAGCTGCCCACGGACTTCCCCCGTCCCGCCGTGCCCTCCTACGAGGGCGCGAGCCACCCGGTGCGCCTGTCCGCGCCGCTGACCCAGGCCCTCAAGGAGCTGGGCCGGCGGGAGAACGCCACCCTCTTCATGGTCCTGCTCGCGGGCTTCCAGGCGCTCTTGTCCCGGCACTCGGGCCAGGACGACGTCGTGGTGGGCACGCCCATCGCGGGCCGCAACCGCGCCGAGTTCGAGGGCACGGTCGGATTCTTCGTCAACACGCTCGCGCTGCGCACGCACCTGGCCGGCGCGGCGACGTTCCGCGCGCTGCTCACCCGCGTGCGCGACGTGACGCTGGACGCCTACGCCCACCAGGACATGCCGTTCGACAAGCTGGTGGAGGCCCTGGCGCCGCCGCGGGATCGCAGCCGCTCGCCGCTGTTCCAGGCAGTGCTCGCCCTCCAGAACGCGCCCAT
Source organism: Corallococcus sp. bb12-1 (assembly GCF_026626765.1). Taxonomy (NCBI): domain Bacteria; kingdom Pseudomonadati; phylum Myxococcota; class Myxococcia; order Myxococcales; family Myxococcaceae; genus Corallococcus; species Corallococcus sp. bb12-1. The sequence continues at coordinate 198,039 of NZ_JAPNJZ010000037.1, read as the reverse complement.
GCCCACGCTGGCGCTGCCCGGCGGGTTGACGCTGCGCTCGCTGCCGCCGCCGCCCGAGGCGGCCCGCTTCGACCTCAACCTGTCCTTCACCGAGACCGCCGACGGCCTGGACGGGGTGCTGCGCTACGCCACCGCCCTCTTCGCGCCGCGCACCATGGCCCGCGCCATGGACCACCTGACGCGCCTCCTGGAGTTCGCGGCGGCCCACCCGGACCGACCCCTCGCCGACGCGCCGCTCCTGGCGCCGGAGGAGCAGCAGGAGCTGGCGCGCCTTGAGCCGGGGCTCGCCGTACCTCCGTCGCCGCGCTCCGTGCTGGAGCGCCTGCGCGCCTGGGTGGAGCGCACGCCCGACGCACCCGCCGCGGTGATGGGCGAAACCCAGTTGAGCTTCCGGCAGCTCGCCCGCCGCGCCCGGAGCGTGTCGCGGGCGCTGGCCGACCGCGGCGTGGTTCGCGGCACGCCGGTCGCCGTGTTCCTGCCCCGCGCCCCGGAGCTGCTGGCCGCGCTGCTGGGCGTGTTCGAGGCCGGCGGCGCCTACGTGCCGCTGGATCCCGCCTACCCCGCCGACCGCGTGGCGTTCATGCTGGACGACGCGCGCCCGGGCGTGGTGCTCACCGACGCGGCGCACGAGGCCGCGCTCCCCGCCGCGTGGCGCGCCCGGTGCCTGCGCGTGGAGACGCTGGAGCCCGGCTCGAACGGCCCCGCGCCGGACGTCGCGCTCACGCCCTCGGACGTGTCGCACCTGGTCTTCACGTCCGGCTCCACGGGCCGGCCCAAGGGCATCATCTGCCACCACGCGGGCCTGCTGAACTACGTGGGCTACCTGGAGCGCACCTACGCCATCGGTCCCTCGGACGTGGCGCTCCAACTGGCGTCGGCGTCCTTCGACGCGTCGCTGCGCGACATGCTGTTTCCCGTGCTGATGGGCGCCCGCGTCGTCTTCGCCGAGGGCGAGCGCGGCCGCGATCCGGAGGCGCTGCTCGACACGGTGGAGCAGCACCGGGTGACGCTGCTGCCCAGCGTGGTGCCCAGCCTGCTGCGGCTGTTGCTGGCGGCGGCGGACGGGCGCCCGCGCGAGCTGCGCTCCGTGCGGCTGCTGCTGTGCAGCGGCGAGCGCCTGCTGGCCACCGACGTGACGCGGGCGCACGCGGTGTTCAGCGCGGACGCGCGCGTCGTCAACCAGTACGGCCCCACGGAGTGCACGCTGACCAGCACGTTCCACATCGCGTCCGAAGCGGACGCCACCGGCGTGGTGCCGGCGGGCCGGCCGCTCGACAACGCGGAGGCGGTGCTGCTGGATGAGCGGGGGGCCCGGGTGCCCCCGGGCGTGGTGGGCCACATCCACCTGGGAGGCCCGGGCCTGGCGCACGGCTACCTGGGCCGGCCGGACCTCACCGCGGAGCGCTTCGTGCCCCACCCGGCCCGACCCGGCGCGCGCCTGTACGCCACGGGCGACTACGGCCGCTGGCGCGCGGACGGCACCCTGGAGTTCGTGGGCCGGCGCGATGATCAGGTGAAGGTGCGCGGCAACCGCGTGGAGCTGGGGGAGATTGAATCCACCCTCACCGCGCACCCCGCCCTTCGCGCGGCGGTGGTGCTCGCCCTGCCCGAGCCCGACGGCGGCGCGCGGCTGGTCGCCTGCGTCGTCCCGCGCGAGGCGCAGGGCCCGAACGACGCGGAGCTCACCGCGTTCCTCGCCTCACGCCTGCCGGAGCCGATGCTGCCCTCCGCCTACCTCGTGGTGGAGGCGCTGCCGCGCACGCCCAACGGCAAGGTGGACCGCGCGGCGCTCGTGCCCGCCGCCACCCAGGCCCGTCGGCGCGGCGCCTCGGACGCCAGCGTCAGCGCTCCGCGCACACCCACCGAGGAGCTGGTCGCGGGCATCTTCGCGCAGCTGCTCCAGGTGGAGCGCGTGGGCGCGGACGGCCACTTCTTCGACCTGGGCGGCCACTCGCTGCTGGCCACCCAGGTGGTGGGCCGCGTGCGCGCCGTGATGGGCGTGGACGTGCCGCTGCGCGAGCTGTTCAACCACCCGACCGTGGAGGCCCTGGCCGCGCACCTGGACGCGCGGGCGCAGGGCCAGCGCGACGGCCAGGACGTGCCGCCGCTCGTGCCCGTGCCGCGCGACGCTCCCCTGCCCCTGTCCTTCGCGCAGAAGCGGCTGTGGGTGATGGACCGGATGCGGCCCGGCTCCCCGGCCTACAACATCTCCGGCGCCCTGCGGCTGAAGGGCGCGTTGGACGTGGCGGTGCTCCAGCGGTGCGTGGACGCCATCGTCCAGCGACATGAGAGCCTGCGCACCAGCTTCACCCTGGACGGCGACGAACCCGTGCAGCACATCCACACCGGCCTGCGGGTGCCGCTGGAGCTGGTGGACCTGAGTGCCCTTTCGCCCCAGGAGCTTGAGCCGGCGGTGCTCGCCCAGGTGATGACGGCGGCGGGCACGTCGTTCGACCTGGCGCGCGGCCCGCTGGTGCGCCTGGGTCTGGTGCGCCTGGCGGAGGACGAGCACGTCTTCACGCTCGTGCTGCACCACATCGTGTCGGACGGCTGGTCGCGCGGCATCCTCGTGCGCGACCTGATGGCGCTCTACGATGCCTTCAGCGCCGGCCAGCCCTCACCGCTGCCGGAGCCCACCGTGCAGTACGCGGACTTCGCCACCTGGCAGCGCGGCTGGCTGACGCAGGACGCGCGCGAGGCCCAGCTCACGTGGTGGCGTCAGCAGTTGGAGGGCGCGCCGCCCGCCCTGACGCTGCCGACGGACCGACCGCGCCCGGCCACGCAGAGCCTGCGGGGCGCCCACCACCGGCAGGTGCTGGAGCCCGCGTTGGTGGACGGCCTTCGCGCGCTGGGCCGCAAGGAGGGCGCCACCCTGTTCATGACGGTGCTGGCCGCCTACCAGGCCGTGCTGTCGCGCCTCACCGGCCAGGACGACATCCCCGTGGGCACCGACGTCGCCGGCCGCAACCGCGCGGAGACGGAGGGGCTCATCGGCTTCTTCGTCAACCAACTGGTGATGCGCGGCCGGCTCCAGGGCGACCCGTCCTTCCGCGCACTCGTGTCGCGTGTGCGGGAGGCGGCGCTGGGGGCCTATGCCCACCAGGACCTGCCCTTCGAGGAGCTGGTGCGCGCCCTCAACCCCGGCCGGGGACAGGGCACCACGCCGCTGTTCCAGGTGAAGCTGGCGTTGCAGAACATGCCCGTGCCCGCGCTGCGCCTGGGCGGCCTGTCCCTGAGCGGCGTCCACTTCGAGAACGCCCACTCCAAGTTCGACCTCACGCTCGTCCTGGAGGAGTTCGAGGGCGGGCTGGTGGCCATCTGGGAGTACAGCACCGACCTCTTCGACGCGGCCACCATCGCCCGGTGGGCGGACGCGTACGCGCGGGTGCTCCACGCGGTGGTGGAGACGCCCGAATTGCCCCTGTCCGCGCTGCCCGTCGTGTCCCCGGAGGAGCGCCACCGGCTGCTCGTCGCGTGGAACGCCACGGAGCAGGAGCTGCCCGAGGACAGCCTCGCGCACCGGCTGTTCGAGGCCCAGGCGCGCCGCACCCCGGATGCTCCCGCGGTGGCCTTCGACGGCGAGCCGTGGAGCTACGCGGAGCTGGACCGCCGCGCCAACCAGCTCGCGCACCACCTGCGCGCGCTGGGCGTGGGCCCCGAGCGCCGGGTGGCCGTGTGCCTGGAGCGTTCGCGCGAGCTGGTGGTGGCGCTCTTGGGCGTGCTCAAGGCGGGCGCCGCCTTCGTGCCGCTGGATCCGGGCTACCCCACCGAACGGCTCGCGCGGCTGCTGGAAGGCGCGGCGGTGGCGGTGCTCCTCACCGAGGAGCGCGTCCTGGACGAGCTGCCCCTGCATGCGGAGATCCCCGTGTGCCTGGACACCGACGCGGCCGCCATCGCGCGGCGCCCGGCGGACGCGCCCCCGGTGGCGCTGTCGCCGGACGCGCTCGCGTACGTCATCTTCACCTCAGGCTCCACCGGCCAGCCCAAGGGCGTGATGCTGGCCCACCGGGGCCTGTGCAACACAGCCCTCTCCCAGGCGCGCCTGTTCGACCTGGGCCCGGGAAGCCGCGTCCTCCAGGCCGCGGCGTTGGGCTTTGACGCGTGCGTGTCCGAGGTCTTCGCGACGCTCCTGGGCGGCGCGTGCCTGCACCTGGCGACGCGCGACGCGCTGATGCCGGGCGCGCCGCTGCACGGGCTCATCACCCGTGAGGCCATCACCGCGGTGACGCTGACGCCGCCGGTGCTGGCGCAACTGGAGCCGCGCGGGCTGGAGGGCCTGAGCACGGTCATCTCCGCGGGCGACGTGTGCACGCCAGAGCTCGCCGCCCGGTGGAAGCCGGGCCGGCGCCTGCTCAACGCCTACGGCCCCACGGAGGTCACCGTGTGCGCCAGCATGTCCGAGGACGTGCGCGTGGAGCGGCCGGACATCGGCCGGGCGCTGCCCAACACGCGGCTGTACGTGCTGGACGCGCAAGGGGCGCTGGTGCCCCCGGGCAGCCCGGGCGAGCTGTACGTCGCGGGCGTGGGCCTGGCGCGCGGCTACCTGGACCGGGCGGATCTCACCGCCGAGCGCTTCGTGCCCTCGCCCTTCGCCACCGTCCCCGGCGAGCGCCTGTACCGCACGGGGGACCGGGTGCGGCACCTGCCCGGCGGCGAGTTGGAGTTCGTGGGCCGGGCGGATCATCAGGTGAAGATCCGCGGCTTCCGCGTGGAGCCCGGCGAGGTGGAGGCGACGCTGGCGCGCGCGCCCGGCGTCCAGTCCCTCACCGTGGCCGCCCTCCCCGCGCCGTCGGGAGAGAAGCGGCTGGTGGCCTGGTTCGTCCCGGACGCGGACGCCCCTGCCACCGTGGAGGACCTGCGCGCCTTCGCCCGCGCCCGGCTGCCGGACGCGATGGTGCCCTCCGCGTGGAAGGCGCTGGACGCGCTGCCCCTCACGCCGCACGGCAAGGTGGACGTGCGCGCCCTGCCCTCGCCGGAGGCCGCGGGCCCGGACGAATCCCGCGCGCTCACCTTGCCCCGCACGCCCGTGGAGGAGTTGCTGGTGGAGCTGTGGAGCGAGCTGCTGGGCAGCGGACCGGTGGGCGTCGACCAGGACTTCTTCGACCTGGGCGGACACTCGCTCCTGGCCACCCAGGTGGCCTCGCGGGTGGGCGCCGTCTTCGGCGTCGCCCTGTCGCTGACGGACCTCTTCGCTCACCCGACCGTGGCCTCGCTGGCCGCGCGCATCGAATCCGAGGGCGGCCTGCGTCCGCCCGCACGGGAGCCGGTGCGGCCCACGCCGCCGCGCGACACGCTGCCCCTGTCCCCGCGCCAGCGCGTCTACTGGAACGTGGGCGACACGGCGCCCGGAGACCCGATGCACGCCTCGCCCGCCGCCTTCCGGCTGGAGGGCGAACTCAATCCGGCGGCGCTCCAACGCGCGCTGGCGGCGGTCCTCCAGCGCCATGACATCCTGCGCACGTCCTTCCCCCAGGGGCAGACAGGTCCCATCCAGCGCGTCGCGCCCACGGGCGAGGCCTTCCTGGACGCGGTGGACCTGACGCACCTGCCCCTGCCGGAGCGCGAGGTGCGGGCGCACGCGCTGCTGGAAGCCGCGACCCGCCAGCCCTTCGACATGGAGCAGGGGCCGCTCGTGCGCCTGCACCTGTTCACCCTCTCCTCCAGGTCCCACCTGTTGCTCGTCCACCAACACCACGCCATCACCGACCCCACCTCCACCTCGCTCTTCATGGAGGAGCTGGCAGCGGACTACCTCGCCGCGCACGAGGGCCCCATCCCCCCGCGCGCCGGCCCGCCGCTCCAGTACCGCGACGCCACCCTCTGGGAGCTGGACTGGCTCCAGGGGGACGCCGCGGAGGTCGCGCGCGCGTACTGGCGCATGCGGCTTTCAGGCCCGGTGGCCCCGCTGGCGCTGCCGTACGACTTCCCGGACGCGCGCGCGTCCTTCGCCAGCCGCGCGCTGTCGTTCCAGGTGCCGGAGGCGCTGGCGCGGGCCACCCACGCGCTGGGGCGCAAGGAGGGGGTGACACCCTTCCTGCTGGGGCTCGCGGCGTTCCAGGTGCTGCTCGGGCGCACCGCGCGCCAGGAGGACTTCTGCGTGGGCTTCTCGCACGCGGGCCGTCCGGCGCCGGAGCTGGAGCGGATGCTGGGCATGTTCGCGGGCTACGGGGTGGTGCGGGCGGACCTGTCCGGCGACCCCAGCTTCCGCGAGGTGCTGCGGCGCGCCCGCGAATCCTGGATGGGGGCGCACCAGCACCAGGGCCTGCCGGAGGAGGACCTCCTGACGCTGGTGCCGGAGCCCTGGCAGGTGGGCTTCTCCTTCACCCCGACGTCGCGGCCGGCACCCGACGCGGTGGCGGGCCTGACGGTGCGGCCCGTGGCACTGCACCGGGGCCACACGCGCCACCACCTGAAGCTCAACATCGTCGCCGGGCCCGAGGAGCTGGGCGGCTCGTTCGAGTACCAGGCCGCGCGCTTCGAGCCACACACCATCGAAGCGCTCCGGGACATGTTCCAGGAGGTGCTGACCGCGCTGGTGGAGGCGCCCGACGCGCCCCTGTCCACGCTGTCCGCCGCCCGGGAGTCCGCCCCACCGCGGGTCGTGGCCCCCAGCGAGGTGACGCGATGAGGCTCGTTCGCTTGCTCCTGAGCGCCTCCAAGGGAGGCGTCGCGCTGGCGGTGCTGTTCGGCCTGCTGTCCGGCGCGAGCCTCACCGCGCTCCTGTCGCTCATCATCCGGACGGTGGGCGGCCAGGGCGGCACCACGGCCCGGGAGGGCTGGACGTTCGCCGCGGTGGGCCTGCTGGCGCTCCTGACGCGCGTGGCGTCGCAGATGGTGTCCCACCGCCTGCAGTACGGCGTCATCACCCAGCTGCGGATGCGGCTGTGCCGTCAGCTGATGCTCGCGCCCCTGCGCGCGCTGGAGGAGCGCGGCTCGCACCGGCTGCTGGCGGTGCTGACGGAGGACGTGGCGGCGGTGAACATGACGCTCGTCATGCTGCCCACGTTGATCATCAACGTCTTCATCGTGGTGGGCAGCCTCGTCTACCTGACGTTCCTGTCCGGGTGGGTGATGCCGTGGCTGGTGGGCTTCATCGTGCTGGGCTACCTGACGTACCAGATGCCCACCATGCGCGCGCTGGCGCTGGCGGTGAAGTCGCGGCACCTGCACGACTCCATGTACGAGCACTTCCGCGCCATCACGGAGGGCATCAAGGAGTTCAAGCTGCACGACCGGCGGCGCGATGCGTTCCTGGAAGAGGAGCTGCTCCAGACGGCCTCCTCGCTCAAGGTCGCCCAGACGCGCACCAGCGACATCTTCGCCGCGGCGGCCAGTTGGGGCCTGTTCCTGTTCTTCGTCTTCATCGGCACGCTGCTCTTCGTCGTGCCCCACATCACCAGCGTGTCGCACGAGGCGGTGGTGGGCTACACGCTGGTCATCCTGTACCTGCAGCAGCCCCTCCAGAACATCATGGACTGCACGCCCAACCTGAACCGGGGCGCGGTGGCGCTGAACCAGATTGAAGCGCTGGGCGTGTCGCTGATGCAGGCGCACGAGCCGGCCCACACGCCGCTGCTCGCGGAGCCCCGGAGCTTCTCGAGCGTGGAGCTGGTGGGCGTCACCCACAGCTACCTGCGCGAGCGCGAGGACAGCCACTTCACCGTGGGCCCGGTGGACCTCACGCTCGTGCCGGGAGAGATTGTCTTCCTGGTCGGGGGCAACGGTAGCGGCAAGACGACGCTCGCCAAGGTGATGACCGGCCTGTACGCGCCCGAATCCGGCGAGCTGCGCCTGGACGGCGAGAAGGTGGCCCCCGAGGCGCTGGGGCGCTACCGCCAGCTCTTCGGCGCGGTGTTCTCCGACTTCTACCTCTTCGAGCGGCTGATGGGCCTGGGCGACGAGCCGCCCGGCCCCCGCGCGAAGCCCTACCTGGACAAGCTCCAGCTCGCGCACAAGGTGACGCTCCAGGGCGACCGGCTTTCCACGACGCGGCTGTCCCAGGGCCAGCGCAAGCGGCTGGCGCTGCTCACCGCGTACCTGGAGGACCGGCCCATCTACCTCTTCGACGAGTGGGCCGCGGATCAGGATCCGGAGTTCAAGGAGGTCTTCTACCGGCAGCTGCTCCCGGAGCTGAAGCAGCGGGGCAAGACGGTCATCGTCATCTCCCACGACGACGCCTACTTCGGCGTGGCGGACCGGCTCCTGCGACTCCAGGATGGACAGCTGCTGGGCGCCTCGCACGAGTCCCCCGCGCGCAAGGTGGCGTCGTGACCGTCCACCGCCGTGCGCACCCACCCTCTTTCGCGGCCTGAGCGAGCCCCTCCCCCATGGCAACCATCCTCATCGCGCCCTATCCCAGCCACGGCCACGTCAACCCCACGCTGAAGCTGGCCCGGTCGCTGCGCGAGCGCGGCCACCGCGTGCTCTACGCAGGCCCGCCGGACGCGCGCGAGCTGGTCCTGCGCGCCGGCTTCGAGTTCTTCCCCGTCCTGGAAGCCCACCTCCCCGTAGGCAGCTTCGACGCCTTCGGCGCCAAGGGCTTCATGGAGCACGTGCGCAAGCTGCGCGCATACACGCGGCGCATCGACTCGGCGCTGCGGGGGATTGGCGACGGGGAGCTGGACGACCTCTTCGAGCGCACGAAGCCGGACCTGGTGGTGTGCGACTGCATGCTGCCCTACCCCGCCCTGGTGGCTCACGGCCGCGACGTTCCCGCCGTGTTCTTCTGCGGGACCATCCCCCGGGAGTTCATCCACCCGTTCCTCGCACGCCCCCCGACCACGTTCGGGCGCCGCATGCGGGCCTTTGTCGTGGGCGCGCTCCTCTCCTTGATGGCGCTGCTGGGCGTGGCCCCCCGCATGCGCAAGCACCACGCGCGCATCGCGCGCCGCTACGGCTATCCCGTGGAGCAGCTTCCGACGGAGCCCGAACCCATCCTCGTGCGCGGCCTCCCCGAGCTCATCCTCGCCCCACGCGAGTTCGCGGAGCCGTCGGGCCACATGGACTCCCAGTACCTCTACGTGGGGCCCAGCATCGACCTGGACCGGCCTCCCACCGACTTCCCCTGGGAGAAGCTGGCGCAGGACAAACCCCTGGTCCTCTTCTCGCTGGGCGGCATGGGCGGCTACAACCGGACGCTGGAGCAGCGGGTGCTGGAGACGGTGTTCGCGGCGGCCCGGGCCCGGCCCCAGTGGCAGTTCGTCTTCGCGGTCAACCCCACCCACGAGGCGCGCGACTTCGAGGCCGACAACGTGGTGGCGGTGAAGCACGCGCCACTGCTCCAGTTGCTGGGGCGGGCCTCCGCGGTCATCACCCACGGCGGCTTCAACACCGTGAAGGAGTGCATCCACTTCGGCGTGCCCATGGTGGTCATCCCGCTCGCGTTCGACCAACCGGCGGTGGCGCGGCAGGTGGAGCTGCGGGGGTTGGGCGTGCACTGCCCGCCCCGGGAGCTGGAGGTTCAGGGCCTGCTGCGTCACCTGGACTCGCTGATGACGGAGCCCCGGTGGCGCGCGACCGCGGAGGCCATGCGCGCGCGCTTCCACGAGGCCGACCGCGAGGCGCCCATCGCGGACGCCGTCGAGGGGCTCCTGCGAAAGCCGCGAGCCGAGGACGCGCGGCTCGCGTCAGCGGACTCCGGGCGCTGAGCTGGAAGGCCCGGCGCCCGTCGGCCTCGAAGACGAGCGCCTCCACCCAGGCGGTGCGCCAGTGCTGGTGCTGGAAGGCTCAGCGCCCTTCAGTCTCGAAGACGAGCGCCTCCACCCAGGCGGTGCGCCAGTGCTGGTGGAAGTGCTTCACCAGCACGTCGTCGCAGACGGCATTCGCCACCGCCGCCAGCGCCGTGGCCTGATGGCGCGGCGTGCGCAGCTCCGCCGGGTCCGGCAGCTTCGCCAGCACCTCCGTCGGCCGGAAGCGCAGCTCCAGCAGCTGACGCTCCGCCCCCTGCTCCGCCGCCACCCGCTTCTGCGCCGCCTGCGCCAGCAGGCTTTTGGGCGGGAACCACAGGAACAGCGCGGGCAGCAGGTCTGTCCCCGACGCACCGGTGCCAGCCCCGCCTTTCTGGGCCGCCTCCGCCAGCGTCACCCAGTGCTTCAGCGGCACCTGGCGGCTGGAGATGGCCATGAAGCCCGCCAGCAGCGCCCCGGACGTCAGCGCCTCGTGGTGCCCCTCCTCCCGCCTCCCCGCCTCCACGTCGTAGCCCGCGTGGAACAGCCCCACCTCGCCGTCGTACAGGAAGGCGAAGTGCATCGCCTCGCGCAGCGCGTGCGCTCGCGCCTCCAACCCCCTCAGCCCCGCCTCCACCGCCTCCTCCAGCGGACCCGAGCGCGCCGCCTGGAGCCCTCCCTCCACCACCACCAGCGCCGCCGCCAGCATGCCGCTCTCCTCCGGCAGGATGCGCCTCGGCGATACCGGCTGGCGGTCCGCGGCCGTGTAGCGCGACAGGAAGTGCCCGTGGTGCCGCTCCAGCCCTTCGAGGAGCTGGAGCACCTGGCGCGTCTGGACCTCCAGCTCGCCAGGCGTCAGGTGGCCCAGGTGGAAGGCGCTCAGCGGCGCCACCAGCCTCAACGCCAGGTCCGTGGGGGTGAACTCCCGCGCCTCCTCCGTCGCGCTGACCTGGCGGTACTGCTCCCAGGCCTGACGCGCCAGGGCGCGCAGCCGCTCCACTTCCTGGGGCGGAACCTCGCGGGCCAGCCGCTTCGTCGGGGCCCGGAGGCTCATCACCACCAGGGGGATCCACGCCAGGAGGAACGGCGCCGCCCAGGGCAGGGCGTGGGGCGCACGCCACGCCAACACCACCGCGAACAGGGGCGACATCACCAGTCCGCCCCACACCTCCGGGAGCGCGAGCGCCCCCCAGCTCTTCGTCCGCTGATTGGACTGCGCGTACGTCGTCCACTCCAACATCCGACTGCGGTCGAACACGAGTCCGTACAGTGCACGCGAGATCGCATCCAGGTACACCGCCGTCATGGGCAGCAGCGCGCAGAGCGACAACAGGGTCATCGCCACCAGCACGGGCACCAGCCGCACCACCGCGCCCAGGCCCGCGCCGAACGACCGGGCGCGCCACACGGTGATCATCGTCCGCTTCACGGGCTCGATGAGGGCGTCGCGGCAGGCCCACAGCGTGGCCCAGAGCGTCCACCACCCCGCCCCCAGCTCCGGCAGCAACCACCAGCCGTAGACGAGCGTCGCGACCGACAGCGGTTGGCCCAGGTTCCGGAGCAGGTCCACCGCCAGCCGCAGCCGGTAGAAGGCCTTGAGGGTGTTGGGCACGCGGCTGCCATCGCGCATGGGCACGCGGGGGAAGACCCACGGCAACAGCTGCCAGGTGCCCCGGGCCCAGCGGTGCAGCAGCCGAGCGAAGACGGCGTGGCCTCCGGGCTCGGCCTCGAAGATCTTGATGTCGTGGCCGTACGCCACGCGCGAATACATGCCCTCGATGAGGTCGTGCGCGAGGATGTGATCCAACGGCAGGCGCCCCTCCAGGGCACGAGAGAAGGCCTCCACGTCGTAGATGCCCTTGCCGTGGAAATCCGACGTCCCGTAGGCGCGCTGCAACAGCCCCCAGTACCCCTCTCCATGGGGCTTCAGCTTGCGGTCCATCAGCAGGGAGGTGGAGCGCCGGCCGTTCAACAGCCACATCTCCCGCGTGGGCGCGAACTCATAGGCGGGCTGGAGGATGGAGTAGCCGGCCACCACGCGCTGGCCCGAAGCATCGAAGCGCGCGCGGTTGAGCGGGTGGTGCAGCGTGCCCATCAGCACGCCCGCGCCTCCGGGCAGCAGGTGCGTGTCCGCGTCCAGCGTGATGACGTAGCGCACCGTGCGCACCACCTCCGGCACCGCGCTCACGTAGCTGGTGTCCGTCGCCCCTCGCACCAGTCGGTTGAACTCCTCCAGCTTGCCCCGCTTGCGCTCCCAGCCCATCCACAGGCGCGCGACCGGGTTCCACCGCCGCTCCCGGTGCAGGCAGAAGAAGCGCGGAGGGCCGCCCGCCGCGTGCCGCGCGTTCAAGGCCTGGATGCCCTCCTCCAGCCTGCGCACCAGCGCTTCTTCTCCGGGCAGGTGCTGCTGATCCGCGTCCCGGAAGTCCGTCAACAGCGCGAAGAAGACCTCCGGCTCCAGGTTGCCCAGGGCGTTGATCTCCAGCATCCGCAGCTGCTCATCCACCTGCTCGGCGCCACCGATGAGCACCGGAGTGACGACCATGGTGCGCGTCTCGGGGGTGAACACGCGACGCGGATCCAACCGGGGCAGCGACCGCAGCGGCCCCACCAGCAGGGACAGCACCTCGGTCATCCGGTCCTGGAGGAAGACCAGCAGCGCCAGCGCGACCACCGCCTCCAGGCCCAGCCGCCGCCCAAGGTCGATGCCGTACCCCGCGAGCACCCGATCCCCCAAGAGGAGCACCAGCGGCAACACGACGACCGGGGTGAGGACATAGAGCGTCTCCGAGTGCGAGCGCACCGCGCGGGACAAGCGCGTCCAGGCGGAGACGCGGCAGCCCAGGCGGGCCTCCAGCACCGGGCGTCCCTCCGCCAGCAGGTGCGTGCCCACGTGCCGGGCGCGTCCGTCCCCGGCGGGCTGCTCCGCGCTGAGCCGCACGGCCTCGCGCGCCACCTCCACCAGCGTCTTGCCCGAACCCGCCGCCAGCTCCCGGCAGGCCTCGCGGTAGCGCTCGCGGGTCGCGTCGTCCAGGAGCCCGTAGGCCCCTTCCGGCTCCTGCGCGAGCACCGCGTCCAGCGCCTGGAGCGCTTCGGCGTCATGCCCGGCGGGCGGCGGGGAGGTGGCGGCCCGGACATTCGTCGTGGTGGGGGAAGACATGCGACCTCGCGAGAACAGGAAGACCCAGGGCCTGCCGGGACGAAAGAAGTCCCGACGAAAGACAACAGCGATGCATCAGTTACCCGGTGGCATGGACATGCGCATCGCCGGGCAGCCGTGAGGCGCGTCGGGCGAGGAAGTCCTCGATGGCGCCCGCCGCGCCCGGACCGGCCTCCGCCCGCCGGAAGTGCTCCCGCAGCTTCATGCACGCGTCGCGGTAGGACTGCGTGCCCAGCACGTCGTCGAGCGCGGCCACCAGGCGCTCGGCGGTGACCTCACGGGGAGCCAGCACGCGCCCCACCCCGTGCATCTCCACCAGCCGCCCGATGTCCGGCTGGTCGAACTGCAACGGGATGGCGACCATGGGCACCCCGAACGCGATGCACTCCTTCACGCTGTTGGTGCCCGCGTGGTTCACCATCACCGCCGCGCGGCGCAAGAGCCCCAGCTGCGGAGCGATGCGCACCGCCACCACATTGTCCCGCGCCGGGAAGGACGCGGGGTCGAAGGTGGACCCCACCGCGATGACGAATCGCCAGTCCGGCCGCAGGGCCGCCGCGTCGAACGCGGCCTGGAGCAGGCGCCGGTGGTGTGGCGAGTTGCCCGCCAGCGTCCCCAGCGCGAAGGACACCAACGGACGCCCGTCCTCCAACTGCTCCCAGGGGAAGTCCGCCTCCTGGCGCTCCAGGTCGATGCACGGCTCGGTGAAGCAGTACTCGCCCGGCGCGCCCTTCACACGCGCCTCGACGAACTCGCGCGGGCACAACAACAGCTCCGGCGACAGCGCCCGCTCCAGCGCCAGCTGCCCACGCTCCCGGCGCAGCGGGTAGCCGTGCTTCTTCGCCAGCACCTCCAGCGACGCGCGCAGGCGCGGCAAGAGCCCCAGCGCCACCAGCAGGCCCTCGAAGGGAATGGCCGCCCCGCGCCCGGGCCCGCGCTTCGCCCCGGCCGGCAGCGGGATGAACTCCGGCGGCACCGTCACGTTCATCTGGAGGACGGGCAGCTTGAGCCCGTGCCCCAGCACCGCCAGGTGGCGCAGCTTCTCATCGCACACGAGCAGCTCCGCGCCCACCTCGCGCAGCACGCCGTCCAGCTCCCCCGCCTCCAGCCGCCGCAGCACCTGGTTGAGGGCCAGCACCTGGGTTCGTAAGAACCCAAGCAGGCTCAGGCCCTTCAGCCGCGACGCCGCCCCGCGCAGCTCGGCCACCCGGCCCTTGGGAAGCACGTCCCCGAACACCGCCCGGAAGTCGAAGCCCTCCGCGCGCACCTCGTCCTCGATCTCCGGGATGCCCAGGTACACCACCCGGTGCCCCGCACGTTGCAGCGACCGCGCCAACCGCAGGCTCGGGTTGACGTGCCCCGGCACGGGAAGGGGGGCGATGACAATCGTGAACATCCACAGACCGTAAACAATTTTTCCAGTTTATATTGTAAAATCTGCTAACACGGACAGAAGCGAGGAGTCTCCCATGAGCGTCAACCGCGCGAATCTCGTTTCAGGTGTTCCGGAGGCTGGGACCTGGCGGGCCCTGCTGGGGGTGGTGGGTGGGCTGGGGCCGCTGGCGTCGGCGGAGTTCGTGAAGACCCTCTATGAGGTCCACGGCTTCGCGCGCGAGCAGGCCGCCCTGCGCTGTGTCCTGTTGTCGGACCCGCGCGTGCCGGACCGGACCGAGGCCATCCTCAGTGGGAACGAGGCGGAGGTGGGCGAGTGGCTGGTGGACGCGCTGGAGCGGCTGCGGGAGTTCGGCGCGCAGCGCTTCGTCATCGCGTGCGTCACCATGCACCACTTCCTGGACCACGTGCCGGCGCACCTGCGCTCGCGGGTGGTGTCGCTGGTGGACCTGACGGTGGAGCAGCTGGCGGCCTCCGGGGGCCGGTGGCTGATGCTGAGCACGCTGGGCACGCGCAGCGCGGGGGTGTTCCAGCGCCATCCGCGCTGGCGCGAGGTGGAGGCCCACGTGGTGTGGCTGCGGGACGAGGACCAGGCGCGGCTGCACGAGGTCATCTACCGGATGAAGCAGCACGGGGACGCGGGCGAGGTGCGGGCCCTGTGCGAGCAGTGGCTGGGGGCCGACGGGTACCGCGCGGACGGCTTCATCGCGGGGTGCACGGAGCTGCACCTGCTGACGCGGCACCTGTACCGCGAGGCGCCGGAGCGGCCCCTGCGCAGCATCGACCCGCTGTTCCTCGTCGCCCAGCGCGCGCCCGCGCTGCTGGCCGTCACCCGGGGGGCCATGTCCCTCAAGGACGTGACCTCCCATGCGACCCCTTCCGTGGGGGGGGGCACGCATGAGGTGTCCGTCATGGGCGCGGACGCTGGCGCGGCTGGACCCCTTGCTCCTTCAGCGCTGTCACCTGGAGGAGGCCCGCGCATCGAAGCCTCGGGGTGAAACCCGGATCGAGCGCGAAGCCCTTCTGGGGCCCCAGGATTCCAAGCAGTATGGACGCACATGACGATCCAACGATGGACGCTGGTGCTGCTGCTGGGTTGGGGGCCGCTGGCCTTCTCCGCACCGGATAAGGTGGATGCCTTCCTGCGGGCGGAGATGGCTCGCAATCACATCCCCGGCGCGGCGGTCGCGGTGATCCGTGACGGCAAGGTCATCAAGCAGCAGGCCTACGGCACGGCGAACCTGGAATGGAGCGCCCCGGCGACGACCCGCTCCGCGTTCCAGATTGCGTCGGGCACCAAGATGTTCACCGCGGTGCTGCTGATGGACCTGGTGGGACAGGGGAAGATCCGCCTCGACGATCCCATCTCCCAATACATCCCGGACAGTCCTGCATCCTGGAGCAAGATCACGGTGCGCCAGCTCGCCAGCCATACGTCTGGATTGAAGCCGGGGCCACCGAACGCCGAGATCGCCAGCGTGGCGTCAGCCGTCGAGGAAGCGAAGAAGCGTCCCCTTGCGTCCGCACCCGGTGAAAAAGCGGCCTATGGGTCCGACGACTTCACGATCCTGACCCACCTGCTGGAGAAGGTTGGTGGCGCCCCCTACCGACAGCTTCTCCGGGACCGCATCACCACACCGCTGGGCATGTCGAACACCCGTTTCGACAATGCCGCCAACGACGCGGAACACATCGTCCTGACCAGCGACGTGGTGCCGGGACGCGTGTCCACCTACCAGTGGCAGGGCGACCACCAGCAGCAGTATTGGTTCGTGTATCCGCATTACACCCTGGCGGCCGGCGGCCTCTTCTCCAGCATCACGGACATGTCCAGGTTCATGAGCGCGCTGATGACCGGCAAGCTGTTGAACGCCGAGCTGCGCGCCGCCATGTGGACTCCAGCCCCGCTCAACGATGGTGCGGCTGGGAGCTTCGCTGTCGGATGGACCGTGGGCCGCTATCGGGGCCGTGCCAACGTCGGCCACAGTGGTGGTCCCGCGCTGTCAGACACCGTCTACTTCCCGGACGACAAGCTGGCCGTGATCGTGCTGACGAACCAGCGGAAGCTGTCACCGAACCTGGCTCACGGCGTGGCGAACTTCTACCTGCCGCCGCCTCTCTTCCTGAACGAGACCGGCATCACCGACTCGAATCCCGCTCGAACCGCGTCGCTGAAGCCGGTCCTGGCGACGCTGGCCAAGGGAACGGCCGAGGCGAGCCACTTCACCTCTCCCGCCAGGGAAGACCTCGCGGAGATGAACGAATGGATGGCCGGCCGCCTCGGTGGATTGCCTCCCCTTGGCCGTCTGGTCCTGCTGAGCGAGTCAACGGACCACAAGACGCGAACCTATCGCGCCGTGTATGGCAATGATTTGACACAGCGTTGGACCGTCACCTTCGATCCGGCCGGACTCATCGCGGAGGTCGAAGTCACGGATGAATAAAAGGGCTCAACGGCCCGGGCCCGGCCTCCGCTTCGCACATTTTCAAGCCTGCTCGCTCTCGGAGTACGGGTGATGGTCTAGGCTGCGGATCCTCCAGGATACCGCCCGTGCCCGATTTGATTCATGAGTTCGAGTGTAGCACCACGATCAGCCATGACGATCCGCTCGTCCGGGATCATCGGGTCCACGGCGTTCGCATCCTTCCGGGAGTCGTCTTCCTGGATCTCGTGCTCCGAGCCCTGAAGGCCCAGGGATTCGACACGGCGACGGTGGAGCTGCGCGACGTGCTGTTCAGCGAACCCATCGCCACCACGGAGGATTTCGACCGACGCGTGCGCCTGCGTTTCAGGCCCCAGGACGCCAAGGGCCGTCACTGGCGTGTGACGGCGGAGAGCAGCCCCCTGCCCTCCTCCGGGGAGGAAGACGCGTCCGCGCCGGAGTTCGCCGAGAACTTCCGCTGCGAGGTCCAGTTCCCCCGGGAGCCGCTCGAAGGCCGGCTCGACGTGGACGCCCTGATGAAACAAGCCACGCGCACGGCGGACGTGGACGACGCCTATGTGTATGCGCGCGACGCCGCCATCGAACACCTGGAGTTCATGAAGGGCCAGGGTCGGCTCTACTTCCACGAGGGAGGCGTGCTGGCGGCGCTCCATCTGAGCAAGCCGGCCCGGGAACACCTGGAGGACTTCCTCCTCCATCCCGTCCTCCTGGACAGCTCCACCCTCCTCCCATTCCTCTTCATGCAGCAGCGGCCGGAGCTGGCCCTGCAGCCGTTCATCCCCATCCACATCGAGTCCTTCCGCGCCGCGCGCTCCCTGGGCGAACGCGTGTTCGTCCATGTGCGCGAAGCCAGCACCGGCCTGGTCGCGGGCGACCTCTTCCACAGCGATATCGATTTCTATTCGCCGGAGGGACACCGCCTCGCGTCCCTTCACAAGCTGTCCACCAAGCGCATCCGCTCCGAAGCCCTCATCTCCCGCCTGCGACGCTCGGAAGGCGAAGCGCGCGCCACGCAACCCCGCGCCGTCCCCGCCGCGCCCTCGCGAGGCGCGAGCGCCTCCTTCGTCCTGGACTACCTGCGCGACCTGCTTGCCTCCGAATTGTCGGTGGCTCCCGAGTCGCTCGACGACGCGGAGAACTTCTACTCGCAGGGACTTGATTCAACCCACCTGCTGCGCGTCGTGCGACGGCTGGAGCAGGACCTGGAGCGCAAGCTCTACCCGACGCTCCTGTTCGAGCACAGCACCCTGCGAGAGCTGGCGGACTACCTCTCACGGCACCATGCGGAGGGCGTGTCGGGACTCGGAAGCCGACAGCCCCCTCCACGAAGCCCGCCGGAGCCCTCCCCCTCGCGCGCCACCCCTCCTGCGCCGCGGACACACCTGGACGAGCCCATCGCCATCGTCGGGCTCGCGGGCCGCTATCCCCAGGCCGGAGACCTGGACGCGTTCTGGGACAACCTCCAGGCCGGACGGGACTGCATCACCGAAGTCCCCAAGGAGCGCTGGAATCACGAGCGCTGGTTCGATCCCACCGCCAGCCGCCCGGGCACCACGCAGGGAAAGTGGGGCGGGTTCCTCCAGGGCATCGACCAGTTCGACGCACGCCTGTTCAACCTGTCGCCCCGGGAGGCCGAGCTCATGGATCCCCAGGAGCGGTTGTTCCTGGAGACGGCGTGGCAGGTCCTGGAGGACGCAGGCCAGGGGGGCCGGACCCTTCGCGGCCAGCGCGTGGGCGTGTTCGTGGGCGTCATGTGGGGGCAGTACGCGCTGCTGGGACTGGAGGAGACCCTCAAGGGGCACCCCGTCGCGCCCTCCTCCTTCGCCTCTTCCATCGCGAACCGGGTCTCCTACTTCTTCGACTTCCGCGGCCCCAGCCTGTCGCTGGACACGATGTGCTCCTCGTCGCTGACCGCGCTGCACCTGGCCCGGGAGAGCCTGCTGCGCGGCGAGTGCGACCACGCGTTGGTCGGCGGCGTCAACCTCATGCTGCACCCCAGCAAGTACGTGTTCCTGAGCGAGCACCACATGCTCGCCAGCGACGGCCGGTGCCGCGCGTTTGGCGAGGGCGGCAGCGGCTACGTGCCGGGCGAGGGTGTGGGGGCCATCCTGCTCAAGCCCCTGTCGCGCGCCGAGGCCGACGGGGACTTCATCCACGGCGTCATCCGCACGAGCGTGGTCAACCACGGAGGCCGCTCCAACGGCTACACCGTCCCGGACCCCGACGTCCACGCCACCCTCATCTCCGAGGCACTGGAGCGCTCGGGCGTGGAGCCCGGGACGGTCGGGTACATCGAGGCGCATGGGACCGGTACGAGCCTGGGCGATCCCATTGAGATCTCCGGCCTGGGCAAGGCCTTCCTGGGCAGGACGGCGCCGGGATGGAAGTGCGCCATCGGTTCGGTGAAATCCAACATCGGTCACCTGGAGGCCGCCGCGGGCATCGCCAGCATCTCCAAGGTGCTGCTCCAGTTGCGCCATCGCAAGCTCGTCCCGTCGCTGCACGCGCGCCACCTCAACCCCTTCATCGACTTCGCGGCCTCGCCCTTCCAGGTCCAACAGGCGCTGGGCGACTGGCCGGAGCCGACCACCCTGGCGGGACAGCCCGCGCCCCGGCGTGCGGGCGTGAGCTCCTTTGGCGCGGGCGGCGCCAATGCCCACGTCATCCTCGAGGAGTACGTCCCCTCGCGGCCCGACGCGCCCATGCCCGAGCGGCCACGGCTGGTGGTCCTGTCCGCGCCCAAGGAGGACCGGCTTCGCCCCCAGGCCGAGCGGCTCCTGCGGCTGCTCGACCGACAAGCCGCCCCCGGCAATACGGCGGCGCGGGCCAGCCTGGGCCGGATCGCCTACTCATCACAGATGCGCGGCGAGCCCATGGCGGCGCGGCTGGCGTTCGTCTCCTCGGACCTGGAGGTGCTGCGCGGCCAGTTGCGGCGCTACCTGGAGGGACCCGCGCTTCCGGAAGACTGCTTCCAGGCAACGGTGCGTCCTGGCTCCCCCTCGGGAGCGCTGTCCGCGCGCGGAACGGACGCCCCGGCACTGCGAGAGCTCGCGGCACGCTGGGTGGAGGGACAGGACGTTGATTGGGCCACGCTCCATCCCGAGGGCAGACCCCGGCGCCACCCGCTGCCGACCCATCCCTTCGCATGGCGCTCGTACTGGCTGCCCAGGACGGAGCCGGTCGCCACTTCCACGGGTTCCTCCTCGCGACCGCACCCGCTGCTGGAACGCAACACCTCCACGCTCGCGACCGTGCGCTTCAGCACGACCTTCTCCGCGACGGAGCCGCTCCTGGCCGACCACCGCGTCCGCGGGCAGGCGGTGCTTCCGGGCGTGGTGTGTCTGGAGATGGCCCTCGCCGCGGCCCGGCTGGCGGGGGCAACCTCCGTCCACGCCCTGCGCGACATCACCTGGGCAAGCCCCGGGGTGCCATCGCCCGAGCGCGCAACCCTCGATGTTTCCCTCGAGCTCCAGGTGGAAGGCGAACACCTGGGGTTCCGCCTCGTCGGTACGGATGGGACGCTCCATGCGCAGGGCCGGTTGTCGAGCGGCGAGGCTCCGCGTCCGCCGGAGGCGCTCCAGGTGCCCGGTGAGGTCCAGGCGAGGTGCTCGCACCTGCTGTCCTCGGAGGCCTGCTACCGCCTCCTGGCCGCGCGGGGACTGGAGTACGGCGAATCCCTGCGCCCGCTTCTCTCGCTCCACGTCGGACGGGACGAGGCGCTCGCCGCGCTGCGCCTCCCCGGGCCCCACCCCGCGCCGGGTGACGTCACGCTTCCCCCGGGTCTGCTGGACGGGGCCCTGCAGGCGGTGATCGGGCTCCTGGCGCAGGAGCCCGAGGAGGGTGCTTCCACTTCGGACCGGACCTGGCTTCCGTTCTCCCTGGGGGCAGTGCACCTGCACCGGCCTCTGCCTCCCGAGTGTTTCGTTCACGTCACGCGCAAGGCGCGGCGCAAGGACGTGGAGACCTTCGAGCTGTGCCTCCTCGATTCAGCGGGGACGTTGCTCGTGCGGTTGGAAGACTTCGCGATCCGCGAGGTTCGCGGACCGGCGCGTGAGAGCCTCCGCGTCCTGGGCGAGGCCTGGATGCCCGAACCGCTGGAGCGCGCCTCCAGCGAGCCGACCGGAGCCCTGCTGCTCTTCGACCGGGACACCCTCCTGCGCGACGCGCTTCGCGGCAGGCTCCAGGGGCCCGTCATCCTCGCGCGGCCGGGGATGGGCTTCCGCTCGCTCGGCGACGACGTCTACGAGCTCGCACCCGGACGCCCCGAGGACGTTGAGCGGCTGCTCCAATCCCTGCGCCAGGAAGGCCGGGTGCCCACGGCCGCGATCCATGCGTGGACCGGGCAGCGCCTTGCCGGGGCGGAGCCACAGTCCCTGGAGGAAGCGCTCGAGCAGGGCCTTCATTCGCTGATCAGCTTCACCCGGGTCTGGCTCAAGGCCCGGCCGGTGGCCCCACTCCAGTTGCTGTGTCTGGAGTCCGGCGACGAGACCTCCTCCCCGCACGCCGCGCTGTCGGGGTTCTGCAAGACGATCAACCACGAGCACGCCGCCTTGCGATACCGCGTGGTGCGGCTCGACGAGCGGAGCGCGCGCCCGGCGGCGGACCTGTTGCTCCAGGAGCTCGCCCGGCCCACGGCCCCGGATGACGAGGTGCACCTCGGCCCGACGGGCCGCGCCCGACTCCGCATGCAGCGAAGAGTGCTGCCCGAGTCCGACACCACACCGCTTTTGAGAGAGCGCGGCGTCTATCTCATCACGGGCGGACGGGGCGGGCTGGGTCTGCTCTTCGCCCGGTTCCTGGCGCAACGCTTCCAGGCGCGGCTCGTCCTCGTCGGACGTGCTCCGGAGGACGCGGCCGTGCGCGAGCAGCTCCAGTCCCTCACCGCGCACGGAGCGCAGGCCGTGTACCTGCGGGCGGACGTGTCCCGCGGCGACGAGGTGGAAGCGCTCGTGCAGCAGACCGTGGGCCGCTTCGGCACGCTCCACGGCGTCATCCATTCGGCCGGAGTGCTGCGCGATGCCATGGTCGCGCAGAAGCGACCCGAGGACGTGACCGAGGTCCTCCGCCCCAAGGTCCACGGCGCCCTCCACCTCGACCACGCCACGCGGCACCTGCCACTCGACTTCTTCGTCCTGTTCTCATCCCTGGCCGGCATCATCGGCAACGTGGGTCAGTGCGACTACGCCTTCGCCAACCGCTACCTGGATCGGCTGGCGCGCAGGCGCTCGGCCCAGGTCCTCCAGGGACAGCGCCACGGACGCTCGCTCTCCATCGCCTGGCCTCTGTGGCGGGAGGGCGGCATGCGCGTGGACGCGCACGTCGAGCAACACCTGCTGCGGACGCTGGGGATGAAGCCGTTGAGCACGCAGGCGGGGCTCGACTTCTTCGTGCGGGCGCTGCACTCCACGGAGCCCGTGCTGGCGGTCGTGGAGGGCGACGTCACGGCCATCGATGAGGCCTTCCAGGTCCTCCAGGCTCCCGCCGCCTCCCCGCCTCCGACGCCTTCCAGGACCGCCGCTCCCGCCGCCATGGACGAGGTCGTGTCGACGATCGCCGCGGTGCTTGGCGTGGCACCGTCGGACGTGGATCCCGATGCGAGCCTGGAGGATCACGGCTTCGAGCCCACCACGTTGACCGTGCTCGGCACCCGGCTGGCTGAGCGCCTGGGCCGGACGCTGAGCGCGCGACACCTGGCGGAACACACCTCCGTGCGCGCGCTCTGCCAGACGCTCGCCGCGGAGGCGCCGCCCCACACCGCCGCACGGCCTGTCCCGCCCGCCCCGCCCGTCCCGCCCGGAGCCGCGTCCGGGCAACCCGTGCGCCCCACTGGGGTCACCCACGGGCGCTTGCGCGACCGGGTGCGAACCCGGGTCGTGGAGACCGCGGCGTCGATCCTCAAGATGGACGTCGCGGACGTGGATCCGGACACGGACCTGCGCGACTTCGGCTTCGACTCCATCTCCATGACCCAGCTGGCCAACCGGCTGCGCGACCAGCTCCACGTGGACCTCACGGCCGCGATGCTCTTCGAGCACGATCGGCTGGGAGCCCTCGTCGAACATCTGCTCGCCACGCATCACGAGGCACTGAGCACCCGGTTTCCCGACGAGTCCCCGGCTCCGGCTCCGGCTGCGGTGCCTTCCATTCCGGAGCAGGCCGCGCGCCGGCCCACTCCGCGCCCCACTCCCCCGAACGCCGGACTCGTCGCGTCCGAGCCCATCGCGATCATCGGCATGGGCGGCCACTTCGCGCACTCGCCCGATCTGGGCACCTTCTGGCGCAACCTGGAGCAGGGGAGAGATCTCATCGAGGAGATCCCCCCGACGCGCTGGGACTGGCGCGCGCTCGCAGGCAATCCCCTGACCGAGCCGAACCGCACCCACATCAAGTGGGGAAGCTTCATCGATGAGGTGGAGCACTTCGACGCGGCCTTCTTCCGCATCACGCCCCGCGAGGCGGCGCTGATGGACCCGCAACACCGCCTGTTCCTCCAACTGGCGTGGAACACCGTGGAGGACGCTGGCTACCGGCCTTCCTCCCTGGCGGGCAGCAAGACCGGCGTGTTCGTGGGGATCGGCACGACCGACTACCACGACCTCCTGAGGGACTCCGGCGTCGCCGCGGACGCGCACACCGCCACGGGCAAGGCGCACTCCGTGCTGCCCAACCGGCTCTCCTTCCTGCTCGACCTGCACGGGCCCAGTCTCCCGGTGGAGACCGCGTGCTCCAGCTCCCTGGTCGCCATCCACCACGCGGTGCAGGCCCTGCGTTCGGGGCAGTGCACGCTGGCGCTCGTGGGCGGCGTCAACCTGCTGCTCAGCCCGCAGCTGTACTTCGGCTTCAGCCGCGCGGGCATGCTGAGCGAGGACGGGCGCTGCAAGACGTTCGACGCCTCGGCCAATGGCTACGTCCGGGGTGAGGGCCTGGGTGCCCTGCTGCTCAAGCCGCTGTCGCGCGCGGAGGCCGACGGGGACACCATTCACGCGGTCATCCGCGGCACGGCCATCAACCACGGCGGCCGGGCGCAGGCGCTGACGGCCCCCAACCCCAGGTCCCAGGCGGACCTGCTGGTCGCGGCCTACGAGGACGCCCAGGTGGATCCGGCGACCGTGGGCTACATCGAAGCGCACGGCACGGGCACGTCCCTGGGAGACCCCATCGAGGTCATGGGCCTGCGCACGGCCTTCGAGCGCCTCTCCCCGCGCTGGGACCGCCCCCTTCCTCCCCAGCCCCACTGCGCGCTCGGCTCGGTCAAGACCAACATCGGGCACCTGGAGACGGCCGCGGGCATCGCGGGGATCCTCAAGGTGGTGCTCTCGCTGCGCCACCGCACCCTCCCCGCCAGCCTCCACTTCCAGACGCCCAATCCCCAGCTGCGGCTGGAGGGAGGCCCGTTCTACGTCAACGCGCACACCCGGCCCTGGCCCGCCCCGCTCGACGGTGGGGGCCAGGAAGGGCCCCGGCGCGCGGGCGTGAGTTCCTTCGGCTTCGGTGGCACCAACGCGCACGTCGTCCTGGAGGAATACCGCGCGGAGCCCCGGCCTGTCGGCGCCCCGTCCCAGCCCCAGTTGGTGGTGCTCTCCGCCCGCGACCCCGACCTGCTGCGGCGCTCCGCCGAGCAACTTCGCGAGGCCCTGCGCGGCACGCACGCACCCCACCTGGAGGATCTGGCCTACACCCTCACCGTGGGACGCGAGGTCCAGGCCGAGCGACTGGCCATCGTGGCGCGGGATCTCGACGAACTCACCGCGCGGCTCGACGGCTGGCTCGGACGCGGCGCCGCCGAGCACGTGTACACGGGCAGCGCGGAGCAGTCCGCGCTGCATGAGTCGCTCCTGGGCGGCGCGGCCGGAGCCGCCTTCCTGGACGCACTCATCACCGGAGGAGAGCTGGAGCGACTCGCCCGGCTCTGGGTAAGCGGGGCCCTCCAGGACCTGTCCCGGCTCCACCCGCTCGCGCGGCGGCGCGTGTCCCTTCCGGGCTCCCCCTTCGCACGGACCCGACACTGGCTGCTGTCCGGTCCGGTGGAGCGGCTGTTCGTGATGGGCACGGCTCCAGCGCCCGTGGCTCCGGTCGAAGTCCCGGAACGGCAACCACCACCGAGCGACGCCGGGGCGTTGGAGGCGACCGCGCCCTGGCGCGACACGCTCCACTTCCTCACCCAGGCGCTGGCGACGACCGCACGGTTGAATCCCGCGGCCCTCCAGCCCCAGGCCGACTTCGAGAGCTACGGGATGAACTCCATCCTCATCGCCGAGCTCCACCAGAAGCTCGAAGCGTCCTTCGGCAAGCTCCCGATCACCCTGTTCTTCAAATACAAGAACCTCGCGGACCTGGCGGCGTACCTGAGCGAGGCGCACGGCGAGCAGGTCCAGCGGCTCGCGCGTCAGGGCGCCCTCCCCTCCCCGGCGAAGGCGCCGGAGCCCGTGCGAGGGGACATCGCCGTCATCGGGATGAGTGGCCGCTATCCCCAGGCGGAGGACCTGGAGCACTTCTGGCGCAACCTCGAAGCGGGTCGGGACTGCATCGAGGAGATTCCCTCGGAGCGTTGGGACTACCGCCCCCTGTTCGACGCCACGCGCCGCGAGCCGGGTTCCATCTATGCGAAGTGGGGCGGCTTCCTGGACCGGGTGGACCGCTTCGACGCGGCCTTCTTCCAGATCTCCCCGCTGGTCGCCCGCTACATGGACCCCCAGGAGCGCCTGTTCCTGGAGACCGCATGGTCGTGCGTGGAGGACGCGGGCTACACCCGCGCGGGACTGGCCAGGGCGGACGCGGGAGATCAACGCGCGCCGGTGGGCGTGTTCGTCGGCGTCACCTACAACGAGTACGCCCTCTTCGGCGCCCAGGAATGGGCGCGGGGCCACCGCATCCCGTTCAACACCCAGTCGTTCTCCATCGCCAACCGGGTGTCGTACGCGCTCAACCTGAGCGGTCCCAGCCTCACGCTGGACACCGCCTGCTCCTCGTCGCTCAACGCCATCCACCTCGCCTGTGAGAGCCTGCGCTCCGGCGCGTGCGAGGTGGCGATCGCGGGCGGCGTGAACCTGTCGCTGCACCCGAGCAAGTACGTGATGCTCTGCGCCAACCGCTTCGCCTCCAGCGATGGCCGCTGCCGCAGCTTCGCCGAGGGCGGCGACGGGTACGTCCCCGGGGAGGGCGTGGGCGCCGTGCTCCTCAAGCCCCTGGCCCTGGCCCTGCGCGATGGGGACACCATCCACGCGGTCATCAAGGGCAGCGCGCACAACCACGACGGGAAGACCCATGGCTACACGGTGCCCAACCCCGTGGCCCAGACCGAGGTCATCTCCACCGCGCTGCGCCGCGCCGGGGTGGATGCCCGGACGCTCGGTTACGTGGAGGCGCATGGGACGGGCACCAGTCTGGGAGACCCCATCGAGGTCACCGGCCTGACGGACGCGTTCCGAGGCCACACGCAGGACCGGGGCTTCTGCGCCATCGGCTCGGTCAAGGCGAGCATCGGGCACCTGGAGTCCGCGGCGGGCATCGCCCAGCTCCACAAGGTCCTCCTACAGATGCGGCACCGGCGACTGGCCCCCACCCTCATCCATGGCGGACGGCTCAACCCGCACATCGACTTCGCGAGCACTCCCTTCCAGGTCCAGCGCGAAGCCACACCGTGGAACGCGCGGCCCGGAGAGCCGCTGCGCGCAGGCATCAGCAGCTTCGGCGCGGGCGGCGTCAACGTGCACCTCATCGTCGAATCCTGGGATGCGCCTCCGCCCCGGAGCAGTCCCCCCTCCATGCGGCCCGGCGTCATCGTGCTGTCCGCTCGCACGCCCGAACGGTTGCGCGTCCAGGCGCGGCGGCTGCTCGACGTCCTGGAGACCCGAACGGACTGGGGCGCGGGCGAATTCGAGGCGCTGGCGTTCACGCTGCAAGAGGGACGGGAGGCGATGTCCGCCCGGCTCGCCTTCGTGGCACAGGACCTGGTAACCACCCGCGACAGGTTGCGCACCTACCTGGCGCACGAAGCCGACCCGGCGGCGCTCCAGGCGCAGGGGATCTTCACGGCCACCCTCACGTCCTCGCAGGTGGCGGAGACCGCGCCCTCGCGGTCCGGTCTGCTGGCGCTCGTCGAACGGGGCGAGCACACCTCCCTCGCGCGCGCCTGGATCCAGGGCACGCACTGGCCCTGGCGGGCCCTGTACGGGGAACAGCCGCCGCGCAAGCTCCGGCTCCCCACGTATCCCTTCGCGGGGGAGCGCCATTGGATCGAATCGTCGGGGCCGTCATCCCCCACGACGCCGCCCGCGGGTCCGCCTCCCGCCGCTGCCCGGCCCGAGCCACGACACAACCTGTCGATGCGGGAGCAACTGGGGCAGGCCCCCCAGGCCGAACGGCACACCCTGCTGCTCCACCTGATCGGCGAAGTGGTGGCCCGCGTCCTGGCCTTCGCCCCGTCCACCCGGCCGTCCCCGGACGAAGGCTTCTTCGACCTGGGGATGGAGTCGGTGCAGGCCACGCAGTTGGTGGAACAACTGGAGACCGAGCTCGGGCTTGAGTTCTACCCCACGCTCGCCTTCGATCACCCCACCCCACGAGCGCTGGCGGACTTCCTCCTCGAACGGCTCCCCACCGTGGCCGAAGCACCGGCCGAGCTCCGCGTCGAAGCTCCCGCGCAAGTGGTGCTCGCCCAGCAGCAATGGCGTGACGCGCCCTTCGCGGCGTCCCCCGGGAGCGCGCCTCGCGGCGTCGTGCTCGTGGGTGGAGACGAGCGCCACGCCAACGCCTTCCGCGAACACCTGCGCGCGCGAGGACTCGAGGTGCCGGTGGTGAGCGCGCGCCTGGGTCAGCGCTTCGCCGAAACCGACGCGGGCCCCGAGTTCGATCCCGCGGACGCGCGGCAGGTGCGACAAGTGCTCGCCTCGCTGAACGCGAGGGGCGTCCAACCCAGCCACGTCTTCCACCTCGGCGCGCTCGACGAGGACTCCGGGAAGAAGCCCACCCTCGGCTTCGAGCACCTGCTGGGCCTCGCGCAGGGAATGCTCGCGCACACGTCCGACGCGGTGATGCGCCTGGGCTATCTGCACCCCACGGAGGACGCAGTACGGCCGCCCGCGGATGCCGCGCTGGGCGGATTCTGTCGGGCGCTCGGCCTGGAGGCGCCACGGCTTGGCTTCCAGACCCTGGCGCTGGGCCCGGAGGCACGCACGCCCTCCGAGGTGGCGCGCCTGGCCCTGGCCAACAGCGCGCAAGACGACGTCGAAGCCCGGTACATCGCGGACCGGCGGCAGGTGCGGGAGCTGGTGGAGCTGCCCCCCGCGACGCCGCGGCCGTCACCGCTGAGACACGGCGGGGCCTACCTCATCACCGGAGGGGCGGGCGGCCTGGGACTGCTCCTGGCCGAGCACCTGGTGCGCACGGTCCAGGCGCGGATCGCGCTCACGGGCCGAGGGGAGCTCGACGAGGCCCGGCGCCTGCGGCTGGAGGCGCTGCGCGCGACGGGCGCGGAGGTGTTCTACGTTCGAGCGGACGTCAGCGACCGGGACTCCGCCGCGCGCGGGGTCCGCGAGGCCTGCGAGCGATTGGGGACGGTGCACGGCATCATCCACGCGGCGGGAGTGACGCGCGACGCGCTGGTGACGGCCAAGGAGAAGGAGCAGTGGGCCGCGGTGCTCGGCCCCAAGGTGCACGGCACGCTCCACCTCGATGAGGCCAGCCGCCACCTGCCCCTGGACTTCTTCGCCCTCTTCTCCTCGACGGCCGCCATCACCGGGAACGTGGGCCAGAGCGACTACGCCTTCGCCAACGCCTTCCTCGATGCCTTCGCCGTGGAGCGCGAGGCGCGGCGGGCCCGGGGTGAACGGCACGGGCGCACGGTGTCGTTCAACTGGCCCTTGTGGGCCGAGGGCGGCATGCGCGTGGACGCGCGGACGTTGCGCTTCATGGAGCGCCGTGGCGGTCTGACGCCGCTGCCCACCGCGCTCGGGCTGTCGGTGTTCGAGGAGGCGCTGGCCCAGGAGGGCTGCCAGCGCGTGGTGTTCCACGGGGCCCGCGACACCATCGTCCAGCGGTTCGGCATCCGGGACGGCGCTGTCGCGCGGGAGCCCGCCCCGGCGGCGGAGGTCCCCCTTCACGCGCCCGCGCCGGTGTCGGCGCCCCGCCCCGCGCCGGCCCCGACCGGAGGGCACGAGCCCATCGCCATCATCGGGATGGCGTGCCGGTTTCCCGGTGGGTGCGACAGTCCCGAAGCGCTGTGGCGGTTTCTCTTGGAGGGAGGCGACGCCATCGTCGACGTGCCCGCGCGACGCTGGGACACCGAGGCCTTCTTCCACGCGGATCCCGACACCGCGGGCAGCATCTACGTGCGGCAGGCGGGGTTCCTGCGCGAACCCCCCGAGGACTTCGATGCGCGGCTCTTCGGCATCTCCCCGCGCGAAGCCGCGGACATGGATCCCCAGCAGCGACTGCTGTTGGAGGTGTCCTGGGAAGCCCTGGAGCGGGCGGGCCTCGCGCCCGACAGCCTCGCGGGCAGCCCCGTGGGCGTCTTCGTGGGCATGGGGAGCGCCGAGTACGCACTGCTCCCTCGCGCCGCGGGGCAGTTCAACGCCTATACCGCCACGGGCCTGGCGGCCAACATCGCCTCGGGGAGGATCGCCCATCGACTGGGACTCCAGGGGCCCGCCCTCACCGTGGACACCGCGTGCTCGTCGTCGCTGATGGCCGTCCACCTGGCGTGCGCCAGCCTCCTTCGGGGCGAGTCCACCGTGGCCCTGGCCGGCGGCGTCAACCTCATGTTGTCGCCGTACACGTTCGTCTCGCTGTGCCGGCTGCGCGCCCTGGCACCGGATGGCCGCTGCAAGACCTTCGACGCCTCCGCGGACGGCTACGGCCGCGCCGAGGGCGGCGGGATGATCGTGCTCAAGCGGCTGGCCGACGCCCGGCGGGACGGAGATCCCGTGCTGGCCGTGCTGCTGGGCTCGGCGGCCAACCATGATGGTGCCAGCAGCGGCCTGACCGTTCCCAACGGGCTCGCCCAGCAGGCGCTCCTGCGCAAGGCGCTGGAGTCGGCGGGGCTGGAGCCCCAGCGCATCTCCTACGTGGAGGCCCACGGCACGGGCACTTCGCTGGGAGACCCCATCGAGATGCAGGCCCTGGGTGCCGTGTACGGGCAGCGCCCGGCGTCCGTGGACGCGTTCACCGTCGGCGCGCTCAAGGCCAACCTGGGACACCTGGAAGCCGCCGCCGGCATCGCGGGCCTCATCAAGACCGTGCTCTGTCTCCAGCACCGGGCCATTCCGAAACAGCCCCACCTTCGCCAGCTCAACCCCCACATCCGCCTGGAGCGCATGCGCGCCCGGCTCCCCTGGGACACGCTGCAATGGGACGCGGAGGGGCGAACGGCTGGCGTGAGCGCGTTCGGTTTCTCCGGCACCAACGTCCACGTCATCGTGGGCGAGCCCCCCGCCTCGCCCCCTCCTCCCGATTCACGCCAGCGGCCCATGCACCTGCTCCCGCTCTCGGCGCGGGATGACACCGCGCTGCGCGCCCTGGCCCGCTCCTGGGGGGAGCACCTGTCCCGGGAGCCGGAGCACCTGCTGGGCGCGACCTGCGCCGCCGCTGTGTCCGCACGCGGCCACCTGGAACACCGCGCCGCGGTCGTGGCCTCCAATGGCGAGGAGCTTCGCGCCGGACTCCTGGCGCTCGCGGAAGGAGCGCGGGTCGACGGCCTCTTGCGCGGCGTCGTCGAGCAGGCCGCCATCCCCCGACTCGCGTTCGCCATTCCCCACGCGGGAGACCTCCGCGCCACCGTGGCGGCGCTCTACCCGGTGGAGCCCGTCTTCGCGGCGGCCTTCGACGCGTGTGGCACCGTGGCCGCGGAGCTGTCGGGCGGAGCCCCCCGCGTGATGGAGGCGCGGGAGCTCACCACCTTCCGCGCCCGGTATGCCCTGCTCAAGCTGCTGGGGCACTGGGGTTACCAACCCGATGCGCTGCTGGCTGACGGCCTGGGCCTCCATGTCGCGGCCTGCGAGGCGGGCGTGCTGATGCTCCGGGACGCGCTGCGCTGCCTGCTGCGCGACCTGGGTCTCCATGGCGCCTTCACCCTGGAGCCGGAGCAACTGGCCGCGCCCCGCCTCCGGCTGCTGATCACCAGGACCGACGCGCTCATCGACGCCCGCGAGGCGACGCACGCCGACACGTGGGCGGAGCCCAGCATCGCGACAGGGGATTGGGACGCGGCCCTCGCGGGGCTGGCCTCCCCCGAGCGCCGGATCATCGTGGCGTTGGGCGACACGGGGCGTCCCTGGCTGCCGGCCACCTCGGAGGACGCGCCCTGGCGGACGCTGCTGGAGTGCGTGGCGCAGCTCCACACCCGGGGGCTCGCCCCGGCGCGACGCCCCTTCACCGAAGGGATGCCCCGTCCGGAACGCCCGCCGCCGACCTACCCGTTCCAGCGCAAGCCCTACTGGCTGCCAACGCCCCCCGTGGAGGCCCGCCCCGGCGGGACGAAGAGCGTCCAGGGCCACGTGTTCGACGGCACGCCGCTGCACTCGCCCCGCCGCGACCGCGAGTTCGCCTACCAGCTCAGCCACGCGCGCCTGCCGGAGCTGGCCGACAACCACGGCATCGCCCACGTCGGCCACTGGCAGGAGCTGCTGACCCGGGCCATCCGTCAACACCTGGGCTTCACCTCGTTCGCGCTGCGGGACGTGCGCTACCTGGTCGCGCTGCACGTGGCGCCCGACGAGGAGCGCGAACTGCGCCTCGGGGTCGAACCCCTGGAGGGGGACCGCTCGAAGCTCCTGCTCCATGGCCGCGCGGATCCACGCGGCACCTGGACCCTCCACGTCCAGGCGGTGCTGGAGCGCGCGGTGCAGACCCCGGAGACTCCGGCCGCCCCACCCCTCCTGGAAGGAGGCACGCGCTGGGACGGCGCCACCTTCTACCGACGGCTCGCCGAGCTGTCCTTCGACCTGGGCGAGAGCGTGAAGTGGGTGGAAGAGGTGCGCTTCCGCGACGGAGAAGCCCTGGCCCGGTTCCGGCCGCGGCACCGCACGGAGCAGTCCTCACACGCGCTGGGCTTCCACCCGGGCATCCTCGACGCGTGCGCGCAGCTCTTCGCCGTGGCGGGGGCCGCCCACCTCGCGGAGCGCATGCGCTTCATGGTGGTGGGCTGGGAGTCGTTCCAGCTCCACCACGCCCCGGCGGATGAAACGCTCTGGTGCCACATCACCTTCCCCGGACCTCCCGACGCGAACGGGCGCATCACCGGCCACTTCCGGCTCCTGGACAGCGCGAACCGCCTGGTCGCCGAGGCCCGGGGGCACCAGCTGCGGCTGCTGAGCACCGAGCACGTGGAGGCACTCGAAAAGGCCCTCCACGAGGACGCCCCGGCCGAACGCCCCCGCCTCCAGGGCCCCCTGGCCGGGATGGATCCGGACGCCCGACGCGCGAAGGTCGTGGCGTTCCTGTCCGCGCGCGCCGCGCATCACCTCCAGTTGGAGCAGGACGCCCTGGGGCTCCAGGTGCCACTGCGCGACCTGGGACTCGATTCAATCACCGGACTGTCCTTGCGGCGGGACATCGAGGAGACCCTGTCGCTGCGGGTCCCCGCGGAGGTGCTGCTCGAAGGCCCGAGCATCGACAGCCTCACCCGCGCCCTGCTGCACGACCTCGCGCCAGCGCAGGGCGCTCCGGCCCCCCTCCCCGGGACAGCGGGCGCGGAGCCCGGTGACTGGTTCGCCCACGTGGTGCGCCGACCCCGGCCCCGCATGCGCCTGTTCTGCTTCCCCTACGGCGGCGGCGGCGCCTCGCTCTACCTGGACTGGGCGCGGCTGCCCGAACACATCGAGGTGTGGCCGGTGCAACTGCCGGGACGTGAATCCCGCATCCACGAGTCGCCCCTGCACCGCCTGGAGGCGCTGCTGCCCCAGCTCGAGGCCGCGCTGCGGCCCCAGTTGGACCTGCCCTTCGCCTTCTACGGACACAGCCTGGGCGCGTTGATCGCGTTCCTGGTCGCGAGCCGGCTGCGCGCGCAAGGGCTGCCCCAGCCTGAACACCTCATCGTGGGAGGCGCCAGCGCGCCCTTCCTCTGTCCCGGGCCCTTCCTGGACGGCCTCCAGCGGCGCTTCCGCGAGGCCGGCTTCGACGGGGTGCCAGACCCCGGGACGCGCGAGCCGCTCGCGCCGCTGCTCGACATCGCGATGAACACGTCCGAGGGACGGATGATGGCGGGCCGGGACACCGACTTCGCGCGGGCACTGCTCCCCATGATGCTCGCGGACCTGAAGTTGATGGAGGGCTACCGGTACCAACCCGAACCCCCGTTCGCCTTTCCCATCACCGTGCTGCACGGCGCCTCCGATGACCGCATCACCGACGAGGCCTCCTCGTCCTGGCGCGCACTCACCCTGGGGGCCTTCCACCGCCATGTGACGCCGGGCGATCATTTCTTCCTGCGCGCGAACCAGGCCCAGGCCTGGCTGCTCCAGCGGATCGCCTCCGCCCTTTCGACGCAAACGCCTTCCTTCCCTCCCTGACTCCCACAACGCGAACGGTGCTCCATGCAACGCGCCCACCTCTTCGAATTCAACGACCTGCCGTGGCTGCCCTCCCCGCTGCGCAAGACCATCATGGAGTTCCTGCACCACATGTCCGTGCGGCTGCGGATGTACGACGGCGGCTTCGACGCGCTCGCGGGGGTGATGGAGCGGCATGGCCTCACGTCCATCCAGGCGATGTGCGCGGGAGACGGCGGCCTGATGCTGGCCCTGTCCAGGCACCTGGGGAGGCAGGACGTCCACATCCAGCTTTCGGACAAGTACCCGTCCCTGGAACGATTCGCTGAAATCGAGCGCGAGAGCGGAGGCCACGTCAGTCACGTCAAGAGCTCCGTGGACGTGCTGGACGTTCCCGGCCACCTGTCGGGACTTCGCCTCATCGTCAACGCCGTGCACCACTTCCAGCCCCCGGCGGTGCGGGGAATCCTGGCGGACGCGGTGGCCAAGCAGCAGCCCATCGTGTTCCTGGAGCCCGTCCAGCGCGACCTGCTGTCCATCCTGCGCTTCTGCGCCGCGACGCCGCTGATCAGCGCCTGGTTGAGCCTGGGAGGCATCCGCCCCCTCAACCTGCGCCGCGTGCTGCTGGGCGTCGTGGCCCCCCTGGGCTCGCTGTGCTTCCTCTTCGACGGGGTGGTTTCGCACCTGCGCGCCTACCACCTGAAGGAGTGGGAGGCGCTCATCCAGCAGGTCGAGGGACACGAGGGCTACGACTGGGAGCTGCGCCAGCTGACGGGCTTCATGGGCGCGCGCGTCTCCTTCCTGGCCGGCGTGCCGAAGTCGCGGGCCCCGGTGCTGGCGCCATGAGCGACCCGACGGAGGTGTTGATCGTCGGGGCGGGTCCGGTGGGGCTGTGCCTCGCGCTGGCGCTCGACCAGCAGGGCGTCCGGGTGCGCATCATCGACAAGGAGCCCTCGTTCTCCGGCGAGTCCAAGGCGGTGACGCTCCAGCCCCGGACCCTGGAGATCTTCCAGATGCTGGGCGTCGCGGATCGGCTCCTGAAGGACGGGGTCATCAACCGGGTGATGAACATGCACGTGGGCCGCGAGCGCGTCACGGTGCTGCGCTACGACCGGCTGGACAGCGCCTTCGCCTTCTACCTGCACCTGCACCAGGGCCAGACGGAGCGGGTGTTGGTCCAGGTGCTGGGCGAGCGGGGCATCACCGTGGAGCGCGCCACCGCCCTGGAAGGCCTGCATCAGGACGCTGGGGGGGTGACGGCGCGGCTGGTGCGGACGGGAGGTGGCTCGGAGGAGATCACCGTGCCGTTCCTGGTGGGCTGCGATGGCGGGCACAGCCGGGTCCGCGCGGCGCTCGACCTGGGCTTCAGCGGCGCGCGTCATGACGACAACTGGATCATGACCGATGTGCGCATCCCCAACATGTCGCTCGCCCGCGATGAGCGCCACGGCTTCATCCTGGACCGCTTCCCCTTCGTGGTGCTGAACCTGGGCAACGACTACTACCGGCTCATCGCCGCGCGTCCGCCGGGCTCACCGCTCGCGGGACAGGTGCCCACGCTGGAGGAGTTCCGCGACATCATGACGCCCCTGGGCCTGGGCCATTGGCAACTCGAAGCGCCGCTGTGGCTCACCCACTACCGCCCGAGCCAGCGGCTGGTCTCCCAGTACCGGGTGGGCCGGGTCTTCGTGGCGGGTGACGCGGCCCACGTGAACACGCCCATCGCCGCGCAGGGCCTCAACACCGGGGTGCTGGACGCCATCAACCTGGCCTGGAAGCTGCGGTTCGCGGTTCGCGGCAAGGCCAGCACCGCCCTGCTCGACAGCTACCATGCGGAGCGCCACGCGGCCGCCGTGACGATGTTCGCGCAGAACGACCGGCTCACCACGCTCGTCTTTGGCGCGAACCCCCTGCTGCGCTTCCTGGCGCGCAAGCAACTGCACCTGCTGAACCTGCCCGCGCTGAACCTGAGGAACGTCCTGGGCACGTCACAGCTCGACGTGCACTACCGCCACAGCCCCGTGGTGCAGCCAGCGCTCGACCCACGGGGCACCCGCGCCTCCCGGGCCTCCTTCGAGCGCGGTGGAGCGCGGCCCGGAGATCGCGCGCCACACCTGCTGTTGGACGCCGGCACGGCCACCCCGCTCTATGAGGTGCTCCGCGCGGATCACCACACGCTGCTCATCCTGGGCGGCGAGCGGCCCGACACGGCGGCGATGCGGGCCATGGCCACCCACGCCCGCGACAAGCACGGCGAATGGCTCACCTCCCACTTCGTCTTCAACGGACAGGTCGCGCCGGGGTTCGATGGCGGAGGGCTCGGCAAGGTCTGGACGGACGCCCACGGGAAGGCCCACCGGGCGCTCGGGGTGAAGCGCGCGGGCTGCGTGGTGATCCGCCCCGACGCCCACCTCGCCACGCGCTTCCCCCTGGGCGCGCCGGAGGGGCTGGACACCTATTTCGGCGCCCTGCTGCACTGAGGGCCCCCCCTCGGGGAGCGCGGCTCAGGCTCCCCCGCGCATGACCTGGAAGCGCTCCTCCAGCCACTCCGCCGTGGCCGCCATGAGCTTGTCGGCGATGGCATCCACATGCCGGGCGCGCCACGAGGCGAGCGGCGTGCCTCGCACCCATTGATTGAAGGCGCCCATCGCCGGCCCACAGTGGATCTGGTAGTCGGTGCGCTGCTCGCGGCTCCCGCTCAGGGCCAGGCGCGAGGTGTGGACGAAGTACCAGCGGAAGACCAGGGCCATCTTCTTCCGGGGATTGCGCTCGGCACGCGCCACCACCTCCGGTTCGACGCGCAGGTAGTGCTGGCGCGTCTCCGCCCAGACCTCGTCGAAGCCACGTCGGAAGACCTTCTCCTGGAGCTGCTGCCGGGTCTCCGCGTCCAGGGCCTCCAGGGACGGGTGCTGTTGGTAGAGCGCGTACAGGCGGTTGGCGCGCGCCGGGAAGAAGAGCCCCTTGCGCACCACCTGGATCTTCGCCCCCAGCTCGAACATGTCCCCCGCGGGTGCGCAGGTGACGTCCTGCACGTCGAGCGTCTCCAGCAGCTCCTTGACGGGTTCGCTGGTCGCCGCCTCCACGGTGCACTGGTTGATGGAGCCCGTCACGATGAAGTCCGCGCCCATCAGGAAGGCCGAGGCCGCCGCCTGGGGAGTCCCGATGCCTC
This sequence comes from Corallococcus sp. bb12-1, assembly GCF_026626765.1. Classification (NCBI taxonomy): domain Bacteria; kingdom Pseudomonadati; phylum Myxococcota; class Myxococcia; order Myxococcales; family Myxococcaceae; genus Corallococcus; species Corallococcus sp. bb12-1. Next base: position 161,725 of record NZ_JAPNJZ010000037.1, on the reverse strand, counting down.
CCGCCGCGCCCAGACGGATGCGCGTCGGGTAGCGGTGCTCCGCCATCATCCGGTCGCGCAGCAGGCTCATCGCGGGAAACAGGGCACTGGCGACCCCCTGGTCGGTATGGCCTCCGGAGTCGGACTCCACGCAGACATCCCCGGCCATGGGCAGCTCGCGGGCGAGCCGGGCCTCCTCCAGGGACAACTGGCCGGCGCGCACGAGCCCCTCCAGCAGGCCCTGTGGGGGCGGCCCCATGAAGGCCTCGGCGACCTCCGGCCGGGAGACCTTGGCGATGAGCCGGTTCGGGGCCTCGACCTGGCCATCGTCGCGCCGCCGCACGCCCTTCATCCGGAAGCGGACCAGGGCCGGCGTCAGTTGCAGGAAGGCCGAGGCCTCGACGTTGCGCACCCCCAGGCGCAGGAAGAGGTCCACCAGTCGCTCCTCGCGCTCCGGGCGCTCTGGGCTGTGCAACAGGTTCATGCCGTAGGCTTCGCCCGGACGCAGCGCGGCCTGGATGGCCAGAAGCTCTTCTTCAATGCGCGCGAGCGGAACCCCCCCGGTGCCGAAGAAGCCCAGCAACCCCGCGCGGCCCATGCGCACCACCAGCTCGCGCGAAGAAATCCCCTTGTACATGGAGCCCGCCACGTAGGAGAGCCGCACGCCATACGCATCACGGAAGGCCTTGCTGCCCAACGTCCCCGCGCGAACCCCCTGCGCGCTCACGGGAGCAGGCGCGGGAACCGGCGGGGGCGCTTGCCGTGGGGACGGGGGCTCGATGGCGGGCGCGGCCCCGAGGGGCGCCTGACGGATCTGCCCGATGAGCCCGGTGAGGATCCGACCGTGCCCCACCTCCACGAACTCCTGCTCGCCCTGGGCGAGCAGGGAGCGCACGCTCTGCGTCCACCGCACCGGTGAGTCGATCTGCCGGGCCAGCAGCTCGGGCAGCCGTGCCTCATCGTAGGGACGGGCCTCCACGTTGGAGATCACCGGGAAGCGAAGGGGAGCGAAGGAGAACTCCCGCAGGAAGGCCGCGAAGGCGTCGCGCGCGGGGCGCATGTAGCGCGAGTGGAACGCGGCGCTCACCTTGAGCAGGATGACGTTGGCCCCCGCCGCGCGCAGCTCCGGCGCCGCGCGCTCCAGATCCTCCTTCGGTCCGGAGAGGACCTGCTGGCTCGGCGTGTTGTCGTTGGCCAGATCCAGGGTGCGCACCCCCAGCCGCTCCAACAGCTCGACGATGCGCTCCACGGAGAGGCCCACCACCGCGGCCATGCCGCCCCCGCTCGCCTGCGCCATCAACTCCCCGCGCTTGCGCACCAGGAGGACGCCCGTCGCGAAGTCGAAGGCCCCCGCGGCGAACAGGGCGTTGTACTCTCCCAGGCTGTGCCCCATGGCATGGTCTGGATCGCGCCCATGGCGCTCCCGCTGCTCCAGCCAGGCGAGCGAGTTCAAAACGAACAGCACGGGCTGCGTGTATCGCGTCTCATCCAGGCGGGCGTCCTGACACACGTCCGCCAGCCGATACCCCAGCAGCGCGTCAGCCTGGGCCGCCAGGCCTGGATGCCTCGCGAGCAGCTCCCCGCCCATCCCCCGCTTCTGCGAGCCCTGCCCCGGAAACACGAACGTCGTCATGTGTCACACCCGCTTCCGCCGTCCGTCACGAACCCTGGAGGTTAATCCGACTTACACCCCGGTGAAACAGGGCCCGCCCCCATGAACCGGGAGCGGGGCTTCGGTTATCCTGCCACGGTCGTGAGCCCGTCCAGGGCCCTGTCCACGCTCCGCGCCCGCCGCTCTCAAGAGGAAAGACACCCCATGAGCCAGACCCAGAAGTTGCATGTCAACATCCTGAGCCCGGAGTTCCACGTCAATCCCTACCCTTTCTACAAGCAACTGCGGGAGCAGGAGCCTGTGTATTGGAGCGAGGAGACGCGACACTGGTTGCTCACCCGGTATGAAGACGTCCAGGTGGCCTTGAAGGACACGACCCGCTTCTCCAGCCAGAGCAGCGAGACCTTCGTCGTCAACGACGAGTTCATGCAACACCTGCGGCCCATCATCACCCACTTCTCGATGTGGGCCGTGATGAAGGACAACCCTGAACACAAGCGGCTGCGCGGCCTCATCAACCAGGCCTTCCGCCCCGACAACGTCAAGGACATCCATCAGCGGGCCCAGCAGACCGCCAACTGGCTCATCGACCAAGTCTACGACAAGGGGGAGATGGACTTCGTCAATGATTACGCCTACGCGCTGCCCGCCATGCTCTTCTCGGTGGAGATCCTGGGCATGGACCGCTCGGACCTGCCGACGTTCAAGGCCTGGAGCGTGGATCTGGCCCGGGCCACGGGCCGCATCGACAACCTGGACGTCATGCTGAAGGGCCAGGAAGCGCTGCTGGGGATGACCGAATACATCACCCGCGCCATCAATGACCGCCTGGAGCGCCCGCGCGAGGACTTCATCTCCTACCTCGTCAAGGCGTGGCGCGAGGACAACAAGCTGACCCTGGAAGAGGTGGTGGCCCAGATGGTCCTGCTGCTCGCGGGGGGCCACACCACCACGCAGAATGTCATCAGCACGGGCCTGCTCGCGATGTTCAAGCACCCCGAGCAGTTGGAGCGGCAGAAGCAGAATCCCCAGATCAACCGGGCCGCGGGCGAGGAGCTCTACCGCTTCACGTCGCCGGCCCAGGCGCCCACCCGCATCGCCGCGTGTGACTTCGAGCTGGGTGGCAAGCAGATCAAGAAGGGCCAGGGCATCATGCCCATGGTGGCCGCGGCCAACCGCGATCCCGCCTTCTTCGACCGGCCGGATGAGCTGGACCTCACGCGCGAGAAGAACCCGCACCTGGGCTTCGGCACGGGCATCCACGTCTGCCCGGGCGCCTTCCTCGCGCGCGCGGAGATCCCCGTCGGCTTCGAGACGCTCCTGAAGCGCATCCCCAACGTGCGCCCCAAGAACGACACCGAGGACTGGAACATGAATCTCAGCTTCCGGGGCCTGTCCACCTTCCCCCTGGTCTGGAGCTGACGTTCCGCTTCACCGCCCCCCACGTCAGCCCGTCGCGCCGAACTCCAGCGCGGCGAGCTTCCGCCGGGGGGTGGACTCCCCGGGCGGCTCCTGGACGGGCGCGGCCCGCCGGGACAAAGCCTCCAACCAGTAGCGCTGGCGGTTGAAGACCACGGGAGACAGGGGCGCGCGCACGGGCTGCTGCTCGTCGGGTGCCTCGCTCACGAGCGCATGCGCGTTGGTCCCGCCAAAGCCAAACGCGCTGAGTCCTGCCCGGCGCACTCCGCCGCGCGGCTCCCACGGCCGGAGTCGGGTGTTGGGGAAGAGCGGCGAGGACTCGAAGTGGAAGCGCGGGTTGGGCGTCGTGCAATGCAGCGTGGGGGGCAGTTCGCGATGCATCAAGGAGAGCACCACCTTGATGAAGCCCGCGACGCCCGCCGCGCTCAGCAGGTGCCCGAAGTTGCTCTTGACGGTGCCCACCGCGCAGGAGCCCGGGGGCACCCCCGCCGGGGCGAGCACCTCCGTGAGAGACTTGAGCTCGATGGGATCCCCGAGCATGGTCCCGGTGCCGTGCGCCTCCACGTAGCCGAGCGTCCGGGGATCGACGCGGCCCTGGCGCAGGGCCTCCTCGATGACGGCGCGCTGCCCCGCGGGGTTGGGGGTGGTGGCCCCCATGGTGTGTCCATCATTGTTGACGGCGGTCGCGTCGATGACGCCGTAGATGCGGTCGCCGTCGGCCAGGGCCTTGCGGAGCGGCTTGAGCAGGACGACGCCCGCGCCTTCACCGGGCACGAAGCCATCCGCCTTCTCGTCGAAGGTCTTGCACCGGCCATCGCGGGACAGCGCGCGGCTTTCGCTGAGCGTCAGGTAGACGGCCTCATCGAGCAGGATGTCCACGCCTCCCGCCAGCGCCAGCTCGGACTCCCCCGAGCGCAAGCTCTGGCAGGCCAGGTGGATGGCGACGAGCGAGGAGGAGCACGCGGTGTCCACCACCAGGCCCGGTCCCTTCAGGTCGAGGAAATGGGACACGTGGGCGGCGATGAAGTTCTGTCCCGAGCCAATGACACCATTGCGGGTGGGCGCCGGCATGCGCGCGGAATAGCCACTCATCCGCGAGCCGACGAACACGCCCACGCGTCTGCCCGCCACCTCGCGTGGCGCATACCCCGCGTGCCGGAGACCCTGGACGCTGACCTCCAGGAACTGCCGCATCAGGGGATCGATGCAGGGAGCGTCCGCCCGGGCGATCTGGAAGTAGTCCGGATCGAAGAGTTCGATTCCCTCGATGAAGCCACCCCACCTGCCGATGCTCCGGCCGGGCTGATGGGTGGGGGAATGGAAGTCCGCGATCCGCCAGCGCGACGCAGGCACCTCGGTGATGAGGTCGCGCCCTTCCCGCAGCACCCGCCAATAGGCCTCCAGGTCGGTCGAGCCCGGGAAATGACAGGCCATGCCAATCACGGCGATGGGCTCCAGGCCTCCGGCGGAAGGCGGGGGCTGGGGCACCGGGGGGGTTGGCGCCGGGAGCGGCGGCGCCACGGGCTCCGGCTTCCGCGCGAGGCGCTCGGACTCCAGGGGGACGGCCACGGAGGGCACGCTGCGCGCATGGGCCTCCAGGACGGCCTCGGGATACGCCTCCACGAGATGTCCCCCGAGCTCCGTCAGGGTCCGGTGCAGCAGGGGGAGTGAAGGGTCGAGTTTCACGCCCAACCACTCATCCAGTTTCATCACCACTTCGATGACGAGAATGGAGTCCAGGCCCAGGGTCTCGAAGTCCGCATCGGAAGCAATCTGCTCCTGAGGCACCTGGAGCTCTTTCGCGAACAACTGGCGAAGCCACCGCGTGGTGAAGGCGAGCAGCTCCTGTCCCGAGGAGATTCGCGAAGCGGACGCTGGCGCCACCCTCGGAACCACCGGGGCTGGCAGCTCCGGCGAAGGGGGGGCGGCCGGAGGGCTCGCGCGCGGCAGGTCGCGGACGGGAGGCGACCGGTTGCGCGACCGCAGCAGGTCGTCAGGAGAAAAAAGGTTCGGCTCGACAATGGCAGGCAGGAGCACGGCACGCCCGGAGGCGAGCGTGGCGTCCAGCAGGGCCAGGCCATCCGCGGTGGAGTGCGCCGCCAGGCCCAGCGCCTGATAGGCGGGGCTCTTCACCTCGCCCATGCCCACGTCCTTCCAGTTGGGCCAGAGGATGGACTGATGGGAGACCCGGCCCGCGGCGCGCCGGTGTTCGACCCACAGGTTCATGAACTCGTTGGCGGCCGAGTAGTCCAGCAGGCCCACAGCCAACGACGGAGCCAGGGCCGAAACCGAGGAGAAGAGGACGAAGAACTCCAGCGGATCCCTGGCGAGTGCGCGCTCGAGCGTGAGCAGCCCCTCCACCTTGGGTTCGAGCACCCGGAGCAGTTGGCCCACGGGCTTGCTGGTGAAAGCAGGCGGAGTGAAGAAGACCGCGCCCGCGGAGTGGACGCAGCCCGCGATGGGACCGAGCGAGGCACGCACCTCTCCGAAGAGCGCCTCCAACGCCACGAAGTCCGTCAGCGCTCCGCAGTGGATCCGCAGGCGCACGCCCCGGGCCCTCAGGGCACGCAAGGGGGCAAGGCGTTCCCGCAGCTCCGGTGCGCAGCCCTCCTGCGCAAGGAGCGCATCCCATTGGTCCTGGGGCGGCAACGGTTGCAAACCCATGAGGACCAGCCGCCGGGCCCCCCGGGACACCAGATGCCGGGCGACCTCGAGGCCAATGCCACGCACGCCGCCCGTGATGACATACACCTTTTCGGAGGACATGCGCGGCGCGGGACCGGGCGTGCTCAACAGGGTATGCATTCGAGGCACGTAGCGCCGGCCCCTGCGGTGGAGGACTTCGCCTCCGGAGTCCTGGTCGGCGTGTTCCTCGCGGAGCAACGACTCCAGCGCGACCGCGCTGTCCGGAACCTTCTCCAGGTCCACGGTGCGGGCATGCAATGCCGGGTACTCCGCCCCCAGCTTGCCCACCAGGGCCGCCATCACCCCACCGCCGAGGTCCAGCGCACCGGAGCCCATGAAGGTGCGCAGCCCCCGGGTGAAGTGCAGCAGCGCGAAGGACTCGGTCCGGCTGCGCTTCAGGAGCGTCTGCAACATGCCAATCCGGCCGAACGTCTCCATCCGCCTGGAGCCGTCCTCTTCCTCCGCGTGGGGAGCGGTCCGCAGGTCGGAGAGGTCGATGATGCCCGCGAGCGGTCCGCGACGGGCGTTGAGCTCCTCACCCAGCCGGACACCGGCCTCGTAGCGATCGAAGTCGAGCAGGGCATGCACGCCGGGGCACGCGTTTCCGCGGTTCGCGATGAGGAACAGTCGGGTGTCGCGAAGGGACGCGAGCGCCTCTTGCGCCAGCGCGAGGGTCTCCTCGTTGACCAGCACGACCAGGGTGCCTTCCAACTCCAGGGCCGCTGGGTGCGCCTGCTCTTCCACGACACCCCAACCCTTCTCGAGCAGGAGCGCGTTCTCGGGGAGGAGCGTGACGGGGGACGGCGCTTCGTCGGGGCTCTCCGTCGGGACGGACACCGGAACCGGCGCGGGCCCCACACTTCGCGGAGCCAGGGACTCGCTCGGAACAGGAACGGTGCCGGCCGGAAGCGAAGCCCGAGGGACCGGTCCCTGGAGCCAGCAACGCTCCCGGGCGAACGGATGGGTGGGCAGGGCGACACATCGATAGACCCCGTCTGGAAACAAGACGGACCGCTCCAGGTCCACGCCAAGCACATACAATTCGGCCGAGGCCTTGAGCGTTTCGCGCCAGACGTCGCCCGGCGCCTCCAGGTCCAGACTCCGGAGCAGCCGCCCGTTCATCTCACGCAGCAGGTTCCTGGAGGAATCAGAGAGCGCTCCCGGCCCCGGGCCCGGCCCCGGTCGCGCCGCGGGCGTGTCCCGGTAATGCGTCAGGAGGGAAATGAACTCCTGGAGATCCGAGGCGACGAAGGCCGCGCGCCGCGCCAGCGTGCCCCTCCCACGCGCCAGGGTGAAGGCGACATCCCCCGGATGTGGCGCGTCGCCGTCCGACAGGGAGCGCCCCAGCCTCTCGATGAGCTCCGAGGCGAACCGGCCCAACGCCTCGTCGCTCCGCGCGGAGAGGATGAACACATACGCGGGCCGTCCGGGGTCGGCCGCGCGCGGCAGCGGCAGCGGTGGCTCCTCCAGGATGAGGTGGCAGTCGGTGCCGCTGGGGCTGAAGGCACTGATGGCGGCCCGGCGCGGAGCCCCTTCCGTCCCCACCCAGGGGCAGGGTTTCGTGGGGACCCGGAAGGGCGTCCGCTCGAAGCGGGCGGGGTCCGATTCCGCGAAGGAGTGGAGCGAGGGGGGGAGCTGCCGGTGTTCGAAGGCGAGGAGGATCTTGAGCAGCCCGGCCATGCCCGCGGCCGCCGCAGCGTGGCCCACGTTGCCCCCGACCGAACCGATGGAACAGGGGTCGGTCCGCGACGGGAACACCCGTGAGAGGGCTTCGAGCTCCACGTCATCCCTGCGACGGACTCCAATGCCGTGTGCCTCCAGGTACGAGACCGTCTCCGGCTCGATTTCGGCCTGCTGGTAGACGGCGCGGATGAAGTCGGAGCGGGAGTGCGAATCATTGGAGGGTGGCTCGCCCGGGAGCCGCCCGCCCTGGACGGTGTCGCTGCCTCGGATGACGCCATGGATACGGTCGCCGTCAGCCAGCGCCCGCTCCAGGGGCTTGAGGACCACCACGCCCACGCCCTCGGCGGGAACGAAACCCTCCGTCAGGGGGGTGAGGGGCGCGCTCCCCGCATGGAGCGCCGCGCGATGCATCCGGGCGGTGGCCATGACGAAGGCCCCTCCCGCCAGCGCCCACTCCAGGGAGCCTGTCGACAATTGCTCGCAAGCCAGGTGGATGGCGACGAGCGAGGACGCACAGGAGGCATCCACCACGAGCCCCGGACCCTGGAGGCCGAGCAACCGGGACACGCGGGCCAGCAACTGCGAGGCGTCATCGCCCGACAGCAGTCGGGGATGTTCCTCATGGGCGCCATCGAGGCCAGACGGGTAGTCCGACGCACGCAGGCCCATGAATACGCCGGCCCTGCGTCGCTCGCCCGTGGTGGGAAGGCCAGAGTCCTCCAGGGCCATCCAGCAGTGCTCCAGCAACAGGCGCTGCTGGGGGTCCATCCGCGCCGCGTCCCTGGAAGACAGACCGAAGAAGCCTGGATCGAAGTCCTCGACAGCATCGAGGAACCCCCCGCGAAGCGCTGAAGGACTGTCGCTGGAGGCGTCCAGCCCCCAGCGCTCACGGGGGCCCCCGGTCACCGAGTCGACCCCCTGGCTCAGGTTCGCCCAGAACGCCCCCAACTCGCGGGCCCCCGGAAAACGCCCCGACATCCCGACGATGGCAATCGGACCCCGGTGCCCCCGCACCATGCCGCGCCGCGTGCTGAAATCCTCACCCACGGTCCCCCCTAGCCTCATGGAAAAATCCAAGGGGACTGTAGCAAATAATTCGGACTGAACACCACGGGGGCCTTGAACCCGCGGTCCCCGCCTACGTCGAGGGAGGGCTCACCCGGGCCTGCCGGCGCGAACCCAGACGTGGTGCTCCACCTTCGTCCAGGACTTCCGGGCCGCTGGTGACAACGTCGCGCCGCCCCGGAGCGCCAGGTCCAGCTGATAGCGCTGGTACGCCTCCTGCGCCGTCGCCCCGTACGCCATGACGTATGCGTACAGGAACAGCTCCGTCGAATAGCCGTACTGAGCCGCGTTGCCCGGCTGTTCGTACACGGTCGCGATCAGCACGCCGCCGTCCTTCGGGATGTGCGACTCCACTCCCGCCAGGATCTTGTCCAGCGCCTCCTGGGTCCGCTTGTAGTTCACGGAAGCGATGAGCGCGCTCATGAGCCACTCCACCACCGCTCCGGACCACTCGTAGGACTTCGGCGCGGTGGTGACACGGACCTCACTGCCCGTCCGGTGCACCGTCACTGCCGTCACCTGGAGCTGACGCTTCGGCACCAGCGGCGTCACTGGCTTCGGCGTCACCAGCGGCTTCGGCGTGGCCACATTCCGCGGTGTCGGTGTCGCCAGGGGCATCACCACCCGCTGCGCCAGGGGCGTCAGGGGCTTCGTGGTTCCCGTCAGCCTCGTGCCTCCCAAAATCGCCTGCCCTGGCTTCGTGCTCTCCGCGTACTTCTGGCGCGGCTTGAACGACACGTGCTTCAACTTCAATTCCTGCACGTCGTCCGCGTACCGGATCTCCGGGGGCTGCATCGCGAAGCCCTGGCTCACGTTCTCCTGGTACACCTGCCCCATCAGCTTCTCGAACGTGCCGCTGCCCTTGTTGATGCCTCCGTCCACCAGCGCCAGCCGCACGTAGCCGTACCCGTACAGCACGCCCCGGGCCTTCGAGTACACGTGGTCCACGTCGTGCCCCGTCGGCACCGCTCCGAACGCGCTCACCCACGCCTTGCGGTAGTCCGGATACGACGGGTTGACCCACAACTGGAGGTCCCCCGCGTAGCTGCGCACCACCAGCACGTCCTGCACCTGATAGCGACCCAGCGACTCGCAGAGCCCGATGTACTGCTCCAACGACTGCCGGCTCTTCGCGGCGATGGGAATCGGCGGATCGGTCTGCGGTGGGCTCACGGGGAGCAGGGAGCCAACCACGCCCCTCCCGCCCCGGGCAACACAGCGCGTCCCAGCAGCCCGCGCGCCTCGCGCTGGCACCGCCCGCCTGCCCGTCCGCCCAGCCTTCCGGCACTCAAATCATCAGGAAAGACGGGAAGTTGAGGGGCCGGCCGAGCGCGTGGTACGAACTCCCGTTCAGTTCCCCTCGACAACTTCTGTTTCTGGAGCCGGCTTCCATGAGCGAGCGCAATGACGTCACGCGGCCTTCGTCCCCCGCCCCGGTGGCTCCCCCCGGAGCCCACGAACAGGCCGGCGCGACCGAGGCACTCGCCCAGAACGTGACCACCCTCCCCGCCCCCACCGCCAGCGCCGAGGACGATGCCCGCGAGCGCATCGCTTCCATGGAGCGCGAGGCCAAGGCGCTCGCCACCACCGAACCGCAGACGGCCGCCCTCCTCTTCCATGAGGTGGGCCTGCTCTGGGAAGAGCCGCTCAAGAATCCCCGCAACGCCGCCGTCGCGTTCCAGAACGCCTACAAGCTGGCGCCTCGCTTCCTCGCCAACATCCGCGCCGCCCGTCGCCTCTTCGCCGACGTCGGCAACTGGCAGATGGTCGTCCAGCTCATCGACGCGGAGCTCATCGCCTCCGACGATGCCCGCCTCCAGGCCTCCCTCCTCTTCGAGAAGGGCTCCATCCTCGAAGAGCGCCTGTCCCGCGACAACGACGCCGCGGATGCCCTGCGCCAGGCCCTGGACCGCAAGCCCACCGACATCACCCTCCTCACCCAGCTCGAATCCGTCTACGCCACGCGCAATGACGCCGCGGCCCTGGTGGAGATCTACCAGTTGCTCGCCGCCGCCGTCGTTCCGCCGGGCCTGCGCGCGCACTACCTCACCGCCGCGGGCATGCTCCTGGAGGAGCGCCTCAAGAACAAGGACGCCGCCGCCGTCGTGTTCCGCGAGGCGTTCGCGCTCGACCGCTCCGACCCGCTGCTCCAGGCCGCCGTCAAGCGCGTCGCCGAACGCGATGGCCGCACCGACGAGCTGCTCGCCGCCCTCTTCGCCGAGGCCGAGGGCCAGGGCTCCCAGGGCGCTCCCGCCTACCTCCACATCGCCAAGGTCCACGACCGCCTGGGCCGCAAGGACGATGCCCTGTCCGCGCTGCTCGCCGCGCGCCGCGTGAGCCCCCACGAACCGCTCGTCCTCTCCGCGCTCGCCGGCATCTACGAGACGCAGGGCCGCTTCGAGGAGCTGGCGGACGTGCTGCTCGCGTGGGTGGGCTCCATCAACGACGAGAGCGAACTGGTCGCCATCAACCTGCGCCTCGCCGCGCTGTACGAGGACGACCTCAAGCGCGACCAGGAGGCCGCCGCCCGCTACCAGGCCATCCTCGCCCGCATCCCCAGCCATGCCGCCGCGCTCGCGGGCCTGGGCAAGCTGTCCTACCGGATGAAGAACTGGGAAGGCCTCGTCGTCGTCTTCGACGCGGAGGTCACCGCCGCCGAGGACGCCAAGGGCAAGGCCGCGCGCATGTACAAGGCGGCCGAGATTCTGGAAGAGCGCCTGGGCCGCCCGGAGGACGCCATCGCGCGCTACAACGCGTGCCTCCAGCTCCAGCCCGGCTACCTCCCCGCGCAGAAGGCCCTCACCCGCCTCTACGAGCGCCAGGGCCGCTTCGCCGAGCTCGTGTCGATGTTCGAGCAGGACCTGCTCCAGACCAACGACCGCGATCAGCTCATCACCACCCTCAACAAGATGGCGGTCATCTACGAAGACCGTCTGGGAGACCTGGACCACGCCATCGAGTGCATGAAGCGCATCCTCGATCTCGCGTCGGATCACCTGCCCACCCTGCGCAACCTGGCCCGCCTCTACGAGCGCGCCGGGCGCTACCGCGAACTCCTGGAGACCAACGACCTGGAGGCGTCCTTCGCCGGCGACACCAAGCAGGTCCTGTCGCTGCTGCACCGCAACGCCGAAATCCTCGATGAGCACCTCAAGGACCGCGTGGGCGCCATCAGCGCGTACGAACGCGTGCTCGCGCTGTCGCCCTCGTACCTCCCCGCGCTCAAGGCCCTGGGCCGGCTGTACGCGCAGGACGCCCGCTGGGAGAAGCTCATCGACATGTACCGGGCCGAGTCGGAGATCTCCACCTCCACCGACCAGGCCGCCGCGCTCATCTACAAGATTGGCGAGCTGTACGAGCACCGCCTGAAGCAGGAGAACGAGGCGCTCGCGTCGTACCAGGAGGCGCTGATGCTGGCGCCCAGCTACTTCCCGGCGCTGCGTGCGCTCGCGCGCATCCACCGGGCCCACGGCGCGTGGGAGAACCTGGTGGAGGTGCTGCGCGCGGACGCCGCCAACCGCACCGACCCGCTGGAGCGCGCCAACGCGCTCTACCAGGCCGCCGCCATCTGGGAGGACCAGCTCGCCCGTCCGGAGCTGGCCATCGACGGCTACCAGGAAGTGCTGCGCCTCACGCCCGGCCACGCCGCCACGCTGCGCGCGCTGGAGCGCCTGTACGTCACGCAGGACAACGTGAAGGAGCTGGTCGCCATCCTCGACCGCGAGACGCAGGTGGGCCAGACGCCGTCCGCCAAGGTCACCGCGTACCTGAAGCTCGCGCGGCTCTACCTGGACCGCTTCCAGGAGCCGTCCCGCGCGGCGCAGTGCTGCGAATCCGTGCTGGGCCTGGAGCCGGGCAACTTCTCCGCCCTCACCCTGCTGGAGCGCATCCGCGTGTCGGACCGCCCCCGCCGCGCCGAGCTGAGAAGCCGCATCGCGGACCGCGTGACGGACCCCCGCCTGTCCAGCGCCCTGCGCCTGCTGGCCGCCGCGGATCAGGAGAAGGGCCCGCCCACCGAGCGCACCCTGGACGTGTACCAGCGCGCCTTCGACGAGGACCCCAGCGACGCGCGCCTCGCGTTCGGCCTGGAGCGCGTGCTGCGCCAGACGGGCGACACCGCCGGTCTGTCGCGCATGTACGCCATGCGGCTCGCCGTGACGACCGACCCCACCGAGGCCCTGGAGCTGCTGCTCCGCGCCGCCGAGCTGGCCGAAGGCAAGAACGGCAACCTGGAGCAGGCCGCCGCCCTCTACCATCAGGCGCTGGAGCTCCAGGCGCAGTGCCTCCCCGCGCTCCAGGGGGCTCGCCGCGTGGCCCTGCGCCGCTCCGACTTCGCCACCGCGCGCACCATGCTGGAGACCGAGGCCAAGGCGAGCCGCGATGCCAAGGGCGCCATCGAAGGGTTCGTCGCCGCCGCGAAGCTCGCGGTCCAGAAGCTGAATGATCCGGACGGCGGCGCGGCCCTCTACCGCATGGCGCTGGAGCGCGACCCGCTGCACCCGGGCGCGGCCACCGGCCTGGAGGAGCTGCTCGCGCAGCGCGGCGGTTCCTCCGACCTCGCGGCCCTGCACGAACGGCGCGCCGAGGCCCGGCTCGCGCAGCGTGACGCGGAAGCAGCGGCGGCGGCGTACGTCACCGCGGCCCGGTTGCACAACGTGGCCCTGGGTGACCGCAACCGCGCGCTCGCGGTGCTGGAGAAGGCCCTGGCCGCCCGGCCCGGCTTCCCCGACGCCCTGGAGACGCGCGGCCTGCTGCTGCTCGAAGGCCAGCAGTACGCCGAAGCCGCGGCGATGCTCAGCCAGCGCGTGCAGCAGGGCGGCGACCCTCGCGTGCTCGCGCAGCACCACCTGACCCTGGGTGGCCTCTACCAGACGCACCTGAACGACCTGAACCGCGCGGCCGCGCACCTCCAGACGGCGCTGGCCACCCTGCCCCGCCACCCTGAAGCCCTGGAGCGGCTGGCCACGGTGTACGCGCAGGGCCGCAACTTCGGCGGCGCGGTGGACTGCCTGCGTCGGCTGTTGGATCAGGACCTGCCCACCGACGCCCGCGCGCGCTTCACGGTGGAGCTGGCGCGCATCCACGACGAAGGCCTGGGTGATGCCGCCTCCGCCACGGCGCTGTACCGCAAGGCGCTGGAGCTGACGCCGGGCGAGCCCGCGCTGGTGGACCGGCTGGTGGCCCTCTACGAGCGGGCCCGCAACCTGCCGGAGCTGGCGCAGATGCTGGACGCCCAGGCCGCCGCCACGGTGGCCTCGGACGTCAAGCGCGCCGCGTCCCTGCGCATGCGCGTGGCGAGCCTCTACGCCGGCCCCCTGTCGGAGCCCGCTCGCGCGACGGCCATCTACCGCCAGGTCGTCGAACAGGATGCGCAGAACACCCAGGCCCGCGCCGCGCTGGCGGAGCTGTACGGCCGCGACACCAACAGCTACCCGCTGGCCATCGAGGAGCACCGGCAGCTGCTGCGCCAGGATCCGGGCCGCGTGGAGAGCCTGCACGCGCTGTTCAAGCTGTGGGAGGCGCAGAAGCAGCAGGACAAGGCGTTCGCCATCTCGGCGGTGCTCACGTTCATGCGCGCCACCAACGAGGTGGAGCAGTCGTTCTATACGGAGGGCCGCGCCCGGCAGCCGCAGGAGCCTCGCGAGGGCCTGAGCCAGACGGACGTGGACACGGTGTTGATGCACCCGGCCGCTCGCGGGCAGATGACGGAGCTCTTGCGCGCCGTGGGCGACCAGCTCAGCAAGGTCTACCCGCCACAGTTCGAGATGCTCGGGGTCAACCCGAAGACAGACAAGCTCAAGCCGGACTCGGCCGTGTTCAAGGCCGTGCGCGTGGTGGCGCAGAACTTCGGCGTGGAGGAGTTCGAGGTCTACCTCGCCCGCCGCGGGATGATGCAGTTGGAGACGACGGAGCCCCTGTCCCTCTGCGTGGGCCAGGACGTGGTGCGCCGCTTCAATGCCCGCGAGCAGAAGTTCCTCATCGGCAAGGCAGTGCTGGGCCTGCTCAACAAGACGGCCGTGCTCGCCAAGCTGTCCGACGGCGAGACATCCGACCTGTTCGGCAATGCCATCCGCATCCACGCGCCGCAGTTCAACGGCCTGGGCCGGCGCAACGACGACACCACGAAGCAGCTCAAGAAGGCGTTCTCGCGCAAGGCGCTCAAGGCCCTGGAAGGCCCCGCGCAGACGCTGGCCGAACAGCCGAAGCTGGACGTGGCGTCCGTGGTGGACGCGCTCAACTTCTCCGCCGACCGCGCGGGCCTGCTGGTGTGCGGGGACCCGTCCGTGGGCCTCACCATGGTGCTGCGCGAGGATCCGAACATCCCGACGAACCGCCAGGAGGGCTCCGAACCCATCCTCCAGGCGGTGCGCGAGCGCGCCGACCTGCGCGCCCTGCTCACGTGGATGCTCACCGACGACTTCTACCGCCTGCGTCAGCGGATGGGCCTGTCGCTGTAGCTTCCGAACCGGCGGTGCCGACTACTCCCGGCGGACCAGCGCGTCCGTCGGGAGTGCCCCGAGCATGCGACCCACGGCGTCATCCACGTGGGCCCGCTCCGGGGCTTCCACCGTCACCTTCACCCGGTAGTCCATGCTCGCGTCGAACACCGGATACGAGCCGATGGCCACGTGGGGCATGTCCAGCGCCACGCGATCCAACACTCCCGCCAGGGCACTCTCGCCCAGGTTGAAGAACAGGCTGACCAGGTGCACCGGCGTGCCGCTCAGCCGTGAGAGCACCGTCTCCAGTTGCAACCGGAAGAGCTGCGGGACCCCGGGCAGCAGGTAGATGTCGTCCACCGTCAGCACCGGGAACCACATCCCCGGCTGGGCCAGCAGCACCGTGCCCTCGGGCGCGTCCGCCAGCCGCAGGCCCTCCGGCGTCACCGGCGTGTTGCCCGCGCGGGCGTGCAGCGCGGAGACCATCTCCGGCAGGCGCACCACGGAGCGGCCCAGCGCGAGCGCCACCGCGCGCACCGTGACGTCGTCGTGGGTAGGGCCAATGCCGCCGCTGGTGAAGACGTAGCGGGCCCGCCGCCGGGCTCGCGCCACCGCGTCCACGATGGCGTCCACGTCGTCCAGGATGGTCTCCACCGAGCGCAGCGGGATGCCCAGCTCGCGCAGGCGCTGGATGAGGTGGGGCCCGTTCTCGTCCTTCACCTTCGCGGTGAGGACCTCGTTGCCGATGATGATCGCCGCCGCGCCGGTGCGCTCCATGGAGCGCCGGACTCTACCCCATCGGACCCCTCACGGTGGCCGCGCACGGTTGTCCATCCCACCCCGGCACCAGGAATGTCAGCCCCGCATGAGAGGGTCGCGAGCAATCAGGACTTTTCCGTGCTAAGGTGATTTTCCATGAATTCAGCAGATGGCAGCGAGAACAACTTCGGCTTGACTTCGAGCCTCGTCGATCTCCTCTGCCCGCGCGCTGAAAAGCAGGGCGCCGCGCGGCTCTACTGGTTCCAGGAGACGGGGGACGCGGAGAGCACCACGGAGGAGTGGAGCTTCGCGCACCTGGAGGCCCGGGCCCAGGCGCTGGGGGCGCGGTTGCAGGCGGGCTCGGAGGATGAACGGGTCCTGATGCCGTGCCATGAGCTGGAGCAGGCGACCCACACCGACTGGAGCGAGCCGGCGGAGGTCCCTTCCCCGGACGACGCCCGCTGCCTTCCCGCGCAGTTCCGCGCGCAGGTGGCCCGCACGCCGGACGCCGTGGCGGTGGCGGGTGACGACGAGACGCTCACCTACGCGGAGCTGGACGCGCGCAGCGACGCGCTGGCGTGGCATCTGCGTGAGCAGGGCGTGGCGCCGGAGGTGCGCGTGGGCCTGAGCGTGGAGCGCTGCGCCGGGATGGTGGTGGCGATGCTCGGCATCCTCAAGGCCGGCGGGGTCTGCATCGCGCTGGACCCGGACGCCCCGCGCGCCATGTGGGCCTCGGTGCTGGAGGACTCGGGAGCTCGGGTGCTCGTCACGCAGTCCCACCGGGACAGCGCCCTGACGGCGGAGGGCGTGCGCACCGTCTTCGTGGACTCGGAGGAGGCGTTCGAACTGGGAGTGCTCGGGCCTCCGCGCGCGGGCACGACGCCGGAGGACCTCGCCTCCGTCCTCTACCCGGCGGGTGATGGCGGGAGCCTCGCGGGCGTGAGGGTGTCGCACACGGACGTGGCCCGGTTCTTCGGCACCATGGATTCACGCATGGGCAACGCGCCCATGGGCACGTGGCTGGCGGTTCCCCGCCTGGCCCGTGACAGCTCCATGCTGGAGCTGCTGTGGGCGCTCATGCGGGGCTTCCGGGTCGTCGCGCGGACCGCCTGATGTCCTCGGGTGTCTCAGAAGAACGCAGCCATCCCTGGCTTGAATTGCCCTCGATTCGCCCCGCATGTGGCTCACAGCACCACATGTCCATGTTCGCGGCCGCAGGAGAAGGAAACCGATCGCGTTCTCGGTCACAGCCCAGGCACCTGCCTCGGCGTTTCACGTGGACGCCGGAAACCACTCATCGACTCGGAGATCCAGCAAGGACGCTGCTGCGATTTCGCCCAGGACCTTTCTGAGGACTCCAGCGTTGGTGGCTCCAAATTCGAAGGAGCGTGACATGTCGGCTCCGTGTCTTGGCATCCCCATACAGATCATCACTGCATTGTCGCGCTCATAGAGGCCGCAGTAAGGCCCAGTGGGAATCGGCTGCGTGAACCCCAGGCTGCTCATCACCGGCTCGATGAGTGCGAGAAGGTCGGGGGAGTCCCCAGAGAAGGTGCCGTTGCACGTCTGAGGCATCTTCCGAAGTCGAAATCTGGAAAGCGCGCCCCATGCCAGCATCTCGCGCAAAGTCTCGAACTTCTCGTAGAGGTCATCCTCATCGGCTCCCTCCTCTTTTGACGCTACCAGCGCATCGCCACGTGCCGGTGCATCAAGGTCATAGAAGAGGGGCATGGGCATCATGCCATTGGAGTCATACGCAATCAGCAAGAGCCGTGGATGAGGCTCAACCCAGCCCCTGGCATGGCAGTCGAGCACTCGTTGTGTCGAAAAATCGAGCGTAGGATACGCCAGAGGTCCCATGCTTTGCCCCATGCGGGTGAGGAACCAGCGATAGAAGGACGGCAAGGGACGGCCTGCTATCTTCTCGACTTGCGCAATGGCATCGGGCGTGGAGCCCTTCCACAGCTCCGCGAGCCCAGGCACGACTCTCAGGAGCAACGCCTCCAGCGCGACCTCTGCCTCTTGCTCTAGTGCTGACATTTATTGTCCTCTGCCTTGCCTTTGGTGCAGAGCATCAGAGGCAGAATGATATTGCACGTTCCGCAGGGTGGGACACTTTCTCCGTGGCCAAAGGAGCCGAGAGTCGGCTCACTCCGGTCACTCCTGAGGTACTCGACTCTCCCGTCGGTCCGCTGGCCGGCGCTATGGAACCACCGCTCGGTGAGCCCACTGACAGAAGCCCCATGATCGACTGCAAGCACGAGTGCCTTGGGGCCAGCACAGCTTCCTGGGGGATAGTGCGCTGGCTGTGTTGTATCCAGAAGCCAATTTTCATGGAGGCGAGCGGCCCGATTCCATGCTGCATCCACTCGACTTGGATCCTGGCCCTGTCTCTCGCAGACTTTATTGATGAATGCTTTGACCTTTTTGATTTTAACGTTCTCGCTCTGTCCTGTCCCTATATTCTTGCGGACGATCGAAATGTCGAGGCCACCATCCGCAGGGGCATGCCATTTGAGGTCATCCTTGACGATCTCGCGGAATACCTTTTCCGTCCTGCTTGAGTGATCCGCATAACGCTGGCTGCACACGCACCGGACCACTCCAAGCATTCTTCCTGTTTCAGTTCTCGACGAGGGGAACTTCCGGGTTTGGTCAGGCCCCTTGTTGTTCTTGGCAAGCGCCTTCGCCAGTGCCTTGGCATCCTCCCTTGTCGCGTCTGTCTCATTCAGCGCGCCATTGGATTGATGCTTTTCATCGCAGAGAGGGCACTCCTTCTCCCCCGTGACGGCCGTGAGCATCCTGCCGGGGACCTGAATGACGCCCATCAGCGTCGCCGAGTTGGCCGGGCTGCCGCTCGGTCCGCAGTTGTTGAGCATGGGGTCACCCAACAATTGGACGTTCTTCCCTTCGATCTTCACATCCATGGATCCAGGGCCCGCGAAGCTCGTCGGGCCCTCTACATTGGCGGAGACAATCCCGCCCCCAGTCCCCTTGCTGGCCACGTCCCCCATCGAACCGAAGGTGGCTCCCCGGATGGCCACCTTCTTTCCCTCAATCGTCACGCTCTTTGAGTAGTTCTTCGGGTCCGATCCGCTCTTGCCGATGTTGGGTAGCGGCATCGGTACAAACGGCGCAGGGGGCCCTGGCATCTTGCAGACATTGGGCAGCGTCGCTGCGGCAGCCCCGCTGCTCCCCTCGGTGACCGGGGTCTTTGGAGCATTCACTGACACTTTCGCCATTGGGACTTCCCCCTCTCATGGATCCTGCGGAGCCTGCAGGAGCATCGCCCCCCGTAGCCCGGAATCAGAGCCTGCCATCACCAGCGCACGCGGGCCTCGCGCGTACCTCCGTGCGAACGCCTGGACCGCCAGCACGCCTCCGAGCGCCCCAAATGCGGCACCCATGTCGCCCCAGCAGTCACTCGGGGCCTTGTATCCAGAAGTTTTCCATCCCTGCGGCGCTCGCAGCGCGACAAAGGCCCATTCCTCGCTTCGGTAACGCTCGCCATTGATGTCCGCGTACACGGTGTCCACACACTCCTGGGTCGGGTCGAGCCCCGCGAGGGCCCCCCGCACAGCCTGAGTCATTCCGACACCGAAAGAGCCTGTATCGCTATCGCGCAGGCGCTCCTCCTGTGCCGTGCACACCCCGCGCACGATGGCCAGTCGGGGAAGGCCCAGGCGACGGCGCAACCCCGCACTCATCAGCGCGAGCCCTCCCGCCCCCTCTCCAGGAATGAATCCGCTGCGGACCCCCGGCTGCGCGAACCGGCGATTTCGCTCCAGCCACATGAACGTCTCCGAGTGGTGGTAGCTGTCCGCCCCCACCACCAGGAACAGGTTGTCCCGGCCTTCAGTACACTCCTTCATCACCTGCTCGACCGCCCTGAGCGCTCCGGAATGCCCGCGCCCGGCAAGCTCGACGCGAACATTGGACGTCTTCCCCCGGAGGCGCGCCTCCAGGGACTGGACAACCCAGGACGCATCGCTTTCGGAGAATCCTGGGCGGACTTCCGGAAGTGCGAGCAGCAGGGTAAGCCGGCCTCCATAGAGAATCTTCTCTCCCAGTCGGGACTCCAGCTCATCGAGCACGCTCTCGGCCATGGGCAGGAGACGGTCCCGCCCCTCAAGCGAGGTCTCCAGCAGTGCGTC
This sequence comes from Corallococcus sp. bb12-1, assembly GCF_026626765.1. Classification (NCBI taxonomy): domain Bacteria; kingdom Pseudomonadati; phylum Myxococcota; class Myxococcia; order Myxococcales; family Myxococcaceae; genus Corallococcus; species Corallococcus sp. bb12-1. The sequence continues at coordinate 141,929 of NZ_JAPNJZ010000037.1, read as the reverse complement.
GGCAGCGACCACGACCTGCTCGCCGCGCAGGTCGATGAACGGGTACTCGGCGCAGCGTGAGATGCCAGCGCGCACGGCAGCGGCGCTGCCTGCGGCAGTGAGCCCGACAGGTGTTCGCGCACCGACAGCCACCACCTCGACGTGTGCATTCATTTCGCGCGCCTCGGCTCAATGATTTCCGTTTCATCAAGATAGTCCGCCTCCAAAGAGGAAACTCGCAACACGGACTGCCACACTAAAGACAGGCGCCGTTCTTCCGGCGCCATGAGCACCGTCACCAAGCGTGCGCCGTGCTGCTCGCGCCGCGAGAGGATGCGGGTGGTAAATCCAAGTGAGATGTGTGGCAGCTCGAAGCGCGAGACGCCGTCGGGAGTCATGTTCAACAGCTCGACACGCTCTCCGCCAATGAGCGGCTTCTCGGTCCGCTGGTCCGTGGGCGCACTGAGCGCGAAGGTGGGGTCGTAGTCATCCGGCAACAGCGGCTTCTTCGACTGCTCCCACCATGCGTCGTACGTCCCCGCCAGCTTGCGCCGCGGCATCCACGAAGCATCAATCGGTCCGAATCCTGCGGGCCCCATCTCTGCCGGGGCGCCACGGGGATATTCGATGGAGTGAGCCGGCCGTTCCACCAGGTGAGCCCCTCGACGGGCAAAGCCCCGTCCAAGGGGGTTTCGGTCATCCAGGCCCTGATGACGAGGATCAGGGTCGAACAGGTCCATCCCCCCGAACGCAAATTCATAGCGAATGGGACGCAGGGTGAATGGCTGTGGCCGGGTTGGCACCACGCCGAGCAGCCCCCGCTCGTAGGTGCGATCTCCGTGGACGAGCAACTCCTTACGCAGTGGCCCAACACGGAGCGCGACCGGCACCATCGGAGCCGACCTCCCGCCGGGAGCATGTGCGTGTGCGTGCACCAGGATGTCCGTGCCCGGCTTCGCCGCGAGGAGTTCCGAATCGTAGAGCAAACTCGACCTGCCTGGCTCGCCAAAGTATTCAGGTGCAAGCACTGGCGGCGGTTGATCATCCGCCAGCCTGAGTCGCCCAGCTGGTGAGATATCGAAGGTTGCCTTGACGGCAACGATCCACCAATGCATGCCGTGCTTATCCCGGGTCCAGTTTCGCCCCACAGCGTAGGGCGTCTGGTTCTTCAAGGCCCACATCCTGTCAGCATAGGAAGTCCCTGACAGACGCGTCAATCCATAGGGCGAGCAGTGAGGCGTCTCTCTCAATCAGGGGACGCTTCGGTTGAGAGCACCCAAATGCTGCTGGCGGACTTCGAGAGGAACCGCGCGAGCCCCTCATCGCCCCCCGCTGGAGCCCAATGCCATCCAGGATGGCCCTTGCCCCCCTTCAGAGCGCTGTCATCGTATTCTAGATTGGAAACCCCTCGCGGCCATGTGGGATGGGGAAGATGCTCCTGCGTGCGCTGCCGTCAGGGGCCCGCCGCGTGTCTCCACGGCACTCTGGGCGCGGCTCGCCGAAGGCGGGCGTATCGAACTGGCAGAAGTCTTGGTACGGCTGCGGTTTGCTCGCGAGGCTCCACGGCCCCCTCTCCACGGTTGTGGTGGCGCAGGAGGCGTAGGCTCAGCGCTTGCGCGCGAGCACCCGCCGCACTTCCGTCAGGCACGCATCCGTCACCGCCGCCACGGACAGCTCCCCGTCGATGCGCACGATGCGCTCCCGCTTCTCCCGGAGCGTGATGGCCTTCAGGTACTGCTTCGCGATTCTCCGCTGGGCCTCGTCCGCTTCGAACAGCTCCGCGGGGCCACCGCGCACGGCCCGGCGCTTCGCCGCGACCTTCGGATCCACGCCCACGAACAGCGTCAGGTCCGGCGACACCGCGTGCGCGTTCACCGTGTCCACCCACGCCATGGGCAGGCTCGCGCCCTGGTACGCCAGCGAGGACAGCACGTAGCGGTCACACAGCACGACCTTGCCCTCCTCCAGCGCCGGCAACACCCGCGCGTGCAGGTGGTCCGTGCGGTCCGCCGCGAACAGCAGCGCCAGGGTCTCCGGCGCCAGCGGCCCGCGTCCCTGCGGCAATCCCAGGCGCCCCGTGAGGGCCTGGCGCAACATCGTGCCCACGGGCCCGTCGGAGGGCTCGCGCGTCGTCACCACGCCGTGCCCGTCCGCGCGCAGCGCCGCGGCCAGCCGCTCCGTCTGCGTGGTGGTGCCCGCGCCATCCAGGCCCTCCAGGACGATGAACCGCCCCGGGCGTGACACCTTCTTCGCGGCGCTCACCGGGGAAGCAGCGCGGCGGGGTTGTCCAGGTGCAGCTCGTGGCGCAGCGCCAGCAGCGTCTCGTAGCGCTTGAGCTCGTCGTCCAGCACCACTCGACCCTTGCGGTAGCTCACGTAGCCATACACCAGGAGCCCCAGCGCCAGCAGCGCCGTGCCCCAGGCCAGATACGGCGTGCGCAGCGAGTCGTAGAACAGCTTCCCGGCCGCGCCTGAAATCAGCATGAAGGCGATGACGGAGATGCCCGCATGGGTGAAGTGCGTCGTGCTCTGCCGGGTCGCCAGGCTTTCCTGCAGCTGGTCGAACCGGGCCCGCTTTTCCTGATGGTCTGCGCTCACGGAGCCGGGCACCCTACATCACCCATGCCGGGCCGTCGAGTCGCCGGCCGGGCGCCCGACACCTACCCGGACCCGCAGTCACAGCTTCCCCTCATCCCTGCCATTGAACGGACGCTTGCCTGGTCCCCGGGCATGGCTTGCCACCCCACCCCCCTCGCGTTACATGCCGCGCACCATGCCCCTCCACGCCGTCAGCAGGATGAGCACCTCCGCCATGAGCCAAGACTCCGAGTTGAACACCATCGAGGAGGCCATCCGCGACATCCAGGCTGGCAAGTGCGTCGTCGTCGCCGATGACGAGGACCGCGAGAACGAGGGCGACCTCATCATGGCCGCCGAGCTGGCCACGCCCGAGCAGCTCGCCTTCATGGTCCGCCACACCAGCGGCATCATCTGCCAGCCCATGCTCGCCGAACGGCTGGACGCGCTGCGCCTGCCCCAGATGGTCGCGGAGAACACCGAGTCCCATCGCACCGCGTTCACCGTCTCCGTGGACTTCCGCCACGGCACCACCACCGGCGTCTCCGCGTCGGACCGCGCCAAGACGATCCGCGCCCTCGCGGACCCGAACAGCACCGCGGACGACTTCCTGCGCCCCGGCCACATCTTCCCCCTGCGCTACCGCGAGGGCGGCGTGCTGCGCCGCGCGGGCCACACCGAGGCCGCCGTGGACCTGGCCCGGCTCGCCGGCCTCCAGCCCTCCGGCATCCTCTGCGAGCTCGTGAAGGACGACGGCACCATGCAGCGCATGCCGGACCTCAAGCTCTTCGCGCGCGAGCACCAGCTGTCCCTCGTCACCATCGCGGACCTCATCCAGTACCGCAGCCGCAAGGACCGCCTCGTGCGCCGCGAGCCGGGCCAGGACGTGGTGCGCACCCGCCACGGCGAGTTCACCGCCCTCACCTACTCGTGGACGCCCGACGGAGCCAAGTCGCTGGTGCTCGTGAAGGGTGACCCGGAGCACGCCAACCCCGCCCCCCTGGTCCGCCTGCACGCCGCGTGCGCCATGGGCGACGTGTTCGGCTCTCCGGACTGCAAGTGCCACCAGCTGCTGGACCGCTCCCTGGAGCAGGTCGCGAAGGCCGGCTCCGGCGTCATCGTCTACCTGCCCGGCATGCACGGCGACGACTTCGGCATCCACCACAAGCGCGCGGGCGACGGCAGCAACGCGCCCCCCTCCCGCACGGCCCACGAGTCCCGCGATGTGGGCATGGGCTGCCAGATCCTCACCGACCTGGGCATCCGCGCCATGCGCCTGATGACCAACACGGACATGACCTACCGGGGCCTCGCCGGCTTCGGGCTCACCATCGAGTCGCGCATCCCGCTCACGGTCGAGTAGCCGCGGAACGTCCCTACCGCCCGGGGCCCAAGCCCCGGGCCCTGCCACGCGTCAGCCCAGGTCCTTCAGGGCCGCGCGCACCGCCGACAGGTCCGCGGGCAGCTCCACCGGTGGGTTCGCGTGCGCGGCCTTCACGTCCGCCAGCGTCCCCCGGTGGTAGCCCACCTTGAAGTCAGCGAACTTCAGGCCATGCGCGGTGGCCACCACCGCGACGCTGGCCCCCTTCGCCATCACGCCCTGGGCCACCAGCTTCTCCACCGCCGCCAGCGCCACGCCCGTCTGGGGACAGGCGAAGGTGCCCTCGCGGTCCGCCCGGGCCGCCGCGTTCGAAAGCTCCGACTCCGTCGCCTCCTCCACCACGCCGTCGAAGGCGCGCAGCATCTTCACCGCGCGGCGGTAGGACACCGGGTTGCCAATCTGGATGGCCGACGCGAGCGTCGCCTCCGCCTGCATCGGCGTCAGCTCCTGGAAGCCGCCCCGGAAGGAGCGCAACAGGGGGTTGGCCCGCTGCGCCTGCGCCACCGCGATGCGCGGCCGGCGGGTGATGAGCCCCAGCGCGTGCAGCAGGTCCAGCCCCCGGCCCAGCGCGCTCGCGTTGCCCAGATTGCCACCCGGGATGACGATCCAGTCCGGCGGCTCCCAGCCCAGGTCCTGGCACAGCTCCACGGCGATCATCTTCTGGCCCTCGATGCGCAGCGAGTTCATCGAGTTCGCCAGGTACAGCCCCGTGTCCGCCGTCACCGCCTGCACCAGCTTCATGCAGCCGTCGAAGTCCGTGTCCAGCGACAGCACCCGCGCCCCGTTGGCGATGGGCTGCACCAACTGCGCGAGCGACACCTTGTTCTTCGGCAGGAACACCACCGCTGGGATGCCCGCCGCCGCTGCGTACGCGGACAGCGCCGCGGACGTGTCGCCGGTGGACGCGCACGCCACCGCGCGGATGGGCGTCCCGCGCGAGCGCAGGTGCTTCACCGCGGACACCAGGACGGTCATCCCCCAGTCCTTGAAGCTGCCCGTCGGGGAGACGCCGCACTCCTTCAACATCAGCGAACTCAAGCCCAGCTCCGCCGCCATCCGGGGCAGCGGCTTGAGCGGCACGCGCCCCTCGCCCAGCGAGACGATGTCCTCCATCGGCAGCTCGGGCAGCGCCCACTCGCGCTTGCCCCACACGCCAGAGCCGTCCGGCAGCCGGGAGGTCGCGAACCGGGACTCGAAGCGGCGCTTCCACTCCGCCGCCGGCACGGCGCGCAGGGCGGCCTCGTCGTGCGCCACCTCCAGCAGGCCTTCGCACCGGGGGCAGCGGTACACCACGTCCCACAGCGAGGCGGTGAAGCCGCACCCCTCGCTGCACGCGTAGTGCGCGGTCAGGGCGCTCACGCCTCCACCTCCACCCTCGTGCCGCACGCCACGCACGAGCGGCCCGGATACGAGGGGGTGTGGCAGGAGGGACAGGGAACGCGCTCGCCCTCCTGCGCTCGGCCCTTCGCGGCCACCGGCGCCGCCACGCGCACGCGGGGCAGGCGCATGCCGCAGCCGTCACACAGCAGCCCTTCGGCCTGCACGTGGCGACAGTAGCGGCACGTCACCGCCCCCACCGGCACGACGGTGCGGACGCCGTCATCCGGCGCGCGGCCCGTGTCCAGGTCCGCCATCGGATCCACGGACACCGCGCCCGTGGCGCCCGTGCTCGTCAGCTCCAGGTCGGGCACGAACATGGCCGGCAGGTCCGGTCCCGAGCGCAGCCGCGTCAGGTCCAGGTCCGCCAGCGGCGCGGACTCCACCTCCGCGCGGCCTCCCGCGTGGTGCGTCAGCTCCAATTCGGCCAGCTGCACCACGACAGGGGCTTCCGTGCTCACGAGGCCAGGGAAGCGCTTGCCACAGCCGTCGCACTCTTCGCCTTCCGACTGCACGTGGTCGCAGACCGGGCAGATGATCATGACCGGGACGTTATCGGTCCCCTCCCCGCACGGCAACGCGAGCCGGGAAATGAAGGGTGGGCGTGCAGGCGCGCCCCCTGTCCCTCAGTGCACGGGCGAGGCCTGGCCCGTCATGGGCACGAAGCGCACCGGCAACAGGCGCTCCACCTTGGGCAGCAGCCCGGGTTGACCGCGACGGATGCGCAGCAGCTCCTGCGTTTCGTTCACGGCGCCCACGGGGATGACCATCCGTCCCCCCCGCTTGAGCTGTCGCAGGAGCGCGCGAGGAATGTCCGGGGGCGCGGCGGTGGCGATGATGGCGTCATAGGGTGCGCCCTCGGGCCAGCCGAGCGACCCATCGCCCTCCCGGAAGAAGACGTTGTTGAAGCCCAGCCGGTGCAACAGGCGCCGGGCGGGCCGGGCCAGCTCCGGGACGATCTCCACCGTGAAGACTTCGCGGGCCAGCAGGGCCAGCACCGCCGTCTGGTAGCCGGAGCCGGTGCCGATCTCCAGCACCCGCTCACAGCCGCGCAGGCGCAGGGCTTCACTCATCAAGGCGACCACGTAGGGTTGGCTGATGGTCTGCCCATGGCCGATGGGCAGGGGCACGTCCTCGTGGGCCACGTCCCGCTCCTGGACGGGCACGAAGTCCACGCGGTTCAGGTTGGCGATCGCCGCGAGCACCCGTCTGTCTCGAATGCCCTGCCGTGCCAGATACTCCGCTCGGCCCCAGTCTCCCATCGCGCGGTCCCCCGTCATTCTCCGGAGGAAACGTAAGCACGCCGACAGTCGCGGACAACCCGACGGGCGGGCCCAAAGCTCCAAGGCCCCCCGGTTCCTACCCCACCCGGGCCAACGCCAGTCGCCCCTCCCAGCGCTCCTCCAGCGCCTTCACCAGCCCCTGGTGCTCCGGCTCCTGGAGCTTCGGATCGCGGTCCATGATCCGCCGCGCCTCCACCTGCGCGAGCGACAGCAGGTCGCCGTCGCGCACCAGATTGGCCACGGCCAGCTCCGGCAGGCCGCTCTGCCGCGTGCCCAGGAACTCGCCGGGGCCGCGGATCTCCAGGTCCTTCTCCGCGATGACGAAGCCGTCGCTGCTGCGCTCCATCACGCCCAGCCGCTCGGTGGACTCCCTGGAGCGCGCGGCCCCCGCCACCAGGAAGCAGAAGCTGGCGGCCGCGCCCCGGCCCACCCGGCCGCGCAGCTGGTGCAGCTGCGACAGGCCGAAGCGCTCCGCGGACTCCACCACCATGACGGACGCGTTGGGCACGTCCACGCCCACCTCCACCACGGTGGTGCACACGAGCAGTTGGATCTGCTTCTCGCGGAAGGCCTCCATCACGGCGTCCTTCTCCTCCGCCTTCATGCGCCCGTGCAGCAGGCCCACGCTCGCGGTGGGGAACACCGCCTGCAACTTCCCCGCGCCCTGGGTGGCGTCCTCCAGGTCCAGCTTCTCCGACTCCTCCACCAGCGGATACACGACGTAGGCCTGATGGCCCTTGGCCAGCTCCGCCGCCACCGCTTCGTAGACGCGCGCGCGGTACTGGTTGTTGAAGACGCGCGTGGTGATGGGCGTGCGGCCCGGGGGGAGCTGGTCGATGATGGACACGTCCAGGTCGCCGTACAGCGTCATCGCGAGCGTGCGCGGAATGGGCGTGGCCGTCATCACCAGCACGTCCGGCATCACGCCCTTGCCCATCAGCGTCTGGCGCTGGAGCACGCCGAAGCGGTGCTGCTCGTCGATGACCACCAGCCCCAGCTTCTGGAAGGACACGCCGCCTTCGAGCAGCGCGTGCGTGCCCACCGCGAGGTGCAGCTCGCCGCTCGCCACGCCCTCGCGCACCGTGCGCTTGTGCTTCGCGGTGCCCGCCGCGCTCACCAGCCCCACGCGGAAGCCCAGGGGCTCCAGGATGCGGCGGAAGGTGCGCTCGTGCTGTTCGGCGAGGATCTCCGTGGGGGCCATCACCGCCACCTGGTAGCCGTCCTGCAACGCCACCATCGCGGCCACCAGCGCCACCGCCGTCTTGCCGCTGCCGACATCTCCCTGCACCAGCCGGCTCATCGGCTCCGGCCGCGCCATGTCCCGCGCCAGGTCCCCCACCACGCGCGCCTGGGCCCCGGTGAGCTCGAAGGGCAGCGCGGCGCGGGCCTTGTCCAGGCGCGCCGGGGCGACATCGAAGGCGATGCCCTCCTCCGCCTTCACGTCCTGACGCTTGAGCGCCATGCCGAGCTGGAGGAAGAACAGCTCGTCGAACGCGAGCCGGCGGTGCGCGGGGCTCTGGTGCGCGTCCAGCGCCTCCAGGTCCGCGTCCTCGGGCGGGAAGTGGATGAAGCGCAGCGCGTCCGGCAGCCCCATCAGGTGGTAGCGGCGGCGCAGGTCCGCGGGCAGCGGCTCTTCCAGATGGTGCGCGTGCTGTTCGCTGATGCGCGCGGCCAGCTCGCGGAACGAGCGCTGTTCGCCGCGCTCGAAGCCCGGGTAGATGGGGACGATGCGGTGGAAGTGGACGGACGTCGTGGACTCCAGGTCCTCGGCGGGCTCCAGCTCCGGGTGGGCCATCTCCCGGCCATTCATGGAGGCGCGGACCTCTCCGGAGAGCACCAACTGCTTGCCTACGGAGAAGCGGCTCTTGAGCCACGGCCCCGCGTGGAAGTACGTCGCGGCGATGCTGCCGGAGCGGTCCCCCACGACGGCGCGGAACATCCGCTTGCCACCGCGCCCCGGAACGAAGTCCGCGGTCCTCACCGTGCCCACCGTCACGCCGCGCTCGCCAGGAATCAGCTCCGCGATGGTCCGCAGCCGGCGGCGGTCTTCGTAACAGCGTGGCAACAGAAACAGGATGTCGCCCGTGCGGCGCAGGCCCTTCTTGTCCAGCACGGCGACGAGGCGCGGCCCCAGGCGCTTGCCCAACGTCTTGAGCGGCGCGGACAGGGGGCCGGAGCGCGGCGCGATGGACAGGAGCTTCGCCTCGGAGCGTGACGCTTCGGCGCCCACGGCCTTGGCCTTCTTCTTCTTCTTGCCCTTCTCGGCGGGAGCGGCGCCCTCCGCCGTGGGGAGCCCATTGCGAGGGTCGGCCCCGACGCCCGTCCGGGACATCGACTCGCGTGCGGGCGGACCGCTGGGGCCAGAAGCCCGGGTCGTCGCGGTCCCCGCGGGACGCGTCCCACGAGGCGAGGGCTCAGCCATGCGCGGCGGTGCGGACCCAGCGCGGCCGGTGGCCCCGCCGACCGCATCTGGAGCACGAGCCCCACCGACCGGGGACACCACCGGCTCCTGGGACTTCCAGGGCGGCACGACGTTCCGGCCCGCCTGCGCCACCCCTTGAGGCGGCGTCACCCTCCGGCGCGGAAGCGCGGCGGCCAGCTCCCCCTCAATCACGTGCGCACGCTCTGGCGCCCGGGGGAAGCCCGCCGCCACGGCGTTGAGTTCCCCCGTGACGACCACCCGCTCCAGTTCCTCCGGAAGCGCCACGCCGCTGAGCTTCAGCGCGCCCAGCACCTGCCGCAGCGCCGCCTTGCGGTGCTCGGGGGGCGCGGGGGGATCCACGTGAGGCAGGGCCGCCCGCAGATCATCGAGCGCACGCGCGTCCACGCCGCTGGCCCCCGCCAGGGTGCGCTCCATCAGGGTGCGGAGGTCCTTCACGATGCCCAACTGCGCGAAGTCGCGCTGACAGGCGTATTTCAGGGGCCCAACGAGGCTGGCGAGCGGGTGGTTCACGCGATTTCCAGCCTCCATCCTACGAAGTGGGCCTGACGCCGCCCGGAAAACGAAACCGGGGGAGCGAGCCCATGCCCACTCCCCCGGAAGACACCCGGACGACCAGGCGTCACCCCTCGGCGGGCGGGGCGTCGTCCTGTGGATCCTCGAAGAAGATCTTCACGACCTCCAGCTCCCGGACGCCGCCCGGGCTGTTCACCGTGGCGACGTCGCCCACCTTCTTGCCGATGAGCGCACGCGCCACCGGCGAGGTGACGGCGATCCACCGCTTCTTCAGGTCCGCCTCGGTCTCACCCACCAGCCGGTAGGTGATGGACTTGTCCGTCTCCGGGTCCGTCAGCTCCACGCTGGCGCCGAAGATGATCTTGTCGCCGCCCAGCTTCGCCGGGTCGATGACCTCCGAACGGGCAATCCAGTCGCCGAGGGTCAGGATGCGCCCCTCGATGTGGGACTGCTTCTCCTTGGCCGCGTGGTACTCGGCGTTCTCCCGCAGGTCGCCGTGCGCACGCGCGACTTCAATCTCACGCGAAATCTTCCCGCGCTCCACGGACTGGAGGTGCTTCAGCTCGTCCTTGAGCTTCCGCAAACCGTGGGGGGTCATCGGCATGCTGTCGCCGCTCATCGACACCGCTCCTTCCATCACCTGGCTGCCCAGAAATCCGGGACCGGGGCTCCCTCCTGGAACCCGGCCGCCGCCTGGAAACGACCAATGTAGGGAACGAGTGACAAGCGGGTCAACGAAAGCCGTACCCCCATCGTCCGGTAACGGCTGTGCGCCCGGCGGCTGACCCGTTAGGCTGCCCGCCGTGTTGTCCGTCCAGGAAATGCGCGCCCTCGCCTCCGCCCTGCCCGTGGGCACCTTCCAGCATCAACTGGGCCCCTTCGCCCTGGTGCAGCGCCCGCCCGCGGAGCTGTCCGCCGCCGTGCTCGCCCCCACCCGCATGGCGGATCCAGGCGACATCGAGCAGGGCATGCTCACCCTGCTCTTCGAATTCGACGACCTGCTCGTCGCCACCCTGCCCACCCTCAAGGACTCGGATGCGCTGCGCATCGGCCGGAGGATGGACTGCGAGCTGGTGCTAGACGACGCCTCCGTCTCCAAGCAGCACGCGGAGCTGCGGTGGAGCCGCGCCGAATCCCGCTGCACCGTGCGGGACCTCGGCTCCACCAACGGCACCTTCGTCAATGCCAGCACCATCGGGCGGCGCGAGGTGTCGCTCCAGGGCGGCGACATCCTCAGCTTCGGCAACGTGCAGTTCTGGTACCTGCTGACCGACGCGCTCCACGAGAGGCTGCGCGCGGGCGCGACCTCCGGGCTGGGCTCCCACACCGGCTGAAGCAGCAGCGCCCCGCCGTCAGGGACACGCTCCGCAGTCGGCCGCGCACGCGTCGTACGTGCTGGACGCGCCACACGCCTCCGTCACCTGACAGGTACCATCTCCGCAGACCGCCAGGTCCGCGTCCCGCACGCGCGTGGTGAGCGGTTTGTAGGTGACGCCCCCCACCGCGCAGTTCAGGAAAGACAGGCCGGAGGTGCCATCCGGCGTGCAGGACGCCGCGCAGCTGCCCACGTAGACGAGCGGCGCGCAGTTCCGGCGCGGCATCCCGGAGCCATCCACCACCGCGCACGCGCGCGTCGTGCTCTGGGTGCCGTCGAGCGGCGGATTCTGGCTGCCCGCGTAGACGCCCTCGCCCTTGAAGAGGTTGCCGAAGAAGCACGACTCCGGCCGCGAAAACTCCGCCAGCTCCGCGGGCGTGGAGGGGATCGTCACCCCCGCCCCGTTACGGCCCTGCACGGAGATGGGCACGCTCACGCCGAACGGGTTGGCGTGCGCCGCGAGGCACGCGGAGATGAGCTGCTGTTCGGCCACCGTCGCCGGCTTGCCCCCGGCCCAGGTCGGCGCCAATCCCAATGAGCCCGTCCACGTGTGCCGCGCTTCCGTCCGGCCATCAGTGAACGTGCGCGCCTCTCCCTCCGGCACGGCGCAGCGGATGACGTAGTGCATGACCTCGTCGGCCAGCACCGGATCCTCCTCGAACCACGCCGCGAACTCCGCCGACGCCAGTCCATTGAAAGACAGCCCATTGAAAGACAAGCCATTGAAAGACAGCCCGTTGAACGACAGGCCATTGTAGGACAGGCTGTTGTAGCTCAGGGCCGCCTGCTCCACGGTGCCCGCCGGATCAGGCGGCGCGGGCTCCTGGGCGGTGGGGCCACAGCCCGTCCCCATCACGCCTCCCACCAACGACAGCATCACGCCCCACGCCGAACACCGCGCCACGACACCACGGCGCCCGTTTTCGATGATCCCCATGTGCACCCTCCCCTGCTTTCGCGGGTTGGCCGGACGACACCCGCTGGTCGTTCGGACGGAGGAGGACGTCAAAGACAAACGGGCGAGCCTGGCCCCCTCACGCACGAAAAGTGTGAGCACGTTGTACGTGGGGCAAGGCGTGACGGGTGCGGGGAATGCAGGCGAGGGGCCGGGGCGGACACTCCGCGCGTCGCGAGCTGAACGCGGGCGTCCGGGGACATCCACAAACACGAAGGCCGCGGCCCCCCGGGGCGAGGACACCTGCCACCACCCCGGAGCCGCGGCCCCCAGACTTCCCGACGCAGGCCGACCGGGCCTAACGCGCCTGCGGAGAACCGACCATCACCTTCGCATCTTTGCCCAGCTTCAGGCCCGCGAGCGCGCTGTCGAGCGCTTTGATGTCCGCCTGGACGATGGGGTCCGGATCCGATCCGCCCGGAGGCCCGCCCTTGGGGGGCTTGCCCTCCGGAGCGACGGCGATGACCAGATCGCGCTTCGACGCGGGAGCCTGGCTCCGCGCGACCTGGAGGTCCTTGAATCGGGACACGGTGCTGGCCGCTTCCGTCTTGCTGAGCGACTTCACCAGCGTGAGCTTCCCGCTGCCGCGGTCGAACCGGTACAGCTTCGTGCCCGCCGCGCCCTCGTCCACCGCCACGTCCACGGAGCCACTGCTCTTGGCCGCCGGACTGGCGACGGGCGTCGTGCGGGGCGCCAGCTTCACACCCTTGCCCTGGGCCCCGGCGCTCGCCGCCGTCAACGCGACCACGCCCACTGCCATCGCTCCCACTGCGGACTTCCAACGCTGGTGCATGAGTCCTCCCGGATCCCTTACGCGCAGGGCCGTCGTTATTCGCGGACAGCGGAGCCTATTCGAACGCGACCAGGTCCTGGACCCACTTCGCGCTGCCCTGCCGCAGCCACCGGGCCCGCGTGTCCCGGAGCGCCTGCGCGGGTGGAACGCCGCGACGCAGGGTCTCCAGCAGTGACTGGAAGAAGGCCCCGGCCTCCACGTCCGGCACCTGGGTTGACGGTGCCACCACCGCGCGCGCGCCCGCCTGGATGAGCGCGGACGGCAGGCTCCACACGGCATGGTAGCGCCACGCTCCGACATTCGCGTCGCACGCGGCCAGCAGCACCACCGGGGCCCCCTTGAGCGTGTGACCCTCCAGGTCCTCCGCGGTCAGCGCGTAGTGGCCGGCCCCATCCGGGGACAGCGCCAGGAAGGCCGCGTCGGACAGGCCGGTGCCGGAGAGCCCGTGCGTGTGCAGCTCCACCTCCGTGGCGTCCTCCATCTCCGCGAGCACCGCTTCGGGCGTCGCCGCGCGCCCGCGCAGGTGCACGTCGTTGGGCCCCGCCACGCCCTTCCACGGCATCAGGCGCGGCAGGCCCAGGGACGCGGGCGGCTCCACGTCCGACACCAGGAGCCGCTTGGGCGCGGGCGCGATGGCCGGCGCGGCGACGCCTTGCCCTCCGGGGGCCAGGTAGCTCCAGGCCCGGTCCGGAGGCAGCAGCCCGGGGCGCCCCTGGAGGATGGGCTCCGCGAGCACGCGCACCGACTCGCACGCGGCCACCACCTTGCGCAGGCGCTCGGGCACGCCCGGCACCTCTTCGCGCAGGGGCCGCTTCAGGGCGTTGAGGTACAACCCTTCCGCCTTGCCGTCCGGCCCGCGGGCGACGAAGAGCAGCCGCTCATCCTGGCCCGCCAGCGCCAGCAGACAGGACGTGGGCGCGGTGCGATCCAGCTCCTCCGCGAGCAGCGCCACCGCCGCGTCCCATTCCTTCGCGCGCCCCGCGTCCATCACCAGCACGTGGTGGCTGTGCGACCAGGCCTTGCGCGCCTCGATGTCGGAGGAGCGCTTCAGCGCGGAGCCGGTGATGACGCCGCGCAGGAGCCGCTGGCCCGTCTCGCGGTCGCGCTCGATGAGGATGCGGCCTTCCAGATGATCCAGGAGCAGCCGGTCACCGGCCGACAGGGAAGCGTCGTCGCGCAGGACGCGGATGCGCTCACGCACCCGGTCCAGCTCTCGGCCCGGTACCGTGCCGCCCTCCAACCGCAAGAGGTCGCCCGCGACGGCGATCTCCAGCATCGTGGGCGCGGTGGGACAGCCGATGGCGTCCTGCACTTCACGCCGGGCCGCCTTCGCGTCCAGGTCCTCCACCGCCAGGAGCGCCCGGGCGTGGTGGTACTCCGAACGCCGCGCGCAGTCCTCCGGCGCGTGCTGGACGTATTCGTCCAGGTACGCGCGGGCCAGCGCCGGGGCGTGGCTCAGCCGCGCGCTCGTCACCAGGTCCGACAGCAGCACCTCTTCCTGGAACCAGCTGTCGGTCCGGAACGCCTCTTCCAGCGCGGACCTGGCCAGCCCTTCGGCCTCCTTGCGCCGGTCCAACCGGTTGTAGAGCGCGGCCAGGTGCTGCTGCAGGTCCACGCAGCGGTACTGGAAGCCCGCGCTCCGGCACGACGCCAGGCCTTGCGTGAGCGACTTCTCCGCCGTCTCCGTGTCGCCCCGGGCCAGCGCGGCCTGGGCCCGGCCCCGGGCGAGCGGCGCTTCGTACCAGGCGGGCTCGCTGGACTGACGCACCAGCGTGGCCAGCTCGTCCACGTGCCGGTCCTCCTGCCGCAGGAGCAGGAGCGCGCCCAGCAGCAGGTCGCGCTCGCTGGAGCGCCGCAGCTTCGCCAGATACGCGTCCGCCTTCGCGCCCTCCAGCGTCTGCGTGCCCTCCAGCACCGCGTGGTAGGTCTGGGCCAGCGGTCCGCGCCGGCTGAAGTCCGCCTCCGCCACGCGCGTCACATAGGCGGTGGCCGTCTTCGTCCGGGTGGCTTCATCCAGCACCGACGCCAGCGGCAGCAGCGCCCGCACGCGCTCCGCGGAGGGCGCCGCGCGCAGCGCATGGTAGAGGTACAGCCGCGCCAGGTCCGGGTTGCGCCGCGCCATCGTGGAGGGATACGGCGTGCCCTCCAACGCCAGGGCCATGCCGGCCGCGTTCATCGCCTGCCACGAGTCGCGCCGCGCCAGCGCTCCGGCGCGCAGGCCGTCCGCGCGAGCATCCGCCTCCGTGCTCCAACCCGGCTCCTTCGCCCGTGCCACCCGCTGGAACTCCGCCGCGGAGGCCAGCTCCAACGAGAGGGCCTGGAGCGCGAGCCCCCGGTTCCAGTGCAGTCGCGCGTCGTCCGGCGCGGTCTCCAGCGCCGCATCCAGCAGACCCAGCGCGCGCTCCGGCAGGCCCAGGCCCAGGGCCGCCAGCGCCCGGTCTCCCTGGACGGCCGGCGACGGGGGCAACCCTTCCAGGATGCGCTCCGCGCGCTCGAAGTCGCCGGAGGCCAGGTACGCGGTCGCGATCCCGTGCGGGTCCCCGCGCTGCTCCAGCGCCGCCAGCTTCGCCAGGTCCAACTCCATCCGCCCGGCCGTGCCGCTGCGCATCGTGGCCAGGGCGCGGTAGCCCTCCAGCGCGGGGTGGCTGGGCCGGCCCTCCAGGGGACGCGCGGAGGCGAGCGCGAAGGGCAGCTCCCTGGGCGCTTCGGTTCCACGCCACGGCCGCACCACCGCCAGCACGGCGAGCACCACGGCCGCGGCCGCCGCGGCGAAACCGGCCACGCGGCGGCGGTCCCAGGACGGACGGAAGCGGGGACGCGCCTCGGGACGGGCGACGGGCGCCGGCTGGGGGCGCTGGGCCGGGCGGGCGTCCGCGGCGGCCTGCACCGCGACGCTGGCCTGCACCTGATCCTCCAAGCCCGCCTGGCACTCCGAGCAGTCAGCCAGGTGGACGCTGAACGCCTGGGCCTCCTCGGGGGTCAGCTCTCCGTCCACGAAGGCGGCGAGCTGTTCACACATCGGAGTCACGACGGGACCCCGGCGCTTCCCTGTCGCGCGAGGAGCAGCTCCTTGAGCTTCTTGCGGGCGCGGAACAGGCGGGTGCCCACCGTCATGGACGGGATGCCCAGCCGTCGGCTGATCTCCGCGTAGCTCTGTCGCTCCATGTCCTTCATGCGAACCACCTCGCGCAGCTCCGGGGGAAGCTGTTCCACCGCGCCCCACACGTCTTCAAGCGTGTAGTGCGCCCAGATTTCCGGCGGCGCTTCGGCCTCCGCCAGGGTGTCCCCCATCGCGTCGGTGAACTCCTCGTGGGGGTGGCGCCGGTCGTGCCGGCACCAATCGAGGAAGCGTCGAACGAGGATGGACGCCAGCCACGCCATGGGAGGCGCGGACCGGTCATACGTATGAAACGCGCGGAAGGCCCGCTCGTAGGTTTCCTGCAACAGGTCCTTCGCGTCGGAGGGACTGCGCCCCCGACACAGGATGCGGGCCCGCTCTTCCAACGCGGGTGCGCACCGGGCGATGAGCGCCTGGAATTCAGCGGCGTCCTCGCGGGAGGTCGGGCCTCCCTCCTTCACGGTTTCGGAGGACTCCCCGGGCCGGGGGACTGCACGGGGCGATCTCGGGCGGAACACCACGGGGCTGTTCCTAGCAGGCCCCGCCCCGGCCGCGAAGTCCGACGATACCCGCCCGTGCGGTTCCCACCGGGCAGGTAGGCCCCTCTCGCAGGGCCGCCCGGGGGGCTAGCAGGGGCCGTTTCCGATGTTCACGCCCGTGCGCACCCGGGTGGGGAAGACACCGAGTGCGGCCCCGATGCCCGTCACCCGGATCTTGCTATAGCCCGACCCGCCATTGCCGATGTTGAAGCCCAGTTGGCAGTAGGCCGGGAAGGAGATGGGGCCCGTGCCCGCCGGGTGCCAGATGCCCGCCGCGCTGACATTGCCCAGGCTGTACCAGTACCCGTTGGCGTAGCCGAACGCGGCGCCCGCGACCAGCATGCCCTTGCAACCGCTCTCGGTGATGTTGGACGTCGAGGGGATGGCTTCCACGAAGGGCCGGGCGTACGTGCCGTTCAGGTTCGTGATCTCCGTCACGAAGCGGCGGGGGCACGACGTCTGATCGTAGGAGCCATTGGTGGACGTTCCGGCGAAGTCCGCGGTCGAGCAGCGCGGATAGATGGCCGTGACCGACGTGCCGTCCGGCTGCGCCAACACCACGCCCGAGCCCACGCAGGACTCGTCCACGCCCTGCTCCTGGCTTTCGATGGAATCGTCCCCAACAGGAGGGGGCGCATCCTCCAACGGGCCTCCACAAGCGGTGGCGAGCGAGGCGGCGAACAGGAGGGCGAAGGTCGGGGAGGTGCGCATGGGATGGGCTTTCGGAAGGTGGGGCGAAGAAAGGGGGCCCGGGATGGGGCTCCCCTTGGGTTACGCCGGAGGCAGCGCGTATTCCCTACCTGGGGATTAGCAGGGGTTTCCTTCGAGGATTTCCGCGCCCACGCGCACGGGGATCTTGGTCCCGTACGACGTCGCGATGCCCGTCACCCGCACCTTGGAGTAGCCCGAGTCGCCCGGGACGTAGAAGCGCGTCCGGCAGTAGCCCGGGATGCCCGGGATGGCCGAGGGGAGCCACGAACCCGTGCCCGTCACCGCGCCCAGGTAGATCCAGGTGGAGGTGGTCACCGCCCAGGCATCGGCGGAGACGGACTGGTTCTCGCAGGCCGACCTGGAGGTCGGAGCGGAGGTCGGGGCCGCCTCCACGAAGGGCTTGGCGAGCCGGCCACCGATGTTCGTCACATCCACCACGAAGCGGTCGACGCAGGACGTCTGGTGATAGGTGGCGTCCACCGACGTGGCATGGGTGGAGACGAAGCCCGTCTTCCGGCAGTTCCAGACGTAGGGGACCGTCGCGCCGTCCGGCTGCGCCAGCACCGTGCTGCTGGTGAGACAGGGGAGGACCGGCGGGAGCACGATCAGCTCCTCGCTGGCGCTGGCGACCTCGCCCTCCGCTCCTGTCAACGCGGCGCCCTCCTCCAGCGGGCCTCCACAGGCGGTGGCGAGCGAGGCGGCGAACAGGAAGGCGGCGGAAGTGGTGAAGCGCATGGGATGACTCCGGAGGGGGGCGTGGATGAGCAGGACGGTGTTGGGCCCTGACCTGTTACGTCCGGTGTCGCGCTTATTCCCCGCGCCATTTCCACGGCCTTTTCACGCCGTGCTAAGGCGCTGAAGCGTGGACATCGACAAGCCCTATCTGCTGTTCCTGGGGGACGTGAAGGATCAGCTCGCGGCCAAGACGGCACACGGCATCGTGGATTGGCGACCCGAGTGGTGCGTGGGACAGCTGCGGCTGCCCGGGTGCGTGGCGGACTGTGGTCTGCCCGACATGGACATCCCGCAGGCGAAGGCCCGGGGCGCGCGCACGCTGGTGGTGGGCGTGGTGAACGCGGGCGGCGTGCTCGCGGACGCGTGGGTCGCCACGCTGGTGCAGGCACTGGAGGCCGGGCTGGACGTGGCCACCGGGCTGCACAAGCGGCTGGGGTCCCTGCCCGCGGTGGCGGAGGCGGCGGCGCGGCACGGGAGCAAGCTGCACGACGTGCGGTTTCCGGACCAGGACTTCGCCACCGGCAAGGGCACGAAGCGCCAGGGATTGCGCGTGCTGACCGTGGGCACCGACTGCGCGGTGGGCAAGAAGTACACGGCGCTGGCGCTGGAGAAGGAGCTGCGCCATCGCGGGTGGAAGGCCGACTTCCGGGCCACGGGCCAGACGGGCATCCTCATCTCCGGGCGCGGCGTGGCGCTGGACGCGGTGGTGTCCGACTTCGTCGCGGGCGCGGCGGAATGGCTCACGCCGGACAACGACGCGGACCACTGGGACGTGGTGGAGGGCCAGGGCTCACTGTTCCACCCGTCCTTCGCGGGCGTCACGCTGGGCCTTCTGCACGGCGCGCAGCCGGACGCCTTCATCGTCTGCCACGAACCCACGCGCACCACGATGCGCGGCGTGAAGCACGCGCTGCCGTCGATTCAAGAGGTCATCGACCGCACGGTGCTGGAGGGCCGGCTGACGAACCCCGCCATCCAGTGCACCGGCATCGCCATCAACACCGAACACCTGGCCGAGGACGCGGCCCTCACGCTCCTGGAAGCCACCGGGCGCGCGCACGGCCTGCCCTGCGTGGACCCCCTGCGCACGGGGGCGGGTCCCCTGGCCGACGCGCTGGCGAGCCGCTTCCCGCGCGCGTGACGTGCGAAACCCGACCCACCGGGACGGGCCGCGATATAATCGGAGGCACCATGGGACGCATTTTCGAGACACGCAAGGCGACGATGTTCGCCCGCTGGAACAAGATGGCGAAGGTCTTCACGCGCATCACGAAGGACATCGTGATCGCGGTGAAGGCTGGCGGACCGGACCCGACCTCCAACTCCGCGCTGCGCCGGGCCATCCAGAATGCCCGCGCGGCGAACATGCCGAAGAACAACGTGGAGAGCGCGATCAAACGCGCCAGCGGCCAGGACCAGGCCGACTACCAGATCGTCCTCTACGAGGGCTACGCGCCCCACGGCGTCGGCGTGCTGGTGGAGACGGCGACGGACAACATCGTGCGCACCGTGGCCAACGTCCGCTTCCCGTTCACCAAGCTGGGCGGAAGCATGGCCACCTCCGGCGGCGTGTCCCGCATGTTCAAGCGCATGGGCGCCATCCGCCTGGACCCCGAAGGGTTGGACCTGGAGACGCTGGAGCTGGAACTCATCGACCACGGCCTCCAGGAGATGGGCGAGACGACGGGCGAGAAGGGAGAGAAGCAGCTCCTCCTGCGCTGCGAATTCGGCGACTTCGGCAAGCTCCAGGCGGCCATCGAAGCCAAGGGCCTCTCGCCCCTGTCCGCGGAGTCCGAGTACATCCCCCTGGAAGGCACCCTCAAGGAGCTGCCCGAGGAGCAGGCCCACGAGGTCCTCAAACTGGTGGACATGCTGGAGCAGGACGAAGACGTGCAGCACGTCTTCCACAACCTCGCCTGACGCCGCCGCGACGACCGGCCCCTCGTGCCTTGGGGGCCGGGCCCGTCACTGTGGGACGCAGGGCTTGGAGTGGGTGTCCCTGCCGCTCCGGTTGCAGGCCAGGAACTCTGTCAGGGCCCATTCCGGAAGGTTGTCCGTCCAGTAGGCCTCCCCGGGAGAGATGGGCTGGTAGAGATTGGCCTGGTCCGGGCGCAGCGCGGGTTCACGGGTCAGCACCACATGTTCGCCAGGGTCACTGCGGTAGAGCAGGTTGAACTGGGCGTGCTGGTCGACACTGGCCTCGTTGGACGACTCCACGTCGATGACGAAATCACCGCCATAGAAGGTCGACCCGCCCGGGGCCACCGTCGCGCCCGGCGGGGCCTGGAACGCCTGCATGGGTGTAGCGCCATTGGGATAGGCAGGGGGACTAGGAGAGTAATCCGCGCCCGCCGAGACATACACCTTGTCGAGCTTGAAGTAGAAAGGGATTGCCTTGGTGTCTTTGTTATCGATGCGGGTGATTTGATACAGGACGTACTTCCCGCGGGCGTTGTACTGGTTGACGCCCTCGTGCAACACCCGGACATTGTGGATCTGCCGGTAGTGGATGGTGACCACGCTGGTGCAACCCGAGCCCAGCAGCAGAAGCACGAAGGTCGACATCATCCGTCGAAGCGTTTTCATTTCCGGCGAGCATAGGAGATGGAATTCATGGTTCCATCACACCCCGGTGCGTGACGCTCTTGACGAGTGAACACACGCAAGTCCCTGCCGGAACACGAAGGAAGTCCATGTCGGACGAAGGTGATGGGCAGGACCTCCGGGAGACGGTGAAGCGGCTGGAGGCCACGGTCGCGGCGTTGGAGACGCGGCTCGCGAGGCTGGAAGCCCCCGGTGCTCCCCTTCCCGCCTCCGCGCCCCCCGCCGTCGCCCCCCCGGTGGCCGCGCCCGAGCAGCGGGACCTGGAGTCACACGTCGGCACCTACTGGCTGAGCCGGCTGGGCATCGTGGCGCTCATCATCGGCATCGCGTACCTCATCACCTACCGCTTCGGGGAGCTGGGGATGCTGGCGCGCGTGGGCGCGGGCTACCTGTTGAGCGCGGGGTTGGGGGCGTTCGGACTGTGGCTGTCTCGGCGCAATGAGCTGTTCGGCCGCATCGTCTTCGGCGGAGGGCTGGCGCTCGCGTACTTCGTCACCTACGCGCTGCACTTCATTCCGTCGGTGCGGGTCATCGACAGCCAGGTGCTGGCGCTGGTGCTGCTCGCGGCGTTCGTGGTGGCCATCGTCACCATCGCGCACCGGATGCAGTCGGAGACGGTGGCGGGCATCGCGTTGTTCCTGGGGCTGCACACGGGGATGCTCAGTGACATCACCGCGTTCACGTTGCTGTCCACGACGCTGCTCGCGGCGGGCGCGCTGTTCTTCCTCGTGCGCAACCGCTGGGTCATCGTGCCGCTGTCCAGCCTCGTGGCCGTCTACAGCACGCACGTCGTCTGGGCGGTGAGAACAGGCCACATGGCCCCCGGCGCGCCCGAGGAGAGCCGGCTTGCCCTGAGCCTGGGCTTCCTCGCGCTCTACTTCCTGCTGTTCTCCGTGGCGCTGCTCGCCCGTCCGCGAGAGCTGCCCCTGCGCGCGAGCCTCGCGTTCACCCTGCTCAACTGGGTGGGGCTCACGTCGCTGGGCGCGTACGAGGTGGCCCAGGAGCAGGAGTCGCACCTCTTCCGCTTCCTGCTCATCGTCGCCGTGGCGCACGGCGCGGGGGCGCTGGTGGCCCGGCTCCAGCGCGCGCCCGTGGGGCTGATGCACGCATACCTGGCGCTGGGGGCGGTGACGCTCGCGCTCGCGATGCCCGCCCGCTACGAGGACGTGGCGCTGGTGGCGGCGTGGACGGTGACGGGGCTCGTCGCGGGACTGGCAGCGCGCGGGGTGGAGTCCCCGGTGCTGCGCGGCGTGGGCGTGCTCACCCTCTTCGTGGCGCTGGCGGCCTGTGAGTGGGAGACGCCGGGACGGCTGACGCTGCTCGCCGGGCTGGTGGTGGCGTTCGTGCTGGTGGAGCGCGGCGCGACGGTGCGCGTGGCCGGCCTGCCTGAACCGGAAACACGGACGCTGTTCACGGCGGTGGGCGCGGTGGGCGCGGGCCTGGCACTGGTGGCGCTGGTGGGCGCGCGGATGCCGTCCGGGCTCGTCACGCTGGGCTGGGTCATCGCCGCGTTCCTGCTCTTCGGCCTGGGCTTCGCGGTGCGCGAGCGGTGGTACCGGCTGGCCGCGCTGGCGGTGATGGGGCTCGCGCTGGGGCGACTGGTGCTGGTGGACGTGGCGCGGCTGCCCCCGGATCAGCGGGTGCTGACCTTCATCCTCCTGGGGGTGATGCTGCTGGTGGTGTCGTACACGTACACGCGGCTGAGAGACCGGCGAGGCTGATCTGGAGAATCACGCCGCCGCGGCGCACGGCTACGCGACGCTCTACCTCGTCGGTCTTCTCAATCGTCGCGGAAGGTCCACGGACAGGGTGGCGACCGAGGCCGTGGGGGCCGACAACGGACGCTGACAGAGGACATCGGACTACGTTCCGGGTAGGGTACTCCCCGCACAACCCAAACCCGGAGGCCCCGATGGCGTCCCCCACTGATACGCAGGACCCCTTCGAGCGCATCTACGTCGTCTGTGAACAGGTGCCGTCCGGACAGGTGGCCACCTATGGCGACATCGCCGCCATCGTCGGACAGGGCTGCGATGCGCGCACCGTGGGCCACGCGATGGCCGCGCTGGGTTCGCGCGCGGCGAGCGTGCCCTGGCAGCGGATCATCAACCGCACCGGAGGTATCAGCACGTCCGGAGCTCGCCAGCGCGAGCTGCTGGAGGCCGAAGGGATCGCCTTCGATGACAAGGGCCACGTGCGCATGGAGGCACACCACTGGAAGGGCCCGAGCGAGGACTGGGCCCGCGCTCACGGCTTCACCGTGCTGCCGCCCCGGGACGGTCCGGCACCGTCCCCCCAGCTCACGCTCTTCTAGGGCTCACCGAGCGTCAGGGCATCCGGGTACGGGCGTGGAGCGCTCGGCGGCCCGCCTGCTTTTCAGCGCGGAATAAACACGGCACCTTCGTGTCCTCGCCCACTGCTTGGACCTCCGAATGTCGGTTCCCCTGCTTCGTTGGGGCCTCGTGCTCCTCGTCTGTCTCCTGGCGCCCGCCGGGTTCGCGAAGGATGTGAAGGTCCGCAAGGCCAAGGCTCCGGGGTCCCGGCTGGTGCGCGTCCACAGCGGCCACCGGATGCACCGCGACGCAGCCGCCGCCTTCGAGCGCATGGCCACGGAGGCTCGCTCTGCGGGGCAGTCGCTGCTCATCACGAGCGCATGGCGTTCGTACCAGCAGCAGCGCTACCTGTGGCGCCTGTACCGCAAAGGCCGGGGGCCCAAGGCCGCGCGGCCGGGCCGTTCCAATCACAACCGTGGGCTGGCGGTGGACCTCGTCGTAGGCAATGACCTGGACTCGCCCACCTCTGCGTGGCTCGCGGGCAATGCCTGCCGCTTCGGCTTTCGCCGCACGGTGGCCTCGGAACCATGGCACTGGGAATACCGACCGCGCAGCACGCCCGCGCCCCTGGACGGCGAGGACTGTCTGGGTCAGCCCCTGGACGTGGAGCCGGAGCCCGCGCCGGCCGTGGTCCGCACCGACGCGAGCTGATACCCGGATCCGATTTCCCCGATGACTGGATGACTGCTCGATAGGCCATGGTGGACTCATCGCGCTCGGGCGTCATGTTCACCGTGGCCCCCGCGACGGGAGACACGAGCCACCTCATCGCGGAGTTCATGCTCACCAAGGCCCTGGGCGGCGTGCACCTCGCAAGCCCATCGCCGAGGGACGCCAGCGCGAGCGCGCGAGCACGCCGGGGACTGGCGCGACCTGGAGCAGATCCGGCGCTGGGCCGCGAGCCTGGCCGAAGCGCTGGCGCTGGTGGGCGACCTCGGCCCCGCGCCGCAGGGGTCGGAGCCCCACGTCCCCTTCTGAAGCGGTCCGGGCCGAACTCGATGGCGGGAGCGGCAGCACGAAGAGCGGAAGCCTTGGTGTCGTCGCCCGCGTCCCGGGGTGACGCCACGCCTTCAGCCTCGCGCGTCCAGCCGCTCGATGAGGCGCACGAAGTCCGTGAGGTGGCGCACGGCGGTGAAGTGGGCGCGGACGTGCTCGTGGGCCCGGCGGCCCAGGCGGGCGGCGCGCTCCGGATCCTCCAGGAGCGAGCGCACCGCGCCCGCGAACTCCGCCCGGTCCCCGGGGTCGCGCACGAGCAGCCCGTTGTCTCCGTGGACCACCTGGTCCTGGAGGCCGCCCACCGCGCTCGCCACCACGGGGCGGGCCTTCCACATGGCCTCCGTGATGGTGAGCCCGAAGCCCTCCTGGAGGCTCTTCTGCGCCACCACGGCCGCGTGGCGCTGGAGCGCGTTGACGATGGCGGCGTTCTCCTCCAGGTCCCCCATGGGCAGGCACGCCAGGTGGACGCGCTGGCGCACGAAGTGGGGCTGCTGCCGCCACAGGGAGATGACGTCCTGGAGCGTGGACGTCGCTTCCGGATCGTCCGCCACGGAGGTCACCGCCGGACCGGCGAGCACCAGCTGCGCGCGCAGGTCGGGCGACTGCCGCAGCAGCAGCGCGAACCCGCTCATCACGCCCGCCGGGTCCTTCAGCGGATCCCATCGCGACACCTGCACCACCAGGGGGGTGTCGGGCGCTGGCTCGGCGCCCAGCCGCACGATGTCCGCGCCCCGCGACACGCGCGCGGGCACCCCGTCCGCGCGGATGAAGACCGGCTCGGGCGCGTCCGGCGCCCCGCGCAGCAGGCCGGTCGTGGCGAGGATGGCGCGCGCGACCTCGGGCGCCAGGGGCTGGTTCTTCACCGCGAAGATGTCGATGGAGGGCTGGATGACGATGGCGCGGTCCGCGCACTGGGGCGGCACGTAGGCGGCGCGGGTGAAGACGGTGAGCCGGGTGGCGGACAGGCCCGGCGCGAGGAACTCCCACGCCCGCGCCACCTCCGCGTTGGGCGTGTCACAGCCCACGTGACAGCGCCAGACCACGCGGGCGCCCGCCGAGGCCAGCGCGGGCGCCAGCCCCAGGGTCTGCGGATCGTGCAGCAGCACCACGTCCCCGGGCTGCACCAGGACCAGCAGCTCCTCCACGTTGTCGCGGAGCACCTCGTCGTACCGGTCGTGCTCGCCGGCCCCCAACGGCGACCCATCCCCGCGCGAGCCATGCAGCGCATGGTGCAGCCGCTTGGTGATGTGGAAGAACTCCGGGGTCCCGGTCAGCACCAGCCAGCGCGCGTCCACGCCCACCCCGCGCGCGTAGGCGACCAGCCGGGGGATCAGCTCCGCCACGCCGCCGCCCCGCGCCGTGGAGCTCACGTTCCAGAACGTGCGGCCCGCCATGAGGGCCCGGGCCCGAGCGGCATGCGCCTGGAGCGCGCTCCAACCGGCCGCATCCAGTCCGGGCTCGAAGCGCATCAGCGGTTCGGCCTGGACGTGCACCTCGAAGGGCTTGAGCATCGGACCTCCGGTTGGAGCACGCGGCTCCCCGTCACGGACGGATGGCGACCTTCGCCCTGCGCGCGCGACATGCGCGCCGTCACCGCGGGCCGGTCGCCGCGGGCCAGCTCCCGCTGCGCCACCACCAGGAAGGGCACCTCCAGCGGCTGCGCCCTCCGGTCCACGGGGCCCCCAGGCGCTCATTCGGAACGCCAGGAGGTGACGCCTTGAAACTAGTCACTGCGTCCCGGTGTCATCGTCCGGGCAGAGGGGAGGACCCGGAGCACGCCGGGCCGGCTGCCCTGTGGGTGATGGCATCGCCCTTCCATTCAGCCGTCAGGCGGATCCGGCGCGCGAGGCGCTCCCATCACACCGGGCCTGGCCTGCGGACGGCGCTTCGGCGTCAGCGAGCGAGGAAGTCGCGCATCGCGGACACGACCTCCGCGTGCCGCGTGAGCCACAGGTAGTGGCCGGCGCCGTCCAGCTTCACGAGCTTCCAGTTCGGCATGCCCTGGAGCAGCGCGTCCTGCGCGGCCTCGTGCTGGCTCAGTTCGGGAAGGAAGGCCCGGGCGCGTTCCGCCAGGTCCGCGGGCACACCTTCACGCGTGGCCAGGGCTCCGACCCAGGCGGAGAACGCCTGCCCGTCGGAGAGGGCCAGCACCGGCCCTTTCAGCTTAGCGAAGTCCGGCAGTGCCGCGCCGCGCACCGACAGCTCCGTCGCTTCGGGGAGCCGGTGGTAGCGCAGGTAGGCGCCCGTCGCGGCGTCGAACTCGTACGCCTGATCAATTTCGTGCGGCGGGAAGCTGCCGCCCAGGTCACGCGTCAGGATGGCGGACACGGCCTCGCGTGAGGGCTGGCCATCGAGCACGGAGAACGGCAGCGGCGGCAGGGGCCCGTCCTTCAGGAACCCGGCGATCTCCCCCCGGTTGTCCGTGGCGTCCAGGAAGATGAGCGCCTCCACGCGATCCGGGTGGTGGCTGCCCAGCCAGTTCAACTCATCCCCCGCCAGCGAGTGCCCCGCGAGCGTCGCCTTCGCGAGCCCCAGCCCGTCGAGCGCGACCAGCACGTCGTGCCCCAGCGTGGCGCTGTCGTAGCCGGTGGCGGGCCAGCTCGACGCGCCGTACCCGCGACGGGTGAACGCGTAGACGTGGTGCGTGGCGACGAACTCGGGCGCCAGCACGTCGTAGACATGCGCAGTGCTGCCCATCCCCGGCAGGAACACGAGCGCCGGTCCCTTGCCGCCGTAGTCGAGCACCTCCAGCTCCACGCCCTGGGCCACCTGCACGCGCCGCACCTGATGCAGGGGATCCACGCCATTCTCCCCAGGAGGCACGGAGGGCGTGGTGGCGCATGCGGAGAGCAGCAACAACGAGGATAGGAGCCAGGACGTTCGCATGGCCCGCGACCTTCGCACGAATCACCGCACGCCCACGCGAAACCAGCTCCAGCACAGAAAATCACGTATAGTATGTTTTGCTGGTTAATTCCAACCCCATTGAATCCCTCTCCTGGAGACAGACGATGCGCACGAACTGGATGACGAGGACCCCTGCCCTGCTGGTATCCGCGGTCCTGCTGTTGGCCGCTTGTGGCGGGAACGTGGTGGAGGAGTCCGCACCGGAGGCGTCTGGGATTGGGACGGTGGAGGGCGAGGCGAACTCCCCCATCTACGATCGGGCCCGGGCCTATGCCGCCGCCAATCCCAAGCGTGACGGGGGGACGTGGAACCAGTGGTGCGGTTCGCTGATGGTCCGCTTCGGGCAGCTCCCCGACTCCGCGGTGCGGCCCACGGCCATCCAGGCCTACCGGGCGTCGACGATCATCTCGACGAATGCGGCGACGGCGAAGATCGGCGCCTTCCACTGGTGGGACATCGGGTCGGCGGGGCACGTGGGCGCGGACCTGAACGGCGGCGGTGGCACGGTCTTCATGGCGACGTACAACCTGTCGCAGTCCTGGGGGGATGCGATTGGCGTCAACAGCGTCTCCGGCTATTCGTCGAAGACGGGCGCGCGCTACCTGGGCTGGTCCATGGACTACGCGGGCGGACGCATCGCGGGGGGCGGGGGCTCTCCGGGAGGAAGCCTGCCGCAGACGTCCACGGAGTTCGACGGCATCCCGGGTGAAATCTATTACAAGCGCATCCAGACGGTGGGCCAGCGCGACTTCGGCTACACGGGTCCCATCGACGGGGTGACGGGGCCGAACACGGAGAAGGTCCGCGTGCGCATCACCGCGCGCGAATTGAACAACCGGGGCAGCCCCCGCACCTCCGCGCAGGAGGATGGCATCCCCGGCTCCATCTACTGGACCCGCGTGCAGACGGTGGGCCGGAGCTTCGGCTACACGGGCCCCATCGACGGCATCCCCGGGCCCGCGACCTACAAAGCCGAGCACCGGATCTGCGGCTACGCCGTGAACCGCGCGTTCTGACCTGACAGGTGGCCTGACGGCGCGGTGCGTGAGGCCGCGTCGAAAAGGTCCGCGTGGCCGCCGTCGCCATTCGCGGGGCCGTCGGTTAGCGTGCGGCCCTCTCCATGGAAGAGGGGGCCCATGCGCGTCGTACCGTCCATCCTGGAATCCGTCACGGTTCATGCCGAAGGAGCGCTGTGCACACGCGCGTTCGTGCTGTCCCCTGAACAGGGCCACCTGCCCGACAAGGTCCGCATCCAGGGCCTGCCACTGGCCCTGCGCGCCCATTCCCTGCGCGCGCGGGTCGTGGAGGGCCCGGCCGGCCTGCTTGTCCGCGACCTGCGTCCCGCCTTCGAGGTGCGGCTGCCGTCGGAGTCGGACCTGCCCGCGGAGCAGCACTCGCTCGAAGCGGCGGAGACCGCGCTGTCGGACGTGCACGGTCGGCTGGAGCGCGTGCGCGTGGAGCTGGAGGCGATGCAGCGGCTGACGCCCGTCTTCCCGCCCGCGCGCAAGGGCCATCCCCCGAGGGAGGCGCCCCTGACCTCGATGTTGTCGCTGGCGGGCTTCGTGGATTCGGAGCTGGCGGCGCTGCATGCCCAGCGGCTGGAGCTGGAGCGACAGCAGCGCGACGCCACGGCGGAGGTGGAGCTGCGCCGCCGCCGCGTCCAGGAGCTGTCCTCCGCGCTCAGGGGCGACCGGGCCCAGTTGTTCCGCGCGGCGCAACTGACGCTGTCCGGTCCCCTGCCCGCGAACACGGATGCGCGCCTCGTGCTGGAGTACGCCGTGTCGGGCGCGCGGTGGGTGCCCACGTATGACCTGCGCCTGCCCCGCACGCTGGAGGAAGGCACGCTGCGCATGCGCGCCGCCGTGCTCCAGCGCACCGGCGAGGATTGGACGGGGGTGCGACTCTCCGTCTCCACCGCGGACCTGGAGCGGAGAGCGGAGGTGCCGGAGCTGAAGTCGCTGCGCATCGGGCGCAGTCAGCCTCCGCCCGCGCGCTCGGGATGGCGCGAGGCCGCCCCGGGCCTGGACGAGCTGTTCGCGGGCTACGACGCCGTGCGGGCCCCACCCTCACCCGCCCTCCTGATGCCCGAGCCCATGCCCCAGGAGATGCCGGTGTACGAGTCCTCCGAGGAGGAAGGAGGGCTCGAGGACGACGAGGTCTCCTACGAGAAGGAGGCTTCCTTCGGAGGCGCTCCCGGCTCCGCGCCCCGCCCGTCGGCGGCGGCTCCCGCCATGTCCATGCCGCCCCCGCCCCCGAGGCGTCCGGGAGCCCCCATGGTGGGCGGCCGTGCGCCGTCCGCCCCTCGTGGTGGGAGCGCCACCGGGGAGATGGCCGTCCCTCGCCAGTCGCGGAACATGGCGGCCTCGCCCAAGGGGGGCGGGGGAATGGAGCGCGCCAAGAAGCGCAAGGCCGAAGTGGACTTCGACGACGCGCCGATGGCGGACCTGGCGATGCCCGAGGAGCAGGAGCGCTCCGAGGACAGCCTGGAGCCCGCGGAGGGGTTGCTCGACTACGAATCGCTGATGCTGGCCCCTCCCGGTGTCGCGTATCACCGCGGCCGGCTGCAGCCCCGTCCGGCGCACGTCACCCAGGCGATGCTGGCCCTGTCGGCGGTGCGCGTGCAGGTGGACGTGGTGAGCCTCGTGGCGGTGGCCATGGCCAGCGCTGACGCCGTGAACGTGCTTTCGCCGCCCACCTGGGCCGTGCCTCCACGTGAATCCGCGCGGCACTTCGATGCGCGCTTCGACGCGGACGCGAGCGCGGACGTGCCGTCCGACGGGGCGTGGCACACGGTGCCCATGTTGACGCTGCCGGTGGAGTTCAAGGCCGAGTACGTGAGCGTGCCCTCCGTGGAGCCGCGCGTCTTCCGCACGGTGCGGCTGGACAATCCGACGCCCCACCCCCTGCTCGCGGGCCCGGTGGACGTGACGCTGGAGGATGAGTTCCTGATGACGTCCCCGCTGCCCACGATGGGGCCGGGGGAGACGCAGCGGCTGGGATTGGGCGTGGAGGAAGCGCTCCAGGTGGCGCGCAACACCCGCTTCGACGAGGCCACGGGCGGCATGTTCGGCAACAGCACGGTGCTCACGCACCATGTGTCGGTGGAGCTGGCGAACCACCTCAACCGGCCGGTGGACATCTGCGTCTCCGAACGGGTGGGCGCGGTGCCGGAGTCGCAGAAGGACATCAAGGTCGAGGAGACGGAAGTCGTGCCGCCGTGGCACAAGCCCCTGCCCATCCCGGGCGAGGCGGCGGTGGAGGGTGAGCGCGTCTGGCGCGTGAGCATTCCCGCCGGAGAGAAGCGTTCCCTGAAGGCGACGTGGATCGTGAAGCTGCCCGCCAGCAAGATGCTGCTCGGCGGAAACCGGAGGACGTGATGCGCACTTCCATCTTGTTGCCCCTGGTCAAGGTGACGGTCCTGGAGGACCGGGCCCTCATTGAACGCAGTGGTGAGGTGACGCTGCCGCAGGGCGCCACCCGGCTCATCGTGGACGGCCTGCCGGCGGTGGCGGTGGACCGCTCGCTCCAGGCGAAGCTGACGGGCGGCATGGTGACGCAGGCCGGCCTGCGCCGCTCGATGCGCGCCGTGCTTCCGGAAGCCCTGCGGGAACAGCACTCGGAGCTGGCCCGCCGTGCCTTCGAACACGAGCAGGCGATGGAGCTGGCCCACGCGGAGGTGCGGCGCCTGGAGGTGAAGCGGGGCCTGATGCAGGCCGCGCGGGCGGACGTGCTGCGCGCCATCGCCGAGCGCACCGGCGCGGGCGAGGCGGACCCCGCGCGGTGGAAGGAGCAGCTCGACACGCTTCGCAAGGAGCAGACGGCGACGGACGACGCGCTCCGGCAGGCGCGGCGCCACGAGGCCCGCCTCCAGCGTCAGCACGAGCAGGAGACCCGCGACATCCTGTCCCGCACGGAGCGGCCGGAGCCCACGCTGGACGTGCGCGCGGAGCTGGACGTGAGCCACGCGGCGGGAGGCACGGCGACGCTGACGCTGACGTACCTGGTGCCCTGCGCGGCCTGGCGCCCGGCCTACCGCGCGGCGCTGCACTCCACGCCGGAGGCGGCGACGGTGACGGTGGAGTGCGAAGCCGTCGTCTGGCAGAACACGGGCGAGACGTGGAAGGACGTGACGCTGGCGTTCTCCACGGCGAGGCCCACGCTGGGCGCCACGCCGCCCCGGCTCCAGGACGACTGGCTGTCCTTGCGCGACAAGACGGTGCGCGAGAAGCAGGTGGTGGACGTGTCCATCCGCGAGGAGGCGCTCCAGACGACGGGCGAGGCCGGGGCCACGAAGGCCGCGGATGCGCTGCCCGGCATGGACGACGGCGGCGAACCGGTGACGCTGGCGGCGACCCACAAGGCCACGGTGCCTTCGGACGGCGAGGCCCACCGCGTGGCGCTGTTCGTCTTCACCGCACCGGCGAGCTCGGAGCTGGTGGCGTGTCCGGAGCAGTCGCCGCTGGTGCACCGGGTGGCGAGGTTCGACAACACGGGGCCGGCGGTGCTGCTCGCGGGCCCAGTGGATCTGGTGCGCGAGAAGGGCTACGTGGGCCGCGCGCAGTTGAAGTTCTCCGGCCGGGGCGAGCGGGTGAAGCTGGGCTTCGGCAGCGAGGACTCGCTGCGGGTGTCGCGGCAGGTGGACGTGGGTGAGGACGTCGCGCGCATCACCGGCCGGCGCACGCGCACGCAGCGGGTGAAGCTGTTCGTCTCCAACATGGGGGCGAAGCCGGCGGACCTCGCGGTGGAGGAGCGCATGCCGGTGTCGGAGGTGGAGGCGGTGGAGGTGGCGTTGCTCAAGGACGCCGCGAAGCCCGCGCCCACGAAGGTGAGCGAGGAAGGCATCGTGCGCTTCCAGCTGAACCTGCCGCCGCGCTCACGCCAGACGGTGGCCTTCGGCTTCACGGTGTCCAGCGCCGCGAAGGTGTCGGGCCTGTAGCCACCGCGAGACAAGAGGAGCCCGGGAGCCATGCCCTTCGCGACGAAGTCCGGCCGCCGCATCCACTACGAGGTCGAAGGTCATGGCCCTCCCCTGCTCTTGTTGCACGGCCTGCTCCAGTTGGGTTCGCACTGGACGCTCAAGGGGTACGTGCCCGCGTTGAAGGACACGTACACGGTGGTGACGTTCGACTCGCTGGGGCACGGCCAGAGTGACACCCCACACGAGCCCGGAGCCTACGGGCTGCGACGCCGCGTGGAGGACGTGCTGTCAGTGCTCGACACGCTGTCGATTTCCCAGGCGCATGCGTGGGGATATTCGATGGGGGGTTGGACGGTGTGTGGGCTGGCGGCCTTCGCGCCGGAGCGGCTCGCGTCGTACGTGGTGGGCGGCTGGGATCCTGTCAATGGCCTGCGCACGGCCTACGCGGCGCTGTCGAAGCAGGTCCCGTCGGAGCCGGAGGTGGACTGGTTCCAGGTGTTGCTGATGGGCGCGCGGCGCGCACCGGAGCTGGCGGAGGCCATCGAAGCGGGAGACCTGGAGGCGCTGCGGTGGTGCCTCAAGGCCTGCGAGGACACGACAGGCCTGGATGATGCGCTGGTGCGGTCCGGAAGGCCTGGGCTCCTGTACTGCGGAGCCCAGGATCCGTATCACGACCCCATGAAGGCCGTGGCGGAGCGGGCCGGCGCGGACTTCGCGAGCATCGAGCACGCGGACCACGGTGGCGCCTGGGCGAAGGCGGCGAAGGTGTTGCCTCGGGTGCTGCCGTTCCTGGCGTCCGTCAACCGGTAGGTCCAATTCATTGGGCGGGCTGGAGCGCCACCACCCGGACGTCAACGTCCTTGCAGGCGGAGTCCTTGCAGGTGCCATTGAGCCACGCCTCGCCCTTGCCAAACATCACCCCCTTGGCATTGACGAAGAGGTCGGCGTAGCGCTGCCCGGTGATGGCCTGCGCGACGGCGGGCGTGACGATCGCGTCGTAGCGGGCAATGAAGGCCTTGGCATTGGCGAGCTTCACCTTCTTGCCGCCGATGCTCGCGGTGAAGGGATACGCGACCATCGCCGCGACGGCACTGGCGTCGTGCGCGGACACCGCTCGCTGCAACGAGGCCACCGCCTGTTCGTACTTCGCGGGGTCGCCCAGCACGGTGGTGATGCGGGCGTTGACCTCGGCATGGTCATCCGTCGCGGCAGGCGTCCCGGAATCGACAGGAGCGGCGGCAGGAGCCTCCTCACGCGGCGCGGCGGGAGCCTCCGTGGGTGTCTCCCGTTGGGTTGTTGCCGGAGGCTCGGCGCGCTGACAGGCGGTCAGCGACGCGATGACCAGCAATCCTCCCACGATGTGTCCTTGCATCCATGCCCCCGGCCTGGAACTCCTGTCCCTGGCAATCCGGGCACGCTACCCGGGCCAATGGGACGGCTCGGCGTCAGGCCCGACGATTCGCGGTGGAGCGTGGAGTCGTGGCCGAATCGAGCGTTGACTGACGGACGGGGTCCTGGCCTCGGAGGGCCGCCGCATCACTGCGCGGCCTTCACCATGTCCCGGAGCTGCTGCGCGGCCATGCTCACGGGCATGCGCCGCAGCAGTGCATCGCGCACGAAGCGGGCGGCGCCATTCTCCCATTGGCCCACGCGGCCCATCTGTCGTGAGCGCTCAACCATCTGGTTGGCGCGCGTCAGCCGGCGGGCCTCGTAGGCATGCAGCGCGTCTTCCACCGCCCCGGGCGCCGCCAGGCACTCCGCCAGCACCACGGCATCCTCGATGGCCTGACAGCCGCCCTGGCCCATGTTCGGCGTCATCGGGTGCGCGGCGTCGCCCAGCAATGTCACCCGGCCCCGGCTCCAGCGCCGCAGCGGAGGACGGTCGTGGATGTCCGTGCGCATGACGCGCTCGGGAGGCGTCACATCCAGCAGGGCAGCGATGGGGGCATGCCACCCGGAGAAGCGTTCGCGCAGGACAGCGAGCGTCTGTCCCGGTGCATCCTCCGCTCCCGCCGGAGCATTGAGCGTGGCGTACCAGTACACCTCGCCGTGACCGATGGGCACGATGCCGAAGCGCGCGCCGGGCCCCCAGGACTCGGAGAAGTGCCCCGGGGAGACGAGGTCCGCGGCCGGGCACACGCCGCGCCAGCTCGTGTAGCCGGAGTACCGGGTGGGCTGTTCCCCCCACAGGCCTGTGCGCACGGCGGAGCGCAAGCCATCCGCTCCCACCAGCACGTCACCGGACACGGAGGTGCCATCGGACAGGGAGGCGGTGACGCGGGCTCCGTCGTCCTGGAAGCCGGTCACCGCGACGCCCAGGCGCACGGTGTCCTCCGGGCCCGCATGGGCATGCAGGACGGACTGGAGACGGGCCCTGTGCAGCGCCACCATCGGAGCATCCAGTTCCCGCTGGAGCGAGGCCACGTCCACCCGGGTGAGCTGCGCTCCCGCCATATCGAGCACGACGGAATCCACGGACCGCTCCCCGGCGGCCACCACCGCGTCGCACAGCCCGATGCGGCGCAGGGCGAGCGAGGCGTTCATCTGCACGATGATGCCCGCACCCACCTGTCGAAACGCGTCCGCACGTTCGAGGACCGTGGCGCGCAGGCCGGCGCGGCGCAGGGCGCAGGCCAGCGTGAGCCCTCCAATGCCAGCCCCCGCGATGAGGACGTGTCGGGAGGAGGGAGACGCGACGGAAGGCGAGGTCATGGCTGCCTTTCAGCAAGGCCCGCGCAGGAGGTCAACCGAACCAGCGGCCGGAGTCCGGGGCGAAGATTCGCACACGCTCCAGCAGCGATGCGGGCAGGCGGGCCTTGAGGGTCGCGTGGACCTGCGCGGGGCTGTAAGCCTGACTGAAATGCATCAGGACCAGGGCCTCGTTCTGGAAGCGGTCGGCCATGGAGGCGATCTCCTCCAGGTGGATGTGGGCCCGCTCCTGCGCATCGCGCACGGTGCGCTCCGCGTCGATGAACGTGCATTCGAGGATGAGCACGCGGCTGTCGAACAGGGATGGCTGGCGCTCCAACACGTTGGACAGCGTGTCGGTGCAGTAGGCCAGCTCCAGACGTTCGACTTCATCGAAGAGGGGCTCACCGGCCTGGCGACGGCGGCCGATCTCCGCCGGGGGCAGCTCGCGGTACTCGGGCTTGAGCTTGGAGACGCGGCGGATGAACTGGTAGCCCAGCGAGGGCACGGGGTGGTGCGTGCGAAAGGCACGCACCCACAGATCCTGCTGAACCTTGAGGGTGTCACCGGGACGCATGGGGACGGTGTGGAGGTCCGCCTTCATGCGGTGCAGCCGCCCCAGCGCCGCGATGGCCTCCTGGACGGGGGCTTCAATCTCCGCGGGGAGGTAGACCTGCGGTGGGCCCTTCCCCACCAGCGCGCGGATGCCGAGGAGCGACCCCAGCGCGCTGGCGTGGTCCGCATGGCCATGGCTCAGGAAGATGCGGTCGGTGCCGGCGAAGGAGCGGATGGGAACGCCAGCATCCAGCAGCACTCCCAGTTCCGGCACGAGGAGCGACGTGTACACGCCGCCCACGGAGATACCGCGCACGGTATAGGGTCCTGCCTGCACCTCGGTCAGCATGCGGCAAAGCTTATGCGGACTTCGGAAGGAAGGCGCCCGTGCGTTGGAAGCCGCTGTGGACGGTGGGGTTGGCGGGCATCGCGGTGCTGCTCCAGGGCTGCGGGCATGGGCAGGGTCGGCTCAAGCTCGACTCCGCGACGAATGCCTGCCGGACCCAACCCGCCTACTGCGCCCAGGCCGCCGGACAGGAGTCCATCCTCCCCCGGGCCATCCGGGCCGTGGGGACCGCGGGAGGTTCGGCGGTCGCGGCGGCGAAGCTCCTGGATGAGGCGCTGCTGGAGCAGGTCACGGAGGCCATGGAGGAATGCGCGGACAAGGCCCGGACAGATGTCATCCTTGAGCACTTCGGAACCCGAAGCCCGACCCGGGAAGAGTGCTTGAAGGAGGTCATCGACCCCCAGGGGAAGACCGTCACCCGGGCCATGCTGCTCGGGGTGGAGATGCATCGTGTCGCCCTGCGCTGTGCCGAAGAAAAGCTGAAAGACCTTCGACCCGGCGGGTTCAGCATCGAACCCACCTACAAATATGACCCCAAGAGCAGGAAGAAAACATGGCTCTCACAAGCCGCCGTGGACCGAATCATACAAAATGGAAACCATGGAGAACTGAGAGGCACCCTGGTTCCGGACGTGGTGATTCATGCCGGCCATCCAGAGAAGAGCCTGGCTGTCTTTGACTTCAAGTTCCCCTGTGTCGACATTACCAAGCGACCCAAGTGGCGAGAATACCCGCCAGGACACACCTACGAAGGAAGCGACCAAGGCGCCATGTACCGCCAAGCATTCGGCGAATCCGCCGTTTATCAGGTTGTCCCTTGGCTGGGGGCAGGGATCTAAGCATGGAATCCTCAAGAATGCAGGTCACACGCAAGGGCAGAGCGGTCACACAAGAAGACGTGAGCATCTGCTTCTATCTTCCAAGACCAACAGCAGAAGTTATTGAAAATGCATCACTGTCGTTGCAGGAATTTCTCAAAACAGTTGGAGCGGGCGCCCTGAACCACTTCGCGGACGCGGAGGGTGAATGGCAGGAGCTGAATGAGTCCGGATGGGAAACCGTCTACAAGAAGTTCCGTAACCCCAAAGGATCTTCTGTTGCCCTCACCAATGACGCCCCCTATCCAGACAAATACGAATTCGAGTACAAGGGCCATGACATCCATGGCCCATTACTCCGTCATTACCCTGGCGCAGTGACCGCAGTACGATTCATTCTCCCCATGGCGTGGATGAAAGCCCATGGCCCTCAACGCGTCAGGGAGCTGGCACTCGCCCTGGCCGCGCTACTGCCCTTCAGCTCGGGGCACGTCGGACTTTCGGCCACAGGCTTCCTGGATTTCGGGAACGTCATGAGAGATCTCGTCCCCCTCCTGGTCCCCTATCCAGGAGTCGACGTCCAGGATCTTCAGATGACCGCTCATCACATCGGCACCCGCCTGCGCGTCCCACACTGGATGACGTTCATTGGGGAGCCAGCCCTGAGCGAAATGGGAGGCACGGACTTCCTGCGCTCCCAGCTCCACACCCCAGGCACCACCGTGGAGTCCCTGGACGCGTCCCGGGCCGTTGTCACCCTGGGCCCGGCCCCGGAACCCGGAGGCCCCGACCAGCCTCTACCCGCCTACCGGGAGCTGGCCCGCGTCCTGGAGCCCTGGGCCTTCCATCCCCCCAACGGCCCCCCAGGCTTCCCCGCCGCGACCTTCCAACAGTGGGACCGCCGGTTCCTCGACTGAACCGGCGTCCCGACTTCACACGTCAGTTCTTCGCGCGCTCGTACTGGTGCGGCCAGAGGACATCCGCGTGCAGCTCGCTCGCGGCGCGCAGCGGCCAGTACGGATCTCTCAGCAGCTCGCGGGCCAGGATGACGACGTCCGCCTGCCCCGTGGCCAGCACGTGCTCGGCCTGGAACGCGGAGCGGATCATCCCCACGGCGCCCGTCAGGATTCCCGCCTCCTTGCGAACCTTCTCCGCCAGTGACGTCTGGTAGCCCGGCCCCACCGGAATCTTCACACCGGGCACCACACCGCCCGACGAGCAGTCGATGAGGTCCACGCCCTCCTTCGCCACCAGCTTCGCCAACGCCACCGAGTCCTCCGGCGTCCAGCCTCCCTCCACCCAGTCCGTGGCGGAGACGCGCATGAACAGCGGCTGTCCTTCCGGCCACTTCGCCCGCACCGCGCGCGTCACCTCCAGCGCGAAGCGCGTGCGGTTCTCGAACGAGCCGCCGTACCGGTCCGTCCGCTTGTTCGACAGCGGCGACAGGAACTCGTGCAGCAGGTAGCCGTGCGCCGCGTGCAGCTCCACCACCTGGAACCCCGCGGCCTTCGCGCGCACCGCCGCGTCACCGAACGCCTTCACCACCCGCGCGATGCCCGCCTCATCCAGCGCCGCCGGCTTCGGATAGCCGTCGTCGAACGCTTCGGCCGTCGGCCCCACCGTCGTCCAGCCACCCTCCTCCGGCATCACCGTCGAGCCGTGCTTCCCCGTGTCCCAGGGCCTGAGCGTGGAGGCCTTCCGGCCCGCGTGCGCCAACTGCACGCCGGACGCGGCGCCGTTCTGGTGCAGGAAGCGGTTGATGCGCGCCAGCGTCTCCACATGCGCGTCCTTCCACAGCCCCAGGTCCTGCGGCGAGATGCGGCCCTCCGGCTCCACGGCCGTGGCCTCCGTCATCACCAGCCCCGCACCACCCACCGCGCGACTGCCCAGGTGCACCACGTGCCACTCGTTGGCGAAGCCGTCCTCGCTCGAGTACTGGCACATGGGGGACACGACGATGCGGTTGCGCAGCGTGATGTCGCGCAGCTTCAAGGGGGTGAACAGCTTCGTGTTGCTCATGACTTGTCCTCCGGGGGAATCGATGTCTGTCGTTCAGGCAGCCCCAGCGCCTCGCGCACCTGCGCCGTGCTCCTGCCCATCCAATGCCGTCGGTGGTTGTCCTGCGTCGTGAGGCTCCGCGTCTCCATCCGGTCCACGTAGAGCGTGCCCTCCAGGTGGTCCACCTCGTGCTGGAGGATGCGCGCGTACCAGCCGCGCGCCGACAGCGTCACCGGCTGCCCATTCTCATCCAGCGCCTCCACCCGCACGCCACGCGCCCGGGCCACCAGCGCCGCGAGCCCGTTCACGCTCAGGCACCCCTCGTGGAACTCCACCGGGGTGGGGTCCTCCACCACCAGCCTCGGGTTGATCAACACGTGGAACGCCACCGGCGCCCGCTCCCGCGTGGCCAGGTCCGCGGGCGTCGCGCCGGCCTGGTACTCGGCCCGGTCCTCGATGACCACCAGCCGCAAGCCCACCCCCACCTGGGGTGCCGCGAGCCCCACGCCGGGCGCGTCCCGCATCGTGTCGCGCATCAGCGCGATGAGCCGGCGCGTGTCCTCACTGCCAATTTCCTCGGGGGTCAGCTCCCGCGCGCGCTGTCGCAGCACGGGCTCCCCTGCCTGGACGATCTTGAGCACCATAGGTGGCCCACCGTAACAAGCGCTCCACTGCCGCGCTGCATCACCGTGAGACGGGCACGGGCCCGGTCGCCCGCCTTCCCACGAGGAAGACGTCACCCCCTCCATCTCCGGGCATCACCGGCCTCACGGAGGAAGGGTCACTGACGATAGGCTGCGTCGCACCATGGCTCGCCGCAAGAAGGCCGAAGAGACGACCGCGCGCGTTCGCAACCTGCTCGCCCTGGACGCCGCTGGAATCATGCGCCGCCTGGCCGCACGCCGGGAGGAGATGTTCATCCTCTTCTCCCGCCTGCGCAGCCGGGGCCCGCTGGTGGAGACGGTGTCCTCGCACTACGCCGAAGGCGCCTTCATCCAGCTCATCCACCTGTCCGAGAAGGAGCAGGCCGTGGTGGATCATTTCTACGCACGCCTGGACGAGCTGCGCTGGTACTTCACCTACACCGAGGACATGCCCGGCACCGCGCACCAGACCTTCATCACCCTGCACCGGCGGCTGGAGGAGAGCTACCGCCTGTTCGTGGAGACCATCGGGCTGCCCGTGCAGCCGGACGGCGTGCGCGTGGTGAACGCGGAGGCCATCCGCCACGAGGAGACGGCGGTGGAGGCCACGCCCGTGGCGCTCGCCCCCCTGCCCCGCCGTCGCCGCGCGCCGCCCGCCTGAATCAGGCCGCGGAGGCTTCAGCCGCCGCCGCGTCCACGCTCGCGTCCGTCGTGGACCGGGCGCCGACCTTCGCCAGCCGCATCATCGACGCCTTGCCCACGACGACGTCCACCATCTTGCGCGCGCGCGTCCAGACGCTCTCCTGCACGTAGGGGATGCCGTACTTCTCGCACAGGGCCTTCACCTGGGGCTGCACCTGGGCGTACTTCAGCATCGGCAGGTCCGGCCAGAGGTGGTGCTCAATCTGGTAGTTCAGCCACAGGTGCGCGTAGTCGTTGAGGTCGCCGCCCGTGCGGTAGTTCGCGCTGCCCAGCACCTGCTGCACCATGCGCTCCGCCTTGTTCGCGGGCGCGCTGTCGAAGCGGTACAGGTCCTCGCCCGTGTGGTTGGGCCCCACGACGAAGAATGTGTGCAGGTTGGTGACGACATCCGCCATCACGGAGTTGCAGAACACGCTGAACGCCGCCCACGGGCTCAGCACCAGGAACGCCGCCGGGTACAAGCCGAAGTAGACGGCCGCGTACGGCAGGTAGCAGCGCGTGATGAGCTCCCACACCTCCGCCCGCGTCAGCCCGCCGCCTTCACGCCGGCCCTTGCGCCGCAGCGACCCCAGCGTCTCCGGCGCGTAGTAGCTGGCGCGCCAGGTGATGGCCAGGAGCGCCAGTTGCACGTAGCGCAGCGGCAGGGGACGGCTGGTGTCCCGCAGCGTGCCCTCCGCGTTGCGCTCCAGCAGGTCGGGATCCGCGTCCTCGCCGGTGTGCGAGTGGTGCAGCACGTTGTGCTCGAACACCCACGCCTCCGGCAGCATCCAGTCCAGCCAGTCGAGGAAGCGCCGGTGGCCCTTCGCGAACGCCTTGCTCGTGCGCGACGCGGGCAGGCCCGGCACCCGGTCGTAGCCCCGGTGTCCCACGTGGTGCATGAGCAGCCAGCGCGTCGAGCGCCCCAGCCCCAGCGCCACCGCGCTCAACGGGTTCGGGGCGATCCACGCCGTGGCCACACCCAGCCCCGTGGCCACCCGGCCCCAGCGCTCCAGCTTGCGCAGGTGCGCCGCGTCCGCCTCGCCCAGGGAGGCATCCACCTGGGCGCGGATCTCCTTCAGCTCCCGGTAGAAGCCCTCCGCGTCCACGGAGGCGAGGTCGAAGTCGGGGGTGCCGCGGGACATGGAAGGACTCCTCGGGAGCGGGACGGGGAACCACGGGCACGGTCGGTGCGAAGCCGCACGCTAACCTCCGCCCGGAGCGCCGAAAAGCGTTCCTTCCAGCTCACCCGCTCGCCGGGCGACGGGGCAACACCAGCTTCGCGGTGAGCACCTGCACCACCTCCCCCTTCTGGTTGCGCGTCTCGCTGCGCACGGTGGCGATGCCCCGGGCCGGATTCGTGCGCGAGGGAGTGATCTCCACCACCTCGCTCTCCACGTGGAGCACGTCCCCGGGGCGCGTGGGCTTGGGCCAGCGAAGCTCCCCGCCCGCCCCGACGATGCCTCCCCGGAACGGCAGCCCGCCCTGCACGTTGAGCTTCATGGTGATGGCGGCCGTGTGCCAGCCGCTCGCCGCCAGGCCTTCGAAAAGCGTGTCCTTCGCGGCCTCGTCGTCCAGGTGGAAGCCCTGTGGATCGAACTGCTGGGCGAAGGCGCGGATCTGCTCCGCGTCCAGGGCATGCGTGCCGCTGACAAACCGCTGGCCCACCTGGAGGTCGTCCAGGAACAGCTCCTGCTGCTCACCCGACTGCGCTGAACCCATGGCCCGTGCTCCTTCGCGCCCGATGCGTCGGGTGTGATTAATGCTCACCTACGGTGTGTGGATCCACACATCCATGACAGACTGGGTGCTATCCGAATCCTCCTATCGATCGCGTTCTGGACCTTCCTCGCGCTGTCCAGCGCGGTGCTGTTCCTTGGAGCACTCCTGCTGTGGGCACTGACTCGCCCGTTCGACGCGAATGGGCGCGTGCTCCACCTGTATTCGTGCTTCTGGGCCCAGCTGTACTTCTACGTGAACCCCCTGTGGAACCTGCGGGTGGAGGGCCGCGAACGCCTGCCCTGGAAGGGCGCGGCGGTGCTGGTGGCCAACCATGAGTCGCTGGCGGACATCCTGGTCCTCTTCGGCCTCTACCGGCCCTTCAAGTGGGTCTCCAAGGCGGAGAACTTCAAGCTGCCGCTCATCGGCTGGAACATGCGCCTCAACCGCTATGTGCCGCTCATCCGCGGCGACCGCGCGAGCATCATCCAGATGATGGCCGGGTGTGAGCACTGGCTGTCGCGCGGCGTCCCCATCCTGATGTTCCCCGAAGGCACCCGCTCCCAGGACGGCGAGGTGAAGGCCTTCAAGGACGGCGCCTTCACGCTGTCCATCCAGCAGCGCTGCCCCATCATCCCCGTGGTCCTCACCGGCACCGCGCGGACCATGCCCAAGCACGGGCTGGTCATCCAGCAGGCGGTCCACGCCCGGGTGCGCGTGCTGGAGCCCATCGACCCGGCGGGCTTCGCCGGGGACGTACATGCCCTGCGAGACCACGTGCGCAACGTCATTGTCAGCGAGAAGGCGCGCATGGAAGCAGAACGTTGAACATCACGCGCCCGTGACGGGCCCGTCACGACGAACCCGTCACGAAGCTGCGACTTGGGGGTATGAGCAGGGCGTGCCTGTCCGCCTGAATCCCCTGCGTTGCGTGTCGGTCCTCGCCGTGGCCCTCCTGGGCCTGGGCGCGTCCGGAGCCCGTGCTGAAGAAGACGTCACACCGTCCACTTCCGGACTCCCGGGGCGTGCGGAGGTGGCGGAGGTCGTGGTGGACAGCCCGGGCAAGACGAAGCACGGGACCATCAGCTCCTACGCGCAGGTGGGCGTGGGCGACATGGTGGACGACGAGGAGCTGCTGAAGGTGGAGCGGCGACTGCTGTCCACGGGCCTGTTCCAGGAAGTGCATGTGCGTACGGAGCCCCGGCAGGACGGGCGCGTGCGATTGCTGCTGGAGGTGAAGGACAAGGCGTCGTGGGTGGTGGCCCCCACGGTGGCGCTGTCGTCCGCCAACACCGGCGGCGGCCTGCTCTACGCGGAGAACAACCTGGCCGGGCGCGCGAAGAAGTTCGCCGCCGCCGCGCAGGTCAGCACCGGCGAGAGCGGCCTGTTCATGGGCTACCTGGACCCGCTCGTCTTCGGGCTGCCGCAGCTCAAGTTCAGCCTGGAGGGACAGCTGCGAAGCGATCGCGTGGACGAGTACCTTCCGGGTGCCAGCCAGGACGACCCCGAAATCGTCCGGCGCACGCGGCTCAACTCGGCGTCGATCGCCAGCGAGCTGGGCTTCATCCTCTTCGAGCGCGTGCGCGCGGCGGCCAAGTACCGCCTCTCCAGCATCGACGCGCAGTCGCCCGACGCGGAGAAGCCGGTGACGACGCAGGCCTTCTCCACGGGCCCGTCGCTGCGGGACACGTCGCTGCGCTTCATGGTGGGCCTGGATTCGCGCCAGACGCTGCACGCGGTGACGGAGGGCCTCAACCTGGAGGGCTCCTACGAGGTGTCCGTCCCGGGGGTGTGGAGCGAGTTCCGCTACCGCAAGTTCGGCGTCCTCTACCGGCAGGGGTTGCGCTTCTTCACCGAGCAGAACCTCATCCTGCGCGGCGAGCTGGCCGTGGGAAAGGACCTGCCCTTCCACCAGGAGCTGGTGATGGGCGGCAACACCCTTCGCGGCTTCCAGTACCGCCAGTTCCGCGGCGACACCCGGCTCACCTTCACCGCCGAGTACCACTTCCCGCTCTTCTCCATCAAATCGCTGGCGTTCCGGGGCGTGGGCTTCTCCGACACGGGCGTCATCGCCTTTCGCGACCTGCCCAACAATGGAACCCTGACGGACGCCAACGGGCGCGTCATCCGCGGCTACCTGCCGGAGTCGAAGTCCGGGCTCGACAACGCCACCGTGGCGCAGGGCGTGGGCGCGGGCCTGCGCCTGTATTTGAGCAACGTCGTGCTGCCGCTGCTGGGCGTGGACGTGGCCTACGGCGTCAACTCCGGGCAGCTGCGCGTCTACCTGGTCGCGGGCGTCACCCCTTCGTAGCGCCCCTCCGGGACGAACCGTGACGGCCCGTCAACTTCCAGGCGCGCCGGGGCGATAATGCCCTCACCCCGGTCCCTCGCCGGGCCGCACCCGCGAGTCGCCCCCATGTCCAAGGTGCGGTTCGATCCCTTCGGAGGCACCGCTGGCAATGGCCCCCACATCATCCCCACGGGCCTGTACCCGGGCGCTTCGAGCCGCATCGCCATGGCCCACGACACGGACTGGGACCTGGGGCGCTACTTCGGCGCGGGCCCGCTGAGCCAGCTGCGGGGCGCGCCGAACGCCGACGAGTTGGGGATGCTGGGCCTGAACCCCCTGCTGGGAGGCGACTTCAACTACGTCAGCCCGCTCGGACACCCTGACTGGCAGGTCGCCTACACCACCAGCATCGAGCCGCCCGGAGCGTGAGGCCAGGCAGAGCTTAAGACTTGCTCAAGATTGTCCGTCTACCTTCCAGCGCATCACTGGGAGGCAGCATGCGCGACGACAATCACGACCACGACCGGGGCCTCGAATACGACCTGAAGCTCCTGGCCGCGAGGACGGACCGGAGGCAGCTCCTGAAGTGGATGATGGCGGGCGCGGCCCTCCTCCCGCTCGTCGGCTGTGGCGGAGGCAGTGAGGGCAGCGGCTCCGCCT
Source organism: Corallococcus sp. bb12-1 (assembly GCF_026626765.1). Classification (NCBI taxonomy): domain Bacteria; kingdom Pseudomonadati; phylum Myxococcota; class Myxococcia; order Myxococcales; family Myxococcaceae; genus Corallococcus; species Corallococcus sp. bb12-1. Next base: position 97,997 of record NZ_JAPNJZ010000037.1, on the reverse strand, counting down.
GCGAGTCCTCCGTCCCCGAAGAGACCGGCGGACCGTATCCGGGGGATGGCTCCAACGGGGCCAACGCGCTCGTGCTCTCCGGCATCGTGCGCGGCGACATCCGCTCCAGCATCGCGGGCCTCTCCGGCACCGCGGAAGGCGTCCCCTTCACCCTCAAGCTCACCCTGGTGGACAGCGGTGGCACCTGCGCGCCGCTGGAGGGCTACGCCGTCTATCTCTGGCACTGCGACCGGGACGGCCAGTACTCCATGTACACCCTCCCCCAGCAGAACTACCTGCGGGGCGTGCAGGAGACGGACAGCACGGGCACAGTCACCTTCACCTCCATCTTCCCCGCCTGCTACTCCGGCCGCATGCCGCACCTGCACTTCGAGGCCTACCCCAACCTCTCCACCGCCACCTCGTCGAAGAACAAGATCAAGACGTCGCAGATCGCCCTGCCCACGGACGTCTGCCAGACGGTGTTCGCGACACCGGGCTACAGCGCCAGCGTGAGCAACCTGTCGCGGATCAGTTTCTCCTCCGACAACGTGTTCAGCGATGGGACGGAACTCCAGATGGCCACCGTCACGGGAAGCGTGGCGAAGGGCTACGTCGCCACCCTCACAGTGGGCGTCCCGGCATAATCCATTTCCTTCCCCCTGTTTTGAGACACGCGGGAACCGCATTAGAACAAGTCCGGGATTCGCGGCATTCATGCGATTCCCAGACAGGGCTCCCCCATGCGTGGATTGAAGGCCGTCGCGTTGCTCGCGGCGGTGACGTCCGTTGTGTCCCCCGGTGTGACACGTGCGCAGTCGCAGTCGATCGCCGCGGCGCACGTGTATCACAATCACATGCCCAACTTCTGGCCGTACTACGACGTCTCGCAATACGCGACGACGCCTGTGGGCGGTCCCATCCGTTACGCCTACGACGCGCAGGTCATCCAGATCAAACAGTCGCCCCCGGCGAACTACACGTACTTCCTGCCGTCGGGCGCGCCCATGCCGCACGACGATCTGGTGACGTACTACTCGCACAACGCGAAGACGGGCGCGTACCTGTACTGGCCGCCGGACGTCGCGCAGGACATGCGCACCAACGCGTCCACCGGTCAGGTGCACGTGACGATGTCCGGCGCCGTGGTGAACAACGTCAACGACCTGTCCACGCGCAAGAACGTGGCGGGCTACGACAACGCGTCGTGGGGCTCGCCGTGGAAGGCGAAATACGACGCCCTGCGCACGCCCACCGGCAAGCGCACGTTGGATCTCATCCACTTCACCGGCCACCACAGCATGGGGCCGCTGGTGGGCAACGACTACTTCCTCAAGGATTTGGTCTACCAGAGCGCCACGCTCGCCCAGCCCTACTTCCTGGGCGGCAGCTTCCAGGCGTCCCCGGGCTTCTTTCCCACGGAGCTGGGGTTCTCCGAACGGCTGATTCCCACGCTGGCGAAGCTGGGCATCCAGTGGTCCGTCATCGGTGACAACCACTTCTCGCGCACGCTGAAGGACTACCCGTTCCTCAACGACCCGGGCTCGGACACGCTCGTGTCCCCGCCCAACCGCGCGGACCTGCGGAACACCAGCAACGTGGGCAGCTGGGTGAGCGCGCAGATGGCGCACGAGCAGCAGACCATCCGCAACAAGTACCCCTTCGCCTCCACGCCGCACTGGGTGCGCTACGTGGACGCCGCCACGGGCGCCGAGTCCAAGGTGGTGGGCATCCCGGTGAACCAGAACGGTTCCTGGCTGGAGGGCTGGGAGGGCTCCGCGACAGTGGACGTCGTGAACCTCCAGAGCTTCCAGGGAATGGTGCCGCAGCGGCAGTTCTTCGTGATTGCCCATGACGGCGACAACAGCGGCGGCCGGGCCGGTTCGTCCGACACCTGGTACAACGGCCGCAGCGCCACCTGCGCCGGTGGCGTGCAGTGTCTGGGCATCAGCGAATACCTGGCGGCCCACCCCCCGGTCGCCAGCGACGTGGTGCACGTGCAGGACGGCTCCTGGGTGGACACGCGCGATTCGTCGTCGGATCCGCAGTGGCACCACTGGCGTCTGCCCATGGGCATCTGGAAGGGCCAGTTCCCCGCGTTCAACGCGGCCACCGGCCTCAACCTGGCGCCGAAGACGAACCTGAGCGGCCTGCAGGAAGGGATGACCGTGTCTTTCGAGCACGGCTGGCACTACCTGGAGCGCAACTTCGCCCAGCTCCAGGCGGCCCTCAACTACGCGAAGACGGCCGAGCAGATCTGGCTGGACGCGCACCCCAACCACTGGCAGCCCACCACCGCCATCGACAGCCAGGTGACGCACGCGGGCAACCAGTTGAACCCGTGGATGTATTCGTTCCCGGTGAAGGGCGACGCGGCCAATGACTGGGCCGGCGGCGCGAACCCCGCCGAGCTGTCCTGGTACTTCCTGCTGCCCGCGATGGACTCCGGCTTCGGCTACTACGACGAGAACGTGGACGACATCGTCAAGCCGACGCTGTCCTTCAACCAGTCGCTCTACTTCTCCAAGCCCTACGTGCAGGACCGGCTCACGCAGGACCGCACCGGCCCGTCCGTGTGGTGGCCCAATCGCTGGCCGTACAACCCGGGCAGCGCCAACACGGACAAGTCCGAGGGCTGGACGCTGCATCACTTCAACAACGTGTTCGGCCTCTACACCTACGCCCATGACGTGAGCGGCATCGCCAGCATCAAGGCGCGCGTGCGCGTGCACACGGCGAAGTCCATCGACCCCACGGACAACACGCACAAGGTCTACGATCCGGCGGCGCTGAAGGCCGCGGGCATCCCCAACATCGACACCGCGCGCGTGGGCGCGTGGGTGGACTTCCCCCTCAAGCGCCGCGACCTGCGCCCGTCGATGAACGGCGTGTCCTGGCAGCCCGCGCACCTGGCGGTGATGGCGAAGGTGCCGGCGCAGGAGACCGGCGACCTCTACTACGTCACCGTGGGCAGCTACCGCGACCAGCTGCTCGACTACTACATCGAAGCCACCGACACGCGCGGCAACGTCACCCGCAGCGAGATCCAATCCGTCTACGTGGGCGCGGGCCGCTACACGCTCACCGGCGGCAAGTACGTGGAGGACATCAACGGCACGGTGGTGGGCACCGCGCCCTTCCTGGTGGTGGACACCGCCGCGCCCTCCACGCCCACGGGGCTCGTGGCGGCCACACGCACGGACCGCTCGGTGAGGCTCACGTGGACGGCCTCCACGGACGACGTGGGCGTCGCGGACTACCTCGTGTTCCGGGGAGGGACGCAGGTGGGCACCAGCACCACGCCGGCCTTCACGGACTCGGGCCTGACGCCGAACACGGCCTATAGCTACACGGCGAAGGCGCGGGACGCGGCGGGCAACACGTCCGCCGCCAGCAGCGCGCTCGCCGTCACCACGAAGGCTCCGGACACCACCGCGCCGTCGGTGCCCACCGGACTTGCGTCCGGAGCGGTGACGAGCTCCTCGGTCGCGCTGTCCTGGACGGCCTCCACGGATGACTACGCCGTCGCCGGCTACCTCGTGTCGCGCGAGGGCGTGCAGGTGGCGTCCGTCACCGGCACGACCTACACGGACACGGGCCTGTCCTCCTCCACGACGTACCCCTACTCCGTGAGGGCCCAGGACGCGGCGGGCAACACGTCCGCCGCCAGCACCGCGCTCTCGGTGACGACGGGCACCGGCTACACCACCACCGTCTATTACAAGAAGGGCTTCGCCACGCCGTTCCTGCACCACCGCCCGGCGGGCGGCACGTGGACCGTGGCGCCCGGCGTGGCCATGCCGGACGCGGAGGTGGCCGGCTACGCGAAGTACACTGTCAACCTGGGCGCGGTGGACAAGCTGGAGGCCGTCTTCAACAACGGCAGCGGCACGTGGGACAACAACAACGGCCTGAACTACCTGTTCCCCGCGGGCACCTCCACCTTCAACGCCGGCACCATCGCCCCGGGCGGACCGGTGGTGGACGCCACGGCGCCCACCACGCCCACGGGCCTCACCGCGCCGTCGAAGACGGACACGTCCGTGTCGCTGTCCTGGACGGCCTCCACGGACAACGTGGGCGTGACGGGCTACCTCGTGTTCCGCAACGGCACCCAGGTGGGCACGCCCACCAGCGCCGCGTTCACGGACACCGGGCTGTCCAGCAACGTCGCCTACAGCTACACGGTGAAGGCGAAGGACGCGGCGGGCAACACGTCCGCGGCCAGCACCGCGCTGTCCGTCACCACCAGCACGGGCAGCACCGCGACCGTCTATTACAAGAAGGGCTTCACCACGCCGTACATGCACTACCGCCCGGCGGGCGGCACGTGGACGACGACCCCGGGCGTGGCCATGCCCAACGCGGAGGTCACAGGCTACGCGAAGCTCACCGTCAGCCTGGGCAGCGCCACGCAACTGGAGGCCGTCTTCAACAACGGCAGCGGCACGTGGGACAACAACGGTGGGCTCAACTACTTCCTGCCCGAGGGCACCTCCACGTTCACCGCGGGCGTCATCACCGCGGGCGCGCCCTCCACCGACACCACCGCCCCGAGCGTCCCCACGGGCCTCACCGCTCCGTCCAAGACGGCCACGACGGTGAGCCTGACGTGGACCGCGTCCACGGACGCCAGCGGCATCGCGGGCTACGACGTGTATCGCAATGGGACGCTCGTGGGTTCGCCCGCTTCGACGGCGTACACCGACACGGGCCTCACCCTGGGCACGGCCTACAGCTACACCGTGCGCGCCCGGGACAACGCCGGCAACGCCTCCGCGCAGGGCAGCGCGTTGAGCGTCACCACCGCGACGAGCGGGGCCGCCGTCACCTTCCGCTCGACGGCGAGCACCGTGCAGGGCCAGAACGTCTTCGTGGTGGGCAGCCTCGCCGCGCTGGGAAGCTGGAGCCCGGCGGCGGCCATCGCGCTCTCGCCGGCCAACTACCCGACGTGGGACGCGACGGTGGGCCTGCCCGGCTCCACCGCGTTTGAATACAAGTACATCAAGAAGGACGCCGCCGGGAACGTCGTCTGGGAGAGCGGCGCCAACCGCGCGTCGACGACGCCCGCCAGCGGCACCGTGACGCTCAACGACACGTGGAAGTAGTCCCGTAGCGTCCACCCGGTGTCGAGCCCCCGCGTGCCTTCACGAGGCGCGGGGGCCCTTCACGTCGGCCGGGTGGCGCCTTCGCGCCGACTACTCGGTGATGAGGTCCGTGTACTCGCTGCCGCTGATGGAGTTCCTCCACTTGGAGGAGAAGCCCAGCGCGTGCTGCGGATTGACCACGTGGGGCACGGCCACCTTCGCCACGTCCAGGCGGGTGATCTCATTGGGGAACAGGTCCAACACCTTGCCGAACTGCGCCGCCGTCAGGTAGACGCGCTTGAGCATCTTCTCCGCCTTCTCCTCGCGGACGATCTCGTTGGGCTCGCTCTTGAGCGACTGGTAGAAGCCGCTCCACGTGCTGGCATCCATCGGGAGCTGACCGTCCCGGCGTGTGGTGCAGCCTTCGTCCGACCCGGTGCCACAGTCGCGGAACGAGGGCCCGGACTCCCGTTCACGCACTTCCCGTTCACGCACGGGGGCCACGTACTCCGTGTTCCGCTCCGTCCGGGTCTCCGTGTGCGTCTCCGTCGTCGTCATCCCCCCCGTCACGCGCACGTCCATGCGCGTCCCACCGCCACGCACCTTCACGGTGGCGCCCTCCTCGCCGTCCGGACCCGACGCCTTCACGTGGATGCGCGCGCCAGGCATGTCCTGATCATCGACATCCACCTGCATGTTGATCTCCGCCCCCTGGGCGAAGGAGACGGACGAGACGAACAGGGATGAGGCCAGCACGGCGCGGACAATCGGGTTCATGGAGGTTCCTTGAGGTGGAAGCGGGTTCGCCCGACCGTTGGGCGTCATCGCCGCTGCCCCTTCTCCACGTCGAATCCGCGCATTTATTCACCGGAAGTGTACAGATTCGTCAACCCAGGTCCGGGCCCTGGCCCAAAGAAGACCGCCCCGACTCCGGTCCTCCAGGCCAGCAGCGGCGTGGGGCACGAGGTCGGGGCGGCGGGAGCGACACCGCTTCTCCTCAGGAGAAGCGGCCCGGCATGAGCACGACGACGGTCAGGGGTTGGTGCCTTCGCTGACCGTGCCACCCGTGCGGCCCAGCACGTACTTGGCCAGCGCGAGCGCGTTGTTCTCGTCCACGAGGGTCGCGTAGGTGGGCATCTGCGTGCCGGGCTTGAAGGCCTCCGGGTTGCGGATCCACTTGGCCACTTCCTCCACGGGCTTGCCCTTCGCGCCCTGGAGCTTGGCCTCGTAGGCCTTGCCGGGGGCATGGCACGTCGCGCAGCCCAGGGCGCTGAACATCTTCTCCGGGTCGCTGTTGGCGGGATCCACCTTGGGACGGCCGCCCGCGGGAGGAGGCACCACCTTGTCGACCGGCTTCATCGAACGGATGAAGGTGTAGATGGCCGTCAGCTCCACGTCGTCCGCGTAGCGGTACTTGGGCATGGGCGCGCGCAGCAGGTGGCCGTCCGGCGTCACACCGCTCTTCATCGCGAGGATGAACTCATCCAGCGTCCACTTGCCGATGCCGGCCGTCTCGCTGGGCGAGATGTTCGGCGACAGCAGCTTGCCCTCGCCACCCAGCGGCGTCATGTCGAACTCGAAGCCGCCGCCGAGGACGGTCGCCGGATCCTTCATCTTCTCCGCGCTGCTGCCGAAGCCGGCCGAGTGGCAGAAGACGCAGTCGTAGACGCTGGCCGACACGTAGCGGCCGTACTCCACGGAGTCCGCCGCCTTCGCGGGCACCGGCACCTCCGCGGTGCGCGACTTGTCGTTGATGCCCATGGCGAACGAGAACACCATCCGGCCCGGGGGCGTCAGCTCGGAGCGCGGCGGCTGCGCCTTCTCCGGCGCGAAGTCCGGGTGGCCGGAGCGCATGAAGCCGATCACCGCCGCCAGGTCCTTGTCACCCATGTTGGGGAACGGCGGCATGGGGCGGAACTTGTTGTTGCGGTCGATGGAGTTGATCACCATGCGGGCGATCTCCTGATCCGACCAGGCGCCCACGCCCTTCTCCGAATCCGACGTGATGTTCGCCGAGTAGAACGTCCCCAGATCTGGCGGGAAGTCGTGCATGCGCACGCCCACGGGCTTCGTGTTGCCTCCGCCCGCGTGACACTCGGCACAGACGGCGCGGAAGACCTGCTCGCCGCGCGCGATGCCCTCCGGCGACGAATCGCGAGTGATGTTGGGTAGCGCGACGTCCTCGTAGGTCTTATTCACCTTGTGGGTGGCCAGGCCCATCGCGGAGCCGGCACCAATCAGGACCAGGACGACCAGCACTCCGACGGCCAGCAGGATCTTCTTCATCATGGGGAACGTTGCTCCGTACGGCGTGGATTCAGCACTTCGCCATCCCCGGTGAAGGAGATGGCGAAGCGGGAGGCGTTGGTGGCAAGGGACTGCGACTACTGGAACGGAACGCAGGTGGTCGGCGGGGGGATGTTCGGCTGATTCAGGGGCACCGCGTCCGCCAACTGGAGTCCCGCGAACGTGACGACGCCCGGCGTCGGGGGAAGCACGAGCGGATCCGTCTTCCAGGGCCGGTTCTCCACGGTGCTCGTGGTCAGATCCTTCGGCGTGTAGACCACGGGAACCGGAGGCCCCATCAGCGGCGGATGGACGATGGCCACGAGCCCCAGGCTGCTCACGGGCGCGCCCGGGGCGACGAAGAAGCCGCGCGTGGACTGGATGGCCGCCAGCGGAGGCGGCAGCGGCGCGCCCGGAGGCGCCCACTCCAACGTCAGCACACGGCCCGCGGAGGCCTCCACGGTCGTGTTCTCACCCGGCACGCGGAAGACGGGGAAGCCGGGACGGTACAGCCAGAAGACCGTCACGCCGGCGTACTTCGCCGGGTTGAGCAGGTCGTCCACCGTCACCGCCGTGCCTTCCGTGCTCAGGAACTTCGCGACCGCCTCCACGATGCCCTTGTCGCTCACCTGGATGGCTTCCAGGCCCACGCACGCGCTGTGGCCGGTGACCACCGGACGTGCGGCCGCGGTAGGCAGGTAGTTGCCCACGGCCACAGGGGGCAGCGGGAACGGCGTCAGCGCGTCGTTGGCCAGCGCGCCCTGCCCCAGCGAGAGGACGAGGTAGATGGGGGGAGGACCCTGCAAGGGCCCCTTGGGCCAGGGGCGCGTGGGCACCTTCTCGATGGTCCAGAGGCCGGCCGTGCTGGCCATCACCGGCGGGGGCGGCGGGGGCGGCTGGCCCGTCGCGTCCGGCACCGTGTCCAGCACCGTCACCAGCGATTGGCGCACCGTCGAGCGCTGGAACAGCGGGCTGAACTCCGCGTACAGCGGCGGCAGCGGGCACTGCTTGCGGCCGTTGACGACGGGCCCGTACAGCTCCGAGCACATCGCCAGGTTGATGAAGTAGGCCTCCGGGTCCACCGTGAAGCCCGTCAACCGGGTGGTGAGGCCCGCCGGCTCGCGGTTCACGTACACGGGGCGAGGGACGAAGGTCGACGACGCGGGCGTGCCGGACTCCTGGCAGCCGACGCCCAACAGGCTCGCTCCGAGGAGCGTTCCAACGAAGAGTGACTTTTGCATGGCTCGTCGCATCCCCTACTTCGCCGGGAGGATGTGGCTGGAGGGAAGCTGATCGCCGCCGTGGCACGTCTGCGCGCAGTTGCCGAACTTGTTCACGGCGCCGCGCTGCTTGAAGGCGGTCTGGAAGTATTCGTCACCGTGCTGCGACGGGTGGCACGAACCGCACAGGGCCAGGCTGGGGCGCTCGGTGCTCTTGCGCGTCAGGTGGCAGACGGTGCAGTCCGCGCGGTCCGCCGGGTAGCGCGGCGAGTTCATGTGGATGCGGTGCACCATCTCCTGCGTACGGCCCACCGTGTCGGTGTCGTAGTGGTGGCACACCTTGCAGCTCTCGATGTGGTCCACCGACAGGCCGTGGCGCAGGTTGTCCAGCGAGTTCACGCCGCGGTGGCAGATCTGGCAGTTGCCCACGTTGCCCGGGTACGACGTCGCCTCGTCCTGGCCGACCTGGAAGAAGAACGGCGACAGCTTGGCGACGCGCTCGCCCATGGAGGCGCGGTTGAACTTCACCAGCGCCACGTAGGTGCCCGGCTGGGCGTCCGCGGGCAGCGTGAAGGTCTGACGCGTGGGCCACTTGAAGTCCGCGAGCCCCGGCGTCAGGCCGGTCAGCGTCGCGTCATCGATGAAGGCGAACGGGAACGGACGGGCCGCGAACTGCGGCTTGTCGCTCGGGTCACCCAGCACCTTGAAGTTCTGGATGGGGCCGGCGATGGCCACGTTGGAGATGGAGTCGTTCTCCATGACGGTGCCGATGACGTTCGGGACGAACGTCATGATGCCGTTGGACTGGTTGCTGATGATCTCCCGCGCGCTGGGCAGCAGATCCGCCGAGTGCAGGTGGTTGCCCGCGCTGTCGCGCAGGTCGACGTAGATGCTCACCGGCTCGCCGGGCTTGTAGAAGCTGCCCTCGGTCGGGGGCGCGAACGTCAGCCGCGAATCCAGGCCCGGGCTGCACTGCACGGGCTGGCCCGCGTCGTCGGTGCAGGTGGAGGGACGGTCTTCCGGGAGCACGTAGGTGACGGGGAAGAAGAACGGCCGGTTGGGCAGCTGGCTCCAGGTCGCCCGGAGCGCGCCGGGACCCGACAGGCGCGGGACACGCAGCACCTTGAAGGGGTTGGTGCTGCCCACCATGTCCACGCGCGCGACGGTGCGGTACGTGGCGGGCTGCGCCATGCCGCCCGCGATGCCCGTCACGGTGCCGGGGTCCCTGTCACCGGGGAAGCGCGGCGGCTTCAGGTTCTCCGAACGCCATGCGAAGCGCGAGTGGCCCGCGTAGGGCGACGACGCGAGCAGCTCCGAGCGCAGGTAGGTCTGGCTGGCGCGCGGGGTGCCCGCTTCGTCCAGCACCTCCACGGTGATGGTGTCGTCCGCCACCTTCTGCCAGTTCGCGTTGCCGAAGTGCACCTCGCGCGTCCAGCACTCCTCCACCGCGCCGGCGAGGCTGTAGAAGCTCCACTCGTCCTGGCCCTGGCTGACGTTGCCCCAGTCCAGGCCGGAGAACGCCGTCTGGGTCTTGATCCACGTCAGGGCGCCGCTCAGGTCCGTGGGGTTGGTGTGCTGGTTGACCACGGTCTCCGAAACGGAGAACTGGTTCAGGAAGTACTGGGTGTCCGCCAGGATCTGCAGCGTGCCCGTGGGCGGCGACAGCGTCAGCGGATCCTGACCGAGCGGCGTGATGCACATGCCCGGATACGCCGGGCCGGGCTTGCCGTCCGCCAGCACATTGGGCGTGCCGTTCCCCGCGACCATCTGGCCGTTGGGAAGAAAGGCGCAGCCGTTGATGTACTGGAGGCTCAGCCGGACCGCTCCGGAATTGAGGCCTTGATAGGGGTCGAACCGTTTGGCGCCGCGGCCGGTGGTGGAGCCCTCGTCGTCAGTGACCTTGAGGAGGTTGCACGACAGCAGGGGCACCACGAGGGCGCACCACGCGCTCTTGAGCAGGATTGAGCGGATCATGGAAGACGAGGCCGGGATCAGACAGGGGGGAGAAGGAACCAGGTGCTCTCACGCGCGGGCCCACACGTCCCGCCGGCCCACACGCCCCCCGTGCTTCGCGGCGCGAAGACGTGAAGCCCAGGGAAAGGTCGGGAGGAGAACACCTCATCGGACCGAACTGACCACATTATGAGAGTCCGCGCAATTCGCGGTCCACCGGCGTATCAGGTAGGGCTACAGCAGGAAGCTGGCGGACATCAGCAGGCAGAACACCAGCCCGAGTCCCGCCGTCTTTCCCAGGTGCGGGTTCAGCGCGCCGCCGTCCTCCGTCCAGATGGCCCGGATCTGCCTCGCCGCCAGGGGCAGCCCGCCCAGGGTAAGCAGAGACCCTGAGCGGTGTTCGGGGAGCAGCAGCCAGGCCAGGCCGGGCAGGAGGAACGCGCCGGCCACCGCCAGCGTGTACTCCCACTGCCCGAAGCGGCGGCCGAACCTCACGACGAGGGTGTTCTTGCCCACGACCCTGTCGGTATGCCGGTCGCGCAGGTTGTTCACCGCCAGGATGCCGGACGCGATGAGTCCCATGGACAGGCCCGCCAGCACGACCTCCCGCGTGACCTGGTGGGAGAGCACGACGTAGCTGCCGCACACCCCGGACAGGCCGAAGATGAGCAGCACCAGCACGTCCCCCAGGCCCAGGTAGCCCAGCGGCACGGGGCCCGCTGAATAGAGGACCGCGCCCGCGAGACAGAAGGCACCGCCCGCGAACACCTGCCAGCTTCCCTCCCAGGTCAGGAACAGCAGGGCCAGGAAGGAGCCGGTGAAGGCCAGGGCCGCGGCGTTCGCCACCTCACGCGCGCTCAACCAGCCCTTCTGCGTCACCCGCGCGGGGCCCAGTCGCGCGTCGGTGTCGGCGCCCCGTTCGAAGTCCGCGTAGTCGTTCACCAGGTTGCTGACGATCTGCATCAGCACGAAGCCGATCAGGAACGTGAAGGCTGGCACCGGCCTCCAGCTCCCCTCCGAGGAGGCGAAGGCCCATCCCAGCAGCGTGGGCGCGATGGAAGCGATGAGCGTCTTGGGGCGGAGGGCCAACCACCAGACGCGAGTCATGGACGGCGTCGCCTCCAGCAGCGCTGGAGACGTCGACGAAAGCTGTGGGTTCATGGAGAGGGAGGAAGCGGCGGGGGGCGGGTTGCTGCCTCACGATCCAAGCACAATATTCGCGTATCAGCAAAATCTTATAACATCCATTTCCGGCCCAGGGTCCGCCTGTCACATGCTTCATCCGGATGCGTCATCCGGCCTTCGCCGCAGGGCGGCGCCCTGGGAGCATGTGTCAAAACAAACCCGGAAAAGACATCCACCCGCCACGACCCAATATCTGCAATTCTACAAAAACAAGACAAGCTGGAATTTGTCGATGGCGGACTGATAGAAGGCGGCCATGAACCGAACCCCTTCCCTGCCCATGCGTTCCCCCTCACCCCTTTCGCGCCGGGGTGCCCTCGCGCTGCTAGGCGTGTTCGCGCTGGCGCTGGGCGCCTGTAGCGACGCCACGCCCATCGCCGAGGCGCGCGACCAGGGGACCGGGGCGGAAGTGACGGTGGAGGGCTACGTGTCCATGCAGCCCGGCGCGTTCGTCTCCGCGCTGGGGGATGAAGGCTTCGCGCTGCAGGACGATACGGGCGGCATCTACGTCAAGCTGGATCCGAAGCAGTCCTTCGGTCTGGGCGCGCACGTGCGCGTCAGCGGCACGCTGGATGAGCAGAACCAGTTGCGCATCCTCAAGGCCGTGGCCGGGGACGTGAAGCTGCTCTCCGGAACGAAGCAGGTGTCCGCCGCGGAAGTGACCACCGGCGGCGTGAACGAGTCCGTGGAGGGCGAACTCATCAGCGTCACCGGCGCCATCACCCAGGCGTTCCAGGACGACTCGCCCTACGGCTACAAGCTCTACATCAACGATGGGAGCGGCGAGGTGCAGGTGTTCGTGCACGTTTCGGCCGGCTTCGACAAGGCGGCGCTGCAGGCGCTCACCGTGGGGCAGCGGCTGCGCGTGGTGGGCCTGGCCGCGCAGTACGAGACCACGTACGAGGTGGCACCCCGCGCGCCGTCCGACCTGAGCGTCGTCCCATAGCGCACCCCACCCTCCGCTTCCGGAGGTCCTGACACACCCGGTGCCAGTTCCGGGTCGGGCGGGGCGTTGGCTTTCGTGCATTCGCCGTGGAGGGCTCCTCCCGGCGTATCCACTCGCCAACGCGTGCCTGTCGGGCGAACAGGCGGGCAGGTCCCAACCGTACCGGCAGTGCCAATCCATCGGGGTCCCTGGCGGACGAACGAGGGCTGGCATGGACGCACTTCGAGGAACAGCGGTGGTCTTGTTCGCATGCGCGAGCGTGCTCGGGCCGGGCGCCGCATGGGCCCAGGCTCCGGGTGAGGACGACTCCGGCGACATGATGTCGGAGGAGAAGCTGGAGGCCCTGCTCGACACGCCCAGCGCGCAGCCGTCGCAGGACGAGCTGACGGCGGAGGCGTTCGGACCGGAGAAGCTGACCTCGTACTTCGCCGAAGGGCTGTTGGCCCGCGCGCGGGCGGAGTTCGACCGGGGCCGGTACAAGTCCGCGCGGGCCCTGCTCGCGACCGAAGCGCCCCCTTCCCTTCCCGGCCGCTACCTCCAGGCCCAGAGCGCGTTCCTCGCGCGGGACTACACCACCGCGGCCGAGGAGTTCACGGCGCTCGCGGAGGACTACACGCCGCTGCGCGACCACTGCCTGATGCGGGCCGCGCAGTCCCATGAGCGCCTGCGCAAGCCGCTGCGCGCGGCGGAGCAGTACGGCGCCGTGTCCTCGAACTCCCCGCTCTACCCGGACGCCCGCTTCGCCATGGCGAGCGTGCTCAAGCGACAACTGCGCATCCCGGAAGCGCTGACCGCGCTGCAGGAGTTCATCGACAACCGGCAGGCGCGTGGACCGGACGCGCTCCGGATGAAGGCCCTGCTGGCGTACTGCGACCTGGCTCGCGCGGCGGGCCAGTACAACGCCGAGCACCGCGCGCTGCTGGAGGTCTGGGCCACCGCGCCAATGTCGCCCGCGGCGGACCGCGCTCGGGCGATGCTGAGGGATCTGCCCCTGCCCATGAAGTGGCGGGTGCGCCGGGCCGAAGCGCTGGTGGAGGTGCACCAGAACCTGGCGGCCATGACGCTCCTGTCCCGTTCGGGTCCGCGCACGGAGCTCCCGGATGAGCTGGCCTGCCGCGCCCAGCTCACCCTGGGCCGCGCCCTGCGCAAGGAGCGCCAGCACCGCCGCGCCATCCAGGTGCTGGAGCCGGTGGCGCGCGAGTGCCAGTCGCCCGAACAGCGCCCCCAGGCGCTCTACCTTCTGGCGTACTCACAGTCGGTGGTGCACCCCGAGGCGGCCGTGGAGACGTACGCCACGCTGGCGAAGGACTACCCGGAGCACGGCTACGCGGACGACGCGCTGTTCTTCGAGGCCTGGACGCAGCAGCGCCTGGGCCAGGCGGACGACGCGCTCAAGAACTACGAGGCGCTGGCGAAGCGTTACCCCGCCGGCAACTTCGCCGCCGAGGCCCTGTTCCGCGCCTTCTGGCTGCACTCGCGCAAGGGTGAGACGCAGCAGGGCCTGGCGTCGCTGATGGCGGTGGAACAGCTTCCGGAGACCGCGCGCACCGACGACGCCCTCTGGCGCGCGCGCTACTGGCAGGCCCGCGTCCAGGAGACCGGCGGGGCGAAGGAGGAGGCGCTGTCGCGCTACGAGCTCATCGCCACCGAGCGCCCCACCGCGTGGTACGGCCTGCTGTCCCGGACGCGGCTCGCGCAGCAAGCCCCGGAGCGGATCGCCCGCTTGTCAGAGGCCTCCGCCGCCCCTGCGGTGACGAAGGCGGTCTCGAACGTGCCGACCCAGGTCCCCGGCTCCGACGAGGTCTGGCCCCTGCCTCCCGGCCCGCTCCAGAAGGATGCCCGCTTCGCCGCGGGCGTGGAGTTGCTGCGCCTGGGCCAGCCGGGCGTGGTGGAGGAACTGCTCGCGGTGGACACGCGCGGCCTCGCGGAAGCGCCCGCGCGGCTGCTCTACCAGACGATGCGCCGCACCGGCCGGGGTCGGGCCACGCGGCAGGTGGCGCGCGTGTCGCTGCGCCAGGAAGCCTCCGGGCCCCTGAGCGCCGCGTCGCGGCCGGTGTGGGAGGCCACGTGGCCGCTCGCGTTCCGTCCGCTCATCCAGAGCCATTCGCGCTCGGCGCGCGTGGATCCGGACCTCCTGCAGGGACTCATCCGCGAGGAGAGCCGCTTCAACCCACGCGCCCGCTCCTCCACCGGGGCGTTGGGGCTCGCGCAGCTCATGCCCGCGACGGCGCGGCAGGTGGCGGAGTCCCTGAAGATGACCGGCGTGGACGAGGCGTCCCTGCTCCAGCCCGGGCAGAACATCCGCCTGGGCGCCGCCTACCTGGGCCAGCTCCTCAAGCACTTCGATGGCAACCCCGCCTACGCGGTGGCCGCCTACAACGCGGGCCCGGCGGCGGTGGAGCGCTGGCGCCGCGCCCTGCCCCAGGCGGAGCTGGACGAGTGGGTGGAGCACATCGCCTTCGAGGAGACCCGCGACTACGTCAAGCGCGTGCTCGGCAGCTACAGCGCCTACAAGCTGCTCTACGCGAATGAGGTCCCCACCACCTTCCAGCCCGCGCGCAAGGTCCCGCTGGAGGCCGCGCGCGTGCCGAAGGTGAGCCCAGCGACGGGCACCGGCGGCAGCGGCAGGAACGTGGCGACGCCGACCTCCTCCATCTCCGGGGGGCGGTAGGGCTTCCGGCCGGGAGCCCTGCCTCCCGGCCCTTCGCATCGCGGTCCGCGCCACCACGCGGCGAGGTCCGCGTGGACGCGCCCATCACCCACGAGGGCGCGCTCACGCCGGACAGCCGCTTGCGGAGCTACGGGATGATCCGCTGCGCGACCGCGCTGGTCATGATCAGCGAGGCCCGCGTGGACGCGCTCATCACCGACGCGGGCGCGCTCACGCTGAGCGGCTGCTGGCGGAAGAAGTCCGTCTCCCGCTGCGCGAACTCCATGATGTTGCTGATGGTCGCGGGCCGGTTCAGCAGCTCCCGCTGGGACTCGTAGAAGTCGCCCACCTGGCCGGCGGCGACCTCGCGGCCCGCGGCCTGTCCCGCGCGTCCGTTCTCCGCGGCGCGTTCGAGCAGGCCGGGCTGGGCCGCGGCCATTCCCGGAACGGCCAGGGTCGCGGCGCTCGGCGCGGCGCCCATCCCGTAGCCCACCGCGCCCAGCGTCTGCATGGCGCCGGACAGCAGCGGACGGATGGCCGCGCCCACGGAGCCCGGAGGACTCTGCCGCGTCACCTCCAGGGCCCGCTCACGCTGTCCCAGGGGCCGAGGGCCTTCCGTGCCCGTGAGGTCCACCGGCGGAGGAGCTCCGGGCGGCTCGAAGCCGTCCTGCTGGAGCGCCACCTGCTGATCCGTCGGGACGGATGCGGACGCGGGGGGGACGGACGCCGCGGGGCGGGCCTCCGCCACGTCCTCCGCTGGATTGGAAACAGGGCGGGTGACGCCCCGGCTGCCGACAGGACCGATGTTTCCCATGGCCCCCGAGGCTACCACGGCGTCCCCTCGACACCGGACGGAATGAACGTCCCGTCCGGCGCCTGGAGGGGTGTGGCGGGAGGTGCTACTTCGCGCCTTCGGGCTGCGTGATGGACTCGGAACGGATGATCAGCTCGCTGGCCACCGCGTTCACGTCGATGCCCGTGAAGTGACGGTACGGGTAGGCGCCATCCGCGATGGTCTCCACGAACTCCACCTCGTCACCGACGACGGGCTTGCCATTCACGTCCACCGTGAAGGTGTTCTTCACCGCGCCCACGCGCCACACGCACGCGCCCACGTCCGACGCCGCGCGCTTCGACAGGCCGTCGATGTCGTAGTCGTTCAGGAAGTGCTGGTGCATTTCCGCCCAGCGGAGGAAGTCCCGCCAGTTGGTGAAGACGATCTGCATGCCGGCCGGCTGGGGAGAAGAGCCCTGGAGCACGCCGCCCAGATAGACGTTCATCGAGTAGCGCGAACCGCCCGGCGAGCCCGTGAACGTGGGCGTCATGATGGCCGTGTTCGCCTCGCGACCCGGGGTGATCTTCAGCGTGCTGACCACCTGATCCCCGTCACGCGCGGCCAGTTGCAGGCCGCCGTTCGCGCCCAGGCTCACCGCGCTGCGCTGCTCCCACTTCACCGCCTTCGTGAAGGTGCTGGCGACACCGTCCGCCTTCGTCGCGAGACCGGAGACCAACAGGCCCTCCTTCCCGGACGCAAGCTTCGCCCTGCCCAGCGCGCAGCTCTTGATGCCTTCGAACTGCTTGATGCACTGGGACTCCGCAGCGGACTCCTGAGCGTTCAGCGAACCGGAGGTCTGGGTGTCGTCGGCGCCGCCAGCGCAGCCCGCCATGCTCAGCAGCATGGAAGCCAGCAGGGTGCCCGTCATCTTCAGGTGCATGCACTACCTCGTCGTGGGGTGGACTGCACCGCCCACCCCTGCACCGCTTGCGCCAACACCCCGAGAATGTCTGTCTTCACTCGTGTGTTTCATGAAATGAGAAACCAGGAGTAGCACCGGGCGTCACATGAAACAGCGGATTTGTAGCAAGGCGGGTCACACGGGGTGACGGCGCGGGCAGCAGGCTGACGCGAACCTGAAACCTGGATTCAAGGAATGGGCCGCGACGGCGCGGGAAGATGCCGCGGCGCACAACTTATGACCGGCTCGGTCGGATAATCTGGGGAGCGCGGTTCCTCCCCTGGACTCCCCCACCATGGCCACGAAGATTCCCGACAGCCCCCGCCCCCTCGCGTCCGTCTCGCGGCTGTCCACGCAGGACGCCCGGGGCCCGCAGACGCAGGCCAAGAACCGCCCCATCTCCTTCAAGGACGGCTTCGAGTCGTCCGGTGCGCGTCCCGGCTCCACCCTGCCCCGCCTGCCCGCGCCGCCTCCGGTGCTGTCGCTGCCGGCGCCCACCACCCCCGCGCCCACCACCCCGGCGCCGCTGCCTCCGACGGACCCGTCCAAGCCCACCGAGCCGCCCGTCTCCTCGGACTCGGATCCGATGAAGTACCTCGAGTACCTGGCCTCCGATGAACTCAAGGGCCGCAACAGCCCTTCGGAAGGCCTGGACCTGGCGTCCGCCTACGTGCAGGAGCACGTGAAGAAGTACGGCCTCGTGGGCCCGAACTCGAACAACCCGGAGAACCCCTTCCAGCAGAAGTTCAACGTCTTCTCCTTCGCGGGCGCGCAGGCGGAGGGCGCGGCGCACGGCGCGGCGCACGGGGCGCACAAGGAGTTCGGGCACAAGACGTTCGAAGAGGGCTTCTACCTGGACGACAAGATGCCCAAGGACACGCTGGCGCTGCTCAACCGCCAGTACGAGTCCACGATGAAGGCCTCCGGGCAGGCACTGGTGCCGGCCCGTTCCGGGACGCAGCGCAGCGTGGAGGAATTGCGGCAGGTGGCCACGGCGACGGGACAGGCCGTGAACACGATGGCGATGCTGCCCGGCACCGGCCCGCACAAGGACGAGGTCATCGTGGTGATGGCCCACCTGGACCACGTGGGCGTGGACCGTCAGGGCAAGGCGTACAACGGCGCGGACGACAACGCGTCCGGCAGCGCGGTGCTGATGGCGGCGGTGCCGGAGCTGGCGGAGGCCCAGAAGCGCGGCGAGCTGGATCGCTCCATCCTGTTCATCTGGACGGGCGCGGAGGAGAAGGGGCTCGTGGGTTCGCAGTACTTCGTGGACCACCCCATCCCCGGCCTGGAGCTGAAGAACATCGCCGGCGTCATCAACACGGACATGGTGGGTCGCTGGGATGATCAGCGCCTGTCCGTCGTGGACACCAACACCAAGGGTCAGCCCAACTACTTCCGGGACGTCGTGGACCAGGCGAACCAGCAACTGGCGGATCCGTTCGACCGCATCAACCGCGACATCAACGTGTACCGCGACCGCCAGGACGGCGCGTCCTTTGGCCGCAAGGGCGAGGACGTGCTCTTCCTCTTCGAGGGCCTGTCCAACCCCAACGGCGGCGGCGACCTCATCCCCGAGTACCACCGGCAGGATGACGACATCGACAAGATCATCGAGGACAACGGTGGCGAGAAGCCGCGCCGCGTGAAGGACCTGATGGTCAACGTCATCAACATCGCGGCCAACCGCACGACCGAGCCGGCCGAGCCGAAGAAGCCGTGATTAGACTGGGAGGATGAGCGCGCCCCTCCCGGAAATCGACGTCGCGCTCGGAAGCCTGACGGACGGCTCCGAGCGCGTGCTGGTCAACGCCTCCAACACGAACGTGCAGCTGGGCTCCGGGGTCTCCCGGGCCATCCGGCTCGCGTGTGGCCCCGACTACCAGGAGCACATCACCGAGGCCCTCCAGGCCCGCTTCCGCGGACCCATGGATCCGGGACAGGTGCTGGTGACGGATGCGGGTGAACACCCGAGGGCGAAGTCGGTCGCGCACGTGGCGGTGATGGACTACCGCCACGGGCTGTCCGCGAACTCCGCGCCAAGCCTCGCGCGCATCCAGGTCTGCTGCGTGAACCTGTGGAACGCGCTGGAGTCGCTCCCGGACGACGGCACGCCGCTCTCCGTGGCCATGGTGGCGCTGGGCGCGGGCACCGGCGGGTTGGGCGTGAACGACCCCGTGCGACTGGCGTGCACGACGCTGAAGACCCACCTGTCCGCCCGGGAGGACTCACGCATCGGGCGGGTGGTGTTCTACGGCTTCGAGCTGCCCCAGTACCTCAACATCCTGGAGGTGGTGACGCAGCACTTCGCCCTGCCGGAAGAAGCCCTTCCGGCAGAGGTGCGCGAGTACCTGGCGCGCAAGCGGGCAGCCGAGCCGGGCGAGCCCGGCAGCGGGCCGTGAAGCTAGGCCGCCAGCTCTTCGCCGGAAGCCGGCGCGGACGCGGGCGCCTTGGCCTTCGCGGTCGAAGCGGCGAGCGCTTCCACCTCATGCTCGCTCAGCACGAGCTTCGCTTCGGAGCCGAGCCAGACGAACGGGATGCCCGGCTGACGGTACAGGTGCGCGGGGATGTCGCGGGCCAGCTGCGCGTGCAGCTCCGGCAGCTTGGACCAGTGCAGGCCGTGCCGTGAGTGGTGCGCGGTGTGGTAGCCCAGGTTGCCCGTCATCAGGTTGTAGCCCCGGTGAAGGATGTTGTACGAGGCCTCGGCGTGCACCGCCGTGTTCAGGTCCACGTGGTGGAAGAAGGTCGCCCACACCGTGACGAAGAGCGACGCCACCATGGGCAGCAGGAAGACGAACAGCGCGTTGTAGGGGTTCACCCAGAACAGGCCGGCGAGCAACACCACCTGGAGCGCGGCCATCGCCACGAACAGGCGCAGCGCCTTCGGGTGGTGCTTGCGGCCCACTTCGTACGAGCGCGGGTACGCGGTGAGCATCGTCTTCAGCGAGTACTCCATCTCCCCCATCGTCGTGCCGTCATCGCGCTTCCAGCGGGACTCGTCCTTCGTCTGGTCCAGGTAGTTGCGGTGGTGGCCCACGACGTGGTGGAGGAACCACGCCTGCGACGTCACGCCCGTCTGGAACGCGAAGATGATCTCCAGGAGGCGGTTGGGAATCGCGTGCCGGAACATCGTCAGGTGCTGGTGGTGGTGGTTCCAGGAGCAGATCCACCCCTTGGGGATGATGCCCAGGCCGAACCACAACACGGGGAACCACCAGCTCTTCGCCGTGAGAAACACCGTCACATCGAGCGCGAACACGCACGCGAACAACAGGACCGGGATGCGATCTTCAGGGTGCCGGAACAGGGTCATGCGCCTTCCGCGACAAGAGGGACCAGGGACGAATTGCCGATTTTCCAACTGTAGGACGTGGAGCCCCATCCGGAACAGGCCCCTGCGTCATCCTCTTCCGGGAGAAGCGCGCCCGCCGGGCAAGCCGGCGCGGTCGTCCCCAACCCTCTGGAATCCGTGAAGTTCTACACGGAACACTGGCGAAACTCCGAAAGTAGGGTAGTCACGCCGCGTCACGGGAGGGCAACACCCTCGCGCAACCACCTCCCGCGGCGGACCGCGCCTGTCGCTCCAGGCGCCGAGGGAATCCCATGCTCGAAAAGCTGATGCCGAAGTCGGATGAGTTCTTCGACGACTTCGACGCCCAATGCGCTCGCACGGTCGAAGGCGCCAAGATCCTCCATGAGCTCCTGAGCGACTACCGGGACGTGCCCGCGCGCGTCCAGGCCCTCAAGGACGTGGAGCACCGAGGCGACGACGTCACGCACACGGCCTTCAACCGGCTGCACCAGCAGTTCATCACCCCGTTTGATCGCACGCAGATCCACTCGCTGCTGTCGCGCATCGACGACGTGTTGGACCTGACGAACGCGGCCGCCGCTCGCCTGCTGTACTACGAGATCGACTCCACCCGGACGGACGCCGCGGAGCTGGCGCGCCTGCTGGTGCTCTCCACCCTGAAGGTGCAGGAGGTCGTCGCGGCCCTGCGCCTCATCAAGAAGCCGGAGCAGATCCTCGCCGGCTGCAAGGAGATCAAGAGCCTGGAGTCGCAGGCGGATGAAGTGCTGCGCTCCGGCATGAGCCGGCTGTTCAAGAGCGGCGTGGATACCCTGACCATCATCAAGTGGAAGGAGATCTACGACCTCATCGAGACCGCCACCGACAAGTGCCAGGGTGTCGCGAACGTCATCGAAGGCGTCGTGCTGGAGCACTCCTGAAATGCTGCTCGCCGCGGTCGTCCTCATTGTCATCGTCGCGCTGGTATTCGACTTCATCAACGGCTTCCACGACGCCGCGAACTCCATCGCCACCGTCGTCTCCACGCGCGTGCTGTCGCCGAACCTCGCCGTGGCCTGGGCCGCGTTCTTCAACTTCGTGGCCGCGTTCGCGGGCGGCGTCCATGTCGCCAACACCATGGGCAAGGGCATCATCAACTTCGAGATGCTCCGCGCCGCCGGCCCCAGCGCGGTGCTGATGGTCATCTTCTCCGCGCTCATGGGGGCCATCACCTGGAACCTGCTCACGTGGTGGTGGGGCCTGCCCTCGTCGTCGTCCCACGCGCTGGCGGGCGGGATGATTGGCGCCACGCTGCCGGTGCTGGGCTTCCAGGGCCTGGTGGGTTCGGGCATCGCGCGCATCGCGGCCTTCATCGTGCTGTCGCCGCTCATCGGCATGTTCCTGGGCATCACGATGATGGTCATCAGCACCTGGACGGTGCACAAGCAGACGCCCCTGCGCGTGGACACCTGGTTCCGCAGGCTCCAACTGGTGTCGTCCGCCATCTTCTCCTTCAGCCACGGCACCAATGACGCTCAGAAGGTGATGGGCATCATCGCGGTGGTGCTCTTCGGCACCATCTGGCGCGACCGCCCGTTCCACATCGACTGGTGGATGATCATCTCCTGCCACGCCGCCATCGCCATGGGCACCTTCTTCGGCGGCTGGCGCATCATCCGCACCATGGGCCACAGCCTCACGAAGCTCGCGCCCATTGGCGGCTTCAGCGCGGAGACCGGCGGCGGCGTCACCATCATCGCCCTGGCGGAGCTGGGCATCCCCGTCTCCACCACGCACACCATCACCGGCGCCATCGTCGGCGTGGGTTCCACGCGCGGCTGGCGCGCGGTGAAGTGGGGCACCGCCGGACGCATCATCTGGGCGTGGGTGTTCACCATCCCCGCCGCCGCGTTCGTGTCCGTCCTCGTCTACGGCCTCACGCTGGCCGTGGTCCGGCTGGTGGGCTGAGCGCGCGACTTCGCCCCAACGGGCGCTTCACTTCCAGGCGGGCTCCTCGTCCGGTGACATCCGGAACGAGGGGCCCGCTTCTTTTGCGTCGTGCCTCCTGAAACGAGGGGGGCGTCCGCCGCCACCGGAAGCACGCGGAGTGCGTCGTGTACGCGGGAGGTCCTTTACGGCCGCCAGGACTCCGGGTGATTCTTCGGACACGGAGGGGGACGCAGTCCTGCAGGTGTGTTCGTGAACGGGCGCGTGCCGTTCCTTCCGTGTCTTCTTCCGGAAAACGCACGCATGCGAATCGCCATCATCGCCACGTACACGCATCCGACCCGCCTGCGCATCAAGGAGCCTTCCATCATGCAGTCCTCCGTGCCGGAGCTGATCGCCGGCCTGTGCCCGGAGCACGCGGAGGTGGAGATCTTCAACGAGAAGGAAGCGGACATCCCGTTGGACCGGCACTGGGACCTGGTCTTCTTCTCGTACCTGCACTCGTACTACGAGCACACGAAGGTGCTCTCCACCCTCTTCCGCCAGCGCGGGATGACGACGGTGGCGGGCGGGCGTCACGCGGGCTACTTCCCCGACGACGCGTCCCAGTTCTTCGACGCGATCATCACCGGCGAGCCCGAGGCAAACGTGCCCGCGCTCGTCGCCGACTTCGAGAAGGGCGAGCTCCAGCCGCGCTACAGCCGCCCGTCCCTGGGCGCGTCCGCCATCCGGCCGTACCGCTACGAGCTCATCAACTTCGAGCACAACAAGGTGCGCCTGCCGGGCATCGAGGCGTCGCGCGGCTGCCCCTTCTCCTGCAACTTCTGCGTCCTCACCGGCAACGAGCGCTACCGCTTCCGGCCCATCCCCGCGGTCATCGATGAAATCCAGACGCGCATGCGCTGGAACCCGAACTTCATGGGGATGATGGACGACGCGTTCATCTTCCTGGACAACAACCTGGGCGGCTCGCCCAAGTACCTGCGCGAGCTGTGCGAAGCGCTCATCCCGCTGAAGAAGACGTGGGGCTGCGCGCTCACCTTCAACGTGCTCAAGGATGAGTCGCTGGTGAGGCTGATGGCGAAGGCGGGCTGCCGCTACGTCTACACCGGCCTGGAGTCGCTCAACCCGGACTCCATCAAGGCGATGAACAAGGGCCAGAACAAGCTGTCGGAAGTAGACGCTGTCATCCGCCGCGTCTTCTCCGCCGGCATCCTCTTGTCCTTCGGGCTCATCGTCGGCTCGGACGGCGACACCAACGAATACCTGCACCGGCTGCCGGAGTACCTGGCGGACCTGAAGTACTTCTCCGTCACCTTCCTGGGCATCGTGTGCCCGTACCCGGAGACGCCCTTCTTCCGCGAACTGCAGGCCGAGGACCGCCTGCTGCCCGGCACCACCAGCCGCGACTACGACGGCTACACGCTGTGCCACCGGCCCAAGCAACTGCACGCGTCGGAGGTGGTGGAGCACTTCCTGCGGCTGTGCCGCACGCTGGGCAGCCTGCCCAACATCGCGAAGCACTACGCGTCCAAGCTGATGATGAGCGACATGCCCCGCTACAAGCAGACCATCCTCTTCTCCGGCCCGGAGATCGTCAGCATCCGCAACCCGGTGAAGAACACGGCGCGCCGCTACATCGCGGGCCTGGACGCCATCGAGGACTGGGACGTGCGGGAGATGGCCCGGCTGGGACTGAAGCCCCAGCTCGTGACCTGAGACTTCAGCGCAAACGGGACGGCAGCCGCACGTCCCACGCGAGCCCCAGCGACTGGAGGGCCCGGATGAAGAGCCAGCCCGGGTCCCACTGCCACCACACCCAGCCGTGTCGCGCGGACGCGGGGAAGGCGTGGTGGTTGTTGTGCCAGCCTTCACCCAGCGCCAGCACGCTCACCCACCACACGTTGCGGCTCTTGTCGCGCGTGTCGTGGGCGCGGAAGCCGAACTTCGCGTGGCACACCGAGTTCACCGCGTAGGTGCTCTGCATCCAGCACACCACCGGCAGGAAGAAGTACGCGGGCACCGTGCGCCAGCCGAACGTCAGCCCCACGAAGAGCACCGCCAGCACCTGCGGCCCGATGCGGTAGCGCAGGAGCCAGTGGTAGTACCGGTCCCCCGCCATGTCGCGGCACCACGAGCGCCAGCCGTCGTCGTCGGTGGAGTCCTCGTTGAGGATCCACCCCATGTGCGCGTACCAGAAGCCGCGCTGGGGCGAGTGCACGTCCCCTTCCGCGTCCGCCTTCGCGTGGTGCAGCCGGTGCGTCGCGGCCCAGAGCAGCGGACTGCCCTGCGCCGTCAGCATGGCCACCGTCACCAGCGCGTACTCCACCCAGCGAGGACAGACGAAGGCGCGGTGACACAGCAGGCGGTGCAGCCCCACCGTCGTGCCCAGCCCGACGCTCACGTACACCGCCAGCCCCACCGGCAGCGCGTAGGGGGGCCAGGGCAACAAGAATGCCAGCGCGGCCAGGGCATGCACCACGAGCATGTATCCAACGATGACGGGACTGGCCTGGAAGCGGAGAGGAACGGAAGTCATGGCCCGGTGTAGGTTCAAGGAGGAAGGGGCCAGTGTAGGAGCCGGGCCTGACGGTACAAGCGCCCCTGCCGCGCTGACTGACGGTCCGCCTTATGCCTCACCCGAGGTGCGGGAGGCCTTCGCTCACATCACGCTCAGGTCTCGGCGTACCGCGTCGCGGAGCGGGGGGCGCGAGGTGGCGCCCGGCAGCAGCGCCTGCGCGGAGGCCTGGAGCCGGTCGATGCGGCGCAGCTCCGCGAGCGCCCCCACCTCCACGAAGATCTCCTTCGCGCGGGCCAGGAAGGCGTCCCGGCGGTGCGGCAGCGCCACCGCCGCGTCGAAGTAGGCCACGCCCGTCTCCCAGCGGTTGGGGCTTGCCTCCAGGATGGCGATGGCCTCCAGGAACACCGGCTCCGCGGCCTTCGGTCCCTTGCGCAGGCGCAGGGAGCGCGCCGTCACGCGCAGCGCCGGGCCCTTCAGGTACGGGTACAGCTTCGAAATCATCCGCGCCTTGATGCAGGCAAGCCGCACGATGCGCAGCAGCTTCTTGCGCGGCACCACCGTGGCGCCCTCCTCCAGCGCGAACAGGGCCGCCTCCGCCGCGTCCACCAGCCCCACCTGGAGGAAGGGCACCAGCACCTGATAGCTCCAGATGCTCTTGAAGCAGCGCACCGCCACGAACGCCGCCTCCTCCACCTGGTGCTCGCGCACGGTGACGTTGGCCAGGTGGTTGAGGCTCGCGCACTGGTTGGCCAGGTCCGCGACCTCTTCGCTGATGCGCAGGCCCTGCTCCATCTCCGCGCACAATTCGCCCACGTCGCCTTCGCCCAGCAGGTAGCGGCACATGGGCGCCCAGGAGTGCGCCCAGCCCTGGTGCATCAGCGCGTTGAGCTCCACGCCAATGGTCTTCATCTGCTCGTAGAGCTCTTCGGCCGTCTTGAAGCGCGAGCAGAGGAACTCACCCGTCGCCTGCATCATCAGGGACGTCTGGCGCTCCCAGCGCTCGCCCACCACGCGCAACGTGGAGACGGCCTGCTCCTGGAAGTCGCGCGAGCGCTTCAGCTCGTTGGCGAAGAAGGCCTGGATGCCCAGGCGGCTGAGCGCGAGCCCCTCCGCCACGGGGTCCTTCGAGCGCCGCGCGTACTCCAGCGCCCGCTCGCCATGGTGCCGCGAGCGCTTGAGCAGCCCCGCGCCGAACAGCAGCGTGGCGTAGTAGCCGCTGGCCATGCTCATGGCGTAGTCGCTGCGCGAGCGCTCCGCCATGTTGGTGGACACCAGCGTCGCCCAGGTGAGCTTGGTGATGTCCGCGAAGTAGTAGATGCGGATGAGCGAGTTGAGCGTGCTCAGCTGCTGGAGGTACTGCGGCAGGCGCGCCGCCGGAATGGGCCGGAGGATGAAGGGCAGCAGCGTGGCCAGCCCGCGCAGCAGCAGGTTGCCCAACGTGCGCAGGCCCAGCGCGGGCAGGTTGCGCGGCAGGCTGCGCCCCCGGAGGATGAGCGACTGCTCCAGGTGGTGCGTGGCGCGGCTGGACTCGCCCTTCTCCTGGTGCGCGCGGCCCAGGCCCAGGTGCAGCTCCGCCTGCTGGGGGACCTCCTCCTCGTCCACCAGGCACTGCTCGAACATGATGATGGCGGCGGCGTAGTTGCCCGCCTGGAGCAGCGTCTCCGCCAGCTCCTGCATCACCCGGCGCGTCTTGAGCAGCATCGCCTCCGGGTCCAACGGCACGACGGTGCCCAAGAGCTCCAGGCCCCGGTTGTAGTGGTAGAGCGCGTCGTCGTTGGCGTACTGGGCGCGCGCGCTGCGGGCCGCCATCAGCGTGTACTCCAGGCCCTTGTCCTCCACGTTGCCCGCGAGGAAGTGGAACGCCAGGAGACCCGCGGAGCCGACGAGGTTGTCGTTCGCGCGCGCTTCCAGGTAGCGCGCCAGCTTGCGGTGCAGATCCTCGCGCGCCGACACCAGCAGCGTGTTGTAGGCCACGTCGCGGATGACGATGTGCTTGAAGAGGCAGGTGTAGGGCTCCTCCGTCTCCAGCAGGATGAGGCCCAGGCGCGTCAGCGTGTCCACGGCCTCGCGCACCTTCGAGCTCACGAGCGAACCCGGCACCAGCGCCGACACCGCATCCAGCGTGAAGACGCGCCCGATGACGGACGCCACCTTCACCACCAGCTTCTCCGTCTCCGACAGCAGGTCGATGCGCGACAGCACCACGTCCTGGATGGAGTCCGGCAGCAGCAGGTCCTGGAGGCCGCGCTTCAGCTCCCTCCGCGTGGAGCCCGGCTCCGCCAGCCCCAGGTAGCCCTGCTCCGCCAGGCCGTCCACGATGGATTCGATGAAGAACGGGTTGCCCTGCACCTTCGCGAGCAGCCGCTCCTCCAGCGCGAGGTCCGGCGGCGACAGGCGCAGGTGCGCGCGCAGCATCTCGCGCGTGTCGTCGTCGTCCAGGCTGGACAGCTCCACGGGGCAGAACTCCGGCAGCTCGCGCAGCCCCCGGAGTTGATCGCCCGGACGCATCGTCGCCAGCACCATGATGCGGTGCGAGCCCAGGCGCACCGCGAGGTACTGGAGCAGATCCAGGGAGATGTTGTCCGCCCAGTGCAGGTCCTCGAAGAAGAGCAGCAGCGGCTGCGCGAGGCTGAGCTTCTCCAGGAGCTGGTGGACGATCTGGAACACCTTCTGCTGCTTGCGCCGCGCGTCCATGGACGCCGTGTCGGGCGTCTCCTCCAGCGCGATGCCGAGGATGCCCGCGACCACGGGGATCCACTCCGGCCCCACGTCCACCAGGCCGTCCAGCCCCTCCGACAGCCGCTCCATCTGCGTCGCGAGGTCGTCCGAGTCATGCAGCCCGAACGCCTGGAGCAGCACCTCCTTCCAGGGGAAGAAGGGGGTGAACATCTCGTAGGAGTAGCAGATGCCGTACAGCGCTCCGGCGCCGTTCTCCTCCGCGTCCTCCAGCACGCGCGCGCCCAGGCGCGACTTGCCGATGCCCGCTTCGCCGGACACCACGCACACCTTGCCCCGGCCCTTGAGCGACGCGTCCAGCGCTTCGTGCAGCACGGCCAGCTCACGCCTGCGGCCGATGATGTCGCCCCGCCCCTTGATGAAGAGGCTGCGGCGCGTCTCACCCAACAGCCGGTACACCGGCACCGTGCGGGAGACGCCCTTCAACTTCGCGTCCTCCACGAACTCGGTGGCGAAGCCGCCCTGCTGGAGCCGGCCCTGCGTGTTCGCGCAGATGTGCACGGAGCCGCCGCGCCCGTGCGTCATCAGGCGCGCCGCCATGTTCACGACCTCGCCCAGCGCCGAGTAGCCCTTGCGCCATGGCGAGCCCATGTCCCCGCAGTACGCGTGGCCGGTGGCGACGCCGATCTGCAAATCCCCGAGGAAGGGGAAGGCCTCACGCGACTTGAGCAGCTTGCAGGCCAGCCGGCACGCCAGCACTTCCTTGTTCTGCTGGGCGGTGGGCGCGCCGAACAGGACGTAGAGCACGTTGCCCTTGTCCGTGAAGTCCGTCATCAGCAGCACGCCGCCGTGGTGCGCGCTCTCCCGCTGGACGAACTCGTAGTAGGCGTTCAGGTCGCGCGTGAACGACGTGGCGTCCCCATCCGCGGGCGCGTGCGTGAAGCGCACGAAGAAGCAGGTGACGTCGCGGAAGTCTCCGGAGAACTCCTGGTGCGCGGTGGTGATCTTCGTGAAGAGCACCGGGTGCAGCAGCAGCGCGCACCGCCCTACCAGCTCCGAGCCTCCCGACGCCGCGGGCAGGGGCCGCTTGATGGACTCCACCGGCGCGTCCAGGGCCAGCCGGTGGTTGCCACCCGCACGCGCGTCGCCCTTGCGCGCGCCTTCCGGGAGCGAACTCCACGCGCGGGGGCTCAGGACGACCTCCGACACCGTGGCCTGCTTCTCCGCGCCCACCGCCTGCGCCAGGGGCTCGCCCACGAGCGCCGGGTGCATCCACAGGCCGGAGGCGCCCATCACGATGCGGTTCGACTCACCGAAGCCGATGCCGATGCGCGACGACACGCCGAAGCGCTGGCCCAACAGCTCCAGCCGGGCGAAGCGCGCGAGCCTGCGCTGCACGCCCAGCGCGCACACCGCGGCGCGCTGCACGACGTCCCCGTCCGCTTCCGCGGGCGCGGCCTCGAAGCACGCGAGGATGGAGTCGCCAGCGAACTGGTAGATGTCCCCGCCGTGGTCGCGGACGACGTCGATCATCTCCGTGTAGTAGTTCGTGAGCAGCCGCTGGAGCGCGTCGATGCCGCGAGGCCCCGCGCCGCTCAGCCCCACCACGATGGGCGTGAAGCCCGCGATGTCCAGCAGCAGGATGGCGCCGCGCACGGGCTCCACCCGGGGCAGCGCATCCGCCTCATGGGTCGCCAGACGCGCGAGGATGGCCGCCGGCATGTAGGGCGCCAGCGCCGCGACGACTGGATCGATGTGCTGCTCGGAGGGCATCCCGGGGCCTTGGACTCAGGACAGCGAGGCGTAGCGAAGCCACAGGGCCGCCACGCACACCGCTCCGTAGAGGGGAATCTCCGCCGTCTCCGTCCAGGGCTGCTGCTTCTTTATCGCGCCCCACACGTGCACGGCCGTCATCAGGAATCCAATGAGGCCGATGAGCTCGAAGATGACCAGGTGGCTCTTCGGATCCGGGATGAACTGCACCACCGCGATGATGACGGACAGCGCGAGGCCGCCCAGGCACCTCGCGAAGTAGACCGTCAGGTCGTTGTTCCCCGTGGGCAGCTCCCACCCGAACCAGCGCGCCCAGCGGAGCGGGACGAACAGCAACGGCAGTGCGTAGACGACCAGGAAGAGCGACGTGGAGAGCGCGAGAAACCAGCTGGCCAACGGATAGTCGGGGTTGATCATGGTGGCGAACGTGGCAACGGCTGGGCATCCGCTTGCTGGGCACACCCTGCCCCACGTTCGCATCCTAAATCTTTTCCCACCCCTTGGGGTGCCTTCCCCCAGCCCCCCGTCCGGGGTTGGCGGGTTGCTCGCTCCTGTAGGGGTTTGGCGGCCCCCTGCTACCGGGTGGCCGCCAGCATGAATTCCGCCACCCGCTCCAGGGAGGTGGTGCGTTCGGCCTCCGCCGGGAAGCGCCGGAAGCCCTCGGGTGGCCCGTGCAGGATGAGTGGCTTGCCATAGCGCAGCGCCAGGACGGCCTCCGCCGCGGTGCCCGCGCCCCCCGGCAGTGCCACCAGGGCGTGCGGCGTCAGCACGTTGATGTGGTTGCGGCTCATGGGGTCCGTGCCCTGCTCCCCGCTGAGCGGCAGGTGCGTGTAGATGGGCAGCTCGATGTCCGGGTTCGGGTAGCCGGCCCGGGGCTGGTACAGGCCCTCCGGTCCCACCGTGCCGGGGATGATGCCGATGGACGCCCCCCGCCGCCCCTCCACCTGGACGAAGGCCCCCGCCGCCGCGCTCATCACGCCGCCACCCGCCCCGGTGAGCAGGTCGAAGCCCGCCTCGGCGATCCACCGTGCCAGGGGGATGACCCACTCCTCATGGGCCTCCGTTCCGGAGCCGAACACTCCGATGATACGGCGGTGTCTGCGCATGTCTGCGTCCTCCCCGGATATCCGGAACACGTCTACGACCTATGTTCCATGCGAATCCCCAACCCGTGACGCAAGGGATCACGGACCGACGTACCGCCTGCGTCGCGTCCACCCGTGGAAGGTGCGCGGTCGGAGCGTTGGCCATCCATCGCCTACCCCGCCCGAAGCGCCTGTTCTGCTTCGCACGGCCCGTGATGTCGGACCCCTCCTCTACCTTCGTTGGGAGTGAGCCTGGAGGACGCCCATGTTCGATGCCTGTGGAGGTTGTGAACGCCGTGGCACCGCCGGTGAGGTGTTCGACTGGTGCGCCCACTGCGAGCTGTCCCTGTGCCCTGACTGCCTGCCGAAGGGCTGCTGCGGCGCCGTGCCCGCGGACTCCGGCCGGGGCGCGCCGCGCGAGCTGCCGGAACCGCCCGCGCAGGAACGGGAGCCCCTGCCGGAGCACTTCGGCGGCCGCTGCTGCACGCACGCGCGCGCGGTGGCGTGCTCCTGCGCCTTCCACTGGGTCTGCGTGCAGCACGGCGACCTGCACGTGGGCAAGCACGACTGAGGGCACCGCCCTTCCTGCGACCTGGAAGGACGGGACGCCTCCCGCCGCTTCCGGGCGTTGACAGCCGGGGGTCTCGTCCAGGACGGTCCCGGGGCGTCGGGCACTTCCGCCCGGACACATCACGGAGCAACGGCACCATGGGTCTCGCGGAACGGAAGGAGCTGGCGGCGTTCAGGGAAGAGTCCTTCGCGCCGAAGCTGGAGGAGCTGAGGGCGGCCGCGGGCGGCGCGGACCTCCAGGTCACCCTCGATGAGGCGAGCTTCACCTCCGTGGCCGCCATCCAGATGATCTCCAATGGCATCTTCGACCGCCTCATCGACGACCTGAAGGCCGTCTGCGGCGACACCATTGGGAAGGAGGCCGTGCGCGACGGCATCAAGACGGTGCACGTCATCCACAAGGAAGACCCCGGCTACACGCTCGAACTCTCGGGGGGCACCCTGACCCTCAAGGCGAAGGTGGACGGGTCGCTGGGCAGCGACCTTCCGGCCTACGGCGACTACAAGCGCTACCTGCTGCGGACGCTGTAGACGCAGGCGCAAGGGCGAAGGGGGGCCTCATGGAGGCAGCCCCTGACCCTCAGGGCCGGCGTACGGCTCAGGGCACGTCGAGCGCGACGCTCTGGCCCGGAACGGCCATCACCCAGCGGACGACGTCGGGCTTGCCGCCGCAGGTGACGCGCACCTCGAACTCGCGCCCGGCGGGCATCGAACTGACGAGCGGCGTCGCGCTCTCCAGCACCTGGGAGCCCAGCGCCACGCGGCAACCCGCGGGGCCGGTGACGCTGAGAATGCCCTTGGCGTCCGCCTGGGGAGCGGCATCCGCGAGCGTGCGCAGGTCGATGTGCTCCGCCTTCGACACCTTGCCGAAGCGGTGCAGCCGGCCATCCACGGCGGTGGAGATGAGCCACCCTCCCGGGTTCTCCGGCAGGGAGTGGTCCGCCGCGAGCAGCACGCCCGACACGTAGACGCGCTCGCCGGCCTGGGCGTTGCGCACCTCCACGCCTCCGCCGGGCAGCACGAACACCAGCGCCAGGCCCGCGAGGATCACACCGATTCCACCCACCACCAGCCCCTTGCGCTGACCGGGCGTCAGCCCCTTGCCGGACGCGGGAGGCGCTTCGGCGGCGGGCGGGGGACGCGAGGCCACCGGCGGGACCGGCGGCACGGCATGGACGGGCGGCGGCACTGGCGCCTTGTCCACGGCCGGGCGCACCGGCGAGGGCGCGATGGGGGCCTCGACAGGGGGCACGTGGGCCACGGGCGTCGGAGGCGCGGCCGCCAGGGGTGCCACGGAGGGCACCGCGACCGACGGGCGCACGGGCGGCTGCGGCATGGGCGCCACACGCGTGGGCACGTTGGCGGACGCCGGCGGACGCACCTGGGAGGGCGCCGGCAGCGGCGAGACGGGCGGCGGCGGCGGCGTGCCCGCGGGACGCGACGGCCGGGGGGCGGGCGCGGCGACCGGCGGCGGGCGCGGCGGCTCGGAGTGCACCGACACCACCTCGGTGCCCCGCTCCGCGTCCGGCGCGGCGACCGGCGGCGGCGGCCGCATTTCGGCCTCCATGCGCGGCATGCTGCCCGAGCCGCGTACGGGCGGCCGGGACAGGTCCGACGGAGCCCGCATGGCGCCCGAACCGGAGCCGGAGCTGGACCCCGGGCCCAGCGGCTTCGGGTGCGAGCCCGTGCCCGGCATCAGCGACCGGGGGTTGGAGCCCGTTCCCGAGCCGCTGGCGGTCGAAGGCGCGTACTCCACCAGCCGGTCCCCCAGCGTCTCCTTGAAGTACTGCGCCACCGACGCGGGCGACGAGGAGAGGCGGTGGTGGGTGATGACGGCTTCGATCTCCTCGCGCATCGCCGCCGCGGTGGGCGTGCGGCGCGCCGGGTCCTTCACCAGCGCGCGCAGGATGAGGTCGGACACGTCCTGGGGGATGTGCGGCCGCAGCTGCGAGGGCACCGGCGCGGGCTCACGCACGATGGCCGCGAGCGTGGCCGCGTCATGGTCGCGGCGGAACGGCAACTGTCCGGTGAGCAGTTCGAAGAGCACCACGCCCAGCGCGAACACGTCGTTGCGCCAGTCCAGCGGGCGGCCGCTGGCGGCCTCCGGGGAGAGATAGGAGATCTTCCCCTTGATGACGCCCGCCTGCGTCTGCTCCTCGCCCTGCACCTTCGCGATGCCGAAGTCGGACAGCTTGATGGCGCCGTCCAGCGACACCAGCACGTTGTGCGGGGACACGTCGCGGTGCACCACCGGGTGCGCCGTGCCGGAGGGGTCCACGTAGCTGTGCGCGTAGTGCAGGCCCGCGGCCACCTCCGCGACGATGCGCAGCGCGTGCTCCAGGGGCAGCGCCATGCCCTTGCGGCGCAGCTCCGTGAGCAGCCGCTTCAAGTCCGGGCCGCGCACGTACTCCATCAGGATGTACGCGACACCGTCCGTCACGCCCACGTCGAAGGTCTGGACGATGTTGGGGTGCGTGAGGCGCGCGTTGGCGCGGGCCTCCGCGAAGAGCATGTCGACGAACTCGGGGTTCTCCGCGAACTGCGCGAGGATCTTCTTCATCACCACGAACTTCTCGAAGCCCTTCACGCCCTGCTGCTTGGCGAGGAACACCTCCGCCATGCCGCCCTGCCCCAGCCGGCGGATGATCTGCACCCGGCCGCTGCCCTGCGAATGCACGT
This sequence comes from Corallococcus sp. bb12-1, assembly GCF_026626765.1. Lineage (NCBI taxonomy): Bacteria > Pseudomonadati > Myxococcota > Myxococcia > Myxococcales > Myxococcaceae > Corallococcus > Corallococcus sp. bb12-1. The sequence continues at coordinate 64,412 of NZ_JAPNJZ010000037.1, read as the reverse complement.
CCGTGGGCGACGTGTTCTTGCTGCCAGGGTCGGAGTTGGTGGCGCCGAAGAGGTACTGGCTGAGCGCGCGCTGCTCCAGCGCTTCGATGTCGTCGTGGGCCTTGTCGGTGAGCGGCGTACGCGCCAGCAGGCCCTGGAACTGCGCCAGCGCCGGAGCCCGGGCGTTGCCGCCGCAGATGGGGCACACGCGCTCCATGCTGCCCTTGGCGCGCAGCACCTCCAGGTACTCGGAGGTCTGGATGCGCTGGTGGGTGACCTGACCGCAGTTGCGGCAGTCGCACGGCAGCCACAGCGTGGCCAGCTTCACCGGCAGCGTCTTGGTGGACTTCGACAGCACGGCCAGCATCGGCGGCGGCACGCGGCAGAGCACCACCTGCGCGCCCTGTGCGGCGACTTCCAGCACCTGTTCGATGCGCGGCAGCGCTTCCGGCTCCACCGTGCTCACGTGGCAGCAGTCGAACGCGACGCGGCCCTCCAGGCCGGACGCGAGCCGGCGCACGTTGAGGTCGCCCTTCAGCACGCTGGCCAGGGTGATGAAGGTGATGTCGTCCTGGACGATCTTCAGGTGCGAGGAGAGTTCGGACGGCTCCGTCGGGATGCTGGAGCGCAGGTAGCGCAGCACCGCCGGGTCCACCGCGGAGAACTGCTGGCGGCGCGCGAAGTCGAAGAACTCCGTGGGCTCGTCCGCGAACTCCAACGGCTGCGAACACACCGGGCAGTGGTGCTCCGGGGCGCCCGCCTGATCCAACATCTTCGCCTCCTCCACCAGGCGGACCAGCCGCAGCCGGTCCTCCTTGCAGAAGCGGCAGGTGTAGGGCGCCAGCAGGGAGAGCACGCGCGCGACGCCCGCGAAGCCCTCCACCATGTTGAGCTGATCCACCACCACCGGCGGCGCGTTGATGACGTACAGCCCCGCCACGCCCTGCGGCGGGTGGCCCACGAACTCAATCCACCGGCGCACCCCGAAGGAGCTGATGCGCTCCACCAGGCCCAGGTCCACCACCACGAGGCCGGAGAGGCCCTTGGAGGACGGGGTGAGGGGGAAGGTTTCGTCGATCACCCCGGCCACGCGCACGTGCAGCAGGCTGCCCACGCGCAGGGAGGTGATGCTGGCATTGGAAGCTTGGCTCTCCACCCGCCTACCCTCGTTCCAGACAGAACAGCAGCGACTTGGGCTGCGCGGCCCTGCGGCGCGCATCCCCCAGGTCCACCCCACAGGCGAACTGCGTCTTCTGCCCTGGGATCACCCGCACCGCCACCGCGTCGCTGTGCTCCAGGATGCGCCGCAGGCCCAGGCCCGCGCCACCGCCGGAAGCGTCCACCTGCGCCTTCTCACCCCACGCCTTCACCACCCGCACCAGCGGGGACGTCGTCAGGCGGCCGAAGCGGTCCGTCGCCTCCAGCCACGCTCGGCCGTCCACCACCGCCCACGACAACAGGCAGCGATCCTCGTCCGCCACGCTCTGCACCTGTCCCCGTCGGTGGGCGTACTTCGGCTGCCCCGCGTCGTCCACCGGCGCGTCCAGCAGTGCGTTCACGCCGATTTCATGCACGACATCCGCGACCCGGCTGGCGGCCACCTTCGAGCCCCCCGACTGCATCACCGCTTCAGCCGCGCGTTCGCCCGCGGCTGTCACGTCCGCCACGCTGCCCAGCTCCTCGCGCGACACGGAAGCCTCCGGCGGCAGCAGCGCCCCGCCGCGAAGCAGCGCGCCCAACAGCCGCACCTCCCAGGGGGACGGCTGTCCCCCCGGATCCCGCGTGGCCAGCAGCAGCGCCGGAGGCCTGCGCTCCAGCAGCTCCGCGTGCGCGGGCGTGAGGCGCCCGTCGAAGAGCACCAACTGGGGCGCGGCGACATCGCCCCGCCCCAGCAACAGGCCGTCCCGCGCGAGCACCCCGGAGGCCTTGTCCAGCGCCTCCGGCGTCATCGACGTGTCCGGCGTCAACTTCAGGGGGGTGTCCTTCACGGGGGCAACGGTATCCAACAAGGCCCTAGTAATGCAGCCGGACTTCACTGAAGACGCCCAGCGGGGGTGCGGGGAAGCCGTGGGACTCTTCATACTTCGCGTTGAAGAGGTTCGTCCCCAGCAGGGAGACGGCCACGCGCTCGTGGACGTTGAAGCCCACACGCGCGGTCGCGGTGATGTAGCTGGGGAGTGAAACGCGGGTGGAGGTGCCGGAGTTCTCGTCCACCACGAAGCCCGGGTCGAAGCGGGGGCCCACCAACAGGCCGTAGAGCTCCACGAAGGCGTACTTGCCGATGTTGGTCCGGCCGCGCAGGTACACGCGGTGGGTGGGCGCGTAGTCCAGCGGGTAGCTGGGACCGCCATCCAGGGGCAGCGCCTTGGCGTTCAGGAACTGGTAGGCGACGTCGAAGGAGGAGTTGAGCTGCGGCACCTGCGCCGCGGCCTCCAGTTCGAAGCCCACGACGCGCGCGTCGCCCAGGTTCTTGAACTGGGACGTGGAGCCGAACAGGAGCTCCTGGTTGATGAAGTTGTTGGCCTGGTTGTAGAAGCCCGTGCCCGTCAGGCGCACCCGGCGATCCAACGGCCAGAAGTCCACCGCGGCCTCCACCGTGTCCAGCGTCTCCGCGCGCAGTCCGGGGTTGCCCAGGAGCGTCGCGGCGTACATCTGCTGGTTGATGGCCAACTCCGCCAGCGTGGGCGCGCGGAAGGCGCGGCCGTAGTTGGTGCGCAGCGTGAGCAGCTCCGGGATGGCGTGGAACACGACGCTGGCGCGCGGGGAGATCTGATCCGTGCGGGCCTCCCAGACGCGCTCGGGGATCTGGTAGTTGTCGTAGCGGGCGCCCGCGCCGAACACCAGCCGGTCCGTGGCGCGGAACTCCGCGTCCACGAAGCCGCCCAGGATGGTCTGCTTCGTGTCGTCCAGGCCCAGGCCCGGCAGCACGTTCTGGTTGTTCACCTGGTCGGCCTTCACGTCGCCGCCGACGGTGAGCGACAGCTTCTCCAGCGTGAACAGGGCGCGCGCCTCGCCGCCCAGCCGGCTGCGCTTGCCCAGCGTGTTCTCCAGCGCGCCCGTGAGCTCATTCTCCAGCGCCACGTCGCGGCGCTTGAAGAACGAGTAGGCCTGCGCGAACACGCGCACGTTGTCCGTCACCGGCTGATCAAACTGGATGGACGCGTTCAGGTTCTGGACGTGCTCGTTGTCCTGCGCCGTGTAGTGGCAGCGGCCGCAGTTGCCCACGGTGGAGATGTTCTGGCCACCCGGACGGCCGATGTTGGCGTCGGTGAAGTCCGCGTCCAGCGCGAAGGACCCCACGCGGACCTTGCCGTTCACCTGGTGCACCAGCGAGTCCTCGTTGGTGTCCGTCTGGCCCAGCTGCTGGTTGTTGAAGAGCTGCGGGCCGTCCGAGCCGAAGCCGTAGTAGCCGAGCAGCGCCTCCACCGGACCGCCGCGACCGGCGACGTTGGTCTGCAGGCGCCACGTCTTGTCCTGGCCCGCGAGGATGCGCGCGTCGGCGCCCACGTTCTGGCCCTTGGCGATGAGGTCGCCGGGCTGGCGCTCGATGATGTTGATGACGCCGCTGAAGGCGTTGGAGCCGTAGAGGGACGAACCGGGACCGCGGATGACCTCCACCTGCTTGAGGTTCACGAGCGGCGTCGTCTCATCCGCGTAGAACTGGCCCGTCCACGGATCCGTCAAGGGGCGGCCGTCCTTGAGCAGCAGGAGGCGGTTGGACAGGTAGTTGGAGCCCAGGCCGCGCGCGCTCACCGCCGCCTTGCGCATGGAACCCCGGCGGCACTCCATGCCGGGGAAGTACTGGATGGCCTCGCAGAGCGAGAACTGGCCGGTGCCTTCCAGCTCCTCCGCGGGGATCCACGACACGGTGAGGGGCACGTCGGAGATGCGCTGCTTGCGCTTGCCGGCCGTGGTGACGACGGCCTCGCTCAGCACCTGGTTGACGGTGTCTTCGAAGTCGGGCGTCAGCGTGTCCAGGTCCGCCAGGCCGGAAGGGGGCGGCAGCGGACGGTCCGACGTGGGCTCCGTGAACGGCGCGCGATCCGGCACGTTGTCCGTCGGCGTGCCAGGGAGGGGAAGATTCCCGTACGCCGCAGGAGGCTGCGGGTTGGACGGAGCATCCGACGGCAGCGGACCGGCCGGGATGGACGTCGGAGGCGACGCCGGCGACGCGACGGGCGCCGGCTCCGCGACGGACGGGAACGCGTACGGGTTTCCGCCCAACGGCGGATCGGCCGGCGGTTCCGAGGCGAGGGCGGGCTCGTCCGTGACGGGCCCGGTTCCCGCCGGCAGCGCGTCCGGCTCCGGCACGGGCGCGGGCGGCTTCGCTCCCCTGCGGGGCTTCGCCACGCGAGGTGGTTTGGCTCCCGCGGCGGGCGTCGTCCGCTTGCGGACGGGCTTCGTGCGCGTCGTCTTGGGCGCCGGATCCTGAGCTGCCTCCTGGGCCTCCGCACGGTCCACCGTGAGCAGGGCCAGGACGCAGACCACCAACGTCATGCACGCTCGCGCGCCCAGACGCTCCGGAAACCTCTTCACCGCATTGTTTCGCGGCACACCGTACACAGTCGAGTCCATCGTTCTCAATTCCACGAGGGGAAGCAGCGATGTCCGCGGTTCCGTTCGCCAGGGTCCAGAGCCGTTGCGACTGGCAATCGTCCGCAGGGGCGAGTTTCCACCCCTGAACGGAAGCGTTCCGCTCGACTTCTCAAACTACCGCAATAACTGGCCTAAGGCCAAGTCGCGGCTGTCGATCCGGTAAAACGTGTCGCAAGACACGCTGGGTAGGGCTCGCGGATCACCGTGCCGCGCTCAGTCATCCGGCTGTTCGGAGGTGACGGCCAGGTCGTCGGTGAAGGGCGGCAGCGCGGGGCCCAGGGACTCGGACTGCACGAGGACGGGGGTCTCCACCCGCAGGTCGGCCGCGTCCACGAGGACGGGCTGACGGCGCGGCGGGCCCTGGGTGACGAGCTTGCGGAAGTCCTCGAATTCACGGCCGGGGATGGCCGCGAAGGCGTCGAAGGGGGCCACCGCGCCCACGGCGGACAGGGACTGGGAGAGCGAATCCCCCGAGCCCTTGAGTTCCACCAGCACCGCGCCCGGCACCCGGCCGCTGCGGAAGAGCACGCGCAATTCCTTGGGCGCGTGCGCCACCGGCACGAGCGCGGCCTCCGCGCCCTTGGCCTCCAGCATCTTCACCGCCGACTCCACGTTGGGCACCGGCACCAGCTTGAAGTGCTTCTGGGCGTCCAGGTCGCCGCCCAGGACGACGTGGGAGACGAACTTCGGATCCGACGGGCCCGCGCCCTTGACCAGCGCCATGCGCTTGCCGGCCAGGTCCTTCACGGAGCCCTTCTGGGTGGAGATGATGGCCCAGCGCTGCTGGGTCTCACCGGCGCGGGGCGCGTACGCCACCGGCTGGGCCTTGGCGCCCAACTGGACCGCGGCCCAGGCGTCCACCACGGCGAAGTCGATGAGGCCCTCCCCCACCGCCTTGGAGAAGTCCTCGTAGCGGCCGAAGCTGCGGGCGGCGACGGGACGGCCCAGGCTGGCCTCCAGCTTCTGGGCGAGCGCTTCGGCGTACTGGAAGCGCTCCTGGCCATCCGACAGCGTGGTGGCGAGGAACACGCCCAGGGTCGCCTTCTTCGGCGCCGCGGACGCGGGGGTGGCGTTCAGGAACAGCACGGCGGCGAACAGCACGAGGCCGCACCGCGCGACAAGCGTTGGCGTCTTCTTCACGGCGTCTCCTCCGCGGTGACCCCGGCCGGGGCGGCGCCGGAGGCGTCCCCCAGTCCGTAGAGTCCCTGCAGGCGATCCTTCCACTCCCGCACCTGGGCGGCCCGGGGGCCCGCGCCCGCCGCCAGATAGCGGCGCCAGGCGTCCACGGCCTCGGCGGGCTCGTGGCGGCGCTCCTGCGCGTCGATGCCCAGGTTGAGCGAGGCGACGGCCACGCTCGGCTCCAGGCGCTTCCACGTCGCGACGGCGCCGGACGCGTCCCCCTGGCGCCAGTCCACGCACGCCAGGTTGTGCTGCACCAGCGCGTCGTCGGGCGTCACGGCGAGCGCGGCCTTCAGCGCCTTCTCCGACGCCTTCATGTTGCCGGAGGCGTACGCGATCGCCGCCTCGCGCCGCAAGAGCGCGCCGGTGAGGGCGCCCATCCAGCGGGGCTGCCCGGGCATGGGCTTCTTCTGGGCGGTGGTGAGCAGCTTGCGCGACGGCGCCACCTTGCCCTGGCGGTACAGCACCCACGCGTCCGCCAGAGTGCGCGTGTTGGGCCAGGCCCACTCCGGCACGGGGGTGAGCGCGCGCTTGAGTCCGGACGAGGCCTCCGCGAACTTCCCCTCCTCCGCGCGCGTGAGCGCCCGGGCGAAGGTGGCCAGCTTCGCCAGGTCCCCTCGCTTGCCCGTGCCCAGCCGGTCCACCGCGTCCAGGTCCCGGTTCGCCGCGGCGGGGTCGCCCGCCTCCAGCTTCGCCAGGGCCCGGCGCACCAGCACGCGCGGCAGGTTCGCCTCCGCCACCTTGGCGGCGCTCTTGGACGGGCCCGCGTCCGACAGCCGCTGCACGGCGGCGTCCACCTGGCCCAGCTCCACCTCCGCCAGCGCGGCGCCCGCGGAAGCCTCCGCGCGCTGATCCGGCTCCTGCGTGGCCTCACCGGACTGGGTGAAGGAAGCGAGCGCGGCCTGCGCGTCGCCACTGCCCAGCCGGGCGTAGCCCAGCAGCAGGTGTTCACGCCACGTCGCGCCCGGCAGCGTCACGGCGCCCTCCATCACCTTGCGCCCTTCCGCGTACTGACGGCTCTCCAGCAGCACCGCGCCCAGGCGGCGCCCCATGGCCACGGAGCGGTCCAGGTCGTACGCGCGGCGCAGGTCGCGCACGGCGTCGTCCAGGCGCTGCGTGCCGGCGCGATCCCGCGCGCGGTGGGCCAGCGCCCGGGCCAGCCACTGCTTCGCGCCGGGGTGGTTGGGTTGCACCTGGAGCGCGCTGCCGTAGTCCTCGATGGCCTGATCCCACTGGCCGGTGGCGAAGTGATCCGCGCCCAGCAGCATCCAGCCCAGGGCCTGACGCGGCGCCATCTCCACCACGCGCCGGTGCACCTCCACCGCGCGCTGGAAGCGGCCGGCGCGGCGGTTGACGGAGCCCAGCGTCGCCCACAGCTCCAGGCTGCCGCCGCCCGACTTCACCGCGGTCTCCAGGAACTGGATGGCCTCCTCATGACGCGCCTGCGCCTGGAGCGCCTTGCCCACGGCGATCTGCCCCAGCAGCAGTCCCGGCTGCAGCTCCAGCACCTTGCGGAACTCAGCCTCCGCCTGCGAGGGCTGCTTCTGCGCGAGCCGCACATCCCCCAGCAGCAGGTGGGCGGCGGGCGTGGCGCCCAGCTTCACCAGCGCCAGCGCCTGGGCCTCCGCGCGAGGCACGTCCCCCGCGGAGAGGTACAGCCGCGCGAGGCGCTCCTTCGGCTCCGCGACCTGGGGGAACTTCGTCACCAGCCGCTCCAGCAGCGCGCGGGACTCCGGCACGCGGCCTTCCATCTCCAGCACGGCGGCGAGGCCGATTTGCGCGGGCGCGGACTCCGCCCGGCCCGCCTGCGACTTCTCGAACGCGGCGCGCGCGGCGGGCGCGTCCCGGCGCAAGAGGTGCGCCTTGCCCAGCAGTTCGTGGATCTGGAAGTCGTTGCCGGCGAGCTTCTCCGGGCGTAGGGCCAGGTAGCGCTGAAGCCGCGTCACCGCCTTGTTCCCGTCCTGCACGTACAGGTAGTAGCTGGCCAGGTAGTAGTGGACGATGAGGTGGTCGGGCTGATCCGCGGCGGCCACCTGCTCCAGCACCGGCACCGCTTCGTTGAAGCGGCGCAGCTTGAAGTACGCCGTGCCCAGCGGATACGCGAGCGACAGCTCCCCGGGATTCTGGGCGAAGACGGGCTGCACGCGCGCCACCGTGCGCTGGAAGTCCTGGAGCGCGTTGGCCGCGCTGCCCAGGCCCGCGGCGGTCGCCACGGACTGGGGCTCCTGGGCCAGGGACTGCTCGAAGAGCTGGAGCGCCCGGCGGAACTTCTCCTCCGCCTCCTTCTTGTCGCCCTTGGCGGCGGCGGCGTTGGCGGACACGAGGGCCTGTTCACCCTGCTCCGATTGGCGCTGGGCCTCCGTGGCGGGCGGCGGGCGGAACTGCGCGAGCGCCGTCGGCGGGCCGGCCAGTGAGGCCAGCAGGACGAGCGCGGTGGAGACGCGGCGCGGAGAGCGGGAGGATGGGCGCATGCGATTCATCACGGCGAGGGGGCGGGGCTGAATTCGGCGACGATGACGGTGATGTCATCGCGCTGCGGCTGGCCGGCGCTGTAGGCGCGCACGTCCGCGAGGAGCGCGTCGCGCAGGGCGTCGGCGGGAAGGTGGGCGTTGGCCTGGAGCGCGGCGGCCAGGCGCTGCGTGCCGTACAGGCGGTTGGTGCCGTCGCGCGCCTCGGTGAGGCCGTCCGTGTACCAGACGACGATGTCCCCGGGCCGCAGCTGCGCCTGGCGCGAGGTGAACTCCGCCGCGACGTTCGCGCCCAGCAGCGGCCCGCGCGCCGGCAGCGACGCCATCTGTCCGGTGGTGCGGTTGAAGACGGCCGCCGCGGGGTGGCCACCGGCCGCGTAGTCGATCTGCCCGTTGTAGACGTCGATGACCGCGAGCGCGCTGGACATCTGGTGCTCGCCCCGGCCCACGTTGGCCAGCGTCACGTTGAGCGCGGTGATGAGCATCTGCGCGTGCACCTGCGACGGCTCGCGCAGCGTCATGGCGGAGGCGAAGCCGCTGGTGGCGCTGGTGGCCACGAGCGAGGTGGACAAGCCGTGGCCCGTCACGTCCCCGATGCCGATGACGACGCGCCGGTCATCCAGCGCGGCGCGGAACCACCAGTCGCCGCCGCACGCGTCCGCCGGCACCACCAGCCCCGCGAGCCGCAGCGGCCCCACCGTCACCGCCTCGCGGCCGGGGAGCAGCGTCTCCTGCACCGTGCGCGCGAGCGACACCTCGCGCTCCAACTGCGCCTTGGCGCGCACGTCCTCCAGCAGGACCTTGATGCGCTCGGCCATGTGGTTGAACACCACGCCCAGCGTCGTCACCTCGCGGCCCGCGCCAGGCGCCGTGCCCGCGCGAGCGCCCAGGTCACCGGCGGCCAGTTGCATCACGCGGTGGGTGAGCACGCCCAGCGGCTTGGTGATGCGGCGGCTCTGGTACGCGGCCAGCACACCCGCGAGCACCACGAAGCCCAGGCCCAGGCCCACGATGCGCAGCGTGTTCGCACGCACCGCGGCGTGGTTGGCCTCCTCCAGTTCGTGCAGTTGCTTCTGCAGTTCCTCCAGCGAGTAGCTGATGACCACGACGCCCTTGCCGGCCTGCGCGCCGTAGTCGAGCGGCTCCTGGAACTCGAAGACGGGCTGCCCGTTGAAGAAGGCGCTGGCCCAGCGGCGCTCGGCGGTGCGGCCCCCGGAGGAGCCCAGCTTCGCGGCCGGGTCGCTGTCCGCGACCAACTGCGAGTCCGCGTCGAACATCTGCACGCGCAGGATGTTGCGGTTGTCCGCGATGATGGAGCGCGCCACCTCGGTGAGGAACGCGTAGTTGTTGTCCCGGAGGCTGGTGGCGGAGGTGAGCGCCAGGGTGTGGCTCACCGTCTGCCCGAGTTCGCGCGCCTGGGACTGGAGCCGCTGGGTGAAGCGGTCCGAGGCCTCCGTGAGCTGCGACTCCGTCGTCTTCGCGGAGAGCGCCGCCAGCAGGCCCACGATGATGATGACCATCGCCCCGGTGGTGAGCAGCAGCAGTTGATCCAACCGCAGCCCGCGGATGGCCGCCACGTTGGGCAGCTCTCCGGCTTCCAGCGGCGCGATGAGGGTGTGGGTGCCGTCCACGGGCACGCCCACCGCCCCGGTCATCCGGGTGGCCGTGTGCTCCCCGGGCATGACGGTGAGCTCCCGGGAGTGCGTGCCGGTGTACTCAGGGGGTGGGGGCGGGGTGGCCCCCGCCGGTGCGTCAGAGGACGCGTCGGAGGCATCAGGCGCGGGGTCGAGGCGCGTGTTCGTACGGGACAAGGCACACCTGGGGAGGCCCGCTGGGGGAGTACACGGGCGGGGCGGGGCGGACTGTATCGCACTTCCTCATTGACGCGAGGAGTCCACCTTCCAGCCCTCCACCCGGTCCGCCCCTCCCCTTCCCGTCCAGGCGACCAGCCCCTTGCGGGCCCCCGGCGGGGGAGCCGGGGCGGATCAGCGAGGGGGATGGGAGGGTCCTGGATGAGTTGTGCTCATTGCCGCGTCGCGCCACCCGGGCCCGGAACGGAGGACGGACAACACCGCCCCCCACAGGGTCCTTGAGTCGGGGGCCGTCGTTCGGAGTATAGGGGCGTCCCCTTTCCCTTTTTCGAGGTCCTCCGCGCGTGTCACGGCCCCGGCTGATCAAAGACAACTCCGCGCCGCTTTCGCTCGCGCGAGAGCAGCTCATCCGCATCCACGACCTGATGGTGAAGGCGCGCGTCCTCGAGGAGCGCCTCATCCAGATGTACAAGCAGGGCCACGGCTACTTCTGGATTGGCGGCCCCGGTGAGGAGGCCTTCAACGTGCCCCTGGGCCTGCTCATGAAGGTGGGCGAGGGCCTGGACTACGACTACCTGCACGCGCACTACCGCCAGTCCGCGACGCTGCTGGCCATGGGCGAGGAGCCCATCGGGGCGCTGCGGCAGATGAAGAACACCGCCACGGACCCCTACTCCGGCGGCCGCAACTTCGCGGGCCACTTCACCCGGCGCTCGAAGAACATCGCGCCCATCACCTCGCCCATCGAGGTGCAGTACTCCATCGCGCCGGGCACGGCGATGGCCCAGAAGCGCCACGGCGGCGAGGGCATCACCATCGTCACCGGCGGCGACGCGGGGACGGCCGAGGGTGACTTCCCCACCTGCCTCGTGTGGAGCAGCCGTCCGGCCAACCCCCTGCCCATCCTGATCATCGTCACCAACAACAAGTGGGGCATCTCCACCACTTCGGACGGCCAGCACGGCGAGACGAACATCAGCGACCGCGCGCGCGCCTTCAACATCCCGGCGAAGACCATCAACGGCAATGATCCGCTGGAGTCCTACCAGGAGATCCAGGCGGCGATGGAGTACGTGCGCAAGGAGCGCAAGCCGTACTTCATCGAAGCGCGGGTCTCCCGCCTGTACGGGCACTCGTCCGCGTCCGGCGCCAACTTCGTGAACGAGGAGCAGGACTGCCTGCGCCTGTTCGAAACGCGCCTGGAGCAGGAAGGCGTCCTCAGCCGGGAGCAGATGGAGGAGGTGCGCAACCGCTACAGCGAGGAGCTGGCCGCGGCGGCGCGCACCGTGCGGGACGAACCGCAACCTTCCGGCGACAGCATCTGGGACCACATCTACGCGGAGAAGAAATAACCATGGCGAACATGGCACAGGCCATCCGCATGGCCCTTCACTACGCCGAGGAGAACCTGGGCGTCACCGACATCTTCGGCGAGGACGTGGGCGCCCCGCTGGGCGGCGTCTTCACCTGCACCCAGGGCCTGAAGACGGCGTGGAACAGCCCCCTGGACGAGCGCGGCATCATCGGCGCGGCCATGGGCCTCGCGATGGCGGGCAACCGTCCGGTCGCGGAGATCCAGTTCTGCGACTACATCTACAACACCATCGACCTGCTGAAGATCGCGGGCAACACGCACTGGGCGACCAACGGTGACTGGAACCTGCCCATGGTGGTGCGCACGCCGGTGGGCAGCGGCATCCGCGGGTCGATGTACCACTCGCATTCCTTCGACGCGACGATGACCCACATCCCCGGCTGGAAGGTGGTGATGCCCTCCACCCCGCTGGACGCGTACGGCCTGCTCATCTCCGCCTGCCAGGACCCGAACCCCGTCATGTTCCTGGAGCCCAAGGCGCTGTTGCGCGTGAAGGGCGACGAGCGCATCCCGGGAGAGCCCGACGACGACCGCGCGCTGTCGAAGCTCATCGACGCGCCGCTGGGTGACCGCTCGCAGTGGAAGCCCCAGTGGCCGACGCTGGAGGCGTTCTCGGTGCCCATTGGCAAGGGCAAGGTGGTGCGCGAGGGCACGCAGCTCACCGTTGTCAGCTACGGCCGCACCCTGCCGCTGTGCGCGAAGGCCGCGGACCAGCTCAAGGAGGACGGCATCAGCGTGGAGGTCATCGACCTGCGCTCGCTGTGGCCCTACGACTGGGAGCTCATCAAGGCGTCCATCCAGAAGACGGGCCGCGTCCTGTACGTGAACGAGGACACCGAGGTGACGAACTTCGGCGAGCACCTGGTCCGGCGCACGGTGGAGGAGCTGTTCTACTCGCTGCTCGCGCCGCCCCGGCTGGTGGCCGGCAAGTTCGTCCCGGGCATCGGCCTGGCGGACGCGCTGGAGATGGCGTCGGTGCCCCAGCAGGCGGACATCACCGCCGCCATCCGCTCACTGGCCGGCGAGCAGCCCTGATGGCACTTGCCCACACCGGGCGGCGGCGCATTCGTACGTGAAGTCTTCCAGGGCCGTCGTTCCTCTTTGGAGGTCCGACGGCCCTGTCGTTAGTATCGCGGATGCCTTGTCCCAGCCCATCGTTCGCACCATGACCCCCGCTCCCGACGCCAACGCCTTCCGTATCCGCCGCGCGCGTCGAGGTGATGCCGAGGTCATGGCACTGCTCCTTCGCGAGCTGGGCTACCCCCAGGGCACCGACCAGCAGACCGTGCACTGGGTCATCAGCCATCCGGAGATTGAAATCTTCGTGGCCGGTGACCCGCAGGACCGCGCGGTGGGCATGGTGTCCTTCTCCCACCGTCCGCAATTGCGGCTGCGCGGCCGCGTGGCCACCGTGGACGAGCTCGTCGTGTCCGAGGGCTGGCGCCGCCGGGGCGTGGGCCGCGCGCTGCTCGCGCAGGTGGCGCAGCGCGGCAAGGTGCTGAGCGTCAAGCAGCTCCAGCTCATCGCCCCGCTCAACGTCACCGACGAGACGCGCGCGTTCTACAAGGCGTGCGGGTACGTCGAAGGCGACTCCGGCGTGTTCCGTCACGCCGAGAGCGAGACGCAGCGCTAGCGCGCTTCCCGGCTCGCGGGATGGGGGCCCGATTCGCGGGCGCCCCTCACCGCGGGAGCGGGTTCGAGCAGCACGGCCCGGTCAGCGCTTGAAGCTCGCGATGACGCGGCGCAGGCGCTCGTGGTCCTCTTCACTCACGTCGATGAAGCGCACGCCGATGGCCTCCGCCTCGTCGCGCACCCAGGCGATGACGCCGGTGAGGTGGAACTCCTCGCCGTCCACCATCATGGCCAGCCGCACCTGCGAGCCCACGTCGTAGGACTTGCGCGTGCGCAGGCACAGTCCACCCGCCGACAGGTTGAGCGAGTACGCCCGCAGCGCGCGCGCCGCGTCCTCCGCCTGCTCGAAGCGCACCTCGAACCGCGCCGCCACGCGCTCCTCGGCGCGGCGGTTCAAATACGGGTCTGGCTCCAATGGCTCATCCAACTTCGTGTTCATGCGCACCTTGACCCCCCTCGGTCCTGAGCCTGGAAGTGTCGGCTGGTTTCCAGGCCCGGTTCAAGGGGCCCCGTGACGTGGAACGGCTCGTGTAAGTCCCAGACTACTTCCACACCAGGAGTTTCCGGATGTCTTCACGTCTCGTGTTGTTGGGTGGCGCCCTGTTGATGGGGCTCTGGGTGGCGGGCTGCGACGATGGAGAGACGGTGCCTCCTCCTGATGCGGGGACAGCCGTGGATTCTGGGACGAGCACCGGTGATTCCGGGACTGTCGATGCCGGAGACGGTGGCGGGGGTGGCCGCTCGGACTTCACCTGCAACGTGGTGAAGCAGGAAGGCTGCGCGGCGGGACAGGGCTGTCACTACACGGACCTGACGGATGGCGGCACGGGCAGCAAGTGCTTCCCGGGCACGTGTGATCCGGTGCGGCAGGACTGCGCGGCGGGGCAACGCTGTACCTACGTGACGTTGGACGGCGGGGAAGCGCAACGCCAGTGCGTGGCCGCGGGCACCGCCACGGAAGGCGCGCCGTGCACCCAGGCGGCGAGCGCGCCCGCGGGACAGCGCTACGACACGTGCGCCGCGGGCCTGTTCTGCAAGGACGACGCGCTGAACGACGGCGGCACCGGCTTCTTCTGCCGCAAGCTGTGCCACGCGACGTCCGACTGCGCGTCCGGCGACTGCAACACGGTGCTGCGCCTGGCCGGCACGGACGAACTGCCGCTGGTGTGCGGCCCGCCGTCCGCGGCGTGTGACGCGTTCGCCCAGGACTGCGCGGGTCCGCTGGGCTGCTACCCGGCCACCAACGGTCCGGTGTGCGCGGGCAGCGGCACGCTGGCTCCGGGCGCCGCGTGTGAGTTCAGCAACCAGTGTTCACCAGGGAGCACTTGCGCGGTGTCCGACGGCGTCGGCACGTGTCGGACGCTGTGCCGCGTTCCGCCGGGCTCGCCCGCCTGTTCCAGCGGCACCTGCCGGGCGCTCACCAACAACGGCGACGTCGGGGCCTGCGTCCCCTGAAGCGGGCGCGTGTCCGTGGGGAAGGCGTTGGTTTTCCCAGGGGCGGCAGACTCCCGCCCCGGATGGGGAGGGCCACGGGCCAGGGTGCCCTGGCCTCCCACCCTTGCGGCGGAAGTCGTCCGGCTCCGTTTCCCAGCGCGCGGCACTCGGGACTCCCGGGCGATTGGCCCACCCCTTGAAGCACGAGGTCGCCAGGAACGGGAGTCGTGCACATTGTCTTGCGCCGGGAGGGTGATGGCATGGGTCTGACGAAGGCGCTGCGCTTTGGCTGGGTGGGTGCCCTGGGCCTGATGCTGGGCTGTGGCGGCGTGGAGGAACCCGGTGCGGAGGCCTCCATGGGTGCGGGCAGCACGGACTCGAAGGTCACCGCGCCCGCGCCCTCCCTGGAGGCGGCGCCCACGCTGACGCTGCATGATGGCCGCACGGTGCAGGCCCCTCTGCCCCCGGCGCCTCCACCCATCATGTTCCAGCCGGGCTTCCACCAGGCGCTGCGTGAGAACACCTACGCGGGGAGCATCACCACCTACCGCATGCGCATTCCCATGGGGCGCGCGGGCAGCCGGGTGCGCATCACCTTCCGTTCGGGCGACGGCGCCATGACGTTGCAGCGGGCCTCCGTGGCGAAGGCGGGCGCCAACGGAGCGCTGGCCTCCGCGCCGGTGGCCCTCACCTTCAATGGCCACGCGGGCTTCACCGCGAACGCGCGCACGCTGGTGACGTCGGATCCGGTGGACTTCCCGGTGGAGTTCCAGGACGAGGTGGCGATCTCCTTCGAGGCCAGGGGCGACATCGCCGCGAGCCTCATCCAGGCCTTCCCCGGCAGCTACTCGCGCTCGGGTGCGTACGCGACGACGCAGGGCGCGCTGGGAGGACAAGCCTGGGAGTACGCGCTGGGCGTCGCGACGGTGGACGTGGAGGGCGCGCCGGGCCGGGCGTTCGTGACCATCGGGGACAGCATCACCGAGGGCTACATCGACACGCGCAACGACACGCGCAACGCGTGGTCGTTCCTGGTGCAGAAGGGGCTCGGGTTGCCGGTGGCGAACTCGGGCGTGTCCGGCCAGGGCTTCTGGGACGCGAACATCCAGTTGCCGCAAGAGGTGCTCGCGATGCAGGGCTTCACCGACTGCATCGTGCTGCTGGGCACCAACGACCTGGCCTCCGAAGGCATCACGGTGGAGAAGCTGGAGCAGCGGATGACCCAGCTGTTCGATCAGCTCCAGCCCCGGTGCCGGCTGTGGGTCAGCACGCTGCTGCCCAAGGAGAAGACGAACTACGGCGACTACGAAGTGGTGAAGACGCAGCGCGTGGAATTCAACGCGTGGATCCGCACCCAGACGCGCGCGGAGGTCATCGACCTGGAGGCCGTGATGCGCCAGCCGGGCAACGTGCACCTGTTCCTGGATGGCCTGGATGTGGACCAGATCCATCCGTCCATGGAGGGCCACCGGGTGATGGCGGCCGAGGTGGTGCGCGTGCTCAAGGCGAAGGGCGGTCTTTAATCCCGGGCGGGGGCTCGGACTGGAATCGACAGGACGCGTTTGAATAGGTTCGGGGTCCCAGCGTCCGAGCATTGCCCCCGTTCCGCTTCTCTCCCGGAGCCTTTCATGCGTGCCCTGTCCGCCAGCCTCGTCGTCGCCTGCCTCGCCCTGCCCTCGCTCGTCCACGCCTCGTCGCTGCGCTGCGACAACAAGCTCGTGTCCGAGGGCGCGACCACGGACGACGCGCTGATCAAGTGCGGCGAGCCCATGTCCCGGCGCACGCGCACCGAGTACGCCAGCACCCGGTACAAGCAGAAGTCGCCCCACGAGGAGGTCTCCACGGAGGTGGGCTCGTCGTCCACCATCGAGGAGTGGACCTACAACTTCGGCCCCCACCGGCTCATGCAGGTCGCCATCTTCCGCGACGGCCGGCTGGTGGACGTGCGCAGCGGCAGCTACGGCAGCGAAGTCCCGGAGAAGAAGAACCCCTAGAGCGGCCCCAGGTGCCGGGCCAGGAACTGGCGCATGAGCGCCGGCCGCTGACGCGCCGTTTCGCGCAGCTCCTCGACGGTCACGCTCCACAGGTCCACGGAGGCCGGCTGGAGCCAGCGCGCCACGTGTCCGGGCATCTCCGGCGCCAGTTGCTCCGCCACCGCGTCCACGTACGCCACCACCCGCTCCGGGGTGAAGGTGTGCTCCAGGTGCCAGAGGAAGCGCTCGACGAACCGGGCCTTGAACTCCGGGGCCTGGAGCAGCCGCCGCAAGAGGACGGTGGAAGCCTCCAGCGTTGGATCCTCCAGCACCCGCCCCAGGCTGTCGAAGGCGGGCTCCGGGCGGAGGGCGTAATCCAGGTCATACAAGAGCCAGCGCCAGCGACCGTCCTGTCCGTGGGGCGCGCCCGGCGCGCCCGTGCGCAGCCGCCAGAACTTCACGTTGTTCTGGGGCCAGTCCTGGTTGCCCAGGTAGAGCTGCGCCACCTGGTAGTCGATGAAGTCCTCCACGTCGATCCGCGCCTTCACGTGGGCGTAGTGCTCCGGCACCGCCAGGTCATGCGTGCGCACGTAGTCGATGAGCTCCTGGTAGGGCCGGGCATCTCCGTCCTCCCCCACGTCCAGCTCTCCGTCGCGCTCCAGGATGACGACCTTCTTGCGGTCCACGCCGTAGTGGGAGGCGAGGTAGTACTCGTCGTAGCGCTCGCGCAGCTCGTGCAGGCCCCAGTACTCGCCATCGAGGAACACGAGCGTGGGACGGCAGGCCTGGAGCGCCAGCCGCGTCTGGGCGAGCAGCCCCTGCAGGGCGCAGTCCCGCAGCCGCGTCTGTCCCTGGTCCTGCCCGGACGCACGCACCAGCAGCCGCGTGAAGCTTGTCACCGGCGAGCCAGGGAACACCGGGCCCGCGAACGTCTTCGGGCCGTAGTCCTCCTTGGCGTACAGCCGCAGGCTCTTCTGTGGCAGCACGGCGCTGCCGGAGCCGTGGATGCGCACGCCCGCGTCCTGCGCGAGCACGCGTGCGCCGGAGGTCTCGAACCACTCCACGTGGACGGGGCGCTCCCACTCCTTGCCGTCCTGCGTGTAGTTGCCCACCCACGGATCCTCCGGGGTTGCTTCCCACACGAGGCCGGGGACGTAGATGCCCAGGTCCCGAGCGAAGAAGTTCGCCGCGTCGGTGACGAGCGACAGCACCGGCAGCGTGTACGGCCCCCGCCCGATGACGAACGTGCGCGTGCGCACCGGGCCCACCGGCTCCGCGCCCACGTACTGTCGGAAGCGCACCACCGAGGCCTGCGGAAGCTCCTCCAGGGGCGCGTCCCACCGCATGCCCTCCAGCGCGGAAGGGGGCGTCGTGGGAACGAAGGCCCACGTCACGGGCGGACTGGCGCGGGCGAAGAGCGCGATGGGACCGGTGTAGAGCGCGGACGCGGGCGTGGGCGTGGAGCTGTCCCGCGTGAAGTACGTCCGCACGCCCTGCTGCGTGGGCAACACCAGCAGCGTCTCCGGTTGGTAGAGCCCGGGCCTCGCGTCGAACGCGAGGTGCTGGAAGTCCACGCGGGCCCGTGCCGTGTCGCCCAGCGGATCTCTCGCCACGACCTCCAACGTCAACGCGCGCCGGCCCGGCCACCACGGCAGGCTCCAGCGGCCGGCCTTCACGTCGGCGAAGCCCAGGAAGTGGCCGTCCTCGTAGACCTCCACCCGGGGTACGCCCGCGTCGCTCGACACCCTGCCGAACAGGCGCTGCTGCGCCGGCTCTTGTCCGTCGATGGAGACGAACGGACGCGCGGGCAGCACCGCCTCCTCCAGCCTGCGCTCGGGCCCACAGGCGGACCCGACGAGGAGGAGAAAACCCACGAAGACAGAGGCGAGGTGACGGAGACCCATGATGTCTCCGTCCTCTATCAGATAATCGTTTGACCTCCCATTGTACTATGGTGCGGCGCGCCATGGTACGGCGTGACAGCGGGACCGCCCGCCAGCCCTAGGTGGGGATGGAGGTGCCTTCGAGCAGGCCGTGCTTCTGGAGGAGCGCGGCCAGCGCGGGGGGCGCGAGCATCCAGTCCTCGCGGGTGGGTACCCAGCGCACCGGGGCCTGGGCGGCGGCGAGCCGGGCGTTCACCTCCGCGATCATCGGGGCGAAGGTGGGCTGGGGGATGTCCCAGCTGCCCACCCCGGCGACGATCTCCACGGCGCCGGGCTCCACGCGCACGGCGGGCTGGCCCTGCACCGGCTGCACGGAGAAGCCCGGCAGGTACGGCTGCATGGCGGCGGACAGGCGCTCCAGCAGGGACGGGTCCTCGAAGGGATGGGCGCCGTCGAAGTCGAAGAAGGTGGGCAGTTGCGCCTGGAGTTCGTCGCGCAGCGGGTCCTCCCTGCTCTCACGCCACGAATATTCAGCGAGGACGCGGGCCTCGAAGGGGATGCGGATCTCCCAGCGCTCCAGGAGCGCGAGCAGCTCCGCCACGCGCTCCACCTCTTCCCAGGGCGGCTCCACGCGCGTCACCCAGGAGACCTCCGACACCGTCTGCCCCCGGCGCTCGCCCGACACCCGGTCGCCCTGGCGCAGTTGGAAGGGCGGGGCGTGGGTGAGCTCCGGATCCGGATAGAGGGCGGTGTGGAGCATCCCCTGCCCCGTCTCCGGACGCAGGCGTGCGAAGCCGTGCTTCGGGTTGATCTCCTCCACGGTGAACGTCTCCTGGGCCATCCCGCGCGCTCCTGACTGAGGGGTTGAGGCTCTTCTCTAACCGGTGTTCCGCATCCCCGCCGCGATGCCGTTGAGGGCCAGCAGCAGCGGCCGGTCGCAGGCCGCGTCCCCTTCGCGCTTGCGCTTGAGCAGCTCCACCTGGAGGAAGGACATGGGGTCCACGTAGGGGTTGCGCAGCGCGATGCTGCGTTGGAGCTGCGGGTTGTTGTCCAAGAGCTTCCCCTCCCCCGTGAGCGTCTTCACCGCGCGGCGCGTGCGCGTGTGCTCCTGCTGGATGCGCAGCCACAGGGGCCGCGTGGAGGCGGGTGCCAGCTTCGCGTAGCGCGCCGCGATGGCCATGTCCGTCTTCGCCAGCACCATGGTCACGTTGTCGATGACCGTGTGGAAGAAGGGCCATTCCTTGTACATCCGCTGGAGCAGCCCAGCGCCCTCGGGCGTGGATGCGTACGCTTCCAGCGCGGTGCCCACGCCGTACCAGGCCGGGACGATGGCTCGCGTCTGTGTCCAGGCGAAGCTCCACGGGATGGCGCGCAGCGTGTCCAGCCCGCCCGCCTTGCGCTTGCTGGGGCGCGAGCCGATGGGCAGCGCGGAGATCTCCTCCACGGGCGTGCCCGTCATGAAGAACTCCACGAAGCGCGGATCGTCCCACACCAGCGCCCGGTACGCCTTGCGGCCCTCTTCCGCCAGGAGGTCGAACGCGGCGCGGAAGGCCGTCTCGTCCTCGGGGGACGGGCGCGGCTGCGCGTCCAGCGTGTGCAGCAGCACGCCGCCCACCACGAGCTCCAGCGTGCGCTGTGCCAGCTCCGGACGGGCGTACTTGTGGTCCATCGCCTCGCCCTGTTCGGTGGCCTTGTAGGCCCCGGCCACGGTGCCCGGCGGCAGCGCGAGGATGGCCGTCTGGGCGGGACCGCCGCCGCGCGCCACCGTCTCACCGCGTCCGTGGAACAGGCGCAGGGGCACGTCGTGCTCGTCCGCCACGTGGGTGAGCGCCACCTGCGCGCGGTACAGCGCGGCGCTCGCGGCCAGCAGGCCCACCTCCTTGCCGGAGTCGCTGTAGCCGACCATCACCTCCTGCACGCCCCGGCCCTTCAGGTGCTGGCGGTACTCCACATGCGCGAACAGCGTGCGCAGCACCTCCGGTCCGGAGTCCAGCGCGCCCAGTTGTTCGAACAGCGGCGCCACGTCCACGGTGGCGCACTGGCGCTCCTTGTCCCAGAGCCCCGCGTGCTTCAGGCATTGGAACGCCGCCAGAACGTCGTCCGCGGTGGAGGCCATGGAGAGGATGAGCGTGCGGCACACGGATTCGCCGCCTTCGTCCTGGCCTTCGCGCAGCTTCGCCAGCACCGCCAGCAGCCGCGTGCCCCCTTCGGTGGGAGCAGGGCCGCCGTTGAAGGAGGCCGCCGCGCTCACCGCGTCCTCCGCGGGCGCGCGCACCTCCAGTTCGCCCAGCCCCAGACCCAACGCGCGCACGCGCTCGGACATGCGGCGCACCTCGCGCAGGCCCGCGTGTTCGGCGCGGGCCGCGAAGAGCGACCGCTCCAGCACCGCCAGGTCGTCGCCCAGCGCCTCCGGAGAGCGATACGCCTCTGGCGCGAGCTTCGACGGCTGGCCTTCGCGCCGGGCCAGCACGTGCTGGAGCGCCAGCGACAGGCGCTCCTCCATGAAGCGCAGCTTGCGGCGCCACGGCTCACCGGAGGTGCGCGGGCCCTGCGCCTTCGCCACGTCCGGCAGCGCCTTCGCGTCCTCCTCCAGCGAGCGCTCCAACTCCTGCGTGGGCCGCGCGTGCCGCTCCGACTGCGACAGCATGCCGCCCAACAGCTCCACGTCGCGCAGGAACAGGCGCAGGCCCCGGGCGCGGTGCGCGCGCAGCGTGTCCTCGAACACCTCCGGCGTCACCAGCGGGTTGCCGTCCATGTCGCCGCCCACCCACGAATGGATGCGCACGGGCGTGTCCAGGACTCCCAGCGGTTCGCCGTAGGCGCGCTCGAAGGCCCAGTCCAGCGCCTCCGGCAGCCGGGCCACCGGCTCCGACAGCATCTCCTCCACGTACCAGTGGACGTTCTTCACCTCGTCGCCCACCGTGGGGCGCTCGCGGCGCAATTCGTCCGTCTGCCAGAGCGCGGTGATCTCCTCGCGCATGGACGTGAGGTTGGCGGCGGACTCGCGCGGGGTGAGCGTCACCCGGTCGCGCTCCTCCAGAAGCTGCGCCAGCCGGTAGAGCTTCTCCAGCAACGTGCGGCGCACCGCCTGCGTCGGGTGCGCGGTGAACGTCAGCGTCACCTTCAGCGTCCCCAACGTCTCCCGCACCTTGTCCGCGCTCACGCCCGCGGCCTTCAGCGCGAGCAACGACGCCTCCAGCGACCCCTTCTGCGGCCGGGTGGAGGTGGGGCTCGCGTGGGCCCTCGCGCGGCGCAGGCGGTGGTGCTGCTCCGCCAGGTTCACCAACTGGAAGTAGACGGAGAAGGCTCGCAGCACCGGCTCCACC
The DNA here is from genome assembly GCF_026626765.1 of Corallococcus sp. bb12-1. NCBI lineage: Bacteria > Pseudomonadati > Myxococcota > Myxococcia > Myxococcales > Myxococcaceae > Corallococcus > Corallococcus sp. bb12-1. Next base: position 42,756 of record NZ_JAPNJZ010000037.1, on the reverse strand, counting down.
TGCTCCGACGGCAGCCGCTGGAGCACCGCCGCCAGCTCCGCCGCCGCCGCCCGCCGCCCCGCCACCGGCCCGCGCCGACGCTGGATGGCCAGGTGGCGCACCTCCTCCTCCTTGTCGAACAGGGCCTGCCCCTCCTGTTCGACCAGGACTTCTCCCAAAAGCCGGCCCAAGAGCCGGACATCCCGCCGGAGCGGGGGATCCACGGGACGAATACGCGCCATAGCGACCGGAAACGTAGTCCCTCGACGCGGAGCGCCACCTACCCATTCTTTGCTTTTCGCCCACCGCAGGACGGAAACCCGCTCCGTCCTTGTGGGAATTTTTTAACGTCCCGGTCTTCCAATGCTCCCCGCGCTTCCACTAAAACCTCGGTCATCCCGGACCCCACCGGGATCCCTTCCAAGGAGTGGCAATGCGGAAACCCCCGTCATGGCTTGCCTGGAGCCTGCTCGCGATCGCCCCATCGGCGTACGCGGAGCGCGCCTGGTACGAGAAGCCGCAACCCGACATCGCGTCGCCGTCCGCGGGCCTGCGCAAGGTGGCCGTGGAGGATGTGTCCGATGATCTGCCACACCGGTTGGGTGAACAGCAGAAGGAGCTGAAGGCCCAGGCGCTCCAGGAGCGCATCGAAGGCCGCGGTCAGCCGGGCAAGGTGCACAAGCTGGGCAACGGCAAGTTCGTGGAGCTGGAGCTGGAGCGCACGGACCGCATCTTCGTCATCCTGGTGGAGTACGGAACGCAGATCCACCCGGTGTTCGGCAACCCCGCCACGAACCCCGGCGGCAACATCCCCGGGCCGCTGCACAACCTGATTGAAGAGCCGGACCGGGCGGTGGACAACACCACCATCTGGCAGCCGGACTACGACCGCGCGCACTACGAGAAGCTCTACTTCGACACGACGCCCGGCGCGGACTCCGTGGCGAACTTCTACAAGGCCGCTTCGTCGGGCCGCTACATCGTCAACGGCGCCGTGTCTGAATGGGTGCGCGTGCCGTACAACGCCGCGCGCTACGGCAACAACCTGTGCGGCTCCTCCAGCTGCTCCAACTCCGTGTGGCCGCTCATCAGCGACGCCATCAAGGCGTGGACGCAGGGCCAGGTGGCCGCCGGCAAGACGCCCGCGGAGATCAAGGCGTACCTGGACACGTTCGACACGTGGGACCGGTATGACCACGACGGCGACGGCAACTTCGACGAGCCGGACGGCTACATCGACCACTTCCAGATCGTCCACGCGGGCGTGGGCGAGGAGACGGGCGGCGGCGCGCAGGGCCCCAACGCGGTGTGGAGCCACCGCTGGTTCGCCTACAGCACGGGCCTGAGCGCGGACGGCACGGGCCCCGCGAACAACCCGAACGGCGGCACGCGCTTCGGCACGAACGTGGACAAGTGGGTGGGCGACTACACCATCCAGCCGGAGAACGGCGGACTGGGCGTGTTCGCGCACGAGTACGGCCACGACCTGGGCCTGCCGGACCACTACGACACGACGAACGCGGCGGACAACGGGACGGGCTTCTGGACCATCATGTCGTCGGGCTCGTACCTGAACGACGGCACCACGGACATCGGCAGCCGGCCGGGTGACTTCTTCGCCTGGGACAAGCTGCAGTTGGGCTGGTTGGATCACGCCACCACGACCCACGGCCTGTACTCGTACCACAAGCTGGGTCCGTCGGGCGTGACGTCCCAGAACGCGAAGCAGGCGCTGGTGGTGAACCTGCCCGCGAAGCCCCGTCCGCAGGTCACGGTGGCGCCCATCGAAGGGCAGTTCTCGTGGCAGGGCGGCGCGGGCAACAACCTGGACCGCGTGCTCCTCAAGACGGTGAAGCTGCCGAACAAGACGCCCATCACGTTCACGTTCTCCACGTGGTTCGACATCGAGGAGGACTGGGACTACGCCTACGTCGCGCTCGCGGTGGAGGACGGCCCGTTCGTCAACCTGCCCAGCCCCGTGAGCCGCACGTCGGATCCGTTCGGCAACAACCTGGGCAATGGCATCACCGGCCTGTCCGACGGCTGGGTGCCGCTGTCCTTCGACCTGTCCGCCCACGCGGGCAAGAAGGTCACGCTGAAGATCCGCTACAAGACGGACGGCGCGGAGTTCGGCCGGGGCTTCCTGGTGGACGGCTTCCAGCTCTGGGCGAAGAACAAGTACGTCTTCGGCGACGACGCGGAGAACGGCGGCAAGTACTGGGATCAGGCCACGTTCTTCCTGAACGACGGCACCCAGACCTACTACGACAACTACTACCTGGCCGAGTGGCGACAGTTCCGCGGCTATGACACGGGCCTGGAGACCGGTCCGTACAACTTCGGCTTCAGCGCGGAGGGCCTCATCGACTACGCCGAGCGCTACGCCTACAACCCCGGTCTGCTGATCACCTACTGGGACACGTCCGTGCCGGACAACCGCGTGTCCGTGCACCCGGGTGAGGGCCGCATCCTGCCCATCGACTCGCGCCCGCAGCCCCTGCAGCGCAGCGACGGCCGCTACTGGTCCGGCCGCGTGCAGACGCACGACGCGACCTTCGGCCTGCAGCCCAGCTTCCCGCTGTCCCTCAAGCCCAGTGGCTTCCCGCGCAACGATTACGTCTCGCAGCCCGCGGTGCCGGTGTTCAACGACCTGAACACCTTCTGGTACGCCACGCAGCCGTACGCCGGCGTGAAGGTCCCCCCCACGGGCACCATCATCGAGGTCCTGAGCGAGAACAAGGCCGGGACCGTGATGCAGGTGCAGGTGCGTCCGGTTGACTGAAGCGACCCGCTGAACCGTTGAATCCGGAGGCCGGTCCCGCATCCACGCGGGGCCGGCCTTCGTCGCATGGCGGATGCGCGGTTGAAGGAATCCCGACACCCGTCGAAGGGCCTCGCGCGAAGGGCGTTCCGGGAGCGCTAGCGTGCGCGCCATGGCCGAGTGCCCCGTAGGCCCTTCCTCCCCTTCCCCTCCCCCCGAGCCCCCTTCCGAGGTCGCGCGCACCGTAGCGCTGGAGGCCGCGGATCCGCTCTCCGTGCTCAACCAGGCGTTCCGGGACGCGTACGCCGCGCGCCGGGAAGCGGTGCTGTCGCGCATGGGGCCGGTCATCGCGCAGATCGACGACCTGCTCATCCTGCGCAAGGGCGGCCAGCGCTTCGAAGCGCCTTCGCGCACGCGCCGCTACCACGTGTACAAGGCCGTCACCCACGTCCCGCTCGCGCTCTACCTGCTGCTGGCCCCGCTGAAGGATGCGCTCGACGACGACACCCGCGTCCGGCTCACCCCCCTGCGCAGGCTCATCACCGAGGTGCGCGACAGCTTCGCGGCGCGGGGCCTTCCCGCCAAGGCCCTGGAGCGGCAGCACCGCGTACTGGACGCCTCGCAGGCGCTCGTGGACGCCGTGCTGGCCGCGAACCGCGTGGCCCAGGAGGACCTCTCCGCGTTCATCCACGCCCAGGTGCCCGACCTGCTGAAGAACGCGGAGGACGCGGCGAGGGATCAGATTGAGACCATGCACGCGGCGGTCGAAGCGTGGAAGCAGCAGATGACGTCCGACGAGCGCGAGCAGCTCCGGGCGGTGGTCGCCGCCTCGCACATGTCGCGACCCGGCAACGTGGCGACGCAGTACTTCGCCATCACGCTGGGAGAGAGCTGGGAGGGCCGCTTCCACGAGGAGGACCCCCATCCCGGCAAGCGCGTCCTGTCCTCCGAGGCGACGTTCGACGAGGCCGCGGCCTTCTCGCTGCTCGCGACGCACGTGCTGGACGCGCGCACGTCCACGGGCATCTTCGGCGAGGAGACGCGCATGGCCCGCGATCTGCTCGCGGACGCGGCCGAGCGCATCCTCGCGCAGAAGTTCCAGAAGACGCCGGAACCCGCGCCCTAGCCAGCGCGCCCGGGTCCGTCAGGCCTGCTGGAGCGGCAGCTCCACCTCGAACGTGGTGGCGCGCTCAGTACACGTTGTACTTGGCGCGGAGCGCTTCGTGCTCCTGCGCGTTGCGCGAGGGGCGGAGGATCCTCTGCGCGTCGTGCAGGTAGTACAAGAAGTCGCTCTTCGTCGGCCGCAGCGCGGCGAGCAGCGAGTCCACCGTCGGTGCCCCAATGGGGCCGGGCGGCAGACCGATGCGGGTGCGCGAGTTCCACGGGTCCGACTTGTCGCGCAGCCTCTTGAGGAACTCCTTGCGATCGTTCCACTCCGCCAGCTCGTAGCGGCTCGTCGCGTCCACGCCCAGCGCGAAGCCCTTGTCCACGCGCTTCCAGAGGATGCCCGCGACGAGCGGGCGCTGCGAAGGCGTGGGCTCCTCGCGCTCCAGCATGGAGGCCATCACCACGATGTCGTGCAGCGACCGGCCGCTCTTGTCGATCTCCGCCTTGTGCGCGTCGTAGAAGCGGGCGCGGAAGGTTTCCAACTGCCGCTGGATGAAGGCCTCCACCTTGAAGCCCTCCACCACGATGCCGTACGTCTCCGGGTACAGGTAGCCCTCCAGCCCGCGCGTGGGCAGGGGGAACGGCGCGGTGAAGCGCTCCGAGCGGCTGGCCGCGGCGATGTACTCGCCCGGTTTGATCAGGCCCTGCGCGGCGAGCACCTGGTCGGTGTCGCGCAGGCGCCAGCCTTCGATCATCGCGAAGGGCACGTCCTCCGGCAGCGGTGGGCCCTCCAGCGCGGTGGCCAGTTGCTCCACGGAGGAGGTCGGGCTCAGCATGAAGCGGCCCGCCTTCACGTTGAGGCTGCCCCGGCGCCACAGGTGGAAGCGCCAGATGCGGGCGTCGTCCAGGAAGCCCTGGGACTGGAGCTGCTGGCCCAGGGAGCGCGCGGACGCGCCCTTCTTCACGATGAATTCCTTCGGGGTGGCATCTTCGGAGGCGTGCGGCGTCGTGACGGCCTTCTGCGCGTACGAATACACTCCCGCCACGCCCGCGACCGCCAGGACGATGAGCACCAGGAGCGCGACCAGGATCTTCTTCATGGCCGGCAAATTATCACCGGCCCTGACGCTGCCAACGAGAACCGCTCGACACGCAGCCAGACAGGCGGACGCAAGCGCCCCCTTCTCAACACCCGCCGGGGATGTGGAGGGACAGCTCGCCCGGGGTCAGCACCTCGCAGCCGTCCCGGGTGACGAGCACGGTGTGTTCGAACTGGGCGGACAGGCTGCCGTCCGCCGTCACCACCGTCCACCCGTCCGGCATCATCCGGATGTCCGGGCGGCCCAGGTTCACCATGGGCTCGATGGTGAGCACCATCCCCGAGCGCAGGGTGATGCCCGTCCCCGCCTTGCCCACGTGGGACACATGCGGCGGGCCATGCATCTGCCGGCCGATGCCGTGGCCGCCGAACTCCTCCACCACGCTGCACCCTTCCGCCTTCGCCAGCGCCATCACCGCCGCGCCAATGTCCCCCAACCGGGCGCCATGTCGCACCACCGCCACGCCCGCGTCCCGGCACCGCCGCGCCACGTCCACGACGTGCTTCGCGTCGGAGGACACCTCGCCGATGAGGAACGTGGCGGAGGTGTCCCCATGGAAGCCGTCCAGGCACGTCGTCACGTCCACGTTGACGATGTCCCCGGGCTTCAGGTGTTCATCCGGGCGCGGGATGCCATGGCACACCACGTGGTTGCGGCTGGTGCACACCGTTGCGGGAAACCCCTTGTAGCCAAGCTGGCTGGGGGTGCCGCCCCGGCGCGCCGTGTCCTCGCGAACCCACATGTCGATGTCCGCCGTCGTCACGCCCGGCTGGAGCTTGCCGGCGACATGCGCCAGCGTGCCGGCCGCCGCGAGTCCCGCGAGGCGCAGCCGTTCAACCTCGGTGCCCTTGAAGAGTGGAATGCCCATGGCGGGCAAGGTGGCATCCGCCCCTTCGCAACGTCCAATGCTGTTCTGGCATCGTCCGGCCACGTGCACGGCGCGCAGGTCTCGCGCTAGCCTGGGGCGCGTGAGCATCACGCACCTCCAGTCCTTCGTCGCGGTGGCGGAAGAGGGCCATGTGGGCCGGGCCGCGCTCCGGCTCCACATCACCCAGCCGCCGCTCAGCCGTCACATCCTCGCGCTGGAGGACGAACTGGGCACGCCCCTGTTCGAGCGCGTTCCCCGGGGCATGCGCCTGTTGCCCACCGGAGAGGCCCTGCTCCACCACGCGCGCCGCATCCTCGCGGAGGTGGACGCGGCGGCGGACACCGTGCGCGCGGCGGCCCGGGACTCCAGGCCGCCCACAAGCTGACAGCCGCCCGTCAGGCCGTCAGGTCCACGCGCTCATGCCGCCAATGCGGCGCAGCATCAGGATGGGGCCGTCGTCCATGCGGCGGCCGCGCAAATCAATCTCCGCGTCGATGACCCAGTCCCCGTGGCCCTCCGGGTCCATGATGCGCTGCTGGGCCTCCCACTGACGGGTGCCAGCCTCCTTGAGCTGGGTGTTCGCCGGCTTGCGCGCCTGGGGCGTGAGCACCACCAGCTTGTGCTCCTCGAAGTACGGCGCCATCGCCTGCTCCAGCTTCGGCGCGGTCCATTCGCCCAGGGCGTTGTCCAGCATGCCCAGCGCGTCCAGGTAGCGGCGCTGGCCCAGCGCGCGCAGCAGCCGGTGCAGCTCCTCACGCACGCGCGCGGCGAAGGCCTTCGGGTCCTCGGTGAGCTCCTTGGGCTTCAGGTCCACCACCGGCTTCGCCTCGACGGGCGCGCCCGGGTTCTTCATCCGCTCCCACTCGTCCAGGAGGCTGGAGTCCACCTGACGCAGCGTCGCGCGCAGGTGGTCGATGATGTCGTCCACCTCCTCGTTGCGGAAGCGCTCCGGCACCGTCTGCGTCAGCGACTTGTAGACATCTCCCACGTAGCGCAGCAGCACGCCCTCGCTGCGCTGCAGGCCGTACTCCCGCACGTAGTCGTGGAAGGACATGAAGCGCTCGAACATGTCGCGCACGATGGCCTTGGGCCGGATGTTCTCCTCGCCCACCCACGGGTGCTTGCGCGCGAAGGCGTTGAAGGTGCTGTAGACGAAGTCGCGGTTGGGCTTGGGCCACTCCAGCTTCTCCAGCTCCTCCATCCGGTCGTCGTACTCCATGCCCTGCGCCTTCATCTCCTGGATCTTCTCGCCCTTGAGCTGGTGCAACTGCGCGTAGAGCACCACATCCGGGTTCTCCAGGATGGACTCCACCAGCGTGACGACGTCCAGCGCGTACGTCTCCAGCGCGGGATCCAACAGCTCCAGCGTCTCATGCAGGTACAGCGACAGCGTGTGGTTGAGGCTGAAGTCGCGCTGCAGCTCGCCCGCCACCTCCACGGTGGAGGAGCGCCCTTCCCACTGCACCACCTGCACGATGCCCGCCTCGCGCAGCGTGCGGAAGTACATGGCGGCGTCCTTCAGGAGCTTCTTCTTCGTGTACTCCGAATTGTGCGAACGGCGCACCAGTTGCACCAGCCGCTTGTAGCCGCCGCTGCCCTCCGTCTTGTCGCTCTGGAGCAGGTTGAGCAGCAGGCCGTGGCTCACCTCGAAGCGGGACTCCAGCGGCTCCGGCATGCCGTTCTGGAGCCGCTCGAAGGTGCTCTTGTCGTACTGCACGAAGCCCTTCTGCGGCGGCTTCGCCTTGGGCGTCTTCTTCTTGCCCGCGGCCTCCTTGGCCGCCTGCTTGATGTTCTCCACCATGTACTCGGGCGCCTGCGCCACCACGCTGCCCTCGGTGTCGAAGCCCTTGCGGCCCGCGCGTCCCGAAATCTGCTTGAAGTCGCGCACGCTCAGCGTCGTCAGCTTCTCGCCGTTGAACTTGAACAACTGCGTGAAGAGCACCGTGCGGATGGGGATGTTCACGCCCACGCCCAGCGTGTCCGTGCCGCTGATGACCTTGAGCAGGCCCTGCTGCGCCAGCTTCTCCACCAGCAGCCGGTACTTGGGCAGCAGGCCCGCGTGGTGCATCCCGATGCCGTGGCGCAGGAAGCGCTGGAAGTCCTTGCCGTAGGGCGTGTCGAAGGGCGCGTCCATCAACGCCTGCCGCAGCTCCTCCTTCTCCTCCTTGGTGTTGAAGTCCACCGACATGAGATTTTGCGCCTGCTCGGCGGCGGCGCGCTGCGTGAAGTTCACCAGGTAGATGGGGTACTTCCCGCGCGCAATGAGGTCCTGGATGGTCTCGTGCAGCGCCGCCTCGCGGTAGTCGAAGTCCAGCGGCACGGGGCGCTCGGAGCTTCGCACCGTGGCCACCTCGCGGCCGGTGAGCTGCTCCAGGCTCTGCTCGATGATGTGCGTGTCCCCCAGCGTCGCGGACATCAGCAGGAACTGCGTCTTCGGCAGCGCGAGCAGCGGAATCTGCCAGGCCGTGCCGCGCTCCTTGTCGGAGTAGTAATGGAACTCGTCCATCACCACCGCGTCCACGCGCGCGGACGCGTCGCGCAGCGCGAGGTTCGCCAAGATTTCCGCCGTGCAGCAGAGGATGGGCGCTTCGCGGTTGATGCTCGCGTCGCCCGTGAGCATGCCCACGTTCTCCGGGCCGAAGGCCTTGGAGAGCTGGAAGAACTTCTCGTTCACCAGCGCCTTGATGGGGCACGTGTAGAACGACACCTTGCCCTCGGCCATGGCCTTGAAGTGCAGCGCCATGGCTACCAGCGACTTGCCGGAGCCCGTGGGCGTCTTGAGGAACAGGTGCTTGTCGCTCAGGAGCTCCAGGATGGCTTCCTCCTGGGCGGAGTACAGGCTCAACCCGTTGGTGGCCACGTAGCCCACGAAGCGGTTGAGGATTTCATCGGCGTCGAGAGGGGGCTCGCCGGGCTTCGGCAACAGGGCGGCGAGCGGGGCGCGAGTATCGGAAGAATCCATCACCGGCGAACTCTAGGACGTGGGCTCTACGCCCACCGGGAAAAATGCGACTCGCCCTCTCAGAACCTGCGACTTCAGGACCGTCCAGGCGACCTGATGGGGAGGATTCGACCCAGGTGCTTTCCAATCATGTCGGCCCGGTTTAGTAGGAAAAAGGACCGCCGATGCAAAAGCCGACCGAACCCACCTCCGCCCAGTCCGAGCCCCTCACCACGGGGCGGATATTGAACGCCACCTATGAGATCGGCACCGTCCTGGGCAAGGGCGGGATGGGCGCGGTCTTCCTGGCGCGCCACCTGCGCCTGCCGGGCAAGCAGGTGGCCATCAAGGTGCTGCACGGCGCGGAGGAGCTGTCGCCGGAGGTGGCGGTGCGCTTCCGGCGTGAGGCGGAGATCGCCTCCCGGCTGGGCCACCCCAACATCGTGGAGGTGCTGGACTTCGACACCCTGGAGGACGGAACGCCCTTCATGGTGATGGAGTACCTGCGCGGCGAAGGCCTGTCGCGCCGGTTGCGCAAGCGGAAGCAACTGCCTCTGGAGGAGGTCTTCTCCATCTCCCGGCAGATGGGCGCGGCGCTCCAGGCGGCACACCGCGCGGGCGTGGTGCACCGCGACCTGAAGCCGGGCAACGTGTTCCTCGTGCCCACCGAAGCGGGCGGCGTGGTGAGCGAGCGGGTGAAGCTGCTCGACTTCGGCATCTCCAAGCTCATCGATTCGCGCACGGTGCAGACGCTGGACTCGGTGCTGATGGGGACGCCGCAGTACATGGCGCCCGAGCAGGCCATGGGCCACAACAGCGACGTGGACTCGCGGACGGACCTCTTCTCGTTCGGCTGCATGATCTACGAGATGCTCGCCGGCCAGCCGCCCTACTCCGGCGACAACATCGCGGAGCTGATCTACCAAATCGTCCACCTGGAGCCCGCGCCGCTGCTGACGCTGGCGCCCAACACGCCACCGCACGTGGTGACGGCCATCACCCGCGCGATGGCCAAGCGTCCGGCGGACCGCTACCCGGACGTGGGCGCGTTCATCCTGGACCTGACGGGCAGCACGCTCCAGACGCTGGGAGAAGTGAAGCCCGCGCGCGTGAAGACCGCCGCCCCCGTGTCCTCCGCGCCGTCAGCGGTGCCCACGCCCATGCCCCCCTCGCAGGAGCATGTGCCCACCGTGGGCATGCGCCCCCACGCCGGGCAGGACGAGTCCCCGCAAGCACAGGGTCCCCGCACGGAGTCGCTGGCCGCGCAGCCGCTGCCCCGCTCCCGACCGAAGTGGCTGGTGGGCGTGGCCGTGGGCGTCGTGGTCATCGCGGCCTTCACCACCGCCTTCTTCTGGCGCGGCGCGGGCACGACTACGGCCATCACGGTGCCGCCCCCCGTGCAGACACCCCCGGTGGCCGTCACGCCGCCCGACGACGTCAAGCCGCCGCCTGTCGCCGTGGTGACCGCGCCTCCGGAACAGAAGAAGCCAGATGCGGACCCCGAAAATTCGACCACGCCGGTTCCGGACGCGGATCCACCCAACCCCACGATCGGCGCAATGGACACGCCCGTGGGCACCAAGGCCAAGGTGACGCGAGGCCAGCCCCCCACGTCCCAGGCCGTGGAGAAGATGCCCGACAGTGTCCGCGAGGACCTGACCGCGGCGCAGCGTGCGCTGGACGCGGACAACCCGGCGGAAGCACTGCGTCACATCCGCCGCAGCCAGCGCACGAAGGTCACCGGCGCGTCGTTCTCACTGCTCACCCGCGTGTACTGCCAGCAGCGCGACCTGGCGAATACGCGGGCCAATTGGACCCGGGTGCCGGCAACGGAGCGTCCCAAGGTCCGACAATACTGTCAGAAGTACGAAATCGACCTCTGAGGTCGTCCCTGGCGCGCGGAGCTGGAAGGCGAGCGCGCCCCCATTCAAGGAGTCCCTGTGAGAGTTCTACTGGCAGTCAGCGTCGTGGCCTTGTCCCTGGGGTGTGCCCGGGGCGTGCGGCTCGACAGCGCGGTGGCGGGCATGAAGCCCGCGACCGGCAAGGTGTATTCCAACGAGGCCGGTGAGCAGGTCACCATCATCCCGCTGGAGCCCCACGACTCGAAGAAGGCGCTGCTCGAGTTCAACGGCACCAAGAGCGAGCTGGACGGCAAGGTCGTCATCGCGAGCGTGGATCGCGATCGCGGCACCGGGTATTGGACGAAGTGGCGCGGCCGCACCCAGCGCTTCGTCACGGTGCACGACCGGGGCGGCTTCGAGGACCTCATCCTCAGCCCCGCGGGCGCCTCCGGTTACACGCACCTGAAGCCGGACACGGGCCGCACCGCGGCGCTGAAGGTGGAGAAGGTCTTCGCGCGCTACGAGGACGCGGAGGAGGACGGCGACCTGAAGCCCTTCATCGCCTTCGACCGGAAGTTCTGGACGGACCAGGCGGAGAAGGAGCTGGGTGAGAACCTGGCCGAGGCGAACAAGGCGTGCGGCACGAAGATGGCCGCCACCATCGCGTGGGACACCATCCCGGATCCGGTCCTCAACGAGCTGTCCGTCCCCAGCTACTGCGCGGGCCCGCTGGAGTCGTTGCAGAAGCTGTGCGCCCGGTCCGAAGAGGCGAAGCGCACCGTCCAGCAGAAGGTCCAGACGGTGGAGTGCCGGGTGGACGCCGCGGCGGCGCTGAAGCTGGAAGCGCAGAAGGTCATCTGGACCGTGAAGTCGGGTGAGACGATCCAGCCCGACGCGACCACCACCTTCTTCACCGACAACCTCTAGGCCGGAGCCCAGAACAACATGTCACTTCGACACATGGTCATCGCCCTGGGGTTCGTCATCGCCCCGCAAGCCGCGCTCGCAATGGATCCGCCCTGGGGGCAGGAGAAGAAGCTGCGCGAGCGCATGGTGCTGGAGTCCACCCGCGTGTGCACGGACGGCAAGGGTCACTACTCCGTCCTCGTCCCCACCACCCCGGAGGCGGACGGTCAGCTCTACTACGGAGACGGCAAGTCCTTCGTCCAGGTGCCCAACGTCGGCAGCAACAGCTCGACGCAGGCGGACTTCTTCGAGCCGCGCTTCTTCGCCCCCAAGTCCAACCCGAACTTCCGCGGCGTGGACTACCGGGTGATTTCGCGGCTGGCGCTCAGCGAGGATTCGAAGACGTGCACGCTCAGCTGCGGCGACCGCGCCCTGCCCCAGCAGCCGCTGGAGGCGGAGAAGGCGAAGGAGCTGCTGCGCAAGTCCACCTTCGCGGCCAGCCCGATGAAGTTCCAGCCGTACGCGCTGCTGCGAGATGACAAGGGCACGTACTACCTGGTGGAGCGCGGCATCGGCGAGGACAACAAGTCCTTCCGCATCTTCACGGGCCAGCGCGGCCAGGTGAAGCCGCAGAAGATGCTCAACGTCGTCACCGACTCGCAGGGCGAAATCTTCTCCACCCAGGGCGGCGACCTGCGCCTCGTGGTGGACCGTGAGGAGGCGTCCTTCTGGGTGGTGAAGAGCAAGCGCCAGAAGCTGCGCGCGGTGCCCGTGGGCGACAACCTGCCCTTCATCTACAACGAGCTGGGCGTCTACACGGGCGCGCGGCTGGGCACGCCCTGCGACGACGTGTGATGCCGTAGGGGCCTTCAAGCCCCGGGCACGGTCAGCCGAGCACCTTCACGGCCTTGACCATGTCCGGGGCCAGCTCCTCGTTCTCGAGGATGCTGAAGCCCAGCTTCTTGCTGACGGCCTGCATGCCGCGGTTGCGCGTGAGGATGTCCGCGACTATCCGCTGCAGGCCCCAGTCCCGGCCAATCTCCACCAGCCGCCGCAGCAGCTCCGCCCCCAGGCCCTGACGCTGCGCGATGTCACTGACGGTGATGGCGAACTCCGCGTCCTTCGTGCCCCTGAGGCGCGTGAGCCGGCCCACCGCGAGGATTTCGCCTCCATCCTTCAGGTCCGGTGAGCGCCGCTCGGCGACGAGCGCCATCTCCCGCGCGTAGTCGTTGAAGCAGATGCGCGCCAGCCGCTCATGGGCCACGCGCTGGCTGAGCTTCATCAGGCCCGCGTAGCGCATGAACACCGTCTGTTCGGACAGCGCCTGGTGGAAACGCGTCATCGCGGGCTCGTCCTCCGGGCGGATGGGGCGCAGCATGAGCTGCTCGCCGCTCTTCAGCGTGAAGAACTCCGCGTACTGGTGCGGGTACGGTTCGATGGCCAGCCTTGGCAGCGACGCGGCCGCGGTGTCCGGCGGGTGCAGCACCACGCGGGCGTCCAGCGCGATGATGCGCTCGGCGGAGGCGAGCAGCGGGTTGATGTCCAGCTCGCGGATGAAGGGCTGCTCCACCACCAGTTGGCTGAAGCGCACCAGCAGGCGCTCCAGCGCGCCCAGGTCCACCGGGGCCCGGCCGCGCACGCCCTTCAACGCGTGGTGGATCCGCGTGCGCTCCATCATCCGCCGCGCCAGCGTGGTGTTGAGGGGCGGCAGGCCCAGGGCCCGGTCCTGGAACACCTCCACCAACGTGCCGCCCGCGCCGAAGAGCAGCACCGGCCCGAACTGCGCGTCCAGGCTGCTGCCCAGGATGAGTTCATAGCCGTCCAGCTTCGCCATGGGCTGCACGGTGACGCCGTCGAATGCGTCCAGGAGGCCCCGCTCGATGAGCGCGTCGCGGATGGCCTGGAAGGCCTGGCGCACGCTGGCCTCGTCGCGCAGGTCCAGTCGCACGCCGCCCACGTCCGTCTTGTGCGTCACCGTGAGCGAGTGCAGCTTGAGCACCACGGGGAAGCCCAGCGCGTGGGCCTTCTCCACGGCCGCGTCCTCGGAGGTCGCGAGCCACGTCTCCACGGTGGGGATGCCGTAGGCGGCCAGCAGGCGCTTGGATTCGTACTCCGACAGGAGCGTGCGGCCGGCGGCGCGGGCCTCCTCGATCAGTGCGCGTGCGACGTCGCGGCCTCCCCCGGTGGGCTCCTCCGCCAGGGTGGGCGTTTCATAGAGGCCCGCGATGTTGTCCGCGTAGCGCCACATGTAGTTGAAGACGCGGGCCGCGGTGTCCGGATAGCCGAAGGTCGGGATGCCCGCGTCGTTGAGGATGCGCTCGCCCGCAGCGACCTCGGAGCCGCCCATCCAGCTCGCGAGCACGGGCTTGCCGGGCAGCTTCGCGTAGCCCTTGAGGCGGTCGGCCGTCTTGGTGGGCTCGGTCATGTCCTGAGGGGTGAGGATGACGAGCAGGCCGTCGCTGTTCGGATCCGCGCCCGTCACCTCCAGGGCCTTCGCGTAGCGCTCACCGTCCGCGTCGCCCAGGATGTCCACCGGATTGCCGTGGCTCCACGGCGGCGGCAGGAACGCATCCAACTGCGCGCGCGTGTCGGCGGAAAGCGTGGCCAGCTCTCCGCCGCCCGCGACCAGCGCATCCGTGGCGAGCACGGCGGGGCCGCCCGCGTTGGTGAGCAGCGTGAGCCTGCGACCGGAGGGCCGGGGCTGGCGGGCCAGCACTTCCGCCATGTGGAACAGGTCCTCGATGGAGTCCACGCGCAGAACGCCCGCGCGGCGGAACGCGGCGCTCAACACCTCGTCACTGCCGGCGAGCGTGCCGGTGTGGGACGCGGCGGCCTGCGCGGCCTGCGCGGTGCGGCCGGCTTTGATGACGATGATGGGCTTGGTGAGGGCCACCTCGCGCGCGGCGGACAGGAAGGCGCGCGCGTCGCCGATGGACTCCATGTACAGCAGGATGGAGCGCGTCATCGGATCCTCGGCCAGGTAGTCGATGAGGTCGCCCCACCCCACATCCAGCATGGAGCCCACGGACACGAAGGCGCTGAAGCCCACGGACTCGCGCAGGCTCCAGTCGAGGATGGCGGTGAGCAGCGCGCCGGACTGGCTGATGAACGCCACGTTGCCCGGCCGGGCCATGCCCTTGGCGAACGTCGCGTTGAAGCCGGTGGTGGGGCGCATCAGGCCCAGGCAGTTGGGTCCAATGATGCGGACGTTCCCGGCCTGGGCGATGCTCAGCACCTCCTGCTCCAGCTTCACGCCTTCGGGCCCGGTCTCCTTGAAGCCCGCGGAGATGATGATGGCGCCCCGGACGCCGACCTCCGCGCACTCGCGGATGATGGCCGGGACGGACTTCGCGGGGGTGACGATGACGGCCAGGTCCACGGCCTCCGGCAGCGCGCGCAGGGACGGCCACGCCTTGATGCCGAGCACGTTGGGGCGCTGCGGGTTGACGGGGTAGACGGTGCCGCCGAACGGGCTGCTGATGAGGTTCCACAGCACGGTGCGGCCCACGCTGCCTGCCCGCTCGCTTGCCCCCACCACCGCGACGCTGCGGGGTGAGAAGAGCGACTCCAGCGGCTGACGGGCGCGTTGGTGGAGCAGGTCGATGGAGGGGTCCGTCCGTGCCGGGGCCTTGGGGGGGCGCTGCTCGTCCATGGTGCGCTCGTCTTCCGGTGGGGTGGCCATGCTCAGGCTCAATTTCCGGTCGGACCCCATCGTGCACCAGATGGAAGGAAGGGGCCGTCGCGGCGGACGGCCCCTCGTCCTGTATTGGAAGCAGGCGGCCGACCAGACGTCCCACGCAAGAGACATCCGGTGGACCGGGCATTTCGTCAACGGGCTGCTGGCCGGGCATCAGCGCGACGTGGAGCGGCCTACCGCTCGTCGTTTTGACAAGGAGGTTCGTCCCTCCAAATCCCGCACGTCGGCAGATCAAACACGCCGCGGAGAGAGGCGCGTCGGCCGCCGAGGAGAAGTCGGAGCTGGAGGCGCTGGTGAGCTGCGGCACTGGGCGGGTGCGCCACGTCAAGCGTGCGCAGATTCTGCTGGCAGCCCATGTCGGAGTCACCGACGAGCAGATTGCCAGGAGTGTCCGAGTGAGCGTCTTGAGCCTTCCCGGGCAAGCTCATCTGGTGGGGCCTGTGCGCGGGGCTCATCGCGGTGGCCTTCGCGCTGCTCTGGCGCTTCCACCGCGTGAGCGCCGGCACGCTGCGCCCGCTCGAGACCTGAGCGGGCTCCAAGGCCCGGGGCCTACCAGGGCAGGTACTGCTGAGTCATTTCCCGCCACACGGGCCAGTCGTGATTGCCGCCCTGCCAGATGGCGAGCTGGTGGGCCAGGTCCTTCTTCCACGGCAGGCTGGAGAGGTGCCCGTTACACGCTGAAATCAATCTGCAGGATGGGTGTGTCCGCTTCGATGTCGCGCCGGAACCGCCCCCACCGGTCGAGCGTGCTCTCGTCGAGCACGGCCGGGTCGCGATACTGGTGGAACAGCGCGTAATTCATCGAGCGCTGGAGCGCGAGCAGGTCCGGCACGGCCGCGAGCCACTCGCGCTCCATCCGTCGGAGCTCCCGATACCCTTCGAGGAACGGCCCCAGGAACGCAGCGGCCGCTTCGTCGCGCGCCTCTCGAGCCTCGCCTCGCGCGATGTAGAAGAGGAGTACCGCGATGTCCTTGACGAACCACGCGTACTCGCAGTTGTCGAAGTCGAACGCGGTGATCTTCCCTTCGGCGAAGCAGAAGTTGTGCATGTGGAGATCGGCGTGGATCAGCCCGTAGCTCTCCGGTGTTCGCGGTAGCCGGTTCAATCGCGCGATGATCGCCGCGGTGCGCTCGCGAACGAGCTTCTCCTCGGGGGGCGCGAACCGGTCGATGTCGACCACGTCGTACTCATGCCATTCCTGGCGCTTGAGCCTGGGGCTCGAAGGCGCGTAGGTCTCGGCGCGGTTGTGGAGCCGCGCGAACAGCCGGCCCAGGTCGCGGAACAGGGGGGGCTTCCAGTAGCGCTCCTTGAGCGGAGGCGCGTCGTCGAAGACGATGCCCGGCGCGCGCTCGAACGCGGTGGCGACGAAGTAGCTGCCGGGCTCGCGGTCTTCGATCCGCTCCACGAACTGCCCCGAATCGGAGAGGATCGGCGAGGCGATTGGAATGCGCGCGGCGGCCAGATAGCGAACGAACTCGACCTCACCCAGCGTGTAGTCGATCGTTCGCCGCGTACTGTGCGAGATGCGCAAGATAAGGCCTTCGCCGTCGTCGTTCTCCGCCTCGTAGACGAAGTTCTCGAAGGCCGCGAGCTCGGTGAGCTGTTCGGGCGACAGGCCATACCGGCGCGCAGCCTCATCGCGAATCGGTTCGTGGAAGCGGCGGACGAGCTCTGGATGCATCGAATCCTCTAGTCCTTCAACGTGAGGCTGCTCTCACCGTAGCCCAGCACGGTCGAGGCAGAGTCGCTGGTGACCGAGACGCCCAGGCCGCGCGCGAGGGTCTCCGCCAACGGGGGGCCATTGCGCGGCCGCGTGAACACAGCCAGGTCTGTGCCGGTCAGGGGGTGATCCGGGCGCCGGAGCCGCTGGTTCAGCATCGCTTGCTCGCGCTCGACGACGCGCAGGCACCGGCGCTCAAGGGCGAACGCGCTGGCAGCGACGCCAGCGAGCTCGCCGCAGATGGGCTCCGCCACGACCGCGTCTCCCGGCAGCCGGTGCGCGAAGAGCTCGGCCAGCCGCCGCTGGCTCGTGGCCTGCTCGGCGGGATCCAGCTTCGCCAGCTCGTCCAGCGAGGTGCCCTGTGGCGTGCCGGGGAACGCCTCGCCGATGCGCGCGAACAACCAGCGGCTGAGCTTGATCTCGCGCTGGTAGGTCTCTGCGAGTGGGAAATCGTCCCGGAGCAACGGGTAGTGCGCGACATCGATCGGCGCCTCCACGCACTCTTGCAGCGCGGTGCGCGGGAGGTGTCCGGCGAACGCCGCCCGGAGCCGTTCGTGGAGCAGCCCCTGGGTCGCGCCGAGGAAGCGGACCACCGATTCGACGCGCTGCCCGAGCAGGCCGTAATCGATCGCGGCGTCGAGATCGCCGAGGCGCGCTGCGATGTCGGGCTGGGCCTCAATCGGTGCCGGGGCCGAGCCGGTCAACACCTGCAGATATTCGCTGATCAGCGCCGGCGGCCCTGCGCACACGCCGTGCGGACCATGGAAGACCGCGTGACGCTCGGCATAGTCCACGATCGTTTGCGCGGTGACGGGCTGCTCGGGGGCGTCGCGCACCAGGTCGTTGGTGACCAGGCGAACTCCGTCGATCAGCCGGAACATGGCCGCGAGCCCGCTGTCGAGCTCTCCGTTCGGCACCGGATGGGTGCCCCTCACCAGCACGTACCCGACCGACGCGAGCGTGCAGACGACCATCATGTGGAGCTCGCCCGCGGTGAGCACGCCCGGGGTCCGGGGCGGCATGCGCGCGAGGAAGGCCTTGCGGAACTGCTCGGTCAGCGAGAGCAGGTCCGGCCACTGACGCGCCATGGCCTTCATCGCGGTCACGTTCATCGGGAGTTCGTTCTGGTACCGGCTCCCCGCGTACTGGCACTGCTTGCGCACGGTTGGGAGATCGAGGAACAAGGTGCGCGGTGCGACGTTGTTCTCGCCCACTTGCCGGCCGTCACCGTCGAGCGCCGGATGCGCCACGCGGTAGACCGGCACGACCACCTCGAGGTTCGAGAGCTCGAACGCCCGTCCGAACGCCTGTTCGGTCAGCACGGGGCAACGATTGTCGTGGGCGCTGAACGTGAGCGGCTCACGCCCGGCTGGCACCTCACCCAACCGCTCAGGGAAGGACACCGCGGTGCGGCCCGTGGGCGCATCCGAGACCCGCCTCAACACCCGCTGTTCGATCAATGCTTCGAGCAGGTCCCGGATCTTGTCCCAGGAATGGGGCGCGCCGTCCGACCACGCCATGGCGTCGGAGGCTTGAAATTGCTCGACCTGGAGCAGCTTCTCGCCCAAGGGCGCGATGTCCGGCTCGTCGAAGATGAGCTCCACCTCGCCATAGAAGAGGTGCAGGACCTGCTGGCCATTCCCTGCGTCGAGCCGGTCGTGCGTGAGCCGCCTTCGATTGGGAATGTAGAGCATCTCATCCGCTTGCAGCTGTGCCATGGCTTCTCACTCCCGCTCCAGTGTGACGTCGCGCGACCAGGTGCCGCCGAGCGAGCGATAGACCCCGACGCGATGGTTGAGCAGCAGCCGTTGCGCTTGCAGACTTGCGCGCTCGAGCCCGACCAGATTCGTCAGGGCGGTGAGCACCGTCAGATAGTCCGATTGCCCCTGCTCGAAGAGCCGCCTCGCCTCGTCCAGGAGCTGCCGCCCGAGCTGGACCTGCGCACGCAGGCTGCGCAGGCTCGTCGCCTCGTTCTCCTCCTGGACCACGGCATCCTGCACCCGTCCGATCGCGGTGTGCAGCGCGAGCTGGTATTGGACATGGCGACGCTGGAGCTGGATTGGCAGTCGCAAGTACTCGGTGACTCGCCTTCCATCGAACAGGGCCCAGGTCAGGCCCACCCCGACGACGGACTCGCCCAGGACCGGCTCCGAGAGGCCGTATTTCGAAGCGCCCACGTTGCCCACCAGTTCGATCGTCGGAAGCCAGCTCGCCAGGTTCGCGTTGATGCGGTGCTCGACCTCGGCGACGCGCAGCTCCGCGAGCCGCATCTCGGGCGTGTTCACGTTCAGGTCGCCCGGCGTTCCGAGTTTCGGTGGGGGCGGGAGATCGGGAAGCTGTCGATCGAGTGGAACGACGTCGTCGGCGGGGCTGGGTACCCGGCCCAGCAGCGCCTTCAGCTCCGAATTCAAGAGCGCGTTCCGGGTGGCGATCAGCGGCACCTGCGATTCGAGGTTCACCAGCAGCTGCTCCTGCTGCAGCACCACGAGCCGGGGCGTGAGGTGCTGCTCGAACCGCGCTCGAATCAGCCGGAGCAGCTCCTTGTTGTAGTCGATCTGCCGCAGCGTGAGGTCCCGGAGCGCGCGGGCCTCCAGGATGTCGAACCAGATCTGGGTGATCCGCACCGCGAGGTCCTGGACGCGGCCCTCGGTGAGCTGCCGCTGCTGCTCGGCGAAGTTCAATCCCGCGCGCCGCTGCGCACCGAGGGCTCCAAACAGGTCGACCTGGTAGGCCACGCCGAGACCGACGTTGGCGACGCTGTACTCGGTCCGGGTTGGCGGCGCGGGCGGAAGGTTGGCAACGACATGACGCAGCCCCGCCGGGTTCAGGATGCCGACCTGGAGCGGGTACCACCAACCTTGCGGCACGTTGGGGTCGAGCTGGTTCTCGTAGATCAGCTCCCGCGCGTCGCGCAGGGCCAGGTTGTCGCCGAAGCACTCCTGGATGGCGGTGTCGAGAGCCGGATCGGCGAACGCCGTCCACCAGACTGCGTCCTGGGTGACAGGCTCGGCTGGCTGCGCGGGCACGCCCTCCTTCGACGGCTGCGGGCTTGGAACCCCGCCCTCGGGTGCGCTGGACGGTTGGGGCGGCTCGGTGCGCAGATCGACGGCGGTCGAGTAGCTGCTCGGCGCCAGAGGCGGTTCGACGACGACGGGACGGATCAGCTCGCAACCGGAGCAGATCGTCGCGAGGAGGGCGAGCGTAAATCGAAGTCTCATGGGTGGCTGACGACCACGAGGGCTTTCGCGTGGTTGAGGACGCAGCGCTGCGCGACCCGCATGGTCTCGGGATCGAGGGAGGCGAAGCTCTCGTCGAGGATGACCAGCTCGACCCCCTGCAGCAGCGTGCGCGCGATGTAGAGCCGGCTCTTCTCGCCGTGCGAGAGTTGCCAGCCAGTCTCGCCGATCATCTCCTCGAGGCCGGCGGGCATCTTGGCGACAAGCTCGTCCAGCCCGAGTTCCTTGCACAGCGCGGCGGCCTTGGTCCGCAGCTCGGGCGAGGTCGGCCACTCGCGCCCGAGCAGGAGATTGTACGCGAAGCTGCCGGACAGGACGTGGTTCTCGTGGAACTGCGGCGCGGCGGTGATGCGCTTGCGCCAGCCCGAGGCGCCGAACGTCGCGCGGTCCAAAGCGTGCAGCAGCATCACACCGCCCTGCGGCGTCCTCAGGCCCGTCAACAGCGACACCAGCGTCGACTTGCCACCGCCCGATGGGCCCTCCAGCAGGATGCGGTCGCCCTGCGCGATCTGGAACGAGCAGTTCTCGAGCACCGGCCGGGTGCGCGCGTCGTGCCGGAAGGTCACGCCCCGCGCCTGGATGAGGGGTTCCGCCGGCGGCGTCGGTGGGCTTGCCTCCCTCCATTTCGAGAGGGACTTTCGATTCGAGCTCGGGGCGGCCCACCGCGAGCAACAAGTCGCGGATCTGCTCGAACGACACCGCCGCCTGGGAGACCTGCTGGAAGTAGACGGCGACCTCGTCGAAGGCTCGCAGCGCGAGCAAGATGCCGCCCACGGACACCGCCAGCGCGCTGGCATTGGCCGTACCGCTGCTGAACGTCGGCAGCAAGGTCAGCAGGGCGAGCACCAACCAGCCGTCGCGCAGGAGCGCGGTCAGCTGCATGGTCCGGCGATCCATGACCTTCGAGATCTCGGAGTAGGCGCTCAAACGGACGTCTTCGCCATCATGCCAGCGCTCGAGTGGAAGCTGCGCCAGCCGCGTTCGATGGCCGAGCATGCGCTCGAGCAGGTCGTGGGTGATCTCGACGCGCGCGCTCGACCACGCCCGCTGGACGCCGTAGTGGCGGCGCGCGAGGACGAACGCGACCACGACCCACAGGACGAGCACCATCGCCTGGGGCCACCCTCCCGCCCCGAGCACGAGGATGACGCCCGCCAGGATCAAGTCGACGAGCGACAACACCGCGAGCAGGGCGCCGCCGACCGCAAGCTGCTCGACGACCTCGGCCTCGGCGACGCGGCCGAAATGGCGGCCGATGCCGTCGAGCCGCACCTCGTCGGGGGTCAGCTTGAGGGTTCCCGCGAGCAGTTGCTGCTTCAGCAGCGTTCCGAGCCGGATCGAGAACACGCCCTGCCACCACACCTCGAGCATGCGCAGCGGAATCGCGCACGCGATCACGGCGATCCACCCCAGGAACCAGCCGGTCTCGAGGTGGGCCTGGAGCGCGGCGCGACCGAGCAACCAGAACGAGCCAGCCAGCACCAGCGAGAGGAGCGTGTGGCTCACGAGGATGCCGGCGGCGAGCGACGGGATGTCGCCGAGCAGCGTCCGCCGGCTCGCGGTGCGCCTGGGGCGCATGATCCAGCCGGTGCGCAGCTGCGCCTGGCCGAGCCGCTGCAGCAGCATCTGTGAGCGGGCGTGCTCGCGCGCACGGGGCGACATCTCCACGCCGCCGAGCAGCTGGTCCACCTCGGCGACGGTGGCTTCCTGCTCTTCGCGCAGGAGCGCGAGCGCGCTCTTCGTCTGGACCGAAACCGCCGTGGCGTCGCGCGCGAGCAGGCGCAGCTTCCCGCGCCGCGCACCCAGCAGCACCAGATAGGACGGGACGCCGTCTCGCCGGACCTGGAGGATGCAGGGCGCGGCGCGTTCGAGGACGTCGGGCAGCTCGTGGTAGAGCGGCGTGATCGGCTCGAGCTCCACGCCGAGTCGATCTCCGAGCGCGAACATCCAGACCCGGCTCGGCTCGACGGCCGCCGCGGGCGGAGCGATCTCGCCCGCAGCCCTGCCATAGCCTTGCCTCTGCGCCAGTTGCTCCAGCGCGTCGGGCAGTCGCTCGACCGGCCACAACAGGTCGGAGTGCGAGCGCGTCATCCCACCAGCTCCAACTCGCCTGCGGCGGGCTCCGCGACCGGCGTCTCCACCGGCTTCGGCGCCGGCCTCTCCACCAGCTGGCCGTCCGAAAGCCACCAATGGCGCCAGCGCCCACCGCCCCAGAGCAGCGTGCGATTCTCCTGGTCGGCGCGAAGGAGCACGGCGTACCGCGACTCTTTGTTCGCGAGCAGCTCCTTCGGCGGCCCGTTCTCGAGGAGCCGACCGTTCTCGATCACGAGCACGCGATCGAACTCCTGGGTGTGCTCGACGTCGTGGGTGACACAGAGGAGCGTGATGTCTGCCCAGAGCCGCCGGGACTCGGCGAGGAGCCGCGCGCGCCGGTCGCGATCGAGACCGCGAAAGGGCTCGTCGAGGATGGCCAGGCGCACGCCGGAGCGAAGCATCGCGCGCGCCAGGCGCACGCGCTGACCCTGGCCGCCCGAGACCAGCCCTCCGCCTTCGCCCAACGACGTCTGCAGCCCGTCTGGAAGCGCCTCGAGGATGTCGAGCATCTCGGCGCCCTTGAGCGCCCCCGACAGTGACCAGCCGTGCGCGCCGTCGTTGCCATACCGGAGGTTGTCGATGAGGCTCTGGTTCCAGAGACTGATCGCCGGATCCACCCAGGCCGTGGTGCGCCGCAGCCGCTCGACAGCGGCCTGATCGAGCACCTGCCCGTCGACCTTGATCTCGCCGCGCGCCGGCCGGAGCCAGCCGAGCAAAAGGCCGACCAGCGTCGACTTGCCTGCTCCCGAGACACCGACCACGGCCACGTGCTCGCCGGGGGCGATGTTCAAGGAAACCTTGTCGAGGATGGTGTGACCGCCGCCTTTCACGCGGACCTTCTCCATCACGATCGAAACGCCGCTCGCGGCGTCCGCGGGCGCGACAGGCTCCTGCACTGGCGCCTCGGGCCGGGCCGGCGGATCCTTGATGTCGCCGATGACGTCGAGGAGCCGGCGAACCCGGTTCATCGCATTCGGGAACGCGCGGCTCAGCACCATCAACCGCTGGCCGAGGATGGGGAACCGCAGCGCCCAATAGACGACCAACAACACCAGCGAAGCCCGATCGGTGCCCGCGAGGTACGAATAGACGAGCAGCATGACGAGGCCGTAGCTCACCAGCATCAGCCCGCCTTCGAACCCGACCGACAGCGTCTGGAGCCAATAGCGCGCCTTGGTCCAACTGACGAGCAAGGTCTCCTGCGCGCGGCGCAGCGACCGCTCGGCGCCGTGAATCCGGATCGGCGTGAGCCCGACGAGCGCGTTCAGGGTGAATCCGCTGAGCGCGCCTGCGTGCATCTGCACGCGCAGGTCGGGCTCGAAGAGCAGCTTCTGCGCGACCAGGGGCACGAGCAGCGTGACCGCCGCGAGCGCGAGCACGATGTGCCATGCGTGCGGTGCGGCCCAGATGAGCGCGGCAGTGATGCTCGCGACTTCGAGCGACAGGACCAAGGCCTGCGCGAGCAGGAGCGGCAGCGACCGCATCGCCTGGATGTGGTGCGTGCGAGACGCCATGTCGGAGGCGAGCCGGCTCTGGAAATAGCGGTCCTCCATCTCGGGGAGCTTCTCGAAATACGCCTTCCGCAGCCGCACCTCGAGCCGGCGGCCGATGCCGAGCAATCCCAATGAAACGGGGATTTGGATGAGCATGAAGCAGAGCGCGACGCCCGCGAGAACGGCCATGCCCGTCGCACGCTGCGCGAACGTGCCGAGGTCGCGCCCCAGGTCGAGCACGCCACGGAGCATCAGCGCTTGCAGGATCCGCCCGAAGGTGGCGAACACCAGTCCCACCGCAATCAGGCCCGGAACGACCCACGAATCTTCGCCTCGCAGGCGGAGCAGCGTTCGCGCCGGGCTCACCTGCTTGGCGACGAGCTCCGTCGCCAGGTCGCTCGCGAGCACGGCTCTCGGCGCGTCTTCGCCTGCGCGCGAAGCCTCGCGCCAACCGCGAACCCGCATCAACACCGCGCCGGTCATCGACAGCTCGCCCTCCGCCTCGGGGTTGGGGCGGACGGACCAATAGGCAGCGGGAATGGGCACTTCGCCGGAATCGTCCTTCGCAATCATGGATTGCAGCAGACCCGCCGCCGTCCGGCCTCGCCGGACGGCGCCCGCGCGGATCATCGCTTCGGACGCCCGGCACGCGGCGTCGAGCCTGGCGATCGACAGATGCCCGGGGTCCTCGAGCGCCCGGGCAACCAGCGCCCGCGCCTGCGTCGCACCCAGGTTCAGCAGGCGGCGCTCGATCGTCGCGACCGCCTCCTCGGACCCGGCCCATTCGCGCCAGCCGGTCGCCGGAACGGACGTGGTGTGCTGGTACAGGTGGCTCTGCAGCGTCGAAATCCGGGTCCAGTGACGGCCCGCCGCCGGGTCCATGACCTGGATGAACGGGCCGACGCGATTCCACAGCACCACGAAGTGCGGCCGTCCTCCCGCGCTGAGCGTGACGATGATGGCGGGGAGCGCCTTGGCTTCGGGGACCACCACGTGATCGAGCGGAAGCATCACCTCCTCGGCGTCGAGCCCGAGCTGGTTCGCGACTTCATCCAAGGTGACGATCGAGGTGCCATCGACGTCCGTCTGACACACTTCGCGAAGGACGCGATAGTTGAGCTCGGCGCCCATCCCCGCGAACAGGCTCTTGAGTGAAGCGGGGCCGCAATCCGTCGCCGAGATCTGGATCACCTCGGGAATGATCGAGCGCCGGCGCCTGGGAGGAGTCATGGTCAGCGGGCCTCGGCTTCGGGCCGAAACTCGGTCGTGGGCTGTTCTTCAGGCTGCGGATTCCATTCGCCGACCGCCCGCATCAGCAGCGCGACAGGCGACGCCCGCGCGACCTCGACCTCCACCGTCAGGGTCATGCCGTGGCGCAGTTGGATGCGCGGATCGTCCGGCGGTGCGAACTTGAGCTCGACGCGCACCGTACCGGGGATGGCCTCGGGCGTGGCGGTCTGGCCGGGCTCGGTCCCGACGGCCGTCACCCTGGCGGGGACCGTCCCGTAGATGGTCATCGGGTAGCCGTCGAGCTTGAGGCGCGCCGTTTGACCGGGCTGGATCAATCCGACGACCTCCTTCGGGAAACGGGCGCGCACCCGCACCTCGGCATCGCTCGCGACGATGGTGCCAACCCGCTGCCCGTCGGCGATGAACGCTCCCGCGCCGAGCTCCGCCACGTCGACCAGGTGGCCCGTGGCCGGCGCCCGATACAGCTTCCGCTCGATCTGGTACTCGAGGCGGTCGATGGTGCCCTGGAGCTCCCGGATCCGCCCCTCGGCGCCCAGCTCCTCGCGCTCGAGTTCCAGCAACTGCGCGGCGAGGGCTTGACGGCGCACGTTCTGCTCGCGCCGCAGTCGGGTGAGCGCCAGGCCCTGCGCCGTCTGCGCGAAGCGGAGCGCGTCGACATCCGTTGTGCGCTCGAGCTTCTCCATCTCCGAAACCGAGCCCGTCGGGCTCTTGAGGGCCAGCTGCTCGCGTTCCACCGCGAGCCGGTGCCTGGGCGCGAGCTCCTGCTCCCTCCCCAGCGCCTCCTTGACTGCGACCTCGTCCACCCGTGCCGTCAAAGCCGCCTCTT
Organism: Corallococcus sp. bb12-1; assembly: GCF_026626765.1. Taxonomy (NCBI): domain Bacteria; kingdom Pseudomonadati; phylum Myxococcota; class Myxococcia; order Myxococcales; family Myxococcaceae; genus Corallococcus; species Corallococcus sp. bb12-1. Next base: position 16,936 of record NZ_JAPNJZ010000037.1, on the reverse strand, counting down.
CGCGCTTGTTGGTGATCTGCTGGCGGATGATGGCGAGCTCCTTCTCGGTCGCGGCGAGCGTCGCCTTGCTCCGCTCGAGCTCGAGGCGCTCGACCCGTGCATCGAACTCGATGAGAAGGTCGCCTTCCTTGACCTCCTGGTCGAGTTTGAGCAGCGAGAGCACGACCCTGCCCGCGCTGGGCGGCTCGATGCGATGGACGGCGTTGTGTGGCTCGATCCGGGCCTGTGAGCTGGCCTTGACGAGCGGGACCTTGGCGAACAGCGACCAGACGATGAGCCCGCCAGCGCACAACACCATCAGAGCGACGAACACGAGGCGCGTGTCCGACTCGTAGTTCAGGGAACGAAGGGTCCGCTCGAAGGGATATGCCATGGTCCGCGAACCAAGGTCGCCTTAATGGTCGCGCCGTGTCAACACCTCGGCCACTGCTTCGTGATTCACGCTCCCATTGCATGAATACAGGCACCTTGATGCGACGCGGGACTTCGTCCGCATCGCCGCAATGCGTCGCACATTGTTCTTTGGTTCGATTTGACATCCAGCTTTGAGTACACGTAGCGTTCAAATCGAAAGGAGGCACCACATGAAGATCAAGATCCACGTTCGCGGCGGCCCGAAGGCGCGTTAGTCGTCTGGCGTTTTGACGCCAGCTGTCGAGGCTGGTCGTTCCTCGTTTCGCATCATCAGAAGGGGGTTGATGGGGATTTTCCATCAGCCCCTCTTCTCATTTCTGGCAACGTCTTGATCTTGCAGGTGCTCGTTCCTGCCAGGTTGCTCCAGAACCTCTCATGCGCTTGAACCGAATATGCCAGGGCTCTCCTGGGTGGCTGTTGTGCCAGTCTCGTGGCTTCCCGGAGTTGGGCGGTACCTCAACCTCAACTTTGCAGGTTGGGCAGGTTCGCCCGCCATTTTTTCCCTGCTCCGCCGTGTGCCGCGCCAGCATTGATGAGCGAATCGGCCTGCTTGAAATGACTTAGCACCATCCTCCGGCCTGCTGAGTCAGCCACCCTCGGCTGGTACCTCGGCACAGAGATTCGCCTGTCCAGGCATTGGCGGGTGAGCAAGCTGATTTCAATCTCCACCATGTTCAGCCAACTGGCGTGTTTGGGGACGAAGTGGAACTCCAGATTCTTCAGAATCCTCCGGGCCTCCTGGGGCGGGAAGGCTTCATAGAGGGCGCCAGGGCTGTGCGTGGAGAGGTTGTCGAGTACCACTCGGATGGTCTCCGCCTCCGGGTAATGCACATCCACCAAGGCGCGCATCCGCACCGCGAAGTCCTTGGCGGTCCGCTGGTCCGTGACTTCGACGTGGCGCCAGGCGCGATGCACGTCCAGCAAGACGAAGAGGTTCACTGCTCCATTGCGCTGGTACTCGTAGCCAGCCCCGGCGGATGGAAACACGCCCGAAGCCAGACGCTCGCGCACACGCTGCCCCGGGCCGGAGGCACTGTGGCGCGAGCGGACCCGGAGCCGCGAAAGGAGCCGGGTGCTTTTTCAAGCGACGGCCTGGAAGGCGCGAAGCGCGGCTACGCCGGGCGAGCCTGCTCCACCACCGGCTTGAGCACGGTGGTCGCGAACTGCGCCAGCGTGGTGGGCGTGGTGGTGTCCTGGGAGCGGGGCTCGGCCGCGTCCATGCGCCCGTCCTTGATGGCGGCGTACATCTCCGTGAACGAGTCCGCCATCCACTCCGGCAGGCCCGCGTTCTTCATCCCGCTGCGCATGTCTTCCAGCCCCACCTGCACGTACTTCACCGGCCGACCCAGGACCTGCGTCAGGACGGCAGCGGCCTCCGGATAGGTGATGTCCTTGGGGCCGTGGACGCCCAGGTTCCGGTGGCCCGTCCACGACGCGTCGAGCAGGACCTCGGCCGCCTTGCTGGCGATGTCCGCCACGGCCACCATCGGGAAGGCCTTGTCCGGCGGCGTGGAGGTGTAGATGGCCCCCGCGTGCGCGATGGCCGCGACGTCGCGCAGCAGGTTCTCCATGAAGAAGCCCGCGCGCAGGCTGGTGACGTGGGGGGCCGCGGCCTTGAAGGCCTCCTCCACCGGCTTGAGCACGGACACCGGGCCGGTGCCGGGGCCGTTCTGCGCACCCACGCTGGAGAGCACCACCACGCGCTTCACGCCGTGCGCCTTCACCAGCGCCGCGGCCTGCGTCCCCGCGTTCTGCGCCCACGTGATGAAGTCCGGACGGGCCAGCGGCGGCGACAACCAGAACAGCGCCTCCGCGCCCTGGAAGGCCGCGTCCAGCGTGGCCTTCTCGTCGATGGAGCCCTCCACCACCTTCGCCCCCAGCTTCGCCAGGTCCGCCACCTTCTCCGGGTTGCGGCTGATGATGGTCACCTTGCGACCGGCCGCGAGGAGCTTCTCGACGAGGGGACGACCGATGTTGCCATTCGGGGTGTTGACGACGATGGACATGGACTGCCTCCAGCGACAGCGAGATGGCGCAACAGTGCCCCCGCGCCTTTCATGAGGCCACCTCATGCTATGCATGGCCACATGCGCCGCATTCATGAAACCCGGAAGTGGGCTCCCGACGAGGTGGACCTCGCGGGCATCAACCTCAACCTGATGGTGGCGCTGGACGCGCTGCTGAAGGAGGCGCACGTCACCCGCGCCGCCGCGCGCGTGGGCCTCACCCAGTCCGCGATGAGCCATGCGCTGGGCCAGTTGCGGGAGCTGCTGGACGACGCGCTCCTCATCCGGGGCCGGGGCGGCATGGTGCTGACGCCGCGCGCGGAGCAGCTCGCCGCGCCGCTGCGACGGGGGCTGGTGGAGCTCCAGCGCGCGCTGCGCAACGAACCCGCCTTCGAGCCCGCCACCGCGTCACGCCGCTTCACCGTGGCCACGCGCGACTACTTCGGTTCGGTGCTGCTGCCCTCCGCGCTGGAGCTGCTCGGCCGCGAGGCGCCGGGCGTGGACCTGTCGGTGCTACACGTGGAGAGCACCACCTACCCGGCGCTCCTGGAGAGTGGCGAGGTGGACGTGGTCGTCGTCACGCCGCCGGTGGAGTCCGGGCCCGGCCTGCGCCAGAAGAAGCTCTTCACCGAGGACTTCGTCTGCGTGGTGCGCAAGGGCCACCCGCTGGTGCGCAAGACGCTGGACCTGGACACGTACCTGAAGCTGTCCCATGTCCTCATCAGCCCGCGCGGCGACGGCGTGGGCGCGGTGGACCGGGTCCTGGCCCAGCGGGGGCTGCCCCCGCGCCGCATCGCCCTGCGCGTGCCCTACTTCCTCATCGCCCCGCTGGTGGTGACACGCTCCGACTACGTCCTCACCGCGCCGCGCCGCCTCATCGCCGCGTTCAGTGAAGCGTATGCACTCCAGGTGTTCCCCCCGCCTCTGCCTGTCCCCTCCTTCGACACCATCCAGGTCTGGCACGAACGGTTCGACGGAGACCCGGCCCACCAGTGGCTGCGAGGGCTCGTCGCGCGCGCCGTGGGTGCGGCGCCTGCGGGGTCACGAAACACCCGGAGTTCACGACGCGTGCGGCGCACGCCGGGTTCCTGACACTCGGGGGCTGCGACACTGAACGCAAGTGCACAGGTGGGGGAGCATCGCATGGGGGGCATCGTGTAGGGTGCAGCCCATGAATCCAGAGAAGCTTGTCTTCGCCCAGACCGTCGACGCGCTGTTCGTTCGAGCGCTGGAGAACCGCCTGACGCCCGCGTGCGTCGAGCACCTGAAGCGGGCGGGGCTGGACCTCGACGCCAAGCTGGAGCGCACCTACACCCTGGAGCAGTGGCGGGAGTTCCTGCGCATCGCGGCCGGCCACGTCTACGGCGGCGTGCCCGCGGAAGCGGCGTACTACTCGCTGGGCGAGCGCTTCATGGATGCCTATTTCGGCACCTTCTTTGGCCGCGCCCTCCTGGGCGTGGGCAAGCTCGCCGGCCCCCGCCGGATGCTGCTGCGCGCGGACCTCGGCTTTCGCGCCGGCAACAACTTCAGTGAAATCAAAATCGTGGAGCGCAGCGCGACTTCGCTAGAGCTCTGGATGAACGACGTGCTGGCGGATCAGCCGACGTTCGCGGCGGGGCTGCTGGCGCGCGCGGTGGCGCTGTGCGGAGGCTGGCGGGTGGTGGCGCTGCCGGAGGAGTTCGACGGCACGGCGGCCACGTTCCACCTGCGCTGGAGTGAAGCGCCGTCCGAGGGGGCGCTCAGCGCCACTGAGGATGGGTCCGCAGGCGACGCTCGACCTCAGGCGTGAGTTCGGCCCCGTGCGGGGCCCGCGAGGACGAGCGCTCCCAGCGTTCGCGCCACCGGGCCCCCAACGGGGAAACCAGGGATTCGAGGCGGGTCGAGGCCACGGTGGTCTCCCCCTTGGTGCCGGTGGAAGCGCCGGCGCCCACGAAGAAGCCGGCGAGCAGCAACGTGACGCGGGTGGGCGTGGCCGCGCTGTAGGTCATCAGCAGGGCCCCCTCCCCGTCCTCGCGGCAGTGCCGGCGCACCCGGGCCAGCACGGACTCGGTCCACATGTCCGGGTTGGACGCGGGGGAGAACGGATCGAAGAAGACGAGGTCGGCCACGGGCAGCTCGCCGTCCAGGAAGGGCACGGCGTCGCCCAGCTTCAGGGTCCACTGGATGCCGGGCTCCTCCCAGGTGCCGTCGCGCATGAGGCTTTCGGCGGCGGCGCGGAAGGGCTGGAGGAAGGGGAAGCCTTCGGCGTCCGCGAGCGCGAGGCGCAGCGGGGCAAGGTCCACCTCAAGGCTGACGACGTGCAGGTCGCGGACGCGCTCCGTGCCCAATTCGCGGGCGCGGGTGAGCGCGGCGACGGCGTTGGTGGCGGCGCCCAGGCCCACGTCGAGGATGACGAGCGGCGGGCCGGGCTGGCGCAGGCGGTCTGTGAGGCGGGGTTGATCCACGTAGAGGCCCAGGGCCTCCTGCCACGGGCCCACGGCGGGGTGCATGACCTCCCCATGGCCCAGGTGGCGCACGGCGCGGTGGCCGTTGCGCAGGGTGACGAGTTCGAAGTCGCCGTCGCGCGGGTTCGATGGGTCGGACATGGGGCGCGGGTTCCTGGCCTGGAAGGGGGCGGGTGCGGAAGGATGGCTGCCTAGCATGACGATTCCAGCGCAGGAACACCGGGGCCAGCTTGAAGGGGAGGACGTGCGCCATGGAGAGGCGCCGTTCGAGGGGGGATGGGTGCGGCTGTCGCTCCGGGTGGAGCCGGAGTCCCGAGCCATCACGGCTTCGGCGTGGGAGGCCCCGGCGAGCGTGGGCGCGGGGCATCCGCTGGCGGCGTGCCTGGAGTCGCTGTGCCAGAACGCGACGGGCATCGGGGTGGACGTGTTCCTGCGCTTCGACGACTTCCACCTGCGGGCGGGGTGTCCGGACGGGATGGAGTCCACGGAGGAGGCGGGCGTGGCGGTGCGGGCGTTCCGGTCCGCCTTCAGCCAGTTCCATCCCCGGGCCTCGGGGCCGGCGTACCTGTCGAGCGGACTGGTGCTCGCGAAGCTTCCGCGCGGTGCGAAGGCGGAGCTGATGGAGCCCGGGTTCTACTTCGCGCACTACTACCGCGAGGAGCTGTGGGAGGCGGCGGCGGAGGAGGCGCGGCGGGGCGGTGTGCTGGGGCCGCGGGCGGCGTGCGCGTACATCGACGCGTTGCTGGAGAAGGCGGATGACGCGGTGGAGCTGGACTGGCCCGTGGGAGAGGGCTCCGCGACGTGGAACTGGCTGACGCGCGTCTGCCTTCCGACGGTGGCGGGGAGCGCGGAGCGGGTGCGGATGTTGTTGGAGGGCGGGTACGGGGGCGCGAGCGGGACGGAGAGCTTTCCCTTCGGCCACCTGGATGGGGGGCCCTGGCATTCCCCGGAGGGGCTGCGCGAGCCGGAGGGCGTGGGGCACGCGGAGTTCATCATCGACGACCTGGAGCACCTGCTGCCGGTGCTGCCGAAGGATGGCGTGCTGCTGGCCGCGCCGCGCTGGATGGCGGTGGGACAGACGCAGGAGTCACCCGCGCTGCGGCGGGCGGGAATCACGCGGGAGGAGGCCGGCGGGTTTGGCCTGTTCAACGCGGCCGCTCATGACATGGACGAAGAGGATGATTGAAGGCTTGAGCCGGTGGATGGGTGGGTGGGTTGCCCTGCTCTGCCTGTCCTGTGTTTCGGGACCGGGTCAGTACAAACAGACCGCGGACTCCGCGACGAACGTCTGTTTTCGCAATCCCGCCTGCTACTCCCAGACGGGCAATGACGCCATCCTGCCCTGGGTGGGGCGTGCCGCGAGGGCTGCGACCGCGGCCCATGCCACCCAGCGCGTCCTGGAAGCCGCGGACGTGGCGCGGATTGAGTACCTGCTGGTGGAGTGCGCGAAGGAGGCGCACTTCAAGATCAACGAGCGGGAGTATGGGGAGGGAAAGAGTCCAGACGATGCCGAGTGCCTGCGAGAGGTCGGGAAGGACAAAGCGGGCGATCCCATCCTCCAGCAGACGGAACTGGGCCGCATGAAACACGAGCGTGCGTTCAAGTGCGTCCAGCAGAAAATCCTCCGACTCTTTCCCGACAACATCTCCATCGAACCGCGCTATGGCCCACATGGAAAATCGGGTGGATACGCATTGACGAACCAATGGGCGGGTTCAATGAAGCCCGACATCGTCACTCACGCCGCAGGACAGCCTGGGCAGGTCCAATGCGTATACGACTTCAAATTTCCATGCATCAAATCCAAAAAAGAATATCCGTTCTCCAACTTCGAGACACGAGAACAGATCACTCTCCACAAGCAACTCAAAGGAAAGTGCAATCCCGCGATTGTCACACCTCAACTAGGAGTCGTTCGTGAATAAATACTCCTCATCGGAACACTTCGCCGATCAGCTCCCACGGGTGCAGCTCGTGATACGAATCGTCTTCTACCTGCCGCATGACCACAGGGCATTGGCCCCGTTCATGCGGGAGTTGCTCGACATCTACCTCCAGCACATTGGAAATGATGGCAACAAACTGACGACGGGCCACAGTTCCGACATCGACGAAGCTCCATTCCCACTCACAGCTCCCACTTGGGCAAGCATCCGCAAGCATCTGGGAACTTCTCGCTTTGGATTCGTGGATGACATGGACGAGGACTCCATCTGGTTCCGCATCTTGACCAAGCGGGGGTATGACACCTGGATGCTTTTGGCCGGGGATACATTTGATCCCTCTGGCTATGAATTCAGCTACCGCGCCCGGTTGCAATGGCGTGAGACGTCGTCCGAACACAGTAGACTGAGCGTCAGTGTCCCGATCCGATTCCTCGCCGACCACGGCCCCGACAAGGTACGAGAACTCGCCTTGGCGCTCGCGGAGCATCTTCCCTTCACGACGGGCCATGCAGGACTGTCGCTCTCCTTTATCCGGGGAGAGTCGAGGATCCTCCCCATCATCAAGAATGAGCTGATCCGGCATCCAGGTTGGGACGTACCGTTCGCAGGCACCACGATGCACCTGGGCAACCAGCTCGACGGCGTGCACTGGCTGAACTTCCTGGGTCCCTCCGTGCTTGAAGCCGTGGGCGGTGCCCAGACGCTTCGCTCGCGCCTGAGCAATCCTGACACCACGGTCCAGGAACTCACCGGCGGACGTGCCCTGGTCAGCCTGGGGGCCGCCCCGTTGGCGGGAGACACGAAGCTGGATGAACCGAACCCCCTGCTGGCATACCGTGAACTCGCCCGGGTCCTGGAGCCCTGGCTCCAACCCTTCCGCCCCTTCAACACCTGGTCCGACTTCACCGAAGAGGAAACCCGGCGTTGGTGGCGCCGCTTCCTCGACTGAACGGGCGCGTCACGCGCCTTGTCGCTCACCTTGAAGATGGCGGAAGTCATGGACTGGAATCCCGTCAGGGGTCCCCCTGATTGCCGCGCGCCGGGAGGCCTGACAGTCTTCACGCCCCGTCAATCCTGCTCACGCTCCGAGGAACACCGTGTCCAAGCAAGAGAAGGGCGCTCCTCCCGACTGTTTCGACTTTGAAGGCCAGCCCACCGAGCGCCTCATCGAGATGTTCGTGCGCATGACGCAGGAGAAGCGCATCCAACTGGGCCAGACTCCCGCCGAGCGCTCCGTGTTCCGCAAGCTGCACGGCGTGGCGCATGGCCACTTCGAAATCCTCCCCGGCGTGGACCGCAAGCTGCGGGTGGGCATCTTCGCCCAGGACCGGCTGGAAGCCTGGGTGCGGTTCTCCAGCGACACCTCCCCCACCCTGCCCGACCTGGGCAGCACGCTGGGCGTGGGCATCAAGCTGTTCGGCGTCCCCGGCTCGGACGGGCTGGGCGAACCAGGCACCACCGCGGACTTCATCCTGCAGAACTTCCCGCGCTTCTTCGTGCAGGACGCGAAGGCGATGTGTGAGTTCACCTATGCGGGCGTCGTCCTCAAGGACTATCCCAGCTATCTCAAACAGCATCCCGACACCCAGGCCGTGCTGGACGCGATGACGGCGCCGCAGGGCAGCGTCCTCACCGCCACCTATTGGGCCATCCTCCCGTTCAAGCTGGGCAAGGAGGTGGTCAAATACAGACTGGAGCCGGAGACCGCGCCCCAGAACGTGCCGGATGACGCCCCGGACTACCTGGCCACGGACATGGCCCACCGGCTTTCACGGGACGGCTACCGCTTCCGGTTCATGATCCAGCGCCGCACCCACCCCTCCACCATGCCCCTGGACCGGGCCATGGACGGCTGGTCGGAGAAGCAGAGCCCGTTCGTGCAGATCGCCACGCTGGTGCTGCCCCGCCAGGACATCGGTGAGCGCGGACAGGCCGACTACGGCCAGGGCCTGTCCTTCAACATCTGGCGCACCCCTCCGGAGAACGCACCCTCCGACGCGTCCTCCATCGCGGTGGTGCGCAAGGCGGTCTACGCCGCGGGCGCCGCGGCCCGGCACCGCGCCAACGGCCAGCCCCTGAAGGACGCTCCCGAACCCCGGCCCATCGCTCCCCAGCCCGGCGCCCGGCCCCCGATGCCGGATGACACCATCGTGAAGGCGGTCATCTACCCGTCCATCGGCGTCGCTCGCGTCGGCAGCAGTCCGGAGGGGTACTTCATCGGCCCCGAGGTGACGGAGCCCCCCGCCGAGGACAAGGGTTTCTACCGTGATGCGAAGGGACGGCTGAAACGGCAGGCGGCGCGCTTCCGCGTCTACGGCGTCAACGCGGAGGGGCGAATCCTCCGGGAGCTGTCGGTGCCGAAGTCCGGCGCGAAGGTGCGCTGGTCCGTGCAGTTGGCGAACACCAAGGCCGCCTGGTACGGCTTCCAGTTGGCGCTCGACATCCCTGAAGCGTCGTCGGCCCCGCCCACCACGCTGCGCAACGCGGCCGTGGCGGACCGCTCGCGGCTGGCCATCACGCCCGCCGCGCAGTCCGTGCAGGGGGTGAATGCCCGGCCCAAGCGCTTCGATGGCACCTTCATGGACCTGGACGTCCACCTGGGGGACATCCGCACCGACGAGAGCGGACGGCTGGTGGTGCTGGGCGGTCACGGCGTCTCCCGCTCGTACGACGGCACGTATGCCATCACCTTCGCGAACAACGAAGGCTGGTACGACGACGTGTCGGACGGCCCGGTGACCGCAGAGGTGGTGCTGGACGGAAAGCCGCTGGAGGTCGTCCCCGCCTGGGTCGTCGTGGCGCCCCCGAACTACGGGCCCCAGCGCAAGTCGGTCCGCACGATGTGGGACCTGATGCGCGACGTGTCCATCCGCGCGGGGACGCTGCCGCTGCCGCTCTGGCCGTCCTTCACGCACGACATCCTGCCCCTCTTCCAGCGTCTGGCCGGTCTGCAATGGGTCAACGCGGGCTTCGCCGCGGGCTTCGGCTGGAAGGGGAGCTTCGACTTCACGGATCCGAAGGTGCTGGCCCGCCTGGGGGACCCCAGTCCGGCGGAGCGCGAGTATCGGCACGTGGTGGCAAACCAGTTCAGGCACTTCGCGAGGGATTCCTGGTCGCCCACCCCGTGGCCCTGGCTGTACGGGGACGCCATGAACATCCCGCCCGCGCAGACGCCCCGGCAGTACGCGTCGCTGACGGACACCCAGCTCTTCATGCTCCAGCTGTGGTCCATCGGCCATTTCGTGGCCGACCATGAGCCGGACCGCAAGCCGCCGGCCAGGATCGCCGACGTGCCGTTGGAGGACCAGGGAGACATGCTCACCCGCGCGGCGCTGGAGTTCTGCCTCGCGGACGCGTTCCATCCCGGCTGCGAGATGACCTGGCCCATGCGCCAGGCATCCATGTACATGCAGCCCTTCCGGCTCGCCCACCAGCGGCCCGGCTGGAAGGAGCCGGGCCTGGGCGAGGTGCTCACGTCCGACAATGTCACCATCCCCAACGGCCCACTGTATGGCCAGCCGCCCGGAGGCATCACGCGGTGGATGGCGGTGCCCTGGCAGACGGACACAGCCAGTTGCCGCTCCGGCTACGACAAGACCTACGATCCCTATGTCCCGTCCTTCTGGCCGGCGCGGGTCCCCAATGAGGTCCTGACGGAGCAGAACTACAAGATCGTCATGGACGCGAACAAGCCGCTGGCTGAACGCCGCGCCGCCTTCGCCAACCGTGCCGCCTGGATCAACCCGCTGGGCGCGACGAGCTACACCGACCAGATCAACAACATGGTCCGACACTTCGACCACCTGGGCGTCGTCGAGGCGAGGAAGGGCCCGACGGACACCGACGCCTTCCCGGCGGTCATCGAAGTGGAGGACCAGCACAAGCCCATCCCGGACGTCATCCCCACCGACGACCGGAAGAAGTCGCTCGGGACAGCGACAGGGAGCGCGGTGGGGGTGCATCACGGTGAGGCGGCTTCCGCGGAGAACGTGGACGTGAGCGGCATCGAGAAGGTGCGCCGCTTCCCGGGCGGCCTGCGGCGCTGAGCCCCGGATGCTGCCCGCTGACGTCGTCATCGTGGGCGCCGGTCCCGCCGGTGCCACCGCCGCGCTGAACCTCGCGCCCTTCCGCCGGGTGTTGCTGGTGGACCGGAGGCCCGAACCCACCGACCGCATCGGTGAGTCCCTGGCCCCGGCCGCCCGGCGCCTCTTGAGCGACATGGGCCTTTGGACGGACTTCCTCGCGGACGGTCACAGCCCCTGTCACGTCTCCCGCAGCCGTTGGGGAACACAGACACCCTCGGAGCAAGACGCGCTCGCCAACCTGGATGGACCGGGCTGGCACCTGGACCGTCGCCGGTTCGAGGAGCGATTGCGGCGCACGGCCGTCGCACGGGGCGCGGCCCTGCTCGCGCCCGCCTCTCCCGTGGGACTGGAGCGCGCGGGGGACGGCTGGTGTCTGCGATTGGAGCACGGCGGCCGGGTGCTGGACGTGGCCACCCGGTGGATCATCGATGCCGGCGGTCGGACGTCGGGACTGCTCAAGCCCTTCGGCGCAGACAGGCGGGCCCGGGACCGGTTGATCTGTGGGTGGCTTCACGGCGCGAGGACGGAGGGAAGCACCGGGGGCGCAATGACCTACACGGAGTCCGCGCCCGACGGCTGGTGGTACACCGCGCGCCTGCCGGGCGGCCGCCGGGTGCTGGCCTGGCACACGGATGCGGACCTTCCCGCGGCCGAGGCCCTGCGCACCGCGTCCGCCCTGCTGGGCCACGCGGCGCGGTCCCCCACCCTGGGCGAACAGCTTGCGGACACCCGCTTCGATGCCACGGTCGCGCCCGGAGTCATCACCGCCCACGGTTCGGTGCTGGCGTCCCCGGTGGGCGAGGGCTGGCTCGCGGTCGGGGATGCGGCGCTGAGCTTCGACCCCCTCTCCTCCCAGGGCCTGTTCAATGCCCTGTTCACCGGCCTCGCCGCCGCGGAGGCCACGGACCGAGCACTCTGCGGCGACCCGACCGCGACGCGCGACTACGCCGGGACCCTGGCCAACATCGACTCAGCGTACCGGCGCAATCTTGCGGCCTGGTATGCGCTGGAGCGCCGCTGGCCCGAGCAGGAATTCTGGCGTCGCCGCGTGCCCCACGAACCGTGAGGAAGCCAAGGGCAGGTTGTCGACAAATCCAGGGTTGATTCGACGCGCTCCGGGGACGGGCCGCCTTCGAGAGAGGGGCCCCGGAAGGCCACGAGACCGTGTAGGTCCACCTGGGGCAACCCATGGATCAGCCGTGAAGGATTTTTCTCACGCGTTGCCCGTGCACCCACCCCACTGGTAAGGCGCTCCCAGGTTGTTCACGGCGGGCGGACGCGGTCCTGGTCGTGCCGGCCCTCGCGGATCGGAGTTTGTTCGATGCGGTCACAGCACGCTGTCTGGAGCAGGGTCCTGGTGTTCGTGGCGGGCTTGAGTCTTCTGGCCTGTGGCACGAAGGAGCACCCCACGGGCGAGGGGGCTTCCCCGGGCGCAACGAACGCCGGTCTCGCCTCCCCCCCGGGTTGGGCCGCCACCGCCTCCATGGGCGCTGGGCGCTTCCGACACGCCGCCGTGCTGCTGCCCACCGGGGAGCTCCTGGTCGTCAACGGGGATGACGGCGCCACCTTCTTGAACGCGGCGGAGCTCTTCAATCCGGCCACCGGCGCCTGGCGCGCCACGGGCGCCCCCGGCATCAGTGGCAACGTCACCCAGGGACTGCTGCTTCCCAACGGGCAGGCGTTCGTCGTGATTGGCGGGGAGCTTGAGGGACGCCGCTACGACCCTGCGTCGGGAACCTGGTCCGCGACGGGCAACCTGGCCCAGCCCCGCACGCTCCCCACCCTCACCCTGCTGAACTCGGGACGGGTGCTGATCGCGGGCGGTACGGGCCCTGGCAACGCCCCGCTCAGCTCGGCTGAGCTGTACGACCCCACGACCAACACGTTCCTCTCCACCGGAGCGATGTCCGAGCCCCGCAACGCGCAGGCCGCGACGCTTCTGAAGGACGGTCGGGTGCTCGCGGTCAGCGGCTTCACCTCCAGCGGTGAGGTGGCTGGCGCGGACCTCTACGACCCGGCGGCCGGCACGTGGGCGCCCGCCGCGGCGCCCCTGGTTCCCCGGCACTACGCCACCAGCACGTTGCTGCCGGATGGCCGCGTGCTGCTGACGGGTGGCTTCGGCACCGCCGGCGCGCTCGCCCAATCCGAACTCTATGATCCGGCGGCCAACACCTGGACGGCCACCGCGAACCTCGCGTTCCCTCGCGCGAACCACGAGGCCACGCTGCTGCCCGATGGCAGGGTCCTCGTCACGGGCGGCTCCGTCGGATTCGACGTGGCGCGCACCGTCCCGGAGATCTACGACCCCGCGACCGGACTGTGGACCTCCGCACCCGCGATGATCATCGGGCGCGAGAACCACACCGCGACGCTGCTGCCCTCCGGCAAGGTGCTGATCGCGGGCGGACAGGACGCGTCGGTAGGCATCGGCATCGCGGAGACGGAGCTGTACGACCCCGCCGTCAATCGGTGGTCCCCGGCCGGCACCATGGGCACGCCCCGGTCTGATTCAATGGCCGTGCTCCTGCCCACGGGCAGGGTGCTCGTCGCGGGAGGCCTCGCCACCGCGGGCTCTTCGGCCGCGGCGGAGCTGTATGACCGGACGACCAACGCGTGGAGCCCCGCGCCGGCCCTCTCCACGCCGCGCGAACGCGCCACCGCGACCCTGCTGGCCTCCGGTCAGGTGCTGGTCGTGGGCGGCCGCGATGCCGCCGTCTCGGGAGCCACCACCGAGCGCTACGATCCCACCGCCAACACCTGGACCCCGGCGGCTTCGCTCTCCACGCCGCGCCATCTGCACACCGCCACGCTCCTTCCCGACGGACGGGTGCTCGTGGTCGGCGGTCAGCGCGACGCGACGGTGCTCGGCACCGCGGAGGTGTACGCGCCCGCCACCGACACCTGGACCGTGACGCCCCCCTTCGCCGCCGCCCGCGCGGGCCATGCCGCCGCGTTGCTCCCCAATGGAAGGGTGCTCGTCGTGGGTGGCCATGGCACCGGTGGCGCCGCGCTCGCCACGGCGGAGCTGTACGACCCCGCGTCCAACACCTGGGCCCCCGCCGCGTCACTCGCGCAGGCCCGGGAGGAGCTGACGCTGACGCTGCTGCCCTCCGGTCAGGTCCTCGCGACGGCGGGCATCGCGGCCGCCGCGGAGCTCACGTCCGCGGAACGCTACGACCCCGGCACGAACACGTGGTCCCCGGCGGGGACGCTCGCGCAGGCCCGCTGGCACCACACCGCCTCGCTGATGCCCTCCGGCAAGGTGCTGGTCTCGGGCGGCACCACCCTCGCGGGCGCGCTCGCCGACTCGGCGGAGCTCTATGATCCGACGCTCGGCACCTGGAGCACCGCCAACGCGCCGGCCGTGAGGGGCGGACTCGTGTCCATCACCCTCGCCTCCGGTGAGGTGCTCGTGGCGGGCGGTACGGGCAACCCCAACGCCGAGCTGTTCGAAGGCACCGGCGCCCAGCCGGCATGGAAGCCGGTGGTGACCCGTCCGGACTCCCTGGTGGCCACCTGCGCGACCGAACTCGAGGGGCTCCTGTTCCGGGGCATCTCCGGCGCGAGCGGCGGCAACATCGGCGACTCCCCCACTGACTTCCCGCTCGTGCGACTGACGGCCGCGGAGGGTGGACGTCTCTGGACGCTCCCCAGCAGCAACACGTCCTCCACCCGCGCGACGGTGAGCGTCCCCGCCAGCGTTCCGCCGGGCACCTACGCGCTCTCCGTCCTCGCCAACGCCATCCCCGGTGGACGCATGGTGCAGGTAATCGCCAACCAGGCGCCCACGGCGCTGGATCAGGGCGTCACCACGGCGAAGGACACGCCCGTGCTCGTCACCCTCACCGCGAACTCCCCGGTCGCGACCTGGACCGTGACCGCGCCGCCCCAGCACGGCACGCTGAGCGGCACCCCGCCCAACCTCACCTTCACGCCGACGCCGGGCTACGTGGGTTCGGACAGCTTCGGCTTCCGGGCCAGCAACTGCGCCCAGGACAGCAACGTCGCCATCGTCACCATCAACGTCACGGACACGGCCGGCCCGACCCTCGCCTGCCCCAGCGATGTCGTGACCGAAGCGACCGGAGCGGACGGCGCCATCGTGATGTATCCGCCCGCCGTCCCCAGCCAGGTGGGCACCCCGGTGGACTACTCGCTCGCGTCGGGCAACCGCTTCCCCCTGGGCACCACGGTCGTCACCGCGACCATTCCCAGCACCCAGACCGCGTGCTCCTTCCGCGTCACGGTGGAGGACACGACCGCGCCCGTCGTCACCTGCCCCTCGAATGTGACGGTGACCTCGGACAGCGCGTCCGGAGCGGCGGTGTCGTTCGAGCCCACGGCCACGGACGCGGTGTCGTCCCCGCCGACCATCACGTCGTCGCCCGCGTCGGGCAGCGCCTTCCGGGCGGGTGACACGCAGGTCACCGTCACCGCCACGGACGCGGCCGGCAATTCCTCTCAATGCACGTTCCAGGTCCGGGTCCAGGCGACCGTGGTGGAGATCGCCGGTGGTGGCTGCCAGAGCACCGGCGACGGCGCGCTGCCCGCGCTGGCGCTCCTCGCGGGGCTCGCGTCCTGGAGCGGTCTGCGTCGCCGCCGCACCGTCAGCGGGGTGCACTGAATCATGCGCACCGGACCTGAACGTCTCGCACGCACCCTCCTTTCTCGAATGGACCTCTCCTTGCGTACACAGGCTCAGAGATGGGCGCTGGCCGCGCTGCTGGCCACCGCCGTCGCCCCCGCCGCCTTCGGCCAGACCACCAGTCCCCTCGTCCCCCTGGACCTGGAGCGCCTGCGCTTCACGCCTGGGGCCACGGACTCGATGCTGGTGGACACCGGCAACGTGCTCCCCGAGGGCGGCTACCGCCTGCTCCTCATGGCCCACCACGAGCGCGGCATCCTGCTCTTGAAGGGCAGCGACGGGCTGGAGCGTTCCATCATCCACTACCGGACCTCCGGCTGGCTCGCGGGCGCGTGGTCGCCCATCGAGAACCTGGAGCTGTCCGCGAAGCTGCCGGTGATCATCCACCAGGCAGGACATGGCGCGGAGTCGCTGGTCGGCGTGTCGGAGCCCAAGTCCTTCGGTCTGGGGACGCCGGAGCTGGGTGCCCGGTACGCGCTCTTGCGTCGCGAGGACGGAGACCCGGTGTTCCTCGGCCTGGGCCTGGACATCGGCATTCCGGGTGGCACCGCGGACGCGTTCGGCCGGCAGCAGGGCTGGGCGGGGTTCCAGATTGCCCCCCGCGTGGCCGTGAGCCGCGAAGTGGGTCCCGTGGTCCTGGGAGCCAACGCGGGCGTGCGGATCCGCTCGCGTGAGGTGGAACCCGGTCGCGATGTCGGCACCGAGTTGGAGCAGGGCGTGGTGGTGGCGACGCGTGGCACGGGCCTGCGGGCCGAGGTCGCGCTCCAGGCCGCCGAGTCCCTGGTGGAGTCAGACTTCGCGCTGGAGCTGCTGGGCGGCGTGCGCCTGCCGCTGGGGGGTTCCGGTTTCGAGGCGTTCGCCATCGGTGGCCACGGCTTCACGGACATCCCTGGCACGCCGTCGCTCCGGTTCGCGGCGGGCATCGCGTACGCGCACAAGCCCCCGCGCGAGGACAAGTGCCAGAGCGGCCGGAGCCACACGCCGGCCGAGTGCCCGGATCAGGATGACGACGGCGATTCGGTGCGCAACGGCCAGGACAAGTGCCCGTTGGAAGCCGGCCCGGCGGAGAACGGCGGCTGCCCGGACACGGATTCGGACGGCGACGGCGTGGTGGACCGTGAGGACAAGTGCCCGAAGGAGGCCGGCACCTCGGCCAACAACGGCTGCCCTGCGTCCGACTCGGACAAGGATGGCGTCCCGGATGACGAGGACAAGTGCCCGAACGAGCCCGGCACCGCGGCCAACAACGGCTGCCCTGCGTCTGACTCGGACAAGGACGGCGTCCCGGATGACGAGGACAAGTGCCCGAACGAGCCCGGCACCGCGGCCAACAACGGCTGCCCCGTGACGGACACGGACAAGGACAAGGATGGCGTCCCGGACGGTGAGGATGCGT
>NZ_JAPNJZ010000036.1:0-214676 GCF_026626765.1 Corallococcus sp. bb12-1 | reverse complement strand
TGAGCAGCTTGCGGCCGGTGCCCCAGCGCCGCGCCACCTCCGGGGTGCAGGCCTCGCCCGCGGAGATGACCGTCTCCAGCGCGGGCAGGCCGTCCGGCTCCAACTGCGCGAGCACCGACGGCGTGAGCGTCACGGCGGTGATGGCGTGCTCGGTGAGGACGGCTCTCAGCGGCGGCCCCGGCAGGAGCGCCTCGCGGGGCGCCAGGCACAGCGTCCCGCCCGCCAGCAGCGTGGCGAACAGCTCGCACACGGAGGCGTCGAAGCCCAGCGCCGCGAACTGGAGCACGCGGCTGCCCGGGTGGAAGCCGTGGGCGTCCACCGCGGCGAGCGCCGTGTTGCGCAGGCCCCGGTGCGTCAGGAGCGTGCCCTTGGGGCGCCCCGTCGAACCGGAGGTGTAGATGACGTAGGCCAGCGAGTCGTCACCGATGTCCGCGGCCGGAGGCGCGTCCGCGACCGCGGTCGGGTCGGAGGCGAGCGGCAGGAAGGTGAGCCCGGGCGTGGAGGGCCAGTCCGACAGGCGCGGCGACACCAGGAGCACGCGGGCCCCGCTGTCCGCCACCATGAACGCCAGTCGCTCACGCGGCAGATCCGGATCCATGGCGACCCAGGCGCCGCCCGCCTTGAGCACCGCCAGCACCGCCACCACCCATTCCACGGAGCGGTCCAGGCACAGGCCCACCCGTGCCTCCGGGCCCACGCCCAGCGAGCGCAGCCGGTGGGCCAGGTGGTTCGCCCGGCGGTCCAACTCGCGGTAGCTCACGCGCTGCTGCTCGAAGGCCAGGGCGACGTGGTCCGGGAAGCGGGCCACGCGCTCTTCGAACAGCGCGGGGACGGACGCGGTCCCGAAGTCGCGCGGGAAGGCGTTCCAGTCGCCCAGCACCTGACGCCGCTCGGCCTCGGACAGGAGCGGCACGGTGGCGGGACGGCGCTCCGGATCCTCCAGCACCGCCTCCAGCAGGCCGCGCAGGTGGGACTCCACGCGGCGCACCGTCGCGGCGTCGAAGAGGGCGGTGTTGTATTCGATGACGCCCGACAGCGCGCCGTCCACCTCCGCCAGCGTGAGCGTCAGGTCGAACCGCGCGGCGCTCAGGTCCGTCTCCAGCGCCGTGGCCTCCAGGCCGAGCAGCGCCACGGGAGGCTGGGTGTTGTTCTGGAGGGCGAACATCACCTGGAAGAGCGGCGTGCGGCTCAGGTCGCGCTCGGGCTGGAGCGCGTCGACGACCTTCTCGAAGGGCACGTCCTGGTGTGCGTAGGCCCCCAGCGTGGTGTCCCGCACCCGGGCCAGCAGCTGCCGGAACGTGGGGTTCCCGTCCAGGCGCGTGCGCAGCACCAGCGTGTTGACGAAGAAGCCCACCAGCGGCTCCGTCTCCTGGCGCGTGCGCCCGGCGATGGGCGTGCCCACGCTGACGTCGTCCTGTCCGGAGTACCGGGAGAGCAGCGCCTGGAAGCCCGCGAGCAGCGTCATGAAGGGCGTCACGCCCTCCTCGCGGCTCACGGCGCGCACGCGCGCGGCCAGCGCTTCCGGCCACTTCAGCGCGTGGCTGGAGCCCGTGTGCGTCTGCACCGGCGGCCGGGGCCGGTCCGTGGGCAGGTCCAGGGCGCGGGGGGCACCCTCCAACTGCGTGCGCCAGTACGCGAGCTGCGCCTCCAGCACGCCGCCAGCCTCCAGCCACCGGCGCTGCCACAGGGCGTAGTCCGCGTACTGCAACGGCAGGGGAGGCAGCGGCGACGGGGCTCCGCTCCGGAACGCGGTGTACAGCGCGCCCAGCTCTCGCACGAGCACGCCCACCGACCAGCCGTCGGAGACGATGTGGTGCATCGACACCATCAGGACGTGCGACCCGGGCTCCAGCGTGAGCAGCACCGCGCGCAGCAGCGGTCCCCGAACGAGGTCGAAGGGCCGCTGCGTCTCCTGGGCGCAGCGCTTGTGGGCCGCCTCCTCGCGGTCCTCGGGCGGACCGTCCAGGACGACGTGCTCCAGCACCGGCGCCACATCGTCGGTGACGGCCTGGAAGGGCGCGCCCTGCTCCGACGGGAACGTCGTGCGCAGCACTTCATGCCGGCGCACCACCTCCACCATGGCCCGGCCCAGCGCGTCCACGTCCACCGTGCCGGTGAGGCGCAGCGCGTGGGAGAGGTTGTAGAGCGCGCTGCCCGGCTCCAACCGGTCGAGGAACCACAGGCGCTGCTGCGCGAAGGACAGGGGCACCCGGCCGTCGCGAGGCATGGGCGCGGGCGGCGGGATGGACGCCTCCGCCGGGTCGCGGCGGCGCGCCTCCACCCACCGCGCCAGCGCGGCGGGCGTGGGGGCCTGGAACAGCTCCTTGAGCGGCAGCTCCACGCCGAACGCGCCGCGCAATCGCGACACCAACTGCGTGGCGAGCAGCGAGTGGCCGCCCAGGTCGAAGAAGTCATCGCGCGCGCCCACCCGCTCCCGGCGCAGCACCTGGGCGAAGAGGGCGGTGATGAGCTCCTCGGTGGGGCCCACCGGCGCCACGTGCGCGTCGGTGCCGCCCACGTGCGCGTCGCCCGGCGGCGGCAGGGCCTTGCGGTCCACCTTGCCCGTCGCGGTCAGCGGTAGGCGCTCCAGGGCGACGAAGGCGGCGGGCACCATGTACTCCGGCAGCCGCTCCAGCAGCCAGCGGCGCAACTGCGCCGGGGCCACGGGCTCGCGCTCCACCACGTGGGCCACGAGCCGGCGATCGCCGCCGTTCGCGTCCACGGTGACGACGACGTCCTGGAGCGCTGGGTGGCGTCCCAGCACCGCTTCGATTTCACCCAGCTCGATGCGGAAGCCGCGCACCTTCACCTGGAAGTCGACGCGGCCCAGGCACTCCAGCCGTCCGTCGGCGCGCAGCCGGCCCCGGTCGCCGGAGCGGTACATGCGCGCCCCCGGCGGCCCGAAAGGATCCGGCAGGAAGCGCGAGGCCGTCAGCGCGGGCTGTCCCAGGTAGCCCTGGGCCACGCTCGCGCCCGCCAGGTACAGCTCGCCCGTCAGGCCCTGGGGAACCGGCCGCAGGTGCGCGTCCAGCACGTAGACGCGGTCTCCCGCGATGGGCCGCCCGATGGTGGGCGGCCCCGGCTCTACGTCCGCGGGCACCACCGTGTCGGCCGTCACCAACACCGTGGCCTCGGTGGGGCCGTACAGGTTCGTCAGGACGTAGGGCGCGCCGGAGGGCGGACGCTGGCGGAGCTGATCCCCGCCCACGCCCACGTGGCGCAGCACCGCGTGGGCGGGCAGCGGCTCCTCGAAGAACCGCTGCGCCAGCGCGGTGGGCAGGAACGTCAGGTGGATGCGCTCGTCCGCAAGCCACCGCGCCAGCTCCGTGGACGTCGCGCGGACCTCCTCGGGCACCACCACCAGCGTCGCGCCGGCGGCCAGCTTGGGCCAGATCTCCAGGACGGAGGCGTCGAAGGAGGGCGTGGCCATGACCGTGGTGCGCTCACCGGGTGAGAGCGCCAGGGCCTCCAGGTGCCACGCCACCAGGTTCGCGAGCGCCGCGTGGTGCACGTTGATGCCCTTGGGCACGCCCGTCGTGCCCGACGTGAAGATGACGTAGGCGGGCTGCTGCGCATGGGGCGGGGGCAGGGCGCCCCGGGGCGCGTCCGTGGAGAGGAGCGCGTCCAGCGCGTCCGCGTCCAGCAGGTGCGTGCGGGCTTCCGAGGGGAGCCGCTCCGCGAGGTCGGATGTGGTGACGACGTCGGTCGTTCCCAGTTCGCCGAACAGCGTGGCGAGCCGGGCCGCGGGGGCATTCGGATCCAGCGGGAGGAACGCACGGCCCGCCTTGAGCGTGGCCAGGTGGGCCACGACGAGCGCCGCTGAACGCTCCAGGAGCAGCGCCACGGGGCGCTCTGGCGGGCCCATCAGGCGCTGGGCCAGCACCGACGCCGCGTGGTCCAGCCGGGCGTAGGTGAGCACGCGCCCACCATCGATGAGCGCGGCGGTGTCCGGTGTGCGCGCCACCCAGGCCGCGAAGCGCGTGAGCGCGTCGGGATGCACGGGGTCGGCGGTGGTGACGGACGGCGGCACGGACGCCGCGTCCCCCAAGGACAGCCGCGACAGCGGGGACTCTGGCTGCGCCGCGATGCCCTCCAGCAACGTGCGCAGGTGGTTGCCCAGCCGCGCGACGGTGCCCGCGTCGAAGAGGTCGGTGTCGTATTCGAAGAAGCCGTGGAAGCCATCCGCTCCATCGCGCAGCGACAGCGACAGGTCGAACTTCGCCGCCTGGCTTTCGGTGGCCTCCTCGCGCAGCACCAGCCCGGGCAGGGACAGCGCCGCGGCGGGTGCGTTCTGGAGCGCGAACAGGACCTGGAAGAGCGGCGGGTGGCTCAGGCTGCGCTGCGGCCGCAGCTCCTCCACCAGCTTGTCGAAGGGGACCTCCTGGTGCGCGGTGGCCTCCAGCGCGACCTCGCGCACCCGCGCCAGCAGGTCCACGAAGCGCTCGTCCTCCGCGACGTGCGTGCGCAGCACCAGGGTGTTCACGAAGAAGCCGATGAGCCCCTCCAGCTCCGGCCGCGTGCGGCCGGCGACGGGCGAGCCCACGCTGATGTCGTCCTGCCCGGACACGCGGGAGAGCAGCACCTGGAAGCCCGCGAGCAGCACCATGAAGGGCGTGGTGCCGGTGCGCAGGGCCAGCTCTCGCAGCGCCTCGGACAGGGCGCGGGGCAGGGCGACGGGCTGCATCGCGCCCCGGTAGGAGCGCACCGCCGGACGCGGGCGGTCCGTGGGCAGCTCCAGCAGGGGGGGCGCGCCGGTGAGCGCGCGCCGCCAGTGCGCAATGCCGTCCTGGAGCGCGGTGCCTTCCATCCAGCGGCGCTGCCACGCGGCGTAGTCCACATACTGAAGGCGCGGCGGCTCAAGCGGCACGGCCTGGCCGGACGCGAACGCCTGGTAGAGCGCGGCCACCTCGCGGATGAGGACGCCCGTGGACCAGCCGTCGGAGATGATGTGGTGCAGGGTGACGAGCAGCACGTGCGTGCGGGCATCCAGCCGCAGCAGCTCCACGCGCATCAGCGGGCCGCGCGCCAGGTCGAACGGCGCCCGTGCCTGGGCGTCGGTGAGGCGCCGGGCTTCCGCGTCGCGCTCGGCGGGGGCAAGGCCGCTCAGGTCCACGAGGGACACCGGCACCGCTCCAGCGGGGAGGATGATCTGCACGGGCAGACCCTGCTCCGCGCGGAACACGGTGCGCAGGGACTCATGGCGCTCCGCCAGGGCGCTGAACGCGCGCGCCAGGGCGGCCTCGTCCAGCGCACCCTCCACGCGCAGCGCCGCTGGGATGTTGTAGGACGCGCTGCCCGGCTCCAGCTGATCCATGAACCACAGCCGCTGCTGGGCGAAGGACAGCGGCAGGGCGCCCTCGCGCGGGATGCGAGTGACGGACGCCTCGCGTGCACCGCTGGAGGAGCCCATGGCCTGCTCCACGCGCTCGGCGAGCCGGGCCACGGTGGGGGCCTCGAAGAGCGCGCGCACGGGCAGGGCGATGCGGAACGCGTCCCGGAGCCGGATGATGGCCTGGGTGGCCGTCAGCGAGTGGCCTCCCAGCAGGAAGAAGTCGTCGTCCCGGCCGACGCGGGGCAGGCCCAGCACCTGGGCCAGCACCTCTGCCAACCGCTCCTCCACCGGGGTGCGCGGCGCCACGTAGGAGGCGCGGGGATCGCCACCGGCGGCCTCCATGTCGGGCAGGGCCCGGCGGTCCACCTTGCCGTTGGGCGTGTGCGGCAGCGACTCCAGCGCGAGGAAGGCCGAAGGCACCAGGGGTTCTGGCAGCCGCGTGAGCAGCCAGCGCCGCAGCTCCAGCGCGTCGGGGGCCTCCTCTCGCGCGACGACGTAGCCCACAAGCCGCCGCTCGTTGCCCTCACCGCGCACGGCGACCGCCACCTCGCGCAGGGCCGGGTGCTGTGCGAGCACCGCCTCCACTTCACCCAGCTCGATGCGGAAGCCGCGCACCTTCACCTGGTCGTCAGCGCGGCCCAGGTACTCCAGCTCGCCGTCCTCGCGCCAGCGTGCCAGGTCGCCGGTGCGGTAGAGCCGCGCGCCGGGCCGGGCGGAGAAGGGGTCGGGCACGAAGCGCTCGGCCGTGAGCGCCGGCCGGCCGCCGTAGCCACGCGCGACGCCGTCCCCGCCGATGAAGAGTTCACCGGCCACGCCCACGGGCGCCGGCACGCCGTGCGCGTCCAGCACGTACAGCCGGGTGTGGGCGATGGGGCGGCCGATGGGCACCGCGTCCTCCACCTGCGTGCCGGGGGCCACCTCGAAGGTGGCGCACCCGACCACCGTCTCGGTGGGGCCGTACTCGTTGATGATGCGGGTGGCGGGGGCGCGCTCGCGCCAGAAGGCCACCGTGGCCGCCGTCAGCGCCTCGCCGCCGACGACGAAGCACCGCACGCGGCCGGCCACGTCCACATCGCCCAGCTGCGCCTCCAGCAGTGACAGCTGGGTGGGCGTGAGCTTGACGATGCCGAAGTCCTTGCCCGAGCGCAGGACGTTGCCCAGCTCCTCGCCGGCCAGGCCCTCCGGCACCAACACGACGCGACCGCCCGCCACCAGCGGCGTCAGCAGGCTGGTGATGCTCAGGTCGAAGCCCAGCGGCGAGTGAAGCGGGGCACCGCTGCCCGCCGCCGCGTCATAGGCCCGCTGGCTCCAGTGCAGGTAGTTGACGAGCCCGCCGTGCGTCACCATCACGCCCTTGGGGCGGCCGGTGCTGCCAGAGGTGTAGAGCACGTAGGCCAGTTGCTCGGACGAAACGGGCGCGCGGCCCGAGGGGGCCTCCGCCTTCCACGGCAGCGTGTCCACGCACACGCTTGGCAGCCGCGTGTCCGGAAGCCCCGTCAACAGCGACGACTGGGTGACGAGCACCCGCGCCTCGCTGTCCTCCAGCACGTAGGCCAGCCGGTCGCGCGGGTGCGAAGGGTCCATGGGCACGTAGGCGCCGCCCGCCTTGAGCACGCCCAGCACCGCGGCCACCATGTCGAACCCGCGCCGCAGCGCCAGCGCGACCCGCACCTCCGGGCCCACGCCCAGCTCGCGCAGCGCATGGGCGAGCTGATTGGCGCGCGCGTCCAGCGCCCGGTAGCTCAGCGTCTCCTCGCCGGAGGCCACCGCCACCGCGTCTGGCGTGCGCTCCACCTGGGCCTCGAACAGCGCGGCGGCGCCCACCGCGGGCACCTCCGGCCGGGGCCCCGTGCTCCATGCGTGCAGCACCTGCCGCTGCTCGTCCGGCGAGAGCAGCACGGCGCGCTCGTAGCGCGCGTCCGGCTGGTGGGCCATGGCCTCCAGCGTGCGCATGTACAAGCCCGCGATGCGCTCCAGCCTCGCCGCGTCCCAGTCCTGGCCGTGGCTGCGCAGCGCCAGCTCCACCGCGTGGGTCTGCGTGTTCACCGTGAACGTCGTGTCCAGCGGCAGGTCCAGCCAGGACGCCTCCTCGAACGGCTCCACCAGCCGGATGCCCTCCAGCTGGGACAGACCCTCGGAGACGTGGAAGTGGACGAAGTTGAAGAGGACATCGAACAGGGGGCGGCCTCCCGCCTCCTGCTGGAGCCGCGCCATGGGGTAGCGGCGGTGTTGCGACATCGCCTGTTCGCGGGCGAAGACCTGCCGGGCCAGCTCCACCCAGCTTCCGCCCTCCAGCCGCAGGTGGAAGGGCGCGCTGTTGAGGAACAGCCCCAGCACCTGCTCGCCGCCCTCCACCTCCGGGCGGCCGTTCACCACGAAGCCCGTCACCACGTCCGGGGTGCCATCCAGCACCGAGCGCACGCGCAGGTGCGCGGCCATGAGCACGCTCTTGAGCGGCACACCGGCCCGCTTCGCCAGCGCGCGCAGCCCCTCGGAGGCGCCGTCGGACAGGGCCACCTCGTGCAGGCCCAGCGGGCCCGAAGCTCCGCCAGCGCGCTGGGGCGTACGGGCGCGCGGCATCGCGGCCAACTGTTCGCGCCAGTAGCGCCGGGTCTGCTCGGAGGTCAGCGCCTGCTGCTCCAGCGCCACGAAGTCGCGGAAGGACGCGTGCGGGGGCGGGGCGGCGCGGGTGTCACCGCGCAGGGCCGCCGTGTAGCGGGGGAACAGCTCGCTCAAGAGCGACGCGAAGCTCCAGCCATCCAGGATGGCGTGGTGGAACACCACGGAGAACTGGGCCGTCCGCGCGCTGCGCCGGTGGAAGGCGAAGCGGAGGAGGGGCGCCTCGTTCCAGGTGAAGGGCCGGGTGCGCTCGCGCTCGGTCCAGGTGGTGATGCGGGCGTCCTGCTCCGCGCGCGGCAGGTGCGACAGGTCCTCCACGAACAGCCGTGGCTCCACCTCGCGGTGGACACGCTGGAGGGGCACGTCATGGCGCGCCAGCTCGAACGACGTGCGCAGCACGGCGTGGCGCGCGGTCAGCTCGCGCAGCACGCGGCGCAGCGCCTCCACGTCCACGTCCAGCTCCAGGTGGAAGCTGAAGGCGTCGTGGTAGAGCGCGGAGTCCTGGCTGAACTCGCTCTGGAAGAGCATGCCCGCCTGGAGCGCCGCCAGCGGGTAGGCGTCCTCCACGTCCTGCGGAAGCCGCGCGCGGTCCTCCGGCGACACGAGCGCGAACGGCTCGCTCTTCGCGGCGGCCTCGGGCGCGGGGGCCAGGGCGGGAGACTCGCCCAGGCTGTCGGCCAGCGCGCGCACCGTCTGCTTCTCCAGGAGCGCGGCCACGGACACGTGCAGGCCCCGTTCGCGGCAGCGCGCGACGAACTGGATGGCGCGGATGGAGTCGCCGCCCAGGTCGAAGAAGCTGTCGTCGATGCCCACCGTCTCCACGCCCAGCACCTGCGTGCTGACGGCGGCGAGCAGCGCCTCCGTGGGCGTGCGAGGGGCCTGGTAGGCCGTGCCCAGCTCCGGGCGCTCGCCGTCCGGCGCGGGCAGCGCCCGGCGGTCCACCTTGCCGTTGGCGGTGAGGGGCAACTCCGGCAGCACCACCAGCGCCGCCGGCACCATGTACGCGGGCAGCTTGTCGGACAGGAAGGAGCGCACGCCCTCCATGGTCCAGTGGGCGCCTTCCTCCAGCGCCACGTAGAGCACCAGGGACTTCTCGCCCGCCAGCACGTGCACCACCACGGCTGCGTCGAGCACCGACGGGTGGCGCCGCACCGCCGCTTCGATTTCTCCCGGCTCGATGCGGAAGCCGCGCACCTTCACCTGGTGGTCCGCGCGGCCCAGGAACTCCAGCGCGCCGTCCGCGCGCAGGCGGCCCAGGTCGCCCACGCGGTACAGCCGGGCCCCGGGCACGTCGCTGAACGGATCCGGCACGAAGCGCTCGGCGGTGAGCGCGGGCTGATTCAGGTAGCCCAGCGCAAGGCCGTCACCGGCCGCGTACAGCTCTCCGGACGCGCCGGGAGGCACGGGCTGCATCCGGACGTTGAGCACGTGAACGCGGGTGCCGCGCACGGGCCGGCCCAGCGGCACGCCGCCGCGCAGGTCCTGGCCCCGGGGCACCGGGTGGCAGCAGGTGAAGGTGGTGTTCTCCGTGGGGCCGTAGCCGTTGATGACCTGGCACCCCGGGTGGGTCTCCATGACGCGGGCCACGTGCGGCGCGGACAGCACGTCGCCGCCAGCCAGCAGTTGGCGCACCGGCGCGAAGGCGTCCAGCCGGGTGTCCACCAACTGGTGGAACAGACCTGCCGTCAGCCACAGCGTGGTGACGCGCTCGCGCTCGAGCAGCGCCGCCAGCGCCTCCGCGGACGGAGCCTCCGGAGGGGCCAGCACCAGTCGCGCGCCATTGAGCAGCGCGCCCCAGATTTCAAAGGTGGACGCGTCGAAGGAGAGCGGCGCCAACTGGAGCAGCGTCTCGTCCGGGGACAGGTTCACGTACCCCGGCGACAGCACCAGCCGGAGGATGCCCCGGTGCGGCACCTGGACGCCCTTGGGCTTGCCGGTGGAGCCGGAGGTGAACAGGACATAGGCCTCCGCTTCCGCGTCCACCGAGCGGCCCGGGTTGTCCGTGGGCCGCCGCGCGATGCTGGCCGCGTCCGAGTCCACGCACACGAGCTGTGCCCAGCTTCCGGGCAGCGCGTCCGCGACCTCCTCGCGGGTGACGATGGCCACCGGCTGCGTGTCCTCCAGGAGGAACGCGAGCCGCTCGGCCGGCAGGCTCGCGTCGAGCGGCACGTAGGCGCCGCCCGCCTTGAGGATGGCCAGCAGGCCCACCACCAGCTCCGGCGAACGCTCCAGCGCCAGACCCACCCGGCGGCCGGGCCCCACGCCCAGCGCGCGCAGGTGGTGCGCCAACTGGTTGGCCCGCGCGTTCAGCTCCCCGTAACCCAGCTCCCCGCCCGCCCACGCGAGCGCCACACGCTCCGGGGCCTCCGCCACGCGCTGCTCGAAGCACGTGGCCACGTCCGGCGCGGAAGCGGGCGCGGGTGCGCCAGCGTTCCACGCGGCCAGCCTGCGGGCCTCCGCGCGGGTGAGCAGCGGCAGGGCCTCCACCCGCTGCCCGGGTGCGTCCACGGCGGCGCGGGCCAGCAGGAGGAAGTGCTCCCACAACATGTCCATCCGCGCCGCGTCCAGCACGTCGGTGTTGAACTCGGCGGCGACGCTCAGCCCGTGTGCCTCCGGGGTGAAGATGAGCAGCAGGTCCCAGCGGGCCAGCCCGTTGGCCTCGCCCTCCATGACCTCCAGCGTGAGGCCCGGCAGCGCCAGGGCGGGCATGGGCGCGTTCTCCAGCACCAGCTTCGCCTGGAACAGCGGCTGCCCCGTGCCCGAGCGCTGCGCGCGCAGCGCCTGGACGAGCTGCCCGAAGGGCGTGTCCTGGTGCGCGTAGGCGTCCAGCGCCACCTGCCGCACGCGGCCCAGCACCTCCTGGAACGTGGGCTGGCCAGAGAGCGACGTGCGCAGCACCAGTTGGTTGGTGAAGAAGCCCAGCAGCTCTTCCAGGGCCGCGTGGTCGCGGTTGGCGATGTCCGTGCCCACCACCAGGTCATCCTGGCCGGTGTGGCGCTGGAGCAGCACGTTGAACACCGCGAGCAGGGCCATGAACAGCGTGGCGCCCTCGCGGTGCGCCAGGGTCTCCAACTGGCGGGCCAGCTTTCCCGGCAGCACGTAGCGGCGGCCGTCGCCGTGGAGGCGCTCCCCTGTGGGCCGGGGCACGTCCGTGCGCAGTTGGAGCGTGGGCAGCGCGGACAGTTGCCGCGTCCAGTACGCCAGGTTGCGCTCCAACACGCCCGACTCCAGCCACGCGCGGTGCCAGACCGCGTAGTCGGCGTACTGCACCGCCGGCTCGGGCAGGGGAGACGGCCGCTCGTCGCGGAAGGCGCCGTAGAGCGCCGCCAGCTCGCGCAGGAACACGCCGCCGGACCAGCCGTCGGAGATGATGTGGTGCTGCGTGAGGCACAGCACGGCCTGCGTGTCGCTCACCCGTACGAGCACCGCGCGCAGGAGGGGCCCCCGCGCCAGGTCGAACGCGTGGAGCGCCTCGTCGCGCGCCACCCGCCGCGCCTCCGCCTCGGCGTCGGCCAGGGGCCGCTCGCGCAGGTCGACGACGGGCAGGGCCACGGGCCGCGCGGGCAGGACTACCTGCACCGGCTGGCCGTCCACCTCGCGGAAGACGGTGCGCAGCGCCTCGTGGCGGCGCACCAGCTCCGTGATGCCGCGCTCCAGCGCCGGCACGTGCAGCTCACCGCGCATCCGTACGGCGGCGGGCACGTTGTAGATGGGCGAGCCCGGCGTGCGTTGATCCGCCAGCCACAGGCGCTCCTGGGCGGGCGACAGCGGCGCGGGCCCGGCGTCCTGCCGGGGCTTCAGCGACGGCGGCGCGAGGAGGCCCGCCCCGGCGTCCGAGGCGGCCTGGGCGACGGCGGTGTCCACCACCCGCGCCAGCGTCTCCACGGAGGGCAACTGCGTCAGCAGCGCGGTCAGCGGCAGCTCCACGCCGAAGGCCGCGCGGATCCGCGACATGGTGCGGGTGGCCATGAGCGAGTGGCCGCCCAGCTCGAAGAAGCCGTCGTGCACGCCCACCTGCTCCACGCCCAGCACCTCGCGCCAGATGGCGGCCAGCGTGCGCTCGGTGTCCGTGCGCGGTGCGACGTAGGCGCCCGCCAGGGAGCGCTGGGCGTCCGGAGCGGGCAGCGCCTTGCGGTCCAGCTTCCCGTGGTGCGTGAGCGGCAGCGCGTCCAGGGGCACGAAGGCGGACGGGATGAGGTACTCCGGCAGCCGGGGCTCCAGTTGGCCACGCAGCTCGCGCACCACGTCCGGGGGCGCCACCACGTAGGCCACCAGCCGCGGGCCCGTGGGACCGTCCGCGCGGGCCACCACCGCCACGTCGCGCACGCCGGGAAGGCCGCGCAGCACGGCCTCCACCTCGCCCGGCTCCACGCGGAAGCCGCGCAGCTTCACCTGCTCGTCGATGCGGCCCAGGAACTCCAGCCCCCCGTCGGGCAGGCGCCGCACGCGGTCGCCCGTGCGGTACAGCCGCTCACCGGGCCGGGACGCGAAAGGATCCGGCACGAAGCGCTCGGCGGTGAGGTCCGCGCGGTTGAGGTATCCGCGCGCCAGGCCCACGCCCGCGATGCACAGCTCGCCGGGCAGGCCGTTGGCCACGCGCTCCAGCGCCGCGTCCAGCACATACACTCGCGTGTGCGTCAGCGCCCGGCCCAGGGTGGGGCGCTCCGGAAGGACGGCGGTGTTGAGCGTCGCGCAGACAGTCGTCTCCGTGGGGCCGTAGGCGTTGATGAACCGCACCCGGTCCACCCACCGCCGCGCCAGCTCCGGCGAGCACGCCTCGCCGCACGAGAACACCGTGCGCAGCTCCGGCAGCCGCGCCGGCTCCAACTGGGCCAGCACGGAGGGCGTCAGCGCCACGGTGCTGATGCGCAGCTCGCGCAGCGTCTCCTCCAGCGGAGCGCCCGGCGTCAGCTTCTCCTTCGGCGCGATGCACAGCGTGGCGCCGGACAGCAGCGCCATGAAGACGTCCGCCACCGCCGCGTCGAAGCCCACCGTGAAGAACAGGAGCTGCCGGCTGCCCGGCCCCAGTCGCGCCGCCTCGCCCTGCCAGTGCGCCGTGTTGCACAGGCCCCGGTGCTCCAGCAGCGTGCCCTTGGGCCGGCCCGTGGAGCCAGACGTATAGATGACGTAGGCCAGGTTGCGGCCCCCGGCGTCGCCCGAAAGGGTCGTGTCCGCCTCCTTCGCCGCCTCCAGCTCCAGGTCCTCCAGGCACAGGGCCTGGTCCGCGCGCTCGCGCAGGCAGTCCTTCAGCGCCGCGCCCGTCAGCACGCGCTGGGCGCGCGAGTCCTCCAGGAGGTACGCGAGCCGCTGGGGGGGCAGGGTGGGGTCCAGCGGCAGGTACGCGCCGCCCGCCTTGAGGATGGCCAGCAGGCCGACGACGAACTCCGGCGAGCGCTCGAAGCACAGGCCCACGAGGACGTCCGGGCCCACGCCGTGGCGGCGCAGCACGCGCGCCAGCCGGTTGGCGCGGGCGTCCAGCGCCCGGTACGTCAACGACTGGCCCTCGAAGACGAGCGCCTCCACATCGGGCGTGCGCCGCGCCTGCGCCTCGAACACGTGGTGCGCGAGGGCTTCCGGTGGCGCGTCCCCGGTCTCCCCGCTCCACTCGCCGGCCAGCTTCCGGCGCTCGGAGGCATCCAGCATCGACACCGACGCCAGCGGCGCGTCCGGCGTGGCGAGCGCGGCGCCCAGCAGCACCTCCAGGTGCGAGAAGAGCTGACGGACCGTCGCGGCGTCGAAGAGGTCCGTGTCGTACTCCAGCCACCCGGACAGGCCGCCGTCCCGCTCCGACAGCGCCAGGTGCAGATCGCCCTGCGCGACCACCGGCGCCCGCTCCAGCCGCCGCAGCTCCAGGCCCGGCAGGCCCTGCCCGGCCAGCGGATCCGGCAGCAGCGAGAGGACGACCTGGAAGAAGGGCGTGGCGCCCGCGACGCGCGCCGGCCGTAGCGCCTCCACCAGCTTCTCGAAGGGAAGTTCCTGGTGGGCGTAGGCCTCCAGCGTCACCTCGCGCACGTGGGCCAGCAGCTCACGGAAGGTGCGCCGTCCCGCCAGCCGGGTGCGCAGCGCCAGCGTGTTGACGAAGAAGCCGATGAGGCCCTGGGTCTCCGGCCGCTCGCGCCCGGTGACGGGAGTGCCCACCACCACGTCGTCCTGCCCCGAGTAGCGCGACAGGAGCAGGTTGAAGGCCGCCAGCAGCACGACGAAGGGGGACACGCCCTCGGCGCGAGCCAGCGCCCGCACGCCGTCCACCAGGGTCCCGGGCAGGCGCACCGCCACGCCATCCCCCGGTCGGGACGTGCGAGCGACGCGAGGCCGCGCCCCGGCCAGCTCCAGCACTTCCGGAGCGCCAGCGAGCTGCTGGCGCCAGTAGTCCAGGTCCCCTGCGAACGCCCCCGCGTCCAGGCGCGAGCGCTGCCAGGCGCCGAAGTCGATGTAGCGAATCGGCAGCGCGGGAAGCTGGGCCGTGAGGCCCGCCGCGTGCGCCGAGTAGCCTGCGGACAGCTCGCGCACGAGCACGCCCATGGAGGCGCCGTCGGACACGATGTGGTGCATCGCGAGGATGACCACGTGCTCGTGCTCCTCCACGCGCAGCGCGGTGACGCGCAGCAGGGGGCCTCGCGACAGGTCGAAGGGCCGCAGCGCCTCCGCGTCGGCGCGCACGGCCACCTGGCGCTCGCGGTCCAGGGCCGGCAGCGCGCGCAGGTCGCGAACCGTCAGCGCGAAGGCGCCATCGCGAGAGGACTCCAGCCGCGCCTCGCCGTCAGGGCCCTGCGCGTGGAAGGTGGTCCGCAGGGGTTCGTGCCGGAGCACCACGTCCTGGAAGGCGCGCTCCAGCGCGGCCACGTCCAGCGCGCCCGTCAGCTGGACGGTGGCGGTGATGTTCAGCGCCGCGTCCTCCGGGGCCAGCCGGTGCTGGAACCACAGGCGCTCCTGCGCGGGCGACAGGGCAGCGGGCGCATCCGTTCGGGGGATCCCCGCCGGCCTTCCCGCGCCCTCCCGTCGCCGCGTGTGCAGCAAGCCGGCCAGCTCCGTGAGCGTGGGTCCGCGCAGCAGCTCCTCCATGCGCACCACGACCCCGGTGTCCGTCTCCAGCTCGTGGCCGAACTCGATGGCGCCCAGCGAGTCCAGGCCGAAGCCGGTGAGGGGCGCGGTGGGTGAGAGGGCCTCGGGAGCGACCCGCAGGCGCCGAGCCAGCCGCGAGCGCAGCCAGTCGACCAGGACCTCTTCGGAGGCCTCGGGGGTGAGCGTCACCTCGGCGTCGCGCGTCCCGGCCGCGACAGGCTCCTGGGCGTTGCTCCACGCCCAGACGACGGCCAGCTCCTCGGCCAGGAAGGCCGCGCGCGTGCTCTGCCGTTGGATCTTCCCGCTGGATGTCTTGGGGATGCTGCCGGCCTCCACCAGCACCAGCGCGTGCAACTGCACCTCATGCTGCTCCGCCAGGTGCTGGCGCACGAGCGCCGCCACCTCCGCGCCGTCCTTCAGCTTGCGCGCGTCCACCTCCTGCACCACGACGAGCCGTTCCTCGCCAGCGCCCTCCACGCTGAAGGCCGCGCCGCACCCGGGCCGCAGCGCCGGGTGGCAGCCCTCCACCGTCAGCTCCAGGTCCTGCGGGTACACGTTGCGCCCGCGCAGGATGATCAAATCCTTGATGCGCCCGGAGACGAACAGCTCTCCGTCCAGGAGGAAGCCCAGGTCGCCGGTGCGCAGGTACGCGCGGCCCTCGTCGCCCACCACCTGGCCGCCGAACGCGCGCGCCGTCTCCTCCGGCCGGTTCCAGTAGCCGCGCGCCACGCTGCCGCCCGCCACCCAGATCTCGCCCACCGTGCCCGGCGGGCAGGGCTTGCCGCTTACGGGCTCCACCACGCGCAGCACCTGTTCGGCCAGCGTGGTGCCGCAGCCCACGAGCGTGCGCGCGCCCGCCTCGGCGTCCGCGATCGCCTGGCCGCGTGCGAGCGGATCCGCGGCGAACGAGCGCAGCAGGGGCGGCTCACGCTTGAGGCCGCCGGAGACGATGAGCGTCGCCTCCGCCAGGCCGTAGCAGGGATAGATGGCGTCGCGCTTGAAGCCCTGGGGCCCGAAGGCCTGGTTGAAGCGATCCAGCGTCTCCGGACGGATGGGCTCCGCGCCGCAGAAGGCCACCTCCCAGCGGCTCAGGTCCAGCGCGGCCCGCTCCTCGGGGGTGCTCTTGCGCACGCACAGGTCGAAGGCGAAGTTGGGTCCGCCGCTGATGGTGGCCCCGAAGCGCGACACCGCCTCCATCCACTTCATGGGGCGGCGCAGGAAGTCCAGCGGCGACATCAGCGCCACGGGGAAGCCCACGTAGAGCGGCTGGAGGATGCCGCCGATGAGCCCCATGTCGTGGTACGGCGGCAGCCAGATGACGCCCGAGGATCCGGCGTGCGTCTCGAAGGCGCCGGTGATGAGCCCCAGGTTGTGAAGCAGGTTGCCGTGGCTGAGCATCACGCCCTTGGGCGTGCCCGTGCTGCCGGACGTGTACTGGAGGAACGCCAGCGTGTCGGAGTCCGCCCGAGCGGGCTCCCAGTCCTGGCCGGCCTCCTCGGGGAGCGTGTCGGTGGCCACCCACTTGAGGTCACGCAGCTCCGGGGCCTGCTCGAAGAGCATCTCCGCGAACGACGCGATGAATGACGTGGTGAGCACCACCGTCGCCTGCGCGTCCTCGATGATGGCGCGCAGCCGGGGCAGGGTCCGCGCCAGGCGCATCGGATCCGGCGGGTACGCGGGCACCGCCACCCGGCCCGAGTACAGGCACCCGAAGAACCCCGCGATGTACTGCAACCCCGGCGGGTAGAGCAGCATCACCCGGGCACCCTCGGGGGTCGTCTCCTCCAGCGCCGCCCCGATGCGCCGAGCCCACCGATCCAGCTCGCCATACGACATCGGCGAGTCCGTCCCGTCCTCCTCCAGGAACGTGTAGAGCCGCTCGTCCGCCCGGGTCCCAGCCCGCTCGCGCAACAAATCAGTCAGGGAAAACATGGAAGCCGAGACGAAACGGGAAGACTGAGACATGTGCCCAATATAATTCAGCTTTTCAGATTTTTGTCACAATGGAACGATTCCACGGAGAGTTCGCTTTGCGGGAGGTCCAACCTTTCCGCGACCCAATGTTTTCGTGGTGTTCCTGAGCCCTGCTCACTCGTCTGGCCGGGCTGAAACGCCTTTTTGACGCTGGAGGTCACAGGTCCTCAGCTCCTTCGACGCCTGGCCGGGACGCGCCCCAGCGTGCCTTCACCACGGGTAGGACGCCGACGTGCTCCAGGAACTGGACGCGGAGTTCGAGGGGGCTCCAGAGGGCACCTACGCGCTCTGCGATCCGCGAGGCTTGTCGGGCACTGGTGGCGCGTTCGGGCAAGACGCTGGTGGAGGTGGCGCGTGCCCGGTAAGCGCCATGTTGAGCGCGGCGAGGACCCGGTGCCGGTTGATGCGTTCGCTCATGCTTCCAGCCCACGGCGCGGCGGCTGAAGAGGTCGAGCACGACGGCCATGTAGACCCCCTTCGGCGGTCCACACGGAGGTGATGTCGCTCGCCCAGGTGCGGAATCCCGCATGGACGCGGGGACTGCCGTAGGTGCCGCGGCTCTCCCGAGGCACGGTCGCCACCCCCACGGTCAGCTCGCGGTCGCCCTTCTTGTGCTGTGACTCGGGTCTCTTCGCCCAGGCGCGGCAGCCGAAGTCAGACGTGTGTCCTTTGCTTCATCGCCGGAACCCTCACCGGCGGTGCGTATGCGAGTGAAGCGAGGCTGGGTCGTGTGGTTGTGGTTGCTGCTTCCAGCACCCTCCTGGGCTGACAACGAATTGCCGCCGGAGCACATGGAAGAGGGCTCGCCTCCGGATGAGGGAGTGCCACCACCTGTGCTGGAAACGGAATCCGGGGACGTGCTCCAGGTGCGGCGGTGGCATTTCCTCACCCGTCTGGAGGCCACGACGCTGATGTTGCTGCCGCGTCATGGCACGGGTCGGGATGAGGGCTTCTTGCAATTGGAGCCCACCCTGGTGGTGGACGGTGGTGAGGATTTCGGCCTCAACCTGGGCGCTCCGGTGCGTCTGAGCCTGTGGGGCGGAAGCGTGGGGGCGGGCCGGGTTCGCGCGGAGGATTGGGATTCGTTGTCGGACTGGGGGCAGGTGGTGCGACTCCTCTCGCTGGGCAGCGACGCATCCCCGGTGGCGCTGTGGGCAGGCTCCCTGGATTGCTACAGCTTGCTGTCCGGGCACCTGGTGCGGCGTTATTCCAATCGCACCCATCCGGACTATCACCCAGCCGGAGCTGTGCTGACGGGAACCCTGGGGCCCCTGTACACCGAGGCATTTGTCTCCGATGTGTTGGGGGCCCGATTGATGGGGGCCGAGGTCGCGTTGGACGTGCAGCACGTCCTCGTCGGCCAGTCCGCGCAGCCGGGCCGCTACACGCTGTCCTTCTCGGCGGTGCACGAGGGGGCGCGGCTTGGGAGCACGGCACGGCTTGCGACGTTGGCGCATGTGGATGCCTCGGCGGTGGTGGTGGTGCGACGGGGGCGCGACAGCGGCTTCGAGGCGCAGGTGTTCGCCGGGTGGGGAGGAGTCCCCGGAGCGGGTGGTGCGTGGGGAGCGGTGGCGGGCCTGGGCGCGGACGCGGTGTCACCGACGTTCGACTTGCAGGCCCGACTGGAGGGGCGCCTACAGCGCGGAGGCTTCCGGCAGGGGTACTTCGGTCCGGACTACGAACTGGCGCGCTTCCAGGTGGCGGGAGCCTCTGGAGAGGCGCTGGCGGAGGCGGTCTTCCCCAACGGCGCCTCCGCGTTCGGCGAGGTGATTGTGAGCTGGGACGCGGTGCACCTGGGGGAGTTGTTGCAGCGGCACCTGCGCCTCTCCCTCTCCGCCGAGGCCTTCACCTGGGGGCGAGTGGACGCGGATGTGCGGATGGCCGTGCAGCTCGTCCACCGGACCGTGGAGGTGGCGTTGCGAGGAATGGCGGTGGGCCTGCGCCAGCCGGGGACGCGCTACCTCGCCTCGGGAGAAGGGCGTTGGCGCTTCCTCGGGGGCAGGGTGTACGCGCTGGGCCAGGGCGGCACGCTGCTAACCCCGACACCGGAGGGGAAGCTTCGCCCGGGGGCCTTCATCGCGGTCGGGATGGGGGTGGATCATGTGCGCTGAAGTCCTGTCGCGAGCGTGGGGGCTGCTGTCCCTGGCCCTCCTCCTCACCACCGGCTGCGTCACGCTGCCGCCCCGGACGGGGGTGGATTCATGGGCCCATGGGCCGCGTCCCACGCAGGTGTTGTGGAACACGGCGGGAGGTGTCGCCGAGCAAGCGCCGTCGTTGGTGGAGCCTGGATCCTCCGAGCGGCTGGGCCGCCGACGGGGGCCGAAGCGCGAGCAGGGCTCGAACATCGGTGGCACGAGCCCGGAGGAGACCGCCGGAGAAGAGGCGTTCACCTGCGGAGGCCAGGAGCGGCCATCCGGCTGGCCCGACCTGTCCTCCAGTCAGGAGGTGCTCGCCCCATTCCTGGCCTGCGCCTCGCCTGCGGAGTTCGTGGCGATGCAGCAAGGGGTGGACATGCCCCGGCTGGTGGAGTCGCTGAAGGACTGGGATGCGGTCCGGCTGGGGGCTCTTGGTCCGCTGGACGGGGAAGCGTCCAAGGTCCTCAATGGCAAACGCGCGGGCTTCCTCGTCACCGCGACGGAGAAGTACGGCGTCCCCCTGGCGGAGGTGTTCGCCCTCTTCCTCGTCCACGCCGCCTTCGACGACGAGCTGCGCGAGGTGCTCCAGCGTCTGGCCCGCGACAAGCAGCTCGGTGAGACGCTGGGAAGCATGCCCACGGTCCGCGAGGAGTTGCAGCGTCGGGGGCTGAAGCTGTCGGACTTCCCGGAGCGGACCGAGCAGTTCGGAGATGTCCTGCGGGGGTTGGGCCGCGCGGGCCGCGACGCGCTCGTCACCATCCCTGTCGTCGCCGAGCCTCTGTACACGGAGTTCAGCGCGAAGCGAGGGCACCTGCCGCCCCCGTATCAGGAGGCCCTGGACGCGGTGGAGAGGGCGCTGGTGCTGGAGCGCTTCACGCCGGGAAATATGGCATTGGGGACTTTCGACCACCTGACGTTCGGAGTGCCGATGGGCTTCTTCCATCTGGTGGCGGGAGCGGGGCAGGGGGCGCAGTCATTGGCGCAGGGAAGGTACGAACAGGCGACCCGGGAGCTGGCGCCCGCCGCGCTGATGGTGGCGCTGTATGCAAGGGGGACGGGGACGCGACTCCTGCCAGAGGCGCTGTCCGCGGAGGGATTGAAGCGGGGGCTGGGTCGGCTGCAATCGCAGTTGGGAGTCGAGGCTGCTCGCGACCTCTTCCGATACCTCCAGGCGGGTCGTGAGAATGCCCTGTTCGCGGCCCAGTCCGGAGAGGCCGGGCTGCTGGCGCTGTACGAGGCGAAGGGCAGTGCGGCGAAAGCGCAGGCGCTGCTGGCGGAGGCGAGTCGCGAGCGGCCAGGCCCTCAAGCGGGGAGGAGCGGAGGGGCGAAGGAAGCGAGCACGGTCGCCGCGCGGGTGCACGAAGCAGCGGGCTTCGAGCGGGAAGCGGTGGAGGCCCGCTGGACGCAGTGGGAGCAGGAGGCGCCGGGAAGGCGCCTGACCTCCGACGTGCGGGAGCTGGAGAAGCAGCGTCCGTCGTTGGAGGCACCGCAACCGGGCGCCGAAGCTCATTCGCGCTGGGGTGACTACGTCGGGTACTTCGAGCGGCGGGTCGCGGAACTCAAGCAGGGTGCGCAGGCGAAGGGGCCCCTGACCTGGAGGGACTACCACCGGCTGCGCGGGTCCTTCGCCAAGGGGATGGAATTCGAGCGAGCCATGGTGGTCAAGCTGCGGAGGGATGCGGCGCTACCACGGGGACAACGCAAGTGGCTCCAGGGCTTCAACCAGCCCCGCATCGAAACGCATGTGGGCGTGGCGAAGGCGGATCTCCGCTTCGCGGATGTGCTCGTCATCGAGATGGAGCCCACCGTGGGCCAGCCGCCCCGCGTGGAGACGTTCAGCTTCAAGAGCAGGGACCTTCGGGCGCTGGAGACGAATGGGCTGGAGGCGCAGTTGAAGGCGGACGCGAGCGCTGCGCTGCGGTATTACGGTGAGACGTTGAACATCCGTCGGCGCACTCTCCAGTCCGAAGTCGATGGACTGGAGGTCCAGGTTCAACGGGTCCGTCTCATCTATGAGGGCGGCGCGGTCTATGGCGAAAAATTCAATAAATTGAACGCAGCCGCGGAACGCGTTCGGATGCATGTCAAGGAAGTGGAGATTTCCTTCGAATGAAAGTCCTGGATCCATACGAGTCGAATGCGGAAGATCGACTCCAGTTCTCGTTTCGGGGAACTTTTGATCCGCTTGAGAAGGCTGAGCGCGAACTCGAAGTCTTCCTCCAGGCGCTGGAGGCGTCCGCAGGTTCGTGGATGCCGAATGTCATTCATGGCAAGCGCAAGCGGAGATACAGCCGCTCCAATTTCTGGAAGACATTCGTGGAGGCAAGCGACGAGGTTGGCGTAACCCTCGGCCTGTATCGCACGACGTGGCCGGCGTTGGACATGACGTTGAGTACCTGGCTCTCGCCGAACTCTCCCGTGTTGGACGTTCAGTTCATGCTGCAACCCCTATCGGTCTTTGCGGAGGAGGCGCGGTGTCGTGACTTCA
Organism: Corallococcus sp. bb12-1; assembly: GCF_026626765.1. Taxonomy (NCBI): domain Bacteria; kingdom Pseudomonadati; phylum Myxococcota; class Myxococcia; order Myxococcales; family Myxococcaceae; genus Corallococcus; species Corallococcus sp. bb12-1. The sequence continues at coordinate 193,066 of NZ_JAPNJZ010000036.1, read as the reverse complement.
TCGACATGGTTCGTGCATGGGCTTCCCGGTATCCCGTGACCTACGCTGTGGCGCACAGTCACGCGGACGAACAGTTGTCCAGCGCCCCCAATTTTGGCCGCGATATGCGGATCACCATTCAGGATCGTTTCGACAAAATCCATGGAGTCTATTGGCTCAACGTCTTTGGGCCTGCGTTGGTGGAATCCGTGGGGCGCGAGCGGATGCTGTCCACCCCCGCTCACCTTGTGGAGGAACTCCCAGGCGGCGGCATCCTCCTGGTGACGTGGCCGACCGCCACGGACTTCGCCAGTGAGGAGTCACGTCAGGCCCAGGCTCGGGCACTGGCGCACCTCCGACCAGATCTCGACGTCGACACCGTGTTGATTGCCTTGCGAGACCGCAGCGCCACCCTGGCCGTCGTGGAGCCACGCTTCCACCCGGATTTGGAACCGCTGCTTTCGCGTGTAGCGGGCGCGTGCATCATCAGCGAGCGCCAGCGGAAGATCGCTGAGTTCAACGCCAGCCCACCACCCGAGCCGGAAGAGTGGCTGCCCGGGGATGCCGCCTTTCCTGTGGACGTGCATGATCCGGCCGACGCCCGTGATCACTACGCGACTCTCGCCGAGCACCTCGTGGCGATCCTGCACACCGAGGTGCCATCGGTCTTCAAAACGACCCCCGAATCGTTGACGGACGTCGACTTCCACCTCTGGTACCGGAACTTTCCGGAGACTTTCGAGCGGTGGAAAATCGACGAGCAACTCATGCCCGCCGTGGGCGCGTACCTGGGCGAGGTCCTGGTCCAGCGACTGGGCGGCCAGTGGATACCGCGGAAGAAGCTGGAGGAAGCGCAGGTCCGCGTGGGCAACCGTGTATGGCTTCCATTCGTTCGTGCCCAGCGATACCTGGATTCCCGGCATTCGCTGTTGGACTACTCACTGACTCAGCTCTACCGGGAGGTCGAGCGACACCGCCCGTAATGGAGGGCCGTGCATTCGACTGCTTTGAATCGTTCAGGCACGTTGTCGGCCGGACGGTTACGTCGCGGGCGTGTGCCAAGCGGTCGCAGATGTCGGGGTCTGCGTGGTGTGCCTGCCCACCTACAACCCCGACTGGAATCCCATCGAGTGGTGGGTGGGCGGACCTGAAGCGTCAGTTCCGAAAGCTCGCACCTCGCGCTCTTGAGGATTTTGCCAGTACGGTGAGGCAACTCCGCTTGCGAGGATCGCGGCGTGGTTCCGCCACTGCTTCTCCTTCCTTCAGTGTAGCTGCTCTCTGCGTTAGAACCACCACCGGGGCAGAATATCCGGAGCACTTGCGTGCTGCTCGGCTGACTCAGCTTGAGGAGCCCATACTCGAAGAACCAGCCAGATGTCGCGAAGGCTTTGGTGTGCTTCAAGTACGTCAAGCGATTTGTCAGCCGCAGCGAGTTCGTCGATCTCTGTTTCGGCGGAATCGCAGAGTTGCTTTATGTTTTGAATAATAGCAAGACGTGCGCTTGATGATGTTGCGGTGGAAAATGAGTCGTAGATGTAGCAAAATATTTTAACGAAGAGAGGGCGAATAGGGAACTGTTGATCTGGGGCGGTGATTTCTTTGATGTATCCCCACCAAGTGATGCCACTCTGTGCAAGGTCGCGACCGAGCGAGGCGGATGTGTGGCATGCAAAAGCAAAAACAGTGCGATTTCCTAGTGCTGCTGTGTCGGATTTGTTTAAGGCGATTTTGCCGTGCTGGGCGCTGAGGTAGTCTGGTTTTCCGTGAGACATGGCGAATAGTGGATCCGGATATTTATTGAGCGCGGTCACTAGTGCGGAGCGTATGGCGTTATTTGCAAGTAGGCAGTGGTCTTGTGGAGGGATAACTGGCGTGGCATTCCCTGTGTGGGTATTTAGACATGCGATGCTCTTTGTGACTTGAAGATCTTGTGCCACAGCGAGATTTGCACTAGTTGCGTCGTCATATGCAGGGACAAAAATAATCAAGTATCAGTCTTTCGGATAGCTTTGCGCATTAGGAAGTCGCGCGAAACACGGAGAAGATCGATGGCGTAGCGCATGCCGATTTCAGTGCCTGATTCGATGTGATGACGAAGTTCGGTTGCGGTGTAGGCTCCTGTTGAGGTGTGCCAGACTACGGTGTCTGATGGAACAATTTCACTTATTAGGCCTGAGAGCACGTCGCGATTGATGCTGCGTCCAACGCTGTTGATAATGGAGGGCTTCTCTATTTGCAGGAGTTTCCCCATTCCTACGAGAAACGTGCGCATTGAGGGAGACATAGCGGCTGCGTGCTCAATGTTGATTTGGCGCATGAAGTCCCATGCGTCCGGTGGGCCGAACAGACTGCGTGCGAGTTTGCGCGGATGCGGTATTGCTTCCGGGAGAGGTACGTGACTGAGGATTAGGCGCGCTTCGTCGGAACGTGCATGTGTTAGGGCCGTAGTCTTGTCTGCGAACAGCCATGCCTCAATTTCAGGTACGGCGCAGAACACGTCGACCGCAGGATGCCCCATCTGCTGGCGAGCCCTTTCTGCGGCATCGGCCACACCCGTCTCATCAAGATCAATCAGTACTGCGTAGCGGATTCTTTGCTTGGTGGAGGTGCTTTTAATCAGTGATGCGATGTTCTTCTTGCCGCCCATCGGGATGATGTGAAGCTGCTTATGTGGGTAGTCGGCAGCATCAAGAAGCCAGTTGACGATTTTGACGTCGGTAGGCCCCTCGACAAAAAGCAAGAGCTTGTCCATGAACATGAGGGACAGCTTCTGCTGGTACAGGAAAATCTTCAAGCCTCCTGGCCACTGCAAATAGCAGTTGAGCTGTAACTATCAGACCAGCGAGGTGACAGAACGTTCGATGGTGGACGGATATCTTGGGTGATGGCTGGGTACGCGAGGCAGCGAGGAGTTACGGGGGGGGGGGGGGGGGCTCGCTCGTAGTCGTTTCCCCTCGTACGGCAGCAATTCTCGGATGCGCGCGTTCGGGTGCATTGGGACGCGCAGCAGTGCATCGGCGAGGTGCTCCTCGAGATTGTGCCGCTAGTTTCGCGGGTGGCAACGTGGGTGTAGCGTCCAGCGAGATTATCCCCCTGCGGTTTCGTGGCTGGCGAAGAGGATGTTTTCCCTGCTCCATCGCCGCTTTGCTCAACATGCTCTGGTTATTGGTGTTGTCCTGGGACAGGCTTTGCCGCCATGTTCGATTCATCTGGCCGAGTGGTGCTTGGGAGACCTCGACTCCTCGCTCACCGCTTTTTTGCGGTTAGTTTGTCATGGAGATCCTTTACTCGGCCTTCCTTTCGTAAAAATAACTTATCTTTGCATTGTTTAACTGGGATGTTAGGTCGAAACTGCGGCAGTAGGGGATGGAATGTGCGGCAGGTGGTTTCTTGCTGAGTGCACTGTCCCTGGAATTCGCTCCATCGCTGACTTCTGGCACGGCAATGTTAGGTGTGTTTTGGGCGGCCTTTTCGTTTTACCATCTCTTTGCGTAGTTTGGTGAGGCGCTTCGTTCGTTGTTCGAAGATTTCAATTATCACGTGTTCAAGAAGTTCAATGCCGTCTAGCAGCGCCGTTTTTGTTAGTCCGCCTTCGTGGCTGCCTATATTCCCTAGCCACTTGATAGCCATGAGAGACTCACCTAGTTCGGGTTGCTTGAACATGAATAGCTCAATGCGTCGGTGCAACCTTAGTGGAACAAGGTCGCCTTTCTTGCTTCGTTGAGACCGAGGTATTTTGAGGTGGGTGAGTAGTAGTTCTACGCAGGTTCGAATACGATTGGCGCAAGAGGATGGGTCATTCCAGATTAGAGAGGAGCAATAGATGAGTTCCTGTTGAATGGACTCCGGCAACGATCTTGGCCAGCGGAAGAGCGGTGTTGCTGGGTAGAAAAAGTATGGATCGTAAACATGGGGATAGTATTCGTCTCCGCTTTCATCGCGCCTGAGCTCCCGTGTGACATTGCCTCCCACGATGACCGATTCTCTGCAGATGTATTGGTTGCATATCAAATGACAAGAAAATCGGCCTTGGTACCAGTCTGGCTCCCAGATTTCAGAGTTCATCTCTTCATCGATGCGCGATTGCGCTGTTTGTTCCTCTCGGAAGGATTCTGGATCCGGCTTGAGTATGCCTGAAGTGCATCGGGGGCATAGCCAGGGGGGGGCAGCGTCTTGGTAAAAAGTGGTTGTCCAGAGAGAGCGGTCAAATGCCATGGTGGTTGTCTTGTCAGTGTGGCGGGGATTTCAAGAGTAGCTAGCAGTTGATTCGCTTATGCTACGCTGTTGTTAGCGTTCTTGTAGACAGCCTATTGGGGCTTTTATGCTGTGGCCGAACGCACTGCCTCACGAAGCACCCCAGACTCCACCAGCGCAGTGACCGCAGTGATGTCGTGGTGCAGCTCGCGATCCCGGTCCATGTGCGGAACCTTGCTGCGCACCAGCTCATACGCCGCCAGCACGCCCTTGCCGGGCTTCACCGGCTGACGGAAGTCCAGCGCCTGCGCCGCGACCAGAACCTCAATCGCCAGACACGACCGCGTGAACTCCGAAACCTGCCGCCCCTTGAGCGCAGCCGTCATCCCCATGGACACATGGTCCTCACGGCCCGCGGACGACGGAATCGAATCCACGGACGCCGGGTGGCTCAGGATCCGCGACTCCGCCACCAGCGCGGCCGCCGTCACCTGCGCAATCATGAACCCTGAGTTGAGCCCACTGTTCTTCGCCAGGAACGCGGGCAACCCAGACAGGGACGGGTTCACCATCTGCTCCACGCGCCGCTCGCTGATGCTGGACAGCTGCGTGAGCGCCATCGCCATCACGTCCATCGCCAGGGAGATGGGCTGCCCGTGGAAGTTGCCTCCGGAGATGATGTTCTCCGTGTCCGCGAACACCAGCGGGTTGTCCGTCCCGCTGTTCACCTCCACCTCCAGGATGCGCCGTGCGAAGGAGATGCCCTCGCGCGCCGAGCCGTGCACCTGCGGGATGCATCGGAGGCTGTAGGGATCCTGCACCTTGCTGCAGTTGACGTGCGTCTCCACCAGCTCGCTGCCCTTGAGAATCCGGCGCAGGTGGTCCGCCACCGCCTTCTGTCCCGCGTGCGGACGCACCGCGTGGATCTCCGGCAGGAACGGCTTGTGGCTTCCCAGCAGGCCCTCCACCGTCATCGCTCCCGCGATGTCCGCCACGTCCGCGAGCATCTCCGCTCGCAACTGCAACAACGTCCCCACCGCGCACATCGCCTGCGTGCCGTTGATCAGCGTCAGGCCTTCCTTCGCCTCCAACACCACCGGCTTCAGGCCCGCCTTCTCCAACGCCTGCTTCGACGGCATCCGCACGCCCTCGAAGAATGCCTCACCCTCGCCAATCAACACCAACGCCAGATGCGCCAGCGGGGCCAGGTCTCCGGATGCGCCCACGCTGCCGCGCTCGGGGACCACCGGCACCACGTCCCGGTTCAGCATGTCGATGGCCAGACCCAGCGTCTCCATCCGGATGCCGGAGAAGCCCTTCGCCAGCACGTTGCACCGCAGCAGCAACAACACCCGGGCCTCCGGCAGCGGCAGCGGGTGACCCACGCCGCACGCGTGCGACAGGATGAGGTTGCGCTGCAGGTCCCGCAGGTCCTTCCGGTCGATGCGCACCTCCGCCAGCGTGCCGAACCCCGTGTTGATGCCGTACGACGGCGTGTCGCCGGCGGCAACCCGGTCCACCAGGGTGCGCGAGGCCTGCACCCGCTTCTCGGCGTCAGGCGACAGCTCGACGGTGACTTCGTGGCGGGAGACCTGGAGGATCTCCTCCAGCTTCAGGGTGTCACCATCGATGAGGAGGCGGGGGCGGGACATGTCAGGGTGCTCCGGAGTGGCGGCTTGAAGTCGGTTTCGCCAGGAACGCTAGCGGAAACGCGGCAGGGTGGCAGAGGCCCTTTACACCCGGGGCCCGGGGCCCATATAGCCCGTGCCCGTCCGTGCAGGGAGGTCGTGAGCCCCTTGGCCCTTATCGTCCAGAAGTACGGCGGCACCTCGGTGGGTGACACCGAGCGCATGAAGAACGTTGCCCGACGCTGCCTCGCCGCCCAGAAGGCCGGCCATGACGTCGTCGTCGTCGTCTCCGCCATGTCCGGCGAGACGAACCGACTGCTCAAACTCGTCGCCCAGATCACCGACCGGCCGAACGAGCGCGAACAGGACGTCATCGTCGCCACCGGGGAACAGGTCTCCATCGGCCTCGTGGCGCTCGCCATCCAGGCGCAGGGCGGGGAGGCCGTGAGCTTCCTCGGCCACCAGGTGCGCATCGTCACCGACAGCACCTTCTCCAAGGCCCGCATCAAGAGCATCGATGCCCAGCCCATCCGCGCCGCGCTCGCGAAGAAACAGATTGTCGTCGTCGCTGGCTTCCAGGGCGTGGACGAGACGGGCAGCGTGACCACGTTGGGCCGCGGCGGCTCCGACACCACGGGCGTCGCGCTGGCCGCGGCGCTCAACGCGGATGCCTGTGAGATCTACACGGACGTCGATGGGGTCTACACCACCGACCCCAACATCTGCCCGGCCGCTCGCAAGCTGGACCGCATCACGTACGAAGAGATGCTGGAGCTGGCGAGCCTGGGCGCCAAGGTGTTGCAGATCCGCTCGGTCGAATTCGCCATGAAGTACAAGGTGCCCCTCTGGGTGAAGTCTTCCTTCACCGAGGATCCCGGCACGCTCGTCTGCGAGGAGGACGCATCCATGGAGGACGTGCTGGTTCGAGGTGTCGCCTACGACAGGAACGAGGCGAAGATCACCGTGGTGGGCGTGCCGGATCAGCCGGGCGCCGCGGCGAAGCTCTTCGGGGCGCTCGACGCGAAGCACATCGTGGTGGACCTCATCGTGCAGAACCTGTCGCGCGACGGCCGCACCGACGTCACCTTCACCGTGGCCAAGTCCGACTTCGCCAAGGCCCATGAGGTCGTGAAGCTCGCGGCCCAGGAAGTGGGCGCCACCGGCGTCGAGGTGGACGACACCATCGCCAAGGTGTCCATCGTCGGCGTGGGCATGCGCAACCACTCGGGCGTCGCGGCCCGGATGTTCCAGACGCTCTCCCAGGAGGGCATCAACATCCAGCTCATCTCCACCTCCGAGATCAAGACCTCGTGTGTCATCCACACGAAGTACACGGAGCTCGCCGTGCGCGCGCTGCACACGGCCTTCGGGCTGGATGCGCCGCCCGCCGTGACGGAGACCCCCACCGTGTCCGAGAACGACGCTCTCCACGGGCAGAAGGCCTGAGGCGGCCGGGGCGCACGTCCGCGCTCGCGGTGGTGTCGCTGGGCCTGCTCGCCCTGGGCTTCGTCGCCCGGGCACGCTGGCCGGACGCGAAGCCCTCGCTCGACTGCCCTCCGGAGGCCGTGCGGTTGGACCCGGCTGGCCTCGCCACGTGCGGGCCGGGGACCGTGCCCACGGGGGCCCGGGCGCTCGCGCTGGGGCTCAAGCTGGATCTGAATTCCGCGTCGGAAGCGGAGCTGGCCCTGTTGCCCGGGGTGGGGCGTGACCTCGCCCGACGGCTGGTGATGGCCCGCGAGGAGCAGGGGCGGTTCACGAACTGGGATGACGTGGACGCGGTGCCCGGCGTGGGTGACGCCAAGTTGCAGACCCTCCGGGCGGCCACGGTGCTGGAGTCGGCGGCGGCCAATGGGAGCGTGTGGTAAGCACAGCCGGTGCAGATCTCCTGCCCGCAATGCTCGATGCAGTACGTGCTGGATGCCCGACTCCTGCCGCCCGGCGGCGCTTCGGTGCAGTGCACGCGATGTGGTCACGTCTTCATGGCTTCGCCACAGGGGGCCGTCCCGCCCGCTCCGAAGCCTCCGCCCGCTGGCGGCGGCGTGGACCGCACGGGTGCCCAGTCCTCCACCCAGGTTTTTGGCGGTGACACGGCCGGTCTGAGGTCCACGCAGCTGTTCGCGGGACAGACGACGTCCACCGGCTCGTTCGTCCCGCAGCCGACGCCGCCTTCCGGACCGCTGAGTTCGTCCGGCGTCATCCCGCCTCCACCCACCATCGCGCCCGTCGCGGGCGCGCCCCGGCCTCCGGTGAGCACCACCACGTCCGGCGTGCCTCCTCCCCAGGCCATGGGCCACACGCGGGCCTTCGGGGTCGTGGGGCCGGCGTCCGGCGGGGCAGGGGGCCCAGGGGTGGCAGCGCCTTCCGTGGGGATGCCTCCGGTGCCGTCGTCGGCGATGGGCGCGCAGCAGCAGGGGGCGACGCGGGCGTTTGGCGCGGTCCCGGGCCCCGTGGCTTCGCCTTCGACCGCGCCGGTCGGCTCCACCCCGGCGTTCGGCACGGTGCGGGGTCCTTCGCCTTCGGGGTCAAGCGAAGCGGCCAGTGGATCCACCCGGGCATTCGGTGCGGTGCCAGGCACTTCGCCTTCGGGCGCGTTCGAAGCGGCCAGTGGATCCACCCGGGCATTCGGCGCGGTGCCGGGTCCTTCGTCCTCGGGTGCGTTCGATGCGGCGTCGGGTTCAACGCGGGCGTTCGGCGCGGTGTCTGGTCCTCCGGAGCCGGTCTCTCCTCGGGCTCCGCCCCGGCCCTTTGGTGACATCTCGCCCTCGGGAGATTCGGCGGATTCGCCCTGGTCGGGGGGCTCGTCGGGCTCCCGGTCCAAGCTTGTTCCAGCGGGCCACGACAGCGAGCCGTGGGCGACCTCCGCTCCAACGGCGAGCGTCGCGTTGCCCGACGATGAGGCGCTGTTCGCTCGGACCGTCCCATCGCGTCCCGCCGCGACGGGTGAATCCTTGCTGGGCGGCGGACTGGAGCGACCCCTTCCGGCGCGCAAGCCCGGTGGGGACCCGCCTCCGGAGCTGCTCGGGGCTTCGAAGTCCGAACCGGTGATGATCGAGTACGGGCCCGGGGAGGGCTCGTCCTCCACGCTGATGCGCGCGCTCCTCGTGCTCGCGGTGGTCGCGGGCCTGGGGCTCGCCGGGTACCTGGCGTATCCCGCCTTCCGCGACCGCAACACCGCCATGCCGGCGGCGGCCGTGGAAGAGAAGGACCGCGCCGTGGCGCTCCTGCGCCGCGATGATGCGGCCTCTCGCGAGCAGGCCATCCAGAGCCTCCAGTCCCTCGCCGCGACCCACCCGAAGTACGCCGAGGTCCAGGCCGAGCTCGCCGTGGCGCTCACCCTCCAACTGGCCGACCTGAACGCGGATTTCGACCGGCTGCGCAGCCAGTCGGATCAGCTCCAGGCGCAGCTCGACGAACTCACCGCCAGCAAGACCCCGGCGGATTGGGAGAACCGCGCGAACGCGCTGCGCTCCCAGATGCAGGAGCTGGGACGCGAACAGGAGCCGCTGCGCGAGGCCATCGCCGCGCGCCGCACGAAGCTCGACGCCCAGATGGGCCTGGTGCGCGCCGCCCCCGAAGTGGAGCCCGCCGCGACCGTGGCCGCGCGCCTGAAGGCCCAGGCCCTCTACGCCGCGGTCACCAGCGCTCCCGATGCGCTGGCCCTGGCCCAACGCCTGCGTCAGGCGGAGCTCACCGCCGCCTGGAGCCTGCTCGCCCACGCCGAGTACGCCCTCAGCTCGGGCTCTCCCCCGAGCACCCTCCAGAACGTGTCGAAAGAGTTGGAGGGGCTGCGCTCGCAGGACCGTGGCCTCATGCGCGCCTATGTCCTGGGCGCGCGACTGGCCCTCCGCCAGGGCGATCCCACGACGGCCCGCACGCTGCTGGATGAGACCCTGGCCCTCAACGGCAAGCACGAACTCGCCCAGCGCATGCTCACCCAGCTTCCCTCCACGGAGCCGACGCCGGAGCCCACCCGCGTGCCCACGCCGGATCCCATCACCGAGCCCGCGCCAGAGCCCGAGCCCTGAAGCGTTGACCGGATCACCTCCCCGGCCACCCTGGAGAAACTCCAGTCCGACCCTGGGGAGGGCAGGCTCCGCCGCTCCGGATGCCCCCTGAAGGCCACGGCACGGGCCTTGCTGAGTCCACGCTCGTCGAGGACTCGGGTTCGGAGGGTAGGTCGATGGCGGAGGTCTTCTTCTGGTGCGCGGCGCTGGCACTCGTGCACACTTATTTTCTCTATCCCCTGAGCCTGTTCGCCCTGGAGGGCATGGCGCAGGTCTTCCAGAACGCGCGGAGGATGCGCTCTGGAGATGCCGCTCGGGCGAGCGCTCCCGCCGGGCCGCTGCCGTCGGTGAGCCTGGTGGTGGCTGCCTACAACGAGGCGAGCTGCATCGAGCAGAAGCTCCAGAACAGCCTGGCGCTGGACTACCCGGCTGACCGCTTCGAGGTGCTCATCGGTTCGGATGGTTCGTCGGACGGCACGGATGGGCTCGTGCAGAAGTGCGCGGATCCTCGAGTGCGACTGTCGCCCGCGGCCCGCGCTGGCAAGACGACGGTGCTCAACCGCTGCATCCCCTCCGCCCATGGCGACATCGTGCTCCTGTCGGATGCGAACACGATGATCGACGCGGACGCGGTGCGGAAGCTGGTGCGCCACTTCGAGGATCCGGAGGTCGGCGCCGTCTGCGGCAAGCTGCGCCTCTACAACCCCACGAAGCAGGACTACGAGGAGAGCGCGTACTGGAGCTACGAGTCCCTCATCAAGATGTACGAGGGCAAGCGGGGCGCGGTGGTGGGGGCCAACGGCGGTCTGTACGCCATCCGCCGCTCGCTCTACACGCAGCTGCCCGCGTCCACCATCGTGGATGACTTCGTGATTCCGCTGCGCATCATGGAGGCGGGCTACAAGGTCAACTACGAGGAGAACGCCGTCGCCCACGAGGAGACGACCGAGGACTACGGCAAGGAGTTCGGCCGGCGTGCTCGCATCGCGGCGGGCAACTTCCAGAGCCTCAAGCTGGTGCCCGGGCTGCTGCTACCCACCGCGGGCTTCCCCGCGTTCGCGTTCTGGTCGCACAAGCTGCTGCGCTGGTGCGCTCCCGCGCTGATGGTGGCCGCGCTGCTGGCGAACCTGTTCCTGCTCGACAGCACCTTCTACCAGGTGACGCTGCTGGGCCAGACGCTGTTCTACGCCCTGGCGTTCATGGGCAAATCAGAGGTGTTCAAGAGCGGCATCGCGAAGCGCGTGGCGTCCGTGGCGTACTACTTCGTCACCATGAACATGGCGATCGCCGTGGGCTTCTGGCGCTTCCTGCGCAACTCGCAGCGCGCCGCGTGGGACCGCACCGCCCGGGTGCCAACCTCCACGTAGTTGTCGGATTTCTTGAAGAAGGCAGTGCAGGCCCGTCGGTCTCCCTGGCGGCGCTCCGGCTGGTTCCGGAAGCGCCCCGGTCGTGACCGACGGGCTTTCTTCGTGACGCGCGGGGCAGGGGAGCTACCGGGCCGCCACCGCCACGGGCTTCGCGGTGCCAGCGGGCAGCACGCTGCCGAACGCGGCGAAGAGCTGCCCGGTGAGGACGTGCGTCTGTCCGGGACCGGGGTTTCGCAGCATGTCGTTGAGCACCTCGCCCGTCTTCGGATCGCGGGGCAGGTGGGGGCGCGCCAGGTTCATCCGGTAGCGCACGACGCCGCGCTTCACCCGGTGGATGACGGTCACGGTGCCATCCGAATCCACCTTGTCCACGAGGCCCACGTGCGTGAGCCCGTCGTTGCGGCGCCCGTCGCGGTTCTGATCATACGTCTCGCGGAAGAACACCAGGTCCCCCGGCACGGGCCGGCCTTCCGTGTACACGCGGCCATTCGCGCGGGCGTAGCGGTAGAGCGCGGTGACGCCGTTGTCCCCAGGCTTCAATGTGCCCCGGAACGTCAGGCCCGCCTGCGCATACGTGGCCTCGATGAGCGCCGTGCAGTCCGCCGGATAGCGCCGGCCGTTCACCTGGACCGACGACCCTCCCACCAGTGCGCGCGCCGTGGTGAGCACGCGCTCGCGGGGATTGGCGACGGGGGCAGGGCTCACGGCGGTCGTCTTCGCGGGCGTGACGGCGGGGCGCGCCTTCGCCGCGGGGGCCTTCGCCACTGAGGTGCCCTTCGTCCCCGTGTCCGGACGGCCCTTCGCGGGACGCTCGGCGGAGGCCGGGGGGCGGGGGCTCTCACGCGGTGTCACCGACGCGGACAGCGCGGCGCGGGGGAAAGCCGGCGGCGAGGCCGAGTGGTAGCGCACTGACTCGGAGGCCACCCAGCCGCCCACGGGGGACCCGGTCGCACAGCCCGTCGTCATCGCCAGCATCGCCATCCATGCGCCCAGCCTCATGGCCACCTCTCCCTGTAGCGTCCTGGGGCACAGGCTCCCCCCGGTGGCCCGTGTGGTCAAAAAAACCACCCAGGCAACCGGGCGGGACGGCTCGGGTTTTCGCCGGGGGGCGGGTGGGGTATTGCTGGAGGAGATGCCCACCTTCCGCCGCGCCCTCGCCCTGCTCCTGCTGGCCACCGGTTGCTCGCACAAGTCCTTCGAGCGCGCGAGCGAACAGAACACCGTCCAGGCCTACCGCGACTTCCTGCGCGAGTACCCGGATGATCCCGAAGCGACGACGGCCGAGGGGCGCATAGAAGGGCTGGAGTTCGAAGAGGCGAAGCGCCTGCACTCGGTCATCGCCTACAAGCGCTTCCTGGAGACGTACCCGGACGCGCCGCAGACGCGGGTGGTGAAGTCCCTGCTGGAGGGCCTGCGCTTCAACGCGGCGAAGCAGGCGGACACCGAAGCCGGGTGGCGGCAGTTCCTCTCGGAGCACCCCGACGGCACCCACAAGGACGAGGCCCGGGCGATGCTGCAGGCGGCCGAATCGCGCGACATGCGCACCACGACCGACCTGACGCGCATGGTGACCCTCCTGAAGGGGCAGGCGGAAGGCACGCCCCGCGATGAGCTGGAGCGGAAGCTGGACGACGAGAGCTACGCCCAGGCCACCGACGCCGGGAAGCTCTTCGCCTACCTGCGCGACTTCGCCTCGGGCGTGCACCGCGAGGAGGCCCGCGTCCGGCTGTTGGAGTTGGAAGTGGAGGGACTGCTCGTCTCCGGGCTCGTGGACGAGGCCGAGGCGAAGGTGAAGCTCCACCCGCTGGGCCCGAAGCTGACGGGCTTTCCCGCGCGCCTCGCCCGCGCCCGCGCCGAACAGGGTGCCCTGGCCCGCACGGAGCCCGCCGCCCGCGCGATGCAGGCCGGCCACTACCTGCGCGACCTGGAGGACCTGAAGCGCGCCCTGGTCGCGCCGGATCCGCTGGACCGCTGGCAGGCGGCCGAGGAGCTGGGGCAGCACGTGTCGGTGCGCGTGGTGGATCCGCTCCTGGAGGCGCTGCGCACGGCGCGCAACCCGCTGATCCGCCAGAACGCGATGACGTCGCTGCGCACGGTGCTCACCGCGCTGCCCGCCCCCGTGGCCGGCTACGAGGTCGCCGTCCGGCTGGAGTCCCTGCGCGAGCGCGCCAGCAGCCCGGAGCTGTACCTCTCCGTCGCGGCGCTCCTGGACCTGAGCGGCCAGTTGGAGCAGGCCGCCAGCCAGTACCAGCGCGTCTATGAATCCGGCGGCACGGATCCGGTGGTGCTCTGGCGCTGGGTGCAGTTGCGCGAACAGCGCCACCAGGCCTTCTCCGCCGCGGTGGCGGCCCGGCAGCTCGCGGTGTGGGCCCAGACGACCGCGCGGGACGAGGCGGTGTCAGGGGAGGGTGGGATTCCGCTCGCGGCTGCCCGGCAGTTGTGCGCGGCCGTGGTGGACGCCCGGTTCGCGGCCCAGGCCATCACCCGCGCCCGCTCCGTCAAGACGGAGTTCCCGGAGGACCTGGCCACCTTCGAGCGCACCGCCCAGGACGCGGTGCGCCTCGCCGAGGCGAAGCTCGCGGACGCGGAATTGATCCTGCGCCAGCAGCACCCCGGCGTCCGCACCTGCGCGGATCAGCAGGTGACCGAACGCCTGTCCCAGGGCGTGAAGGAGCGCACCGAGGCGCTCCAGGCGTCGAACGCGAAGTTGCCGAAGCCCGTGGGCGTGCTGCTCCTGGAGCTGGCCCGCGAGCGCGATCCTTCTCCGGAGGTCCGGGCCGTGGCGGCCTCCCGGTTGGCTGGATCCACCCCTCCCTGAGACGGACTGGCACCCCCGGTCGCGGCGGTTAGAGTGCTGCCCCCCATGACCGCCCCCTCGCCGCTGATCCGCGCCGTCCCCTCCAGTGCGCCCCCGCGCCTGGACCTGGACGCGTCGCTCAACGACGAGCAGCGCGCGGCGGTGGAGGCAGGGGAGGGCCCGGTGCTCGTCATCGCCGGGGCGGGTTCCGGCAAGACGCGCACGCTCACGTACCGCGTGGCGCGCATGCTGGAGCGGGGCGTTCCCCCGGACTCGCTGCTGCTGCTCACGTTCACCAACAAGGCCGCGCGCGAGCTGCTCCGCCGCGTGGAGGAGCTGGCCGGCGGCTTCGCGGACGTAAGCCGGCTCATGGGCGGCACCTTCCACCACGCCGCGCACCTGCTGCTGCGCGAGCACGCGGGCGCGATTGGCTTCTCCACCGCCTTCACGGTGTTGGACCGCGAGGACTCACGCGACCTGATGGCCACGTGCCTCGCCGAGCGCAAGCTGCGCAGCGACAAGCGCTTCCCGCGTCCGGACGCGCTGTTGGATCTGGTCTCGCTGGCCACGAACCTCCAGCAGCCGGTGTCCCAGGTGCTGGTGGAACGCCGCCCCCAGATGCTCCCCGTCGCGCCCGAGGTGTTCGCCACCGCCCGCCGCTTCCAGCAGCGCAAGGCGCAGATGCACCTGATGGACTACGACGACCTGCTCGCGCACCTGAAGCGCCTGCTGGAGGAGCATCCCGTCATCCGCGCGGAGCTCACGGCGCGCTTCCAGGGCGTGCTCGTGGACGAGTACCAGGACACCAACCGCCTCCAGGGCGACCTCGTGGACCTGCTCGTGGGCGAGCGCAAGAACCTCACCGTCGTGGGCGACGACTGCCAGTCCATCTACAGCTTCCGCGGCGCGGAGTTCACCAACATCATCGACTTCCCCCAGCGCTACCCTGGCTGCGGCATCTACCCGCTCACGCGCAACTACCGCTCCACGCCCCAGGTGCTGCGGATGGCCAACGCGGTCATCGCGCACAACACCCGGCAGTTCCCCAAGGCCCTCGTGTCCGACGGCGCCCCGGGCCCCATGCCCCAGGTCGTCCCCACCCGCGACGTGCGGGGCCAGGCCGCCTTCGTCACCGAGCGCGTCCTCGCGCTGCGCGCCCAGGGCCAGCGGCTGGAGTCCATGGCGGTGCTCTACCGCGCCCACCTGCACTCGTTGGAGCTCCAGGTGGAGCTGGCACGAAACGGCCTGCCCTTCCGGGTGCGCTCCGGCGTGCGCTTCTTCGAACAGGCCCACATCAAGGACGCGCTCGCGCACCTGAGATGGGTGCACAACCGCACGGACGAGATGGCCTTCAAGCGGCTCGTGCGGAAGCTCTCTGGCGTGGGCGCCGCCAGCACCGAACACCTGTGGACCGCCCTGGGAGCGCTGCCCCCGGAGCTGCCCCTGTCGGAGGCCCTGACACATCCGGACGTCGTGGCCCACGTGCCGCGCAAGGCCCAGGCCGGGTTCCAGCGCTTCCAGGCCCTCATCACCACGCTCTGTGCCAGCGGACCGCGAGGCCCGGGGGCCCTGCTCGCGGACGTGCTCGCGGCGCGGGACGCCACGGCCGCCTCCGAAGTGGCCGACCTGCGCGCCCAGGACCTCCGCCAACTCCAGGAGTTCGCCGGGCGCTTCGAGGATGTGCCCCGCTTCCTGTCCGACATCGCCCTGGTCGCCGAGTTCTCCGCGCAGGCGGCCCTGGATGGCGAAGTGCCCGACGACGTGCTCACCCTCTCCACGGTCCATCAGGCCAAGGGCCTGGAGTGGCGGTCCGTCTTCGTCCTGGGCCTCGTGGACGGGCGCTTCCCGTTGTCACTCGCCACCCGGAGCCCCGAGGACGAGGAGGAGGAGCGCCGGCTCTTCTACGTCGCCGTCACCCGGGCGCGCGAAGCGCTCTGGCTCGTGTACCCCCACACCTCGCTGCCCCGGGAGGACGGACGCCTCCTCTTGACCCCCTCGCGCTTCCTGGCCGAGCTGCCCGTCGGTCCTGACGCGGTGTGCGAAACGCTGCCGCCCCCTGAACCCGACGGGCCAATCCGCGTCCGGGAGCTGGGACCGGATCCCGAACCGGAGCCCTAGGCAGGGCCTGCCCCGAGGGGCGACGGGCCCTGGAACCGGGTCCCGAACCCCCGGTGCCCGGCCAGCAACAGGGCCCCTTGGCGTGCTGCCCGGTCGGAACTACAGCCAGGGAGGAAGCATCCGCCTAGAAACGCGCACGTAACGGCCCGACGTGCTAGAGAGTGAGAACGGGCGCGGCCTCCCCCTGGCGTGCGCTCGCTGAACTTCATGGCGGACAGACCACGCATCGTCGGGATTGACCTGGGCACCACCAACACCCTGGTGGCGTCCGTGCGCAACCGCATCCCGAAGATCGTCCCCACGGATCGCGGCAATCTCATCCTGCCCTCCGTGGTCGCGCTCTCTTCCAAGAACGATCTCCTGGTCGGCGGCGTCGCCAAGGACCAGATGGTGACCAACCCCAAGAACACGCTCTGGGGCACCAAGCGGCTCATCGGCCGCAAGTTCCATTCGAAGGCGGTGGACGACCTCAAGGGGTACTTCCCCTACGACATCGTGGAGGACCCCAACGGGGACGCCGCGGTGACGATGGGCGGCAAGCTGTACTCGCTGCCCCAGATCTCCAGCTTCGTGCTCTCGCAGCTGAAGACCATCGCCGAGCAGTTCCTGGGCGGCCCCATCGACGCGGCCGTCATCTCCGTCCCGGCCTACTACAACGACAACCAGCGCAACGCGGTGAAGGAAGCCGGGCGGCTGGCGGGCTTCGACGTGAAGCGCATCGTCAACGAGCCCACCGCCGCGGCGCTCGCGTACGGCTTCAACCGGGGCCTGGATCAGAAGATCCTCGTCTATGACCTGGGCGGCGGCACCTTCGACGTCAGCGTGCTGCACCTGGCTGGCAACGTCTTCGAGGTGCTCGCCACCGGCGGCGACACGTTCCTGGGCGGCGCGGACTTCGACAACCGCATCATGGAGTACGTGCTGGAGCGCTTCCGCGACGAGACGAAGGTCGACCTCGCGGACCACCCCATCGCCCTGCAGCGCATCAAGAACGCCGCCGAGGCGGCGAAGATCGACCTGACGCTCATTCCGAACGTCGTCATCGACCTGCCCTACATCGAAGAGCGCAAGGGCAAGCCGATGGACCTGCGCATCCCGCTCACCCGCGACTATCTGAACAACCTCACGGGCGATCTGGTGGACCGCACCTTCGAGATCTGCGACCGCGTGCTCGCGGAGAAGGGCATCTCCCGCTCGGAGATCGACGAGATCATCCTCGTCGGCGGCCAGAGCCGCATGCCGCTGGTGCAGCAGAAGATCCAGGCCCACTTCGGCAAGGCCCCGCGCAAGGGCGTGCACCCGGATGAGTGCGTGGCCCTGGGCGCGGCGCTGCTGGGCGACTCGCTGGGCAGCATCGACGCGGTGACGCTGCTGGACGCGCTGTCCATGCCCATTGGCTACGCGATGCCCAACGGCCGCGTGAAGCGCATCATCGAGAAGAACTCGCTCATCCCGATGGTGAAGAGCTTCCGCCTGCCACCGCCCAAGGACGCGGGCTCGCCCTTCATCGAACTGGATATCTACCAGGGCGACAGCGACCTGATGGTGGACAACGAGTACCTGGGCACGGTGCGCGTGCCGGCCGCATCCGCGGGCCGGAAGATCGATTTCCGCCTCACCGAGGAGTGTCTGCTCCAGGTGCAGGTGGAGGACAACACCGGCACGTTGCGCAAGGTGGACCTGGCCACGCGCGACACGCCGGAGCAGTTGAAGAAGGCCCTGTTGGAGGTGTCCGCGCGCAACGCGCAGGCGGCCCCCTCCACCAGCACCGCGTCGAATGACGACCGGGGCCTCTTCTCCAGCATCAAGAGCATCTTCCGCAGGGGGTAGGGGAAGCGATGCCGAAGTTTCCGTCGAAGGAATGGCTGGACGAGGCCGTCCGGCTCACCAACTCGGATCCCGAGTGCGCCATGGCCGGCAAGGGCTGGAAGGGCGACTTCGGGGCCATCATTGACGCGGAGCCGGGCAAGCTGGCGAAGCCCTTCGTGGTGCACGTCGTCCCCGGGGACTGCCGCATCGAGAAGGCCCGCGTGCTGTCGGATCCGGACGACCTGGAGGAGCTGGAGCCGGTGTACCTGGCGCGCGCGCCCTATTCCGTCTGGAAGCAGCTCCTGCTGGGCACGCTCGATCCCGTGGATGCCGTGCTCAAGCGCCGCATCTCCATGAAGGGCGACCTGCAACCCCTCATCGAACGCATGCGCTACAAGGGCATCGCGGACCGCGTCTTCGCCTCCCTGAAGACCGAGTTCCCCGACGGCACCTGACCAAGGACTCCGCACCGCCATGGGCATCCGGGACACGTTGAAGAAGCAGGCACTGGGACTCTCCGGCAAGGCCATGGAGAAGCTCATGGGCGACGAGAAGCGCGCCATGGCGGTGGCCCAGGCCATCGGGAAGGTCCAGCGCGGCAAGCAGGCGCTCGACCGGGGGCAGGACGAGGTGATGAAGGCCCTGCACTTCGCGCCCAAGAGCGAGTTCAAGGCCGTGGGAAAGCAGCTGGCGGGCCTCAAGCGCCGCCTGCGCGAGCTGGACGAGAAGCTGGACGCGCTGTCGGAAGGCTCCTCCTAGAAATTGCGTTGACACCCACGCGGACGAATGGCACTTATCGCCGCGTCCGTTGCGCAGCGGTGGGGCGCGGCGGCACACAGAAGTCGGGCGCATAGCTCAGTGGTAGAGCACTGCCTTCACACGGCAGGGGTCGCAGGTTCAAGCCCTGCTGCGCCCACTCGAAACGAAATAGGCCGTGAGTCCCACAAGGACTCACGGCCTTTCGCTTTTCCACCTCTCAACACTGACGCGCGGTTCCCGGACGGGGTCCCCGTCGGCTGCCTCACGCGAGGGGGCCTCCAGTGTCGGGTTCCGGCGCAATCGACACCGGCGGGTCTGGGGAAAGATCCAGCCGCTGTGTCACCTTCACGGGCGTGCCCAGGACATTGCGATTCACGTGGGATCAGCAGGGTCGTGCGGTCGTGAACGGCCTTCCTCCGGACGACGTGCTGGCGGACTACCTGGCCCAGGAGCTGGGCTTCGAGCCGGCTCGGGCGCAGAAGATGCTGCGCGTCCTCAACGCCGTACGCTACGGCAAGCGCGATCGCTGGGACGTCACCGGCGACGCGTGGAGCCTGGAGTTGTCCCCCGTGCGGGCCTCCATCCACAGTGAGGAGACCATCCCCGGACGCTCCCAGGAGCTGTCCCTGGAGGAGTTCGAGCACGTCGTCCGCTCCTGGCTGGAGTTCATGGAGCTGTCGCGGGCGCACTGAGCGGCGGCGGACAAAAAACAGCCCGAGCCCCCACGCGCTTCGGGGGCCCGGGCCTGGAGCCCCACACCCCATGGGACCCACAGCTTCGCAATCTCCAGAAGGCTGACGCGGCTCAGGCCTTGGTCGCGGACGGGAGCTTCTCGCCGTCCGGCGTCGGCGCCTGCGGCGGCGTGTGGCGGGCCTTCACCAGCGAGGCCACGATGCTGGTGCCCAGCACCAGCCCGATGACGCCCAGGGACACCGCGGGCGACAGGTGCACCACGTCCACCAGCGCCATCTTCGCGCCCACGAAGATGAGGACGCCGGACAGGCCCACCTTCAGGTAGCTGAACTTCTCCATCGCCCCGGCCATCAGGAAGAAGAGCGAGCGCAGGCCCAGGATGGCGAAGATGTTGGACGTGAAGACGATGAACGGGTCGCGCGTCACGGCGAAGATGGCCGGGATGGAGTCCAGCGCGAAGAGCACGTCGGACGCTTCCACCAGCAGCAGCGCCATCAGGAGCGGCGTCGCCAGCTTGCGGCCGTTCTCCACCGTGAGGAAGTGCTGCCCGTCGAAGTTCGGCGTGGAGGGAATCACGCGGCGCGCGGTGCGCATGAGCCAGCCGTCCTCCGGGTGCTCCTCCGCGTTGCGCTGGAGGAAGAGCTTGATGCCCGTGAGGATGAGGAACGCGCCGAAGACGTAGATGAGCCAGTGGAAGCGCTCCAGCATCGCCACGCCCGCGAAGATCATCGCCGCGCGCAACACCAGCGCGCTCAGGATGCCCCAGAAGAGCACCCGGTGCTGGTAGAGCGCCGGGATCTTCATCGCGGAGAAGATGACGACGAAGACGAAGATGTTGTCGACGGAGAGCGACTTCTCGATGAGGTAGCCGGTGAGGAACTCCATCCCCGGCCCGGAGCCGTAGCGCCACCAGAGGATGCCGTTGAAGGTCAGCGCCAGGCTCACCCACACCGCGCTCCACGCACCGGCCTCCTTGAAGCTGATCGCGTGGGCCTTGCGGTGGAAGACGCCCAGGTCCAACGCGAGCATCGCGAAGACAAAGGCGATGAAGCCACCCCACATGAGGGGGCTTCCAATGGTTTGTATCGAGTCCAAGGCATTCACCTGGAAAGGGGGGGCTGAAAAGCCAACCCTCTTCAGATAGGGGTCTGGCGACTCTTCGGCAAATAGGGAATCCGGACGCGAAGCTTCGGGAAAAGCGAAGTATCGCGAAAGCAGGCAGGCGGAAGGCGTGGGGAGGCGGGCAATCGGGGGCCGCTACCGCTGGGGCAAGGATGGGAAGTGTTCACGAACGCCAGGGTTTGCAAAAGCCCCGGCCAAGAACGCTTTCACCGGGCCAGTGAGACCCGCCAGGCGCTCGGCCCCTCCGTGGCACGCGAGCGCAAGGTGCCGGGCGTGGGGATGAGGCCGCTGGCGACGTGTCGCGGCCCTCCCGTCTCGTGGCCCCAGCACAAGGACACCCCCTCCTGATGCGCAACCGCTTCGTCTTCACGTCCAGCGCCCTGCTGCTGGCGCTCCATGCTGTTGGCTGCGGCGCGAGCCCCGAGCCCGAGCAGACCCCCACCGGAGAGGTCGCCACCCCCACGCCCGCCCCGGGCCTCCCCACGTCTCCCACCCCGGTCCCCGAACCGGAGGGCACGCCCGAACCCACGCCGTCACAGACCGAGCCGCCGCCGGACCCCACGGTGCCCGCTCCCACTCCGACAGAGCCCACCACCCCCGAGCCCACCACCCCCGCCCCCACGCCTGGCGGTGTGGATGGCTTTGGCGTGACGATGCTCTACCCGTCGAAGGCGGGCGGAGAGGCGTGGGCGCTCGCGGAGGACGCGAAGGCGGATGCGCGCTTCAACCCCCAGGGCACCATCACCCGCAACGCGGATGGCTCCTGGAAGATGAAGAGCTCCCAGGTGCGCATGAGCGCGTACCCGTCCACGGGCTACGACCCGAAGCAGATCGCCACGTATGACCGGGACGTGCTCGCGAGCCGGGGCTACATGCAGGCGGCGAACGACTGGAAGAACATCGAGATGACCGGCTTCGTGAAGGTCAACGCGGCCTCCAACGCCCAGGACAACTTCGCGTGGTACGCGCGCGGCGGGAAGCACAACGACGACCATGATGGCTGCGAGGGCAGCAGCTACAAGGGCGGCCTGCACTACGACGGACGCGTGCGCTTCGAGAAGGAGACGTGGCACGTGTCCTACGACCAGGGCCAGTACAAGCCCGCCACCACGCCGCTGAAGGGCCGCTGGGTGGGCTTCAAGGCGGTGATGCTCAACGTGCCGGACCCGAAGGGCGCGGAGGCCGTGAAGCTGGAGCTCTACGTCAACGAGAACGCCGACAAGGTCACCTGGAAGAAGGTCTACGACATGACGGACGCGGGGGCCTGGGGCGGTGATGCGCAGCACTGCGGCGGCTCCGTGGGGGCGATGCCCATCACCTGGGGTGGCCCCATCGCGACGTTCCGGTGGGACAACGCCAACGACGTGGACTTCAAGTGGATGAGCGTCCGGGAAATCCAGCCGTAGCCCGGTCGCGGCCCGGCGTCCGGTAGTCATCAGGGGAGGGGGGCCCAGGACACGGCCTCCCTCCCTTTCTTGTGCGCATGGCGATGCCCTTGTGGGCCGCTCGACACCCTTTTCGCACCTTGAAGCCTGTGGTCAGGGCCCGCCCGGGTTCACAGCCTCTCAAACACCAAGGCACCTGCCGCCTGAGGCGATGGGCGCGGGGCGCGATTGCTGGAGCGCCTCCCACACAACCGAGGGGATGACATTCATGCGGATCACCTTCCTGGGTCATGCGGGCTTCGCGGTGGAGACCGCCGGAGCGCTCGTCGTCATGGATCCCTGGTTGACGCCTCAGGGGGCCTTCGACTCGGCGTGGATGCAACTGCCGCGCAACCACCACCTGGCGCCGCGCGTGCGGGAGATGTTGGAGACGCCGGGCAAGGAGCGCTTCCTCTACATCAGCCACGAGCACAAGGATCACTTCGACCCGGAGTTCCTGGCCACGCTGGCCCGGCGCGACTTCACCGTGCTGGTGCCGAAGTTCAAGCGCGCGGAGCTGCAGGAGCTCTTCGCGAAGTACGGCTGCAAGCGCGTCATCGCGTGTGAGGACTCGCGTGAAGTCCCCATCAAGGGCGGCTACATCAAGCTCTTCGTCTCCGAGCAGGGGACGAACCGCGACTCCGGCGTGATGGTGCGCGGCGACGGCCAGTGCTTCCTCAACATCAACGACTGCAAGATGCATGATCGGCTGGCGCGGGTCATCGCGGAGGAGGGCGCCATCGACGTCTTCTCCGCGCAGTTCTCCGGCGCCATCTGGCACCCCACCTGCTACGAGTATCCGCGCGAGACGTACGCGGAGATTTCGCGCAAGAAGCGCGACAGCAAGTTCGAGGCGGTGTCGCGCGCGCTGGAAGCGGTGCAGCCCCGGGCCTACATGGCCGCGGCGGGCCCGGCGGCCTTCCTGGACCCGGCGCTCTATGCGCTGAACTTCGAGGACGTGAACATCTTCCCGCGCGCGCCGGCCCTCTTCTCCTTCCTGGAGAAGCGCCTGCCGGACGCGCCCACGCGCTACCTGGAGCCCATGCCCGGGGACGTGCTGGACGCGGGCACGCTTCAGTTCGTCTCCCAGGTGCCGGAGCGCGTGACGGCGGACAACTTCAAGGCGTACCTGGAGACATACGCGAAGGACATGGAGCACCTCTTCGTGGAGCGCCGCCGCGACCTGCCGCGCGAGGAGGTGGAGGACATCCTCTCCCGCCTGCACGTGGAGCTGCAGCGCAAGCTGGACCTGTTGGACCTGCATGACCGGGTGGGCATGCCCTTCTACGTGGAGCTGACGGAGGCACCCACGCGGCTGCTGCGCGTGGACTTCAAGCACCGGCGGGTGGAGGAGGTGCCGGAGCTGCGAGACACCACGCGCTACGCGATGAAGGTGAGCGCGGGCGACATCGTGCGTGTGTTGGATCGCAAGCTGAACTGGGAGGACTTCCTGCTGTCCTTCCGCCTGCGCCTGAGCCGCAATCCGGACGTGTACGAACCCGTGCTGCACGGCTTCCTGGGCGTGGAGGTGGAGGACATCCGCGAGTTCTGCGACGGCATCCGCGCCACGGAAGCCCGCAAGGAGCGCACCGTGGTGGAGGCGGGGGGCAAGCGCTTCTCCATCCAGCGCTTCTGCCCGCACCAGGGCGCGGACCTGTCCGAAGGCTGGGTGGAGGAGGGCCGCTACGTGGTGTGCCCGCGCCATCGCTGGCAGTTCGACCTGCACAACGAAGGCGCCTGCAAGACGAACAACGCCTCGCTCTGCGCGGAGCCGCTGCTGGACAAGCCGGAGCACGGGCGCAAGGACCGCGGCGGCGACAAGGTCCCGGCCGACATGCCTCCCGTCGACAAGGCCCCCGTCGAACCGCCGCGCGCGTGAGTCCTGGCCCGTCGCTCCTCAGCTTCCCCGGTACGTGGAGAAGCCGTAGGGACTGAGGAGCAGCGGGACGTGGTAGTGCTCGTCGGTGGCGGCGATTTCGAACACCACCTGCACGTACGGGTAGAAGCCCTTCTGGCCCCGGGACTGGAACCAGGCCCCGGTGTCGAAGGTGAGTCGGTAGACGCCGGGCGCGAGCTTGGAGGCCGTGCCCAACAGGTCCTTCACCCGGCCATCCGCGTTGGTGACGCCCCGGGACAGCTCCAGGAAGGATTCACCCGTGGCCCTGGCTTCCAGGACGAGGGTGAGCCCTTCGGCGGGACGGCCCGTGCTCGTGTCGAGGACATGCGTGCTGAGCGTGCTCATGACGCGAGGAGCTTCTCCAGTCGGATGCGGGTGATCTTCGCGTGCTCCGCCGCGGCGATCCGGAGCTCCGCGTCAGAGGTGTTGTTCATGCGGCCCTGGAGCAGCGCGAGCATCTCCGCCGCGCTCTTCCCGGTGGCGCACACCAGGAAGATGAAGCCGTAGCGGGCTTCATAATCGCGGTTGCCCTGGGCCAGGGCCTCCAGCACGCGCTCGTCCGCGGCGGCCACGCCCTGCTGTTCCTGTGACGACCACTGCGCGGTGGAGGCGTACTTCTCCCGCAGCTTGGAGACATCCCCGATGCGCGGGTGGTGCGTGAAGGCCTCCTTCCAGTCCTCCGGCCCGGTGTGCTCCCAGGCGGTGGCGGCCTCCGCGTACAGGTGCTCCGCGTCGCGGAACGGGCGGACGGCGAGCATCGCCTCCACCCAGCGCCGGCTGCCGCAGCAGCGGGTGAGCGCCTGGGTGGCATCCTCCGTCGTCGCGGTGTTCAGGCGCTCCAGCCCGGTGGTCACGCTGTCTCCCCGAAGAGACGCAGCCGGCTGACGCCGCCGTCCGGGAAGATGTTGAGGCGCACGTGGGTGATGGGGCCCACGTCCTTCAACTCCTTCTCGAACACGTGGCAGTGGTCCGCCTGGAGCTTGGACTGCGGCAGCAGCTCCTTCCACTTGAGGTGCGTGGCGTTGGCGAAGTCCAGCAGCGGCTCCTCCAGGTGGATGCCCTCCAGCGAGCAGCGGTCCGGGAAGTTGCCCTTGAAGTAGTGGGTGTCCACCTCCGCGCGGCGCAGGGTGCCGGGCGTGGCCAGCTTCACGACGATCCAGTCGAAGCCCGGCACGCGCTTGCGGCGCGTCTCCCAGCCCTCGCCCATGTTGGCCGCGCGGCCCGGGAAGATGAGGTTGTCCTTCGTGCCGAAGAACTGATCATTGCACGTGACGACGGAGCCGCCGTTCGCCGCCGCGGCCAGGTCCACGAGGCCCGCCTTCTTCAGCGCGTGCCAGTCCGGCAGCACCATGCCGTGCACGCGCAGGCGCGCGACGCCACCGTCCGGGAAGATGTTGAGGCGAACGTGCGTGAATCTCCGCTCGTTGGCCACCGCGAACAGGTTGCGAGAGCCGCCGCGCAGGCGCGAGCGGGGCACCAGCTCCGTCCAGCGCGACACGTCCTCCGCCAGCGACTCCGCGGAGGGCTCTCCCTCCACCTCGCACGCCTCCAGGGAGGCGTACTCGGGGAAGTTGCCGATGAAGTGATTGGTGTCCACGTCGATGCCGTGGATGGCGCCGGGCAGGCCCAGCTTCACGATGCACCAGTCGTAGCCGGGCACGCGCTTGCGGCGCGTCTCCCAGCCGTCCATCCACTTGCCGCGCTCGGTGTACTTGTCCGCGATGAAGACGCCGCGCCCGGGCTCCAGCATCGCTTCCTTGGGCGCGAAGAATTCGTCGTTGGCCAGCAGGGCCTTGCCGCCCACCTTCGCGGCGGCCAGGTCAATCAGGTCGGCGAATGCGACGTGCATCGCCCCGGGTGCTTCGGCTTGCATCGGTGTTCCTCTCCTGGACGGGGCGGCTCAGCCGCGCGGCAGCCACTGGCCGATGCGCGGGCCCGTCAGTCCCTCGGTGGCGTCGAAGATACGCTGGCCGCGCAGGTATGTCCTCAACACCCGGCCTTCCAGCTCGCGTCCCGCGTAGGGCGTCAGCCGGTGCCGGTGCCGGATGTCCTCCGGGGCCACCTTGAAGCGCGTCTCCGGGGCGAAGACGACGAAGTCCGCGTCCCGTCCCACCTGGATGGCTCCTTTGCGTTCCGACAATCCCGCCAGTTTCGCGGTGCGTCGAGCCATCCGCTCCACCAGCACGTTCAGCCCCAGGCCGTGGGCGCGCATGCCCGTCCACACCGCGGACACGCTCAGCTGCAACCCGGCGATGCCGCCCCAGGCGCCGGAGAAGTCCCCGGCCTCCAGCTTCTTGAGCGCGGGCGTGCAGGGCGAATGGTCGGAGACCACCAGGTCGATGAGGCCGCTTGCCACCGCGCGCCACAGCCGCTCGCGGTTCTCCGCTTCGCGGATGGGCGGGGCGCACTTGAAGTGCGTGGCGCCGGCTTCAATCTCCTCCGCGCTGAAGGTCAGGTAGTGCGGGCACGTCTCCACCGTGAAGGGCAGGCCTTCCGCCTTCGCCTTCGCGATGTCGTCCAGAGCGTCCGCCGCCGACAGGTGGACGATGTGCACCGGCGCCCGGTGCTTGCGGCACAGGTCGATCATCATCCGGATGGCGTCCACCTCCCATGCGGCCGGGCGCGAGGCCAGATAGCTGGCGTAGGCGCGCACGTCCCCGGCGAAGGGCGGCTCGTGGTCCGTCAGCTCCGCGTGCACCAGCAGGGGCACGCCGGCCTTCGCCAGGAGGGGCATGGCCACGTCCAGCACGTCGCGCGTGGCGGCGGGGAACTCGTCCACGCCCGAGTGCACCAGGAACGCCTTGAAGCCGGGGGCGCCCGCGTCGACCATCGCCTGGAGCTCGCCCGAGTTGCCGGGGATGACGCCGCCCCACAGGCCGTAGTCGATGGCGCACTGTCCCGACGCAGCCTCGGCCTTGGTGCGCAGCGCGGCCAGGGACGTGGTCGCCGGGATGGAGTTGAGCGGCATGTCCACGACGGTGGTGATGCCGCCCGCGGCCGCAGCAGCGGTCGCCGTGGCGAAGCCTTCCCAGTCGGTGCGGCCGGGCTCGTTGATGTGCGCGTGGCTGTCCACGATGCCGGGCAGGAGCGCGTCGCTCCCCACGTCCACCACCTGGGCGCCGCGCGGCACGTCCACCGTGGCGTCGATGCCTTCGATGCGCCCGTCGCGCACCACCACCGCGGCGGCGCGGATGCCTTCGGGCGTCACCACTCGCTCGCTGCGAAACACGGTCAGGGAGGTGCTCACGGCTCGAACTCCGTCATGGCGTAGTCGGCGAGCGCCCGGAAGTGCTGCTCGCTGTCGTCGGTGTAGAGCTGGCGGGTGATGCCGCCCACCAGTCGAGGGAGGCTGTACTTCATGCCGGAGATGCTCGCGCCGCCGAAGCCCAGCGAGAGCAGGCACCCGAACGTGTAGTTGAACACTCCGTGGATCCACGGCGCGGTGCCGGGCTCCTTCTCCTGGAACTCGAAGGAGGGGCCCAGGTACGGGTGGCGCAGCAGGTCCGCGTGTCGCTCATTCTCCGGCGGCGTGAAGCGGTCCTTCCACAGCGCGATGTGCGGGTGCAGCTGTGCCAGCTCCGGCCGCATCGACAGGTCGGTGGTGAAGCCCGACGCGATGATGAGGAAGTCGAACGTGTGCGTGCCGTGCGGGGTGCGCACGACGGCCTGACCGTCCTGTTGCTTCACCTCCACCCAGGGGCTCTCCGCGTGCAGGTGGAAGGCGGAGGAGCGGCGTGCGCGCTCGAAGGTGTCCTTGGGGGGGAGCTGTCCCATCTCGATGATCTGCCGGATGAAGCGCCAGCGATCCTTGTCGGGCAGGTCGGCGTGGTGGCGCAGGAAGCCCACGAACTCCGCCCACCGGTAGGGATTGACGTTGGGCAGCTTCTTGCGCCGGTAGAACAGGTCCACCCGGCCCGCGCCCGTCTCCAGCGCCACGGAGGCGTTGTCGAACGCGGAGGCCCCCGCGCCGAGCACGCCAATGCGCTTGCCGCGCAGCGCCTCGAAGTCGATGGGGTCGTGCGTGTGCGCCCACAGCGAGCGGGGCAGGGGCTGCACTTCCGGAGGGGCCTCCCAGCGGCCGGAGCCGTCGATGCCGGTGGCCAGCACCACCTTGCGCGCGAGCAGGGTCTCCGTTTCACCGGCGTGGGTGACGGGGACCTCGAAGCAGTCCAGGTCCGCGCGCCAGCGCAGGGCGCCGGCCCGGGTGCCGCAGCGGATGGGAATGGCCAGGACGCGGCGGTACCAGAGCAGGTAGTCCGCCCACAGCTCCTTCGGGATGAGGGCCACCTGGCGGAAGCCCTCTTCGCCGTGTTGCGCCTCGTACCAGGAGCGGAAGGAGAGGTTGGGGATGTTGTAGTCGGGGCCCGTCAGGTACTTGGGCGTGCGCAGGGTGATCATCCGCGCGAAGGTCTTCCACGGGCCGTGGAAGCCGTCCTTGCCGTCATCCAGCACCAGGACGTGGGTCACCCGCTCGCGCATCAGCCC
Organism: Corallococcus sp. bb12-1; assembly: GCF_026626765.1. NCBI lineage: Bacteria > Pseudomonadati > Myxococcota > Myxococcia > Myxococcales > Myxococcaceae > Corallococcus > Corallococcus sp. bb12-1. The sequence continues at coordinate 164,790 of NZ_JAPNJZ010000036.1, read as the reverse complement.
GAAAGCGGCGCCCAGCCCGCTCTGGCCTCCGCCGACGATGAGCACGTCCAGGATGCGGCGGCCGTCCGGCGTGGAGCGCGGGGGCACCCAACTGCGGGCAGGGTAGGAGAGGATGTCCAGGTCGCGCCGGAGGGCATCTTCCAGCGCCTCCAGGCCATGCGGGGGACGGGGCGGCGAGGCCAGCGGTTCGCGGTCTTGCATCAGGGCTCAAGCAACCCATGCCCGGATGCTTCATGCAAGGGGGCGGACGGCCAATCGACCCCCTGCGAGCGTTGTCGGAGACAGGGGGCTTCAGCGCCGCGAGGCGGTCCCGGCCTCCCCAGGCACGAGCAATTCGAAGCGCACGCGAGCGTTGTCCGTGCGCATGCCGGCGGGCCCCTCCAGGGTGAGGGCATCAGGGGGCAGCACTCCCTCCCAGACGCGTTTGCCGTCCACGTATACGGTCAACACATCCGCGTCGATGCGGGCTCGCATCACGTGCGGCTCACCCTGCGCCAGCCTGTCCAGGGGCTCCATGAAGCGCGGCCGGACGGTGATGTAGCCGCCGTTGCCGCACTCGCCGCTCTCATGTTCATCCGGGTTGTGTTTGAAGTTGACGACGATGCCCGCTGACGGCGCGATGCGCCACATGGCGTAGATGACATTGCAGCCGTCCATCGCGCGCAGCTTGAGGCCCACCTGCTGGCGCTCCACGCCGGAGGCCAGCGGAATCACCGGGTCGGTGATGCCCAGCCAGGTGAAGCGCAGCCCCACGTCGTCGCCCGTGGTCTCCGGAGAAACAGCGCGCTGACGCGGGACCTCGATGCCGAAGCGCGTCCCACCCAGGGCGGCCTTCTGCACCTCCAGCACCTTCCCCTGGGTGATCTGGAGTCGCTCCAGGGCAATGGGCTCCAGGCCCTCCGTGGGCGGAGGCAGGGCCGTCGGGGGCGCGGACACGGCGGTGGGTTCCATCACGCTGTCGCGGGAGCCGTTACCGGCACCCTGGCTCAGGAGCAGGACGCCCGCCCAGAGGATCAACACGGCCGACGACCCCAGCGCGATCATCCACCGACGGCGCTCCTCGCTCATGACTTCACCCCGCCGAGCAGTGATTGCAGTGTCTTCAGATGCGCCCCCAGGTACGCCTGCTCCGCCTTGAGGCGCGCCAGCTCCAACAGCAGGTAGTCCCGGAAGCGGCGCACCTGCCGCGTCTCCAGTTGCTCCACCTCGCGCAGCTGCCCCTCCAGGTCCGACACCAGCGTGGAGACCTCGCGCAGCCGCTGTTGTTCGCCCTGCTCCGTGATGCGCAGCTCGCCCAGCAACTGGCGCACCTGCCGGGGCGCGCCCTCCACCGCGTCGCGCGTCTCCTGCCGGCGGCCCTCACGCGCCTGGGCGTTGGCCCGGCCCTGCCAGAGGTTGCCCAGGTTGTAGCCCAGCGTGAGCTGCCCGAAGAGGGGCGTGTCCTGGTCCACGTCGAAGACCTCGTCGTAACCACCGCGCACGCTCAGCCGCCACGCACTCGCCTTGCGCAACCCTCCGGACAGGGCCTCCACCTGATCATCCGCGGACTCGAAGGCCATCAGCAGCGCGCCCAGATCCTGGCCCTCCGCCAGCGCGGGCTCCAGGGCCATCCGCGCCTGCGCCTGTTCGGTGTCGCGGGCCATCGTGCGCAGATGATCCAACCGCACCTGCACCGCGTTGAGCTCCTCCAGCGTGGCGCCGCCGTCGCGCAGCTCGTCGCGCAGCGCGGTCACCAGCGTCTCCGCGCGGGGCAGGGACTCCGCCAGGGCCCGCGCGCGGGCCTGCAGCGCCGCCGTCTCCCCCAGCCTCGCCCCCTGCTGCACGGCGCCCTGGAGCGCGGCGAGCGCCTGATAGCGGCGGCACTCCGCCTCCGCGCGCGATCGCCGCGTGCGGCCCCGGTAGATGCCCACGAAGTCGTAGCCCAGCCCCGCGGTCAGCCGCAGCTTGGGCGACCCCAGGGGCGTCTCGTCGGAGCCCCCCTGCGCGTCGCCCGCGTTCACCGCGCCGATGCTGGCGAACACCTCCGGCGCGAACTCCAACGCGGCCTCCGCGCGCGACGTGCCCCGCACGCGCTCGCAGTAGCCCCGGGCGGGATCGCTCCGGGACCGCACGTCGCCCACCGCTTCCTCCGCCAGGGCCGCGCCCGTCCACATCCCCACCAGGACCCCACATGCGAGGGTTCTCCGCATCCGCCGCTCCATTTCCAGACTCCCGGGGGGACTCACAACATCAGGGGAGGTCGGCCCAGGTGCAGCAGCGCCTCCCGCGCGCTCGGCGCGTCCCGAAGCTGGAGTTCCACCATCACGCCGCGCTGGTGGTACTGGCGGATGGGGTGCTGTTGGGAGACCTCTCCCTCCAGCACCGGCCCCACCACGCCCACCTCGCGGCACCACACGACCTTGAGGGCGCACGCGTAGAGCGAGGTGCCCTCGCGTGCGTTGGGCAGGTTCTCGTACGGCACGAAGGCCACGGTGAGGTTCTTCTCCACGGCCTTCAGGTACGGCGACTCATGCACCACCAACAGCAACTGGTCGAAGCGGCGCAGGCTGTCGTCCAGCGCATGAAGGTCCGCCTCCAGGCTCTTGCGCTGTGCCTCCGCTCTTGCCTGCTCCAGCACCGACTGCGTGTATTCGCGCTCCAGGAGCAGCGTGTCCGTCGTCAGGCCCTCGGCCGTGGGGTCCTTGCCCAGGCCGTTCTCCGCGGCGGTGAGCCCCTCGCGCTCGCGCTTGAGGGTGTCCAGCCGCATGTCCAGGTCCACCGTCTCCTGCGCGAGCGAAAGGTTGCTCTGCGCCATCTGCGCCAGGTGGTGGTTCATGGTGAGCACGCCCTCGCGCTCCATCAGCTTCGCGCCGTAGAGCGCGCTCGTGCGCGTGCGCGCCAGGCCGCTGTACGCACGGTTGGATTCGGCGATCTCCCCGCCCGCGCGCAGGTACTCCTGGCGCAGCGCGGACAGCCTCCGGGTCAGCCGGTCGCGGGAGGTCTGCTCACCCTTGAGGGCCACGACGAAGCGCTGCTGGAAGGACCGCTCCGCGCTCAGGATGCGCTCGGCCTCCTGGAGGCGGTTGGCCACTTCCCGTCGCTTCGCCTGGAGCGCGTCGCGTTCGGACTCCTGCTGCGCCGCCTGCGCGTTGAGTTGCAGGACGTTGGGGTCGGTGGGCGACAGGATGGTGGGCGTCACCCAGCTCTTGCTGGACAGGAAGAAGCCCTGCACCGACAGGAAGGACAAGAGCCCCACGAGGATCAACGCCAGCAGCACCGACCCCATGATCTTGTAGGCGGACACCGCGAGCGCGTTCAGCCGGTTGGCGACCTGCTGGTTCATGACGGGGTTCCCTCGCCTGCGGTGGTGGTGGTGAGCTTCGCGGGGGCGGGGGAGGCAGCGGGGGAGGTCGTGGGACTGCCACGCGTCTCCCAACTTCCAGAATCGAGTGTCAGCAGCGCCAGCGGGGTGAACAGCGCGTACGTCACCGGCATCAGCAGGGCCATGGGCAGGAAGCTCGCCCCGGGCACGCGCCGGTCCTCGGGAAGGTGGCGCGTCTCCATCCGGTAGATGAAGCCCAGCAGGCCAATCACCAGGAAGTGGAACGCGAGGATGTCCCAGAACTCTCCGTTGAGGAGGTTGTGGACGATGACCACGGGATAGGACAACAGCAGCGCCAGCTGCGACACGTAGTGCACCGTGATGACCGGGTGCAGGCGCCACGCGTGCGACAGGCCGGAGAGCAGGTCCACCAGGTTGGAGCGCCGCCACCGCAGTTGCTGGGAGAAGTAGCCCGACAGCGTGGAGGGCGCCGCGGTGAAGCAGAACGCGTCCAGCGTGTAGACGGTCTCGTAGTCGTGCTTGACGATCTGCCGCGTGAGGAAGCGGTCCTCGCCGTACTTGATGGGGACGCCCGCGATGGCGCGCGCCTCCAGGATGGGCTCCAACTGGAGCAGCACGTGGCGCCGGTAGGCCGTCAGGCAGCCGGACAGGCACATCACCTGGCGGAACGAGCGCTCCAGGTCCTTCAGCCACTGCTGGGCGAAGTGGAACTTGATCTCGATCATCCGCGTCATCCAGTTCTGATGACGGTTGGTGACGAAGGTGCGACCGCCCACGGCCGCGACGTTCGGGTGGACGAAGCGGCGGATGAGCTGGCGCACCGCGCTCTTGTCCACCACCACGTCGGAGTCCACGGAGACGATGATCTCCGCGTCCACCGCCGCGCGGACGCCCCGGTTGATGCCCTTGCGCTTGCCCATGTTCTCCGGGTTGCGCATCACCCGGACGTTGGGGTGCCCTTCGGCGGCCTTGTTCGCCCAGGCGATACTGTCGTCCCGGGAGCAGTCATCCACGACGATGATCTCCAGCAGCTCGCGCGGGTAGTCCTGCTCCAGCAGCGCGCGCACCGTGTGGAAGATGCCTTCGCCTTCGTTGAAGAGTGGAACGACGATCGCGACCCGGGGACGGTACGTGTCGTCCACCCGTTCGAACCGCTTCCCCTTCAGGCGCCGCAAGAAGGGGCCCAGGATGTAGCGGTTCATCAGGACCACGATGAACAGCAAATGGATGGGAAACAATTCCATCGGCCCCGCCCCCCTCACGCCCACGCCCACGCCCACACCAATCCAGACGGCCGCTCCACCCATGTGAAGCGTCCGGAAGGTTGGGGGCCCTCGCACGTCGCGCCAACTGCCCGGGACCTGTGGGCAGCCGGCTGACGGGAAGTGGGCAGCGACCGCCAGGAACGGGGCAGGGTGGAGGACGGTGCCTCCACCCTGCATCACAGGAAGCTCAGTTCGTCCGCATCAGCATGAACCCGTCGTAGCTCTTCCAGTCCACGACGTTGGGCTTCCAGGGGATCTGGGCGTCGATGAAATAGACCCGGCCATCCTTGTTGATGACGTTGAAGACATGCCCCGTCTGCTCGTTGGCCGCGAGCCTCCCGGCCACGATCCCGCGGCTGCCCGGACCCCAGGCCGTCACGGTCTTCTCGATGGCCTGCCTTCCCGCGATGCTCTCGAACGAACCGCCGAACTGCCCCTCCAGGACCGTGAGCGCGGTCTTCGGGCCGGCGACAGCGATCCTCGGGGTCCCCGCGAGCGTGGAGTCGACGGCGGTCACCACGCTCGAGCAGTTGGTCCTGCAGAGCGACGGGTTGAACTCATTGATGCGGACGAACTGCCTGAGATCCGCGGCCACGTCGACCTTGGGCGGCCTGATGACCATCGTCGGCGACGGGGTGATGAGCATTCCAATGATGCCGGTGACGCTTCCCCACGCGTAGTGCCAACTGTCCCCGCCGGAGGTGATGCCCCAGCTGTTGCGCATGTTCTCCGTGCAGCCCGGGCACCAGAACAGGAGCGAATCGCCGATGCCCTGCGAGAAGCTCGACCACCGGTCGAACCACCCGTTCTCCTGGGTGGCGATGGCCTCCGCGCCCTGCTGCGAGTTCACGACCCGGTTGATCGTCTCCTCGACCGTGGCGCCCGACGCCGCGAGCGCGTCGAAGTTGAACGAGTTGTCCATGGCGATGCCGGTGGCCGTGTGGACCATGATCATCAGCGAGACCCCCTGCGCGGTGCGGGGCCCCTGGGAGAACGACGCCGTGGAGGCGATGGGCCGGACGGCCGCCTGGGGGTCGGCTCCGCCGCCGGACGCTCCCGCGGAGGGGAAGTACAGCCCCGGGTTGTTGATGGTACTGGGGCCGCCGCCGCCGCCCGGCTGGTCCGGGAAGCCACCGCCCGAAGGACCCCGGCACTCCTGGCCCATGCACCCCGAATCCATGCCCGTCGGGTCGGCGCGGTTGACCGGGTCGTTCATCGAGAAGGCGTAGGGATGGGTGGTGGCCGCGGTGCGGACCACGAGGAGGGGGTCGCGGCCGAGGAAGCGGCCGATGACCGGGTCATAGATGCGCGCGCCCAGCTGCGACACGCCCAGTGACTCCAGGGCCTCACCGCCATTCCACTGGGCACTGGAGTAGAGCAGGGCGCCCGGGGCCACGGAGCCGCTGGACTTCGCCTCGCCGAACGGCTGGTAGTCCACGTCCTGGATGATCTGCCCGTTGGTGTCGGCGGAGTAACGCGCACCGCGCAGCTCTCCGAAGGGGAAGACCCAGTCGTTCTTCTTGAGGCCCCGCCGGGTGGCGACGATGCCGTCCGGACCCGGGATGTGGCGGGAGAGGACCTGGGTGGACTTGCCGCCGATGACCTGCTCCTTCAACTCCAGGAAGTCGCCGAACTTCCACTCGTGCCGGGCGTCCTTGCCACCGACGCGCAGGTCCAGCTCCCGCAGGGTGCCCAGGGGGCCGGAGCGGAAGGTGGCGGTGCCCTCCGGAGCGGAGATGGAGCGCACGTCGCCAGAGGGCAGATAGGACAGATTGCGCAGGCCGGTGCGCGTGGGCTGGCTGAGCACATTGCCGGAGCTGTCATGGGTGACATTGCACGCGGTGCCGCCCAGCCCGCCGTTGCCATAGCCGATGCGGCAGAGCCGGTCGCGGTCCACGGTGCCGTAGCTCATGGCGGCGTCAGCGGAGCCCAGCAGGTCGCTCTGCGTGAGGACGTTGCCCAGGGCGTCGTAGGTGTACTGCCAGTCCCCAAGCGAGGTGCCGCCCTGGGCTCGCTTGGAGGTCGCGAGCCTCCCGAGCGCGTCGTAATAATTGTTTGTCTTCACCCCGACGGAGGCGCCGTTGACCGTCTCCGTGCGCACCAGCTCACGGCCCACGGCGTCGTAGGAGGCGATGCCGACGCTGCGGGAGCCGTAGCTGGAGCTGAGCGTCATGCCGCGCGTCATGCGGCGCCCCGTGTCGGCGTAGTCTCCTACGAACTCCACCACGCCGCCGTGGATGGCATTGCGCACCCGGCCGAACGCGTCGATGGACTTCGCCACGTAGAGTTCCCGGCTGGTGCCCGGGTCCTCGAACTTGACGTACATGAGCCGCTGGGCCGTGTCATAGGCATACCAGGCCATCTCCTTCTCGTAGCCGTTGTCGGGCAGCTGGAGCGTGAAGGTATCGAGCGTGCCGTCCGCGTGCCGGTCGGCCTTCTCCACGTAGTACGTGTCCTTCGCGTCGGTGTAGACGCGGGCGTTGACCTGGCCAAAGGGGTCGTAGCTGTAGAAGACCTCGCCCAGCGGTGACTTCGTCCGCGCCAGCCGTCCCAGGACGTTCGTCGGGGTGACGAGGGACGTGGGGCTGCCGCCGAAGTCGTAGAGGAAGTCGTGGACGGTGTCCTGCTCCGTCACGCCCCGGGTGCGCTCCTCCGTGTGCGTGACACGGCTCTGGGCGTCGTATTGGGAGACCTGGCTGCGCTCGCCGGTGGGGGCCGTGATGGACTCGGTCCACTTCACCTCCAGGGGCTCGCCCCAGTCGCTGTAGCGCATCGTCCGCGGAGCGCTGTCCGGCTCCTGCCATGAGAGGCGCTGGCCGAAGGAGTCCTGGACCCACGACGACGTCACCGGGCCCGTGAGTCCCACGGGATCCAGGTAGCGGGTCATGCCGGTCATCTGGCCCAGCCGGTCATGGGTGAAGGTGGCGTGCTCCAGCGGGGTGCCGGATCTCGTCGTCGACCGCGACAGCACCCGGCCCACCGCCGTCAGGGTGGAGGAGCGCACCACGTTCACCTGGGGCGCGGTGGCGCTCAGGGCCGCGGCGTCCCGGAGGGACACGGTCTCCAGGTGGTTCGCGAACGTGCGCGAGTAGCAGGTGGGAAGCAGCTCGGTGCCCAGGTTCGGCGTGGCGGTGTACGCCTGCGGGCCGTTGCCCCGGACGGTGCACGACGGGGTGCCATCCAGGTTGAAGAAGGAGCTGGTGCCGTAGGCGGTCGCGGCGTTCTGCGACGCGGGATGGGGGTCCGCTTCGAACACCACCCGTCCCAGGTCGTCGTAGGTGCGCTCGCCGCTGATCATCACCTCGGTGCCGTAGTCGCTGCCCAGGGGGGATTCGGTGCGGCGGGTGCGGCCCAGCTCGTCCAGGAACGTGGTGCTGGTATGGCCCAGGGCGCTGCCCTCGGTGCCGGGAGGGACGGGGTCGGTGAAGGTCTTGCTCACCACGCGACGGCCGAGCGGATCCGCTCCGGCGAAGCCCAGGTAGCTCGTGGTGGACATCACCCCCAGGGCGCCATCCAGGGGTTGCACGGTGGCGCGCACCCTGCGCCCGTAGCCGTCCCGGTCCACGCCGTACCGGGTCTGGTTGGGGTCGGTCGTGAGCAGTGCCTCGAGGCTGAGCGGGTCGCGCTGGAGGGTGGTGGTGAGCGTCGGCAGGCCCGTGGCGTCCACCCGCTCTTCCATCGGCGCGAGCCCGAACTCGTCATGGATGAGCTTCACGGTGCGCGTGGCGCCGTCCTCGCGCACGCGGGAGACGGTGGCGGGGTTGCCAGCGGCATCGTAGTCGGTGGTGTACTCGGTCACCGTGTTCAGGAGCGCGCCGGTGGTGAGGTCGCGCCGGTCGCGCAGGTGCGAGGTGAGGTGGCCCAGGGAGACGCTGCCGGAGGCCAGGCCGTCGTACAGCCAGGACTCGGAGGCGTACGTCACATAGGGCGTCTTGTCGCACGTCCAGTAGCGTCGGCTCCTGGGCGCGTGGAGCACCCGAGGAACAGCGCCCGTGCCGGTGGGCGTGGCGTACTTCGTCTCCACGCAGAGGTCGTCGTCGGTCCGGTAGACGTCGTTGGCGTGCTTGACGTTGAGGAACCGGCCGAAGTCGTCCACGTCCGTCGCCTCCGAACGGGTGACCACGTTGGCCGTGGAGGGCGGCGCCGCGCTGCCGCGCCAGGTGTCGGTGACGCGCTCGTAGGCGAAGCCGTGCGCGCGGCAGGCGTCGTACCCGCCGTTGACGACGAGGTACGAGGCCTGGAAGTCGAGCGGATGGGCCAGCTCGAAGCAGTCCAGGCCCTCGTTGGGCGTACCGGCGGGGACGGGCTCCGGGAAGTACTTCGTGCCCCATTCGACGTGCGTGCTCTTCAGCCGGCCGGCGTAGGTGGGCAGGTCGGTGGCCAGCAGCGTCCAGGGGTCCAGGCTGGAGCTGGTGACGGTGGTGACGTCGCGCACCTTGCCCGTCAGCAGGGAGCGGGCGAAGCGCACGGCCGGGGAGGTGTTGTCGAAGGCGGGCTGGGGGTAGGTGTCCGTGAGGGTGGCGTAGCCCTCGCTCTTGCCCAGGACGGTGACGGTGCTCAGGGTCACCGAGCGCTGATAGGCGGGCATCGTGAAGGTGTGGAGCGCGGAGTCGTAGACGAGCTCCGCGCCGCCGTAGGCGTAGCGGGTCTCCGCCAGCGTGCCGCCCAGGCCCAGGCCGCCAACGGTCACCACGGAGGAGACGACGACTTCGGGGAAGGGCACCTGGTGCTTCGTGGTGCCATCCTCCTTGGCGGAGCGCCAGGCGACGGTGGTGAGGGCGCCGTGGTTGTTGCCCACGCGGATGATCCGACCGGCCTCGGGCTTGCCGGGGCGGGTGCCGCCGGAGAGCTGGTAGATGTCCAGGTTGGTGCCGTTGAGGCGGACGACCTCGGGCTTGCCGTCGCCGTTGAGGTCATAGAGACCGCTGGTGGTGTTGGACGTCAGGCCGTCGCAGCGCTCCGTCTGGTTGGAGAGGGAGAAGGCGCTTCCCACCACGCTGATGTTCACGGCCGGGGCGAAGCCCGCGCCGGTGCCGACGGCGACGGTCCATTGCACGGTCGAATTGACGATGCCGCTGGCCACGTAGTCGGGGATGCCGTCGCCGGTCAGGTCGCGAAGCCCCTGGGTCTGGCCGGAGCCGTAGGGGGTGCTCAAGGGAGGATCCGGATTGGGCCAGGTGCAGATGCGCTCCTGGGCGTTCTCCTGCACGGACAGGGAGCCCGGCAGCGTCAGGGTCGCGACGCTGAAGCCGCTGCCGGTGCCAAGCGAGACCGTGGAGTCCTCCACGCGGTCGAGGAGGCCGTCGCCGTTGACGTCGGCGAGGCCGCACTTGACGAGCTGGGAGTCGCTGGTCGTGACCCACAGGCCCACGCCGCAGGCGGCGTTCGACTTGAGCGTGACGGGCGAGGAGAAGCCGGTGACGCCGTCGGAGATCATCACGCCATAGGTATTGAAGAAGGCCTGGACCTCGTTCGCGCCGAGCGCGGTGGGCCGCATGTCGACGGAGAAGTCGCCCCAGATGACTTGATTGGGCACGGTGCCATTGGCGCCCGGCGGGTTGAAATACACGGTGACGGGCGAGGAGTTGAAGACGAACTCCAGGAAGCCGTCGCCGTTGATGTCCGTCACCTCCCATTCCGTATAGGTCTTCTCCGGCTGCGCATCCGAAACCGTGCCCAGGGCGGGCGTGGCGCCGTTCGGGTAGCCCTGGGGGTAGAGCTCCCATTGCGTGATGCCGGCGTTCCACTTCCAGGTCAGGCGCCTCTTGTGATCACGGCCGCTGAAGCGGCTGGACAGAGGCAGGTAGCCATTGCTGAGGGAGTGGCCCAGACCGACGAGGTGGTTGTAGAGGGCGGAGATGGAATACGAGCGGCGCTGCCACTGGATGCCCGTGGGGCCGGTGCCGGGTGTGTTGAGGTAGATGACCCATTTGTACGGGGACTCGCCGGCGTCGATGAAGTCGATGCGGCCGTCGCTATTGATGTCGAAGGCCTGACGCCAGACGCGGTCCTTGCCGTTGGCCGCGGGGTTGCCGGGGAAGCGCACCTCCGTGGCGCTCCTCGACTCGAAGGGGCCCGAAGCGAAGGTGGCGTCGGCGAGCTGGGCGTTGACGGTGCCCAGGGTGGTGGCGCCAGAGGCGTTGGGCTTGTTGAGGGCGACCCAGAGCTTGCCGCCCTTGGCGTAGACGAAGTCGGGCAGGCCGTCGCCGGTGACGTCGGTGAGGCTCTGCCAGGTGGCGGAGCCGACCTCGGAGGTGAGCGGCGGCAGGAAGGTGCCGTCGCGTCCGGTGCTGGAGAGCTTCGTGGAGTCCACGCCGGAGGGGAGCGGGATGGAAGCGGACCTGGCATAGGTGAGGGCGCCGCTGGTGGTGGCGACGCCGTAGGTGAAGGAGGCGACGGGGAGCGCGACGGACTGCTCCGCGGTGCCCTGGCGCCCGAGCATGGAGACGGAGACGAGGCGGGGCTGCCGCGTGTCGGCGTCGGGCTGGTAGGCGAAGGTATAGGTGCGAAGCCGCTGGGGGGAGCTGGCGCAGGTGGCGCGGCTGGAGACGTCCAGGGTGCTCAGGGTGCGCACGCGCGTCAGGACGACGTTGGTGCCCAGCAGGGACAGCGAGAGAGGCGAAGAGACCGGGGCGCCGTAGTTGAGGGTGAGCTCGTTCTTGAAGCAGTTGGACTGGGGGTGCTTGTTGTAGAGCACCTGTCGCAGGTCGAGGGTGTAGCCCACGCCCGCGCCGGGCGTGGCGACGCCGGAGACGTCGTAGGTGAGCTGGACGGCGGTGTTGTCCGGGCCGGTGATGGACGTCAGCAGCCAGAGGCCCGCACCGAAGAGGAGGTTGGGCTGGGTGAAGGTCCAGGTCCGCCCGTCGCCGTCGTACATCACCCAGGTGCTGTCCACCTCCTTGAGGAGCAGGTCGGACGCGCCGTTGCGCGCGCCCCAGTGCAACACCTGCGGCGGCCCCGCGGAGACCTGCTGGGGAAACAACTCCAGGGTCTGTCCCTGCAGGGAGAGGGTGACCTGCTCACGACCCGTGGGGGCCCCCGTGCCAACCCGCGGCTTGCGGTGGGCGAAGGACATGTCCCGGCGGATGTAGGAGAGCGGGACGTCCCAGCCGAGTCCCACGGCGCCGACGCCCCGGGCGCCATTGCCGATGGACAGTGGAACGGGCAGGCCGCCGCGCGAACCCGGCAGGTCCAGCGGAATGGAGACCGAGTAGCCGCCCGACGCATTGACCGAGCCCGGCGAGGTGCCGGTGTCGGAAGCACGCGCCGCGTAGTGGCCTCCGGTGGGCGCCAGCTGCGCCAAGCCCAGGTCAGGCCACAGCCCCAACACAAGGCCCATGGCGAAACAAAGCCACGGGCTTCCAGACATCCGTTGCATGTGTACCCCCTCAGGTACGCCCTACACGTTCACCATTCACGGTGACCCCAACGGGGGCAATACAGTAAAATCAGTTTAATTGGAAGTCCCTGGTGCTACTCAGTCAGTTGCGTCGAGTCGAGGGGCGTGATCGAGTTCGAGGTCATGACCCCTGCACAGATGCGCAAGCTGGATAAAGAGCTGCGCGAGTACCTGGAGTCGATGGTGGAGGGGATGGGCCGCAGTGAGAGGCGGCGGGCGATGGAGTGGTACCTGACGGGCCTGCTGCTGGAGGGGGTGCGCAAGAGCACCGAGCCGATGGCGGCGCGGCTGGTGAAGGACGCCACGCAGGTGGAAGCCATGCGGCAGCGGTTGCACCAGTGCGTGTCGGTGTCTGAGTGGAGCGACGCCCAGATGAGGGGCCGGCTGGCACTGAAGCTGGAGCAGCAGTTGCCCGAGGTGGAAGCGTACGTGGTGGACGACACGGGCTTTCCCAAGAAGGGCGAGCACTCGGTGGGCGTGGCGCGGCAGTACTCGGGCACGTTGGGCCGCACCGAGAATTGCCAGGTGGCCGTCAGCCTGCATCTGGCTGGAGAACGAGGCAGCGGCTGCGTGGCCCTGCGGGTGTACCTGCCGGAGGCGTGGGCGAAGAGCCGCACGCGTCGCAAGGCGGTGGGGGTACCCGCGCCGGTGAAGTTCCAGACGAAATGGCAAATCGCGCTGGGGCAGTTGGACGACGCGCTGGCGTGGGGCGTGCGGCGGCACGTGGTGTTGGCGGACGCGGGCTATGGCAGCGCCCGCGAGTTCCGCGAGGGCGTGCGCGAGCGCGGACTGCACTTCCTGGTGGGCGTGACGGGCACGCACACGGCCTGGCCTCCGGGCGCCCAGCCAGTGCTCGCGCCCAGGGTAGAAGGCCGCCGGGGACGCCCGCGCCAAGGCTACGTGGCCCCGGGCGTGGAGCCGTGGCCCCTCGAAGCGCTGGTGCGCCAGTTGCCCCCGGAGCAATGGAAGACGGTGCGTTGGCGCGAAGGCAGCCTGGGTGAGCAGTCCTCGCGCTTCGCCGCGGTGCGGGTGCGAACGGCGGAGCGTCACGCGAAGCGTGCGGCGCCCTCGGAAGAAGTGTGGCTGCTGGCGCAATGGCCTGAAGGGGAAAAGGCTCCGACGAAGCTGGCCTACTGCTCGTTGCCGGCGAACACGCCCCTCAAGACGCTGGTGCGGCTGTGGAAGCTGCGCTGGCGCGTCGAGCGCGACTACCAGGAGATGAAAGGCGAGGTGGGACTGGACCACTACGAGGGACGCGGCTGGCGCGGCTTTCACCACCACGCCACCCTCTGCATGGTGGCCCACGGCTTCCTCGCGCTCCGTCGAGCGCTTTTCCCCCCGGAAGAGGACGCACTGGACACTGCCCATGGTGCGGCGCCGACTTCAGCACCTGCTGCTCGCCCGCATCGGCCATTGCCCGCTCTGCCTCCGTCACATCCACGCCCGCGCTCCTCCCCTCGGGCCGTCGCGCATCTGATCAAGTAGTACTAGGGCCTGTCCCCGGCCTGTCGTGTCTGCCGCGACTGTAGTCCCGAGGCAGTGAGCGCTCGGAGCCCGGTTGACGGGGCTCCGAGCGTCACGCATTGGAGACACATGTCCGATACTTTTATTACAGGTCCAGCAGGGCCTCGGCTCGCTTGAGGCGCACCTGGGCCCGGGCCAACTCCTTCACCAGCTCTGCGACGCGCCGGGCACTCGCCGATTGAAACCGGCGGAGGGTCGCCGCGAGAATGCGTCCCCCCGCACCTCGCGGCGAAGGCCCCCCATGCCCCAAGACCTCGCATCCCTCACCGAGCTCTCCACCCTCGAAGCCCTCATCGACGCCGAAGGGGTGGACGGGCTGCTCGCCGCGCTCGACGACGCGCTCGCCCGGACGCCCGCGGACACGCGCGTGCTGCACGAGGACGGCCCCACCGTGGGGCCTCGGACGCTCGGCGTGCTGCGCAAGGCCGTCACCCTCGACGCGGACTTCCTGCGCGAGCACCCCGAGGCAATCTTCCAGTGCCTCTACAACCGGCTGCGTTGGTACGACGCGCCAGACGCCGCGCGGCACTTCTCCGTCACGGGCCAGGGCCCCTGGGACGACCCGGAGGCGCACCTCCACCAGCTCGCGGCTTGGTGGCGACGGCAGCGCGAGTCCTCCGGCGGCGCGCCCTGGGTGGAGTCCCTCCTGCCGCTGCGTGGCGCGCTGGAGGGTGCCGACGTGTACCTCTGGCACGAGTCCCAGGTGTTGTGCGCGGCCTTCGATGCGACGGGGACGCGGCTCGCCACCGGCTCGTACACCGACGGCTCGCACGCCGACGGCAACAACGTCCACGTCTGGGACGTGGCGACGGGCAAGCAACTCCGGGTGATGGAGGGCCACGAGATGGAGGTGCGCGGGATTTCGTGGAGCCCGGATGGCAAGCAACTGGCCTCGGGCTCCAGGGCGCATGAAGCGCGCGTCTGGGACGTGGAGACGGGAGAGCACCTGCACCTGTTCCGCCGTCAGGAGGGACAGGTGACGTCGGTGGCCTTCAGCCCGGATGGCACGCTGCTGGCGGTGGCCAACCTCGGCTGGCTCATCCACCTGTATGACCTGAACACGGGTGAGAAGGTCCGCACGCTCAAGGGGCACCAGCAGTCCGTGCTGAGCGTGGCGTTCCATCCCTCGGGGCGCTGGCTCGTGTCGGGCGCGTCGGACGACACGGTGCGCGTGTGGGAAGTGGCCACGGGCGAGCAGGTGGCGCGGTTGGATGCGCAGCGCTCCGTGAGCACCGTGGCCTTCAGTCCGGACGGCGAGTGGCTCGCGTGGGCGGACCTCGACGACGTCGGCGTGGCGGAGACGAAGACCTGGCAGCGGGTGCGCGGCATCCAGGGGGGCTCGCGCTACTCCCACGTGCAGTGGCTGGGGACCTCGCGGCTGGGCCTCTTGGGGTACGACCGGCTGGAGGTGCTGGACGTGAAGGACGGCGCCTCGGTGTGGTCGCGTCCCTATTCATCGGACGGGCACGAGCGCGGCGCGGCCTTCTCGCCGGACCTGAAGCACTTCGCGCTGACGGCCGTCGATGGCGGTGTGCTGCTGAGCCAGCTCGATGCGCCCACTCCCCCCAGACTCCTCTCCGAGCAGCACCGCGTGAAGCACCTGTGGGGACGGGCCGAGGGAGCCCTGGCCGTCGCGATGCGGATGGATGGCATGCTCGTCATCGATGCCCAGGGCCACGTACGCGAGCCACCGCCCGAGGCCAATGCATCCAACCTGCATGCCTGGCGCTTCAGCGGGAACGACGCGCTGGCCGCCTATCCCGTCACGAGCTACCTGGAGGACGGGTGGCGACGGGGCATCCAGTTGTTCGACCTGGCACGCCTCGCACCGACGATGGAGCTGACCGGGAAGCCGCTGGAGGGGCGGGATGCGTCCAGGAAGATGACGATGAAGCAGGTCATGACCTTCTCCCCGGACACGACGCTGCTCGCGGGGACGTTCGAGCTGGGCGTGGTGCGAGTGTGGCGCGTGGCCGATGGCCAGTTGCTCCACACACTCAAGGGCCCCGAGGCCCCTGTCACGATGGTGGAGTTCACCCCGGACGGCGCCTACGTCGTGTCGGGCCATGAAGAGCCCTCCCGGCTCCAGGTGCACGACGTGAAGACGGGCCGGCTTGTGCTCGACACGCAGGCCTTGATGAAGCCCGCGGTGGCCTACACGGCGGCCGCGCGCGTGCCGCGCATCGCGGTGGGACGGGCCTCGGGTGAGCTCGAACTCTTCGACCTGACCGCGGGTTTCCGGCGCGTGCTCCAGGTCTCCGAAGAGCCGGTCATCGCCGCGAGGCTCTCCGAGGATGGCCTGCGGGTGGCCGTGTGCACACTGGACGACCGGGTGCGCCTGTATGAAGCGGACACGGGGCGGCTCATGTACGAGGTACAGCACCCCGCGCTGCCGTTCCTGGTGGCCATGGAAGGGGAGGTGCTCGTCACCCGCTCGGATGACCAGAAGACGCGCTTCTTCGACCTCGCCACGGGGGCGCCGAGAGAGGTGCTCGATGGTAACGCGGAGCCCGATGAGGTGACGCGCCGCGCTTACTGGGAGGTGCTCAGCGACGAGCCCGTCGCGTTCCATCGCCGGATGGACACCACGCCCCTGGCGCGCTTCCACGACTCGCTGGAGGAGACGATCATCCTGCGTGACAGGCTCGTCGTGGCGCGCGGACTCACCGTCCCGGACTTCCTCTATGTGCTGAAGCTCCACGACGCCTCGGGCGGAGCCTGAGGCCCGGAGTCACTGGCAGCCCAGATGCCACTGGCGCTCCACGCCGTCGAGCCACACACGAGGCTCGGCGGCCCTGCGCATCAGCCTCCCCCGCGGACCGCGGCCTTGATCCTGCTGCGGCGACTCGGCCACTGCCCGCTTTGCCTCCGTCACATCCACGCCCGCGCTCCTCCTCTCGGGCCGTCACGCATCTGATCAAGTAGTACTAGGGGTAAGGACAGGAGTTCAGTCCTGGAATGCGGGGTGTGATTGTGACAGGGATTGATGGGTGCGGGCTCTTGTGAAACACGGTGTCTGGATTGATGAGGGTTTGTTCCCGTCTCACCTTGGGTGGGCCGTGAATCCGGTGTCTGGGATTCGAGTAGCAGCCCATGACGCGTTCGAAGTCATTGCCGTGGCGGGAGCAGGGGTTGGCGTGGTGACGTCAGCCGGGCCCTGCTGCACATCGCCACGCACCAGGGAGCGACGGGCAGTGCTGCCCCCGCCCGGGTGAGCCCGCATCCTGCGTCCGTGCAAGCGCCTCAGGTGCCCGTGATTTCGATGGTCAGGGGCAGGGAGAGGGGAAAGGGCACGACGTCACTGCAGTCGAGGCTGTACGTGCCGGAGAGGGTGGCGTGGATCTTCGCGCCTGACTCCCGGCCGCCGGTCCCCTGGGTGACGTTGAGCTGGACGGAGCAGGACCCTGCTTCGCCTTCCTCGCCTTCGGTGGGAAGCGTCAGGTCGCAGGAGCCGGGGTTCACCTTGAAGGTGAACTCGCCCGTCATGGCTCCGGTCAGGTCGCAGTCCAGGCCGAGCACGGCGAAGCCCAGGTCCGTCTTGGAGTTCGCCGTTTCGCTCACGACGAGCAGGGTCTCGATCGGCTCGGTGGCTTCGGGAACCCCGGTCACGATGAGGTTCAACTGGACGGCGTGGGCGCCCGACACATTGGAGCGCGTGTCCTTGAGCTCCGGCTTCGTGTCGTCGTCCTCCCCGCCGTCGCAGGCGGTGCAGAAGAGGCAGAGGGCGGCGGCGGACGTCAGGGCAAGCGTACGGAACATGGGGCGATCTTCTTTCGGGAACCGGAGGAAGTACATCGGGCCGCCGGTGTGGACGCGACCCGTCCATCGATATTCAGACAGATCCGGCGCGAGGCAGCGCCTGGGCCCGGGCCAGGTCGCGTGCCAGCTCCGCTTCCCGTGTCTGTCGTTGGGCCGGGGTGGGAAAGGTGATGGCCGCCAGGGATTCGACCGCGGCCGTGGCGATGCGGTCCACGCCGTCGCGGGACACGACGCCCGCGTGGAAGGCCTCCACCGCCGCGCCCACATAGGTGTCGAAGAAGTAGACGTGCTGGGCGCGCCACTCGTCGCGCTTCGCCTCGGGCGTGGCCACCACGTCGTGGATGAACACGGCGCGCACCGCCTGGGGTTGGGCGGCGCGCATCCGGGCGCCGAACTCCACATCCCCCTGGCCGCTGTCGCCCACGAAGACGAAGCCGTATTCGGGGAAGAGGCGGGAGTACTGCTCGAAGTTCTCGAACTTCTTCTGCGCGATGCGCGTGTTGCCCACGAGGTGGAAGAAGCTGCCGGAGAGCATCACCGCCAGCGGGACGCCGCGCTCGCGCAGGGACTCCAGCGTGGCGTTCTCGATGAGGCCCAGCGGATCCTGTGGCCGCGCGCTCACGAAGGTGAGGTCGCCGGAGCGGCCCGGGATGATGCCCGGTCCCCGGTCCAGCTCCGCGTAGAACGCGAGCACGCCCGGGTACACCGTCTTGGACGGGTAGCGCTTGTCCACCCAGTTGGCGAAGAACGTGTCGTCAATGTCGCTCAGCACCTTGTTCTCACCGCTGGGGACAGCCTCCGCTTCGCGCTGGAAGTGGGCGAGCAGCTCCGCGCGCAGGGCCGGGTCGTCCACGTCGTCGAACACCAGATGGGGCAGGTCGTGGTATTCGCCGCCCGCGTCGAGCAGGTTCTTGAACGCGGTCAATTCCCGGCCCTTGAGCCCGAGGAACAGGTCGCGCAGCCGCCGCTCCGCCTGCGCGCGCGTGGCGCCCTTCTGGAGCGCGGTGGCCAGCGACGCGCGCACCGGCAGGGACAGCTCCGGCGCGCGGTGCGTGCACAGCAGCTCCAACAGTTCGGTGTGGTGGTCCGGGCCCACCAGCCGGTCATCCAGGTCCGACAACAGGCGCACGAGGTCCACGTTGGACAGGAGGAAGTTCAGCTCCTCGCCAGTGGCGCCCCGCAGCAGGTCGAGGATGCGGCGCTCGTCGTCCCGGTCCGTATGGCCGGTCATGTCCTTGCGCAGCGCCTGGAGCTTCGTCGTCGCGATGGACAGATCCACTGGAACTCCCCCGGTCCGGGCCCGGCATGGACCCCTGGTCCGCGAAGCGTACACCGTGACATGCGCGGTGGTTCCTGCTTCCCTTCCGGGCATGACGGCGTCCTCCCCCTTCAAGCCCCTGGAGCTGCGGCCCGACGAGGTCCATGTCTGGCTCGTCGAACCCGAGCGCATCGACGACCCGCGCCTCCTGGCGGCCTACCTGCCCCTGCTGGATGTGCAGGAGCGTGAGAAGCAGCGGCGCTTCCACTTCGAGCGCCACCAGCGCCAGTACCTCGTGTCGCACGCGCTGGTGCGCCTGACGCTGTCGCGCTACGCGCCCGTCGCGCCGGAGGCGTGGCGCTTCGTCCCCAACGCGTACGGCCGTCCCGCCATCGTCGGCCCGGAAGGGCAGTGGCTGCGCTTCAACCTGAGCCACACCGACGGCATGGCGCTCATCGCGGTGGGCCGCGACGTGGACCTGGGCGCGGACATCGAGGACGCGCAGCGGCCGGGGGAGACGGTGGAGATCGCCGACCACTACTTCGCGCGCACGGAGGTGCAGGCCCTGCGCGCCCTGCCCAAGGAGCGCCAGCGGGCGCGCTTCTTCGAGTACTGGACCCTGAAGGAGGCGTACATCAAGGCGCGCGGCGCGGGCCTGTCCCTGCCGTTGGATCAGTTCGCGTTCGACCTGGTGCCGGGCCGGATGCCCGCCATCGCCTTCGACCCCCGGATGGGGGACGTGCCGGACGTGTGGCAGTTCGTGCAGCACCAGCCGTCCGAACGCCATCAGGCGGCGGTGGCCTTCCGCCGGCCCCGGGGGGGCGCGCTCACCGTGCGCTGGCAGCACACCGTGCCGCTCGCGGGGGACTCCCCGCCGAGCTTCGTGACCGTCTAGGGGACGGCCGTCATCCAGCGCGTCAGGTCCTCACGCACGGCTTCCAGCACCGGCTGCCCGTGCGTGCGGATGAAGAAGTGGCCTCCGTCAAACTGGCGGATGCGCACGTCGGCGGTGGACTCGTCGCGCCAGTGCTCGATGAGCCCCGGGCCCACGTGCTTGTCCGTCCTGCCGCCGTACACGGACAGCGGGATGTCCAACTTCGCCGTGTCCTTTCCGTCCCCGGTCCACGCGAGCCCGAAGTCCGCGCGCAGCGTGGGGAGGATGAGCTCCAACAGCTCCTTGTGCTGGAGGACCTCCTCCGGCGTGCCCTCGTAGTCGCGCAGCTTCGCGATGAAGCCCACGTCATCCAGTTGGTGGATGGGGTCCCGATCGTTGTGGGACGGCGGCGGCGCGGCGGCCGCGATGAAGCCCAGGGGCCGGGGACCGCCCTGGGTGCGCAGCCTCCGGGCCACCTCCAGGCCAATGCGCGCGCCCATGCTGTAGCCGAACAGCGCGAAGGGCCGGTCCATCAGCGGCAGCAGCACCGGCATCAGCGCGTCCATCAGCTCCGGCAGCGACTTGTAGGGCGGCTCCATCAGGCGCCGCTCGCGGCCGGGCAACTGCACCGCGCACAGCTCCACGCCCGCGGGCAGGGCATTGGCCCACGGCGTGTAGATGGCGGCGCTCCCGCCGGCGAAGGGCAGGCAGAACAGGCGCAGGCGAGGCTCCGGCAGCGGCTTGCGGGACGGAAACCAGCGATCAGGGGCGGAAGGACTCGGAGGGGGCGCGCTTCGCATGGGGCGGCCGTCTATACCATGCGCCCCCGTCCGGGAACGGCTTCCCGCACCCGGCGTGGGGGCCGCCAACCGCGGGCCGGGCATGCCCGGGGACACCGCCGTCCTGACAGGTAGGACGGTGATGTTTCACCGCCTGTTTTCACGGGTCGCATCCGCTGTGTTCCCGGTGGGAGCGGGCCTCCGGAAGGCCGCTCCGGCTGTGCTACCTTTCGCGCCCGTGAGCTACGCGCTTTCACATCTGGAGGTGTTGGAAGCCGAGTCCATCTTCATCATCCGGGAGGTCGCGGCGGAGCTGGACCGGCCGGTGCTGCTCTTCTCCGGCGGCAAGGACTCCGCGGTGATGCTGCACCTGGCGGTGAAGGCCTTCTGGCCGGCGCCGCTGCCGTTTCCCCTGATGCACGTGGACACGGGGCACAACTTCCCGGAGGTCCTCCAGTATCGCGACGAACGCGTGGCGGAGCTGGGCGCGCGGCTCATCGTCGCGTCCGTGCAGGACGCCATCGACGCGGGGCGGGTGACGGAGGAGAAGGGCCCGCGCGCGTCGCGCAACCGCTTGCAGACGCAGCCCCTGCTGGGGGCCATCGAGCAGCACGGCTTCAACGCCGTCCTCGGCGGCGCCCGGCGCGACGAGGAGAAGGCCCGCGCGAAGGAGCGCGTGTATTCCTTCCGCGACGAGTTCGGCCAGTGGGACCCGAAGAACCAGCGGCCGGAGCTGTGGAGCCTCTTCAACGGCCGCCACCGAAGGGGCGAACACCTGAGGGTGTTCCCGCTGTCCAACTGGACCGAGCTGGACGTCTGGCAATACATCGCGCGGGAGGGCGTGGCGCTGCCGTCCCTCTACTCCTCGCACCGGCGCGAGGTGTTCCTCCGTGACGGGATGCTGATGGCGGCATCGCCCTTCCTGCCCACGCTGCCCGGCGAAACGGTGACGACGCAGGCCGTGCGCTTTCGCACCGTGGGCGACATGACGTGCACCGCGTGCGTGGCGTCCACCGCGTCCACGGTGGAGCAGGTCCTCGCGGAGCTGATGGCGTCGCGGGTGACGGAGCGCGGTGCCAGCCGCGCCGACGACAGGTTCAGTGACACGGCGATGGAAGACCGCAAGCGCGAGGGGTACTTCTAGTGGAGCTGCTGAGGCTCGCGACCGCGGGCTCCGTGGATGACGGCAAGAGCACCCTCATCGGGCGGCTGCTGTTCGACACGAAGTCCCTCCGGGAGGATCAGCTCGCGGCGGTGGAGCGCACCAGCCACGCGCGGGGGGACGAGTACGTCAACCTGGCGCTGCACCTGGACGGGTTGAAGGCCGAGCGCGAGCAGGGCATCACCATCGACGTGGCGTACCGCTCCTTCGCCACGGCGAAGCGCAGGTTCATCATCGCGGACACGCCGGGGCACTGGCAGTACACGCGCAACATGGTGACGGGCGCGTCCACGGCGGACCTGGCGCTCATCCTGGTGGATGCGCGCAAGGGCGTGCTGGAGCAGACGCGGCGGCATGCCTTCATCGCGTCGCTGCTGCGCGTGCCGCACCTGGTGCTGTGCGTGAACAAGATGGACCTGGTGGACTACGACGCGGGCGTCTTCGAGCGCATCCGCGAGGAGTTCCGCCAGTTCTCCATGAAGCTGGACGTGTCGGACCTGTCGTTCATCCCCATCTGCGCGCTGGGCGGGGACAACCTGGTGACGCGTTCGGCGAAGATGCCCTGGTACCAGGGGGCCACGCTGCTGCACCACCTGGAGAACGTGCACATCGCGTCCGACCGCGACCTCATCCACCTGCGCTTCCCCGTGCAGGGCGTCATCCGGCCCGCGTCCGCGAAGAAGTTCCACGACTACCGCGCCTGCACCGGCCAGCTCCTGGGCGGCGTGATGCGGCCGGGCGACGAGGTGAGGGTGCTGCCGTCCGGCTTCACCACGCGCATCAAGGCGCTGGAGTTCGCGGGCAGGCCGGTGGCGGAGGCGTTCCCGCCCATGTCGGTGAGCGTGTTGCTGGAGGAGGAGCTGGATGTCAGCCGCGGCGACATGCTGTGCCGCCCGGGCAACCCGCCCACCGTGGGACAGGACATCGACGCGATGGTGTGCTGGCTGTCGGACCAGACGGTGCTCGACACCGGGGCTCGGCTGGCCATCAAGCACACCACCCGCGTGGCGCGCGCGCTGGTGAAGCAGCTGCACTACCGGCTGGACGTCAACACCCTGCACCGCGACGAGCAGAGCCCCGGCCTGAAGCTCAACGAGGTGGGCCGCGTCACGCTGCGCACGACGGCGCCGCTCTTCTTCGACGCGTACCGGCGCAACCGGGGCACCGGTGGCTTCATCCTCATCGACGAAAGCAGCAATGCCACCGTGGGCGCCGGGATGATCCACGGCCCCGCCGTGGAGAGGTAGGCCGCCCATGCGACCGCGTCCAGGCTTCATCCTCTGGTTCACCGGCATGTCCGGCGCGGGCAAGAGCACGCTGTCCACGGAGGTGCTCCGCTGCCTCGCGCCCGTGCAGCGCGTGGAGCTGCTGGACGGGGATGAAGTCCGCACGCACCTGTCCCGAGGGCTGGGCTTCACCCCCGAGGACCGCGAGGAGAACGTCCGGCGCATCGGCTACGTGGCGCGCCTGTTGGCGAAGCACGAGGTGGGGGTCCTCACCGCCGCCATCTCCCCGTACCGGAGCTCCCGGGACGAGGTGCGCGCCCTGGCCACCGGGGCCGACATCCCGTTCCTGGAGGTGTACGTCCACGCACCACTGGACGTGCTCATCACCCGGGACGTCAAGGGCCTCTACAAGAAGGCCCTGGCAGGAGAAATCCTCCACTTCACCGGCGTGTCGGCTCCCTACGAACCGCCGGAATCGCCCGAGGTGGTCGTCCGTTCCGACGCTGAGACGGTGGCGTCTGGTGTGGAGCGCATCCTCGGTGCATTGAGGGTGCGCGGACTGCTGGCCAACGGGGCCTGAGAGGATCCGCTGTGGACGGAATCAAACGTGTCAGAGGGCTGGGATAGCATTCCCGTCTTCCCCTGATTCGTTTATCATCCACGCAATTTTGATTTCACCGGGACGGGTCTAAATCATGTTTTTCGATGATATCGAGTACGTTGAGCTGTTCGTCGCCGACGTCTCGACCGCGTCCGGTTTCTACATGGGCAACCTGGGGTTCCGGCGGGTGGCGCAGGGCGGGCCGGAGACGGGGCTCGTGGGGCGGCGTTCCGTGCTGTTGCAGCAGGGGACGCTGCGGCTCTTGCTGACGCAGGGGCTGGAGGCGGGGGATGCCCCGTCCACGTTCGTCGAGCGGCATGGGGACGGCGTCCGGGACATCGCGCTGCGCACGACGGACGCGGTGGCGGCGTTCGGGCACGTCACGCAGCGCGGGGCCCAGCCGCTGCGCGAGCCGGTGGTGGGGAAGGACGGCGCGGGGCGGCGCATGCTCCAGGCGACGGTGGCGACGGTGGGCGACCTGGTCCACTCTTTCATCCAGTCCGACGCGCCGGTGGGCGCGTTCCTGCCGCCGGGCCTGGTGCCGAGCGAGGCGCCGGTGCTGCTGGACTCCGAGCCGCTCTCCGGCCTGGACCACCTGGCCATCTGCCTGGAGCCGGGCACGCTGGACGCGACAGTGCGCTTCTACGAGCACGTCTTCGGCTTCCGGCAGTCCCACCAGGAGGTCGTGCACACGGCCGCCAGCGGGATGAACTCCAAGGTGGTGCAGAGCCTGTCGGAGCGCATCTGCCTCCCGCTCCAGGAGCCGCTGTCCAAGGAGAACCCCGGCCAGATTGGCGAGTTCCTCCGCCGCAACGGGGGCCCGGGCGTGCAGCACCTGGCGTTCCTGACGCCGGACATCGTGGGGTGCGTGAGCCAGCTGCGGCAGGGCCTGTCGTTCCTGGAGATCCCGCCAGCGTACTACGAGCGGCTGGAGTCGCGGCTGGGCGCGCTGGCGTTCGACCTGGAGCCCCTGCGGGAGCTGGGCATCCTGGTGGACCGGGACAAGTGGGGGACGCTGCTGCAGACCTTCACCCGGTCCTCGCATCCCCGCCAGACGCTGTTCTTCGAGGTCATCCAGCGCCAGGAAGCGCGCGGCTTCGGAGGGGCCAACATCCGCGCGCTGTTCGAGGCGGTGGAGCGCGACTACGCGCGAGCCCAGGCGTAAGCCGGGCCCCGCGCCCTGGAGTCCCATGCGTCCCCTGTGCCTGGACGAGTACGAGCAGCAGGCCCGCGAGAAGCTGCCCGCGGATGTCTTCGACTACGTGTGCGGCGGCAGTGATGACGAGTGCTCGCTGCGCGACAGCCGGCGGGCCTTCGACGCGTGGTGGCTGCGGCCCAACGTGCTGGTGGATGTGTCCCGCTGCGACACCTCCGTGAGCCTGTTGGGCACGACGCTGAAGCACCCGCTGGGCGTGGCGCCCATGGCCTACCAGTGTCTGGCGCATCCGGACGGCGAGGAGGCCACCGCGCGCGCCGCCGGGGCCCACGGAGGGCTGATGGTGGTGAGCACCATGGCCAGCCGCTCGCTGGAGGACGTGGCCCGCGCGGCCTCCGGGCCGCTCTGGTTCCAGGTGTATTGCTTCCGCGAGCGCGCGGTGACGACGGCGCTGATCCGCCGCGCGGAGGCCGCGGGCTACCGTGCGCTGGTGCTCACGGTGGACACGCCCCGGCTGGGGCGGCGCATGCGGGATGTGCGCAGCGGCTTCGGCCTGCCGGCCCACGTGCGCGCGGCCAACTTCGACACCGGCGTGAGTCAGGCGCTGGCCACGCGCGCGCCGGGTGAGTCGGGCATCGCGGCCCACGCGGCGCGGGACTTCGACGCGTCGCTGACGTGGGAGTCGGTGGCGTGGGTGCGCTCGGTGTCGCGGCTGCCGGTGGTCCTCAAGGGCGTGCTGACGGCGGAGGACGCGGAGCGCGCGGTGGCGGCGGGCGTGGACGGCCTCATCGTGTCCAACCACGGCGGCCGGCAGTTGGACGGGGCCCTGCCTCCGCTGGAGGCGCTGCCGGAGGTGGTGGCGGCGGTGCGCGGCCGGTGCGAGGTGCTGGTGGACGGCGGCATCCGCCGGGGCACGGACGTGCTCAAGGCGCTGGCGCTGGGCGCGAAGGCGGTGCTGGTGGGGCGCCCGGTGTACTGGGGGCTCGCGGCGGGAGGAGAGGAGGGCGTGGGACATCTGCTCTCCTTGCTGCGCGAGGAGCTGGAGCTGGCCCTGGCCCTCTCCGGACGGCCCACGCTCGCGTCGCTGGATGCGTCCGTGCTGCGGCGCCGCGCGCCCTGACGCGGTGGGCCGCGGGGCTTTTCGGTTAGGCTTTCACCCCGGAGGGGGTCCGCCTTGCCGATGCTCGTCTACAATCCAGGGCAGCCGGATGAGCTGTCCTATCCGCTGGGGGACGTGCCCCTCACCATCGGCCGCGCCGATGATCAGGTCATCTGCATTCCCCACCGCAGCCTGTCGCGCCAGCACGCCCGCATCGAGCGCACCGACGGGCGCTTCTTCGTCACCGACCTCCAGAGCAAGAACGGCACCTTCGTCAACGGCGAGCAGATCCGCCGCAAGGAGCTGCGCCCCGGTGACACGCTGACCCTGGGCGAGCTCGTCTTCCTTCTCACCCGCGACGCGCCCCCGGCCGTGGCGCCGGGCACCCCGGGGGAGGCCTCCTCCGACGAGCCGCGTCCCCAGCTCACGCGCGCGCTCACCCGCGTGCCGTTGAAGACGCTGGTGCAGGCGGTGCCTGGCCCGGAGCAGTCCGCGTCGGAGGCGGCGATCGCGGCCACCCGCGCCAGGGAGCGGCTGCGCATCCTCCAGGAGGTGGCGAAGCTGCTGTCCGTCACGGACGACTTCGACACGCTGCTGGGCAAGGTGTTGGACCTCGCCTTTCAAATCCTCCACGTGGACCGGGGCGTCATCCTGCTCCTGGATGAGCAGAGCGGGAAGCTGGAGCCGCGCGTGTCGAAGACGGCGGAGGGCACGCCCGTGCGCGGGCCCATCTTCAGCCAGAACATCGTGGACTTCGTCCTGCGCCGCAGCGTGGCCGCGCTGTTCTCCGACGCGGTGAACGACCCCCGCCTGGACGCGACCGAGTCCATCATCTTCAGCTCCATCCGCGCGTCCATGTGCGTGCCGCTCAAGCCCCGGGACGAGGTGATGGGCGTGCTGTACGTGGACAACCTCTCCACGCCCAACCGCTTCTCCGAGGACGACCTGGACTTCCTCGTCGCGTTCGCGGGACAGGCGGCGCTCGCGCTGGAGAATGCCCGGCTCTACCGCCGCATCGAGCAGGAGACGGTGCAGCGCATGCAGCTCATCATGGACGCGAAGCTGGCCTCGCTCGCGTCGATGGTGGGCGGCATGGCGCACGAGCTGCGCAACCCGCTCAACTTCATCAGCAACTTCGCCGGCCTGTCGGTGGGCCTCACGGAGGACCTGGCCCAGGTGA
This sequence comes from Corallococcus sp. bb12-1, assembly GCF_026626765.1. Classification (NCBI taxonomy): domain Bacteria; kingdom Pseudomonadati; phylum Myxococcota; class Myxococcia; order Myxococcales; family Myxococcaceae; genus Corallococcus; species Corallococcus sp. bb12-1. The sequence goes on along the minus strand of NZ_JAPNJZ010000036.1, from coordinate 138,186 downwards.
TGGCGCCCCAGCGCGAGACGCTGGACGCTGCCTCCGTACGCGACGTGGACGAAGCCCTGGACTGCCTGCGCACCAACGCGAAGAAGATCAACGAGCACGGCCGGCGCGCGGACTCGCTCATCCAGGGGATGCTCCAGCATGCGCGGCGCTCACCAGGGCCTCGCGAGTCGGTGGACCTGAACGCGCTGGTCGCTGAGAGCATCGCCCTGGGGCAGGGCGGCGTGCGCGGCGAGCCCATGCCCGTCCGGCTGGACGTGGAGTACGACCCCGCCGTGGCGAGCGTGGAGCTGGTGCGCGCGGATGTGGGCCGCGTCATCATCAACGTCGTGGACAACGCGCTCTACGCCATGCGCCAGAAGTGGGCCGCACAGGGGGCGGGGTACGTGCCGGTGCTCAAGGTCCGTACCCTGGCCCGGCCGGAGCAGGTGGAGGTGCGTTTGCGCGACAATGGTCCGGGCATCCCCGCGGCGAGCGCGCAGAGAATCTTCGACCCCTTCTTCACGACGAAGCCCCCGGGGCAGGGGACGGGGCTCGGGTTGTCACTCAGCCATGACATCATCGCGCAGGGACACCAGGGCACCTTCCGCATGGAGACGGTGCCGGGCGAGTTCACGGAGTTCGTCATCACCCTGCCTCGGCGGGGGGGACAGGTCGTCCGGCTGGCGCCCTCGCAGGGGGCCGGCGCGGCACGCGGTTGAGACGCGGTGGGCAACAGTGCGTGGCACGGGAGCGCGATGAAGAACCCCATGGATCCCAACTTGCTGGAGGCCTTCGAGGGCCGCTACGAGCTCTTGTCGGAGCTGGGGGAAGGTGGCTTCGGCCGCGTCTACAAGGCCCGGCAGGTGACCACCGGCCAGAACGTGGCGGTGAAGCTGCTGCGGCTGACGGAGGGCGCGACGCCGGAGTCGGTGGAGCGCCGCAGCGCGCGCTTCGAGCGGGAGATGAAGCTGTGCGCGCAGATGCACCACCCGAACATCGTGCGGCTCATCGACTCCGGGCGGGCGCAGGGCGGCGCTGTCTACTCCATCTTCGAGTTCGTGCCGGGCAAGAACCTGGCGCAGGTGCTGGCCGAAGAGGGCGTGCTGGATCCGGTGGAGGTGCGCCACCTGATGCTGCAACTGCTGGACGCGCTGGCGTGCGCGCACGCGCAGAACGTGGTGCACCGCGACCTGAAGCCCGCGAACATCATGGTCGTGCCCACCGGCGCGCGCCGCAATGCGCTGGTGCTGGACTTCGGCATCGGGTCGGTGACGGATGAGCTGACGCGCGCGGAGCCGCAGCCGCGCATCACCTCCACCAACGAATCGCTGGGCACGCCGTCGTACGCGGCGCCGGAGCAGCTTCGCGGCCAGGCGCCCACGCCGCGCTCGGACCTGTACGCCTGGGGGTTGGTGTTCCTGGAGTGCCTCACCGGCAAGCGCGTCTTCGAGGGCGCCACCGTCGCGGAGGTCATCTTCCAGCAACTGTCCTCGGAGCCGGTGCCCCTCCCCGCGTTCCTCGCGGCGCACCCGGTGGGCAAGCTGCTCCAGCGCGCCACGGCCAAGGACCCCGCGCAGCGCACCGTCTCCGCGGAGGTGCTGCTGCGCCAACTGGAGGCGGTGGACCTGTCCAACCTGCCGCGTCGGGCCGCGCCCGTGCGCATCCAGCCCGCGTCCCCCAACGCGGAGACGGCGACGGTGGAGCTGAGCAGCCGCACGCCCAACGCCCTGTCCACGCGCGCGCGCCGGTGGGCGGAAGGCGAGCGCCGGCAGCTCACGGTGGTGTGCTGCACGCTGTCCGCCACGGCGACGGCGCCGGGCCCGGTGGACATCGAAGAGCTGGACCATGTGCTGGGCGCCCAGCAGGAGGTCTGCATCGAAATCGCCCGGCGCTACAACGGCCACATCGCCAGCGCGCTGGGCGACATCGTCCTCTTCTACTTCGGCTATCCGGCGGCGCGGGAGGACGACGCCCGCCGCGCGGCGCAGGCGGCGCTGGACATGGTGGCGGAGGTGCAGCGCCGGGGCCGCGCGATTGAAACCGAGCGCGGCACGCGGGTGGAGATCCGCGTGGGCCTGCACACGGGACTCGTGGTGTCGCGCGAGCAGCGGGACCCGACGCTGTCCGGGCTGGGCTTCGTGGTGGGCACCACGCCGAAGCTGGCCTTCCGCCTGAGCACGTCCGCGCCCCCGGGCGCCATCCTCCTCACCGGCGACACGCAGCAGCTCGTGCGCAAGCACTTCCCGCTGGAGCCCGGGCCCACGCCCGTCCATGACCTGCTGCCCCCCGGCCTGGAGACGTTCGTACTCCAGGGCGCGGACGCGACGTGGAGCGGCACGGAGGTCGCCCTCTCGCTGGTGGGCCGCGCCCGGGAGTTGGATCTGCTCCTGTCGCGCTGGGAGCAGGTGCGCACGGGGCAGGGGCAGGCGGTGCTCGTCACCGGCGAGCCGGGCATCGGCAAGTCGCGCCTCACGCGTGAGCTGGGCGACAAGCTGGGCGTGGATCCCCACACGTGGCTGGAGGCCCGCTGCACGGCGGACAGCGCAAGCCAGGCGTACTTCCCGGTGGTGGACCTGCTCTCGCGGATGGTGGACCCGAACCGCGACCTGTCGCCCGAGGGCCGGCTGACGGGCCTGGAGGCGCTGCTGTCCGGCTACAGCTTCGATCTGGCGGAGGCGATGCCGCTGTTCGCGCCGCTGTTGTCCCTGCCGCTGCCGCCGGAGCGCTGGGCCCCGCTGGACGTGTCGCCGCTGAAGCACCGGGAGCTGACGCGCAACGCGCTGCTCGCGTTCCTCGCCGCGCTTTCGGAGCGTCAGCCGGTGGTGCTGGCGCTGGAGGATTTGCACTGGGCGGACCCATCCACGCTGGAGCTGTTGAAGGAGCTGGTGGCGGAGGTGTCGTCGTCGCGCCTGTTCGCGGTGTTCAGCGCGCGTCCGGAGTTCGAGCCGCCCTGGCCCTCGTCGTCGGTGATGCAGGTGCAACTGGGCGCCCTCGCGCGCGCGGAGGTGGAGCGACTGGCCGCCGCCGCCGCGGGCGGTCCGCTCTCCGCCGAGGCGCTGGAGGAGATCGCCTCGCGCACGGACGGCATCCCGCTGTTCATCGAGGAGCTGGTGCGCACGTTGCTGGAGTCCGGCGCGCTGGTCCAGCGCGAGGGCCGCTTCGCGTTGGAGGTGGGCAAGGGCAGCCCCGTGGTGCCGGGCACGCTGCGCGACCTGCTCGTCGCGCGGTTGGACCGGCTGGGCCGAAGCAAGGAGACGGCGCAGGTGGCGTCGGTGCTGGGCCGCGAGCTGTCGCATGAGCTCTTGCGCCACCTCAGCCCGCTGACGCCCGAGGCGCTGGACGCGGACCTGGAGCGGCTGGTGGGCGCGGGCCTGCTGCACCGCAAGCGTCGGCCCAAGGGGCCCGTGTACCTCTTCAAGCATGCGCTGGTGCGCGACGCGGCCTACGACTCCATGCTCAAGCGGCACCGGCAGCAGGTGCACGCGAAGGCGGCGGTGGCGCTGGAGGAGCACTTCCCGGAGGTGGTGAACGAGCGGCCGGACCTGCTCGCGCACCATTTCGCGAGCGCCAACCTCAAGCGCAAGGCCATCGTCTACGCGCAGAAGGCCGCCTTCGCCGCGCTCATCCGCTCCGCCTACGTGGAGGCCATCCTGTTCTCCCGGCTGGGCCTGTCGTGGCTGGACGCGATCGACGACCCGTTGGAGCGCGCGCAGTTGGAGCTGGGCCTCAACGGCGTGCTCGCACCCGCGCTGATGTCCACGCAGGGCTGGCGCTCGCAGGACCTGCGCACCGTGGCGGAGCGGTCGCTGGAGCTGCTCTTCACCGTGGGGGAGAGCCCGTACGCGGCCCCGACGCTGTGGGTGCTGTCCATCTACTACCACCTGGGCGGCGACCAGCGCCGGGTGCGCGGCCTGTTGGACAGGTTGGTGGCGCTGGCGCAGGCGTCCGGGGACGCGGGACAGGAGGCGGTGGCGCTCACCATCCTGTCCAACATCGAGCTGTTGGAAGGCCGCCTGGGCGAGGCCAAGGCGAAGGCGGACCGGTGCGTCGCGCTGTTCGACCCGGTCGCGCACCGAATGCACCGCATCCTCTACGGGCAGGACACGCGCGTGGGCGGTGAGGTGGTGCTGTGCCGGGCGCTATGGCTGCTGGGCTTCGCGGACCAGGCGAAGGCGCACGGCGAGGCGGCGGTGGCGTGGGGGCGGGAGCTGAACCACGGCACCAGCATTGGCCTGTCGTTCATCTACCTGCTGATCATGGCGCAGGAGCACGGCGACCGCGCGGAGGTGACGCGGCTCATCTCGCGGCACGCGGAGCTGTCGCACCGCTACGGGCTCGCGGAGCAGTCCGCGTACGTGGGCATCCTGCGCGGGTGGGCGGCGAAGGACCTGGAGGCCATGCGACGGAGCGTGGCGATGCGCGAGGCGTTCGGCACGGAGATGGATCAGCCGGTGTACTACGGCATGCTCGCGGAGCTGGAGCTGGAGCTGGGCCACGTGGACGCGGCGCTCGCTTCGGTGGAGCGCGGACGGGAGCGCGCGCGGGCCCTGGGTGAGGGCTACCACGAGTCCAGGATGCTGCGGGTCAAGGGCCGGGTGCTGCTCGCGCGCGATGGGGGCACGGCCCTGTCCGCGGAGGCGTGCTTCCGGCAGGCGGCGGAAGTGGCTCACGCGCAGGGCGCGCGGATGCTGGAGCTGCAGGCCGTCACCGCGCTGGCGCGCCTACTCCAGACGTCGGGTCGGCAGGAAGAGGCACGGCAGCGGCTCCAGATAATCTACAGTACCTTCACCGAGGGGCTGGGAACGCCGCCCGTCATGGAGGCCCGCGCGCTGCTGGAGGCGCTGGGTGGAGACTGCTGACATGAGCAAGAAGAAGCCGGAGTCGAAGGCCGCGCCCACCAAGGCCCGCCCCGTGGCGCGCAAGCCGTCCTCGCCGGGGATGAGTGCGAAGGCCACGGTGAATGACTGGCAGTCGGTGTGGATGCGCGCCGTCGCCCTGGCGTGGAAGGAGCCTTCCTTCGAGAAGGCCCTGCTGGCCGACCCCCGTCGGGCGCTCAAGGAGCGCTTCGACTTCGAGATGCCCGCCGCCATCCAGCTCAAGGTCGTCCCCGCCACCGGCACGGATGCGGCCGCCTCCAACGAATGGAAGCTCGGCGGCGCGGAGGTGGAGCTGCCCCTGCCGAAGAAGCCGGCCAACGTGGCGGACCATGCCGTCGCCCTGTCCAGCCTCACGGACACGTACAACCGTTCGCACTGCTGCGGCAGCCCCTGCTGCTGAGCCCGGCCCGGCGCCCGCGTCCCCTGGCCCCTTGAAGGGCTCAGGGGGCCGGCGTCGAGCCTCCGGACACCGCGAAGGCGCCCACGGACGCCTCCGCGAAGCCGTCCACTCCGGCCACGCGCTGGAAAAGGTCCGGGTCGCTGCGTCCCAGCGCATAGGGCCGCAAGCCCAGCGCGGTGGACACCAGGTAGAGCGTCTGCACCAGCGCTCCGGTGTCCTGCAACACCAGCGAGTACGCCAGCGTTTCGTACTTCCACGCGAGCCGGGGCACGCGCGCGGCCACCACCATCAACACCTCCGGCCTGTCGAAGGGCTCCACCGGCGAGCGCGCTTCGTCCAGCAGCGCCTGGAACTCCTGCGTGGGGCCGCTCAGCTTCTCCAGCCGGTGGCCCAGCGGCTCGTAGTGGTACACGCCCGGAGGCAGGCCCTGGCACTCGCCGACGAGCGGGTACAGCTCCAGCGCGTACGCCGCGCCCGCGCCGGGGTAGGGCCGGTCGGTGATGTCGCCGTCGAGCGTGCTCCTCACGTCGCGCACGCGCGCGGCGCGGTAGAGCATCTCCCCCAACTGCCGCACCGTGAGCGGGGTGGCGCCCCGGCCCCGGAGGCTGCGCCGGTTCTCCAGCACCTCGGTGAAGGACATGTCCCCGGTGCGCAGCGCCTCCATGTCCGGGCGGTACAGCTCCACCGACTCCTGCGCGACGGACGGCTTGAGGGCGGGCGGGTTGGGCAATTCCCCCCGGAAGCGGTAGGTGGCGCCCGCGCGCGTCTGGTGGCCCCAGCCGCGTGAGCGCAGGTGGAAGAGCAGGTCGTGCGGCTCCCACTGGCGCAGGGCGGTGAGCGTGGCCTCCGACGCCGGCACGTCCAGTCCGTCCGGCACCAGGATGCCCGTCTCCGCCAAGAGGCGCACCAGCTCCCGCAGCGTCACGGCTTCGATGCCGGTGTTGAACTGGTTGAGCCGCGCCAGCTGCGTGGGGCGCGCCATGTCGAACAGGAGCGACACCACGCGCCGGTCATGCAGCACCGCCGTCGCGTGCACGGTGGGACAGTCCAGCACCGCGTGTCCCGCCGCCATGCGCGTGTGCGCGAAGCGGGACAACTGCAGCGGCACCAGCGCGTCGAACGTCGCACGGCGCCGCAGGAAGGACGCGGAGGCGGGCGTCAGCGTCATGAGCAGGTTGCCGCGCTCCTCCACCGTCCACGACAGCAGGCCGCCATCCCCGGCCAGGTCCAGCCAGTACCACGCGAGCGACGCATCCGAGCCCGCGGCGGCCGGCACCTCCGTCTCCTGGATGCCTCCGTCCGCGAGCGATTCGAAGACGGCGCGCACACCCGGGGCCAGCAGGCCCAGCCGCAGTGAGCGACCTTGACCTTCCACGCGCGCGTCCTCCGCTTCGAGGCAACGCAGCGTGACGCCTTCGGCGAGCGACAATCTCATTCGAGCGGCCTCACGGTTCCCCACCGTAGAACCGGGTCGGGTTTTCCCAGAGAACCTTTCGTAGACGACTTTCGGGTATCCGGTCACGCAAGGACAGCAGGGAACCCAACACGTCCTCCTCATGGTCCAGATGTGGGAAGTCGCTTCCGAACAACAGTCGCTCTTCCGGAAGATGTCGCATCATGTCAGGCAGGTAGGGCTCATCCGGCTCCAGGGTAACGAAGCAGTGTTGGCGCAGGTAGGCGGATGGAGGTTGTCGGATGGTGGCGGAAACTTCGGCACCCACGGCGCGGTACTCCTCGTCCAGGCGCCAGGACCAGTAGGGCAACCAGCCACATCCGGCCTCCATCGCGCCGATGCGCAGGGCGGGGTGGCGCTCCAGCACGCCGCCCTGGAGGAGCGCGAGCAGCCCCATCATCAGCTCCATCGGGTGGGCGCAGGCGTGGTTGGCGAAGCGCGTGTCGAAGCGGTCCGCGCCCGCGGACGGCACGTAGACATGTCCACTTCCGTGCAGCACCACGGCGATGGAGCGGGCCTCGCACTCGGCCCAGAACGGCGCATAGGCCGCGTCGGACAGGAGCCGGCCGCCAATGGGGTTGGGCCGCACCATCACCGCGCCCCAGCCGAAGCCCGCCACGCGCCGCACCTCCGCCACCATGGCCTCCGGTTCGTGCCGGCTGATGAGGCCCACGCCGCGCAGGCGCTCGGGGTTCAGCGCGCAGAAGCCGTGCAGCCACGTGTTGTAGACGGACGCGAAGGCGGAGGCCACGCGCGGCTCCAGCGGCCAGAAGCCCTCCAGCAGCAGCGCGTAGGTGGGGAAGAGCGCCGCCCGGTCCACGCCCGTGCGGTTCATCTCCGCCAGGTACACGTCCGGCCGCGCCAGGAGTTCATTGCGGCCCAACTGCTGGTACGAGCGCGCGGAGAACTGCAACCAGGCGCGCTCCGGCATGTGGTTCCACAGCGGCTTGCCGTCCACCTCCGGCAGGGGCTGCACGGGCAACAGGCCCTGGGGGCCCAGCCGCTCCAGCCGCTCCTGGAGGGACTCGTCCGGGAGGCGTCCCGGCCGGGGCGCGTGCTTGCGCAGCGCGGGCTCCAGGTGCTCCGCCCACAGGCTGAGCGGTTCCACCACGTGACGATCCGCGTCGAAGATGGGAAGGCCGTCACGCATCGCTCACCGTCCCCAACTCGCGAGCTCGTCGCGAACGTCCTTGAGCAGTGCTTCCAGCAGGCCCGTGCGGCGGGCCTGGGCGCGCAGGGCCTGGTCCTCGTCGGCCTCCATGGCGCCGGGATGTCCGCCGCGCGCCGCCACCGCCGCGTCGCACAGCTCGCGCAGGAACTCGTGGTGCTGCGGCTCAATCGTCTGGAAGCCCTCGCCCCAGCGGGAGACGAAGTCCACCAGCACCTCGCGTGACGCCTCGGGCACGTCGCGGCGGTCGGGCAGGTCGCGGCTCAAGCGCACGTACAGGTCCGGGAACACGTCGCGCATCGCGGTGGCGAAGGTGGCGGGCACGTAGACGGGCTGCGTGTCCGGGATGAAGTCGCCCTTGCGCTCCGCGTCCAGCACGGCGTCGAAGTCGGTGAAGAGGCGCTCGTGCCGGCGGCGCTCGTTCTGGTTGCGCGCGAGGAAGAACACCGTGCGCGGCAGCATCGTGGGCGCGGTGCGGCGCACCTCCCGCAGCGTGTCGCCCACGGCCGTGCGCTCGTCGGTGCTCAGGGCCCACGCGTCGGTGGCCTCGCGCAGGAAGCGGTCGGTGACGGCCTCCGGCCACTCCGGCTCCACCACCTGGGGCGGACGCTGGATGCCGGCGATGAAGCCCCGGATGCGCTCGCAGGCCGCATCCCACGTGGACAGCCGCTCCACCAGGTCGCGGAACCCTTCGAGCAGTTGGGGCCGCGTCATGCCCAGGGGCATCACGTTGAGCACGATGGCGCCCCGGTCTCGCGAGGGCGCTTTGCGGGGCGTGGCGAGCCGGCCTTCCGCGCGCAGCCGCGTCCACAGCTTGGTGCCGCGCGGCGCCTGGAGGGGCGCGACCACCACCCACGGCAGGTGCGAGCGTTGGATGTTGGCGTGCAGCGAGTCGAACACCGCGGGCGTGTCGTGGTCGAACCCGACGATGAAGCTGCCCCGGGGACCGATGCCGTACGCTTGGATCTTCAGCAGGTCGCCGATGAGGTCCGCGCGCACGTTCTGGTGCTTCTGTGCTTCCTTGAGCGCGGCGGGGTCGAAGGATTCGATGCCGAGCACGACGGTGTAGAAGTTGGCGTCCGCCATGCCTTCCAGCAGCGCCGCGTCACGGCTCAGGTTCATCGTCACCTGGGTGAAGAAGCGCAGCGGGCGGGGCAGGGCGCGGTTGAGGGGCACCAGCCCCGCGAGCACCTCCTTCGCGTAGCCCGCGTCGCCGATGAACTCATCGTCCGCGAAGAACACGCCCTGCGCGCCGAGCGCCGCGTGGCCGCGCACCTCGTCCAGCACCTGGGCCACCGGCTTGTGCCGCTGCTTGCGGCCGTACAGGTAGATGACGTCGCAGAAGGAGCAGTCGAAGGGGCAGCCGCGCGTCGTCTGCACGGAGCCCCAGGCGTAGCGCGGGAAGTCCGCCGCGATGCCGTCCCAGCGCGGCGGAGGGCTCTCGCTCATCGCGGGCTTGTCGATCTGCCGGTACTCGGGCGCGTATTCGCCCTGGAGGTAGTCCGCGAGGAAGCGCGGCCAGGTGCGCTCCGCTTCGTTGACGAAGAGCGCGTCGAAGAAGCCCCGGTAGTCCTCCGGCGCGGCGGATACGGCGGGGCCTCCGGCGACGACGGTGGCGCCCCGGTCGCGGAAGAAGCCGCCCAGGAAGCGCGCCTGGTAGGTGAGCGCGGAGTACATCACCGACACGCCGACGATGTCGTAGTCCTCAAGCTCCGTGTCCACGCGGAGCTGTCCGTGCAGCTCCTCGTCCCAGATGTCCACGGTGAAGGTGTCGGGCGTGAGCGCCGCGAGCGTCGCGCAGGCCAGCGGCGTCATCGTCGCGCGCTTCACCAGTCCGCGCTCGGGGTCGAAGTCCTCCGTCTCCCGGTCGACGTGGCGTCGGTCCGGTCCGCACTGGACGAGCAGGATGCGGGGCTTGGGAGGGGAGGGCGACACGCGGGGGAGCGCTCAGAAGTAGAAGGGCACGGGGTTGAGCTGCGCTTCGGTCAGTGGCGCGGACAACCAGCCCATCCGCACCGGCACGTCATACAGCCGGCCGGGGCCCAGGCGGGGCCAGAAGTGTCGCAGGCCCGGCACGATGACCTTCACCGCCGACATGCCCACATCCGGACGCCCCTGGTCCACCACCAACACCTCCAGGCCCGCGCGTGCCGCACGCGCGACGCACTCCGTCACGTCCTCACGCAGGTCGTCATGCCACACGCGTGGGAAGTCGGAGCGGACGCGCACCGGGGCCGCTTCGTCGGGGAAGAGCCACGTGGGGTCCGCGTGCGCGCCCATGTCCCAGGGCGACGCGGACGTGTCCTTCGGGTCGTAGCACTGGGCCACTTCCGTGAGCGCGCGCTGCACGGCGAGCTTCGCGTCGAAGTGACAGCCGCACCCGGCCCAGGCCCGCCCGCGCTCCGGGGACCACGCGAGCGCGGCGAACACCGGGATGCCCAGATCCTGCGTGAGGTCGAGCACCCACAGCCGCAGCCCCAGCGTCCGGTAGTGCGCCTCCACCGACGTGAACCAGGGCTCGTCGAAGCTTTGCAGCTCCACCCGCGGACGGCGCAGGCGGTTGTACCACCAGAGCGCCACCGCATCGCGCTCCACCAGCTCCAGGAACCCCTGGAGGATGGCCTCCTCCACGCAGTTGCCGGCCGCGTTCCCGTTGGAGTTGAAGAAGCAGAAGGGGCCCTGCGCGGGCGTGGGCGCGAAGAGGTACGCGAACGACGTGGGCACGTACCGGCGCGCGCCGTGCGTGAGCGACCACGCGGGGCTCCAGTCCATCGGTTGATCCGCGTAGGGCCGGGGCACCGCGGTGCGCGCGTCGCGGTGGGGTGTTGCTCCGTCGGGCCGCTTCGCGAACTGCGCGGCGCTGAAGTGCTGGAGTACGTCCGGGAGCACGGCCTGCGTTCCCAGGGACGAAGCGGTGGCGTGGACGCGGGGCTCGTCGCCCTGGAACACGGCGCTGTAGCGCTCCAGGGCCTCGCCCAGCGCGCCCGCGCGGGCCTGGGCCTCGGTGCGGCCCTTGCCGCTGGCCACGCGGTGGAAGTCGTCGGAGGCCGGCGCGTCCGTCCAGGGACACACGCGGAAGAGGGCGGACTGGATGTGGCCCAGCGGCGCGTCCCCCGGCACCGCGCGCAGGTCGCTCACCACGCCCGTCACCGGGCTCACGAGGTGGCGGTGGCGCTCCCAGGTCTCCTCGGGAGTGAGGACGCGGTGCCCGCCATCGTCGGTGAAGCGCTTGGGGCGCGAGGCCAGCTCCAGGGGCTGATGGGCACGCGTCGCCATCCAGGTGGGGTCGCCGCAGTCCGGGCACTGGGGACGCCGCGTCACCGCGTGCGAGTCCAGCTTCCAGGTGGCGAAGTCGAGCGTCCACAGCCGCGTGTGCCGCGCCTCCTGCGTGTCTGCCTCCACCACCCAGCGCGCCACCAGCGTCGCCGCGAAGGACAGCCCCGCCTGCGCCGTCGTCGGCAGTCCGGTCCGAGCGGGTCGTGTCCCCGCGCTCCGTCGCGCGAGGTACTGCTCGATGGGGCGGTTGCCGCGCAGTCGCGAGGTGAGGCACGTCCAGCACGCGCCATCTCCGGGGGCGAACACCGGGCCCGCATGGCAGGCGGTGCCCACGACCTTCACGGGAAGGAACGCGGCCCCGGCGCTCCGGGCCGCTCGCGCGAGTGCGAGCGCCTCAGGTGACAGGTAGTCGTCCACCAGCAGGACGTGGCGGGCCGCGTCCTCGCGCACGTCCAGGCCGGTGTCGCGCAGGGCGTCCACCAGCCGCTCGGCGTCCTCACCCGCGACGGCGCGCACGGCGACGGGTGTGTCCAGCAGCCGTCGGGCCGCGTGCGCCGCGTCGATGCCCAGCGACTCCCAGAAGCCGGCGACCTCCGCGTCGAACACGTCCTCCGCCTCCTCCACGTGTCCACGCTCCTCCAGGAGCGACAGCACGTAGAGCACCTCCGGCGCGGAGACCTGGCCCTCCAGCGCGGCGACGACCTGGGCCACGGTGCGCTCGCCGTCCAGCAGGGGCACGACGCTCGCGTGCGCCACGCCCTCCAGCAGGAACTGGGCGCGCTCCCCGACGAGGAAGACGCGCCGCGCATCGAGCGCCTCGGCGCGCAGGTGGGGCTTGAGGCGGAGGACTCGGTTCATGGGCGGGCACGCGAGCCTACCTGTCACGCGTGGCGGTGGATACGACCCGCGGGGGGCGTGGAGAGGTGCGTGGTAGAAAATCGCGCATGGCCCGTCCTCCCCCGGCGCAGCGCGAGCGAGCGTCTCCCTTCCCCTTGCCCCTTCCCCTCCGGGTCCGTGCCCTCGAGGGCCCCGTGAAGGTCACGCTGCTGCTGCGCCCTGGCGTGCCCCTGCCGACGGTGGAGCAGTTGTGCGCGGTGCCCCCGAGCCGTCCGCTCACCCATGAGGAGTTCGAGGCGAAGTACGGCACGGCGAAGAAGGACCTGGCCGCCGTGGAGCGCTTCGCGAAGGCCTTCCGCCTGCGTGTGCTCTCCGTGCAGCGCGACCGGGGCTTCGTGCGCCTGGAAGGCTCGCCCGCCGCGATCCGCAAGGCCTTCGGTGTGGACCTCAAGCACTACCAGCAGGGCAAGCTGTCGTTCCTGTTCCACACGAAGCGCCTGGTGCTGCCGCGCTCCCTGCGCGGCGTGGTGGAGTGGGTGTTCGGCCTGGACACGCGCCCCCGGGTCACCCACAGCTCGGCGTCCCTGCCCGTCCCCGTGGAGCAGCCGGCGCAGTCCGGGCTGCGCTCGTATCCGGCAGCGCAGGTGGCGCGCCTCTACCGCTATCCCCCGACGCAGGGCGCGGGCCAGTGCGTGGGCATCATCGAACTGACGGGCGGCTACCGGACCTCGGACCTCACCGACTACCTCTCCTGGATGGGCGTGACGCGCGAGGCGCCGGTGAACGTGGGGCCCAACACGCCTGGCGCGGGCGTCAGCGCCAACGCGGAGGTCACCCTGGACGTGGAGCTGGTGTCCGCGGTGTGTCCCCAGGCGCGCGTCGTCGTCTACAACGCGGGCTCCAAGGACTACTCGCTGGACGACTACCATCGCGTCTTCGCCATGGCGATCAGCGACCGGACGAACCGGCCGTCGGTGCTGACCAGCAGCTGGTCCTTCTACGAAGGCTCCCTCATCCAGCCGGAAGAGGAGGCACCCTTCGAGCGGCTCTTCAAGGAAGCGGCGCTCCTGGGCATCACCGTGTGCGCGGCCTCCGGGGACCTGGGCTCGCAGGTGCCCGTGCAGGGCGGTTCACCCACGGACGCCATCACCGTGGCCGCCCCCAGCTATCCCGCCGCGAGCGCGCTGGTGCTGGGCTGCGGCGGCACGACCCTCCAGTCCGACGGGGACCGCATCGTCCACGAGCAGGTGTGGAACCGCCTGGGGGAAGCCATGTCCATGGGCGCCCTGGGCTTCACGGTGTCGGCCGGCGCGAGCAGCGGCGGGGTGAGCACGATGAACGCGCTGCCTGCGTACCAGAGCGGAATGAACGTGCCCGTGCAGGTGCACACCTCCTGGCAGAGCGGAGTGTTCAAGATGGTGTCGAGGACGCCGGGGCGAGGCGTGCCCGACGTGGCGGCCAACGCCGACCTGCACACCGGCTATCAGATCGTCTTCAAGGGGCAGCGCGGTGTCGCCGCGGGCACCAGCGCCGCCTCACCGATGTGGGCCGCGCTCCTCACCCTCATCAACGAAGGGCTGGGGACGCGCGTGGGCTTCCTCAACCCCCGCCTGTACGCGCTGGTCGGCCAGGGGGAGCGCGTCGTCAACCGCATCACCCAGGGCGGCAATGGCGCGTACTTCGCCAGCGAGGGGGCCGTGTGGAACGCCTGCACCGGCCTGGGCACGCCGGACGGCGAGGCGCTGCTCGCGGGCCTGCGCAAGCTCCAGGGCCGCGAGGCCTGACGGACGCGAGCCGTCGGAAGGGGGCGGCGGTTTTTCGCGGGCTGCCCCCTCCCGGCTGACTCCCGGTGCTACTCGAGGATCCGCTCCATGCGCAGGAAGGGCCGCTCGGCGGGGATGTTCCGGCCGCGGCAGACCTCCAGGAACTTGTTGGATTCGATCATCTGGGGCGCCGTCTCGTCGTACTGGAGCACCATGACGTGGCGCAGCCAGGGCTCCTGGCCCATGGCGTAGACGAAGGATTCGCGCGGCTTCAGGTGGTTGAGGATCTCCGTGGCGCGCGCGGAGTCGGAGCCGTTGAGCCGGCGCGACTGGTCCATCTTGCGCGGCAGCGGATTGCTGAGCAGCGGGCCGTACATCCAGCTCATCGGGCCGCCCTCGCACTCCATGCCCAGGTAGAGCGCGTCCAGCGGGCCCACCAGCTCCTGGAGGTGTTCGTACATCCGGGGCTCCAGCGCGTTGGAGTCCGCGGCCATCAGCATCGCGCGGCCGCCCAGTTTCACCAGGTGCGCCGTCTTCGCCTGCACGGACAGGTCGCTGTGCTCGCCGATGAAGGGGATGCCCATCAGCGACCCGCCGGGGATGCGGATCTCCTGCAGATCATCGATTTCGATGACGTTGCGGAAGCCCGTCTTCTCCAGCATCAGGCGCAGCGACGGATCCGCCAGCGAGAACGCGTTGGAGCGGGGCACGACGATGGTCCCGATGCGGTGACGCAACTGGATGAGCGTCTCCATCATCAGGTGGTCGGCGTGGCCGTGGGTGATGAGGACGTAGTCAATCTTCTCCGGCAGGTCCGCGTGGGTGAAGCGCGGCTGCTCGGTGGGGAACTCGTAGCTGATGACGGGGTCGGTGAGGACGGACACCTCGCGCGTCTCCATCAGCACGCACGCGTGGCCGAAGTAGCGCACGCGCACGCCCGGGCCGGTGTAGGGCTCCGGCTTGCGGGGCGCCACTTCCGTGAAGAGGTCCGCGAACGCGTCCGCCGCGGAGGACGGCACGCCCAGCATCTCCGCCACCTGCCCGGGGTTGCCCGGCGTGTGGCGCATGCGGAAGAGGGCGTCCAGGCCCTCGTGCCGGAAGGGCACCTGGAGCCACAGCGGCGTGTCCCCTTCGAGCCGGGGCGTGCTGAAGACGTACTTGCGCGCATCTCCCGTGACGCGCATCAGCGACACGCTCTGCGACGATTCCTTGTAGAGGCTGCTGCGGTAGAGCAGCGGCTCCATGATGCGGGCGTTGGCCCGGTGGGCCAGGTCGTACGTGAGCTCCACGTAGCCCCGGAGCATGTCCGGCACCTTCGCGTAGAGCGGCTCCAGCGACTCACCCTTGGAGCTGGCGAGCAGCTGCTCCAGGTCCGCCAGGGCCTTGGTGTAGGCCAGGAAGTCCGCGTGGTCCTTCGTGGTGCGATCCAACAGCGCCTTCACGTCCCCCACGCGCGACACGGGGTGGTTGATGAAGGGGCCGCCCATCAGCGCCGGGTTCTGGAGCGCGGCCACGTGCACGTCCGGGTTCGCCACGAACGACTGCATCAGCTTCAGGTGCAGGCGGGAGACGAACAGCGGCGCCGTCGCGGGCGACAGCAGGTACCACCAGACGTACCACTGGTTGAACAGTGGCTCGATGGCGACATCAGGCTTCAGGTACATGGGACGCTCGAGCATGAAGAGGTCTCGCGGGTGCCGCCCAGGGACTTCCTGACCCGGAGCGGATGGGATGTTGCTGCCAGTGAGGGGGAGCAGGCACCCGGCTTCCTCCGGAGGCGCTCGCGTCCCGCCAATGTTGATGATTCCCTCGGTGACTTCAAGGCGGTAACCGCCCGCCAGGCTCAACGACTTCTCTGTTTTCCTGTTTCACGCGGGGGATTTCTATCATCCATTTCCGGGGAACGCGGGGTTGTCTCTGAGTTCGCAGACAGGTTCCTAGAGAAAATCAAGAAGCACCGGCATCGCATTTCTCGCCGAGTTTTTTTGCGGATACAATTCGACGCATTGTGCGTGGGTCGGACCGTGCCCCCCCGGTTCAGGTCCAGCACCGCCAATCACCCAGAGGAAGTCCATCATGCTTTTGGCGAGCCACAGGCCGGCCTTCGCGACCTTGCTGGACCTCATTGATGAGAGGGCCCGGCAGGGGGAGGAGAGGCGGCTCTACACCTTCGTGGAGGAGGGTGAGGAGACGGTGCTGACGTTCGCGGGGTTGCGCGAGCGGGCCCGGGCGATTGGCGCCTTGTTGCAGGAGCACGGTGGGGCCGGGGAGCGGGTGGTGCTGCTGTATCCGCCCGGGCTGGACTACGTGGCGGGGTTCTTCGGGTGCCTGGCCGCTGGGGCGGTGGCGGTGCCCGCGTATCCGCCGGATCCGTCGCGGCTGGAGCGCACGCTGCCCAGGCTCCGGGCCATCATCCAGGATGCGCGCGCGACGGTGGTGTTGACGACGTCGTTCGTGCTGTCGATGGCGGAGTTCCTGTTCGAGCAGGCCCCGGAGCTGCGGGGCGTGAAGTGGCTGGCGACGGACGCGCTGCCCGCGGACGCGGCGGGCTCCTGGAAGGCGCCGGAGCTGAAGTCCGACTCGCTGGCGTTCCTCCAGTACACGTCCGGCTCCACGGGCACCCCCAAGGGGGTGATGCTCACGCACGGGAACCTGCTCCACAACCTGGGGCTCATCCACCACGCCTTCGAGACGCGCAACGACAGCGTGGCCGTCATCTGGCTGCCGCCGTACCACGACATGGGGCTCATCGGCGGCATCATGCAGCCGCTGTTCGGGAACTACCCCGCGGTGCTGATGTCGCCCTTGAGCTTCCTCAAGCGGCCCATGGCGTGGATGGAGGCGGTGAGCCGCTACGGGGGCACCGTCAGCGGAGGACCCAACTTCGCCTTCGACCTGTGCGTGAGGAAGAGCACGCCCGAACAGCGGCAGGCGCTGGACTTGAGCCGCTGGGAGGTCGCCTTCACCGGAGCGGAGCCCATCCGCCCGGAGACGCTGGATCGCTTCATGGAAGCGTTCGGCCCCAGCGGCTTCAAGCGCGAGGCGTTCTACCCCTGCTACGGGCTGGCGGAAGGGACGCTCATCGCCTCCGGAGGCCAGAAGTCGGCGCCGCCGCTGTCGATGACCTTGTCGGCCAGCGCGCTGGAGCAGCACCGCGCGGAGGAGGCCCGCGCGGACGACGCGGGGGCCCGGACGCTGGTGAGCTGTGGGCAGACGATCCTGGATCAGCGCATCGCCATCGTGGATCCGGAGACGCGAGAGCGGCGTGAGCCCGGGCGGGTGGGCGAAATCTGGGTGTCCGGCCCGAGCGTGGCCACGGGCTATTGGGGCCGTGAGGATTCCAGCCACGAGACGTTCCAGGCGCGCATCGCCCATGAGGATTCCCCGCCGTACCTGCGCACGGGCGACCTGGGCTTCCTGCGGCCCGACGGCGAGCTGTACGTCACCGGCCGGCGCAAGGACCTGATCATCCTGCGCGGCCGCAACCACTACCCCCAGGACATGGAGGCGACGGTGGAGGTGGGCCACCCGGCGCTGCGGCCCGGGGGCGGCGCGGTGTTCTCGGTGGACGTGGGGGGCGAGGAGCGCGCGGTCGTCGTGCAGGAGATCGACGTGCGCAAGCTGGGCGGTCTGCGCCAGCAGTTCGAGGCGGCGGACGCGGCGATCGGCGTCATCCGGCAGCGGCTTTCGGAGCTGCACGAGGTGCAGGCGTACGCGGTGGTCCTCATCGAACCGGGGAGCCTGCCCAAGACGTCCAGTGGCAAGGTGCAGCGGCATGCGTGCCGCGCCGCGTTCCTCACCGGGACGCTGCAGGAGGTGATGGCGTGGAAGGAGCCGCCGCCCGAGCCGCCCTCCGGCTCCGGTCCGGGCTCTGGCCCTGGCCCCGGTTCGACAGGCTCCGGGTCCTCGTCGGGCGCGAGCACCGCGCCGGCCTCGGCGCCGGTGACGAAGGCGGGCGCAGAAACGGCGGAGGCGCTGGAGGCGTGGCTGCGCGACGTGGTGGCGCGGCACCTGCGAGTGCGGCGCGAGGAGCTGGACCTCCAGGCGCCGGTGACGCGCTACGGGCTGGATTCGCTGGCGGCGGTGGAGCTGGCGGACGCGGTGGCGACCGGCACGGGCCTGACGGTGCCCATGGAGATGATGCTCCAGGGACCGAGCATCGCGACCCTGGCGCGGCAGCTTGTCGCGCTCCGGGAAGCGCAGGGTCCGGGACGGACCGCGCCGCGTCGGCGGGACGTGACGGGCGACCGGGAGGTGTCCTTCTCCCAGGCGCGGCTGTGGTTCCTGGATCAGTACGCGCCGGGCGACGTGGCCTACAACCTGCCGGCGGCGGTGCGGCTGGAAGGGGCGCTCGACGTGGTCGCGCTGGAGGAGAGCCTCACGGCGCTCGCCGAGCGGCATGAAGCGCTGCGGACCACGTTCCGCGCGGAGGACGGCCGTCCGCTCCAGGTCATCGCCCCGCATGCGGCGCTGCCGCTGGAGCGCGTGTCGTTCGAGTCCCTGTCGGTGTCGGAAGGGGAGTCGGCGGCGGCATTGCGGGCCCAGGAAGAAGCCCGCCGTCCGTTCGACCTGGCGCGAGGCCCGTTGGTGCGCGCCACGCTGCTGACGCTGGATCCAAGCACGCACGTGCTGGTGCTGGTGATGCACCATGCGGTGTCGGATGGCGCGTCGATGGCGGTGCTCGTGCGCGAGCTGTCCGCGCTGTACGCGGCGCGACGCGAGGGCCGGCCGTCGCCCCTGCCCGCGCTGCCGCTGCGCTACGCCGACTTCGCGGACTGGCAGCGGGAGGGGCTGGACGGGGAGGTGCTGGACGCGCGGCTGAAGTACTGGAAGCAGCAGCTCACGGGGGCACCCCGGCTCCTGGAGCTGCCCACGGACCGGCCGCGCTCCGTCGTCCGGGAGGTTCGCGGTGAGCGCCTGCCGGTGGTGTTGGACAAGGCGCTGACGGACGCGGTGAAGACGCTGGCGGTGCGCGAAGGGGTGACGCCCTTCATGGTGCTGCTCGCGGGCTTCCAGGCCGTCCTCGCGCGCCACGCGGGGCAGGACGACGTCAGCGTGGGCACGGCCATCGCGGGGCGCGGCCGCGCGGAGTTCCAGGGGCTGGTGGGCTTCTTCGTCAACACGCTGGTGATGCGCACCCGGCTGTCCGGCGCGCCCACGTTCCAGCAGTTGCTGGGCCGGGTGCGGGAGACGGCGCTGGGGGCATACGCGCACCAGGACGTGCCCTTCGAGAAGCTGGTGGAAGCGCTCCAGCCCGCGCGCGACCGGGGCCACACGCCGCTGTTCCAGGTGATGTTCATCCTGCAGGGCGCGCAGGTGGGGGCGCCGGTGCTGCCCGGCCTCCAGTCGCGCCTGCTGGAGGTCCACACCGGCACGGCGATGTTCGACCTGACGCTGTCGCTGGCCGAGTCCGCGCGGGGCCTGGAGGGCTGGCTGGAGTACGCCAGCGACCTGTTCGACGCGGACACCGTGACCCGGCTGGCCGGACACCTGCGCGTGCTGCTCCAGGTCGCGGTCGCGGATCCGTCGCGCCGCGTGGATGCGTTGCCGCTCCTGGATGCGGCGGAGGCGAAGCACCTGTCGGCGCTGGCGCAGGGGCCCGTCACCGACTTCCCGGCGGAGGCCACTGTCGCGTCGCTGTTCGCGGTGCAGGTGCTCCGCACGCCGGACGCGGTGGCGCTCATCGTCGGGGACACCCGGCTGACGTACCGCGAACTGCGACAGCGGGCGCGTGCCGTGGCGCGGGAGCTTCGCGCGCGCGGCGTGGGCCCGGAGTCGGTGGTGGGCCTGTGCGTGGACCGCTCGGTGGAGCTGGCGGTGGGACTGCTCGGCATCCTGGAGGCGGGCGCGGCCTACCTGCCGTTGGATCCCGGGTACCCGGCGGAGCGGCTTGCGTCCATGTGGCAGGACTCGGGTGCGCGGGTGCTGGTGGGGCCGCGCCATCTGGACGGCGTGCTCCCCGTGCCGGAGGGTCAGCGGCTGGTGTTGGACGTGGCTTCGGACGCGGGTGTGTCGCCGGCCGGAGACTTCCCGGACGCAGCCCCTCGGGAGACGGACTCGGGGACGCTCGCGTACGTGCTCTACACGTCCGGTTCGACGGGGCGCCCCAAGGGCGTGCTGGTGCCGCACCGGACGGTGATGAACTTCTTCCGCGCGATGGACGCGCACGTGTCGCCGCGTTCGGGCACCTGGCTCGCGGTGACGAGCATCTCGTTCGACATCTCCGTGCTGGAGCTGCTCTGGACGTGGACGCGCGGCTTCCAGGTGGTGCTCGCGCCGGTGGGGCTGGAGCCTGTCGCGCTCGCCCAGGCGCTGGAGCGTCACGCCGCCACGCACCTGCAATGCACGCCGTCGTATGCGCGCGCGCTCGTGGAGGAACCCCGTGCGCTGGAGGCGCTCGGCGTGCTGGGGCAGATGCTGGTGGGCGGTGAAGCCCTTCCGGGCGTGCTCGCGGCACGCCTGCGGGCACGGGTTCCAGTATTACTCAATATGTACGGACCCACCGAGACAACGGTGTGGTCCTCGACGCATCGCGTGGAGGCGGAGCGCTCCGGCACGGTGTCGTTGGGACGGCCGCTGGCGAACACAGGCCTGCACCTGTTGGACGCGCACCTGCGGCCGGTGCCGATGGGAGTACCCGGTGAGCTTTTCATCGGGGGCGACGGTGTGGTGCGCGGCTACCTGGGGCGTCCGGACCTGACGGCGGAGCGCTTCGTGCCGGATGCGTTCGGCGGGGCACCGGGCTCTCGGCTGTACCGCACGGGCGACCGCGCGCGGTGGCGGACGGACGGCACGCTGGAGTTCCTGGGCCGCGTGGATCACCAGGTGAAGGTGCGGGGCTTCCGCATCGAACCGGGCGAGGTGGAGTCCGTCCTCGCGCGGCACGCGGGCGTCGCGGCCTCGGTGGTCGTCGCGCGCGAGGACGTGCCGGGCGACGCGCGGCTGGTGGCCTACGTGGTCGCGAAGCCGGGCCAGACGCTGGCGGAGGCCTCGCTCCGGGAGCACGCGCGGCGTCTGCTGCCGGAGTCGATGGTGCCGTCGTCCGTGATGGTGCTGGCCGCGCTGCCGCTCACGCCCAACGGAAAGGTGGACCGCGCCGCGTTGCCGGCACCGGAGGCCCCGCGCGCGGAGCGCGGCTTCGTCGCCCCGGGCACGCCCACGGAAGTGCTGCTCGCGGGGCTGTGGAGCCAGTTGCTGCGCGTGGAGTCGGTGGGGCTGCGCGACGACTTCTTCGCGCTCGGAGGCCACTCGCTGCTGGCCACGCGGCTGTCGTCCGCGGTCCGCGCCGCCTTCCAGGTCGAGCTCCCCGTGCGCGAGCTGTTCGACGCGTCCACGCTGGGCGCGCTGGCGGCGCGCATCGACGCCCTTCTTCTGGGGCAGGCCGGGGTGCTGGGGCCCGCGCTGAGCGCCGTCTCCCGCGACGGTGCGCTCGTGGCGTCCTTCGCGCAGCAGCGCCTGTGGTTCTTGGAACAGTTGGAGCCGGGCAATCCCGCGTACCACATCCCCGTGGCCGTGGAGCTGGACGGCGCGCTGGATGTGGCCGCATTGGAGCGCGCGTTCGAGGCGTTGGTGCAGCGGCACGAATCGCTGCGCACGACGCTGGTGGCGCCGGAAGGCCAGCCGTTCCAGGTGGTGGCCGCGCCTTCGCGCATGCCGCTCGTGGGCAAGGACTTGTCCGCGCTGGAAGACGCGGGCGCGGAGGTGCGGCGGCTGATGGCGGAGGAGGCGCGGCGTCCGTTCGACCTGGCGCGTGGGCCGCTCTTGCGCCTCACGCTCCTGAAGTGCGCGCCCACGCGGCACGTGCTGCTGCTCACCATGCACCACGTCGTCTCCGACGGCGGCTCCATGCTGGTGATGGTGCGGGACGTGGCCGCGCTCTACGAAGCCTTCGTATCCGGGCACGCGTCGCCGCTGCCTCCGCTGTCGCTCCAGCCCGCGGACCATGCGGCGTGGCAGCGGGCGTGGCTCCAGGGTGAGACCCTGGAGGCGCAGCTCTCGTGGTGGCGCTCGAAGCTTGAAGGCGCGCCGCACGTGCTCGCGCTGCCGACGGACCGGCCGCGTCCGGTGGTCCAGACGGCCGCGGGGGCGACCCTTCCGGTGCACCTGTCGCCCGGCCTGACGGACGCCGTGCGCGCGCTGGCCCGGCGCGAGGGCGTGACGCCCTTCATGGTGCTGCTGGCGGCGTGGCAGGTGTTGATGGCGCGCCACGCGGGGCAGGACGACGTGCTCGTGGGCTCGCCGGTCGCGGGGCGGGACCGCGCGGAGCTGGACGGGCTCATCGGCCTGTTCGTGAACACGCTCGTGCTGCGGGCGCGGCTGGGGGAAAACCCGTCGTTCCGGGACCTGCTCCAGCAGGTGCGTGAGACGACGCTGGGCGCGTACGCGCATCAGGCGGTGCCGTTCGAGAAGCTGGTGGACGCGTTGCAGCCCCAGCGCGACCTGAGCCGGTCGCCGCTGTTCCAGGTGATGCTGGCGCTCCAGGAGGATCCGCTGCCGGAGCTGCGCTTGCCCGGGCTGTCGCTGCGGATGCTGGAGGAGGAGGGCGCGGGCGCGCAGTTCGACCTGAAGCTGTCGCTCACCGACGCGGCCTCCGGCTTCACCGGCACGCTGGAGTACAACACCGACCTCTTCGACGCGGCGACGGTGGCGCGGTGGGCGGAGCACCTGGACGTGCTCCTGACGGCCGCGGTGGCCCACCCGGAGACGCGGGTGAAGTCGCTGCCGCTGATGTCGGTCGCGGAGCGCCACCTGCTGCTGGTGGACTGGAACGCCACGCACCGCGACTACCCGACCGACGCCACGCTGCACGGGCTGGTGGAGGCCCAGGTCGCGCGCACGCCGGACGCGGTGGCGGTGGACTTCGAGGGCCTGCGGCTCACGTACCGGGAGCTGGATGCCCGGGCCAATCAGCTCGCGCATCACCTGCGGGAGCGCGGCGTGGGGCCCGAGGTGCGCGTGGGCGTCTGCGCGGAGCGCTCGCTGGAGATGGTGGTCGCGCTCCTGGGCGTGCTCAAGGCCGGTGGCGCGTACGTGCCCATCGATCCGTCGGCTCCGGCGGATCGCCTGACGTATCAGGTGGAGGACTCGGCGGTGGCGGTGCTGCTCACGCAGCGGCATCTGGTGGACGCCCTCTCCGTGGGGAGCACGCCCGTGGTGTGCCTGGACTCGGATTGGTCCCAGGTAGAGCGGTCGTCCCCGGAGCCGGTGGTGTCGGGTGTCGGGCCGGAGCATCTGGCGTACGTCATCTACACGTCGGGCAGCACGGGTCGCCCGAAGGGCGCGATGAACACCCACGCGGGCATCTGCAACCGGCTGCTCTGGATGCAGGAGGCCTACGGGTTGGAGCCCCGGGACGTCGTGTTGCAGAAGACGCCCTTCAGCTTCGACGTGTCGGTGTGGGAGTTCTTCTGGCCGCTGATGACCGGAGCCAGGCTGCTGGTCGCGCGGCCCGGAGGCCATCAGGACGCCGCCTATCTGGTGGACGTGATGGCGCGCGAGGGCGTCACGACGCTGCACTTCGTGCCGTCGATGCTCCAGGTGTTCCTGGAGGAGCCGGGGCTGGAGCGGTGCACGGCGCTCCGGCGGGTGGTGTGCAGTGGTGAAGCGCTGCCGCTGGAGCTGAAGGACCGCTGCCTGGAGCGGCTGGGCGTGCCGCTGCACAACCTCTACGGCCCCACCGAGGCCGCGGTGGACGTGACCTTCTGGGCCTGCGAGCGCGACGACGGACGGCGCAGCGTGCCCATCGGGCGGCCGGTGGCGAACACGCGGATCCTCATCCTGGACGAGGCCCTGGAGCCGGTGCCGGTGGGGCTCGCGGGTGAGCTGTACATCGGCGGTGTGCAGGTGGGCCGCGGCTACCTGGGGCGTCCGTCGCTGACGGCGGAGCGCTTCGTGCCCGATCCGCACGGGCCCGCGGGGACGCGGCTGTACCGCACGGGAGATCAGGCCCGCATCCTGGCCGACGGGAGCATCGAGTACCTGGGCCGCCTGGACTTCCAGGTGAAGGTGCGTGGCTTCCGCATCGAGCTGGGCGAAGTCGAGTCGGCGCTGGGCCAGTGCGAGGGCGTGCGCGAGAGCGTGGTGGTGGTGCGCGAGGACGCGCCGGGCATCAAGCGGCTGGTGGCGTACGTCGTGGGGCAGTCGGACGCGCGGGTCTCGGTGGAAGGACTGCGCGCGGAGCTGAAGGCAAGGCTGCCAGAGTACATGGTGCCTGCTGCCTTCGTGCTGCTGGACGCGCTGCCCCTGTCATCGAACGGCAAGGTGGACCGCAAGGCCCTGCCCGCGCCAGAGGCGGGCACGGAGGCCAGCGAGTCCTATGAGGCTCCGAGGACTCAGACCGAGGAGACACTGGCGGGAGTGTGGGCGCGGGTGCTGGGCGTGGAGCGGGTAGGGGTGCGCGAGAATTTCTTCGCGCTGGGCGGGGACTCCATCCTGAGCATCCAGGTGGTGGCGAAGGCGGGGCAGGCAGGGCTGAAGGTCACGCCGAAGCAGTTGTTCCAGCACCCGACGGTGGAGCAGTTGGCGAAGGTGGTGGAGTCGGTCCGCGGGACGGTGGGCGAGCAGGGGTTGGTGGAAGGAGAGGTGTCGCTGACGCCGATCCAGCGATGGTTCTTCGAGAAGGAATTGCCGCAGGCGCACCACTTCAACCAGGCGGTGCTGCTGGAGGCGAAGGAAGGGGTGGAGGCGGAGCGGCTGGAGGAGGCGCTGCGGGCGCTGGTGGCGCACCACGACGCGCTGCGGATGCGCTACGTGCGCGGCGACTCCGGTTGGACGCAGCACAACGCCGGCCTGGAGAAGGCGCTGGTGTTGGAGCAGGTGGACGTGTCCGCGTTGTCCGAGGCGGATCAGGACCGGGCGCTCGCGGAGGCGGTGGCGCGGACCCAGTCGAGCATCGATCTGCGAGAGGGCCTGTTGCTGCGCGCGCTGCTGATGGAGCGCGGAGCGGGCCGGACGTCGCGGCTGCTGCTGGTGGTGCACCACCTGGTGGTGGACGGCGTGTCGTGGCGCGTGCTGCTGGAGGACCTGGGTACGGCGTACGCGCAGCGGCGTGAAGGTCGCGCGGTGGAGCTGCCAGCGAAGACGACGTCCTTCCAGTCGTGGGCGCGCAAGCTGGAGGCGTACGCGCGCGGGCCGGAGCTGGAGAAGGAAGCGGCGTGGTGGCTTGCGCAGGCGAGTGAAGTGCCCGCGCTGCCGGTGGACACGGCGGGCGAGAACAGCGTGGCGTCCGCGCGTGGAGTGGTGGAGGGGTTGGAGGCGGAAGAGACGCGGGCGCTGTTGCAGGAAGTCCCTGGTGCATACCGGGCGACGGTGAACGAAGTGCTGGTGTCGGCCCTTGCGAGCGTGCTGACGCGGTGGACGGGGCAGGGGCGGGTGCGGGTGGACGTGGAGGGCCACGGCCGCGAGGAGCTCTTCGCGGACGCGGATGTGACGCGGACGGTGGGGTGGTTCACGTCGCTGTACCCGGTGGTGCTGGAGGTGCCGGAAGCAGGCACGTCAGGCGACGCACTGCGAGCGGTGAGGGACACGCTGCGGCAGGTGCCGGGCAAGGGCGTGGGCTACGGCCTGCTGCGCTACCAGGGCCCCGCCGCGGTGGTGGCGAAGCTGAAGGAGGCCCCGAGGGCGGAGGTGGCCTTCAACTACCTGGGGCAGTTCGACGCGCTGGCGACGGGGGCTGGAGGCTTCAGTCTGGCGAAGGAATCGTCGGGCCCTGCGATGGGAGAGGGCGGGCAGCGCGGGCACGTGCTGGAGGTGAATGGGCTGGTGGTGGGGGGCCGGCTGGAAGTGACGTGGACGTACAGCGAAGCGCTGCACACGCGTGCGACGGTGGAGGGGCTGGCGCGGGCGTACACGGAAGCGCTGCGGACGCTGGTGGCGGGCCGTCGGACGGAGGACGCGGCGAGGTACACGCCGTCGGACTTCCCGTTGGCGAAGCTGGACGCGCGGACGCTTGCGCAGGTGCAGGCGAAGGTGGAGGGCTTCGAGGACATCTACCCGCTGTCGCCGATGCAGCAGGGCATGCTCTTCCACGCGCTGCTGGCGCCGAAGTCGGGCGTGTACTTCGAGCAGCTCTCCTGGGCCTTCCACGCGCCCCTGGATACGCAGGCGCTGCGGCGCACGTGGGACGAGCTGGTGGCGCGGCACGCGGTGCTGCGCACGACGTTCCTCTGGGAAGGGCTGGAGGCGCCGTTGCAGGTGGTGCGCCGGCAGGTGGTGTTGCCGTGGCGGGAACTCGACTGGCGCGGCCAGACGGAAGAGGCGCAGCGACAGCAACTGGAGACCTTCCTGGAGGAGGACCGGGCCCGGGGCTTCGACCTCGCGGAAGGTCCGTTGCTGCGCATCGCGCTGGTGCGGCTGGACACGAACGTCCACCGGTTCATCTGGAGCTTCCATCACACCGTCATCGACGGCTGGAGCATGGCCCTGCTGCTCAAGCAGGTCTTCGCGCTCTATCAGGCGCGGGTCCAGGGTCGGGTGCTTCCGAAGGGGCCCTCGGGTATCGACTACCGGGACTACGTCGCGTGGCTACTGCGGCAGGACGCGGCCCGGTCGGAGGCGTTCTGGCGGACGGAGCTTGAGGGCATCCACGCCCCGACCCTGCTTCCGCGCGACACGCAATCCGGAACCTCCACGCCCGTGCCGGAAGGGCATGGCGAGCGTTCGCTCCACCTGTCGGCACGGTCCACCGCCGCGCTCCAGTCCTTCGCCCGGCGCCAGCAGCTCACGCTGAACACGTTGGTGCAGGCGGCGTGGGCGCTGGTGTTGTCGCGCCATGGTGGCGACGAGGACGTCGTCTTCGGCGTCACGGTGTCGGGACGGCCCACGGAGCTGCCAGGGGCGGAGGACGCCGCCGGCCTCTTCATCAACACCGTGCCGGTGCGCATGCGCGTGTCGGCCGACGCCTCCGTGACCTCGTGGCTGCGACACCTGCAGGCCCGCTCCACGGAGTCCCGTCCGTACGAGCATGACTCGCTGGTGCGGGTGCAGGGCTTCAGCCAGGTGCCGCGCGGGACGCCGCTGTTCCAGAGCCTCTTCGTCTTCGAGAACTACCCCCTGGACGTGTCGCTCGCGGCGCAGGGCAATCCGCTCGGCGTTCGCGACGTGCGGGGCGTCGAGCGCAGCAACTATCCGCTGACGGCCTCGGTCATTCCGGGTCGTGAGCTGATGCTGAAGCTGGCGTACGACATGCCGCGCTTCGACGCGGAAGGCATCGAGCGGCTGCTGGGGCAGTGGCAGCGGGCCGTGGAGGGACTGGCGGCGGCGGAGGAGTCGGGACGGGTGTGGGAGGTGGGCATGCTGTCCGCCGAGGAGAAGCAGCGCCTCCTGGTGGATTGGAACCAGACCGCCTCCGGGTATCCCCGCGAGGCAAGCATCGGAGACATCTTCTCGGCGCAGGTGGCGCGGCGCCCGGACGCGGTGGCGCTGGAGACGGCGGACGCGAAGCTGACGTACGCGCAACTGGACGCGAGGGCCAATCAGCTCGCGCACCTGCTGCGTGCGCGAGGGGTGAGGGCGGAGTCGCGGGTGGCGCTGTGCCTGGAGCGCGGCGTGGAGCTGGTGGTGGCGCTGCTGGGCATCCTCAAGGCAGGCGGTGCGTACGTGCCGCTGGAAGCGGACTACCCGCGCGAACGACTGGCCTTCATGCTCGCGGCAGCGGGCCCGCGAGTGCTGGTGACCACGCGCGTGCTGGGTGAGCGGCTGCCGCTGGAAGGCCTGGACGTCGTGCGCGTGGATGAGATGGGCGAAGCCCTGTCCCTCCAACCGACGCACACGCCGGACAGTGGCGTGGGGGGCGGAAACCTCGCGTACGTGGACTTCACGTCGGGCAGCACGGGCACGCCGAAGGGCGTGTGCACGGAACATTCGAGCGTGCTGCGCACGGTGCTGGACGCCAACTACGCGCGACTGGGCGAGGACGACACGTTCCTGCTCGTGGCGCCGGTGTCCTTCGACGCATCGACGCTGGAGGTGTGGGGTCCGTTGCTCAACGGGGCGCGGCTGGTGGTCTATCCGCCGGTGCCAGTGGGTGACGTGAAGGAGATGGAAGGCGTGCTGAAGCGCCATGGCGTCACGGTGCTGCACCTGACGGCGGGCCTCTTCACGCAGATGGTGGAGGGCAACCTGGAAGGGTTGCGAGGGGTGAAGCAGCTCCTGACAGGTGGCGACGTGGTGTCGGCGCCGCACGTGAAGCGCGCGCTGGAGGTGTTGGGCGTGACGGTGACGGCCTGCTACGGGCC
Organism: Corallococcus sp. bb12-1; assembly: GCF_026626765.1. NCBI lineage: Bacteria > Pseudomonadati > Myxococcota > Myxococcia > Myxococcales > Myxococcaceae > Corallococcus > Corallococcus sp. bb12-1. The sequence continues at coordinate 110,199 of NZ_JAPNJZ010000036.1, read as the reverse complement.
GACGGAAGGCACGCTCTTCACGAGCAGCCACCGCATGGAGGCGGTGGAGGACGTGGGCACGACGGTGCCCATCGGCCGCCCCATTGGTGACACGCAGGTGTACGTGCTGGACGGGCAGTGGCAGCCGGTGCCAGCGGGCGTGGCGGGAGAGCTGTACGCGGCCGGTGACGGCCTCGCGCGTGGCTACCTGGGCCGACCGGAACTGACGGCGGAGGTCTTCCTGCCCAACCCGTTCGGACGGGCGGGCAGCCGCATGTACCGCACGGGCGACCTCGCGCGGTGGCGCGCGGACGGCGTGCTGGAGTTCCTGGGTCGAGGCGACACGCAGGTGAAGGTGCGGGGCTTCCGCGTGGAGCTGGCGGAAGTGGAGGCCGCGCTGGGCCGCTGCGAAGGCGTGCGCGAGGGCGTGGTTGTGGCGCGCGGCGAAGGCGCCGGGAACAAGCGGCTGGTGGCGTACGTGGTGGGCGAGGGCCTGGACATCGCGAGCGTGCGCTCGGCGCTGAAGGACGCGGTGCCGGAGTACATGGTGCCGTCGGCCTTCGTGGTCCTGCCGGCGCTGCCGCTCACCGCCAACGGCAAGGTGGCTCGCAAGGCGCTGCCGGAGCCGCAAGAGGCGGGGGTGGAGGTCTCGGGCACGTACGTGGCGCCGAGGACCCCGACGGAGGAGGTGCTGGCGGGCGCTTGGGCGCAGGTGCTGGGCATCGGGCGGGTGGGGACGCAGGACAACTTCTTCGAGCTGGGTGGCCACTCGCTGCTGGCGACGCAGGCCATCTCGCGCATCCGCACCGCCTTCGGCGTGGAGCTGCCGCTGCGGGCCCTCTTCGAAGCGCCCACCGTCGCGCGGATGGCCACGCGGATCGACGATGCCCGGCGTGGCGAAACGTCGGAGGGTCGGCCGCCGCTGGTCGCCAGGCACTGGGAAGGCGCGGCGCCGCTGTCCTTCGCGCAGCAGCGCCTGTGGTTCATCGATCAGTTCGAGCCCGGAAGCGCCTCCTACAACATCCCCGCCGCAGTCCGGCTGGAGGGCACGCTGGACGTGTCCGCGCTGGAGCGAGGCCTCCAGCAACTCATCCGTCGTCACGAAACGCTGCGGACCCTCATCCGCGCGGAGGACGGTCACCCCGCCCAGCTCGTGTCGCCGGAGGTAGAGCTGCCCCTCGCGCACCTGGACCTGTCCGCGCTGCCCGAAGCGGAGCGAGAGGTGGAGGCCCGGCGGATCGCGGGCGAGGAAGCCCGTCGCCCGTTCGACCTCGCGCGAGGCCCCCTTCTGCGGACGACGCTGGTGAGGCTCTCGGAGCAGCAGCACGAACTGCTGCTGACGATGCACCACATCGTCTCCGACGGCTGGTCCATGGGCGTCCTGGTGCGCGAACTGACCGCGCTCTACGCGTCCTTCCGTGCGGCCCAGACGCCCTCCCTGCCAGCGCTGCCGGTCCAGTACGCGGACTACGCGGCATGGCAGCGGGGCTGGTTGCAGGGGGACGCGCTGGAGACGCAGCTGCGGTGGTGGACGCGGCAGTTGGAAGGCGCACCGCCCGCGCTGGAGCTGATGACCGACCGGCCCCGCCCGGCGGTCCAGTCCTTCCGGGGCGCACGCCTGCCCCTCGCGTTGCCCGCCGCGCTGTCCGACTCGCTGCGGAGCCTGGGGCGGAGCGAGGGCGTGACGTCGTTCATGCTGCTGCTGGCCGCATGGCAGGTGCTCCTGTCGCGCTACAGCGGGCAGGACGACATCAGCGTGGGCACGCCCGTCGCAGGGCGCGATCGCACGGAGCTGGAAGGGCTGATCGGCTTCTTCGTCAACACGCTGGTGCTGCGGACGCGGTTCGACGGCGAGCCCACCTTCCGCGACGTGCTGACGCAGGTGCGCGAGACGACGCTCGGCGCCTTCTCGCATCAGGAGGTGCCGTTCGAGAAGCTGGTGGACGCACTGAGCCCGGAGCGGGACCTGCGCCGTTCACCGTTGTTCCAGGTGATGTTCGCGCTCCAGCAGGACGTGTTGTCAGAACAGCGGCTGCCCGGACTCGCCCTGCGTCCCATTCCCCCGGATGACCGCACGGCCAAATACGAGCTGACGCTGTCGCTGTCGGACACGCCGGCAGGGTTCTCCGGATCGATTGAGTACAACACCGACCTGTTCGACGCGGCGACGGTGGAGCGGATGGCGGGGCACCTGGAGGTGCTGCTGACGGCCATCACCGCGAACCCGGACGCGAAGGTGGGGCGGCTGGAGCTGCTGACGGCGCAGGAGCGCCAGCGGCAGGTGGTGGCGTGGAACGCGACGCGCACGGCGTACCCAAGGGAGCAGTGCGTCCACACGCTGGTGACTGCGCAGGTGGGGCGGACACCGGATGCGGTGGCGCTGGACTTCGCGGGGGAACAGCGGACGTACCGTCAGGTAGAGACGCGGGCGAACCAGCTCGCGCACCGGCTGATGAAGCTGGGCGTGGGGCGGGGCTCACGGGTGGGTTTGTGCGTGGAGCGGGGCGTGGGGATGGTGGAGGGGATGCTGGGCATCCTGAAGGCCGGGGCCGCGTACGTGCCGTTGGACGCGAGCTACCCGGTGGAGCGCCTTGCCTTCATGGTGCAGGACGCGGGCGTCGAGGTGTCGGTGACGCAGACGTCCCTGATGGCCACGCTGCCAGCGGGCGCGGCACGGACGGTGGTCCTGGATGACGGCTCGCTGGACGCGGAGCCGACGCACGCGCCAGAGAGCGGCGGGGAAGCGGAGGACCCGGCGTATGTCATCTACACGTCGGGCAGCACGGGAACGCCCAAGGGCGTGTGGGTGCCGCACCGAGCGGTGGTGCGCCTGTTGGTGGAGACGAACTTCATCCAGCTGACGGCGGAGGACCGCATCGCGCAGGTGTCGAACGCGTCGTTCGACGCGGCGACCTTCGAGGTGTGGGGCGTGCTGCTGCACGGCGGCCGGCTGGTGGGCATGACGCGGGACGTGGCGCTGTCGCCCGCGGCGTTCGCGGCGTTCCTGCGTGCCGAGCGCATCAGCGTGCTCTTCGTCACCACCGCGCTCTTCAACCAACTGGTGGCGTATTCGGCTGACACGTTCAAGACGGTGCGCCAGCTCCACGTGGGCGGTGAGGCGGTGGATCCGGGAGCGATGCGCACGGCGCTCACACAGGGAGCTCCACGCAAGCTGATGCACGTCTACGGGCCGACGGAGAGCACCACGTTCGCCACGTGGCACGAGGTGACGGAGGTTGCCTCGGACGCGCTCACCGTGCCCATTGGAAAGGCCCTGTCCAACACGGAGCTGTACGTCCTGGATTCGCGGTGGCAGCCCGTGCCCGTCGGCGTTCCGGGCGAGCTGTACATCGGTGGCGACGGTCTGGCGCTGGGCTACCTGGGCAGGCCGGCGCTGACGGCGGAGAAGTTCGTGCCGCACCCGTTCAGCGCCCGGCCGGGGGCCAGGCTGTACCGCACCGGCGATCAGGTGAAGCAGTCGCCGGATGGGGCCGTGGTCTTCCTGAGCCGTCTGGACTCGCAGGTGAAGGTGCGCGGCTTCCGCATCGAGCTGGGCGAAGTCGAAGCGGCGCTGGGCCAACGCGCGGACGTGCGCGAGAGCGCGGTGGTGGTGCGCGAGGACACGCCGGGCCACCGCCGATTGGTGGCGTACGTCGTGGGTCAGTCTGGCGCGGGAGTGACGGCGGAGGGGCTGCGCGCGGAGCTGAAGGCGAGGTTGCCCGAGTACATGGTGCCCGCGGCCTTCGTGCTGCTGGACGCGCTGCCGTTGACCCCCAACGGCAAGGTGGACCGCAAGGCCCTGCCCGCGCCGGAGCAGGCGGGGTCCGCGAACGACGTCTACGACGCACCGAACACCCCGACGGAAGCGACGCTTGCGGGAGTGTGGGCGCGGGTGCTGGGAGTGGAGCGGGTGGGGGTGCGCGAGAACTTCTTCGCGCTGGGCGGGGACTCCATCCTGAGCATCCAGGTGGTGGCGAAGGCGGGGCAGGCGGGGCTGAAGGTGACGCCGAAGCAGTTGTTCCAGCACCCGACGGTGGAGCAGCTGGCGAAGGTGGTGGAGTCGGTCCGCGGGACGGTGGGGGAGCAGGGGGTGGTGGAAGGAGAGGTGTCGCTGACGCCGATCCAGCGGTGGTTCTTCGAGAAGGAGCTGCCGCAGGCGCACCACTTCAACCAGGCGGTGCTGCTGGAGGCGAAGGAAGGGGTGGAGGCGGAGCGGCTGGAGGAAGCGCTGCGGGCGCTGGTGGCTCACCACGACGCGCTGCGGATGCGCTTCGTGCGCGGCGACTCCGGTTGGACGCAGCACAACGCGGGCATCGGACACGGGGCCTTGTTGCAGCGGCTCGACCTGTCGTCGCTCGCGGGGGACGAAGACGCGCAGCGGGACGCGATGTCGGCCGCCGCGAAGGAGTTCCAGTCAGGGCTCCGGCTCGATGAGGGCCTGTTGCTGCGCGCGCTGCTGATGGAGCGCGGAGCGGGCCGGACGTCGCGGTTGTTGCTGGTGGTGCACCACCTGGCGGTGGACGGCGTGTCGTGGCGCGTGCTGCTGGAGGACCTGGGCACGGTGTACGCGCAGCGGCGTGAAGGCCGCGCGGTGGAGCTGCCGGCGAAGACGACGTCATTCCAGGCGTGGGCGCGCAAGCTGGAGGCGTACGCGCGCGGGCCGGAGCTGGAGAAGGAAGCGGCGTGGTGGCTCGCGCAGCCGAGTGAAGTGCCCGCGCTGCCGGTGGACACTGCGGGCGAGAACAGCGTGGCGTCCGCGCGTGGCGTGGTGGAGGGGTTGGAGGTGGAAGAGACGCGGGTGCTGTTGCAGGAAGTGCCTGGTGCCTACCGGGCGACGGTGAACGAAGTGCTGGTGTCGGCCCTTGCGAGCGTGCTGACGCGGTGGACGGGGCAGGGGCGGGTGCGGGTGGACGTGGAAGGGCACGGCCGCGAGGAGCTCTTCGCGGACGTGGACGTGACACGGACGGTGGGGTGGTTCACGTCGCTGTACCCGGTGGTGCTGGAGGTGCCGGAAGCAGGCACTTCTGGAGACGCGCTGCGAGCGGTGAGGGACACGCTGCGGCAGGTGCCGGGCAAGGGCGTGGGCTACGGCCTGCTGCGCTACCAGGGCCCGGCTGCGGTGGTGGCGAAGCTGAAGGAGGCCCCGAAGGCGGAGGTGGCCTTCAACTACCTGGGGCAGTTCGACGCGCTGGCGACAGGGGCTGGAGGCTTCAGTCTGGCGAAGGAGTCGTCGGGCCCTGCGATGGGAGAGGGCGGGCAGCGCGGGCACGTGCTGGAGGTGAATGGGCTGGTGGTGGGAGGCCGGCTGGAAGTGACGTGGACGTACAGCGAGGCGCTGCACACGCGTGCGACGGTGGAAGGGCTGGCGCGGGCGTACACGGAAGCGCTGCGGACGCTGGTGGCGGGGCGTCGGACGGAGGACGCGGCGAGGTACACGCCGTCGGACTTCCCGTTGGCGAAGCTGGACGCGCGGACGCTTGCGCAGGTGCAGGCGAAGGTGGAGGGCTTCGAGGACATCTACCCGCTGTCGCCGATGCAGCAGGGCATGCTCTTCCACGCGCTGCTGGCGCCGAAGTCGGGCGTGTACTTCGAGCAGCTCTCCTGGGCCTTCCATGCCCAAGTGGACGCGCGGGCGCTCAAGCGTGCGTGGGAAGAGCTGGTGGCGCGGCACGCGGTGCTGCGCACGACGTTCCTCTGGGAAGGGCTGGAGGCGCCGTTGCAGGTGGTGCGGCGGCAAGCCTCCCTGCCGTGGCAGGAACTCGACTGGCGCGGCCAGACGGAAGAGGCGCAGCGACAGCAACTGGAGACCTTCCTGGAGGAGGACCGGGCCCGGGGCTTCGACCTCGTGGCGGGGCCGCTCATGCGGGTGGCACTGTTGCGGCTGGACGCGCACGTCCACCGACTCGTCTGGAGCTTCCACCACACCGTGCTCGACGGTTGGAGCCTGGGTCTGGTGATGCAGGACCTGTTCGGCTTCTACGACGCGTTCACCCGCGAGCAGCCTCCGCTGGCGACCGCGCGGACCGCGTTCCGGGACTACATCGAATGGTTGGGTCGGCAGGAGCCGGCCCGCTCCCAGTCCTTCTGGCGCGAGCGGCTCGCGGGCTTCACTGCTCCCACGCCGTTGCCCCTGGACCGGGGCGCGGGCATCAACGACAGCGAGGCTGTCCACCGGCACGGCTCGCAGGAGATCGCCCTCCCGGTGGAGACCACCGTTGCCCTGGAGTCCTTCGCGCGTCGCCACCAGCTCACGCTGGGCTCCGTGGTGCAGGGCGCGTGGGCGCTGCTCTTGAGCCGCTACAGCGGTGAGCAGGACGTCGTCTTCGGCACCACCGTCTCCGGCCGTCCCTCGGAGCTTCCGGGGGTGGAGGGGATGATGGGCCTGTTCATCAACTCCCTGCCGCTGCGCGTGCGGCTCGCGCCGGAGGACACGCTGGTGTCCTGGCTGCGCGGCATCCAGACGCAGCAGGTGGCCCTGAGCGCACATGAGCACTGCCCGCTGGTCCAGGTGCAGGGCTGGAGCGAGCTGCCCCGAGGCCAGCCGCTCTTCGAAAGCCTCGTCGTCGTGGAGAACTACCCCATCGACGCGTCCATCAAGGAGCGCGCCCGGGGCCTCGACGTGCGCGACTTCGAAGGCCGCGAGCGACTGACCCTGCCGCTGGCCCCCGCGGTCCTGCCCGGGGAGAAGCTGGGCCTGCGCCTGTCGTTCCAGTTGTCGCGCTTCGACGCGGAGGCCATCACCCGACTGATGGGCCACTGGCGCACGGTGCTGGAGGGCATCGCGGTCGCGTCCCCCGAATCCCGCGTCTCCGAGCTCTCCCTCCTCACGGGGGACGAGCGGCACCAGGTGCTGAAGGACTGGAACACCACCACCGCGCCCCTGGAAGCGGAGGCGTCGTTGCACGGCCTCTTCGAGTCGCAGGCGGAGCGTACGCCGGACGGCATCGCCGTGGAGCTGGGCGACACGCGCTGGACGTACCGCGACCTGAACACGCGCGCCAACCAGCTCGCCCGTCACCTGCGCAGCCTGGGCGTGGGGCCGGAGGTTCGCGTGGGCGTGTGCCTGGAGCGCTCCCCCGAACTGCTGATGGCGCTGCTGGGCATCCTCAAGGCGGGCGGGGCGTACGTGCCCATGGATCCCGACTATCCCTCCCACCGGCTGGCGTTCTTGCTGGAGGACTCGCGGGTGCCGGTGCTCGTCACCCGTGAGGCGATCGCGGACGAGCTGCCGTCGCGAGGCGAGCAGTTGCTCTGCGTGGACTCCGACGCCGCGCTCCTCGCTCGCCAGGACTCCGGAAACCTGTCCGCCTCCACGGGCGGCCGTCACCTGGCGTACGTCATCTACACGTCGGGCAGCACCGGTCAGCCGAAGGGCGCCCTCGTCGAACACCGGGGCATCGTCAACACGCTGGTTCGAGCCGTGCGGGACTTCGACGTGCGCCCCGGTACGCGCACGCTCCAGTTCGTGTCGATGAGCTTCGACGTGTCGCTGCTGGAGATCTTCTCCACGCTCGCGGGCGGCGGGACCCTGGTGCTGGCGCCTCGTGAGGCCCTCCAGCCCGGCCCCGAACTCGCGCGGCTGATGCGCGAGCGGAGCATCACGACCTCCGTGCTGTTGCCCTCCACGCTGGCGGTGCTGTCCCCCGAGGACTTCCCCACGCTCCAGACGGTGGTGACGGGCGCGGAGGCGTGCTCGGCGGAGTTGATGGATCGCTGGGCGCAGGGCCGCCGCTTCGTGAACTCCTACGGTCCCACCGAGGCGAGCATCACGGTGACGAGCGCGGTCTGCGAGCCGGGCTCCGGGACGCCGCCCATCGGTCGTCCCTACCCGAACGTGCGCGCCTACGTGCTGGACGCGACGCGCGCTCCGGTGCCCGTGGGCATCGCGGGCGAGCTGTACATCGGTGGCGCGGGCGTGGGCCGGGGCTACCTGGGCCGGCCGGAGCAGACGGCGGAGCGCTTCGTGCCGGATCCGTTCAGCGCGGAGCCGGGAGCACGCCTGTACCGGACAGGAGACCTCGTTCGCTACCGCGCGGACGGAGCGCTGGAGTTCGTCGGCCGCACGGACCATCAGGTCAAGGTGCGCGGCTTCCGCATCGAGCTGGGCGAAATCGAAGCGGTGCTGGCGGGCGCGGGTTCGGTGCGCGAGGCCGTGGTGCTCGCGCGGCAGGACGTGCCCGGGGACCGGCGGCTCGTGGCCTACGTCGTGGCCCAGGAGGACGAGGCGGTGGAGGTGGGCGCCTTGCGGCGCTACACCGAAGAGAAGCTGCCGGAGCACATGGTGCCGTCCGTGTTCGTCGTCCTGGACGCGATGCCGCTCACCCCGAACGGCAAGGTGGACCGCAAGGCCCTGCCCGCGCCGGACGCGGTGCGAGCGGAGCAGGGGCCGACCTTCGTCGCGCCCCGCACGCCGGTGGAGGAGACGCTGGCCGCGACCTGGCGCGAGCTGCTCGGTGTGGCCCAGGTCGGCATCCACGACGACTTCCTGGAGCTGGGAGGGCACTCGCTGCTGGCGACCCAGGCTATCTCGCGCATCCGCGCCGCGCTCGGAGTGGAGCTGCCGCTGCGTGCGTTGTTCGAGGCGCCCACCGTGGAGGCGCTCGCCCTGCGGGTGGAGGCCGCGCGTGCGAAGGCGTCACCCGGGGTGCCCCCGCTGAAACCCGCGTTGCGCAACGGCCCGCTGCCGCTGTCCTTCGCGCAGCAGCGGTTGTGGTTCCTGGAGCAGCTGGAGCCCCAGGGAGCGCTCTACAACATCCCCAGCCTCCTGAAGCTGGAGGGGCCCCTGGACGTGGCCGCGCTGGAGTACGCGTTCAACGCGCTCATCCACCGGCACGAAGGCTTGCGGACGACGTTCCACGCGGAGGACGGAAAGCCCTTCCAGCGCATCGACACCGCACCGGCCTTCCCGTTGGCGGTGGTGGACCTGCGGAACGGTCGTGAGCAGGAAGCGTGGCGTCTGGCCCGGGAAGTGGCCCAGAAGCCCTTCGACCTGACCCGCGGGCCGCTCCTGCGCGTGACGTTGTTGCGCACCGGAGACACCGAGCACCTGTTGCTCCTGTCGATGCACCACATCGTGTCCGACGGCTGGTCCGCGGGCGTGCTGGTGCGGGAGTTGGTCGCCCTCTACGCGGCGCGCATCGAGCAGCGTGAAGCCGTCCTGCCCGAACTGCCGTTGCAGTACGCGGACTACGCCGTGTGGCAGCGGGCGTGGTTGCAGGGCGAGGCGCTGGAGGAGCAGGTCGGCTGGTGGCGGCGCGAGCTGGAAGGCGCACCGGCCGCGCTGGAGCTGCCGACGGACAAGGTGCGTCCCTCGAAGCCCACGACGCTGGGCGGCTCCGTGTCCGTGCGCTGGTCGAAGGAGCTGAGCGATGCCCTGCGGGCGCTGGGGCGCCGCGAGGGCGCGACGCCGTTCATGGTGTTGCTGGCGGCCTGGCAGGTGTTGTTGTCGCGCTACAGCGGGCAGGACGACATCAGCGTGGGAACGCCAGTCGCGGGTCGGACCCAGTCGGAGGTGGAAGGGCTCATCGGCCTGTTCCTCAACACGCTGGTGCTGCGCACGCGCGTGTCACCGGCCGACAGCTTCCGGCAGGTGCTCGGGCGGGTGAAGGAGACGACGCTGGGAGCGTTCGCGCACCAGCAGGTGCCCTTCGAGCGGTTGGTGGATGCACTGCGCCCGGAGCGCGACCTGGGCCGCACGCCGCTGTTCCAGGCGATGCTCGTGCTCAACACCGAGGTCGACATCCAGTTGACGCTGCGCGACCTGACGTTGCGCCGGCTGGAGCTCGAGAACCAGCTGGCCAAGTTCGAGCTGAACCTGTCGCTGAGCGATGCGCCGGAGGGATTCCAGGGCGCGTTGACGTACAGCACGGACCTGTTCGAACGCTCGACGGTGGAGCGGATGGTGGAGCACCTCGGGGTGCTACTGGCGGGCATCGCGGTAGACCCGGGCTTGTCCGTGAGTGCACTGCCTTTGATGGGGCAGGGTGAACGGCAGCAGGTGTTGCGGGAGTGGAACCAGACGGCGGAGGTGGTGTCGTCGGAGTGCATCCACACGCAGTTCGAGGCGCAGGCGAAGCGGGTGCCGTCGGCGGTGGCGGTGGTGGCGGACGGCCGTCAGCTCACGTACGCGGAGCTGGACGCACGCGCGAATGGGGTGGCGAAGCGGCTGCGAGCGCTGGGCGTCGGTCCCGAGGCGTTGGTGGGCCTGTACGTGGAGCGCACGGTGGAGTCCGTCGTGGGCCTGCTGGGCATCCTCAAGGCGGGCGGCGGGTACGTGCCGATGGACACGTCGTTCCCGACGGCGCGAGTGAAGGCGATCGCGGAGGACGCAAGCCTGCGGGTGGTGGTGACGCAGCGGACGTACGCGAACGCGGTGGCGAACCTGGGCTGCCAGACGCTGATCGTGGAGGACGTGCCCGCGGACACGACGCGCGTGGAGTCAGGCGTGCGAGGTGAGAACCCGGTGTACGCCATCTTCACGTCGGGCAGTACGGGGCGTCCGAAGGGCGTGGTGGTGGAGCACCGGCAGTTGGCCAACTACGTGGAGACGATTCGGGGCCGGCTGCGGCTGACGGAAGGAATGAGCTTCGCGTCGGTGACGACGCTGGCGGCGGACCTTGGGCACACGGCGGTGTTCCCGATGTTGTGCGGAGGCGGGACGCTGCACCTGGTGGGCAAGGACGTGGCGTCGGACGCGGAGGCGTTGGGCGCATACATGCAGGCGCACCGGGTGGAGGGGTTGAAGGTGGTGCCCTCGCACCTGAGGGCGCTGCTGAGCGGGCCGAATGCGAAGCAGGTGCTGCCGCTGAAGCGACTGGTGGTGGGCGGCGAGGCGTCGGACCGTGCGCTGGTGGAGACGGTGCGGCGGCTGGCGCCGGAGTGCGCGGTGTTCAACCACTACGGCCCGACGGAGACGACAGTCGGCGTGCTGACGAATCCCGTCGAAGGAAGGTGGGACGAAGGGGCGGCGACGCTGGCGCTGGGACGGCCGATTGGGAATGCCCGCATGTACGTGCTGGACGGGAGCGGGCGTCCGGTGCCGCGAGGGGTGGCGGGAGAGCTGTACGTAGGCGGGGCAGTGGTGACGCGCGGTTACGTGGGCCGCCCGGAGCTGACGGCGGAGCGGTACGTGCCGGACGGCTTCGGTGAGGAGGCGGGAGCGCGGCTGTACCGGACAGGAGACAAGGTCCGGCAGCGGGAGGACGGGAAGTTGGAGTTCCTGGGGCGCGTGGACTTCCAGTTGAAGGTGCGCGGCTACCGGGTGGAGTTGGGCGAGGTGGAGGCGGGGCTGAACGGATGCGAGGGCGTGCGCGAGGCGGTGGTGGTGGCGCGGGAGGACGTGCCCGGGGACAAGCGGCTGGTGGGGTACGTGGTGGCGAAGGCGGGCCACGCGCTGGACGTCACGGCGCTGCGAAGCGAGCTGAAGGGGCGGCTGCCGGAGTACATGGTGCCGTCCGCGCTGGTGGTGCTGGAGGCGTTGCCGCTCAACGCGAACGGCAAGGTGGACCGCAAGGCCCTGCCCGCGCCGGATGCGGATTCCGAACCCCGTGCTCGGGAGTTCATCGCTCCGCGGAGTGAGCTGGAGCAGCAGCTCGCGAACATCTTCTCGGAGCTGTTGAACGTGAAGCGCGTGGGCATCCACGACGGCTTCTTCGAACTGGGTGGCCACTCGTTGTTGGCGACGCAGGCCGTCTCCCGCATCCGCCAGACGTTCCAGGTGGAGCTGCCACTGCGCGAGCTGTTCGAGTCGCCGACGGTGGAGACGCTCGCGGTGTTGGTGATGCAGGCCCAGGCCTCGCAGGTGGATCCCGAGGAGCTGGCGCTGTTGATGGCGGAGATGGAAGAGATGTCCGGTGACGAGGCTCAGGCCCTCCTGGACGCGGAACTGGCGAACGGCAGGAAGAACTCCAATGAGTGACTCGTCGAAGCGTTTCTCCTCCCTGTCGCCCGAGAAGCAGGACCTGCTGATGCGGAAGCTGCGCCAGAAGAGCGCGGCCAATCCGGCGGCGACCCTGGTGGCGCGTCCCAGGAGCGCGGCGTCCTTCCCCCTGTCGTTCGCCCAGCAGCGGCTGTGGTTCCTCGATCAATTCGAGCCGCAGAACCCGCAGTACAACATCCCGATCGCGGTCCGCCTGGACGGTTCCCTGGACGTGCCGGCCCTCCAGCGCTGCCTGGACGAGCTCGTGCGCCGTCACGAGGTCCTGCGCACGACGCTGCGCTCAGAGGAAGGCGGAGCGGTGCAGGTCATCGCGCCGCCCGAGCCCCTGGCGTTGCTCCAGGTGGACCTCCAGTCCCTGCCCGCGGAAGCGCGCGAGGCCGAGGCCCGACTGCGCGTGTTCCGCGACGTGCAGCAGCCCTTCACGCTGTCCGTGGGGCCGCTGCTGCGCGCGATGCTGCTCAAGCTCACCGCGACGGAGCACGTGTTGCTCCTGACGTTGCACCACGTCATCTCCGACGGTTGGTCGCGCGGCATCTTCCTGCGGGAGTTCCTGGCGCTCTACGGGGCGTTCAGCCAGGGGCAGCCGTCGCCGCTGCCGGAGCTGGCGATCCAGTACGTGGACTACGCGGCCTGGCAGCGTGAATGGCTCCAGGGGCCGGTGCTGGATGCGCAGCTGGCGTACTGGCGCAAGCAGTTGCAAGGGGCCACGCAGGCCATCGAGTTGCCCACGGATCGGCCGATTCCGGCGATGCCCTCGGTCAACGGCGCGGTGGTGACCGCCCACTACCCGCGCGAGGTGGAAGCCGCGCTGAAGGCGCTGGGACAGAAGGAGGGCGCCACGCCGTTCATGGTGCTGCTCGCCGCGTGGCAGGTGCTGCTGTCGCGCTACAGCGGGCAGCAGGACGTGATCGTCGGCTCTCCCATCGCGGGCCGCAATCGCGCGGAGCTGGAAGGGCTCATTGGCTTCTTCGTCAACACGCTGGTGCTGCGAGCGAACCTGGAAGGCAACCCCACGTTCCGGGACCTGCTCAAGCAGGTGCGTGAGACGACCCTGGGCGCGTTCGCGCATCAGGACGTGCCGTTCGAGAAGCTGGTGGAGGAGCTCAAGCCCGAGCGCAACCTGAGCCGCTCGCCACTGTTCCAGGTGATGTTCTCCGTCGTGAGCGGGGCGCCGTCCTCCGCGCCGACGACCGGCTCCGGGCTGTCCCTGCGAGCGCTGGAGACCGAAGGCAGCACCGCCAAGTTCGAGCTGTCCCTGGACATGGCGGAGACGGGCCAGGGCCTCACGGCGGCGCTCGAATACAGCACCGACCTGTTCGACGCGGCGACGGCGCAGCGGATGCTGACGCACTTCAGCGTGCTGCTGGAGGGCATCGCGGCGAACCCGGACGCGCGAGTGTTGGACCTGCCGATGCTGGGGGAGGCGGAGCGGCGTCGGGTGCTGGTGGAGTGGAATGACACCGACGTGGCGCTGCCGGCGGAGCAGGGGATTGCCGAGCGCTTCGCGGAGCAGGCACGCCTGAGGCCGGAAGCGCAGGCGGTGGTGGCACCGGGAGAAGCCGCGCTGACGTACGGCGAGCTTGAGGCGCAGGCGAACCAGTTGGCGCACCACCTGAGAAGCCAGGGCGTGGGCCCGGAGGTGCTGGTGGGCGTGTGCCTGGAGCGCACGCCGAGGTTGCTGGTGGCGCTGCTGGGCATCCTCAAGGCGGGAGGCGCGTACGTGCCGTTGGACCCGTCGTACCCGGCGGACCGACTGGCGCTGATGGTGTCCGAGTCACGCATGTCACTGTTGCTGACGCAGCAGTCGCTGGAGGGGACGGTGGAGGCGCCGGGCCTGCGGCGCTACCTGCTGGACGCGGAGGCCCCCGCACGGGCGGGCCTGCCCACCGAAGCGCCCGCGCGGACGGCGCAGCCGGAGAACCTGGCGTACGTCGTCTTCACGTCGGGGAGCACGGGGACGCCGAAGGGCGTGATGGTGTCGCACCGCAGCTGGGCGAATGCGTACCTGGGGTGGGAGCGAAGCTACGGACTGAAGGAGGGAGTCCAAAGCCACCTGCAGATGGCGAGCTTCTCCTTCGACGTCTTCGGAGGGGACTTGTCGCGGGCGCTGTGCTCGGGCGGGAAGCTGGTGCTGAGCCCGCGCGAGTGGCTGCTGGAGCCTGGGAAGCTGCACGGGTTGATGGAGGCGGAAGGCGTCGACTGCGCGGAGTTCGTGCCGGCGGTGCTGCGAGGGCTGCTGCAGCACCTGGAGGAGACGGGGCAGCGGCTGGAGAAGATGAAGGTGCTCATCGCGGGCTCGGACGCCTGGTACGTGAATGAGTACCGGCGCATCCGAGGAGTGATTGGAGCCTCCACGCGCCTCATCAACTCGTACGGCATCAGCGAAACGACCATCGACAGCACGTGGTTCGAGAGTGACGCGCTGGGAGCGGGAGACAACCGGCTGGTGCCGATTGGGCGTCCCTTCGCGAACGTGCGGATGTACGTGCTGGACGGGGCGTTGAAGCCAGTGGCGTCGGGAGTGGCGAGCGAGCTGTACATCGGCGGCGAGGGCGTGACGCGCGGGTACATCCACCGCCCGGAGTTGACGGCGGAGCGCTTCGTGCCGGACCCGTACGGGGCACCGGGCTCCCGGCTGTACCGCTCGGGAGACAGGGCGCGGTACCTGGGGGACGGGAACCTGGAGTTCCTGGGCCGGGCGGACACGCAGGTGAAGCTGCGTGGCTTCCGGGTGGAGTTGGGCGAAATCGAATCGGTGCTGGGCAAGCACCCGGCGGTGCGCACGGCGGTGGTGTTGCTGCGAGAGGAGCCGCGACGCCTCATCGCGTACGTGGTGGCGCCGGAGGGCACGGACAGCGCGCAGCTGCGAGACTTCGTGAGGGAGCGGTTGCCGGAGTACATGGTACCGGCGGCCTTCGTGGTGCTGGAGGCGCTGCCGCTGACGCCGAATGGGAAGGTGGACCGCAAGGCGCTGCCGACGCCGGACGGGGCGCAGGAGACGGCGAGCCACGTGGCGCCGAGGACGCCGACGGAGGAGTTGCTGGCGCAGGTGTGGGCTCAGGTGCTGGGAGTGGGGAGGGTGGGGGCGGAGGACAACTTCTTCGATTTGGGCGGGCACTCGCTCTTGGCGACGCAGGCGATGTCGCGGGTGCGAAGCGCCTTCGGGGTGGAGTTGCCGCTGCGGGCCCTCTTCGAGGCGTCCACCGTCTCGAAGCTCTCGCTGCGGATTGAGGCGGCGCAGCGGGCGGGGCAGGAAGCCGTGGTGCCGAAGCTCGTGGCGGTGGAGCGCACCGCGAGCGACTTGCCGCTGTCGTTCGCGCAGCAGCGGTTGTGGTTCCTGGACCAGCTGCAGCCGGGCAGCGCCTCCTACAACATGGCGTCCGCGGTGAAGCTGTCGGGGCGTCTGGATGTGGCGGCACTGGAGCACACGTTCGCGGAGCTGGTGCGTCGGCACGAGGCGCTGCGGACGACCTTCGAAACTCGGGAGAGCCAGCCAGTCCAGGTCATCGCTTCCAGCGTCGCGTCGGCCCTGGAAGTGATTTCGATGACAGGTGGGACGGCCGAGGAGCAGACGGCCGAAGTCAGCCGGTTCGCGAAAGAAGAGACGAGCCGTCCGTTCGACTTGAGCCGGGGTCCGCTCTTCCGCGCGAAGCTGGCGCGGCTGAGTGCCACCGAACACGTGCTGGTGCTGGTGATGCACCACATCGTGTCGGACGGCTGGTCAATGGACGTGCTGGTGCGCGAAGTGGCCGCGCTCTACAGCGCGTACGCCGAAGGCCGCTCCTCGCCGTTGCCGGAGCTGGAAGTGCAGTACGCGGACTACGCGGCGTGGCAGCGTGGCTGGTTGAAGGGCGCCGTGCTGGAAGGCCAGCTCTCCTGGTGGCGCCAGCAGTTGGAGGGCGCGCCGCACGCGCTGGAGCTGCCGACGGACCGGCCGCGTCCGGCGACGCAGAGCTTCCGGGGCGCGAGGGCCGCAATCCAGTGGCCGCGAGCGCTGGAGGAGGGCGTGGCGGCGCTGGCACGCCAGGAGGGTGCGACGCCCTTCATGGTGCTGCTGACGGCGTGGCAGGTGCTGCTGGCGCGCTACAGCGGGCAGCAGGACATCAGCGTGGGGACGCCCATCGCGGGCCGCAACCGGACGGAGCTGGAAGGACTCATCGGCTTCTTCGTGAACACGCTGGTGCTGCGCACGAAGCTGGAGGAGGGCGCGAGCTTCCGTCAGGTGCTGCGCCAGGTGCGCGAGACGACGTTGGGGGCGTACGCGCACCAGGAAGTGCCGTTCGAGAAGCTGGTGGAGGAGCTGAAGCCGGAGCGCGATCTGAGCCGCACGCCGCTCTTCCAGGTGATGTTCACGATGCAGAACACGCCGGGCGGCTCGGGAGAAGCGCTGCCGGGCGGGCTGGTGCTGAGCGCGGTGGAGACAGAAGGCACCACGGCGAAGTTCGACCTGACGCTGGGAATGGCGGAGACGGGCCGAGGCCTCGCGGCGTCGCTTGAGTACAACACGGACCTCTACGACGCGGAGACAGCACAGCGGCTGTTGGGGCATTTCGGGACGTTGCTGGGCGCCATCACGAGGACTGCGGATGCGAGCGTTTGGGACCTGCCGCTGCTGGAGGCCCAGGAGCGTCAGCAGGTGCTGAAGCAGTTCGCGGGCCCGGTGGCTCCGGAGCGTGAGGCCGCGGAAACGATCCACGGCCTCTTCGCGGCGCAAGTGGCGAAGACGCCGGGCGCGGTGGCGGTGGTGCACGAGGGTGCGGAGCTGACGTACGCGCAGGTGGAAGCGCGAGCGAACCAGTTGGCGCGTCACCTGATGACGCTGGGTGTGGGGGAAGAGAGCCGGGTGGGCGTGTGCGTGGAGCGCACGGAAGCGATGTTGGTGGCACTGCTGGGGGTGCTGAAGGCGGGGGCGTCGTACGTGCCGCTGGACGCGACGTACCCGAAGGAACGACTGGCCTACATGCTGGAGGGGACAGGCGCGCCAGTGGTGGTGACGCAGGCGGGGTTGGAGGACGTGCTACCGGAGTACACGGGCCAGCGCGTGCGGCTCGACACGGACGCGAGTCTGTTGGCCACGTACTCGGAAGCGGGTCTGGGCAACGCGAGCAGCGTCCCCAGCCAGTTGGCGTACGTGCTGTACACGTCAGGAAGCACGGGCCGACCGAAGGGCGTGGCGGTGACGCACGCGAGCGCGGTGGCGTTCCTGAAGTGGGCGACGGGGACGTTCAAAGCGGAGCAATTGAAGGGAGTGCTTGCTGCGACGTCGCTGAACTTTGACTTGTCGGTGTTCGAAGTCTTCGCGCCGTTGGTGAGCGGCGGCACGGTGGTGGTGGCGCAGAACGCGCTGGCGCTGGCCTCGTTGAAGGAAGCGCACCGGGTGACGTTGCTGAACACGGTGCCGTCGGCGGTGGCGGAGTTGGTGAGAAGCGGAGGAATCCCGTCGACGGTTGCGACGGTGAACCTCGCGGGCGAAGCGCTGCCGAACCGGCTGGTGCAGGCGCTGTACGCGCTGCCGCAGGTGAAGGAGGTCAACAACCTCTACGGCCCGACGGAAGACACGACGTACTCGACGCACGCGCGAGTGGAGCGCGGAGCGAAGACGGAGCCGAGGATTGGACGTCCGCTGGAAGGCACGCAGGCGTACGTGCTGGACGCGAAGGGGCAGCCGGTGCCGGTGGGAGTGCCGGGCGAGCTATACCTGGGCGGAGAGGGCCTTGCGCGAGGCTACCTGGGCCAGCCCGGGCTGACGGCGGAACGCTTCGTGCCGGACGGATTCAGCGAGGAGGCGGGAGCGAGGCTGTACCGCACGGGCGACAAGGTGCGGTGGGGCCGAGACGGGACGCTGGAGTACCTGGGGCGAATGGACTTCCAGGTGAAGGTGCGAGGCTTCCGCATTGAGCTGGGAGAAGTGGAAGCAGCGCTGGGAGCGCAGCCGCAAGTGCGCGACGCGGTGGTGGTGGTGCGTGAGGACGCACCGGGAGACAAGCGGCTGGTGGCGTACGTGGTGGCGCAGTCGGGCCACACGGCGGACGCGACGAGTCTGCGAAGCGAGCTGAAGGGCCGGTTGCCGGAGTACATGGTGCCGTCGGCGTTCGTGGTGCTGGAGGCCCTGCCGCTCAACGCGAACGGGAAGGTGGACCGCAAGGCCCTGCCGAAGCCGGAGGGCGAGTCGCGCAAGGACTCGGATCTCGGCTGGCTTCGCACGCCGACCGAGGAGCTGCTGGCCGGTCTCTTCGCGCAGGTGCTGGGCGTGGAGCGGGTGGGGCCTCGGGACGACTTCTTCGAGCTGGGCGGCCACTCGCTGCTGGCGACGCGCGTGGTGGCACGCGTGTTCGGCCTCTTCGGCGTGGAGTTGCCGCTGCGTGAGTTGTTCGACGCGCCCACGGTGGAGAAGCTGGCGCTCAAGGTGGATGCATGGGCCGGTGACACGCGCCCGGCTCCGGCGCTCACGCGGGTGCCGCGCACGGATTCGCTGCCCCTGTCGTTCGCGCAACAGCGGATGTACTTCCTGGAGCAGTTGGAGCCGGACAGCCCGCTCTACAACATCCCGAATGCCATCCGCCTGGAGGGCACGCTCGACGCGGATGCGCTGGAGCGCGCGTTCGACGCGCTGATCCAGCGCCATGAGGGCCTGCGGACCACCTTCCACGCCGACGCGGAAGGGCGGTCCTTCCAGCGCATCGCCGCCGAACTCAAGGTGGGACTGGTGCGGGTGGACCTCCGCGACCGTCCCGACGCTGAGCGTGAGGAAGAGGCACGGCGGCAGGCCCATGCCGAAGCGCTGCGTCCCTTCAAGCTGGGCCAGGGACCGCTCCTGCGCGCGACGTTGCTGCGCACCGGGGAGCGGCAGCATCGGCTGGTGCTGGTGCTGCACCACATCGTCTCCGACGGCTGGTCCGCGGGCGTGCTGGTGCGCGAGCTGGGCGCGCTCTACGCGGCCTTCAGCGCGGGCCGGTCTTCACCGCTGCCCGAGCTGCCGTTGCAGTACGCGGACTACGCGGCGTGGCAGCGCGACTGGCTGCAGGGCGAAGCGCTGGAGGAGCAGGTCGGCTGGTGGCGGCGCGAACTGGACGGAGCCCCGGCCGCGCTGGAGTTGTCGACGGACAAGGTGCGCCCCGCGACGTCGACGTCCCGGGGAAGCTCGGTGCCGGTGCAGCTGTCGAAGCCGCTGTCGGACGCGCTGAAGGCGCTGGGGCGCCGCGAGGGTGCGACGCCCTTCATGGTGGTGCTGGCGGCGTGGCAGGTGCTGTTGTCGCGCTACAGCGGGCAGAACGACATCAGCGTGGGCACGCCTGTCGCAGGTCGGACGCGGGCGGAAGTGGAAGGGCTCATCGGCCTGTTCCTCAACACGCTGGTGCTGCGCACGCGGTTGGCTCCGGCCGACAGCTTCCGGCAGGTACTGGGGCGGGTGCGGGAGACGACGCTGGGGGCGTTCGCGCACCAGCAGGTGCCGTTCGAACGACTGGTGGAGGCGCTGCGTCCGGAGCGCGACCTGGGCCGCACGCCGCTGTTCCAGGCGATGCTCGTGCTCAACACGGAAGTCGATACGAGGCTGGCCCTGCCAGACCTCACGCTGAGCCCGGAGCCCGTCGACGGCGAGCACACGAAGTTCGAGCTGAGCCTGTCGCTCGCCGCGTCGGACGAGGGCTTCCGCGGTGCGCTCGCGTACAGCACGGAGCTGTTCGAGCGCTCGACGGTGGAGCGGATGGTGGAGCACCTGCGGGTGCTGCTGGAAGGCATCGCGGCCGACCCGGACGTGTCCGTGGGAGCGCTGCCACTGCTGGATGCCGCCGAGCGTCTGCTGGTGCTGGAGACGTGGAACCAGACGGCCGAAGCGGTGCCGTCGGAAAGCATCGCCGCGCGGTTCGAGGCGCAGGTAGAGCGAGTGCCCGGAGCGGTGGCGGTGGTCGCTGACGGGAAGCAGTTGACGTACGCGGAGCTGGACGCGAAGGCGAACCGGCTGGCGCGAGCGTTGGTGAAGGAAGGCGTGGGCCCCGAAGTGCTGGTGGGGCTGTACGTGGAGCGCACGGTGGAATCCATCGTGGGGATGCTGGGCATCCTCAAGGCGGGCGGCGGGTACGTGCCGATGGACACGTCCTTCCCTGCGGCGCGAGTGAAGGCGATTGCGGAGGACGCAAGCCTGCGGGTGGTGGTGACGCAGCGTGCGTACGCAGAGGACGTGGCGGGGCTGGGGTGCACCACCATCCTCGTGGAAGCGGTGGAAGAGGCGGGCGGGAGCACCGAGCGTGTGGAGTCGGGCGTGCGGGGTGAGAACCCGGTGTACGCCATCTTCACGTCGGGCAGTACGGGGCGTCCGAAGGGCGTGGTGGTGGAGCACCGGCAGCTGGCCAACTACGTGGAGACGATTCGGGGCCGGCTGCGGCTGACGGAAGGAATGAGCTTCGCGTCGGTGACGACGCTGGCGGCGGACCTTGGGCACACGGCGGTGTTCCCGATGTTGTGCGGAGGCGGGACGCTGCACCTGGTGGGGAAGGACGTGGCGTCGGACGCGGAAGCGTTGGGCGCATACATGCAGGCGCACCGGGTGGAGGGGTTGAAGGTGGTGCCCTCGCACCTGAGAGCGCTGCTGAGCGGGCCGAATGCGAAGCAGGTGCTGCCGCTGAAGCGACTGGTGGTGGGTGGCGAGGCGTCCGACAGGGCGCTGGTGGAGACGGTGCAGCGGCTGGCGCCGGAGTGCGCGGTGTTCAACCACTACGGCCCGACGGAGACGACGGTCGGCGTGCTGACGAATCCCGTCGAAGGGACGTGGGACGAAGGGGCGGCGACGCTGGCGCTGGGGCGGCCGATTGGGAATGCCCGAATGTACGTACTGGACGCGAGCGGGCGTCCGGTGCCGCGAGGGGTGGCGGGAGAGCTGTACGTAGGCGGGGCAGTGGTGACGCGCGGGTACGTGGGCCGCCCGGAGCTGACGGCGGAGCGGTACGTGCCGGACGGCTTCGGTGAGGAGGCGGGAGCGCGGCTGTACCGGACGGGGGACAAGGTCCGGCAGCGGGAGGACGGGAAGCTGGAGTTCCTGGGGCGCGTGGACTTCCAGTTGAAGGTGCGCGGGTACCGGGTGGAGTTGGGCGAGGTGGAGGCGGGGCTGAGCGGATGCGAGGGCGTGCGCGAGGCGGTGGTGGTGGCGCGTGAGGACGTGCCCGGGGACAAGCGGCTGGTGGGGTACGTGGTGGTGAAGCCAGGCCACACGGTGGAAGTCACGGCGCTGCGAAGTGAGCTGAAGGGGCGTCTGCCGGAGTACATGGTGCCCTCGGCGCTGGTGGTGCTGGAGGGGCTGCCGCTCAACGCGAACGGCAAGGTGGACCGCAAGGCCCTGCCGAAGCCGGAGCGCACGGAAGCGGATGCACGGGACTACGTCGCGCCGCGCACGTCCACCGAACAGACCCTGGAGCGCATCTGGGCCCAGGTACTGCGCCTTGATCACGTTGGCATCCACGCCAACTTCTTCGACCTGGGCGGCGACTCCATCATCAGCCTCCAGATCGTCGCGCGTGCCTCACAGGCCGGACTGCGTATCACCACCCGGCAGCTCTTCCAGCACCAGACGATCGCCGCACTGGCGGGCGTCGCCACGACCGCTCAGCTCGTCGTCGCGGAGCAGGGCGAGGTCCGTGGCTCCATCCCGCTCACGCCCATCCAGCGCCGGCTCTTCGAAGAAGACGTCGTGGACCCGCATCACCTCAACCAGTCGTTGATGATCGAGGTCCGCCGTCCGGTGGACGCCGCGCTCCTGGAGCAGGCGCTCCGCCACCTCGTCGCGCACCACGACGCCCTGCGCCTGCGCTTCACCCGCGAGGCCACGGGCTGGTCGCAGGAGAACGCGGGCCTGGAACAGCCCCTGACGCTTCGGCGACTCGACCTCTCCGCGCTGGATGAAGCCGCGAAGGCATTGGCCCTTCAGGAGGCCGCCACCCAGGTTCAGGCGAGCCAGGTGCTGGAGGAAGGTCTGCTGCTGCGCGCGATGTTGATCGAGCGCGGAGAGGGCCACACGGCGCGCCTGCTGCTGGCGGTGCACCACCTCGCGGTGGACGGCGTGTCCTGGCGTGTGTTGCTGGAGGACCTGGAGACGGCCTACCAGCAGCTCGACTCGGGCCGTCCGGTCCGGCTGCCCGCGAAGACGACTTCCTTCCAGACGTGGGCCCGCAAGCTGGAAGCCCATGCCCACACCCCGGAGGTGTTGGCCGAGCGTGCCTTCTGGCTGGAGGGCAGTCGGAGCGTCGCGCCGCTCCCCGTGGATCGGGCCGGGGGTGAGAACGTCGTGGGCTCGACGCGCAGCGTGTCGCTGTCGCTCGACGTGGAGGAGACGCGGCTGTTGTTGCAGGAAGTGCCCGGTGCATGGCGCGCGCAGATCAACGACGTGCTGCTCGCCGCGCTGGTCCAGTCGATGGCGCGCTGGACGGGGCAGCCCCGCGTGCGCGTCAACCTGGAAGGCCACGGCCGCGAGGAGCTGTTCGCGGACGCGGACATCTCCCGCACGGTGGGGTGGTTCACCGCAGTGTATCCCGTGCTGTTGGAGGTGCCGGTGTCCGGCAGCCCCGGCGACGGCCTGCGCGCGGTCCGCGACACCCTGCGGCGCCTGCCGGGCAATGGCCTGGGCTACGGGCTCTTGCGCTTCCTGGGCGACGACGCGACGGTGGAAGCCCTGCGCGCCGCGCCTCCCGCGCAGGTGTCCTTCAACTACCTGGGGCAGTTCGACGGCGTCGCGTCCGGAGCAGGGGACAGTGCCTTCCGCATCGCCCGTGAAGGCAGCGGCCCGGTGCGCAGTCCGCGTGCACCTCGCCGCCACGTCCTGGACGTCAGTGGACTGGTGCTGGACGGACAGCTCCAACTGAGCTGGGGCTACAGCGAGAACCTCTACTCCCAGACCACCATTGAGTCCCTGGCCCGCGACTTCGTGGCCGCGCTGCGCACGCTCATCTCGACCCGTGCGTCGGAGGATGCGGCCCGCCGCACGCCCACGGACTTCCCGCTCGCCCGGGTGGACGCCTCCGCGCTGGAGCGCGTGATGGCGGCGGTGCCCGACCTGGAGGACCTGTACCCCCTGTCGCCCATGCAGCAGGGCATGCTCTTCCACACGCTGCTTGAGTCGGCGTCGGGTGCGTACTTCGAGCAGCGCTCCTGGAGCTTCCACTCCGCGTTGGACCTTGGAGCCCTCCGGCAGGCCTGGGAGGACGTCCTCGCGAACCATCCGGTGCTGCGCACGTCCTTCTTCTGGCAGGGGCTGGAAGCCCCGCTCCAGGCCGTGCATGCGCGCGTGACGCTGCCGTGGACGGAGCTCGACTGGCGCGGGCTGCCCGCCGCCGAACAGCAGGCGCGTCTGGAGACCTTCCTCGCGGAGGACAAGGCGCTCGGGTTCGAGTTGTCCCATGCGCCCCTGATGCGGCTGGCGCTGATCCGCACGGAGGAACACGCGTACCGGCTGGTGTGGAGCTTCCACCACCTGCTGACGGACGGCTGGAGCTCGGCGCTCCTGCGCCAGGCGGTCTTCACCCGTTACGCCGCGCTGGTAAAAGGCAACGCCCCGGCCCTCGTGAAGGGCCCGGCGTATCGCGAGTACATCGCCTGGCTCCAGCGTCAGGATCTGGCGCGCACGGAGACCTTCTGGCGCGACACCCTGGCGGGCTTCTCCGCCGCCACGCCGCTTCCGGCGGGCGTGGCGTCTCGCACGATTGCCACCGGAGGTCTGTCGGAGCAGGCGGTGCTCCTGCCGACCGACACCACCGAGGCGCTCCAGGGCTTCGCGCGCCGGCACCAGCTCACCCTCAACACCCTGGTGCAGGCCGCGTGGGCCCTGGTGCTCGCGCGCCACGCGAACACATCCGATGTCGTCTTCGGCGTGACCGTCGCGGGACGTCCCTCGGAGCTGTCAGGCGTCGACTCGATGCTGGGCATGTTCATCAACACGCTGCCCGCGCGCGCCCGCTTGGAGGAACAGGCGGACGTCGTCTCCTGGCTCCAGCGCTTCCAGTCGCAGCAGGTGGAGCTGCGCAACCACGAGCACAGCCCGCTCGTGCAGGTGCAGGGCTGGAGCGAAGTGCCCCGGGGAACGCCCCTCTTCGAGACGCTGCTCGTCTTCGAGAACTACCCCGTCGACACCACGGTGGACACGCAGGCCCGCCAACTGGACGTGCGCGACTTCCATGCCTTCGAGCGGACGAACTACCCGCTCACCGCGGTGGCCGCCCCCGGCCGTGAGCTGTTTCTCAAGCTCGCCCATGAGACGCCGCGCTTCGACGAGGCGACGGCGAAGGCCCTGCTCGGCCAGTGGCGCCGGGCGCTGGAGGGACTGGTCGCGCGGACCGGACAGCGGCTCGCTGACGTAACGCTCTTGTCCGAGGAAGAGACGCACGCGCTGCGCGACACCTGGAACGTGACGCGCACGGAGTACCCGCGCACGCTCGCGGTGCAGCAGCTCTTCGAGGCCCGGGCCGCGCAGGCACCCGACGCGGAGGCGCTGCGCTGGAACACGGGCCGCATGACGGCCGGCGCACTGGACGCGCGCGCGAACCAACTGGCGCACCACCTGCGCACGCTGGGCGTGGGCCCGGAGTCTCGCGTGGGCCTCTGCCTGGAGCGCGGTCCCGAGCTCGTTGTCGGCCTGCTGGCCGTGCTCAAGGCCGGTGGCGCCTACGTGCCGCTGGATCCGACCTATCCCGAGGACCGTCTGGACTACATGGCCCGCGACGCCGGCCTCTCCGCGCTGCTCACGCACCGGGCCTTGGAAGCGCGCCTGCCCGGCGTGAGCGCCCCGGTGGTCCACCTGGACGCGCTGGAAGCCGTGCTCGCATCCCAGCCCACCACGCGCCCGGATGTGGAGGCGCGGCCGGAGGCGCTCGCGTACGTCATCTACACGTCCGGCAGCACGGGCCGCCCCAAGGGCGTGATGGTGACGCACGGGGGCGTCGTCAACTACCTCGTCTGGACCCTGGACGCGTACCGCGTGGCGGACGGGCAGGGTGCGCCGGTGCACTCGTCGTTCTCCTTCGACCTCACGGTGACGAGCCTGCTGGCGCCGCTCGCCGCGGGCCGTCCCGCCGTGCTGGTGGATGAGGCCGTGGGCGCGGTGGAGGGCTTGGGCGAGGCCCTGCGCCGTCAGGCCGACCACAGCCTCGTGAAGCTGACGCCCGCGCACCTGCGCCTGCTGGAAGCGCAGCTGGGTGAGCAGGACGCCCCCGGCCGTGCTCGCGCCTTCGTCATTGGCGGCGAGGCCCTGGGCTACGAGGCGTTGGAGCACTGGCGGCGGTACGCGCCGGGCACGCGGCTCATCAACGAATACGGCCCCACCGAGACGGTCGTGGGCTGCTGCATCCACGAGGTCCGCGAGGACGAACCGCGCACGGGCCCCGTGCCCATCGGTCATCCCATCGCCAACACGCGCCTGTACGTGCTGGACGCGGCGGGCCGGCTCGCGCCGCTGGGCGCGGTGGGTGAACTCTTCGTCGGAGGCGACGGCGTGGGTCGCGGCTACCTGGGCCGGCCGGACCTGACCGCCGAGCGTTTCGTGCCGGATCCGTTCAGCCCCGAACCGGGTGCCCGCCTGTACCGCACCGGCGACAGCGTGCGCCGCCGCGCCGACGGAGCCTTGGAGTACCTGGGCCGCCAGGACGACCAGGTGAAGGTGCGCGGCTTCCGCATCGAGCTGGGCGAAATCGAGTCCGTGCTCACGGCCCTTCCGGACGTGGCCGCGGGCGTGGTGCTCGCGCGCGAGGATGTGCCCGGAGACAAGCGGCTCGTGGGCTACGTGGTGCCAAAGGCCGGTGCCTCGGTGGACGCCGCGTCGCTGCGGACCGCGCTGCGCAGGACGCTGCCGGACTACCTGGTCCCGGTCGCCTTCGTGGTGCTGGACGCGCTGCCCGTGGCGGTGACGGGCAAGGTGGACCGCAAGGCCCTGCCCGCGCCGGAGGCTGCTCGCCCGGGTGAGGACTCGAACTTCGTGGCGCCCCGCACGCCGGAGGAGGAGCTGCTCGCCGGACTCTTCGCGCAGGTGCTGGGCGTGGAGAAGGTGGGCGTCCATGACGACTTCTTCGCGCTGGGCGGACACTCGCTTCGGGCGACGCAGGCGGTGTCGCGCGCACGGGACGTGTTCCAGGTGGAGCTGCCCCTGCGGGACCTCTTCGAGGCGCCCACCGTCGCGGGGCTCCTGCCTCGCCTGCTGGAGGCCAAGGCGAAGGACGCCGAAGGCCCTCGCGTCCCGCCCCTGGTGGCCGTGCCTCGCACGGACGCGCTGCCGCTGTCGTTCGCGCAGCAGCGGCTGTGGTTCCTGGATCAGCTGGAGCCGCAGGGCTCGTTCCACAACGTGCCCGCGGCGCTCCGGCTCCAGGGCACGCTCGACGTGGCCGCGCTGGAGCGGGCGTTCGCGGAGCTGTTCCGCCGCCATGAATCGCTGCGCACCGTCTTTCGCTCCGAGGAGGGCCGTCCGCTCCACGTCATCCTGCCGGTGCCGGAAGTCCCGTTGCCCACGCAGGATCTGGGCTCACTGCCCGAGTCCACCCGCGAGGCGGAGGCCTTCCAGCGGGCCCAGGATGAGGCGAAGCGTCCCTTCGATCTCTCGAAGGGGCCGCTGCTGCGCGTGACGTTGCTGAAGCTCGCCGAACAGGAGCACCTGCTGCTGCTGACCATGCACCACATCGTCTCTGACGGCTGGTCCATGGCCGTGCTCGTGCGCGAAGTCGTGGCCCTCTACGAGGCCTTCCGCCTGGGCCAGCCGTCACCGCTTCCCGAACTGGCCCTCCAGTACGCGGACTACGCGGCCTGGCAGCGCCAGTGGATGGAGCAGGGCGCCATGGCCCGTCAGCTCGCGTGGTGGCGCAAGGAGCTGGACGGCGCACCCCAGACGGTGGACCTGCCCACGGACAGGCCCCGGCCCACCGTGCAGTCCCACGACGGTGAGCAGCTCCAGGCGCTGGTGTCGCCCTCGGTGATGGCGGACCTCCAGGCCCTGTGCCGCCGCGAGGGCGTCACGCTCTTCATGGCGCTGCTCGCGGGCTTCCAGGTGGTGCTGTCGCGCTACACGCGTCGTACGGACATCGTGGTGGGCACGGACATCGCCAACCGCAACCGCGCGGAGACCGAAGGGCTCATCGGCTTCTTCGTCAACCAGCTCGTCCTTCGCGGCAACCTGGGCGGCGACCCCACCGTGCGCGAGCTGCTTGGCCGTGCGCGGGAGACGGCGCTGTCCTCCTACGCGCACCAGGACCTGCCCTTCGAGGAGCTGGTGAAGGAGCTCAACCCCAAGCGCAGCCTGGGGCAGGCCCCGCTGTTCCAGGTGAAGCTGGTGCTCCAGAACACCCCCGCGTCGCGGCTGGAGCTGCCCGGCCTGAAGCTCACCCAGGTGGGCCAGGAGGCCACCCGCGCCAAGCTGGATCTGACCGTCGCGGTGCAGGAGACGCCCCAGGGGCTCGCCTGCGTCTGGGAGTTCGCCACCGACCTGTTCGACACGGCGACCATCGCCCGGATGGCGAAGCACTTCCAACAGGTACTGGAGGGCCTGACGCGCGAGCCTTCCCGCCGCCTGTCCTCGCTGTCGCTGCTCACCCGTGAAGAGCGCCACACACTGCTGGAGACGTGGAACGACACGCGCACGGCCGAGCTGCCGGGCCCGACGGCCACCGCCCTGTTCGAGGCGCAGGCCGCGCGCACGCCCCAGGCCCTGGCGGCGGTGTTCGGCGCGGAGTCGCTGACGTACGCGCAGCTCGACGCGAAGGCCAATCAGCTCGCGTGGCACCTGAAGCAGAGCGGCGTGGGGTTGGAGTCGCGGGTAGGACTGTGCGTGGAACGCTCGCTCGACATGGTGGTGGGCATCCTGGGCATCCTCAAGGCGGGCGCGGCGTACCTGCCCCTGGACCCCTCCTACCCGAGCGATCGCCTGGCCTACATGCTGGCGGACGCGGCGGTGCCGGTCATCGTCACGCAGGACGCGTTGGCGGATGAATTGCCGTCGCAGGGTGAGTTGCTGGTGTGCCTGGATTCGGATGCGGCGCGCATCGCGAAACATCCCGTGACGCCGCCGCCGGTGAAGCTGGAGCCGGAGCACCTGGCGTACGTCATCTACACGTCGGGTTCGACGGGCCGGCCCAAGGGGACGCTGTTGCATCACCGTGGCTTGTGCAACACGGCCACGGCGGCCATCGCGGCCCTGGGCATCACGCCGTCAAGCCGCGTCCTCCAGTTCGCGGCGTTCGGCTTCGACGCGTCGGTGTGGGAGACGTTCTCCGCGCTGCTCGCTGGCGCGGCCCTGCACCTGACGCCGCGCGAGGAGCTGATGCCCGGTTCGCCACTGCACGGCCTGCTGAAGTCGCGCGGCATCACCACGGTGACCTTGACGCCGTCGGTGCTGGCGCAGCTCCCCGCCGAGGACCTGCCGGCGCTCACGTCCGTGGCCGCCGCGGGCGAGGCGTGCTCCGCGGAGCTGGTGCGCCGCTGGTCTCCCGGCCGGCGCTTCCTCAACGCCTATGGCCCCACCGAGGTGACGGTGTGCGCCACCGTCCGGGCGAACGTGGATCCGGAGCGGCCCACCATCGGCACGCCGCTGCCGAACGTGCGGGTGTACGTGCTGGACGACCAGGGGCAGCCGGTGCCCGTGGGCATCCCCGGCCAGTTGCACGTGGGCGGCGTGGGCCTGGCGCGGGGCTACCTGCACCGCGCGGACCTGACGGCGGAGCGCTTCGTGCCGGATGCCTTCGGTCCCGACGCGGGCGGCCGGCTCTATGCGACGGGCGACCTGGTGCGCTACCTGCCGTCCGGGGACATTGAGTTCCTGGGCCGCATCGACCACCAGCTCAAGCTGCGCGGCTACCGCATTGAGCTGGGCGAGGTGGAAGCGGCCATCGCGGACCATCCCGCCGTGGAAGCCACCGTCGTCCTCCTGCGCGAGGACGTGCCCGGCAACCCCCGGCTGGTGGGCTACACCGTGCCGCGCGAGGGCGAGGTGCTGGACCTGCGCGTGCTGAAGGACGCGCTCCTCGCGCGCCTGCCCGAGTACATGGTGCCTTCGGCGTTCGTTTCGCTCCTGGCGCTGCCGCTCACGCCCAACGGCAAGCTGGATCGCCAGGCGCTGCCGGCACCGGACTCCGAGCGGCCCGAATTGGAAAAAGTCTACGTCGCGCCGCGTGACGCGCTGGAGGAGGAGCTGGCCGCCATCTGGGCGGAGCTGCTCGGCGTCAAGCAGGTGGGCGTCCACGACGACTTCTTCGAGCTGGGAGGCCACTCCCTCCTGGGCACCCAGCTCATCTCGCGCATCCGCACGACGTTCGACGTGGAGCTGCCGCTCCGGGACATCTTCGAGTCCCCGACGGTGGAGAACCTCGCCGTCCACATCGTGCAGGCCCAGGCCGCGCAAGCAGATCCCGCGGAACTCGAACGACTCATGGGGGAGTTGGAGAACCTGTCCGCCGAAGAGGCGGAGGCGCTCCTTTCCTCTGACGAAGTGCTCCCCCAGGACGACAGCAAGAAGGTTTCCAGCAATGAGCAGTGACGCCGACAAGCGCATCGCAGCCCTGTCCCCCGAGAAGCGTGCCCTCCTGCTCAAGCAGCTGCGTCAGCAGCAGGCCCAGCAGGGCAAGCCCGCGCGCGCGCCGGTCATCGCCTCTCGCCCCAGGGACGGTTCGCCGCTGCCGCTGTCCTTCGCCCAGCAGCGCCTGTGGTTCCTGGATCAGCTGGAGCCGGAGAGCACGCTCTACAACATCCCCCTGGCCGTCGAGCTGAAGGGCGAGCTGAAGCGGGACGCGCTGGAGCGGGCCTTCACCGCCCTCCAGGAGCGCCACGAATCGCTGCGCACCACCTTCCGCACCACGGAAGGGGCACCCGTCCAGGTCATCGCGCCGCCGTCGCCGCTGACGCTGGACGTGGTGGACCTGCGCACCCTGTCCGGTGCCGCCCTCCAGGACGAGCTGCACCGGCACATGCGCGAGGAATCGCTGCGCCCGTTCCACCTGACGCGGGGCCCGCTGGTGCGCGCGTCGCTGCTGCGCACCCAGGAGCATGAGCACGTCCTGCTCGTGACCATGCACCACGCCATCTCCGACGGCTGGTCCATGGGCGTCGTCATCCGCGAGCTGGCCGCGCTCTACGACGCGTTCCTCCACGGCCGTCCGTCGCCGCTGCCCCCGCTGACGCTCCAGTACGCGGACTACGCGGCGTGGCAGCGCGAGTGGCTCCAGGGTGAGACGCTGGACGCGCAGCTCAAGTGGTGGAAGGAGCAGCTCTCCGGTGCGCCGGACGTGATTGCCCTGCCTACGGACCGGCCGCGTCCGGCGGTCCAGAGCTCGCGCGGCGCGAAGCACTTCGTGGATCTGCCTCGCGAAGTGTCCGAAGCCATCAAGGCGCTGGGACAGAAGGAGGGCGCGACGCCCTTCATGACGCTGCTGGCGGCGTGGCAGGTGCTGCTCGCGCGCTACACCGGTCAGGACGACATCCGCGTGGGCACGCCCATCGCGGGCCGCAACCGGGCGGAGCTGGAAGGCCTCATCGGCTTCTTCGTCAACACCCTGGTGCTGCGCGCTCGGGTGACGCCGGAGATGACCTTCCGGCAGGTGCTCGCGCAGGTGCGGGAGCGGGCGCTGGGCGCGTTCGCGCATCAAGAGGTGCCATTCGAGAAGCTGGTGGACCTGCTCCAGCCGGTGCGCTCGCTCAGCCACTCGCCGCTGTTCCAGGTGATGTTCAGCATGCAGAACGCGCCGGTGTCGGAGCTGGTGCTGCCGGAAGTGGCGCTGCGCACGCTGTGGGTGGAGTCGCGGACGACGAAGTTCGAATTGACGCTGTCGCTGTCGGACACGCCGGCGGGGTTCTCCGGGTCGATTGAATACAACACCGACCTGTTCGACGCGGAGACGGTGGCGCGGATGGCGGGGCACCTGGAGGTGATGCTGGAGGGCATCGCCAGGGACGCGGACACGCGTGTGTTGGACCTGCCGCTGCTGAAGGCGGAAGAGCGCCAGCAGGTGCTGACGCACTTCGCGGGCACGACGGCTCGCGCGCCGGAGACCGCGGAGACGATCCACGGCCTCTTCGCGGCGCAGGCGGCGAGGACGCCGGACGCGGTGGCGGTGGTGCACGAAGGGGCGCTGCTGACGTACGCGCAGGTGGAGGCGCGAGCGAATCAGCTCGCGCGTCACCTGAAGACGCTGGGCGTGGGGGAAGAGAGCCGGGTGGGCGTGTGCGTGGAGCGCACGGAAGCCATGGTGGTGGCGCTGCTGGGCGTGCTGAAGGCGGGGGCTGCGTATGTGCCGCTGGACGCGACGTACCCGAAGGACCGACTGGCCTACATGCTGGAGGGCACGGGCGCTCCGGTGGTGGTGACGCAGGCGGGCGTGGAGGATGTGCTGCCGGAGTACGCGGGAAAGCGCGTGCGGTGGGACGCGGACGCGGCTGTCCTGGCCGCTCAAGACACCTCTTCGTTGAAGGCGGACAGCGACCCCAGCCAGTTGGCGTACGTGCTGTACACGTCAGGAAGCACGGGCCGTCCGAAGGGCGTGGCGGTGACGCATGCGAGCGCCGTGGCGTTCCTGAAGTGGGCGACGGCCACCTTCACGTCGGATCAGTTGAAGGGCGTCCTGGCGGCGACGTCGCTGAACTTCGACCTGTCGGTGTTCGAGGTCTTCGCGCCACTGGTGAGTGGCGGCACGGTGGTGGTCGCGCAGAACGCGCTGGCCTTGCCGGAGCTGAAGGAAGCCGGACGGGTGACGCTGCTGAACACGGTGCCGTCGGCGGTGGCGGAGCTGGTGAGAAGCGGAGGCATCCCGGCCACGGTTGCGACGGTGAACCTGGCGGGTGAGGCGCTGCCGAACCGGCTGGTGCAGTCGCTGTACGCGCTGCCACAGGTGAAGGAGGTCAACAACCTCTACGGCCCGACGGAGGACACGACGTACTCGACGCACGCGCGAGTGGAGCGCGGGGCGACGACGGAGCCGAGGATTGGCCGTCCGCTGGAAGGCTCGCAAGCGTACGTGCTGGACGCGAAGGGCCAGCCGGTGCCGGTGGGAGTGCCGGGAGAGCTGTACCTGGGTGGCGAGGGCCTTGCGCGAGGCTACCTGGGCCAGCCCGGGTTGACGGCGGAGCGCTTCGTGCCGGATGCGTTCAGCCAGAAGCCGGGAGCGCGGCTGTACCGCACGGGCGACAAGGTGCGGTGGGGCCGCGACGGCAGCCTGGAGTACCAGGGCCGCATGGACTTCCAGGTGAAGGTGCGCGGCTTCCGCATCGAACTGGGCGAAGTCGAGGCGGCGCTCAGCCGGTGCGAAGGCGTGAGCGAGAGCGTGGTGGTGGTGAGTGAAGAGACGCCGGGCATCAAGCGGCTGGTGGCCTACGTGGGCGGCGCGGAAGAAACGCGCCCCACGGTGGACGCTCTGCGCGCGGCGTTGAAGGAGCTGCTGCCGGAGTACATGGTCCCGGCGGCGTTCGTGATGCTGAAGTCGCTGCCGCTCAACGCCAACGGCAAGGTGGACCGCAAGGCCCTGCCCGCGCCGCAGGGTGAGCGGGCGGAGTCCGACAAGGCCTTCGTCGCGCCCCGGACGCCGGAGGAGCGCACGCTCGCGGGCATCTGGGCGTCGGTGCTGGGCGTGGAGAAGGTGGGCATCCACGACAACTTCTTCGCCCTGGGTGGCGACTCCATCATCAGCATCCAGATCATCTCGCGCGCCAACCAGGCCGGACTGCGCCTGTTGGCGAAGCAGCTCTTCCAGCACCAGACGGTGGCGGAGCTGGCCCGCGTGGTCACGGCCGCGCTCGCGTCCCAGGCCGAGCAGGGCCTCGTGCGGGGCCCGGTGCCGCTCACTCCCGTGCAGGGCTGGTTCTTCGAGCACGAAATCGCCCAGCCGCACCACTTCAACCAGGCGGTGATGATCGAAGCGCGGCAGCGCGTGGACGCCGGGCTGCTGGAGCGGGCCTTGGCCCGGCTGGTGGAGCATCACGACGCCTTGCGCCTGCGCTTCGTGCGCGGTGAGGCGGGCTGGTTGCAGGAGAACGCGGGCCTGGAGCAGCCGGTGTCCCTGCGGCGCATGGACGTCTCGCGCTTCGCGGGCGACGATGAAGCGCAGCGGCGCGCCATCCAGGCCTCCGCGACGCAACTGCACCAGAGCCTGCGGCTGGACGAAGGGCTGCTGCTGCGCGCGATGTTGTTCGAGCGCGGCGAGGGCCACACGGAGCGCCTGCTGCTGGTGGTGCACCACCTCGCGGTGGACGGCGTGTCGTGGCGCGTGCTGCTGGAGGACCTGAACACGGCGTACCAGCAGCTTCGTCGCGGCGTGCCCGTGGCGCTGCCGCCGAAGACGACCTCCTACCAGGAGTGGGCGCGCAAGCTTCAGGCCCACGCGCACGGTCCGGAGATGGCGTCGGAGCTGGCGTTCTGGCTGGGCGGGACCCAGCAGGTCGCGTCCCTGCCGGTGGACTTCGACGGGCCCAACACGCTCGCGTCGGCGAACAGCGTTCGCGCGGTGCTGGAGGTGGAGGACACGCGCACCCTGTTGCAGGAGGTGCCGGCCGCGTATCGGGCGCACATCAACGACGTGCTCCTGGCGGCGCTGACGCAAGCGCTTACGCGATGGTCGGGCCAGGACCGCGTGCGCATCAATCTGGAGGGCCACGGCCGCGAAGAGCTGTTCGCGGACGCGGACATCTCCCGCACCGTGGGCTGGTTCACGTCGATGTATCCGGTGCTGCTGGAGGCGCCGGCGACGGGCACTCCGGGCGACGGACTGCGCGCCGTGCGGGACACGCTGCGGCGCCTGCCGAACAAGGGCCTGGGCTACGGGATCCTGCGCTACCTGCGTGACAGCGAGGACGCCGCGAAGCTGCGGGCCGTGCCCCCAGCGCAGGTGGTCTTCAACTACCTGGGGCAGTTCGACGCGATGGCCGCTGGGGAGTCGATGTTCGGACTCGCCCGGGAGCCCTCGGGCCCCGGGCAGGGCGAGGGCGGTCTGCGCACCTCGCTGCTGGAGCTGACCGGACTGGTCATCAACGGCCGGTTGGAGCTGTCCTGGATGTACAGCACCCAGGTGCATGCGCGCGCCACCGTGGAGGCGCTGGCGGAGTCGTTCCTCACCGCGCTGCGCACCCTCATCACGAACCGCGACACGCAGGACGCCCGGCGTTTCACGCCCTCGGACTTCTCGCTGGCGAAGCTGGACGCGCCGGGACTCGCGCGCCTCCAGGGCGATGCCCCGGACCTGGAGGACGTGTATCCGCTGTCCCCGCTCCAGCAGGGCATGCTCTTCCACGCGCTCCTGGAGCCCGGCTCGGGCATGTACTGCGAGCAGATGGCGTGGAGCTTCCACGGCACCGTCAACCTGCCGGTGATGCGCCGCGCGTGGGAGCTGCTGGTGGAGCGCAACGCCGTGCTGCGCACGTCGTTCGTGTGGGACGGGCTGGCGGAGCCGTTGCAGGTGGTACACGCGACGGCCGCGTTGCCCTGGCGGGAGCTGGACTGGCGCGGCCTGTCGTCCGTCGAGCAGCAGGAGCTGTTCGAGCAGTACCAGGTGGAGGATCGCGCGCGGGGCTTCGACGTGGCACGCGCGCCGCTGCTGCGGCTGACGGTCATCCGGCTGGATGACAACGTGCTGCGCTGCCTGTGGAGCATCCACCACCTGCTGCTGGACGGCTGGAGCATGTCGCTCCTCATCCAGGAGCTGTTCGGGATCTACCGGGCCCTGGACCAGGGACAGGCGGTGCCCCAGGAGCGCCCCGTTGCGTACCGCGAGTTCATCGCGTGGCTCCAGCGGCAGGACACGGCCCGGATGGAGGCATTCTGGAAGCGCGATCTCGCCGGCCTCCACGCCCCCACGCCGCTTCCGTACGACGAGCGCGCGGCCCAGGCGAAGACGCATGCGCAGGAGTCCGCGGAGAAGTCCCTCCGCCTGTCCTCGGCCTCCACCACGCTGGTGGATGCCTTCGTCAAGCGACACCAGCTCACGTTGAACACGCTGGTGCAGGCAGCGTGGGCGTTGGTGCTCGCGCGGCACAGCGGCGAGCCGGAGGTGATGCTGGGCGCCACCGTGTCCGGACGCCCGTCGGATCTTCCGGGTGTCGAACGGATGACGGGCATGTTCATCAACACGCTGCCGGTGCGTGTGCCCGTCCCCGCGAACGAGCAGGTGGTGCCATGGCTGCGCCAGCTCCAGGAGCGGCAGTTGGAGCGACGGCAGTACGAGCACAGCCCGCTGGTGCGGGTGCAGGGCTTCAGCCAGATGCCGCGCGGCACGCCTCTGTTCCAGAGCCTCTTCGTCTTCGAGAACTTCCCCATCGACTCCACGCTGAGCCAGCGCGCCAGCGTGCTGGAGGTGCGGGACGTCCAGGGCCGTGAGCGCAGCAACTTCCCGTTGACCGCGTCCTCCAGCCCCAGCCGCGAGCTGCTGCTGAAGCTGGCGTTCGACACACCGCGCTTCGACACGGCGACCATCGAGCGGCTGCTGGGCCAGTGGCAGCGCGCGGTGGAGGGACTGGTGGCGGTGGAGTCCGGGCGCGTGTGGCAGGTGGGCGTGCTGTCGGCGGAGGAGCAGCGGCGGGTGCTGGTGCAGTGGAACCAGACGGCCGCGGCGTACCCCCGCGAGGCGAGCATCGGGGACGTCTTCGCCGCGCAGGTGGCGCGTCGTCCGGACGCGGTGGCGTTGGAGACGGCGGATGAGAAGCTGACGTACGCCCAGCTGGACGCGCGGGCCAACCAGCTCGCGCACCTGCTGCGCTCGCGGGGCGTGGGCCCGGAGTCGCGGGTGGCGCTGTGCCTGGAGCGCGGCGTGGAGCTGGTGGTGGCGCTGCTGGGCATCCTCAAGGCCGGCGGCGCCTACGTGCCGTTGGAAGCGGACTACCCGCGCGACCGACTGGCGTTCATGCTGGCGGAGGCCGGTCCCCGCGTGCTGGTGACGACGCGCGAGCTGGGCGCGCGCCTGCCCACCGACGGGCTGGACGTGGTGTGCGTGGAGGAGGAGCGCGAGTCGCTGTCGCGGCAGCCCACGCACCCGGTGGTGAGCGGCGTGGGCGGAGGCAACCTGGCCTACGTGGACTTCACGTCGGGCTCCACGGGCAAGCCCAAGGGCGTGTGCACGGAGCATGCGGGCGTGCTGCGCACGGTGCTCGACCCCAACTACGCGCGGCTGGGCGAGGACGACACGCTGCTGCTCGTGGCGCCGGTGTCCTTCGACGCGTCGACGCTGGAGATCTGGGGCGCGCTGCTGAACGGCGCGCGGCTGGTGGTGTACCCGCCGGTGCCGGTGGGCGACGTGAAGGAGATGGAGGGCGTGCTCAAACGCCACGGCGTCACGGTGCTGCACCTGACGGCGGGTCTCTTCACGCAGATGGTGGAGGGCAACCTGGAGGGGTTGCGAGGGGTGAAGCAGCTCCTGACGGGTGGCGACGTGGTGTCGGCGCCGCACGTGAAGCGCGCGCTGGAGGTGCTGGGCGTGACGGTGACGGCCTGCTACGGGCCGACGGAAGGCACGCTCTTCACGAGCTGCCACCGCATGGAGACGGTGGAGGACGTGGGCGCGACGGTGCCCATTGGTCGGCCCATCGGCAACACGCAGGTGTACGTGCTGGACGGGCAGTGGCAGCCGGTGCCCGTGGGCGTGGCGGCGGAGCTGTACGCGGCGGGCGATGGCCTGGCGCGTGGCTACCTGGGCCGGCCGGAGCTGACGGCGGCGGCCTTCCTGCCGAACCCCTACGGTCCTCCGGGCAGCCGCATGTACCGCACGGGCGACCTGGCGCGGTGGCGTGCGGACGGCGTGCTGGAGTTCCTGGGCCGCGGCGACACGCAGGTGAAGGTGCGCGGCTTCCGCGTGGAACTGGCCGAAGTGGAAGCGGCGCTGGGACGCTGCGAGGGCGTGCGCGAGTGCGTGGTGGTGGCGCGCGGCGAGGGCGCCGGGAACAAGCGGCTGGTGGCGTACGTCGTGGGCGAGGGGCTGGACGTCGCGAGCGTGCGCTCGACGCTGAAGGACGCGGTGCCGGAGTACATGGTGCCGTCGGCCTTCGTCGTCTTGCCGGCGCTGCCGCTCACGGCCAACGGCAAGGTGGACCGCAAGGCGCTGCCGGAGCCGCGCGAGGCGGGAGTGGAAGTCTCGGGCACGTATGTGGCGCCCCGGACGCCGACGGAGGAGGTGCTCGCGGGGGACTGGGCCCAGGTGCTGGGCGTCGGCCGCGTCGGCACGCGCGACAACTTCTTCGAGCTGGGTGGTCACTCGCTGCTGGCGACGCAGGCCATCTCGCGCATCCGCTCCTCGCTGGGCGTGCAGTTGCCGCTGCGGGCCCTCTTCGAGGCGCCCACGGTCGCGGAGCTGGCGCTGAAGGTGGATGCCGCCGCGCTGGGCGCGAAGGCGCCACCCCTCCTGCCCGTGGCGCGCACGGGGCCGCTGCCGCTGTCGTTCGCGCAGCAGCGCCTGTGGTTCCTGGATCAGCTGGAGCCCGGCTCCACGGCCTTCAACATGTTCACCGCCCTGCGGCTGGAGGGCACGCTGGACGTGGCCTCGCTGGAGCGCGCCTTCCAGGAGCTGGTGCGGCGGCATGAGTCGCTGCGCACGACGTTCCAGGCCGTGGGCCAGGATCCGGTGCAGCGCATCGCGCCCGTGCCGGAGCAGGTGCTCGCGCGGGTGGACCTGCGCGTGCTGGAGGAGGGCGAGCGCGAGCTGGAGGCTCGGCGCGTCGCGGGCGTGGAGTCGCGTTGGCCCTTCGACCTGGGCCGGGGGCCGCTGTTCCGGGCCACGTTGCTCCAGTTGGGCGAGCGGCAGCACCTGCTCCTGCTGGCCAAGCACCACATCATCTCCGACGGCTGGTCCATGGGCGTCCTCGTGCGCGAGGTGACGTCCCTCTACGAGTCGTTCCGCACGGGCCAGCCCTCGACGCTGCCGGTGCTGCCGGTGCAGTACGCGGACTACGCGGCCTGGCAGCGTGGCTGGCTGAAGGGCGACGCGCTGGAGGCGCAGCTCTCCTTCTGGCGCGGACAACTGGGAGGCGCCCCGCGCCTGTTGGAACTGCCCACGGACCGGCCGCGTCCGGCGGTGCAGGGCACGCGCAGCGCCATCCTCCACCGGATGCTCCCGGAGCGTCTGACGCTGGCTCTGCGCACGCTGGGCCAGCGCGAGGGCGCGACGCTGTTCATGACGCTGCTCGCGGGCTTCCAGGTGTTGCTGGCGCGGCACAGTGGCCAGACGGACATCGTGGTGGGCGCGGACATCGCCAACCGCCACCACGCGGAGACCGAAGGGCTCATCGGCTTCTTCATCAACCAGCTCGCCCTGCGCGCTCGGCTGGAGGACGACCCGACCTTCCTCACCCTGCTGGGTCGAGTGAAGGACACTGCGCTGGGGGCGTACGCGCACCAGGACCTGCCGTTCGAGGAGCTGGTGAAGGCGCTCAACCCGGAGCGCAGCCTCGCGCACGCGCCGCTGTTCCAGGTGAAGCTCATCCTGCAGAACACGCCCACGTCCGCGCTGGACCTGCCGGGGCTGACCTTCCGCGCCTCGGGCGCCGAGTCCGTTTCGTCGAACCTGGACCTGACGCTCTCCATCACGGAGACGCCGCAGGGCCTGTCGTGCCAGTGGGTCTACAGCACCGACCTGTTCGACGCGGCCACCATGGATCGCATGTCCACGCGGCTGCGCGCCCTGCTGGAGTCCGCGGTCGCCGAGCCCGCGACGCGCGTCTCCTCGCTCGCCGTGCTGTCCGTCGAGGAGCGCCGCACGCTGTTGGAGGACTGGAACGACACCGCGCTCTCGCTGCCCGAGGACGGTGGGCTGCACGGCCTCGTCGAGGCCCAGGTGGAGCGCACGCCGGACGCGGTGGCCGTGGAGTTCCAGGGCGAAGCGCTGACGTACCGCGAACTCAACGCGCGGGCCAATCAGCTCGCGTGGCACCTGCGCGGCCTGGGCGTGCGCGCGGAGACGCGCGTGGGCGTGTGCCTGGAGCGTTCGCTGGAGCTGGTGGTGGCGTTGCTCGGCGTGCTCAAGGCGGGCGGCGCGTACGTGCCGCTCGACCCGTCCTATCCCTCCGAGCGACTGGGCGCGATGTTGGAGGACGCCCGGGTCCCGGTGGTGGTGACGCAGGACACGCTGGCGGATGAGGTGCCCTCGCGCGGCGAGTGGCTCCTGTCGGTGGACGCGGAAGCGGCGGTCATCGCGCGCAAGTCGAAGGAGAATCCCCCGTCGCTGACGGACGCGCGCAACGCGGCCTACGTCATCTTCACCTCCGGTTCGACGGGCCGCCCCAAGGGCGTGCTGGTGGAGCACCGGGGCATCCGCAACACGATCCTCCGCACGGTGGGAGACTTCGACATCCAGCCGGGCCGGCGCGTCCTCCAGTTCACCGCGTTCGGGTTCGACGCGTCCGTGCTGGAGATCTTCGGCACGCTCGCGGGCGGAGGCACGCTGGTGCTCGTGTCCCGCGACGCACTGTTGCCGGGACCGGAGCTGACCGCGCTCCTGCGCGACCAGCACATCACCACCTCCGTGCTCCTGCCGCCGGTGCTCGCGGCCCTGCCGCAGGAGTCGCTGCCGGAGCTCCAGACGATCATCTCCGGCGCGGAGGCACTGCCGTCCGAGCTGGTGGAGCGCTGGGGCGTCGGACGCCGGTTCGTCAACTGCTACGGCCCCACGGAGATCAGCGTCACGGCGACGAGCGCCGAGTGCGCGCCGGGTGAGGGGCGGCCCGGCATCGGTCGGCCGTACCCGAACACCCGGCTGTATGTGTTGGACGGGACCGGGCAGCCGGTGCCCATGGGCGTGCTGGGTGAGCTGTTCATCGGCGGCGTGGGCGTGGGGCGTGGCTACCTGGAGCGTCCGGACCTGACGGCCGAGCGCTTCGTGCCGGACGCCTTCGGTGGCGAACCGGGAGGCAGGCTCTACCGGACGGGCGACGTGGTGCGCTACCGCGCGGACGGCCAGCTGGAGTTCGCGGGACGCGCGGACCACCAGGTGAAGCTGCGCGGCTTCCGCATCGAGCTGGGTGAAATCGAAGCGGTGCTCGGCCAGGACTCCACCGTGCGGGACGTGGTGGTGGTGGCGCGCGAGGACGTGCCCGGCCAGAAGCGCCTCGTGGCCTACGTGGTGCCGCAGGAGGAGGAGACGGTCGACGCGGAGGCGCTGCGCCGGTTCGTCAAGGAGCGGCTGCCGGAGTACATGGTGCCGTCGGTGGTCGTGTCGCTGGACGCGCTGCCGCTGACGCCCAACGGCAAGGTGGACCGCAAGGCGCTGCCCCGGCCCGACCTGCAGCGGCTGGCGGCGGAGCCGGAGGAGGCCGCGCCCCGTCCGGGCGTGGAGACGACGCTCGCGGGCATCTGGGCAGAGCTGTTGGGCCTGGAGCGCGTGGGGCGGACGGCGGACTTCTTCGAACTGGGCGGCCACTCGCTGCTGGCGACGCAGGCCGTGTCGCGCATCCGGCAGGCGTTCCGCGTGGACCTGCCCGTGCGGGCGTTCTTCGAGATGCCCAACGTGGCCGCCCTGGCGGCGTGGCTGTCCGCGCACGTGGAGGCCTCGGGACCCGAGGTGCCGCCGCTGGTGCCGGTGTCGCGCGAGCAGCCGCTGCCGTTGTCGTTCGCGCAGCAGCGCCTGTGGTTCCTGGACCAGTTGGAGCCGGGGAGCCTCGCGTACAACATCCCGTTGACGGTGAGCCTGGAGGGCGCGCTGGACGTGCCTGCGCTGGGCCGCGCGTTCCAGGAGATCCTCCGTCGCCATGAGTCCCTGCGCACGGCGTTCGGTGTGCACGCGGGCGAGCCGGTGCAGGTCATCTCCGGCGTGCCCGACGTCGCGCTGGAAGTGGTGGACCTGGGGACGCTGACGCCGGAGGAGGCGGGAGCCCAGTTGGAGCAGCGCGCGCTGGAGGAGTCGCGCCGTCCGTTCGTGTTGTCACGCGGTCCGTTGGTGCGTGCCACGTTGCTGCGTCAGGACGCGCACCGGCACGTGTTGTTGCTGACCATGCACCACATCGTCTCCGACGGTTGGTCCATGGGCATCTTCATGCGGGAGATTGCCGCCCTGTACGAGGCGTTCCACGCGGGCCGGCCTTCGCCGCTGCCGGAGCTGTCGGTGCAGTACGCGGACTACGCGGCCTGGCAGCGTGGCTGGCTGAAGGGTGACGCGCTGGAAGCGCAGCTGTCGTACTGGCGCGAGCAGTTGAGGGAGACGCCGCGCCTGTTGGAGCTGCCCACGGATTGGAGCCGCCCGACGGTGCGGGCCCACCGCGCGGGGACGGTGCCGACGGAGTTCCCGAAGGAGCTGTCGGAGAAGCTCCAGGCGCTCAGCCAGCAGGAGGGCGCGACGCTGTATATGACGCTGCTCGCGGGCTTCCAGGTGCTGCTGTCGCGCTACAGCGGACAGACGGACATCGTGGTGGGCACGGACATCGCGAACCGCAACCATGCGGAGACGGAGGGCCTCATCGGCTTCTTCGTCAACCAGCTCGCCATGCGCACGCGGCTGGACGACGCCCCGACGTTCCGGACGCTGCTGCGTCGCGTGAAGGACACGGCGTTGGGGGCGTACGCGCACCAGGACCTGCCGTTCGAGGAGCTGGTGAAGGCAATCAACCCGGAGCGCAGCCTGGGCCACGCGCCCGTGTTCCAGGTGAAGCTGTCGCTCCAGAACACGCCCGCGGCGTCCATCGAACTGCCGGGGCTCAAGCTGCGCTCGCTGGGTAAGGATGAAGGCGCGGCGAAGCTCGACCTGACGCTGTCCTTCAAGGACACCGGCCTGGGGCTGGTGTGCGTCAGCGACTACCGCGCCGACCTGTTCGAGCGGACGACGGTGGAGCGGATGATGGGGCACCTGCGGGTGCTGCTGGAAGGCATCGCGGCGAACCCGGACGTGTCCGTGGGGGCGCTGTCGCTGATGGGGGATGGCGAGCGTCAGCAGGTGTTGAAGACGTGGAACCAGACGGCGGAAGCGGTGCCGTCCGAGAGCATCTCCGCGCGGTTCGAGGCGCAGGTGGAGCGAGTGCCCGGAGCGGTGGCGGTGGTCGCTGACGGGAAGCAGCTGACGTACGCGGAGCTGGACGCGAAGGCGAACCGGCTGGCGCGAGCGCTGGTGAAGGAAGGCGTAGGCCCCGAGGTGCTGGTGGGGCTGTACGTGGAGCGCACGGTGGAGTCCATCGTGGGGATGCTGGGCATCCTCAAGGCGGGCGGCGGGTACGTGCCGATGGACACGTCCTTCCCTGCGGCGCGAGTGAAGGCGATTGCGGAGGACGCAAGCCTGCGTGTGGTGGTGACGCAGCGTGCGTACGCGCAGGACGTGGCGGGGCTGGGGTGCACCACCGTCCTCGTCGAAGCGGTGGAAGAGGCGGGCGGGAGCACCGAGCGTGTGGAGTCGGGTGTGCGGGGTGAGAACCCGGTGTACGCCATCTTCACGTCGGGCAGTACGGGGCGTCCAAAGGGCGTGGTGGTGGAGCACCGGCAGTTGGCCAACTACGTGGAGACGATTCGGGGCCGGTTGCGGCTGACGGAAGGAATGAGCTTCGCGTCGGTGACGACGCTGGCGGCGGACCTTGGACACACGGCGGTGTTCCCGATGCTGTGCGGAGGCGGGACGCTGCACCTGGTGGGCAAGGACGTGGCGTCGGACGCGGAGGCGTTGGGCGCGTACATGCAGGAGCACCGGGTGGAGGGATTGAAGGTGGTGCCCTCGCACCTGAGGGCGCTGCTGAGCGGGCCGAATGCGAAGCAGGTGCTGCCGCTGAAGCGACTGGTGGTGGGCGGCGAGGCGTCGGACAAGACGCTGGTGGAGACGGTGCGGCGGTTGGCACCGGAGTGCGCGGTGTTCAACCACTACGGCCCGACGGAGACGACGGTCGGCGTGCTGACGAATCCCTTCGAAGGGACGTGGGACGAAGGGGCGGCGACGCTGGCGCTGGGGCGGCCGATTGGGAACGCCCGCATGTACGTGCTGGACGCGAGCGGGCGTCCGGTGCCGCGAGGGGTAGCGGGAGAGCTGTACGTAGGCGGGGCAGTGGTGACGCGCGGTTACGTGGGCCGCCCGGAGTTGACGGCGGAGCGGTACGTGCCGGACGGCTTCGGTGAGGAGGCGGGAGCGCGGCTGTACCGGACGGGAGACAAGGTCCGGCAGCGGGAGGACGGGAAGTTGGAGTTCCTGGGGCGCGTGGACTTCCAGTTGAAGGTGCGCGGCTACCGGGTGGAGTTGGGCGAGGTGGAGGCGGGGCTGAGC
Organism: Corallococcus sp. bb12-1; assembly: GCF_026626765.1. Lineage (NCBI taxonomy): Bacteria > Pseudomonadati > Myxococcota > Myxococcia > Myxococcales > Myxococcaceae > Corallococcus > Corallococcus sp. bb12-1. The sequence goes on along the minus strand of NZ_JAPNJZ010000036.1, from coordinate 67,140 downwards.
GGATGCGAGGGCGTGCGCGAGGCGGTGGTGGTGGCGCGTGAGGACGTGCCCGGGGACAAGCGGCTGGTGGGGTACGTGGTGGCGAAGCCAGGCCACACGGTGGAAGTCACGGCGCTGCGAAGCGAGCTGAAGGGGCGGCTGCCGGAGTACATGGTGCCGTCCGCGCTGGTGGTGCTGGAGGCGTTGCCGCTCAACGCGAACGGCAAGGTGGACCGCAAGGCCCTGCCGAAGCCGGAGCAACTGGAAGGCGAAGCGCGAGGCTTCACGGCGCCGCGCACGCCCACCGAGCAGCAGCTCGCGAGCATCTGGAGTGAGTTGCTGGGCGCGAAGCAGGTGGGCTTGGGCGACAGCTTCTTCGAGCTGGGCGGGCACTCGTTGCTGGCGACGCAGGCCATCTCCCGCATCCGCCAGACGTTCCAGGTGGAGCTGCCGCTGCGTGCGTTGTTCGAGGACGCGGTGCTGGAGCGGCTGGCCGCGCGCATCGACCTCGCGGTCCACTCGGGCGGCGGGGTGCGGATGCCAGCGCTGGTGCCGGTGGCTCGCACGGACGCGCTGCCGTTGTCGTTCGCGCAGCAACGCCTGTGGTTCCTGGAGCAGTTGGAGCCGGGCGGAACCTCCTACAACATCCCGACGGCCGTGAGGCTGTCGGGTGAACTGGACGTGGGCGCGCTGCGCCGCACGTTCGGCGAACTGGTGCGCCGTCACGAGTCCCTGCGCACGACCTTCCGCGCGCTGTCAGGCAGCCCGGTGCAGGTGGTGGCACCCGCGAGCGAAGTGCCCCTGACGTGGGTGGACCTGTCGGGCGAAGTGGACGGCGAAGCCCGTGCACAGGCCCTGGCGGAGCAAGAGGTCCGGCGTCCGTTCAACCTGGAGCAGGGCCCGCTCTTCCGGGTGACGCTGATCCGGCTGACGGAAGTGGAGCACGTGCTCCTGCTGTCGGTGCACCACATCGTCTCCGACGGTTGGTCGCGAGGCGTGCTGGTGCGCGAGGTGGCGTCTCTCTACGGCGCGTACAGCACGGGGCAGCCGTCGCCGTTGCCGGAGCTGGCGGTCCAGTACGCGGACTACGCGGCGTGGCAGCGCGATTGGTTGCAGGGTGAGGTGCTGGAGGCGCAGCTCGCCTACTGGAAGCGGCACCTGGGTGGAGCACCGCACGCGCTGGAGCTGCCGACGGATCGTCCGCGTCCGGCGGTGCAGACGTTCCGGGGCAGCACTTGCTCCGTGACGATGCCCCTGTCGCTGCGCGATGCCCTCTGGGCGCTGAGCCGCGAAGAAGGCGCGACGCCCTTCATGACGCTGCTGGCCGCATGGCAGGTGCTGCTGTCGCGCTACAGCGGGCAGGACGACATCAGCGTGGGCACGCCCATCGCGGGCCGCAACCGGACGGAGCTGGAAGGCCTCATCGGCTTCTTCATCAACACGCTCGTGTTGCGCACCCAGATCGCGGGGGACGCCAGCTTCCGTCAGGTCCTGCGTCAGGTGCGGGAAGTGGCGTTGGGAGCGTACGCGCACCAGGAGGTGCCGTTCGAGAAGCTGGTGGAGGAGCTCAAGCCCGAGCGCGACATGAGTCGTTCGTCGCTCTTCCAGGTGATGTTCTCGCTCCAGAACGCGCCCCTGCCCGTGGCCCAGCTCCCGACCGGACTGAGGCTGCAACCGGTGGACGCCGAGGGCGACACCGCCAAGTTCGAGTTGTCGCTGGACATGGGAGACCGAGGCCAGGGTCTGTCCGCGTCGCTTGAGTACAACACCGACCTGTTCGACGCGGCGACGGCGCAGCGGATGCTGGTGCACTTCAGCGTGCTGCTGGAGGGCATCGCGGCGAATCCGGACGCGCGAGTGCTGGACCTGCCGATGCTGGGCGAAGCAGAGCGACGTCAGGTGCTGGTGGAGTGGAACGACACCGACGTGGCGCTGCCGGCGGAGCAGGGGATTGCTGAGCGCTTCGCGGAGCAGGCACGCCTGAGGCCGGAAGCGCAGGCGGTGGTGGCACCGGGAGAAGCCGCGCTGACGTACGGGGAACTGGAAGCGCAGGCGAACCAGCTGGCGCACCACCTGAGAAGCCAGGGCGTGGGCCCGGAGGTGCTGGTGGGCGTGTGCCTGGAGCGCACGCCGAGGCTGCTGGTGGCGCTGCTGGGCATCCTCAAGGCGGGAGGCGCGTACGTGCCGTTGGACCCGTCGTACCCGGCGGACCGACTGGCGCTGATGGTGAGCGAGTCGCGCATGTCACTGTTGCTGACGCAGCAGTCGCTGGAGGGGACGGTGGAGGCGCCGGGCCTGCGGCGCTACCTGCTGGACGCGGAGGCCCCCGCACGGGCGGGCCTGCCCACCGAAGCGCCCGCACGGACGACGCAGCCGGAGAACCTGGCGTACGTCGTCTTCACGTCGGGGAGCACGGGGACGCCAAAGGGCGTGATGGTGTCGCACCGCAGCTGGGCGAACGCGTACCTGGGGTGGGAGCGAAGCTACGGACTGAGGGAGGGAGTCGAAAGCCACCTGCAGATGGCGAGCTTCTCCTTCGACGTCTTCGGAGGGGACTTGTCGCGAGCGCTGTGCTCGGGCGGGAAGCTGGTGCTGAGCCCGCGCGAGTGGCTGCTGGAGCCGGCGAAGCTGCATGCGCTGATGGAAGCGGAGCGCGTGGACTGCGCGGAATTCGTCCCGGCGGTGCTGCGAGGGTTGTTGCAGCACCTGGAGGAGACGGGTCAGCGGCTGGAGAAGATGAAGGTGCTCATCGCGGGCTCGGACGCCTGGTACGTGAATGAGTACCGGCGCATCCGAGGAGTGATTGGCGAGTCCACGCGGCTCATCAACTCCTACGGCATCAGCGAAACGACCATCGACAGCACGTGGTTCGAAAGCAACGCACTGGGAGCGGGAGACAACCGGCTGGTGCCGATTGGGCGGCCGTTCGCGAACGTGCGGATGTACGTGCTGGACGGGGCGTTGAAGCCGGTGGCGTCGGGAGTGGCGAGCGAGCTGTACATCGGCGGCGAAGGCGTGACGCGTGGGTACATCCACCGCCCGGAGTTGACGGCGGAGCGCTTCGTGCCGGACCCGTACGGGGCACCGGGCTCACGGCTGTACCGCTCGGGAGACAGAGCGCGGTACCTGGCGGACGGGAACCTGGAGTTCCTGGGCCGAGCGGACACGCAGGTGAAGCTGCGCGGCTTCCGGGTGGAGTTGGGCGAAATCGAATCGGTGCTGGGCAAGCACCCGGCGGTGCGCACGGCGGTGGTGCTGCTGCGAGAGGAGCCGCGACGCCTCATCGCGTACGTGGTGGCGCCGGAGGGCACGGACAGCGCGCAGCTGCGAGACTTCGTGAGGGAGCGGTTGCCGGAGTACATGGTACCGGCGGCCTTCGTGGTGCTGGAGGCGCTGCCGCTGACGCCGAATGGGAAGGTGGACCGCAAGGCGCTGCCGACGCCGGACGGGGCGCAGGAGACGGCGAGCTACGTGGCGCCGAGGACGCCGACGGAGGAGTTGCTGGCGCAGGTGTGGGCGCAGGTGCTGGGAGTGGGGAGGGTGGGGGCGGAGGACAACTTCTTCGATTTGGGCGGACACTCGCTCTTGGCGACGCAGGCGATGTCGCGGGTGCGAAGCGCCTTCGGGGTGGAGTTGCCGCTGCGTGCGCTCTTCGAGGCGTCCACCGTCTCCAAGCTCGCGCTGCGGATTGAGGCGGCGCAGCGGGCGGGGCAGGAAGCCGTGGTGCCGAAGCTCGTGGCGGTGGAGCGCACCGCGAGCGACTTGCCGCTGTCGTTCGCGCAGCAGCGCTTGTGGTTCCTGGACCAGCTCCAGCCGGGCAGTGCCTCCTACAACATGGCGTCCGCGGTGAAGCTGTCGGGGCGTCTGGATGTGGCGGCGCTGGAGCAAACGTTCGCGGAGCTGGTGCGTCGGCACGAGGCGCTGCGGACGACCTTCGAAACTCGGGAGAGCCAGCCAGTCCAGGTCATCGCTTCCAGCGTCGCGTCGGCCCTGGAAGTGATTTCGATGACAGGTGGGACGGCCGAGGAGCAGACGGCCGAAGTCAGCCGGTTCGCGAAAGAAGAGACGAGCCGTCCGTTCGACTTGAGCCGGGGTCCGCTCTTCCGCGCGAAGCTGGCGCGGCTGAGTGCCACCGAACACGTGCTGGTGCTGGTGATGCACCACATCGTGTCGGACGGCTGGTCAATGGACGTGCTGGTGCGCGAAGTGGCCGCGCTCTACAGCGCGTACGCCGAAGGCCGCTCCTCGCCGTTGCCGGAGCTGGAAGTGCAGTACGCGGACTACGCGGCGTGGCAGCGTGGCTGGTTGAAGGGCGCCGTGCTGGAAGGCCAGCTCTCCTGGTGGCGCCAGCAGTTGGAGGGCGCGCCGCACGCGCTGGAGCTGCCGACGGACCGGCCGCGTCCGGCGACGCAGAGCTTCCGGGGCGCGAGGGCCGCAATCCAGTGGCCGCGAGCGCTGGAGGAGGGCGTGGCGGCGCTGGCGCGCCAGGAGGGTGCGACGCCCTTCATGGTGCTGCTGACGGCGTGGCAGGTGCTGCTGGCGCGCTACAGCGGGCAGCAGGACATCAGCGTGGGGACGCCCATCGCGGGACGAAACCGGACGGAGCTGGAAGGGCTCATCGGCTTCTTCGTGAACACGCTGGTGCTGCGCACGAAGCTGGGTGAGGGCGCGAGCTTCCGGCAGGTGCTGCGCCAGGTGCGCGAGACGACGTTGGGTGCGTACGCGCACCAGGAAGTGCCGTTCGAGAAGCTGGTGGAGGAGCTGAAGCCGGAGCGTGACCTGAGCCGCACGCCGCTCTTCCAGGTGATGTTCACGATGCAGAACACGCCGGGCGGCTCGGGAGAAGCGCTGCCGGGTGGGCTGGTGCTGAGCGCCGTGGAGACAGAAGGCACCACGGCGAAGTTCGACCTGACGCTGGGAATGGCGGAGACGGGCCGAGGCCTCGCGGCGTCGCTTGAGTACAACACGGACCTCTACGACGCGGAGACAGCACAGCGGCTGTTGGGGCATCTCGGGACGTTGCTGGGCGCCATCACGAGGACTGCGGATGCGAGCGTCTGGGACCTGTCGCTGCTGGAGGCGCAGGAGCGCCAGCAGGTGCTGAAGCAGTTCGCGGGTCCGGTGGCTCCGGAGCGTGAGGCCGCGGAAACCCTCCATGGCCTCTTCGCGGCGCAAGCGGCGAAGACGCCGGCAGCAGTGGCGGTGGTGCACGAGGGTGCTGAGCTGACGTACGCGCAGGTGGAAGCGCGTGCGAACCAGTTGGCGCGTCACCTTCGGACGTTGGGAGTGGGAGAGGAGAGCCGGGTGGGCGTGTGCGTGGAGCGCACGGAAGCGATGGTGGTGGCACTGCTGGGGGTGCTGAAGGTGGGGGCGTCGTACGTGCCGCTGGACGCGACGTACCCGAAGGAGCGACTGGCCTACATGCTGGAGGGGACGGGCGCGCCAGTGGTGGTGACGCAGGCAGGCCTGGAGGACGTGCTGCCGGAGTACACGGGCCAGCGCGTGCGACTCGACACGGATGCCAAGGTGCTGGGCGGATACGTCGCCTCGCCCTTGAACGCGAGCAGCGTCCCCAGTCAGTTGGCGTACGTGCTGTACACGTCAGGAAGCACGGGCCGACCGAAGGGCGTGGCGGTGACGCACGCGAGCGCGGCGGCATTCCTGAAGTGGGCGATTGGGACGTTCAAAGCGGAGCAGTTGAAGGGAGTGCTTGCTGCGACGTCGCTGAACTTCGACTTGTCGGTGTTCGAAGTCTTCGCGCCGTTGGTGAGTGGCGGCACGGTGGTGGTGGCGCAGAACGCGCTGGCGCTGGCCTCGTTGAAGGAAGCGCACCGGGTGACGTTGCTGAACACGGTGCCGTCTGCGGTGGCGGAGCTGGTGAGAAGCGGAGGCATTCCGTCGTCGGTGGAGACGGTGAACCTCGCGGGCGAAGCACTGCCGAACCGACTGGTGCAGGCGCTGTACGCACTGCCGCAGGTGAAGGAAGTCAACAACCTCTACGGCCCGACGGAAGACACGACGTACTCGACGCACGCGCGAGTGGAGCGCGGAGCGAAGACGGAGCCAAGGATTGGACGGCCGCTGGAAGGCACGCAGGCGTACGTGCTGGACGCGAAGGGGCAGCCGGTACCCGTGGGAGTGCCGGGCGAGCTGTACCTGGGCGGAGAGGGCCTTGCGCGAGGCTACCTTGGGCAGCCCGGGCTGACGGCGGAACGCTTCGTGCCGGACGGATTCAGCGAGAAGGCAGGAGCGCGGCTGTACCGCACGGGCGACAAGGTGCGGTGGGGCCGAGACGGGACGCTGGAGTACCTGGGGCGAATGGACTTCCAGGTGAAGGTGCGAGGCTTCCGCATCGAGCTGGGAGAAGTGGAAGCAGCGCTGGGGGCGCAGCCTTCCATCCGCGACGTGGTGGTGGTGGTGCGTGAGGACGCGCCGGGAGACAAGCGGCTGGTGGCGTACGTGGTGCCTCAACCGAACCATCGCGTGGACGTGGCGACGCTGCGAAGTGAGCTGAAGGGGCGGTTGCCGGAGTACATGGTGCCGTCGGCCTTCGTGGTGCTGGAGGCGCTGCCGCTCAACGCGAACGGGAAGGTGGACCGCAAGGCCCTGCCGAAGCCGGAGGCCGGAGCGGAGCGCGCGCACGTCTACGTGGCGCCGCGCAGCCAGACGGAGCAGGTGCTCGCCTCGCTGTGGGAGGCGGTGCTGGGCGTGAAGCAGGTGGGAGTCCAGGACAGCTTCTTCGAACTGGGAGGCCACTCGCTGTTGGCGACGCAGGCGGTGTCGCGCATCCGCACGGCGTTCAACGTCGAGCTGCCGCTGCGAGCCCTCTTCGAGGCCCCCACGGTCGCGGAACTGGCCCTCAAGGTGGATGCAGCCCGGAGCGCGGGACTCGCCTTGGTTGCTCCCCGGTTGGAAGCCCTGCCGCGGACGGGACGGGAGCTGTTGTCCTTCGCGCAGCAACGCCTCTGGCTGCTGGATCAGCTCCAGCCGGGAGGCGCGTCGTACAACCTCCCGATGGCGGTGCGGATGAGTGGCACCGTGGACGTGGAGGCCCTGCGTCGCACCTTCGACGAACTCGTGCGCCGTCACGAAGCCCTGCGCACGTCGTTCCAGGTGCATGACGGTCAGCCCTTCCAGGTGGTCGCTCCGTTCCAGAAAGCGACCTGGAGCTTCACGGCCCTGGACAGCCTGCCGGAATCACAGCGCGAGGGGGCCCTCCGAAAGCAGGTGGGCGCGGAGGCCCTGCGTCCGTTCGACTTGAGCCAGGGCCCGCTCTTCCGCGCGACGCTGGTGCGGCTGAGTGCCACCGAACACGTGCTGGTGCTGGTGATGCACCACATCGTGTCCGACGGCTGGTCGATGGACGTGTTGGTGCGCGAAGTCTCGGCGCTCTACAGCGCCTACGCGGCGGGCCGCGTGTCACCGCTGCCGGATCTGGCAGTGCAGTACGCGGACTACGCGGCGTGGCAGCGTGGCTGGCTGAAGGGTGAGGTACTGGAGGCGCAACTCGGTTGGTGGCGTCAGCAGTTGGAAGGCGCCCCGCATGCGCTGGAGCTGCCAACGGATCGGTCGCGTCCGGCGGTGCAGCGCTTCCATGGCGCCAACGCGTCCCTGATGCTGCCGAAGGCGCTGAACGAAACGCTGAAGGCGCTGGCACGTCAGGAGGGCGCCACGTCCTTCATGGTGCTGCTGGCGGCATGGCAGGTGCTGCTTGCCCGGTACAGCGGACAGCAGGACATCAGCGTGGGAACGCCCATCGCGGGCCGCAACCGCACGGAGCTGGAAGGGCTCATCGGCTTCTTCGTGAACACGCTGGTGCTGCGCACGAAGCTGGGAGAGCGCGCGAGCTTTCGTCAGGTGCTGCGCCAGGTGCGCGAGGCGACGTTGGGCGCGTACGCGCACCAGGAGGTGCCGTTCGAGAAGCTGGTGGAAGAGCTGCGTCCCGAGCGTGACTTGAGCCGCACGCCGCTCTTCCAGGTGATGTTCACGATGCAGACGGTCTCGCCAAACACGGGAGAGGTGCGTCCGAACGAAGGGCTGGCGCTGCGGTCGCTGGAGACGGAAGGGGCGACGGCGAAGTTCGATCTGACGCTGGGGATGGTGGAGACGGAGCAGGGCCTCGCGGCGTCGCTCGAATACAACACAGACCTGTACGACGCGGAGACGGCGCAGCGACTGTTGGGTCACCTGGGCGTGCTGCTGGACGGCATCGCGAACGACACGGACGCGAGCGTCTGGGACCTGCCGTTGCTGGCAACCGAAGAGCGCCAGCAGGTGCTGAAGCACTTCGCGGGCGTATCGGCCCTTGATCGTGACGCCCCGGTGGGTGGTGCGCAGACGATTCATGGCCTCTTCGCTGCGCAAGTGGCGAAGACGCCGGGCGCGGTGGCGGTGGTGCACGCGGGAGCGGAGCTGACGTACGCGCAGGTGGAAGCGCGGGCGAACCAGTTGGCGCGTCACCTGAGGACGTTGGGAGTGGGGGAGGAGAGCCGGGTGGGCGTGTGCGTAGAGCGCACGGAAGCGATGGTGGTGGCGCTGCTGGGCGTGCTGAAGGCGGGAGCGTCGTACGTGCCGCTGGACGCGACGTACCCGAAGGAACGACTGGCCTACATGCTGGAGGGAACGGGCGCGCCAGTGGTGGTGACGCAGGCAGGCCTGGAGGACGTGCTGCCGGAGTACACGGGCCAGCGCGTGAGGTTGGACACGGACGCGCCGGTGCTGAACGGCTACCCGGTGGAGAGCCTGGGCAACGCGGGAGCGGCTGGGCAGTTGGCGTACGTGCTGTACACGTCAGGAAGCACGGGCCGACCGAAGGGCGTGGCGGTGACGCACGCGAGCGCGGTGGCGTTCCTGAAGTGGGCGACGGGGACGTTCAATGCGGAGCAGTTGAAGGGAGTGCTGGCGGCGACGTCGCTGAACTTCGACTTGTCGGTGTTCGAAGTCTTCGCGCCGTTGGTGAGTGGCGGGACGGTGGTGGTGGCACAGAACGCGCTGGCGCTGGCGGGGCTGAAGGAAGCCGGACGGGTGACGCTGCTGAACACGGTGCCGTCTGCGGTGGCGGAGCTGGTGAGAAGCGGAGGCATTCCGTCGTCGGTGGAGACGGTGAACCTCGCGGGCGAAGCACTGCCGAACCGACTGGTGCAGGCGCTGTACGCACTGCCGCAGGTGAAGGAAGTCAACAACCTCTACGGCCCGACGGAAGACACGACGTACTCGACGCACGCGCGAGTGGAGCGCGGAGCGAAGACGGAGCCAAGGATTGGACGGCCGCTGGAAGGCACGCAGGCGTACGTGCTGGACGCGAAGGGGCAGCCGGTACCCGTGGGAGTGCCGGGCGAGCTGTACCTGGGCGGAGAGGGCCTTGCGCGAGGCTACCTTGGGCAGCCCGGGCTGACGGCGGAACGCTTCGTGCCGGACGGATTCAGCGAGAAGGCAGGAGCGCGGCTGTACCGCACGGGCGACAAGGTGCGGTGGGGCCGGGACGGGACGCTGGAGTACCTGGGACGAATGGACTTCCAGGTGAAGGTGCGAGGCTTCCGCATCGAGCTGGGAGAAGTGGAAGCAGCGCTGGGAGCGCAGCCTTCCATCCGCGACGTGGTGGTGGTGGTGCGTGAGGACGCGCCGGGAGACAAGCGGCTGGTGGCGTACGTGGTGCCTCAACCGAACCATCGCGTGGACGTGGCGACGCTGCGAAGTGAGCTGAAGGGGCGGTTGCCGGAGTACATGGTGCCGTCGGCCTTCGTGGTGCTGGAAGCGCTGCCGCTCAACGCGAACGGGAAGGTGGACCGCAAGGCCCTGCCGAAGCCGGAGGCCGGAGCGGAGCGCACGCACGTCTACGTGGCGCCGCGCAGCCAGACGGAGCAGGTGCTCGCCTCGCTGTGGGAAGCGGTGCTGGGCGTGAAGCAGGTGGGCATCCAGGACAGCTTCTTCGAACTGGGAGGCCACTCACTGCTGGCGACGCAGGCGGTGTCGCGCATCCGCACGGCGTTCAACGTCGAGCTGCCGCTGCGAGCCCTCTTCGAAGCCCCCACGGTCGCGGAGCTGGCCCTCAAGGTCGAGGCGGCACGGAGCACGGGACAGGCGTTGACGGTGCCGAAGCTGGAAGCCGTGGCGCGGACGGGGCGCGAGCCGTTGTCCTTCGCGCAGCAGCGCCTCTGGCTGCTGGATCAGCTCCAGCCCGGGAGCGCGTCGTACAACCTCCCGATGGCGGTGCGGATGAGTGGCACCGTGGACGTGGAGGCCCTGCGTCGCACCTTCGACGAACTGGTGCGGCGCCACGAGTCCCTGCGCACGTCGTTCCAGGTGCACGACGGCCAGCCCTTCCAGGTGATTGCTTCGTCCCAGGCAGTGGCCTGGAGCTTCACGGCGCTGGACGGCCTGCCGGAAGGCCAGCGCGAGAAGGAACTCCGGAGTCGGGTGAGCGCGGAAGCCCTGCATCCGTTCGACTTGAGCCAGGGCCCGCTCTTCCGCGCGAAGCTGCTGCGGCTGACGGAAACGGAGCACGTGCTGGTGCTGGTGATGCACCACATCGTGTCCGACGGCTGGTCGATGGACGTGCTGGTGCGCGAAGTGGGCGCGCTCTACAGCGCGTACGCTGAAGGCCGCTCTTCGCCGCTGCCGGAGCTGGCGGTGCAGTACGCGGACTACGCGGCGTGGCAGCGTGGGTGGCTGAAGGGCGACGTGCTGGAGGCGCAGCTCTTCTGGTGGCGTCAGCAGTTGGCGGGCGCCCCGCATGCGCTGGAGCTGCCGACGGATCGGCCGCGTCCGGCGGTGCAGCGCTTCCATGGCGCCAACGCGTCCCTGCTGCTGCCGAAGGCGCTGAACGAAACGCTGAAGGCGCTGGCACGTCAGGAGGGCGCCACGTCCTTCATGGTGCTGCTGGCGGCGTGGCAGGTGCTGCTGGCCCGTTACAGCGGTCAGCAGGACATCAGCGTGGGAACGCCCATCGCGGGCCGCAACCGCACGGAGCTGGAAGGGCTCATCGGCTTCTTCGTGAACACGCTGGTGCTGCGCACGAAGCTGGGTGAGGGCGCGAGCTTCCGTCAGGTGCTGCGTCAGGTGCGCGAGACGACGCTGGGTGCGTACGCGCACCAGGAAGTGCCGTTCGAGAAGCTGGTGGAAGAGCTGCGTCCCGAGCGCGACCTGAGCCGCACGCCGCTCTTCCAGGTGATGTTCACGATGCAGACGGTCTCGCCGAACACGGGAGAGGTGCGTCCGAACGAAGGGCTGGCGCTGCGATCGCTGGAGACGGAAGGGTCGACGGCCAAGTTCGATCTGACGCTGGGGATGGCGGAGACGGAGCAGGGTCTCGCGGCGTCGCTCGAATACAACACGGACCTGTACGACGCGGAGACGGCGCAGCGACTGCTGGGGCACTTCGGGACGTTGCTGGATGGGCTCACGCAGGACGCGGAGGCGAGCATCTGGGACCTGTCGCTGCTGGAGGCCCAGGAGCGGCAGCAGGTGCTGAAGCAGTTCGCGGGTCCGGTGGCTCCAGAGCGTGAGGCCGCGGAAACGATCCACGGCCTCTTCGCGTCGCAAGCGGCGAAGACGCCGGGCGCGGTGGCGGTGGTGCACGCGGGAGCGGAGCTGACGTACGCGCAGGTGGAAGCGCGAGCGAACCAGCTGGCGCGTCACCTGAGGACGTTGGGGGTGGGGGAGGAGAGCCGGGTAGGCGTGTGCGTGGAGCGCACGGAAGCGATGGTGGTGGCGCTGCTGGGCGTGCTGAAGGCGGGGGCGTCGTACGTGCCGCTGGACGCGACGTACCCGAAGGAACGACTGGCCTACATGCTGGAGGGGACAGGCGCGCCAGTGGTGGTGACGCAGGCGGGCCTGGAGGACGTGCTGCCGGAGTACGCGGGCCAGCGCGTGCGGCTCGACACGGATGCGGGCCTGCTGGCCACGTACTCGGAAGCGGGCCTGGGCAACGCGAGCAGCGTCCCCAGCCAGTTGGCGTACGTGCTGTACACGTCAGGAAGCACGGGCCGACCGAAGGGCGTGGCGGTGACGCACGCGAGCACGGTGGCGTTCCTGAAGTGGGCGACGGGGACATTCAAGGCGGAGCAGTTGAAGGGAGTGCTGGCGGCGACGTCGCTGAACTTCGACTTGTCGGTGTTCGAAGTCTTCGCGCCGTTGGTGAGCGGCGGCACGGTGGTGGTGGCGCAGAACGCGCTGGCGCTGGCGGGGCTGAAGGAAGCGCACCGGGTGACGCTGCTGAACACGGTGCCGTCTGCGGTGGCGGAGCTGGTGAGAAGCGGAGGCATTCCGTCGACGGTTGCGACGGTGAACCTGGCCGGAGAGGCGCTGCCGAACCGGCTGGTGCAGGCGCTGTACGCGCTGCCGCAGGTGAAGGAGGTCAACAACCTCTACGGCCCGACGGAAGACACGACGTACTCGACGCACGCGCGGGTGGAGCGCGGAGCGAAGACAGAGCCGAGGATTGGCCGGCCGCTGGAAGGCACGCAGGCGTACGTGCTGGACGGGAAGGGGCAGCCGGTGCCGGTGGGAGTGCCGGGCGAGCTGTACCTGGGCGGAGAGGGCCTTGCGCGCGGCTACCTGGGGCAGCCGGGGTTGACGGCGGAGCGCTTCGTACCGGACGGCTTCAGCGAGAAGGCGGGAGCGAGGCTGTACCGCACGGGCGACAAGGTGCGGTGGGGCCTGAATGGCAGCCTTGAGTACCTGGGACGAATGGACTTCCAGGTGAAGGTGCGAGGCTTCCGCATCGAGCTGGGAGAAGTGGAAGCAGCGCTGGGAGCGCAGCCGCAAGTGCGCGACGTGGTGGTGGTGGCGCGAGAGGATGCACCGGGAGACAAGCGGCTGGTGGCGTACGTGGTGGCGCAGTCGGGCCACACGGCGGACGCGGCGAGTCTGCGAAGCGCCCTGAAGGGCCGGCTGCCGGAGTACATGGTGCCGTCGGCCTTCGTGGTGCTGGAGGCACTGCCGCTCAACGCGAACGGGAAGGTGGACCGCAAGGCCCTGCCGAAGCCGGAGGCCGGAGCGGAGCGCGCGCACGTCTACGTGGCGCCGCGCAGCCAGACGGAGCAGGTGCTCGCCTCGCTGTGGGAAGCGGTGCTGGGCGTGAAGCAGGTGGGCATCCAGGACAGCTTCTTCGAACTGGGAGGCCACTCACTGCTGGCGACGCAGGCGGTGTCGCGCATCCGCACGGCGTTCAACGTCGAGCTGCCGCTGCGAGCCCTCTTCGAAGCCCCCACCATCGCGGAACTGGCCCTCAAGGTCGAAGCGGTGCTGGCCACGAACACTGGCCTGACCGCCCCGAAGCTGGTGGCCTCCGTCCGCACGGGCTCGGAGCCGTTGTCCTTCGCGCAGCAGCGCCTCTGGCTGCTGGATCAGCTCCAGCCTGGGAGCGCGTCGTACAACCTGCCCGCGACGGTGCGGCTGACGGGCGCGCTGGACATCGGCGCCTTGCAGCGCACGTTCCAGGAGCTGGTGCGTCGGCATGAAGCCCTGCGCACGACATTCCAGGTGCGAGACGGACAGCCCGTCCAGCACATCGACTCCACGCGCGACCTGCCGTGGGAAGTCGTGGCGCTCGACGCGGTGGACGCCACGCAGCGCGAAGCCGACATGCGGCGTCGTGTCGAACTGGAAGCGCGGCGGCCGTTCGACCTGGGGCGGGACTCCCTGCTCCGCGTCACGTTGTTGCGCCTGTCCGAACAGGACCACGTGCTGGTGCTGGTGATGCACCACATCGTGTCGGACGGCTGGTCCACGGGCGTCCTCGTGCGTGAGGTGCAGGCGCTCTACACGGCCTTCTCGCAGGGCCGTCCATCTCCCTTGCCGGAGCTGGCGGTGCAGTACGCGGACTACGCGGCCTGGCAGCGCGGGTGGCTCAAGGGCGACGTCCTGGAGTCGCAGCTGTCCTGGTGGCGGGCGCAGCTCGCGGGCGCCCCTCATGCGTTGGAGCTGCCCACGGACCGGCCGAGGGCCGGAGTGCAGACGTTCCGGGGTGCCCATCGCTCGGCGCAATGGCCCAAGGAGCTTGGAGCGCAGCTCAAGTCCCTGGCACGCCAGGAGGGCGCGACGCCCTTCATGGTGCTGCTGGCGGCATGGCAGGTGCTGCTGGCGCGCTACAGCGGACAGCAGGACATCAGCGTGGGGACGCCCATCGCGGGCCGCAACCGCACGGAGCTGGAAGGACTCATCGGCTTCTTCGTGAACACGCTGGTGATCCGCGCGCGTCTGGAAGGCAGCCCGTCGTTCCGGCAGGTGCTTCGTCAGGTGAAGGAGACGACGCTGGGGGCGTACGCGCACCAGGAGGTGCCGTTCGAGAAGCTGGTGGAGGAGCTGAAGCCGGAGCGCGACCTGAGCCGTACGCCGCTGTTCCAGGTGATGTTCACGCTCCAGAACGCGGAGGCGGGAACATCGGAGGCCCCGGCTTCCGAAGGCGGCCTGTCGCTGCGCTCGCTCGAAACGCCTGGGGACACGGCGAAGTTCGACCTGACGCTTTCCATGATGGATGAGCCTTCAGGCCTCTTCGCGTCGCTCGAATTCAACACGGACCTCTTCGACCCGACGACGGCGGAGCGGATGTTGAAGCACCTGGGGCTCTTGCTGGACGGCCTCGCGAAGGACGCGGATGCGGACGTCTGGGACGTGCCGCTGCTGGATGCGGCCGAGCGCGAGCAGGTCCTGCTGCGCTGGAACGACACCCACGTCGCGTTTCCCGCGGACGGTGCCGTGCACGAGCGTGTCGCGGCCCAGGCCGCGCGGGCGCCCGGGGCGTTGGCGGTCGAGTCGGCCACGGGCGTGAAGCTGACGTACGGGGAGCTGGAGGCGCGGTCGAACCGGCTCGCCCGGCACCTGCGTGCCTTGGGCGTGGGCGCGGAGGTCCGCGTGGGCCTGTGCGTGGAGCGCTCGCCCGAGATGGTCGTGGGCATGTTGGCCGTGCTCAAGGCGGGTGGTGCCTACGTCCCGTTGGATCCGGCCCATCCCCGCGAGCGACTCGCGTACCTGCTTGAAGACGCTCGGATGCCGGTGGTGCTCTCGCAGCGTTCCCTGCGGGACGCGTTGCCGGAAGGCCCGGCGCACGTGCTGTGCCTGGACTCGGACTGGGAGACCCTCGTGGCCCCGGAGGCCGGGGCGCTGGCCCCGGCGGTGGGAGGACAGCTCGCGTACGTCATCTACACCTCGGGAAGCACGGGCCGGCCGAAGGGCGTGGAGGTGGAACACGCGAGCCTGGGCAACCTGGTGACGTGGCATCAGCGCGCCTACGGTGTGACGGAGGCGGACCGCACGACGCAGCTCGCGGGCCTGGCCTTCGACGCGTCCGTCTGGGAGATCTGGCCCACGCTCGCCGCGGGCGCGAGCCTGCACCTGCCGCCGGAAGAGGTGCGCACCGCGCCCTCCGAGCTGGTGCACTGGCTGACCGAACGGCGCATCACCGTCGCGTTCCTGCCCACGGTGCTCGCGGAGGCGGTGGTCGCCCGCGAGTGGCCCGGCACCACCGCGCTCCGGACGCTGCTGACGGGCGGAGACCGGCTGCACCGCGTGGACGTTGAAGGCCTGCCGTTCCAGGTCGTCAATCACTACGGCCCCACGGAAGGCACGGTGGTCTCCACCTCGGCCGTGGTGCGTGCGTCGACGCAGGCGCCGCCCATTGGTCAGCCCATCACCAACATGCGGGCCTACGTGCTGGATGCCCGTTTGCGACCGGTTCCCATCGGAGTCGGGGGCGAGCTGTACGTCGCGGGCGCGGGCGTCTCGCGCGGATACCTGCGCCGGCCCGCGTTGACGGCGGAGCGCTTCATCCCGGATCCGTTCACCTCCGAGCCTGGAGCCCGGCTGTACCGGACCGGCGACCGGGTGCGCTGGCTGGCTGAAGGGACGTTGGAGTTCCTGGGTCGCGCGGATGATCAGCTCAAGGTCCGTGGCTTCCGCATCGAGCCCGGAGAGATCGAACAGGCGCTCGCCCTGCACCCCACGGTGCGCGAGTGCGTGGTGGTCGTGCGCGACGAAGCCCGGGGTGGCAAGCGGCTGGTGGCGTACGTCGTCAGCGAAGGCGCCACGGCGACGGAGCCGTCCGTGCTCCACGCCTTCCTGCGCGAACAGTTGCCGGAGTACATGGTGCCGTCGGCGTTCGTGGTGCTGGAGGCCCTGCCGCTCAACACCAGCGGCAAGGTGGACCGGCGCGCGTTGCCGGCACCCGAGGCGTCCGTGTCCCGGACGGGCCAACACGTGGCCCCGAGCACCCCGACGGAGGTGTTGCTCGCGAGCCTCTGGGCCCAGGTCCTGGGCGTGCCCCAGGTGGGGGCGGAGGACAGCTTCTTCGAGCTGGGTGGGCACTCGTTGCTGGCCACCCAGGCGATGTCGCGCCTGCGTTCTGCGTTCGGTGTGGAGCTGCCCCTGCGTGCGCTCTTCGAGGCACCCACGGTGTCCCGCCTCGCGCGGAAGGTGGATGAAGCGGTACGCGCGGCCGACGACACCACGGGGTCCCGTGTTCCGGCCCTGGTGCCCGTGGCGAGGACGGGAGCAGAGCCGCTCTCCTTCGCTCAGCAGCGCCTGTGGTTCCTGAATCAGCTCCAGCCGGGCAGCGCCCAATACAACCTGCCTACCGCCCTCCGGCTGTCGGGCCGGCTGGACGTGCCGGCGCTGGAGCGTACCTTCGAAGAGTTGGTGCGTCGGCATGAGGCCCTGCGGACCACGTTCCAGGTCCGCGAAGGCGAACCGGTCCAGGTCATCACGTCGATGGCCACGGGGACGCTGCGTCTCGTCAATGCACGGCAGGCCGAAGTGCGGCGCTTCGTGGAGAAGGAAGCCGCGCGTCCCTTCGATTTGAGCCAGGGCCCGCTCTTCCGCGCGACCCTGCTCACGGTGTCGGAAGAGGAGCACGTGCTGGTGCTCGTCATGCACCACGCGGTCTCCGACGGTTGGTCGATGCGGGTGCTCGTGCGTGAGGTGGTCGCGCTCTACAGCGCGTATGCCGAAGGCCGAGCGTCACCGCTGCCCGAACTGCCGGTGCAGTACGCGGACTACGCGGCTTGGCAGCGGGGATGGCTGCGAGATGATGCGCTGGATGCGCAGCTCCACTGGTGGCGGCAGCAGTTGTCGGGGGCTCCGAGGAACCTCGAACTGCCGACGGACCGGCCAAGGCCCGCGATCCAGTCGGTGCGGGGGGCGCTTGCTTCGGTGGTGTTGCCGAAGTCGCTGGAAGATGCGGTGTCGGTCCTGGCGCGCGAGGAAGGAGCGACGTCCTTCATGGTGCTGCTGGCGGCATGGCAGGTGCTGCTGGCGCGCTACAGCGGTCAGCAGGACATCAGCGTGGGAACGCCCATCGCGGGCCGTAACCGCACGGAGCTGGAAGGACTCATCGGCTTCTTCGTGAACACGCTGGTGATCCGCGCGCGTCTGGAAGGCAGCCCTTCGTTCCGTCAGGTGCTTCGTCAGGTGAAGGAGACGACGCTGGGTGCGTATGCGCACCAGGAGGTGCCGTTCGAGAAGCTGGTGGAAGAGCTGAAGCCGGAACGCGACCTGAGCCGCTCGCCGCTGTTCCAGATGATGTTCACGCTCCAGAACAGCGCCAGGGGTTCAGAGGAAGCCCTGCCCTCAGGCGCCGGCCTGTCGGTGCGCCCCGAGGAGACGGACGGTGCGACGGCGAAGTTCGACCTGACCCTGGCGATGTCGGAGACGGGCCAGGGGTTCGCGGCGTCGCTCGAATACAACACGGACCTGTACGACGCGGAGACGGCGCAGCGACTGCTGGGGCACTTCGGGACGTTGCTGGTTGGGCTCACGCAGGACGCGGAGACGAGCATCTGGGACCTGCCGCTGCTGGCAGCCGAAGAGCGTCAGCAGGTGCTGAAGCGCTTCGTGGGCACGGTGGCCCCTGAAGTGTCCGGGGGCACGGAGACGATTCACGGACGCTTCGCGGAGCAGGTGAAGCGGACGCCGGACGCGGTGGCGGTGGAGCACGAAGGGACGCGGCTGACGTACGCGCAGGTGGAGGCGCGTGCGAACCAACTGGCGCGTCACCTGAGGACGCTGGGGGTGGGTGAGGAGAGCCGGGTGGGCGTGTGCGTGGAGCGCTCGGTGGAGTTGGTGGTGGCGGTGCTGGGCGTGCTGAAGGCCGGGGCGGCATACGTGCCGATGGATGGGATGTACCCGAAGGAACGACTGGCCTACATGCTGGAGGCCACGGGCGCGCGGGTGGTGGTGACACAGGCGGGCCTGGAAGACGTGCTGCCGGAAGTCAGCGGCCAGCGCGTGCGGCTGGACACGGACGCGAGCCTGTTGGCCACGTATCCGGAAGAGGGCTTGGGCAACACGAGCGGGGCGGAGCAACTGGCGTACGTGCTGTACACGTCAGGAAGCACGGGCCAGCCGAAGGGCGTGATGGTGCGCCACGGCTCGGTGCTCAACCTGCAGGAAGGACTGAAGCGGACGGTGTACCAGGGGCTGCCCGCGGGCTCGCGGGTGAGCCTCAACGCGCCGTTGGTATTCGACGCGTCGGTGCAGCAGTGGGTGCAACTGCTGGACGGCCACCGCCTGTGCATCGTGCCGGAAGCGACGCGCAAGGACGCGCAAGCGCTGGTGGCGTGGCAGCGGAGCAACGCCGTGGTGGCGCTGGACTGCACGCCGTCGCTGCTGAAGCTGCTGCTGGTGGAGGGCCTGCTGGAAGGAGAGGGCGCGCCTGCGCTGGTGGTTTCGGGCGGTGAGGCCATCGACGCGGCGATGTGGGAGGTGCTGGGGTCCGCGAAGGGAACGCGCACCTTCAACGTGTACGGCCCGACGGAGTGCACGGTGGACGCGACGGCGTTCGCGGTGGAGCGAGGCACGCAGCCGACGGTGGGTGTGCCGCTGCACAACGTGAGGACGTACGTGCTGGACGGGAAGGGGCAGCCGGTGCCGGTGGGAGTGCCGGGCGAGCTGTACCTGGGAGGCGAGGGCCTTGCGCGAGGCTACCTGGGCCAGCCCGGGCTGACGGCGGAACGCTTCGTGCCGGACGGATTCAGCGAGGAGGCAGGAGCGAGGCTGTACCGCACGGGCGACAAGGTGCGGTGGGGCCGAGACGGGACGCTGGAGTACCTGGGACGAATGGACTTCCAGGTGAAGGTGCGAGGCTTCCGCATCGAGCTGGGAGAAGTGGAAGCAGCGCTGGGAGCGCAGCCCGCCATCCGCGACGTGGTGGTGGTGGTGCGTGAGGACGCGCCGGGAGACAAGCGGCTGGTGGCGTACGTGGTGGCGCAGTCGGGCCACACGGCGGACGCGGCGAGTCTGCGAAGCGCGCTGAAGGGCCGATTGCCGGAGTACATGGTGCCGTCGGCGTTCGTGGTGCTGGAGGCGCTGCCGCTCAACGCGAGCGGGAAGGTGGACCGCAAGGCGCTGCCGAAGCCGGAGGCCGGCGCGGAACGCAGCCATGAGTACGTGGCGCCGCGCACGGAGACCGAGGAAGTGCTCACGCTCCTGTGGGCGCGATTGCTCGGCGTGAAGCAGGTGGGCATCCAGGACAGCTTCTTCGAACTGGGTGGGCACTCCCTGCTGGCGACGCAGGCGATGTCACGCATCCGCACGGCGTTCAACGTCGAGCTGCCGCTGCGAGCCCTCTTCGAGGCTCCGACAGTGGCCGGGCTGGCCCTCAAGGTCGAAGCGGCCCGGAACGCGGGACAGGCGTTGACGGCGCCGACGTTGGAAGCCGTGGCGCGGACGGGGCGGGAGCCGTTGTCCTTCGCCCAGCAGCGCCTCTGGTTGCTGGATCAGCTCCAGCCTGGGGGGACCTCCTACAACCTCCCCATGGTGGTGCGTCTTTCCGGCGCACTGGATGTGGGGGCACTCCATCGCACGTTCAATGAACTCGTGCGGCGTCACGAGTCCCTGCGCACGACGTTCCGGGTGCATGACGGCCAGCCCTTCCAGGAGATCGCTCCAGACCCGGCAGTGGCCTGGAACCTCACGGTGCTGGACGGCGTACCGGAAGCCCTGCGTGAGACGGAACTCCGCAAGCAGGTGAGCACCGAGGTTCTTCGTCCGTTCGACCTGAGCCAGGGCCCGCTCTTCCGAGTGACGCTGGTGCGGTTGGCGGCGTCGGAGCACGTGCTGGTGCTGGCGATGCACCACATCGTGTCGGACGGCTGGTCGATGGACGTGCTGGTGCGCGAAGTGGCCGCGCTCTACAGCGCGTACGCGGAGGGCCGCGCGTCACCGCTGCCGGAGCTGGAAGTGCAGTACGCGGACTACGCGGCGTGGCAGCGTGGGTGGCTGAAGGGCGAGGTGCTGGAGGCGCAGCTCGGCTGGTGGCGTCAGCAACTGGAAGGCGCGCCGCACGCGCTGGAGTTGCCGACGGACCGGACGAGGCCCGCGGTCCAGACCTTCCACGGCGCCAATGCGTCCCATGTGCTCCCGAAGGCGCTGGAGGAGGCCGTCAAGTCCCTGGCACGCCAGGAGGGCGCGACGCCCTTCATGGTGCTGCTGGCGGCATGGCAGGTGCTGCTGGCGCGCTACAGCGGGCAGCAGGACATCAGCGTGGGAACGCCCATCGCGGGCCGCAACCGGACGGAGCTGGAAGGCCTCATCGGCTTCTTCGTGAACACGCTGGTGCTGCGCACGAAGCTGGAGGAGGGCGCGAGCTTCCGTCAGGTGCTGCGCCAGGTGCGAGAGACGACGCTGGGCGCGTACGCGCACCAGGAGGTGCCGTTCGAAAAGCTGGTGGAGGAGCTGAAGCCGGAGCGCGACCTGAGCCGCACGCCGCTCTTCCAGGTGATGTTCACCTTGCAGAACGTGTCGACCCGAGCGGGCGAGACGCTTCCGTCCGGGCTCGAGTTGCGTCCCGTGGATACGGAAGGAACCACGGCGAAGTTCGACCTGACGCTGGGGATGACGGAAACGGGCCGAGGCCTGTCGGCATCGCTCGAGTACAACACCGACCTGTACGACGCGGAGACCGCACAGCGGTTGCTCGGGCACCTGGGCGTACTGCTGGAAGGCATCGCGAAGGACGCGGATGCCAGCATCTGGGACCTGCCGCTGCTGGAGGCGCAGGAGCGTCAGCAGGTGCTGAAGCAGTTCGCGGGCCCGGTGGCTCCGGAGCGAGAGGCCGCGGAAACCCTCCACGGTCTCTTCGCGGCGCAGGCAGAGAAGACGCCGGGCGCGGTGGCGGTGGTGCACGAGGGAACGCACCTGACATACGCGCAGGTGGAAGCGCGAGCGAACCAGTTGGCGCGTCACCTGCGGACGTTGGGAGTGGGCGAGGAGAGCCGGGTGGGCGTGTGCGTGGAGCGCACGGAAGCGATGGTGGTGGCGCTGCTGGGCGTGCTGAAGGCGGGGGCGTCGTACGTGCCGCTGGACGCGACGTACCCGAAGGAGCGACTGGCCTACATGCTGGAGGGGACAGGCGCGCCAGTGGTGGTGACGCAGGCGGGCCTGGAGGACGTGCTACCGGAGTACACGGGCCAGCGCGTGAGGTTGGACACGGACGCACCGGTGCTGAACGGCTACCCGGTGGAGAGCCTGGGCAACACGGGAGCGGCGCAGCAGCTGGCGTACGTGCTGTACACGTCAGGAAGCACGGGCCGTCCGAAGGGCGTGGCGGTGACGCACGCGAGCGCGGTGGCGTTCCTGAAGTGGGCGACGGGGACGTTCAATGCGGAGCAGTTGAAGGGAGTGCTGGCGGCGACGTCGCTGAACTTCGACTTGTCGGTGTTCGAAGTCTTCGCGCCGTTGGTGAGTGGCGGGACGGTGGTGGTGGCGCAGAACGCGCTGGCGCTGGCGGGGTTGAAGGAAGCGCACCGGGTGACGTTGCTGAACACGGTGCCGTCGGCGGTGGCGGAGCTGGTGAGAAGCGGAGGAATCCCGTCGACGGTTGCGACGGTGAACCTGGCCGGAGAGGCGCTGCCGAACCGGCTGGTGCAGGCGCTGTACGCGCTGCCGCAGGTGAAGGAAGTCAACAACCTCTACGGCCCGACGGAAGACACGACGTACTCGACGCACGCGCGAGTGGAGCGCGGAGCGAAGACGGAGCCGAGGATTGGACGCCCGCTGGAAGGCACGCAGGCGTACGTGCTGGACGCGAAGGGGCAGCCGGTGCCGGTGGGAGTGCCGGGCGAGCTGTACCTGGGCGGAGAGGGCCTTGCGCGAGGCTACCTGGGGCAGCCTGGGTTGACGGCGGAGCGCTTCGTACCGGACGGCTTCAGCGAGAAGGCAGGAGCGAGGCTGTACCGCACGGGAGACAAGGTGCGGTGGGGCCGGGACGGCAGCCTTGAGTACCTGGGACGAATGGACTTCCAGGTGAAGGTGCGAGGCTTCCGCATCGAGCTGGGAGAAGTGGAAGCAGCGCTGGGAGCGCAGCCGCAAGTGCGCGACGTGGTGGTGGTGGTGCGAGAGGATGCACCGGGAGACAAGCGGCTGGTGGCGTACGTGGTGGCGCAGTCGGGCCACACGGCGGACGCGGCGAGTCTGCGAAGCGCCCTGAAGGGCCGGTTGCCGGAGTACATGGTGCCGTCGGCGTTCGTGGTGCTGGAGGCCCTGCCGCTCAACGCGAACGGGAAGGTGGACCGCAAGGCCCTGCCGAAGCCGGAGGCCGGAGCGGAGCGCGCGCACGTCTACGTGGCGCCGCGCAGCCAGACGGAGCAGGTGCTCGCCTCGCTGTGGGAAGCGGTGCTGGGCGTGAAGCAGGTGGGCATCCAGGACAGCTTCTTCGAACTGGGTGGGCACTCGCTGCTGGCGACGCAGGCGGTGTCGCGCATCCGCACGGCGTTCAACGTCGAGCTGCCGCTGCGAGCCCTCTTCGAAGCCCCCACCGTCGCGGAGCTGGCCCAGAAGGTGGAGTCGGCTCAGCAGTCGGGTCGTCGCGCGACGATGCCCGCGCTCGTGAAGCAGGAGCGCACGGGAGAGGAGCCGCTGTCCTTCGCGCAGCAGCGCCTGTGGTTCCTGGATCAGCTCCAGCCGGGCAGTGCCTTCTACAACTTGCCCGCGGCCGTCCGGCTGTCGGGGCCGTTGGATGTGGAGGCCCTGCGTCGCACCTTCGATGAACTGGTGCGGCGTCACGAATCCCTGCGCACGACCTTCCAGGTGCGTGACGGTCAGCCCGCGCAGGTGGTCGCGCCGTCGTCGAAGTCGGTGCTGGAGTCGGTGGACCTCGAAACGCTGCCCGCCACCGAGCGCGAAGCCGAAGCCCAGCGTCGGGCGCAGTGGGAGTCCCAGCGTCCGTTCGACCTGAGCCAGAGCCCGCTCTTCCGAGCGAAGCTGCTGCGACTGAGCGCCACCGAGCACGTCCTGGTGCTGGTGATGCACCATGTAGTGTCGGATGGCTGGTCGATGGGCGTGTTGGTGAAGGAAGTGGGCGCTCTCTACGGCGCCTTCACGCAAGGCCACGTGTCTCCGCTGCCGGAGCTGCCGGTGCAGTACGCGGACTACTCGACGTGGCAGCGGGGATGGCTGAAGGGCGAGGTGCTGGAGGCGCAGCTCGGCTGGTGGCGTCAGCAACTGGAAGGCGCGCCGCCCGCGTTGGAGCTGCCGACGGACAAGCCGCGTCCGGCGGTGCAGCGCTTCCGGGGCGCGAACCACTCGGTGGCCCTGCCGCGCTCGCTGGAGGAGCAGGTGAAGGCGCTGGCACAGCGGGAGGGCGTCACGTCCTTCATGCTCCTGCTGGCGGCCTGGCAGGTGGTACTGGCGCGCTACAGCGGGCAGCAGGACATCAGCGTGGGAACGCCCATCGCGGGTCGCAACCAGACGGAGCTGGAGGGCCTCATCGGCTTCTTCGTCAATACGCTGGTCCTGCGCACGAAGGTGCAGGGGCAGCAGTCCTTCCGGCAGGTGCTGGCCCAGGTGCGTGAGATGACGCTGGGCGCGTACGCGCACCAGGAGGTGCCGTTCGAAAAGCTGGTGGAGGAGCTGAAGCCGGAGCGCGACCTGAGCCGTACGCCGCTGTTCCAGGTGTCCTTCACGCTGAACACCGCGCCGGTGGGCGAAGGCCAGTCCCTGCCGGGCGGGCTGACCCTGCGCGCGGTGGAGACGGAAGGATCGACGGCGAAGTTCGACCTGACGCTGTCCATGTCGGAGACGGGCCAGGGACTCGCGGCGACGCTGACGTACAACACGGACCTCTTCGAGGAAGGGACCGCGAAGCGGTTGCTCAAGCACCTGGGCGCCCTCCTGGAAGAAGTGACGGTCCGTCCCGACACCCGCATCGAGGAGGGGGTCCTGCTGCGAGGCGCCGAGGCGCAGCGGGTGCTGATGGAGTGGAACCAGACGCAGGCGCTCTTCCCACGGGAGGCGACGCTGCACGGCCTCTTCGAAGCGCAGGCGCGGAAGACGCCAGGGGCAGTGGCGCTCGTCAGCGAAGAAGGGACGCTCAGCTACCGGCAATTGGACGAAGCCGCTGAAACACTGGCGGCGAAGCTGCGCGCCTGGGGCGTGGGCCCGGAGGTGAAGGTGGGCCTGGCGCTGGAGCGTTCCGCGGCGCTGGTGGTGGCGCAGGTGGCCACGCTGAAGGCGGGAGGCGCCTGGGTGCCGCTGGACGTGGAGTATCCGGCGGAGCGGCTGGGCTTCATGCTGGAGGACAGCGGCGCGACGTTGGTGCTGGCGCACGCGGCGCGGGCGCATGAGCTGCCCGCGACGTCCGCGCGCGTGGTCCACGTGGAGGAAGCGCTCTCCTCCGTGGCCTCCGTGCAGGGCCTCGCCCGCGACGAAGCCCGGGATGCCGAAGCCCTGGCGTACGTCATCTACACGTCGGGCAGCACCGGCAAGCCGAAGGGCGTGGGCGTGGGACACCGCGCCGTCGTCAACCACCTGCACTGGCGGCAGGAGCGCTTCCCGATGGCGGGAGGCGACGCGTTCCTGGCGAAGGCCTCCAGCAGCTTCGACATCTCGGTGTGGGAGGTCTGGGCCCCGCTGGTGAGTGGAGCGCGGCTGGTGCTCGCGAAGCCGGGAGGCCAGCGCGACACGGAGTACCTGGTGAAGACGGTGGCGGAGCACGGCGTGACGCACGTGCACTTCGGGCCGGCGCCCCTGGGTGCCTTCCTGGACACGGCGGGCGTGGAGGGTTGCGCGGGCCTGCGGTACGTCTTCTGCGGCGGTGAAGCGTTGGGAGCGGGGCTGCACCGGCGCTTCATGAAGAAGCTGGGCGCGACGCTGGTGCACCAGTACGGCCCGACGGAAGCGTGCATCGACTGCGTGGCGTGGGAGACGCCGCGCGAGGCGGTGGAGGTGGTGCCGCTCGGTCGGCCCATCGCGAACACGGACGTGTACGTGGTGGACGAAGCCGGCCGCGCGGTCCCGGTGGGCGTGGCGGGCGAACTGCTGGTGGGCGGAGAGGGCCTGGCGCGGGGATACCTGGGCCGCGCGGACCTGACGGCGGAGCGCTTCATCCCGGACGGGCTGAGCGGCCGTGCGGGGGCGAGGCTGTACCGCACGGGCGACAAGGCCCGCTGGCGGGAGGACGGAACGCTGGAGTACCTGGGCCGGTTGGACTTCCAGGTGAAGGTGCGGGGCTACCGCATCGAACTGGGCGAAGTGGAAGCGGCGCTGGTGGCGCAGGCCGGAGTCCGCGAGGCCGTGGCGGTGGTGCGGGAAGACGCCGCGACGGGCAAGCGGCTGGTGGCGTACGTGGTGGCGAAGCCGGGCGAAGCGGTGGAGTCGCAGGCGCTGCGCGCGGCGCTGAAGCAGCGGTTGCCGGAGTACCTGGTGCCGTCGGCGCTGGTGGTGCTGGAAGCGCTGCCGCTCAACGTCAACGGCAAGGTGGACCGCAAGGCCCTCCCGGCCCCGGAGGTGGGTCTGTCGCAGGCAGGCCGGTACGAGGCGCCGAGCACGGCGACGGAGGAAGTGCTGGCGGCCCTCTGGGCGCAGGTCCTGGGCGTGCGACAGGTGGGCGCTCGGGACGACTTCTTCGAGTTGGGTGGACACTCGTTGCTGGCGACGCAGGTGGTGTCACGTCTCCGCACGGCCTTCGGGGTGGAGGTGCCGCTGAGGGCCCTCTTCGAAGCGCCCGTGTTGCATGCGTTGGCGGAGCGGATCGACTCGGAGGTGGCGGGAGGAAAGGGCACGAAGCAGCCCCCGCTGGTTGCCCGTCCGCGCACGGGCCGCGAACCGTTGTCCTTCGCGCAGCAGCGCCTGTGGTTCCTGGATCAACTGCAGCCGGGCAGCGCGCTCTACAACCTGCCGTCGGCGGTCCGGCTGACGGGGCGGCTGGACGTGTCGGCACTGGAGCGCACGTTCACGGAGTTGGTGCGTCGGCACGAAGCCCTGCGGACCACGTTCCAGGGGATCGAAGGCGAACCGATCCAGGTCATCACGCCACGGGCGACGGAGACGCTGAAGCGCATCCCGCTCTCCGCGCAAGGGGCCGAGGAGCGAAGGGCGGAGGCACGTCGCTTCGCGGAAGCCGAAGCCGCGCGTCCCTTCGACTTGAGCCAGGGCCCGCTCTTCCGCGCGGCGCTGCTCTCCGTGTCGGAGGAGGAGCACGTGGTTGTGCTGGTGATGCACCACATCGTGTCGGACGGCTGGTCGATGCGGGTGCTGGTGCGCGAAGTGGCCGCGCTCTACGCCGCGTACGCGGAGGGCCGTCCCTCGCCGTTGCCGGAGCTGGAGGTGCAGTACGCGGACTACGCGTCCTGGCAGCGCGGATGGCTGCAGGGCGACGTGCTGGAGACGCAGCTCTCCTGGTGGCGTCAGCAACTGGAAGGCGCACCACGGGCCATCGAGCTGCCGACGGATCATCCGAGGCCTGCCGTGCAGACCTTCGTGGGCGCGAACGCGGCGGTGATGTTGCCGAGGTCGCTGGAGGAGGCCGTGTCGACGCTGGCCCGTCAGGAAGGAGCGACGTCCTTCATGGTGTTGCTGGCGGCATGGCAGGTGGTGCTGGCGCGCTACAGCGGTCAGCAGGACATCAGCGTGGGAACGCCCATCGCGGGTCGTAACCGCACGGAGCTGGAAGGGCTCATCGGCTTCTTCGTGAACACGCTGGTGCTGCGCACGAAGCTGGAGGAGGGCGCGAGCTTCCGGCAGGTGCTGCGTCAGGTGAAGGAGACGACGCTGGGCGCGTACGCGCACCAGGAGGTGCCGTTCGAGAAGCTGGTGGAGGAGTTGAATCCGGAGCGCGACCTGAGCCGCTCACCGCTGTTCCAGGTGATGTTCACGCTCCAGAACAACGCGAACGGGCAGGAGGGAGGCTCGTCCGGTAACGAATCGCTGGCCTTGCGCGAAGTCGATACCGGGAGCGGAGCCGCGAAGTTCGAGTTGTCGCTGGCCATGGCGGAGACAGGCCGCGGCCTCGCGACGTCGCTCGAATACAACACCGGCCTGTACGACGCGGAGACGGCCCAACGGATGCTGGGGCACCTGACGGTGCTGCTGGAAGGCATCGCGAAGGACGCGGATGCGAGCATCTGGGACGTACCGCTGCTGGAGGCGCAGGAGCGGCAGCAGGTGCTGAAGCAGTTCGCGGGTCCGGTGGCTCCGGAGCGTGAGGAAGCGGAAACGATCCACAGCCTCTTCGCGGCGCAAGTGGCGAAGACGCCGGGCGCGGTGGCGGTGGTGCACGCGGGAGCGGAGCTGACGTACGCGCAGGTGGAAGCGCGAGCGAACCAGTTGGCGCGTCACCTGCGGACGTTGGGAGTGGGCGAGGAGAGCCGGGTGGGCGTGTGCGTGGAGCGCACGGAAGCGATGGTGGTGGCGCTGCTGGGGGTGCTGAAGGCGGGAGCGTCGTACGTGCCGCTGGACGCGACGTACCCGAAGGAGCGACTGGCCTACATGCTGGAGGGGACAGGCGCGCCAGTGGTGGTGACGCAGGCGGGCCTGGAGGACGTGCTACCGGAGTACACGGGCCAGCGCGTGAGGTTGGACACGGACGCACCGGTGCTGAACGGCTACCCGGTGGAGAGCCTGGGCAACACGGGAGCGGCGCAGCAGCTGGCGTACGTGCTGTACACGTCAGGAAGCACGGGCCGTCCGAAGGGCGTGGCGGTGACGCACGCGAGCGCGGTGGCGTTCCTGAAGTGGGCGACGGGGACGTTCAATGCGGAGCAGTTGAAGGGAGTGCTGGCGGCGACGTCGCTGAACTTCGACTTGTCGGTGTTCGAAGTCTTCGCGCCGTTGGTGAGTGGCGGGACGGTGGTGGTGGCGCAGAACGCGCTGGCGCTGGCGGGGTTGAAGGAAGCGCACCGGGTGACGTTGCTGAACACGGTGCCGTCGGCGGTGGCGGAGCTGGTGAGAAGCGGAGGCATCCCGTCGACGGTTGCGACGGTGAACCTGGCGGGTGAAGCGCTGCCGAACCGACTGGTGCAGGCGCTGTACGCGCTGCCGCAGGTGAAGGAAGTCAACAACCTCTACGGCCCGACGGAAGACACGACGTACTCGACGCACGCGCGAGTGGAGCGCGGGGCGAAGACGGAGCCGAGGATTGGCCGGCCGCTGGAAGGCACGCAGGCGTACGTGCTGGACGGGAAGGGGCGGCCGGTGCCGGTGGGAGTGCCGGGCGAGCTGTACCTGGGAGGCGAGGGCCTTGCGCGAGGCTACCTGGGCCAGCCGGGGTTGACGGCGGAGCGCTTCGTGCCGGACGGCTTCAGCGAGAAGGCAGGAGCGAGGCTGTACCGCACGGGAGACAAGGTGCGGTGGGGCCGAGACGGGACGCTGGAGTACCTGGGACGAATGGACTTCCAGGTGAAGGTGCGAGGCTTCCGCATCGAGCTGGGAGAAGTGGAAGCAGCGCTGGGAGCGCAGCCTTCCATCCGCGACGTGGTGGTGGTGGTGCGTGAGGATGCACCGGGAGACAAGCGGCTGGTGGCGTACGTGGTGCCTCAACCGAACCATCGCGTGGACGTGGCGACGCTGCGAAGCGAGCTGAAGGGGCGGTTGCCGGAGTACATGGTGCCGTCGGCGTTCGTGGTGCTGGAGGCGCTGCCGCTCAACGCGAACGGGAAGGTGGACCGCAAGGCCCTGCCGATGCCCGCGGTGGGAACGAGCGTCACAGGCAAGGTCATCGCGCCCCGTGACACGACGGAGTTGCAGTTGGTGTCGATCTGGGAGGACCTGCTGGGGATGCAGCCGATCAGCGTCGATGCGGACTTCTTCGAACTGGGAGGCCACTCACTCCTGGCGGTCCGGTTGATGACGGCGATCCGCAAGCGTCTGGGCAAGGGCCTGCCGCTGGCGGCGCTCTTCCTGAGTCCGACGGTGGAGCGACTGGCGGCACTCCTGCGTCACGACGCTGCTCCGTCGCTGTCGCCGCTGGTGCCCATCCAGCCGGAAGGCAGCCGTCCTCCGTTGTTCTGCGTCCACCCGGCCGGCGGCAACGTCCTCGGCTACGTGGAGCTGTCGCGGCAACTGGGACGGGATCAGCCGTTCTACGGCCTGCGCTCCCTCGGCGTCGAAGGAGAGCAGGAGCCGCTGAAAACCATCGAGGCGATGGCGACCACCTACGTCGAAGCCGTGCGCACGCAGCAGCCCGAAGGGCCCTACCTGCTCGCGGGTTGGTCCATGGGTGGAGCCGTCGCGTACGAGATGGCCCGCCAACTGCGAGCGGCGGGACAGACCGTGGCGCTGCTGGCGCTGCTGGATCCGGGCTCCGTGAGCCAGACCGGCGGCACGGGCACGGAAGGCGAGCAGATCAACCAGGAGCTGGCGGCGCTCTTCGAGGAGGCCCCTGGGGCCGGCGACCCGCCTTCGAACGACGCGCTCCTGGCGCGACTGCTGGACGAGGCGAAGAAGGCCGGAGCGGTGACGCCGGACGTGGAGCTGAAGGACTTCCGCCTCCTGATGCGCGTCTTCGAGCTCAACCGCAAGGCGACCCTTCAGTACACCCCCACTCCGCACGAGGGCCGCATCACCGTGTTCCGCGCCAGCCGGAGCGTGGATGCCGCGCCGCTCGGCCGGGATCGCGGATGGGCCGCCCTGGGCCTGGGGGGCGTGACGCTGCTCGAACTGGAGGGCGACCACTACTCGATCCTCCGGGCCCCCCAGGTCACGCTCCTGGCGGAGGAGCTCCGCAAGCGCATCGCGGAGGCCCTGGAAGAAGCCGCGCCGAAGTAGCGCGGAGGGCCGGGCTCGCCACCGACATGGCGAGCCCGGTGCCGGACAGACGGCTCAATCGCTCAGGCGGAGGTGCCCCGCCTGCGCGCTTCCTCGCGGGGATCGCGGCCGGTGACCGTGGCCAGCACGCTCACCAGCTCCGCGGGATCGATGGGCTTGGGCACATGCATCTGGAAGCCCGCGAGCAGCGCCCGGGTGCGGTCCTCCATCCGGGCGAAGGCCGTGAGCGCGATGGCCGGCGTGTGTCCTCCCTGATCCTCGGGCAGCGCGCGCAGCCGGCGGATGAAGGAATAGCCATCCTCGCCAGGCATCCCGATGTCGGAGAGCACCACCTGGGGGCGGAAGAGCCGCAGCTTGTCGAAGCCCTCCCGGGCACTGGCCGCGGTGACGACCAGCGCCCCACGGCTCTCCAGCACCACGGAGAGCAGCTCCCGCGCATCGGGTTCGTCGTCCACCACCAGCACCTGGAGGCCTTGCAGGACCGTCATCGGCAGGTGCGGAACGTCCAGGCGCGCCGTGGCCGGCACGGGCAGCTCCATCATCCCGGTCGCGGTCTTCGCCAGGGGCAGGGTCAGGGTGAAGCGCGTGCCCTGGCCTTCTCCCTCGCTGAAGGCCTCGATGACGCCTCCATGCAGGTCGGTGAGGTGCCGCACGATGGCCAACCCCAGGCCCAGGCCCCCGTGCTTGCGCGTGGAGCTTCCATCGACCTGCCAGAACCGCTCGAAGATCTGCGACAGATAGGCCTGGGGAATGCCCTGGCCGGTGTCCTCCACGTCGATGCGGACGGTGCCTTCCTCCCGGCGCAGGCGCACGGTGACCTGTCCGCCCTTGGGCGTGAACTTGATGGCGTTGGAGAGCAGGTTCCAGACCATCTGTTGGATCCGGTCCGCATCCCCGTGGATGGAGCCGATGTCCGGTGGCCGGTCGAACTGCAGCGCCACACCCTTCGCCTCGGCCGCGTGGCGCACCGAATCCAGCGCGGCTTCGATGCAGTCGCAGGGCTTCACCGCCTGGATCTCCAGCCGCAGCTTGCCGGTGATGATCCGCGACACGTCGAGCAGGTCCTCGATGAGCTGGGTCTGCACCTGCGTGTTGCGCTCCACCGCTTCCAGGGCCCGCGCGTGCTTCTCCGGCGCCAGTTGTCCGGAGCGCAGCATCCGCGTCCAGCCCAGCATGGCCATCAGCGGCGTGCGCAGCTCGTGGGAGACGGCGGCGAGGAACTCGTCCTTGGCGCGGTTGGCCTGTTCGGCGACCAGATGCTCGGCCTTGGCCATCTCGAACAGCCGGGCGTTGTCGATGGCGATCTCCGCCCGCCGCCCCAGCTCCTGCACCAGCTCCAGGTCGCGCGCGGTGTAACGGCGACCCGAGCGCGATGCGCACACCTGGAGCACGCCGAACACCCTCCGCTGGGCCCAGAGCGGAACCACGAGCCATGAACCCGGCCGGAGCTGTCCGTCGGAGCCCAGGGCCTCCACGGAGCCCAGGGCCTCCTGGAGGTGCTCGTCGGTGAGCTCGGGCTCCAGCTCGGCCTCGCCCGTGCGCAGCACCTGGGAGATGCCTCGGAGGGCGTTGGCGGGCGGAGGGAACGCGCGGTGCTGCTCCCGCAGGAGTGGCACCCGCGAGGGGTCGGCGTGGGCCACCATCGCCTGGCGTACGGGGGCGTCATCCTCCAGGAGGTAGACAGCGCACCAGTCTCCCAGCCGGGGGAGGATCAGCGCGGCGAGTTGCTCCAGGGTGGCGGACATCTCCAGCGAGGCGGTGAGCATGGTGCTCGCCTCCGCCATGAAGCTGAGCGTCTCCGCCGCGCGCTTCTGATCATCGATGTCCGTGCACGTGCCCAGCCACTGGATGAGGCGACCGTGGGCATTGCGCAGGGGCAGGGCCTGGATGAGGTGCCAGCGGTACGCGCCGTCCGCATGGCGGCGGATGCGGCCCTCGCATTCGAAGGGCGTTCCCGACTGGCGGCACTCGCTCCACCGTCCAAGACAGCGGGGGATGTCGTCCAGGTGGAGCACTTCGCGAGCCACATGGCGCTCCTTCGACGTCTCCTCCCGTGACTGCCTGGCGCGCAGGCCGGTGTAGTCGTACCAGCGCTGGTTGAAGTAGTCGGGGCGACCGTCGGGGCCGGCGGTCCAGACGATCTGCGGAAGCGCCTCCGCGAGCGCCCGGTGCTGCTGCTCCGCCAGGTGCAGCCGCATCGACTGACGCAGGCTCTGTCCCAGGTGTTCGGCGGTCAGCTTCGTCTTCGACAGGTAGTCGGAGGCGCCCGCCTTCATCAGGTCCACGGCGGTCTGTTCGTTCCCCTGGCCCGTGAGCACGATGATGGGGGAGCGCGGCCCGCGCCGCCCCAGCTCCCGCAGGACCTGGAGCCCATCTTCTCCAGGCAGCAGGAAGTCCAGGAGGATGATGTCGAAGGACTGTCCACCCAGGTGCGCGAGCGCTTCCGCGCCACTGGTGGCTTCCACCACCTCCGCGGCGATGCCTCCCTGACGCAGGAGCCGCTGGACCATGAGCCGGTCGACCTCGTCGTCGTCGACGAGCAACAGCTTGAGGCGTTCCTCCGTGTCCGGACCGTCCACGGGGCGCGAAGGCGCTGGAGCATTACTCACGAGCGCCCCGCTTCGTTCCGGGGCCAGGTGAAGTGGAAGATCGCGCCCTCGGAGGATTCGACCCACACCCGACCGCCCCGGCCTTCCACCAGCTTCTTCACCACGCACAGGCCCATGCCGGAGCCTTCGACCTTGTCGCGCGCGACGAGCGTCTGGAAGGGGGCGAAGATCTTCTCGTGGTACGCGGACGCGATGCCAGGACCGTTGTCCGCCACCGAGAAGTGGTGGAAGCCCTGCGTGTCTCGCGCCTCGACGCGCACCCGGAGGTCCTTGCCATGGGCATGTTTCAAGGCGTTGGAAAGAAGGTTCATGAATACCTGCTGAAGCGGAAGGTGCTCGGTGAGGAGGGTCGGCATGCCGGGGCCGACTTCGAGCCGCGCGGTGTCGCCACCCGGAAGCCGCGCCATCACGGTGTGGACCAGGGCGCCAACGTCCACGGGTTCGGGGGCGTGCGAGGCGCGGCCCGCGCGGCTGTATTCGAGCAGCCCTTCGAGCATGGACTCCATCCGGTGCACCCGCCCGCGCAGCAACTCCAATTGCCGGCGCGACTCTTCCCCGAGCCGGGGGCCCAGATCCTCCTCGATCCACTGCGACAGGTTGGCGATGCCTCGCAGGGGGGCTTTGAGGTCGTGGCTGGCCACGTACGCGAATTGATCGAGGTCGGCGTTGTTCCTTCGCAAGGCTTCGCGGAGCGCGTGGACTTCGGCGATGAGGACTTCCTTCGGCTTCTGGGTGTCGTCCATGAAGAGGGGTGCCCAGTAGAGGCAGAGCCTGGGCCGGCGCTGCGGGCTTCATTCAGGGCTCCGGTTGGTTGGAGAACAGAGGCCTGCCGTGCTGGCTTGGAGTGGGACCGGGCAGGCGTCCTGTCGCGTGTCGGGAAGGGAACACGGGGCACCCATCCGTTGCCAGGAGCAGGAATGTGAACGCTAGAAGGGCGGCGTTTGAGACGTGGCCCTCACAAGCTCAAGGATCCGGATGACCGCTCCCATGGTTGGCGACAAGAGCGACAAGACCCTGAACATCCTGCTCATCGAGGACGACGAGGTGGACGTGATGAACGTCCGCCGTGCCTTCAGCAAGAACCACATCGCCAACCCGCTCTACGTGGCCTCCAACGGTTTGGAAGGGCTGGAGGCGCTGCGCAACGGGACGGTGCCCGAGGGACGCCGGCTGGTGCTGTTGGATCTCAACCTGCCGAAGATGAACGGCATTGAGTTCCTGCGCGCCCTGCGAGCGGATCCCCAGTTGAGGACGACGTCGGTGGTGGTGCTCACCACCTCCGCCAACGAGCGCGACAAGATCGACGCCTACGATCTCAACGTCGCTGGCTATCTGCTCAAGCCGGTGACGTTCCTGAGCTTCGTGGAGGTGATGGCCACGCTCAACAAGTACTGGACCCTGGTGGAGATGCCCTGAGCGGTGCCATGCGAGACGTGAATCAAGGCAGCGCCCCCGCGGACGGAAGCTCCCTCCAGGATGCACCCTTCCTCGCCGGGGACGGAGAGATGGCGCGGCGCATGCGGGAGTTCGACTGGGCGAGCTGCCCGGTGGGGCCGGTGGATCAGTGGCCCCAGAGCCTGCGCACGGCGGTCAGCATCTGCCTGTCGTCCAGGCACCCCATCGAAATCTGGTGGGGACCGCAGTTCGCGCGCCTCTACAACGACGCGTACCGCCCCTTCCTCGGCGCGCACAAGCACCCGCAGTTCCTGGGGCGACCCGGATGGGAGTGCTGGGGAGAGATCTGGGACGTCATCGGCCCGATGCTCGAAGGCGTCCGCGCCACCGGCAAGGCGACGTGGTCGGAAGACTTCCCGTTGATGATGTGGCGCAACGGATATCTGGAGGAGACCTACTTCACGTTCTCCTACGCGCCGCTCTGGAACGAGGACGGCACGGTGGGCGGCATCTTCTGCGCCTGCGCGGAGACGACCCCGCGTCTGCTCAGCGAGCGGCGGCTCCGGCTCCTGCGCGACCTGGGCGCGCAGACGGCCACGGCCACGGTGCACGAGGCCAGTGCGCATGTGATGAAGTCGCTCGCGGGAGGCGTCGCGGACGTGTCGTTCGCGCTGCTGTACGAGCTGGGGCCCGGCGACACCGGAGTCCGGCTGGCGGCCTCCACGGGGTTCTCGGCGGGCGCCGAGCAGCTCGGGATGGGGGAGAGGAACGCCTGGCCCTTCGCTGAGATTGTCCGCACGCAGCGTCCCGTCCGCGTGAACCTTCCGGACGCGCAGGTCCCCTGGCCCGGAGGTGCGTGGCCCGAGCCGTCCCGGGAGGCGGTCGTGCTCCCGCTGTTCCGTTCAGGGGAGAGCACGCTGCAGGGCTTCCTGGTGATGGGGGTCAACCCGCGGCGTTCGCTGGATGACGCGTACCGGGACTTCTTCGAACTGGCGGCAGGCCATGTCGCGACGACGCTCTCCAGCGCGCGGGTGTTCGAGGAGCGGACGCGGTTGCTGGCCCGCGAGCAGGCGGCGCTCGCGGAGGCCGAACGGCAGCGCTCGCGGCTGGAGATACTCTTCCAGCAGGCCCCGGCGGGCATCTGCGTGCTGCGGGGGACCGACCATGTCTTCGAGTTCGCGAACCCGCGCTACATCGAGCTCGTCGGCGATCGGGACGTCGTGGGCAAGCCCCTGCGTGAAGCGCTGCCGGAGTTGAAGGAGGTCATCGTTCCGTTGCTGGACCGGGTGTACGCCACGGGTGAGCCGTTCTTCGGCAACGAGCTCCAGGTGCCGCTGCGTCGTACAGAGCAGGTCCAGGACTACTTCTTCAACTTCATCTACCAGCCCATCTACGACCCGTCAGGAACCATTGAAGGCATCTCCGTCATCTCCTTCGAGGTGACCGAGCAGGTCCACGCGCGCCAGCGGTCGGAGCGGCTCACCCAGGAGTTGGAGGCGACGAACCAGGATCTGGATCAGTTCGCCTATGTCGCGTCCCACGATCTCAAGGCGCCGCTGCGAGGCATCGCGAGCCTGTCGGAGTGGATCGAGGAGGGGATGGCGGACAAGATGAGCGACGAGACTCGCCAGCAGATGGGGTTGCTCCGGGGACGGGTGCACCGGCTGGAGGCGCTGATCAACGGCATCCTGAGCTATTCGCGCGTCAGCCGGACCCGGGAGAAGGTGGAGACGGTGGACGTGGGGGGGCTGCTCGTGGAGAGCCGGGACCTGCTCGCGCCGCATCCCGAAGCGAGCATCGTGATTGGAGCCGGGATGCCCACGCTCCAGGTGGAGCGGGTGCCGTTGCAGCAGGTGTTCCTGAACCTGATGAGCAACGCGCTCAAGCATGCGGGCCGGGTGGACGCGAGGATCGAGATTGCCTGCGCGGACGCGGATGCCTTCTACGACTTCACGCTGAAGGACAACGGGCCGGGGATCGACCCCCGCTTCCACGAGCGCATCTGGGGCATCTTCCAGACGCTGGAGGCGCGCGACAAGGTGGAGGGGACGGGGATCGGGCTCTCGGTGGTGAAGAAGATCGTTGAGACGCGGGGAGGGCGGGTGGCGGTGGAATCGGAGCCCGGTGCGGGGGCGACGTTCCACGTCTACTGGCCCAAGCGGCCCCGGGTGCATGCGTAGCCCCAGGTTCCTTATCCGGGCTGGCTCACCCCAGGCTGCGACGCAGGGTTGAGCTCCGCATCATGCGCTTTCGGGGAGGGTGCACAGCCAGGAGTGGACGGTGGCCTGCAGCACCTCGCGCATCGCGGCCGGGGCACGGAGCAACGCCCGCTTGAGCTGGCGTGCTTCTGCCTCGATGATCCCGCTCGCGAGCAGCCGGGCCCAGTCCCTCGCGTCGCTGCCGGACTCGCGGCGCAGCAGCAGCCATGGACGGCTCCAGGCGCCGGCCTGACGGTCCTCATGGGCATCGATCAGGTCGTCTAGAATCCACAGCGCCCGCCCGGCGGCCAGCACCGAAGCCCGCTCCGCCATCAATCTGTTCCATGCTCCGTCATCATGGCGGGCACATGTCAGGGCCATGGTCCACATCGGCAGCGCGCTCTTGGCGCGGAGCCTCGCCCACAGGCGGGCCAGGGACGTGGGCTCGGTGGCGCGGAGCGTGAGCCAGGTCTCCGCCTCATGCATCCGCTGTATCGCCGTGGCGAACTCCTGGCGGAACGCCGCGCTCGCCGAGCCCAGCTCCAACTCGGTGAAGTAGCGGAGCACGATGCCCTGCAGGAACCGGACGATGACGTGCTCCGCCGGCTGGAATTCAGGGCGGCGGCCGCACAGGAGCTGCTCCATCCCGCCGGGGCCCATCAGGTCCGAAAGCTGTCGCGCTTCGGCAGGCAGGTGGTCGCACACCGCGTCGAACAGGACGATGCCGAAGTTGAACCAGGCTGCGCGCGTCGCCGCTGCGGCGTCCGGCGTGCCCAGCAGCCACTCGGACAGGGCCAGGCCCTGCGCGTAGCCGAACCCCAGCACCCGTGGCAGCGCCAGTGGCGACACGCCCGCGGCGGGAAGGCCGCGATAGAGCGTGTCCAGGTTCACGTGAGGGTCGGTCCGGAGTGTCAGGTCGTGCCACAGTCGACCCCCGTCCACCATGAGGTCCTGCCGGAGCCGGGTGTAGCGGCCGGGGTCGAGCAGGAGCCCGCTTGGGCGGAGTTCGGCCGACAGCGCTGCTCGCAGGCGGGAGACATACGCCGTGGCGCGCTCATCGTCCGGTGCGACCGTCATGCGACCGGCTCCGTTCCCAGCGCGGCAACGCACGTCGCGGTCGTGTACAGGCGATGCTGATCTCGGAGCACCACGCCGGTTCCCAGCGCGTCGACACGCCAGGGATCTCCGGGGCCTGGCTCGAGCCGCTCGGGGTGCGGGATGCACAGCACCGGCTCGCTGTCCCAAGCCCCATCGGGCTGCTGATGGTCCGCGAGCCACCTGCATCCCCGCGCGAGCGCTCCATCGTGGGCCCCGGCGGACCGGAGGACCTGGACGGCCAGCGCCGTGGCGAACGGGCAGGGAGGGTCACCTGCTCGCAGGCCAAAGCCACCCTCCCGGGCCTGCCACGCGGCCACGCTGGCCGCCGCGCGCCGCACGGCTGGAATCGCGCCCAGGGCGAGCCCCAGCCGGCACGCCAGGCTCGTAGGGTACAAAGGCGTATTCCACCAATAGGAGTGCCACAGGCCGTCGCCGCGCTGCCGGGACGCCAGGAAGCTCCAGGCCCGGCTGGCATGCGCGGCATGATTGGAGGATTGCGCGAAGGCCAGCCCCGCCGCGGCCGTGACTTCGACGTGCGGCGAGCACCAACCCTGGATTTCAAAGTGGTCGGGCAGGCCCATGAACTGGCGGATGGGCGCCGCCGAGCAGTACGTCGGCACGCCGCCGGTGGCGGGGGCCTGCGCGCGAACCAGCGAGTCCAGGCCGGACGTCACCACGGCATGGTGGGGAAGGCGCGTTCCCAGGAAGTGAAGCACGTAGGCGGTGGAGTCCGCGTCGGTGGGGACACCGGCATGGTAACCCCAGCCGCCATTCCGCCGGGCGCTGCCCACCAGGGCCCGGGTCGCACGCTCCAGCGGCTCGGGTGCCAGCCGCAGGTGCGCGAGAATCGCCGCGCAGTAGCCCGTCACCCACTCGGTGCTCTCACCCGCGAGGGTCTGGAAGTCACGCCAGTATCCATCGGCGCTCTGGTGCCGCGCGAAGTAGTCGGCCGCTAGATCCAACTGCCGCCGCCACCGCCCGTGGAGGGGGGCGCCGGGAAGTTCACGTTGAGCTGCGCGCCCTGGGTGATTGTCGGCGAGCTGTTCCACGAGCCTCCCTCGACGCACCGCTCGAAGACGTTGCCGGTCGCCTCGTCCCATATGACGAACGCCCCTCCTTCCCCGCGGAATTTTGGAAAGTCATCGCTGGTCGGGAACGTGGCTCCATTGCCACCGAAGAAGTGGTTCTCCAGCGCCTCGGCATCGAGCTCGGTGCCTCCGACCGAGTGGACCATTTCGTGGAACAGCACGGCGGTCGCGCGCGCCTGGGTGCCCCCCAGCGCCGTGTTGCACAGCGAGACGTTGGCCGACCCGATGCTGTCGGTGAACCCGTCCAGGTTCGTGCAGCCGGGGCAGTCGATCACCAGGCTGCAGTTCAGCCGGTCCTGGAGCCGATCACGAACAGCGATCAGGCACGGCAGGTTCCAGCCTCCCAGCACCCGCGCGATGCGGAGCATGGCGGTGTTGAGGACTGCCTGCTGAGCGGTGTTGCAGTTCGGGACCTCGGTGCCGCCGCCCGTCCAGCTTCCTCCTTCGGTGTGAGTTTTGAATGTCGCCATCAGCCCCCCCGGTTCTCGCTGGCGTACTGCCAGAAGATGGCGACGCCGGCTGACACCGGCTCGTCCTGGGTTCCAGCGACGTGATAGGTGCCCAGCAGCGCGGCCCTGGCGTGATGCTTCACCTTCGCCACCTCGCCGCGGAACTGCACGGCGCCCCTGCCTTCCAGCTTCAGCTCCAGTTGGACCTGGTCGCCGGCCGATTTGCCCTGGACCGTGCCCCGCTGTTCGGGACCGGGCTCGTGTGTCCCGATGAGGGTATAGCTGACCGTTCCCTGGATGGATGTGTCGCCGTCCAGGACCAGGGTGGCCCTGGCCTGAAATCCCTCGGCGTCGCTGAGGACGCCGCTCCACTCGCCCTTGAGTACGCTGCTCATTCGGCTCTCCTGTCCGCTCGCTAACGGCGCATCGAAGCGGCAGGCATCGGTTCGCCCGAAACGGCCTGCCATGTCGCGTAATAGGACTCAAGCTGCACGCCCTGCTGGGTGAGGAGCCGGGTCATGGCTTCGGAGGAGGACTTTCCGGCGGGTGTCTGCATGAATTCGTCCATGTCCAGCCGGGTGCGCCAGAAGGTCATGAGCATGGCGCCCTTGCCCTCATCACGGAACAGCAGGGCCTGGATGAGGCCTGGCACGAATTCCGGCCGCATCTCTTCGCGGATCCGGGTGAGGCCACCAATGATGGTTTTGGATTCCGCTTCCCCGAAGACCGGGATCCGAATGGCCGTCGCGTACATGGCTGTTCTCCTACGATGGACGACTGTCTTGTCCTTGTCTGGCGTGCCAGCGCTTCTCCACAGGGCAGGCTCCAGGCGGTCCCATGGCTCGCTGCGACTCACGTCTGGACCTGGCGGTACTCAGCGCGCTCCTGAAGTGCAAGATGTGCTCACTTGGGCGTCGCTGCGTATCAGGCGGAGGTGCACTGACACCGTGGCGTGGAGGACTGAGCTTGCCCGGGCTTCGTGGACAGGTGGGTTACGCAGCCAACGGCACCTGTGAGGCGGCCTTCTCGAACTCGACGGGGCTGACGTAGCCACGCGAGGACTACAGCCCCTCGCGGCGCAGCAGCGCTCCCCCCGCACCGGGCTTCGTGCCGCGGTCCGCTTCCTCGAGGATTCGTGCAGGTGGGTGGCAATGATCTCCAGGGCTCCCCGTAGGGCGAGGACGCGGCGACCCCCCTCGCTCCTCCACCAGGAACTCCCACCATGTCCCCCACGTCCCACGTCCCGCTGGGAGCTCTGCTGGCCCTGCTCTGGGTCTCCTCTTTCGCCCACGCGGCGGATGCTCCCATCCCGTCCCCGGAGGACGCCGCGAAGCGGCTGGTGGGCGTCTGGGTGGGGGAGGCCGCCTACGGCCCCGAGGTCCAGGGCGAGCTCACGGTGTTCAAGGAGGGCGACGTGTGGCGGGCGAACATCGCCGGCTTCGAGGGCGCCGGGCGGCTGGAGAAGAACACGCTCACGCTGAGCCTGCCGGGAGGGCAGGGGACGTTTCGTGGAACGCCGAGCGCCGATGGGAAGCTCGTCCGGGGCCACTGGGTGCAGCCCCGTGTCGTCGTTGGTGGCGTGCAGTACGCCACGCCAGTGGAGCTGCGCGCAGTGCGTAAGGGCGTGTGGCGGGGCACGGTGACTCCGTGGGCGGACCGGCTCACGCTCTACCTGGTCGTGCATGCGCGGCCGGATGGCTCCCTCGGCGCGTACTTGAGAGACCCGGAGAAGGGCTTCGGTCGGCAATTCGCCTTCAACGTCTCCATGACGGGCAGCGCCGTGAAGCTGGTGGACCCCCGGGGGCCGACGACCCTCGAGGGCACCCTGGACGAGCGCTTCGGTCGGCTGACGGTGCCCATCCTCTTCCTGGGACCCATCCATTTCACGAAGCGGGAGCGGAACCAGGCCGTGGGGCTCTATTCGCGCACGCCCGCGTCGGGGCCCTACGCCTACCGTCAGCCCCTCGCGGAGCAGGACGGCTGGGCGACGGCGTCCCTCGCGGACGTGGGCATGGACCTGGCGCCCATTGCCGCCCTGGTGCAGCGCATCCTCGACACGGAGCCGGGCCCCACGCCGGGGCCGCTCATCCAGGGCCTGCTCATCTCCCGGAAGGGCAAGCTCGTCGTGGAGGAGTACTTCCAAGGCTTCGACAAGGAGCGCCTGCATGACCTGCGCTCCGCGTCCAAGACGCTGGCGCCGGTGCTGGTGGGCACGGCGATGGAGCAGGGCGCGAAGCTGTCACCGCAGACGCCCGTCTACTCGCTGTTCCCCACCTACAAGAGCGCCGCGCCCATGGACCCGCGCAAGTCACAGCTCACGCTGGAGCACCTGATGACGATGACGTCGGGGCTCGACTGCGACGACAACAACGACGACTCCCCGGGCAGCGAGAACCGCCTCCAGGACCAGGAGATGGATTGGTACACGTACACGCTGGACCTGCCCATGGGGCGGGCGCCAGGAGGCGCGGAGGCGGTGTACTGCTCGGCGGGCATCAACCTGGTGGGCGGCATGGTGCGCAACGCGACGGGGACGTGGCTGCCCGAGCACTTCGAGCGCACCGTGGCCGCGCCCCTCCAGTTCCGTCGCTATGCGATGAACCTGATGCCCGATGGTGAGGCGTACCTGGGCGGTGGCCTCTACGCGCGCCCTCGCGACGCGCTGAAGCTGGGCCAGCTCTATCTCGCGGGCGGCGTGTGGAATGGAAGACGCGTGGTCAGCAAGCGCTGGGTCGAGCGTTCCGTGGCGCGCCACTCCGTCATGAGCCCGGACCGGACCTACGGGTATGCGTGGTGGCGCCACGAAGTGCGTGTCGGTGAGCGCGTCTACGCGGAGTATGAGGCGGGCGGCAACGGCGGCCAGTACGTCATGGTCATCCCGGAGCTGGAGCTCACGGTGATGTTCACAGGGGGCAACTACGGCCAGTTCAACATCTGGAAGACATTCCGGGAAGAGCTGCTGCCCCGCTACATCCTGGCGGCCGTGCGTCCGTAGCGGGAGCAGCCCGGGCAAGATCAAAGGGCGGGAGAGCCGGGTTTGTGGACACCGGAGGATGTCCACGACGATGCCGAGAAGAGAGCGCAGGGAGTACGCGCCGGAGTTCAAAGCCCGGGTGGTGAAGCAGGTGCTGGAGGAGGGCAAGTCCGGGGCGCGGCGCCGTGAAGAAGTCCATCTGCGCCGTGCTGCTCGCCATGCAGTTCAGGGGCCCGCCGGCACATCCTTGGCAATCGCTCGGCGGGAGGCCTGCTCCTCGCGCCACGCCACGAGCTTCGTCAGGTCCACTGCAATCCCGCCGCAAACCACGAGGAGGGGCCGGCGATAGGGGGTCAGTACGTCGAGCCCCTGGTACGCAACCGCGAGCGCGGCGCCACAGGCGGGTTCGACGAGGATGCGCAGGTCATCGGCGAACTGCAGGCACGCATCGAGCGCCTGCGTATCGCTCACGGTCACGCTGTGGACCGGGTGGCGGCGCGTCCATTCGAAGGCCGCGGGTGCCACGCGCTTGGCGCCAAGCGTGGTGGCGATGGAGGTAATGGCCGGCAGGGTGACGAGCTTGCCGGCGTTCACAGCGGCGTGCAGTGAAGCGGCACCCTCGGTCTCCACGGCGATGACCGGCACGTGCGCCAGCTTGTTGCGGTGTAGCCCCTCCAGCACCCCGCACATGAGTCCGCCGCCTCCTACCGCGCAGACCACCACGTCGAAGCCATCCTCGGCCTGGGCCACCGCCTCGTCGATAAGCGTGGCGTTGCCGTCCCAGATGTCCGGGTGGTCGAACGGCGGCACGTAGACGGCTTCCCCGGTGCCACATCGGCGCAGGGCCTCTTCGTTGGCCTCGTCCCAGACGGAGCCGTGCACGACCACCGCCGCGTCGAGTGCGGCAATCCGCCGACGCACCGACTCCGGTGTCGAATGGGGGACCAGGATGGTGGTGGGCACTCCCAGGGCACGCCCGGCAACCGCTGCGGCGAAGCCGGCATTGCCACCGGAGGGACAGATGAACTGTCGCGCGCCGGTCTCCACCGCCCGCTGGCAAAGCCTTCCGATGCCGCGCAGCTTGAAAGAACCGGAAGGCTGCAGGCTCTCCATCTTGAGGAGTACGGCCTTGCCGAGCGCAGCTGAGAGCGCGTCGTGCGGGAGCAGGGGGGTGGTGATGTGTAGAGGGCGCATGATGGTGGGAAACACTATACGAATCGGGGCACGCTCATGGACGTTCGGATTGTGATTGGTCGTTGATGGCTGATTGAATCATTCAGGGCGGGCAGGGCGTCCTGGTGTGTCATGGCACCGGCGGCGCAGCAGCTCGGTCGCCGGGCCGTGGAAGTGGAACGGGAGGAGCGCTACTGCGAGGCCGCCGCACGCCGGCTGGAGGCGGGTTGCGTCGCGCTCCGACGCGCAGCCTGAGCGCTCCTCGACTCTGAGGAACGTTTCCGGTTTTGCCCCCTCGAATGAGGGCAAGAACCACTCCAAGAATCCCCGGAGTTTCGATGAGCCCGGAGTGGATGGCCCCATCGGTCCGGTCCGCGCCCGACCGTCGGTCTTGCCGAAGGTCGGCGCCCGATGCCCTCCTGCCCTGACATGGACAGACGCACGGCAGGTGCCTGGTGAGGTGGGCGGCGCAGCGGGAGGAGGGCGTGGTGAGGAGTCGTTGCCGGCGGGCCTTCACCGGGCACCTCTCTTCTGACTGGATGCATCCGGCGGCGTGGATGCCTGCCCGGTGGCGGCGACGTCCTGTTCCGCGAGGCTCACCAAGGCGTCGCGGAACGCCTTGTAGGCGTAGAGCCCACTGCCGGTGGTCGCGCCGTCCACCCGCCAACCGTGCGGTGGAAAGTGCGGGTGAAGGTTTTCGGGGAGACGGCCGGGAGACGAAACCCCGCCAGAACTCCCACGGCCCTACAGCTTGAGTGTCCGCTCCCCCCGGACCCCTGATTTCCTCAGTGGGTCCGGGGGGGGTGGACAGCGACCCCGACAGGAATCGAACCTGTGGCCTGCGGTTTAGGAAACCGCCGCTCTATCCAACTGAGCTACGGGGTCGAAGCGCTGCAAGCCCCTTATATCAGGGCGAAATCACCTCGCAACGACCGTGAGGTGACGGGGGGTGGGTCAGCGGCGTGGGAGTCCGATGGGAGTTCCGGGCCCGTCGGGCCGGCCCATGTCATCCGGCAGTCACTGGGCATCATGACGAGGGGCTCCGGGCGAGCAGAGCGCGATGCGGCCAAGGCCGCCGCGTTCGCCGCTGTGGACGTCTTGGAGCGGCTCGCTAACTACCTCCACATGCAGGCCGGACATGGCCCCCATCCCTGGACGCACTGCACCGCGTGCCTGGATGCCATGAGGGCGAGCCCTCAGTAGCGCTGCCGTGGCCTTGTGGCGCGTGGCGCGACGGCTCTTCCCAGCCAAGTCGTAGCAGGACCTGCAGCCCCTGCTGCCCGCAGCGTCAACCCCGCCCATCTCGCCGTTGGCGCACTCCACCGCGCGGCCGGCACCGCCCACCCGTAGCCCCGAACCCATTCATTCCGGCCGCACCTCCGGGCGCGACCAGGAGAAGCACGTCATGCCATCCAACCGCAAAGCGGCGACACCCAAGCAGTCCCGTCTTCCCGACAACTTCACGTTGCACTTCCAGCGCGTCCCCGGTGGATGGGTCGTTTCTGGATCCTCAACAGGGAAGGGGAACTACGCGTACGAGGCGTTCTGCGACGCGTTCTGCCGGCTGCCAACGCAGGCGGTCGCCGCGAAGAACCCCTCGTCCACCGCGCCGAACGCCAAGGCTCGGCGCGGCAAGAAGGGCGGTGGCCGATGAGCCCCGCCTTCGACGTGGGCTCATGCTCCGAGAAGGGGCTGCGGGACTACCAGCAGGACGCCGTCGGGCATCGTGTGGACGGCGGGGGGCTGGTGGCCGCCGTCGCGGAC
Source organism: Corallococcus sp. bb12-1 (assembly GCF_026626765.1). Taxonomy (NCBI): domain Bacteria; kingdom Pseudomonadati; phylum Myxococcota; class Myxococcia; order Myxococcales; family Myxococcaceae; genus Corallococcus; species Corallococcus sp. bb12-1. The sequence goes on along the minus strand of NZ_JAPNJZ010000036.1, from coordinate 22,440 downwards.
GGCGTGGGCTCGCACGAGGGTAGCGACAAGTCCGCCCAGGCGGCGGTCGCGACGGTGCTGCGTGTGGCCGTGCTGGAGGCAAGCGCCTCGTCCGCCACGGAGCTGGGGCACGTGGCGCGCGCGGCCGTTGCCGAGGCTGCGTCGGAGGTGGTGCGGGACCAAGTGGCCCGCCACTACAACGGCAGCACGACGCTCACCATGGTGCTGTTGGCGGCGTCGGGCGTGGCGGTGGTGGCGCACGTGGGCGACTCGCGGGTGTACCTGCTGCGTGCGGGCCGCCTGACGCAGCTCACCCAGGATCACCGCATCCACCGGCACGTCCTCGTCCGCTACCTGGGCGCGTTCGGCCTGGGCGACGACGCGGAGCCGGACGTGCTGGCGACGACGGTGCTCCCCGGGGACGTGTTCCTCCTCTCCACCGACGGCGTGCACGACACGCTGTCGCACGCGCAACTCGCTGCGGTGTTGGAGGACGCAGCCTCCGCCCAGGTGGCCGCCGAGGCCCTGGTGCACGCCGCGCTCGCCAGCGGAAGCCGCGACAACTGCACCGCCCTCGTGGCGCGCGTGGCCGGGGATGCCCCGGAGACGGTGCGAGGTGCTGCGTGAGCACCACCACCAGCCACCCCGCGGTGATGACGCGCACCTCGCTTGGGAGTGGCCCTGGCGTCCGCGTGACGCTGTGCGACCGCAGCGGGCCCGTTGTCAGCGTCTGGGATCCGGACCGGCGTGCGGCCTGGCTCAATGCCGACGACCTGGAGCGGCGGCTCCGCGCGCTCGCGGCGAGCTGCAACACCGTCATCACCCGGAGGCCCACGCGATGAGCGCTCCCATCCAGGTGGCCCTGGTGGGCTGCGGCAAGGCGAAGCTGACGCACCCCGCGCCCGCGCGGGACCTCTACACGGGCCCGCTGTTCCGCGCGCACTTCGCGGAGGCGGAGGCCACCACGAGCCACGTGTACGTGGTGTCCGCACTGCACGGGCTGCTGCCGCTGGCCGCGCGGGTGGAGCCCTACGACTTCACCTTCCGCGGGCAGGGCCGGGACTATTCCGCCGCCTGGGGACGCCTCCTCCTGGAGTCCCTGACGCGGCTCTACCCGGCGGGCGCCGTGGACGTCCTCGTCTACGCTGGCCGCTCGTACGCGGAGCCGCTGCACGACGCGCTCGCCGAGTCGTCGCTCGCGGGCTGGACGGTGAAGGAGCCCCTCAAGGGCGCTGGCCAGGGTGCCCGGCTGCGCATCCTCTGCGAAGCGCGGCGCGTGCGCGCTGCCGCCCGTGCTCCGCTTCGCCTCCCCGCCCTGGAGGTGGAGCAGACGGCAGGGCGTCGCCTCTACCTCTTCGCCGTGGACGGGAAGCAGGTGCCAGCATTCGCCACGGTGTCACGCGTGCGGCGGCGCGCGGGCGTGCTGGAGGGCTACCAGCGCCCCGAGGTGCTGTCCCATGTGGCTGCCATCCGCTCGTACATGGAGAGCGCTGCGGCACTGGTGCCGAACGCGGTGGTGTTCGCCTTCGACTCGCGCGCGCGCTTCGAGCCGCTGTCCGAGGCCACCGGGGGCGCTCGGCACGGACACCTCATCATCCCGCGCGCGGTGGGGCCGGACGCGCCGGACGCCCCGGGCTTCATCGTAGACGGCCAGCAGCGCCTGGCCGCCGTGCGCGACGCGGCGGTGGAGTCCTTCCCGTTGGCGTGCACCGGCTTCATCACCGACGACGTGGGCCAGCAGGCGGAGCAGTTCATCCTGGTCAACTCCACGAAGCCGCTGCCCAAGGGACTCATCCACGAACTGCTCCCGTCGACGCACGGTGCTCTTCCCGCTGCGTTGGAGCGCAAGCGCCTGCCGGCGCAGCTCGTCGCGCGGCTCAACCTGGACGAGGGCAGCAGCCTCAAGGGTCTCCTCATCACCCAGACGTGCCCGGCGGCGAAGGGGAAGGAGGGCAAGGGGGGGCACACAGCCGTCATCAAGGACACGTCGATGATGCAGGCGCTGGAGGACAGCCTGGCCGACGGCGCCCTCTTCGACATGGAGCGTGCCGGTGAAGGCGTGGACGCCATGGTGGCGCGCGTCTCCCTGTGGTGGGCCGCCGTCGCCAGCACCTGGCCGGACGCGTGGGCGCGGCAGCCGAAGGAGTCGCGCCTGTCCCACGGCGCCGGAGTGCGCGCGCTGAGTCTGCTCATGGACGCCGCCTGCCAGTTCCTCGCGCAGGAGGGCAACGCCTCGCCCACGCAGCGTGACTTCGAGGGCGAGCTGTCGCTGGTCGCGGATGCCTGTGCCTGGACGTCCGGAGAGTGGGCTTTCCCCTCCGGCGCCCGGCGCTGGAAGGACGTGCAGAACACCCCCAAGGAGGTGGCCCAGCTCGCGACGCACCTGGGTGCCCTCTACCGCGCGCGCCGCGCGGCCAAACCCCATCGGCGCACCCGAAAGGCTGGTGCCGCATGAGCTGCCCTCGTCCCCCTCCCGAGCATGGCCCCTCCGGGGGCTCCCCGACGCAGCGCCAGCGGGAGGTGCTGGCCTACGTCCATGTCTACAGGCAGCGCAACGGCATCGCGCCGACCGCGCGCGACCTGTGTGAGCGCTTCGGCTGGTCGAACACCGCGGCCGCTTACGACTACTTCGACAGGCTGGAGCAGGCCCGGCTGCTGACGCGCACCCCGTTCGTGCACCGCTCCTCCTGCCTCACCGCGTCGGGCGAGGCCGTGGCCGAGGCGTACCTCCGTGCGCACCCGGAGCTCGCGGAGGTGCCCCATGGGTAGCCGCCTGCCCACGCCGGAGCAGCGCCGCGAGCACGTCCGCGCCCTGCTGCGCGACTGCCCCCCTCACGAGCGCGGGCTGCTGCGCACGCGGCTCTTCCGCGAGACGCCGCCGGGCCCCGGGGACGTGCCGGAGGCCAGCCTGAAGGCGCGCTGCGCGGTGTGCTGGGCGCCGCGCACGCGGCGCGAGGTCCTCAACGAGCTGCAGGACCGGCCCGTCGCCACCTGCAAGGACAAGCTCTGCTGGCGCCTCTGGCGGAAGGCGCTGAAGCGGGAGTGGTCCCTCCACGAGCGCGCGAAGGCCGCGCTGGTGGACGCGTTCTCAGGGGGAGAGGGGGCGTGCCATGCGTGACGTCCTCCGGGCCCTTGGCGTCCTCTGCGCCACCGCGCTGATCCGCGCTGCGACCGCGCTCCTGAACCTGCTGGAGCGCCACCAGTCCCGCCCCACGCCCACCACCGGCCGGCCCGAGCTGCGCGTCCTGCCCGGCGGTCTCTCCACGAAGCACGAGGTGCAGCGCCATGGGTGACACGAGCATCGAGTGGACGGACGTTGTGTGGAACCCAACGCGTGGCTGCTCCCGCGTCTCTCCCGGTTGCGGTGGCGGCACCTCCGGCAACCGCAAGGGTGGCTGCTACGCGGAGCGCATGGCCATCCGGCTCGCCGGCCCGGGCCAGCCCTACGAGAACTTGGTGAAGAGCACTCCAGCTGGCCCGCGGTGGACGGGCAAGGTGGTGCTCGACGCGGAGAAGCTGGCCGAGCCGCTCCGCTGGCGGAAGCCCCGGCGCGTCTTCGTCAACAGCATGAGCGACCTCTTCCACGAGTCGCTCCAGGTGAAGGACATCGCCCGGGTGTTCGCGGCGATGGCGCTCGCGCGCCGGCACACCTTCCAGGTCCTGACGAAGCGCGCAGCCGTCATGGCGCGCACCGTGGGCAGCGAGGACTTCAAGGGGCTCGTGCTGTCCATCGCGTCGATGGAGGCCACGCGGCGCGGGCTCGAGCTGGAGCCCGGCGAACTGCGCTGGCCGCTGCCTAACGTGTGGCTGGGCGTGTCAGTGGAGGACCAGCAGCGCGCGGACGAGCGCATCCCGGAGTTGCTGCGCACGCCCGCGGCGGTGCGGTGGCTGTCGTGTGAACCGCTCCTGGGCCCGCTGGAACTGTCGCAATACCTCAAGCCGACCCTCCACACGAACCGTGGGGAACAACTCCAACACCCCGACCCGCGCATCCCGCACGAAGGTGGCCGGTGGGCATGGGGCATCGCCTGGGTCGTTGGCGGCGGTGAGTCCGGCCCTGGTGCACGGCCCATGCACCCCGTCTGGGCGCGGCGGCTGCGCGACCAGTGCGTCGCCGCCGGTACGTGCTTCTTCTTCAAGCAGTGGGGCGCGTGGAAGCCCTACTGCGCGATGACGGAGCAGGAGGCGGATGCGCTGTACGAGACGGTGCCCGAGGGCATGCCGCCCGACAGCACGCGCCAGTGCCGGGTGCCGGAGGTGGCCTTCCCCACGGAGCCGCTGCCCGTGGGTGGTGAGGTCCACACGCTCTTCGCGCTGGGAAAGAAGGCCGCTGGCCGGGTCCTCGATGGGCGCACCTGGGACGAGATGCCGGAGGTGTCCCGTGGGTAGCGCGGCCTCTGTGGTGAGCGCGTCCGCCGTCCGAGAGCGGCCCATCCTCTTCTCTGCCGACATGGTCCGCGCGCTGCTGGACGGCCGGAAGACGGTCACGCGGAGGCTGCTCAAGCCCCAGCCGGCACCGAACGCGCCGCACGATGGCGGAACGGTGTGGGAGTTCCGTCCCGACAACGGTCTGCACGTCCCCTGCGGCACGGTGGGGCACCTGACCGTCGCGGAGAAGATGGGCCTGCGATGCCCCTACGGGCAGCCCGGGGAGCGGCTCTGGGTGAAGGAGGCGTGGCGTCCTTGCGTAGCCCACTCGCACGGGATGGACGCCTGCGACTGTGGGGACGTCTCCATCACCTACCGCGCCGATGGCGCTGAGCGCTTCTTCGCGGACCGCGACGTCCCCAACGAGTGGACCATGCCGCGGGCGGCGGAGCGCGGCAACGTCACGCCGCTCTTCATGCCCCGCTGGGCCTCGCGCCTGACGCTGGAAGTGGGGAGCGTGCGCGTCGAGCGGCTGCACGACATCACCGAGGAGGACGCGCAAGCGGAGGGCGTGGAGCGCCATCCGGAGTCGTGTGGATGGCTCAACTACGAGCCCTCCCCACCCTTCGAGAGCGTCTCCTACCACCTGACGGCCCGGGAGTCGTTCGCCTCGCTCTGGCGCTCGCTCAACGGCCCCGAGTCCTGGGACGCCAACCCCTGGTGCTGGCGCGTGGAGTTCCGCCGGGTCGAGGTGTCGCGATGAGCGCCGCCAACTCGTTGGTGGGCCCGCGCGTGCGGCAGCTGCGCGCGCAGTCGCGCGGTGGCCGGGGCATGACGCAGGAGGAACTGGCCGAGGTGGCGGGCATCAGCGTGTCCTTCGTCTCAATGGTGGAGCGCGGCGAGCGGCACCCCCGCCTGCCCATGCTGGAGGCCCTCGCTCGTGCCCTTGGCACGACGGTGGCGGATCTGGTGTCGGAACCCCGCGCGGGTGAAGACGCGCTGTCCCAGCCGTTGGTGAGCTTCATCCACGCGCACGGGCTCTCCGCAGAGGACGTGGCGAAGCTGGAGCAGGTGGCCCGGCTGATGTTCCCGTTGCCGGGCAGCGGGGAGGGCATCTCATGACGCCTCGCTACCTGGATGCTGGCGCCGAGCTGAGCGAGTGTGGCCTGTACCGGTACCGCCTCTGGCGCCGCTGGACCACGGACGAGAATGCGCCGCGCGTCCTCTTCGTCATGCTCAATCCGTCCATCGCCGACGGCCAGCAGGATGACCCGACGCTGCGCCGCTGCGTGGGCTTCGCCCAGGCGTGGGGCTTTGGCGCGCTCACGCTCTGCAACCTCTTCGCGCTGCGCGCCACCGACCCGGCGGACCTGATGCCGGCGAAGGACGCGGTGGGCCCGCTCAACGACGCGGCCCTGGAGCGCGCCGCGAGCGAGGCTGCCCTCGTCGTCGGGGCATGGGGGGCGCACCGCTTGGTGCCCCAGCGCGCCCCCGCCGTGCTGGCCCTGCTGCGCCGGTACCGCCCGGTGCACGCCCTCGCGCTCACCGCCGCCGGGGAGCCCAGGCACCCGCTGTACCTCGCCGGGCACCTGCGGCCGCAGGTCTACGGGGAGGTCTTGCCGTGAGCCCCGCTCGCCTCCTCCTGGCTGGCGCCCTCGCTGGCTACCTCCTCGCCCGCGCTGAGCTGCGCGTAGGCGTCCTCCTCCTCTCCTTCCTCTCCCTCTTCGCGGCGCTTGGCGCTGCCGTCGTCCTCCGGGTTCGTCCATGAGCAGTTGCATTCAACAGGAGCACGAGTTCACCGTCGGGTACCTCTTCTGTGGGGCGGGCGTCGGCGCGTACGGCGCGGACTGCGCCGAGGTGGTGGTGGACGGCCACCGCGCCACCGTCCGCAACGTGGGCGGCGTCGACTTCGAGCAGGAGCGCTGCGACACGTTCACGAAGCTCAGCGGGGCGCGCTCCCTCTGCGCGGACATCGGCCGGATGCGTCCGCGTGAGCTGCGCGCCTTCTTCGGGGAGACGGCGCCGTACTTCATGAAGTGGAGCCCCCCATGCAAGGGCGCGAGCCGGCTCACCTCGAAGGAGCGCGCCGCCACGAAGAAGTACCAGGACATGAACCGGCTCGCGGTGAAGGCCTCGCGCAAGGTGCTGGCGGCGTGGAAGGGCGACGCGAGGCCGGTGATGGTCGTCATCGAGAACGTGCCCGCGTACCGGCACCGCTGCCCGGAGAACCTGGCGGAGGTCGTCCGCCTGGGCCGCCGCGCGGGCTACGAGGTGTCGGTGGTGGAGCACGACCTGGGCGAGGAAGCGGGGCTCGCCCAGAAGCGCCAGCGGTTGACCATCTGCTGGCGCGACGCGAAGCGCTGCCCGGTGCCGGTGGGGATGCCCTCGAAGAAGCGCCTGCGCGGCGTGGGCGAGGTGCTCGGGCCTCTGCCCTGGCCGGATGACCCGGCCGCGGGCAAGCACCACAAGCTGCCGCGCATCGAGTGGCTGAACGCGGTCCGCCTGGCGCTGGTGCCGCCGGGTGGGGACTGGCGCGACCTGCCGCCGCGCGGGGGCGTGGTGGCCTGGCTGGAGGCGCGCGGGCTGTGGCCGACGGGCATGGACACGGCCCCGTTCCGCGAGAGGGTGGAGCAGGAGCTAGGCAACCCCGTGGCTGCCGGCCAGCAGCGCCGCGAGGTGCACCGCCGGCACCCCGTCCAGGCGTGGGGCGAGCCAGCGCCGACGGTGTCCGGCCCTGGTGGGGCGGGCATGTGCGCAGTGGAAGACCCACGCGGGCTGGCAGGGCTCGCGCTCGGGCACTCTCCACGCCCAGGTGCCTCGGGAGTCACGGCCTGGGACAAGCCCAGCCCTACCGTGCGTGGTGTGGCCAAGCATCAGAACGGTGGGGCCGCCGTCGCTGACGCGCGGGTGCTGGAGGGCGTGGCGCTCACCCACGCCCGCGGCGAGCGCTTCACCGACCAGTACCGGGTGCAGGATTGGGGCAGCCCGGGGAAGACGGTGACGGGCACCACGGACGTCCAGGCTGGTGCCGCCGTGGTTGCCGATGCGCGCCCGCTGGACGCCCTGGCGCTGCGCGCGGACGGCCGGGCCGGGACGTGCGGCGTCATCGAATGGGAGAAGCCCGCCGGTACCGTCATCGGCATGCCGTACGTCTCCGGAGGCAGCATGCCCGTCTCGGTGGCGGACCCGCGCGCCCTGGACGGCATCGCCATGGGGACTGACAACCCCCTGCGCCACCGGAACAAGTACGCGGTGGGCGGCTGGGCCCAGCCGGCGGGCACGGTGACGGCCGCCACGCGCCCGGGCAGCGGCGCGCCCGCCGTGGCCGACCAGCGCGTCCTGGAGCTCGTCGGCCTGGGCCAGACGGCGAAGGGCTCCGGCACCTACGCCGGGCGCCCGGGGCTCTTCGGGGTGCTGGACGAGCGCGAGCCGGCGCCCACCGTCTCCGGCTCTGCGGCGGTGAGCGGCAGCAACACCCCGGCGGCCCTCGCGGACTCGCGTGCGGCCGCAGCCCTCGAAGCGCTGGGCGTGGGCGTCAACTGCCGCAACGGCTTCTACGGCGTGTTGGAGTGGGGCGAGCCCGCCCGAACGGTGACGGGCAGCATGCAGCTCGACAACGGGCCGGCGAGCATCGCGGATCCGCGCCCGGCACCCCGCGCCGTCATCAGCATCCACCTGGCCCTCGCGCTCCTCGCCGAGGGGTGGGAGCCGCCGAAGGGCCTGCTGGCGCCGGCCATCCTCTCCCCGCTGTCGGGCTGCTGGCACCGGCCGCTGACGACGCTGGAGCTGGCGGTGCTTCAGGGCCTGCCGCCCGTGGTGCACGGCCGGCCCCTGGAGTTTGTCTCCTCCTCGGACGCGCGGGTGCGCAGCATGGTGGGCGACGGCATCCCCGCGGGCGGCGCGCTCGTGTGGCAGGAGGAGCAGCTGCGCGCCGCGCTGAAGTCGAAGCTGGGCCACGGCTGGTCCCTCGTGAGCGACTTCTGGTTCCGCCCGGGCCGCGAGGGGTACGCGGCATGAGCGCGCCCACGGACACCCTCGCGGTGCTGGACCAGGTCCGCGCCCTCGTCACCCGCCACCGGTTCCGCTGCGCCGGTGAGGCCCTGCTTCAAGGCGCGCTCGCCCAGGTGCTGACGGAAGCCGGCATCGCCTTCCAGCGGGAGGTGACGCTGGGCGAAGCGGGCCGCATCGACTTCCTGCTGACGGAGGCCCACGTGGGCCTCGAAGTGAAGGTGGACGGGGGCCTGTCGGAAGTCACCCGCCAGTTGCTGCGCTACGCGGAGCGGGAGGAAGTCCACGCCCTCCCGCTCATCACCACCCGCGCCCGCCACGACTGCCTGCCCGCGCTCATGCAGGGCAAGCCCGTGCGCGTCGCCGTGTTGAGGGGAGGCCTGCTGTGAAGACGTTCGGCACGGTGCGCCTGGAGGCGCGGAAGCTGGGCAACCGGGGAGGGGAGAGGCCCGCGTGGGTGGTGCAGGCGGAGCCCCACGTGGCCGTGCGGCTGAAGCGCATCTTCGAGCGCGTCAACAAGAGCGACGTCGGGGAGGTGCTGCTGGCGGCCACCGAGGAGACGGCCCGGGAGCTGGAGTGGTTCCTGGAGAGGTACCCGCTAGAGGTGGTGGGCCAGGAGGCGAAGGCTTTCCTCCGGCGCGGTGCGCGCGAGCACGCCCGGCGCGAGGAGCAGGTAGTCAACCTGCTGTCCGCTGAGTACCAGGCGCCGGACTTCGAGATGAATGTGCCGCCGCGCGACTACCAGCGCCGCGCCGCGGACATGTGGCTGCGCCTGCAGCGGCTGCTGCTGGCCGACGACGTGGGCCTGGGCAAGACGGCGTCCGCGCTGACGGGCTTCACGGACAAGCGCACCCTGCCGGCGGTGGTGGTGACGCTGACGCACCTGCCCCGGCAGTGGCAGCGCGAGCTGGCGCGCTTCCTCCCGCGCCTGCGCGTCCACGTGGCGAAGCGCGCCACGCCGGAGGACGTCACCCGGGGGCGTGGCGGGCAGAAGCTGCCCTGGCCCGACGTCCTCATCCTCAACTACCACAAGCTTTCCGGCTGGGCGGACACGCTCGTCTCCGCGGGCGTGCGCGCCGTCGTCTTCGACGAGTGCCAGGAGCTGCGGCGCGGGCCGGAGTCGGAGAAGTACAAGGCCGCGCACTACCTGGCCGAGCGCGTGCCCTTCGCCATCGGCCTGTCCGCCACCCCCATCTACAACTACGGCGGGGAGATGTTTCACGTCCTCGAAGCCCTGAAGCCCGGGGTGCTGGGGACGCGCGAGGAGTTCAGCCGGGAGTGGTGCACCGGCGTGGACGACAAGCTCAACTTCAAGGACCCGCGCGCCTTCGGCACGTACCTGCGCGACGCGGGCCTCATGCTGCGCCGCACGCGGCAGGACGTCGGGCGGGAGCTGCCGTCCCTCACCCGCGACATCCACACGGTGGAGTCGGACACCAAGGTCCTCGACGAGGTGCAGGACAAGGCGGCGGAACTCGCCCGCATCATCCTCGCGCAGGGCGGGGTGAAGCCCGAGGAGCGGATGCAGGCCTCGGGGGAGTTGTCCTGGCGGCTGCGCCAGGCCACCGGCATCGCGAAGGCGCCCTTCGTCGCGGAGTTCGTCCGCATGCTGGTGGAGAACGGCGAGCGGGTGCTGCTGTACGGCTGGCACCACGAAGTCTACGCCCTCTGGCGGGAGCGCCTCGCGGAGTACTCGCCGGCCATCTTCACCGGGCAGGAGAGTCCGACGCAGAAGGAGGAGCAGGCCCAGCGCTTCAAGTCCGGGCAGACGCCCATCCTCATCATGTCGCTGCGCGCGGGGGCGGGGCTCGACGGCCTCCAGCACTGCTGCCGCACGGTGGTATTCGGCGAGCTGGACTGGAGCCCCGGCGTCCATGAGCAGGCCATCGGCCGCGTCCACCGCGACGGGCAGCCGGACCCTGTCATGGCCTACTTCCTGACGTCGGACTCCGGCTCGGACCCGGTGGTGGCGGACGTGCTGGGCATCAAGCGCGACCAGATGGAGGGCGTGCGCGACCCGCAGGCCAGCTTCATGGAGCGCCTGGAGACGGACGAGGGCCGTGTGCGGAAGCTGGCCGAGTCCTTCCTGAAGAACCGGAGGGCGGCGTGAGCGCTTGCGACGCACCCACGCGGGCCCGCCTCTTCGGTGTGACGGCGCCTCAACCGTGGGCCTGGGCCGTGGAGGTCCGCAACGCTCCCGTGCTCAATCTCCAGCGCCCCCCGCCCCCGGGAGTGCTGGGCTGCTACATCGCCGTCTGCGCGGCGGCGAAGTACTCGCAGGACGACGCCTCTTGGATGGCGGGCGGCCCCGGCGTTGGCGCGCCGCGCGCCGAGGACCTGCCGATGTGCGCGGTGGTGGCGGTGGGCCGCCTCTCCGCTGTCTCCCTGTTGTGGCCTGACACCGCGCGCGAGTCGCGGTGGCACGTCGGGCCGGTGGGCCTGTGGCTGGAGGACGTGGTGGCCCTGCCCGAGCCGGTGGCCTGCACGCCCGGGCCCGCGGACACGCTGTGGGAGCTCCCGGCGTTGGTGCTGGCCCAGGTGCGTCTGGGCTTCGCCGCCGTCGCCCAGAGCCGCGAGGCGCGCTGGCGCGTCTACGAGGCGCTCGCCGCGAGCCACGGAGGGCGCGAGGCCGCCACGTTGAAGGCCCGCGTCCTCCGGAAGTGCACGTGCGAGAGGGCAATGACGAAGTGCCCGGGCTGCCGTGCCTGGCGCTGCACCGCACCAACCTGCCCGCCGCATGCCTGCGGGCAGCAGGTGAGCGCGCCATGAGCACCTGCCCCCAGCCTACCGAGGGCACCGGCGCGAAGCCCCGCCCCGCTCAGCCGGGGAAGCGCGGCCGCTCCAGCCCCGCGCCTTCCTCCCCCAAGCCGGACGAAGTCGCGCCCGCGCCTGCCGGCATGGTGCGGCTGCTGTCCGGCCAGCTCGTCACCGTGGAGGACGCCCAGCAGGTACTTCCCCGCGCTCGGCCACCCGGTACACCAGCGCCGGCACGTGACGGTGCCTCCGACGACGCGCCCACCTACCGCCGCGAGCCCGCAGGGGACTGCTGCGCCCACACCTTCGACCCGACGTCCCTCCACGACGAGCTGGACGCCCTGCGCGCCGAGGTGGCCCGCGAGCGCGAGGGGCGCATCCGCGCAGAAGCCTTCGCGGAGGGCGAGCGCGCCGCGTACGAGCGCGTCCTCGCCAGCGTCCTAGCGGCCCGCCCCATGGAGGCGCCCTCTCGCCCGGCGCGCCCGGTGGACACCTCCGTCACGCAGCCCGTAACGCTGGCCAGCGTGACGCCCCAGCGTGACAGCGTGACGGCCAGCGTTACGCAGGAGGAGGGGGAGAAGGGGAGGGAGGAGAGAAAACGGGAACTTGCAGCAGCCCGGCAGCGTGACTGGCGGATTCGGCAGCGTGACCGTAACGCCGTGACGCTGGAAGGCAGCGTGACGCTGGAGAAGAAGTCTTCTCCTCCTTCTCCCTCTGCCAGGGAAGAAAGGGGCACGAGGGCCCCCGCCGTCACGCAGCCCAGCGTTACGGCCCTGCGTGACGCTGCCGCCGCTGGCTTGCGTGACCACCGCACGCCGGACACCCTGCCGGCTCTGGTGCAGGCGCTGCGCGCGGCGTGGAACGAGCTGGCCGCCCCCCATGGCTTTGAGCCCTGGCGGGAGCGCACGTCCCGGGTGCTCCTGGCGGATGCCCTGGCTGCCCTGGAGCGCCGTCCGCTGGAGGAGTGGCGGGAGGTGTTCGCCCGGGTGCCGCGCTCCCCGGTGTGCCGTGGCGAACTGGGAAGCCGCCAGCGCGCGTGCCTCGTGTACGTGCTGAAGGGCCAGACGCACGCCGGCTACGAGGTGGCCGAGCAGCTCCTCTCCGGCGCGTGGAGCGTGGAGCCACTGCCGTCCGCAGGCGGGGATGCTCCGCCCTCCCAGGAAATGCTTCCGGAGGCGCCCGCGGCGCGCGCGTGGCGGCAGGTGCTGGACATGCTGGGCTCCGACGGCCGACACCACATCGTCGGGCAGCTGCGCCTGCGCGTGAGCCCGGAGGCGATAGAGGACGGCCACCTGGTGCTCGCGTGCGCCGACCGCTACGCGCCCGCCTGGCTGGCGGAGGGCGCCCTCGAGTTGGTGCGGCAGACGCTCGTAGTCCTGGGCCACGCGGGCGTGCGTCTCCGGGAAGTTGAGGCGCCCCCGGGGCTGCCCCCGCCGTTGGCTCCGCCCGCCCCGGTGCCCGCCGCCGCGCCGGAGCCGCTTCCCTTCGAGCTGCCCCCGGAGGCCGACGCGCCCGTGGAGCCGCTGCAGGACGGCGTGGACCGCCTCTTCCGCGAGGTGAAGGGCGCTGCCTACACGTGGCGTCCAGGCCGGGACGACACGGCGTCGCGCACGCTGCTGTCGCTGGCCGGGCAGGGCGGGGTGCCGGAGGTGCTGCGCCGCTGGCGCCACGGCCTGACGGCCACCTTCCGGCAGCGCTGCGACACCCTGGCGGACCTCGTCCAGCGCTGGGAGGCCAATGCCCAGCCCGAGGCGCGCGCCGGCACCGGCCCACCCGGGCGTCGCGCCTCCGCCGGCCCCGCCCCTGCTTCCCCACCCGAGGAGTACCCCCAGCCCTTCTGAGGCCTCATGTCCCTTTGCCGCCCCGAAGCCGAGTCCCCCGAAGCCCCCATGCACACCAGCCTGCGCGAGACGGTGCGCGCGGCCGCGCTCGCCCGGCGCGCCCAGGACAGGGAGTTGGCCACCGCTGGCCGCGACCTCGTCCTGTGCCCGCCGGATTGCCCGGGCGCGCACCGCGGCGTGGAGCACGCCCACACGTGGTGGGACATGTGGCGCCTGCGCGAGGCCGCCGAATACGAGTGCCAGCTGCGCCGCGCGCGGGAGGGCCGGGAGGAGCAGGCCCACGTGGACGTGCCCGCGCACCTCGCGCGGATGGGTGTGGGCACCCGGCACATCCAGCCCCTACGCCAGTTGGACGAGGAGCGCCCCACGCTGCGCGCCGCCCGCGAGTGGCTCGCCCAGCCGCGCCCGCTGCTGCCGCCGGACGCCCACCACCCGGAGGCCCGGCTCGGGCCCGCGCCGTACCCGTGGCTCCTCCTTATGGGCCCGCCGGACGCGGGGAAGACACAGGCGGCGGTGGTGGCCCTGGCTGACTTCGCGCGCCACTACCCCTGGGGCCAGCAGGCCGGGGGCGGGCGGCAGGTGCCCCCAGCCCTCTTCGTACCCGCGGCGGAGCTGGCAGGCATGGAGGCCTTCACCTCCGCCGGCCGCGAGCGCCTGGAGGACCTGCGCCGCACCCACCTGCTGGTACTGGACGACCTGGGCTCGGAGCGGGCGGGGGACGTGTCCCTGGGCCTGCTCCACGACGTGCTGGACGCCCGGTACCGGGAGAAGCGCCGCACCGTCATCACCACCCACCTGGGCCGCTGGGACTTCCTGGCCCGCTTCGACGGCTGGCGGCCCTCCCGCTGCGACGTCGCGCTGCCAGGAGGTGTCCGGTGCGAGACGGAGGCCGAGCCCGGGTGGCTCCACTGCCCGCGTCACCGCGGCAAGGACCTGGACGCGGAGCGGGCGAAGCCGGGACGGCTGGAGCGCCGGCTGAAGGAGTCCGCCTTCGTCCTCCAGGTGGGCGGGAAGAAGCCCAGCCTCTCCCGCGCGGGCGAGGAGCTGTGGGCGGGGAAGGGCGGCCGGCGATGAGCTGCCCTTCGCTCTTCACCCCGGCGGATCTGCTGGAAGCCCATGCCTCCTGGGGCGCCAACTGCGGCCCGGGCGCCCTCGCTGCGGTGCTCGGCGTCCCCGTCATGGGCCTGCGGCCGCACTTCCCGAAGCCCTGGACGACGCCGACGGTGATGCAGGCCGCACTGGTGGCGAACGCCCGGCGCTTCGAAGTCCACCAGGGCTTCCCGGCCGGCGACCTGCTGGGCCTGGCGTTCGTCCAGTTCCGCGGCACCTGGGACACCGCGCCGGAGCGCGCCCAGTACCGCCACACGCACTGGGTGGGCCTGAAGCGCACCGGCCCGGCCCTCGTCGTCTACGACGTCAACGCGGGCGACTCCGGGGGCTGGGTGTCGTCGGAGGAGTGGAAGGCGCTCGTGCTCGCGCCCCTCCTGGCCCAGAAGCGGGGCGCGTCAGGGCTGTGGCGTATTCGAGTCACCCTGGAGGTCCACTCGTGAGCGCTCCCCTCGACATCGCCCGGAATGACCCGCGCGTCTTCGCCCACGCGCTCCTCTCCGTTGCGGCAGCGCTCCGGGTGAGCAAGGCGAAGGCGTACGCGGAGAAGCTCTACGCCGTGGAGGAGGGCCTGTCCGCCCGCCACGGGAAGCTGGCCTGGGACGCCCCTGTCCCCGAAGGCCACGCGCGTGTCGCCATGGTGCAGGCGCTCGCCGCGGTGCCGCCGCCCCTCTTGCGGACGCTTACCCGGGCTGGGTTGATCGCCATCGAGGAAGCGGGGACGGCATGACGGTGCTCCTGGCCTGCGGCAGCAGCGGACTCACCCTCGCGCACCTGCCGGTGCTGCGCGAGTACATGCGGCGCTTCGCGGTGCACCCCGGGACGCGGCTCATCCACGGGGCTGGCGACGCGCGGAAGACGGACGAGCCCGAGGCCTTCGGTGCGGACCGGCTCTGGGAGGTGGCGGCCCACCTGGAGTGGCCCTGGTTCAAGGTCCACGACGTGGAGCGCTTCCCTGCGGACTGGAAGCACGTGGGCGCCAGCGCCGGCCCACGGCGCAACGAGACGATGCGCGATGCCCTCCGCGCGCTCGCCGCCGAGGGCCACCGGGTAGGCTGGGTGGCCGCGCACACGGACCCGAGCCTAGGGAAGGGGACGGCGCACATGGTGTCGCTCTGCCGCGACGAGGGTTGGCCAAGCCGCGTGCTCATCCTGGGCCGGGACGGGCAGCTCGTGCAGGAGGTCCGGACGTGAGCTGCATCCGGTTCGAGGTGCCCGTGCGCACCGTCAACATCACCAACCGCCGCGAGCACCACATGGAGACGCATAAGCGCGCCAAGGGGCAGCGTGACGCCACCCACCTGCTGTGGCCTGGCTGGAGCGGGCCCGCACTGCTGGTGGTGCGCCTCACGCGCGTGTCCCCGGGTCAGCTCGATGGCGGGGACAACCTGCCCGCCGCCCTCAAGAGCATCCGCGACGAGGTGGCGCGGCAACTACGCCTGGATGATGCCTCGCCTCTGGTGCGCTGGGTGTACGCCCAGGCCCAGGGTATGCCCTCCGTACTGGTAGAGCTGTCCTGGGGGGATGACCCGCTCGCCGCAGCCGTCCGCGCCCAGGACGCACTGGCGCCGCCTCCGCCCCCAGTGCCTCCAGCGCCCGCCGCTCCCCGCGCGCTCAGGAAGGCGGGGCCGAAGAAGCCGAAGGCATCCCGGATGCCGGCGCAGCGCGGACTCGCTGCACTGGCCACGCCGGCAGGGCCGGCCAAAAGGCGGCCGTGACGTGCAGGAAGGGAGACCTGCGCGAGGAGGTGAGACGCATCCGCGAGGCGCTCGCCGCCGGCTAAACCGTCGCCCACCTAGCACGGCTGTACGGCTGCGACCGGAGGAGCATCCAGGAGATTCGCGACGGGCACGCCTACAAGGATCTGCCGTTCTTCCCAGACCCACCTGATGCGAAGCGGGAGGGGAGGTAGGTCGTGGCTTGCCGCGTGCCGGAGTAATCCCTGTTGCCGCTGGAGGTGGTGACGTCCTGGATGCGCCGGAACGCCGAGGACGGCGTGCCCCTGCACGGGCCAGGGGGCGAGGATGCTTGCAAGGCCCGGTGCTTGGCCGAGTTCGCCCACAGGCTGCTGCGCAGAGGGCAACGTGATGCTGTACACACGGAGATGGGCGTCCGTCGCAACACGCTCCACATGATGCTCAGCGGCTGCGTGCGGGCACTGACTCGTAAATTCAGGCGGTTACAAGGACCCATCCCAAAAGCTTCGCTAGGTCCAGTCCGCTCATAAGGGGGTTTCGTATGTATTTGGCCCTTTTTCCCTCTGAGCTTGGTGCCGATTTGGAAGGTAATCCCACGAGGTTGACTACGATTGGGACCCCTCATACGGTGAATTCTGTCGCGGAGGTCGTAGCCAGCCAAAAAGAAAGGGCACCCACCCTGCCAGGTGGACGCCCTTTCTCGCGGAGGTGCTTCGGCACTCCACGACTCGCACGACAACAGTCGCGCGTCTGTAGAACTAAATCAAGAAGGACTGCATGAAGAAGTACTGCATGACCAAGGAGTACATGACCAAGGAGTACATGACCAAGGAGTACATGATGAAGAAAGAGCGACGACGGCATCCGTTGAAATCGCAGCAAATCGATCAGCAAACGTCGGCAGAGGTACTTCGGCATTCCACGACTCGCAATCGTCGTGTCGAAGCTCTCTTCCGGCAGAAAGGGAAGGGTGCGTCCATGGACGACCCGAACTTGAGGGCGCTGCTCTACTGGGGGCTTGGCACGGCATCCGTGCTGTTCAACCTCCTGTTCGGCGCCTACAGGCTCTACATGAACAAACCCTGACGCCGCCTGAGTAGTCGGGGTCGCAAGACATGCCCCGCGGACGTTCAGACCAGAACCGGGACCGCCAGCGCTAAGCGGGCTGGCGGTCGTAGTGTCTGTGCGTCGTGATGACGGCTACTTCTGGTTCTGCTTATGGGCCTCCTCGATCCTCGTCTTCTCGGCGAGGGAGAAGGTCTTATCGCAGTGGTCGCACTCGTAGTCTCCGGTGTGAGACCCCATGATGCGCTCCTTGCTGAAGCGCTTGTGCACGCAGTTCCTGGCGGCGGTCTCTTCGATGGTCGACTCGGCCATGTTGCTTCCTCCTGTGTAGTGATGTGGCGTTTGTGGTGCGAAAAGAGCCTACCCGTCAGGGCTGACATGGCTGCCGCTGTCACGGGGTTCTCATCGACGCGTTCCGTGCGGACGGGCCCGGGATGAGGCACGGTGAAGGAGCATGGCCTGCTGTCGCAAGCCACCGCTGCCAGAGGGCGAGGGTGCGGATCCGCGAGACCTCGGCCCGGACCGTCCGGAGGGGCTGATGCCCGCCCAGCTCCGGCGCCAGCAGCGGGCGAAGGCGCTGGAACTGCTCTGCGAGGGGGTGCACCACAGCGCCGTCCTGGAGCGCTTCCCCAGGCTCACCTACGCGGGGTTGAGGAAGCTGGCGCCGCGAGCCGGGGTGACGCTGCCACGGGCGGTGGCTGGCGAGCGGGCCGCCGTCATAGGAGGTCAGCTGGAGGCTGCCTCCGCATGAACCGGTGCAGGGCGAACTTGAGCTTCCGGATGTCCTCGCGGAGGGTTCGGCGTCGCTCCTCCCTGTCCCACCACGTTTTGTAGGGGAGGGCGAGGGCGCCAAGCCACGGGCGCTCTCCTGCTTCGGGGCCGTTGGGATGCTCCATCAGTTCTACACCCGGGAGCTGCATCTGCTCCACAGTGCGGCGGGCCTCGTCGAAGAGGTGCTGGGCTTCTTCCGCGTGGCGCAGTGCCTCACGAAGTTGGGTGATGGCCCGTTGGGCCCCGTCTCGTTGGCGCTGGAGCGCCGCTTTGGGCGTGTCAGCTGGTAATCCGCTGGGCGGGACAGCTCGAAGGGGAGAGTGGAGCTTCTTCGTCACGTGGTGGCTCTCGGCGCAGAGGAACGGCGCATGGTCGCATACGCCGTGAGGCATGGGGACGGCGCCGGTGCGCCCGAGTGGCCGGGCGCACCCGTCGGAGGTAGAGGGGAAGCGGGCCAGCCGCGCCAGTGGTCGGGCCCGCGGAGTCCAGGAGCATCAGCGAAAGCACCGCTCGGGCCACCACCCATACCCGCTGCCGGGGACATTCCGCGCGGGGAGGGGAGGCCCCATGCCGTGCCTGACGAAGGGGCGGCGCGAGGCGAAGAGACAGCGCGCCATCGCCATCTGAGAAGCGAACCCCAACCTGCTCACTGCAGACATCGCGGAGCGCCTGAGGCCTGCACCGCAAGACGGTGGAGGCCTGGCTCACCGAAGCCGAACTGGGCCAGGCGCGCACCGAGGACGCCCGGGGACAGCGCCCTGCGCCTGCCGCCCCTGGCGAGGTGGGGTAGGCCATAGCAGCGAGTTGAAGTTGCTGCGCATCGGCCGCTCCCCGACCTGGCCGAGGCCTTCGACGAGCACGGCGCCCTGCGCCCGCTGAAGGCGATGTCCGTGGCCCTGTGCCAGGCCATCGCCTCCATTAAGGAGGAGCAACTCACTGTGAACGGAGTGGCCGTCGGCACCCAGGTTATCCACAGCGACTCGCTCGTAGACCCCGCAGGGTTGGGGTGACCCAGGCGTCTACAGCTTGCTCGCGCGCTCCCGAGCCTCGTCCAAGCGACGCTTCTGCTCCGCCTCCTCGCGCTTCCGTCGTTCTTCCTCAGCCAGAACTCGGGGAAGGTTCACCTGCTCATAGAGCGTGTTGGACGCCTGGATTCGCTCATCGACGTTTCGAACGTACGCCTCAAGCTCGTGGTCTCGGGGATAGAGCGTCACCTCTGTGCCGAACAGCTCATGGTTTCGCTGGTTGGAGGTGAAGGGGACATTCACGCTGTCGAGGAAGTATTTCTGCCATTCGGGTGGCGGCGTCTCGCTGAGATTGACCTGCACGACGAGCAGCTCCGGGTATCGCGGATCGAGACCCTTGGGAATCGGCTTTCCCGCCCTCGTGATTCGCTTCCAGATCATCCAGGTACCCCCCAAATCAGGTGTGGGAATCAACTCTAGCAACGGGCACAGGCCGCGCGCCGCGCTTTCACGGGCTTCCTGACGACAAGACGGGAGGAGTGCCAGTAGCCGCGAGGCATGGGGAGGCGACCCCTCGCATCGCGTACCGCCTTGATGCACACCCCAATCGCTCCTTGTGCTTCTCTCGCAGGCTGCCCTGGACTGCGGCACAGTAGAGGCATCCATGGCCTCCTGTCGCCCACCAGTCCTGTGCTGCGAAGACGGATGTACCCGTGACGCTGCGCCCCGGCACCGACGGTGTTTCGGGCACCTCATGCGGCAGCGGCGCAAGCAGCCCATGTCGGAGCCCCTGCGCGAGCCCTACGCCACGCCCTGGGAGCGGCTGACGGCCGCGGCCCTGGCCTACGCCGAGGCGGACGACGGGGGCGAGGAGGAGTTCTCCCGCGCCCAGGACCGGCTCCGGAAGGCGGCCCAGGCGTACGTGCAGCGGGAGCAGCCCGCGCCGGCCCCCATCCCTCGCCCCCAGCAACGGAGGGTGGAGGCAGGGGCGCAGCTCCCGCTCTGGTCCGACGACGCGAACCGCGAGGGCTGAGCAGCTTCAGCCGGGCCAAGCGGCTCCGTCAGGGCGCGGGCCCAGGTAGTCGCAGTCGGGGCAGTACCACTCCTTGCGGCCCGGGCGCGGCGACGCGTTGGTGTGCTCGCAGGACTTGAGACGCTCGGCGCGCCGGCGCAGCTCATCGAGCCCGGGGCACCAGTGGCGCTCATCGGCGGGGTTGTGGGTGCGGCAGGCGGGGCAGTAGCGCGGAATGTGGGACACGGTTTCTCCGTGGTGGGGCCGGGGAAGAGCCCCCGGTGCTGATGAAGAAGGGCCGACGCCCCGCGCCCGCGCCGGACGTTGTCCACGCGACACCGGAGACTCGGTGCCGTGGGAAGCACGCCTCCTCGGAAGCCCAGCTCGCGCCCCAGCCGGAAGAAGCCGGCGGGTGAGTCGCGCGCCCAGGCGCTGACGCCGAAGCAGGAGCGCTTCGCGCAGGAGTACCTGGTCGACCTGAACGGGAAGCAGGCCGCCATGCGCGCCGGCTACTCCGAGCGCGGCGCCGAGGTGACGGCCTCGAAGTTGCTAACGAATCCCAAGGTCCGGGCGGTGGTGGATGCCGCCAAGGCCGCCCGGGCCGAGCGCGTCGAGGTGAAGGCGGACGACGTCCTCCGTGAGCTGCTCCTCATCGCCCGGACGGACATCGGCGACGCCTTCAACCAGGACGGTGCCCTGCTGCCGCTGAAGGAGATGCCCGCCCACCTGCGTAGGGCCATCTCCAGCATCGAGGTGGAGCAGCTCGCCGTGGACGGGGCCGCCATCGGCACCGTGGCGAAGGTGAAGCTCTGGGACAAGCCGAAGTCCCTGGAGCTGCTGGGCAAGCACCTGCGCCTCTTCGTCGACAAGGTGGAGGCCGTCGTCCAGCACCAGCACGAGGACGCGCTGGGGGCACTGGAATGAGCGCCACGGCCCGACGCCGCGCGCCCGCTGCGGCCGCTCACCAGGGCGCGAAGCCAGCGCCCCTCTCCCCGCGGGAGAAGGCCATCCGCCAGCGGCTGAAGGACGACTTCCCGCACTACGCCTCGCGGTGTCTGAAGATTCGCACCAAGGAGGTGACGGGCGGCGATCTGCCGTGCCTGAAGCTCAACCGCGCCCAGCTGTACATCCACGAGAAGCTGGAGGCGCAGCTGAAGCGCCGGGGCTTCGTGCGGGCCATCGTCCTGAAGGGGCGCCAGCAGGGGTGCAGCACGTACGTGGAGGCCCGCTTCTACTGGAAGGTGAGCCACCTGAAGGGCGTGCGCGCCTACATCCTCACGCACGAGGACGCGGCGACGGTGAACCTCTTCGACATGGCGAAGCGGTACCACGACCACGTGCCGGCCCTGGTGAAGCCCTCGACGAGCGCCTCCAACGCGAAGGAGCTCCTCTTCGACAAGCTCTCCTCCGGCTACAAGGTGGGCACCGCAGGGGCGAAGGGGACGGGGCGCAGCAGCACCATCCAGTACTTCCACGGCTCGGAAGTCGCCTTCTGGCCGAACGCCGAGACGCACATGCGCGGCGTGCTGGAGGGCGTGCCCACCGCGCGCGGCACAGAAATCATCCTGGAGAGCACCAGCGACGGGCCCCACGGCCTCTTCCACCACCTGTGCGAGGCGGCGCGGAAGGGGGAGAACGACTTCGAGCTCATCTTCGTGCCGTGGTTCTGGCAGGAAGAGTACCGGCGCCAGGTGCCAGAGGGCTTCGAGCGCACCAGCGAGGAGGTGCGGTACGCGGACCTCTGCCGTACGGCCCACGGCTTCGATCTGGACGACGAGCAGCTCGCCTGGCGCCGGGCGAAGATTTCCGTCTACGAGAAGGGCATCCACGACTTCCGCCGCGAGTACCCGGCGACGGTGGAGGAGGCCTTCAAGGCCGCCGCGGTGGGCGCGCTGTGGACGCAGGAGGTGTTGGACAACACCCGCGTCTCCGAGAAGCCCAAGGACGCGGAGGGCAACCCGCTGCCCATGGTGCGCGTGGTGGTGGCGGTGGACCCGGCCGGTGGCGACGGCCCGGCCAACGACGAGGTGGGCATCATCTGCGCAGGCAAGGCCAGCAACGGCCACGCCTACGTGTGGCTGGACTCCAGCGGGAAGTACTCCGCCGAGGGCTGGGCCGCGAAGTCCCTGGCCGTCTACGAGAAGGAGAGCGCGGACGCCATTGTCGGCGAGAAGAACTACGGCGGCGACATGGTGGAAACCACCATCCGCAGCAAGGCGCGCGAGACGCGGAAGCACGTCAACGTGAAGGTGGTGACGGCCTCGCGTGGCAAGGCGAAGCGCGCGGAGCCGGTGGCGGCCCTCTACGAGCGCGGGATGGCCCACCACGTCGGCCGCCTCGCCGCCCTGGAGGACGAGCAGACGACGTGGGTGCCGGGCGAGTCGACGTGGAGCCCCAACCGCATGGACGCGGCAGTGTGGGCGCTGACGGAGCTGATGCTGGGTGACGGCACGCCCACCTTCCAGGTGAGGAGCTACCGGTGATGGCCTGCCCCATGCCGGCCGCGAGCGCACCGGCCCTCTACGTCTCCGACGGGTACCTCGTGCACCTGCTGCTGTCCGGCCCGTCCGCCATGCAGGGCCACGTGGTGGCGAGCCTCTTCACCGTGGTGCGCGGTGAGGACTCCATCCGCCGCATGGTGCCGGCCACGCCCGGTGAGGTGTCCGGATGAGCGCCACCGCCGACGTCAGCACCCCCAGCAGCGCCTACCGGAACATGCAGCCCGCGTGGGCCCTCGTCCTCGCCCTCCTGGGCGGCACCACTGCCATGCGCGAGGCGGGGCGCACCTACCTGCCGAAGTACCACGCCGAGGAAGACGACGCGTACCGCGAGCGCCTGCAGCGTGCCGTCCTCCTCAACGTCTTCGGCAAGAC
>NZ_JAPNJZ010000033.1:0-227050 GCF_026626765.1 Corallococcus sp. bb12-1 | reverse complement strand
AGAACACTCGGTGCGTGCCGGACAGCGGGTTGTCCACGGCCTCCTCCACGTCGAACGCGCGCGTCTGCAGCCCCGCGCGCGCGCCCACGTAGCCCTGCTGGGGCCGCGTGGTGCCGAAGCGGAAGTAGAAGCGGTACAGCGCCTGCGCTGTGAAGGCGGTGTCGGTGGCCGTCACCTCGCGCACCGGCGTCTGGCCCCCGTCTCCGGTGAGCGTCACGTCCGACGAGGAGAAGCCGCGCTGCGCGCCCAGTTGCAGGCCCAGCCCGCGCAACACCGACGAATCACTCCGCGCCAGGGGCAGCAACTCCAGCTCCAACGCCAGCCCCAGGTACGGCTGCGACGAGGAGAAGTCGGACGTGTCCCCGACCTGCTCATCTTCCGGAAGCCGCTCGAACGCGCCGCAGCCGTCCACGCCCGGCCGCGCGCAGTAGCGCCGCCACGTCGCGGTCAGCGCCAGGTTCAACCGCAGCCAGGTGGGTGCCCCCACCTCCGGCTCCACGGCCGAGCCCTTCCCGGCGTCCAGCTTCAGCGACAGCGACGCCGGAGTCCGCTGGGAAGCGGGTCGGAAGGCAGTCGGGTCCAGCGGTCCAGAGGCCGCCGCGGTCGGAGCCGCCAGGGCTCCGACGAGGGCCAGGGTCCACAGCAGCCCCGAAGGGACCCTCGCGCTTCCGGTGGTCGTCATGCCCGGTCAGGTTCACCCAGGCCGGATGCGAAGTCCAGGCTCGGCGCTCAAGCGTTCATCGCGTGCCCCACGTTCGCGGACGTGGGCACGTGGGAAGGCTCCAGGTTCAGGGAAGGCGAGGAGTCCTCCTGCACGTTGGGGGACGGCTGCGCCTCCTGCGCCCGACCCAGGAAGTCGCGCCGGTAGATGCGCACCATGGCCATGAAGATGGACGCGATGAGCGGGCCCACCAGCAGGCCCATCATCCCGAACACCGCCAGCCCACCGAACATCGACAGGAAGACGAGCAGCGGGTGCAGCGCCATGCGCGAGCCGCACAGCCGGGGCCGGATGACGTTGTCGATGCTGCCCACCAGGAAGGTGCCCCAGGCGAGCAGGAACACGCCCTCGCTCACCCGGTTCGCCGCGATGAGGATGACGCCAATGGGGCCCCAGACGAGCGCCGTGCCACCCACCGGCACCAGCGCCACCAGCACCATCGCCGCGCCCCACACCCCGGCGTGCGGCACCCCGGCGATGAGCAGGCCCAGGAAGCCCACCGCGCCCTGCACCAGCGCGGTGAGGGTGTTGCCGTAGATGATGGCGTACGCGACGTCGGTGAACTCGTGCGAGAAGGCGTCGAAGTAGCGGCGCTCCAGCGGCAGCAGCTTCGCCACCTCGTTCACCAGACGACGGCCGTCCAGGAAGAAGTAGTACATGGCCACCGTCATCAGGAACATGTTGACGATGAGCTCCGTGCCGGCGCCCACCACGTCCGCGAGCAGCCCCGCGCCGCCCGACACCACCGTCATCAGCAGGCGCTCCGTCTCCGAGCTCTCCGGGTCGAAGCGTACGTAGCGGCTCAGGCCCCGGGGCAGCGACGCGAGCAGGTGGTGGCGCAGGTCCACCTGATCCAACAGGTCCTGCGCCTGGCCGACGAACTGGAGGACTTCCCGGGCCACCATCCAGCCCACCAGCGCCAGCGGGGCCAGGATGAGCAGGAACACCGTGAGGGTGGACAGACCGGCCACCAGGGACTTGCGGCCCCGGAGCCGTTGGCTCAAGGAGTCCTGGATGGGCATGAAGAGCACCACCAGGAAGCCGCCCAGCAGCACCGGCATCATGAACGGCAGCAGGATGCGTGAAAACAGAATCAACGCGACGGCGAAGAGCCCCGCGAAGATGAAATTGGACCACCGCTTCGTATCGCCCGCCGTCACCGCCCCACCCCGTCCCCCAGAACCACTGCACGCAACGTAGGAACGGCATTTCCCACCTGGAAGCCCGCCCCACCCCTCCGGAGATTCCCACCCATGACTACTGGACGTTTCCTCCCCCTGGCGGCCGTCACGACGGCCCTGGTGAGCAGCACCCTCCTCATGCTCGCGCCCGCCTGCGGCGACGAAGGCACCCCGCTGGACTGCGCGGAGAACTGCGCCCCGGTGGAGGGCAGCTACCCCCTGGCCTTCCCGAATGACGCAGGCCTTCCGCCCGAGTGCGTCAGCCTGAACGTGCCCCCCCTGCCGAACGGCAAGGACCTGGTGCTCAACCGCGACGGAGGCACCCTCACCGGCTCATTGGACGGGCTGGCCCTCAAGGGGAAGGTGCAGGCGACAGGGAGCCTGAGCCTGACGGGGACGCCGCCGCCCAGCAGCGATGGCGGGCTGACGACCTTCCTGAGCCTCAACGCGTCCTTCACCGGAGGGACGGCGGAAAGCGGAGCCGCAGGAAGCCTGACGGGGAACTTCACCGGCAACTACTCACGCATCCAGGGCAACCTCAGCCAGCGTTGCACTGTGACACGCCCCTTCACGGCGACCCGGCGGTGAGCCAGGGCCGCCGGGAGCGGCGCCCAGGGCGATGACTACTTCTTCTTGCCTTCGGCGGCGGCGACCTTGGCGGCGGCCTTCTGCTTCTTGACCCGCTTCTTGTGATGCTGACGGATCTTCATCTGCACGCGGCGGTGCTTGCTCTTGCTGTTGGCCATGTGGGTGGCTCCTGGGGCTCCGGAATGGAGTAAAGGGGGTCTTACCTATCAGAAGCCTACCGGCCCCCGGAAGAGGAACCCTCGGGGTCGGCGGTGCCCGGGGGGACATTTCCTCCGGATTCCGGTCCGGAAGGGCCTTCCGGGTCGCCGTCGGGCTCGTTCGGGGCGGGACGGGTGGGGAATGGGATGCCCTCCGCGCCGCGCACGTTGGTGGGCAGGGCGGACGACACCGTCACCTCCCCCTCCCGGTCCTCGTCGCTGGGGCGCTCCTTGGAGGCCGGCGCGCTCGTCTGGTGGGGGCGCTTCTTCACCGAGGCGAAGATGGGCCGGCAGGCGTCCACGAAGCGGCGGACCTCGTCCAGGGGCAGCGCGGGGGAGTAGTTGTCGTTCACGCCCGTCATCGGCGTGGCCATGCACATGGCGTTGAGGATGGCCTCTTCGGTGGCCTCCATCACCGCCTCGTAGAGGGGGTCCAGACGCTGATCCAGGAGGATCTTCATCTTGTAGACCATCTTCTGCGTGCGCCTGGGGATGATGTTCGCGGTGGAGAAGCCCACGACGATCTCTCCGGAGCCGTGCGCCGCGTAGCTGCCCACCCGCCCGATGCCCAGGCCCACGCGCTTGCAGAGGCGGTTGATCTGATGGCTCAACAGGGGCGCGTCGGTGGCGACCACGGCGATGATGGAGCCGTAGGACTTGCCGCGGTGGGGGGTGTTCTTGAACTTCTCCGCCAGCACCTCGCCCACCGGCAGGCCGCCCACGCGCAGGTTGTGCATCTTGCCGAAGTTGGACATGACGAGCACGCCCAACGTGTAGCCACCCAGCACCTCCGGCAGCTTGCGCGACGACGTGCCGATGCCGCCCTTGAAGTCGCACGTCACCATGCCAGTGCCGCCGCCGACGTTGCCCTCGCGCACCGGGCCGGTGGCCGCGTTGTTGATGGCCTCCAGGACGTGCTCCTGCCGCACGTGGCGGCCGGAGATGTCGTTGAGCCACGAATCGTCGCACTCGCCCACCACGGGGATGATGACGTCGTGCTCGTCGCCGATGCCCGGGTAGCGCTGCACGAGGTAGCGGGCCACGCCGTCGGACACCGCGCCCACGGCCATGGTGTTGGTGAGCAGGATGGGCGTTTCGATGAGCCCCCACTCCATGAGTTGCGTCATGCCGGAGACTTCGCCCGCGCCGTTGAGCACGAAGCCGCCCCCGCTCATGCGGTCCATGAAGATGTTGCCCAGGTTGGGCAGGATGGCCGTGACGCCCGTGCGCACCGGACCGTGGCCGGGTTTCAACGGGCCCGCACCCTGGATGATGGTGGAGTGCCCTACGAGCACGCCTTCCACGTCGGTGATGGCGTTGTACTTGCCCGTCTTGAAGCGCCCCAGCGGGAGTCCCAGCTCCCGCGCCCGGACCCTCGGCCCCGTTTCTTCCGGTATCCGCACCATGGAACCGACCGTACCCGACAATCTCCGACGGTCAACCCCGCTTCCCTACCGACTGTCGCTGTTTCCGCCCGCTCCCGGGTGCGCGAGCCCTGAGATCAGCAGCCGCGTCTGCACGACGGCGAGCGCCTCCGCGGCCTCCAGGCCCTTCACGGCTTCATCCAACTGCCGGTCCACGAACAGCGACGCGAGCCCATGCACCAGCGACCACGCGGTGAGCGTCAGGGCCCGTGGATCGCCAGCCCGCAGCAGCCCCGCCGCCTGCCCGGAGGCGATGCCACGCACCAGCAGGGCGAAGGCGTCCTCCTCCCCTGGCGGGCTCTCCGGCTTCAGCGGGTGCCGGAAGTGCGGCCCGAACATCACCCGGAAGTGCGGCGGGTGGCGCACCGCGAAGAGGACGTAGGCCACGCCCGCCGCGCTCAGTTGATCCAGGGGCCCCGGGGGTGCCGTGGCCATGCGCTCGCGCATCTCGCGCGCCATGGTGCGGAAGCCTTCAATCGCCACCGCCTCCAGCAACGCCTCCTTGTCGGTGAAGTGCCGGTAGGGCGCCGCGTGCGTGACGCCTGCCCGCCGGGCCACCTCCCGGAGCGTCAACGCGCCGAAGCCCTCCTCGGAGATGAGCGCCACCGCCGCGTCCACCAGCGCCTGGCGCAGATCCCCATGGTGGTAGCGCGCCTTCTCCGCCGGCGGCTCCTTCGGCGTCTGCTTCAGGGTCCGCTTGCTCCGGGTCGCCACCGTCCGTGCCTCCTCACCGTTTCGCGTTCACGACCTAACCATCCAGGGCACGAAGTTACCAGCGTCAACATCCATGTTGACAGCGACAACATGCGATGTTTACTGTGTCTACATCCTGAAGGGACACGGGGGTGTCCCCGGCCTTCCACACGCATCAGGAAGAAGGGTTTTGCGCCATGACGACCGCGATGAAGCAGACGACGTCCTCGACGGCACCGGGCTGGCTCCGGGGCTTCCGCACGCTTCCCCGCCAGCACGGCTTCGAACCGCTGCGGGTGGAGGGTCAGGTGCCTGAAGGGCTGCGGGGCTCGCTGTACCGGGTGGGGCCCTGGACGTTCGAAGTGCACGGCCGGCCGTACCAGCACTGGTTCGACGGGGACGGTGGGATGCTGGGCGTGCGCTTCGGACCGGACGGCGTGAAGGGCGCGGCGCGGCTCCTGGAGACGCCCTCCATGCTGGCCGAGCGCCAGGCGAGCACGCAGCGCTACGGCGCCTACGGCACGCCCACGCCGCTGTGGCACAAGCTGCGCAACGCCCAGAAGAACTCGGCCAACACGTCGGTGATGGCGTGGAACGGCAAGCTGTACGCGCTCTTCGAGGCCGACAAGCCGGTGGAGGTGTCGATGGAGGACCTGTCCACCGTGCGCGAATCGGACCTGGAGGGCGTGGTGGCGGGTAGCTTCTCCGCGCACCCGCACCGCGTGCCGTCGCGCAAGACGTCCTACAACTTCGGCATCAGCTACGGCCGGGAGACGAAGGCGGAGTTGTACGCGCTGCCGGACGGGGGCAAGGCGCGGCGGATGGGAGAGGTGACGCTGCCGGGCGCGACGATGGTGCACGACTTCATCGCCACGGACCGCTACCTCGTCTTCTTCCTGGCGCCGCTGCGGCTCAACATCTTCCGCATGCTGCTGCGGATGGGTTCGTACTCGGAGAACCTGCGGTGGCGGCCGGACGCGGGCGCGGAGGTGTTGGTGGTGCCCATCGACGACGTGGCGCACCCGGTGCGCATCCCCGCGGAGGCGTTCTACCTGTGGCATTTCGCCAACGCGTACGAGCAGGGCGACACGCTGGTGGTGGACTACGTGCACTACCCCGACTTCACGACGAACCAGTGGCTGGGGGACCTGCTGCGCGGCGGCAACGGCACCCCGGCCCAGGGCATGCTGCACCGGGCGGTGGTGGACGTGAAGGCAGGCACCTTCCGCACGGAGCAACGCTCGGACGTGAGCTGCGAGTTCCCCCGCGTGGCCCCTGGCGTGGTGGGCCGGGCGCACCAGACGGTGTACCTGGGCGGGCACTCCTCCCTGGAGGCCCGGAAGGGCGCGTTCGACGCGGTCATGCGCTACGACGTGGCGACGGGCCGCATGACGCAGGCCGCGCTGGGCGAGAGCCAGTACCCCTCCGAGCCCGTCTTCGTCCCCCGCTCCGGAGGCAGCGCGGAGGACGACGGGTGGCTGATCGCGCAGGTCTACGACGCGAAGGCGGATGCGTCCCACGTCGCGGTGCTGGACGCGCAGCGGCTGGAGGATGGACCCGTGGCGCGGTGCCACTTCGACCACGCCCTGCCGCCCACGTTCCACGGCGGCTTCGCGCCCGCCTGAGCGCCCTGCCCCGCGACCGCCCCGGTCCTTGAATTTTCCATATCCATGAGAATGGCTTTCATCCAGACGTAGTCCGGCCCTCCCTGTTTTCCTCGCCATTTCATACTAAATGGCGAGACTTGAAGACGCGGAGGCAGGCCATGAAACAGCAGCGACGCAGTGCGCGTGCAGGGCTCCTGGCGGTGGTGGGACTCGCGGTGGCGCTCGTGGGGTGTCAGCCCCCGGCGCAGACGGACCCGAACCTGGCGTCGCTGCGGCAGGACGCGACGAACGTGCCCGGGCTCTACGTCGTGTTCAACCAGCCGGACAACACGGCCACGCGCGACTACCGCATCAAGGATGAGCTCGTCCGGCTCATCGACAACAGCCCGAAGGGTTCCTACATCCGCATCGCGATGTTCTTGTGGACGACGGACCACCTGAACGCGGCCATCAAGGCCGCGCTGTGCCGGGGCGTCATCGTGCGGCTGGTGGTGGACGAGCAGAACGGCGGCGCGGCCTCCGAGTTCGCCTCCGGCGGCGTCATCCACGACATCAGCAGCCACGTCCCTCCGGCGGCGACGTGCCCGGACGCGACGCGGCTGGAGCTGACCCGGTGCAACGGCACGGGGGCGGGCAGCGCGTGCATCGCGGGCTTCGACCGTGAAGGCACCATCATGCACGACAAGATCTTCACCTTCTCCACCACCACGGATCCCCAGGGCAATCGCATCCAGCGCGTCGTGGTGCAGGGCTCGTGGAACAACACCTACTCCCAGAACAACTACTGGAACGACATGGTCGTCGGCTACGAGGACTGGGACTGGTACGACTCCTGGGTCGGCTACCACAACGACCTGCGTGGCGGGACGAAGACGACGGACTACTACAACCCCACGTCGGGCCAGGGCTACTACAGCTCCCCCAACGCCCCGTGGACGGCCTACTTCTTCCCTCGCACGGGCAATGACAACGAGCTGTCGTCCGACACCGTGACGAACAACTTCACGGACTACGTGAAGTCAGCGTCGCCGGGCTGCACGCTGGACGTGAACCAGAACCACTTCAACGACAGCCGCATCATCGTGGCCACGGAGCTGCTGCGCATCGCGAAGCTGGGCTGCAAGGTGCGCGTGCTCTACACGGACATGGACGCGGGCGTCCGCTCCAAGCTGGGCGGCTCGTCCAACATCACCGTGCGCCAGCTCTATGACGTCTCCGCCAACAACGTGAAGACGGGCGACGGTACGCCCCGGGAGGTGCTCACCCACAGCAAGCACTTCGTCTATTCGGGGAACTTCAACGGGACGGTGCGCAAGATGGTGCTGACGGGTTCGCACAACCTGTCGAAGAACTCGCTGCGCTACAACGACGAGAACTTCGTGAAGTACTACTCCGACACGCTGTGGCAGGCCTTCCACGACAACTTCGAGAAGGGCTGGACGCAGGCGCTCAGCGACGGCTGAGCGAGGCCCTGGAGAAGGCAGGGGAAGCAGGCCCCCTGCCCTCGTCTGCCTTCAGCGGCGCTAGGACTTCAGATCAGGGCGCACGGGCTGCTCCCCGGGGGCCGGGTTGCCATTGCCATGGGCCTGGGAGGACGCTGCTGCTGCGGCGGACGCTGCCGCGGCGGCGTTGGCCTGCGCCGTCTGCTCCTCGATGCGCTGCACCACCTTGTTGAGCGGCGGCGTGGGACCGGGCGGGTGCTCCGTCTGGGCCCGGCGCGCCTCGCGCTCCTTGTAGCGGCGGATGGCCGGCGCCATGATTTCGCCAATCAGCGTCCGGTAGTCCATGCCAGAGCCCTGCGCGATGAGCACCAGGTCGCTCCAGCCGGGCGTGAGGCCGGGCAGCGGGTTGCACTCGATGAAGTAGATGCGCCCCTTGTCATCCATGCGGAAGTCGATGCGCGCCACGTCGCGGCATCCCAGCGCCATGAACGAATTGCGCGCCGCCGTGCGCAGCTTCTCCAGCAGCGACGGCTCCAGCTTCGCGGGCGCGTCGTAGCGGATGCGGTCCGTCCAATCCAGCTTGTGCTGGAAGCTGTAGACGGGGTTCTTCTCCGCCTTGTCCAGGAAGACGATCTCCATGGGCGGCAGCACGCGCGGACGCCGCTCGCCGAGCAGGCCCACCGTGAACTCGCGCCCACCGATGTACTCTTCAATCAGCGCGGGCTGCTGGTACTTGCCGGCGATCTCCTTCACCACGTCGCGCAGCTCCGCTTCGGAGTAGCAGACGCTCTTGGTGACGACGCCCTTGGAGCTGCCTTCCGCCACCGGCTTCACGATGAGCGGAAAGCCGGTGAACTCCTTGTTCAGCCGCTCCTTGCCCGTGACCATCAACTGGAAGTTGGGCGTGAGGATGCCCGCCTGACGGACGATCTTCTTCGCCAGCGCCTTGTCCAACGCCAGCGACAGCGTCGCCGGATCAGAGCCCGTGTACGGGATGTCCAACAGCTCCAGCATCGCGGGCACCTGGCTCTCGCGATTGCGGCCCTTGAACCCTTCGGCGATGTTGAAGACGATGTCCAACGGCGTGCTGGAAAGCACCGTGGGCAACTCCGCCGTGGCCTCCAGGTCGATGACCTCGTGGCCCCACGACGCGATGGCCTCGCGGATGGCCTGGAGCGTGTTGGGCGAGTCGTACTCCGCCTCGCTGTCCTCCACCGTCTCGCCCGTGGCCGTGGCGCTGGGCTTCACGCGCTTCACGTTGAAGGCGAAGCCCACCCGCAGCGGCCCCGACTTGCGCGCGGGCTTGCCCTGGCGCCGCGAGGAGTCGCGGATCTTGTAGCGCTTGGCCGCGCTCTGGATGATGGAGTTGATCACCCCGTCCAGGTGCAGCCCCTCCAGCTCCGCCGCGGAGTAGATGCCCGCGCCCGGCTCCAGGCTGGGCAGCGCGTTGATCTCCAGGAAGTACGGCACGCCCGCGTCGGAGAGGCGGAAGTCCAGGCGTCCCAGGTCGCGGCAGTCCAGCACCTGGAGGATCTTCTGCGCCATCTTGCGCACGTCCTCCGCCATCTTCGGCGGGATGTCCGCCGGGGCACGCACCGTCACGGCCTTCTCGCGCCGCGTCTTCAGGTCGTAGTCGTAGATGGCGTACTTGCGCCCGGCGGAGACCTCCGGGTCGATGACGTACTCCACCGGCGCCAGCACGCCGTCGTAGTCGTTGTCCACCGCGGCCAGGAACGGAACGGTGAGGTCGCGGCCGCGGATGTACTCCTCCACCAGCACGCCCGCCGGATACTTCTCCAGCGCCCTGGCCACCTTCTCGCGCGCCTGCTCCAGCGTCTCCGCGACGGAGTCCTGGGTGATGCCCTTGGAGGAGCCTTCGAAGTTGGGCTTCACGATGACGGGGAAGTGCAGGCCCTCCACCGCCAGCTCACTGAGCTTCTCCACGTACTGCCAGCCCGGCGTGCGGATGCCGTGCTTGGAGAGGATGAGCTTGGTGAGCTGCTTGTCCAGCGTCAGCGCCAGCGCGTACGCATCCGAGCCCGTGTACGCGAACCCCAGCTCGTCGAAGAGCGCGGGGTAGAACGCCTCGCGGAAGCGGCCCCGGCGGCCCTCGGCCGTGTTGAAGATGAGGTCGGGGCTGTAGGCCTCCAGGCGGGCCACGGTGCGCGACGCGGGACCGCTCACCTCGAAGCGCTCCAGGCGGTGCCCGAGTCGCTCGATGGCTCCCGCCAGCGTGTTCACCGTCTCCTGCGTGTCGAACTCCGCCTCTTCTTCCGTGTCCGACAGACGCAGGTTGTAGGTCAGCGCGATGCGCATGGCTTACTCCGTATCCCTTTCCTGAATGCCTTGGCGCGGCGCACCTTCGCCGCGGACATCAAACGGCCCGGAGCGCGTGCCGCCGCCACCGGCGTGCGGGCTGCAACCGTCGCGCCCGCCACAACCTTCCCGTCCACCACCTGCGTCTGCGCCCACGTGTCACCCAGTCGCAGGCCCAGCGGATCTCTCAGCACCCGCCACGCCTCCACGCCGCCAATCACCACGAAGCCCGCCGCCGCGGCCACCAGACCGTGCGGCGCGGGCATCATCCCCAGCAGCACCACCAGCGCGAGCGGCGCGTTTCGCAGCGTGCTGTCCCGGTGCCGCGCGGCCGACCGCGTGGGCAGGTGCATCACCTTCACGCCGAAGATGCGCTTGCCCACGCTCTGCCCCTGGAGCATCCCGTCCGCGAGCAGCAGGAACAGCAGCGCCACCACCGCGCCCGCCGCGCCGCAGACGACGTACAGTCCCCAGGCCGTCAGGCAGTCCACCACGCGCGCGCCCAGGCGCAATAGCAGGGACGCCTTCGGATACGGCGAGTCCGGCTGCGCGTCCTCCTGCACCAGCCGCAGCACGCGGCCCGTGCCCCGGTCCGTGGCCATCAAGCTGCGTTCGGGAGCGGCGCTCACTCTTCCGGCTCCAGCGTGAGGCCCTCTTCGCGGGCTTCCGGTTCATCCAGCCCGGCCAGGCGCGCCAGCCGCTCGTGCGCGGACAGCGGGTGGACGAAGGGCACCACCGTCTGGGATTGCTCGTCGGCGTGGCTTGCGTATCCGGCCGCGAGTCGCGCGGTGGGGCTGCCCGTTTCGGACAACCGCTGCAGCCGTTCGCGCGCGCCCGCCTCGTCGTGCTGCGCGGCCTCTCCTTCGCGGGTGAAGAAGATGAAGGCCATGGCCGGGCGCTTGGAGGATTCGCGCATCGCGAACTGCACGCCGTCCAGGTTCCAGCCCTTGCCGGTCCACTCGTTCAAGGTGCGCTCCAGCGCTCCCTCGTCCACCGTGGACAGCTCCACCACTTTGTACTGCAACGGACCGGGAGCCCGCACCACGGGGGTGCGGCCTTGGCCCGGGCGTTTGCCCGCGCGCGAACCCTTGCGGGTGGCGGGGGCGCGTCGAGGCGGAGGCTTCGCGGTTCTGCGTCCGGGCCGCTTCTTCTGGGTGGGCATCGTGTGGGGACCATTTGGGCGCAAGCGGCGGAGCCAATCAAGCTCTCCGCCACGATGTCGCGCCCGGCGTGTTGCCTAGAGGAGTTTGGCCGCTTCCAGGGCGTGGTAGGTGATGACCAGGTCGGCCCCGGCGCGCTTGATGGACGTGAGGACCTCCATCATCACGCGCTCGTAGTCCAGCCACCCGTTCTGGCCGGCGGCCTTGAGCATCGCGTACTCGCCGGAGACGTTGTACGCGGCGAGCGGCAGGTCGAAGTTCTCGCGCAGCGCGCGGATGACGTCCAGGTACGACAGGGCGGGCTTCACCATGATGAAGTCGGCGCCCTCCTCCACGTCCAGCGCCGTCTCGCGGATGGCTTCGCGCACGTTGCCCGGGTCCATCTGGTAGCCGCGCCGGTCGCCGAACTTCATCGTGCTCTGCGCGGCCTCACGGAACGGACCGTAGAAGCCAGAGGCGTACTTGGCCGAGTACGCCATGATGGGCGTGTCGGTGAGCTTCACCTCGTCCAGGGCCTTGCGGATGGCGCCGATGCGGCCGTCCATCATGTCCGACGGGGCGACGATGTCCGCGCCCGCCTGCGCGCACGTGACGGCCATCTGCGCGAGCAGTGGCAGGGTGGCGTCGTTGGCCACATGCTGACCATCCAGGACGCCGCAGTGGCCATGGTCGGTGTATTCGCACAGGCACACGTCCGCGATGACCTGGAGGTCCGGCACCGCCGCCTTGATCTCCTGGATGGCGCGCTGGACGATGCCGTCGCGCGCGTAGGCCTGCGTGCCTTCCGCGTCCTTGTGGTCCGGGATGCCGAAGAGGATGACGGACGGCACGCCCAGCGACTTCGCGTGCTTCGCCTCCTGGACGGCGTGCTCCACCGACAGGTTGAAGACCCCCGGCATGGAGGACACGGGGCGGCGGATGTCCCGGCCTTCGACGACGAACAGCGGGTAGATGAAGTCCGTGGGAGAGAGACGCGTCTCTCTCACCATGTCACGGAGGGCCGCGGAGCGGCGCAGCCGGCGGGGGCGGTGGACGGGGTGGGCCATGGGTCGCCGGTATAAACCGCCCGGCCGCGCGCTTCACCCCTTCCCTCGCATCCACCTGCCTGCTCAGCCAGCGACGGGGCGCCAGCTCTGCTGCTGGCGGCGGCTGTCGCGCGCCATGCGGTCGGCCCGCCGGTGGGCGAGGTCCGCCTCGTACAGCGCCCGCGCATAGCGCACCCGAGCCGCCTCGGTCCCGCTGGCCAAATCCTGCTCGGCCGCCTCCAGTTCGCGGCGTGCGTCCTGAAGCTGCTGCTCGGTTCCGTTCGTCCACGTCATGCCAGTGACTCCCTGAAGGTGTGCCGCGTGATTGCCGCGTGTCCCCCTGAAGGCTTGCAGGGCGCGGACCAAGGACACCGTTGGAGCCCCCAGAAACGCAACGCCCTGGAACGACGGGGTGTCGCGGCGCGCCACGGCCTGGGAGGGTGCGCAAGGTGTTTCCCAGCGACGCGAATAGGCGGACGCGGGCGGATGGAAAGTTTCAGGCCCGCTCGCCCCTCCCCCGCGTACGAGTTGGAGGCAATCGTCGCCCTCGTGGGTCGTCTACAGTCGCAACCGTGACGACTCCCCCTCCCGCCCTCGAAGTGCAGGGCCTGCGAAAGACCTATCACCGCGCGTTCGGCCGCGGCGGCCACGAGGCCCTCCGGGGCATGGATCTGGTCGTCCCGGCGGGCAGTGCCTTCGGGCTGATTGGCCCCAACGGCGCGGGCAAGACGACCTTCATCAAGAGCGTGCTCGGCATCGTGAGGCCCACCGCGGGCACGGTGCGGGTGCTGGGCGGCTCCCCGGAGGATCCGGCCATCCGCGCGCGCATCGGGTATCTGCCGGAGCGGCTGCACCTGCCCGGCACGTGGAAGTCGCCTGCGTTCCTGGCCACCGTGTCGCGGCTCAAGGGGCTGAAGCCGGATGCGCCAGGGCTGCTGCGCCTGCTGGAGCGCGTGGGGCTGTCGGACGCGGTGGACCGGCGCATCGGCGGGTATTCGAAGGGCATGCGGCAGCGGCTGGGGCTGGCGGCGGCGCTCTTGGGAGACCCGGCGCTGCTGGTGCTGGACGAGCCCACGGACGGCATCGATCCCATGGGCCGGCTGGAGGTGCGCCGCATCCTCCAGGAGGAGGTGCGCCGGGGCGTGACGCTGTTCCTCAACTCGCACCTGCTGGCGGAGACCGAACGGGTGTGCGACCGGGTGGCCATCCTCGCGGACGGGCGCGTGCTGCGCGAAGGCCGGCTGGAGGACCTGGCGCGCGGCGGGGCCCGGTGGCGCGTGCGCTTCGCGCCCGGTGCACCGGCCTCCGCCCTGGAGGCCGCGGGCTTCGTGCTGGTGGGTGGTCCCGCTTCGGAGTCGGCAGGAGCGCCGGGCCTTCTGGTTGAAGGCGCCCAGGCGGAAGGGGTTTACGTGGTGGACGCGGCGGATGTGACGGTGCTCAACGTGGCGTTGGACCGGGCGCGGGCTTCCGGCGCGCTGCTGGTGGACCTGCGGCGCGAGGGCGCGGATCTGGAAGCGGTGTTGCTGGGCGCGGTGGGCAGCCCGGGGGTGGCGGCATGAATCCCGTCTTCGTCATCGCGGGGTACGTGCTGCGCGAGGCGGCGTCGCGCAAGTTCATCCTGGCGTTCATGGTGGGGCTCACGCTGGTGCTGGCCACCGTGGCGCTCAGCCTCAAGCTGGAGGTCGTGGACGGAGCGCTCGCGGCGACGCGGCTCTTCGGCAACGTGGTGCGCGCCAACATCGTGTCCGTGGACGTGGCGCTGCGGCCCATCTTCCGCGCGGCGGCCTACCTGGTGTTCTACGGCGGCATCCTCTTCGGCATCGTGGCGTGTTCGGACTTCGCGCCGGGCCTGTTGTCGCCCGGCCGCATCGAACACCTGCTCGCCCTGCCCTTGCAGCGCTGGCACCTGTTGGCGGGCACCTTCCTGGGCGTGATGACGCTGGCCGTGGGCGGCACGGTGTACGCGGCGGGTGGGCTGACGCTCATCTTCGGGGTGAAGACGGGGTACTGGACGGTGGGGCCGCTCGTCGCGGGGGGCCTGGCGTGCGTGGGGTTCGCGGCGGTGTACGCGGTGATGTTGACCACGGCCACGCTGGTGCGCAGCGCGGCGCTGTGTTCGGCGGCGGGCTTCGTGCTGCTGGTGGGCGGCATCCTGGCGGGGTTCCGCGCGGACGTGTCGCGGTACCTGGAGGCGGGGGTCGGCCGCGCGTCCTTCGACGCGGTGACGCTGGTGCTGCCCCGGCTGTCGGCGCTGGCCGTCGGAGCGGCGGACCTCGCGAGCAACACCCCGCTCCTGCCGGGTTCATTGGGGATGTTGCTGGGCGGCGTGCTGGTGTTCGGACTGGGAGCGCTCGCGGTGGGCTTCTGGCACTTCGAAGGAAAGGACTGCTGAGCATGGATTCGCGCAGGCGCAGGAAGGTGTGGCTGGGCGGGGCCTTGCTGCTGTTCGCGGTGGCCGCGGTGATGATGTTCTGGGGACAGGGAGACTCCGGCCCGCCCCCGGCCCCGGAGGTGAACTTCCCCTCGCGGATGCGCGGCCCGGACTTCGAGCGCGCGGAGAAACGCCGCACCTGGGTGATGCCCACGCTGGACGCGGGCGTGGCGCAGGCCCCCGCGAAGCCGCGCGACCCGCTGCTCGCGGCCCTGCCACGCGGCCCCGGACGCACGGCGGTGGTCATCGAGGCGAACGCCCTGCGGCACTCGCCCCTGGGTGAGCTGCTGATGGACTGCCTGATGCGCGACGGCGGCAAGAACCTGGAGCAGTTCAAGGCCCTGAGCGGCGTGGATCCGTTCCAGGACCTGGACCGCATGGTCATCACCGACGAGGGCCTCATCCTCTCCGGCGACTTCAGCAAGGCGCACTATCAGGAGCTCCTGGGCGAACGCGTGTCGTCGGACCACGGGCCGGGAGCGCGCGTGTACGAAGCGGGCGACACGGCCATGCCCCTGCCGGACGGCGGCACGCGGCGCGGACGGATGGACAACGCGGTGGGCACCTGGAACAACCAGATGCTGGTGGTGGGCCGCAACCCGGACGAGGTGAAGACGGTGCTGGACCGCATGGACGGGCGCGGGACGGAGGAAGGGCCGCCGCTGCTCGACGAGAACAGCACCTACGGAGAGATGTACGGCGTGCTCGCGGTCTCGCAGATCGCGAAGCTGCTGGGCCCGGGGCAGCAGGAGCTGGCGCAGCGCCTGATGGACGTGGCGCAGAACGTGGAGCTGCACCTGGACACCAGCGGCGATGTCGCCATGGTGGCCAACGTGAGCGGCCTGGACGCGGACAAGATGACCGACCTGGGCAAGTCGCTGGGCGGCATGCTGTCCATGGCGCGGATGAAGGCCCAGTCGGAGGGCAACACGGACCTGGCGCAGCTGCTGGACTTCGCGAAGGTGCGGCCAGACGGCACGTCCTTCAAGCTGGAGCTGGCGGTGCCCCTGGAGGCCATCCAGGAGCAGCTCGCCTGGTGCCGCGAGGAGCGCAAGACGGCGGAGAACGCGCAGCCCACGCCGTAGCGGACAGGTCCCCGAGCGCGCTTTCAGCGGACGGAGCGCGTCTCGCGGGCCTTCGGACGGCCCAGCTGCGGACGCCAGCCGAGCACCACGCGGGCATACGGCGTGGGCCCTGCTCCCAACCCCTGGATGTTCAGGTTGTCGCGCTGGCGGTCGAGCAGCGCGAGGTCATTGATGAGCGACAGTCCCACCGCGGAGCTCAGCCACAGGTCCTGGCCCAGGTGGACGTTGACGGTGGGCGCGACCCGCACGGTCGTCTCGCGCAGGTAGGACGCGCCCAGACCCTGGGCCTCCGGCTCGAAGCGGGTGCGGAGCACCTGCTGTTCGAAGCCGCCCACGAGTCCCAGCTCCACCGTGTCGCCCAGCTTATGCAGCAGCGTGAGCTTGGGCAGGCCCACCTCGAGAATCCAGGGGCCCCGGCGGTAGTTCAGGCTGGCCATGGGCAGCACGGGAAACAGGTCGAAGGGAAACAGCGCCACCAGGCCGAACGTCACCGAGAAGCCGGGCTCTTCCCCCAGTTGGTGGTTGGCCATGGCGAAGGCCACCCAGGTGGTGTCCAGGCCCAGGTCGAAGGACGACTTGAAGTCCGTGCGGGTGCTGCCCATCACCCCGGCGATCAGCAGCCAGCGCGGCACCACGGGACGGATGAGCGTCAGGCCCAGTTGGATGCGGTGGAAGCTGCGCCCCACGTCATCGTCGCCCGACCCGGCGAATCCCTGGGGCGGTGCCTGCACGCCCAGCCACCTCATCTCGTAGCCCAGCGAAGGCAGCAGGTACGTGCGGCCCAGCACGATGGGGGGCAGTGGAACGCGCAGGTCCAGCTGCCGTCGCCGTTGGAGCTGGAGGCCACCTGCGTCCAGCGTGCCGCCCCCTGACTCGCCGTACGCCACATAGAGCCGGTCCGACTGCGTCTGGGCCAGGGCCGGGGCGCTGAAGAGCACCAGGGCAAGCGCCAACCCGTCCATCCAGGACAAGGCCATTCGTCGTGAGCCCACGCGCATCACGTCCTGCTTTCGGATGAGACAGGGGACTCCCGGTCCGAGCCCCAGGGCGGGCACTCTACGCCAGGACCGTTCCGCGCAAGGAGCGGGATGCGCCAGGACAGCGCCTTCCGCTCCCTGCGGAACCTTCCCGTCAGTTCGTCATGGTGTACCGGTCACCCGCGAGGACGGTGGTGTCCACGCCCTTCTCCGGCACCTCGACGCGGTACTGCCCGCGGAACAGTTGGAACATCCGGTTGCCCGGCTGCGAAATGCCATTCTGGGTCGCCCAGGAAAGCGCCCCCAGGTTGCTCGTGGTGCCGCGGTACCAGGCGATGCTGCCGACCTCGTCGGTGATCTCCAGGTAGTAGCGGCCGGGCTTCATCGAGGCGAAGTTCATCGGCACGTCCGAGTTGTCCACCACGTTCTTGAAGGTCTGCTGGGCCATGAGCTTCCACCCCTCTCCGTTGTCGCGGAGCAGCTTCGCGGTGAAGCCCGAAGTGCTGGAGACATAGGTGCCGATGTGCAGCGTCGCCCGGTCGAACGGCTGGGTGGTGTCGAAGACCTGTCCCAGCGTTCCGTTCAGCGCGTCCGCCACGTCTCCCATTCCCTGGCTGAGCAGCACGCTCTGCGGCGCGTCCACCACGCGGAACGCGAAGTCACCCGTCAACGAGGTGCCCCCCTGGGAGGCCGAACCCCACACGGTGGAGGAAGGATCGCGCCACCACGCCAGGCTGCCCGAGGGGTCTCGAACCGTCAGCTGGTACATCAGCCCCGTCCCCTGGGGCGGCACGGCCATGTAGACCCAGGCATTGTCCTGCACGTCCGTCAGACGCCGGGTCACCACGGGCGACCAGGCCAGCCCGTTGTTGGAGGACGACTCCAGCGACAGCGTGAACGCCTTGCCATCCACGCCGTAGGTGCCCACCTGGACTCCCACTTCATTGAAGGGCCCTACGCCCAGGAAGGTCTGCATCAAGAGCGAGGTGCCCACGTTCGTCGCCTCGATGACTTCGGACTGGTGTTCAACGAGCTGGCCCCGGCTTACCCGGATGGTGCGCGACGAGCCCCGGTAGTCCACGCCCGCCGTCGAGGCGGAGATGAGCGCCGTCGGCAACTCCGGCGCGACGTGCAGCCCCTGGAGGTCCGCGCTGACGCCCATGAAGCCATACAGCAGCGGAAGGACGGCCAGGCCTGACTCGGAAAACTCACCGTTGACCCCCACTTCCCCGTTGAGCTCACCGAAGCTGTTCTGATGCCAGAGCGGGCCACTGCACCAGAGGAAGCCGTCGCAGAACGCCAGCGAGTTCGGGTCCCGCGTCATCCGCGTGAGCATGCGCTGGTACTTCGTCAACGCATCATCGGCATGGCGGTAACGCAGCCGCGCCATGATGTCGTAATAGGCCACCCACAGGAACGTTCCGCCGTTCTGGAAGTGCGAACCGAAGCGGCGGGGGTCAATCTCCGTGTATTCCGGAGTCAGCGGATCCGGATCCGGGTTGGACCAGAAATCCCACTCCGTCGTCACCACGGGAGACGTGTTGGCCCGCGGCGCGAAGACACTCTGGTACGCGGAGGTGCTCCCGATGTGGGCACCGCGCTCGGTCGGACTGACGGGAGCATCCAGCCAGGCCAGGACGCGCTCCGCATCCGCGGGAGTGGGCAGGCCGCGGACCAATGCCGGCAGGTTGACGTAGGTGTATCCCGCATCGTGCCGCACGTCGTTCACGTCGCGCCAGCCCGCGTAGCGGTTGCCCGTCCAGAGCTCGGCGCGGTACTGCGCGGGGAAGGTCGCGGCGCGGTTGCGGTAGGTCAGGGCCTTGGTGGCATTACCCGCCGCCTCCTCCAGGTCTCCCATGGCCAACAACGCCGAATAGAAGGACGCATTCACGAGGCCGTCCTTATGGCCCGAGCGGATCTGATCCATGTAGGTGCTCGGCCGCCCGAAGGCGTCACCCTGGTTTTCGAGCCCCGGAGTGATGAGCAGGCCCGAAGCTCCCTGCATGGTCCCCAGCAGGTACTGGTCCATGACGATCTCCGCGCGCGGGAGCATGGTCGTCAGGAAGGTCGCGTCACGGGTCCAGAGGTAGAGCAGGTGGATGCCATTGATGTAGGCCGGCACCTGATCGTAGTGGAAGGATCCCACCCGCTCGTGGGCCCGCTTGCACCGGGGCGATGGAGTGGGATTCTGCGGCGTCACGCAGTCATCCGGCCAGCGCTCCTTCCAGGACAACACGTCCCCGGTCGGCTGCCAGGACCACACGTACCCTGTCGGCTGGTCGAGCGACGGGCTCGGGTTCGCCGGGGTCGTCACCCCGTTGACGAGCGAGCCCTGGACGAACCCCACCACCGTGTTGCGAGCATTGTAATCGTTGGTCCAGGCGAACTTCAGCGCATCCCACTCATTCCAGGCCGTGTTCGCCCCATACGACGAGTTGCTCCGCGTCCCAGAGAGCGTCGTTCCGGTCAGGTGCCAGCCCAACCCATAGATGTTCCAGAACTCATTGGCCGGGCTGGTGATGGAGTGGGAGGACGTTTGAAAGGGGTCCGTGGCGAAGGCAGACGTCGACGCCGTCAGGCTCACGGCCAGGACAAGACTTGTAGCACGTTTCAATTGAATCCCTGCGTTCCGGGAATAGACACAACAGCTGCCCTCCCCAATGGGCGGCTGGGCAGTTCTGCCATTGCCTTGCTTGACGAGTCAACGCCCGGCCGGCGAATCACAGACGCGTCAGACCTCACCCGTCCGACGCAACGGATTGGGCGTCCGAGCCCCTGGACTGTCTGTTCAGCCCACCATCGCGTTCACCTCATCAGTGAAGGCGTGTTCATCGTCCGCGTGGACGACGAGCGAGGGAAGCACCGTGAGGTCCGCCCGGCCGCCCTTCACCGCGTGCAGCAGCACCAGCTTCGCGGGCCGGTCCGCGCGCGGATGCACCATGCACACCACGTCCGGCAGCTCGCAGGCGATCTCATGCCGCGCCAGCGCCTTCTCCGTCGACAGGTTGCGCTGGCCCGCGGCGCGTGCGCGGTACGGCGGATTGCACAGCACGTGGCCGAAGCTGCCCGCGGGAAACATCTCCGTCACCTGCCGCAGGTCGCCCTGCACCAGCGTCACCGCGCCCTCGCAGCGGTTGAGATACACGTTGCGCTCCGCCAGGGAGAACAGGCCCGGTTGCAGCGCCAGTCCTGAGGGGTTCCGGTCAGCGCCCGCACGGAAGCGTCAGGCTCCCGGGTCCAGGAAGAGCAGGCCGGCGGGCACGCGCGGCTCCACGCGAAGGGTGCGCGGCGGAAGCGTGGCCTGGGCCTCCATCACAGCGCGCACCTCCCACACGGGCGGCGGGTTGAGCGCGAACCCCGCCTGGAACGTGCCGGTCTCCACGCCCTGCACCAGCGCCTCCAGGCCATGCACCGGATAGACCTGGGGATGCCCCGACGCCTCCGGATCCTGGATGCCCAACACCGTGCGCAGCACCAGCGCGTTGAGCAGCGCCAGGTCCAGGCTCCTCAACGTGGGACTGCGCGGCGCGCCCTTCAGGTGCGCCAGGTCCAGCCCCTGCCGGAAGCGGAGGATCTTCCCCCGCCCTCCCGGCAGCACCAGCAGCACCGCGTGCTGTCCAGGCACCAGCGTCGCCAGCCGCTCGCGAGCCGCCGCCATGCCCTGCGGCGTGGTGAGCGGCGCGTCCACGTCCGTCACGCGCGCGTAGGCGGCCACCAGGGTGAGGAAGGTCTCCTCCTGGAACGTCGTCACGCCCTTGAGGGCGCGGTGGATGGGGCACAGCTCCAGGCCCGGCTCGGACAGGGGCACCACCGCCGCCAGCGTCTGGCGTTGCTCGCTCAGCGCCGCCAGCGGCCGCATGGGCGCCTCGTCCAGCACCGCCTGCAGGCGCTTGGACACCGGTGACGGTTCGATGCGCAAGAGCGACACCGGTGCGCCGTCGTATTCCCCCTTCCAGACGGAGATGCCGCGCTCGGCGGCTTCCGCCAGGAGCGCGCGCAGGGCGCCATGGTCGTCCGCCACCAGCGTGACGGCGGGCTCCACCTCCCACGCGCGCGGCCGGTACGGGTCATGCTCCAGCGGCGCCACCGCGTCCGGCGTCAGCGCGCACAAGAGGTAGCGCAGGGGCGGGCCGGAGAACTTCCCCGCCGAACCATACAGCTCCACGACGTAGAGCGACGGGCGGGTGTCCTTCAGCAGCGTGCCCGCGTCGCGCATGCGGCGCAGCTCCGCGCTGGGATTCGCGGCCTCCAGGAGGGGCCGCAGATGCGCCGGCCAGGGGGCCGCGTTACCGCGGGAAGAGCTTTCGCCGGGCTCCAGTGAGCGATCCAGCGAAGCCAGGAGGGCCGAGAAGGGAAGGACGCGCGCCATGGATGGTGGGAAGGTGATGCTGGCCTTCCCTCCGTGCCATGACGCCTGCTCGCCCGCCCTCCGGGCCGTCTACCACCAGACGTTCTTGTAGGGCCGATCCTTGGAGGAATGCCCGCTTCGCACCGTCGTCGCGGAGCGGTCCACGCTCTCCTCCCACAGCAGGCTCACGGTGGTGATGGCGCCCGCGGAACCGAGGAAGGACAGCACGTAGGGCGTGGACTGGTTGAAGCCGCCCAGCACCAGCCCGGAGATGAGCAGCACCGCCGCGCCCACGCCGCCGCCGAAGAGGTCCGCGCGCAGGATTTGAGACGGCGTCGGGTTGTAGCGCATGGTCGCCAGCGCCAGCACGCCCGCGCCCACGCCCGGGGCGATGAGCAGCATGTCCTTCCACGTCTTGCCGGAGATGGACGTGCCGGAGAAGTGGACGATGGCGAGCAGCAGCGCGCTGTACGCCGCCGCCCAGCCCGCGCCGGAGGCCACCAGCAGGCCGTCGTTGAGGGGAAGCTGTCCGCCGCCGATGCCCGCCGTCAGCCACGCGCCCAGCTCCGCGCCCAGGAACGCGGACCAGGTGAGCACGCCGGGGTCCTGGGTGATGAGGTCCATGAAGCCCGCGAAGAACATGGAGCCCACCAGCGAATTGCCCACGCTGAAGTTGGCCATGGGCTCCGCCACCCAGTTGTTGAACTGCCACCACGCGGAAGCGCCGAAGCCCAGGCCCGCGCCGATGAGCGTGCCCGCGAGCATCGCCTCGCGCGAGCTGCGATCGATGCTGAAGTCCTTCGAGAACGCCTGCGTGAAGAAGCCTCCCAGCGCGCCCATCGTCGTGTGGTGCGCGATGAACTTCATGCTGCCGGGGCCGGACAGGAAGGGCCCCCGGCGCCGCTGGCCATCCAGCCACACGCCGTTGTCCTCCGGGGGCGGGCGGATGTAGTTGGACGCGGTCGCGGGCTCCGACGCGGACGTGGACTCCTGCCGCACGCCCGAAGGGCCCTCCGTCAGCGGGGCCTGCGGTTCGGTGCGCAGGCGGTCCGGATCCGGCGGGAGCACGGGCGCGTCGCTCGGGGGAGGATACGTGTCGTTCGGATTCGCCGAGCCCGGCTGCGCGTAGCCCCCGTTCGACGGGGCGCCCTGCGACGGAGGATAGCCGTCGTTGGACGGAGGCGCGGACTGCGACGGCGGATACGCGTCGTTGGACGGAGGCGTTTCAGCCTGCGACGACGGGGCGGCGTACATTCCCGGCGCGGGCGGCGGCGGCGGCTGGGGCGCCGGATA
Source organism: Corallococcus sp. bb12-1 (assembly GCF_026626765.1). Classification (NCBI taxonomy): domain Bacteria; kingdom Pseudomonadati; phylum Myxococcota; class Myxococcia; order Myxococcales; family Myxococcaceae; genus Corallococcus; species Corallococcus sp. bb12-1. Next base: position 204,562 of record NZ_JAPNJZ010000033.1, on the reverse strand, counting down.
CACAGACGTGCCTCCCGCCTGCGCGTGGGCGAGGCCCGCCGACATCAGCGCGACAGCGAGGACGGTGACAGGGAGGTTCCAGGTTCGACGGTGTGCCACGCAGGGGGCTCCTTGGGTCCGGCCGGCCGGCAGAAAACCACAACCCGTGAGCACGTGTTGGATTTCCGCCGCGTACGAAACATTCGCGCGGACAGGAGGTCCACCGCACAACGCAGCGAAAATCCCACCGCGACACGCACGCGGGATGCGGCATCTTCGCCGTCCCATGCCCGAAGGCATCTCGTGGTCCGAACTCGCTGTCGACTCCGCTCGCGTCCAGGAGGTGAACGACGCCCCCTTCCCTTCCGGCCAGCGGGACTTCGTCCTCTACTGGTGCATGGTGAACCACCGGTGGGAGGAGAACCACGCGCTCGATGCCGCCATCGCGCTGGGCAACCACCTGGGCCTGCCCGTCGTCGTCTACCAGGCCCTCCGTCCGGACTACCCCTTCGCGTCGGAGCGGCTCCACGCGTGGGCGCTGGAAGGCATGGCGGACATGGCCAGAGGCTGCGCCGCGCGCGGGCTGCCGTACTGGCTGGAGCTGCCGCGCACCGCGAAGGAGCACAAGCCCCGGATCGCGAAGCTGGGCAAGCGCGCGGCGGCCATCGTGTCGGACCTGTTCCCCACGTACATCATCCCGGGCCACCTGCAAGGCGCGGCGAAGGCGCTCCACGTCCCGCTCTTCGCCGTGGATGCCTCGTGCGTGGTGCCCATGCAGCGCATCCCCGCGGCCCAGGTGGGCGCGTACGCGCTGCGCCCCAAGCTGCGCAAGCTGTGGCCGGAGTACCTGGAGCAAACCCTGCCCCCACGCAAGGTGAAGGCGTCGGGCGCGCACCTGCAACCGGACTTCGAGCTCGCCGACCCGGTGAAGGCGCGGGCCGCGCTGCACACGTTCGCGGTGGATCACTCCGTGAAACCCCTGGACGAAATGGGAGGTCGTAAGGCGGGCCTGAAGGCGCTGCGCGCGTTCCTCGACGAGCGGCTGGAGGGCTACGAGGAGGGCCGCAATGATCCGGGCCTGGGCCAGCAGTCCAACCTGTCGCCCTACTGGCACTGGGGAAACCTCTTCGCGGGCGAGGCCGCGCGCGCGGCCATCGCGGCGAAGGGGAAGGAACATCCCGCCGTGCAGTCGTTCCTGGAGGAGCTGCTCGTGCGCCGCGAGCTGGGCTTCAACTTCTGCTTCCACACGCCCGGGCCCCGACAGCTCACCGTGGACTCCCTGCCCCCCTGGGCGCGCGAGACGCTCTCCCGCCACGCGAAGGATCCGCGCCCGCACCTGTACTCCTACGAGCAGCTGGCCCAGGGCCGCACGGAGGATGCGCTCTGGAACGCGTCCCAGAAGGAACTGCGCGAGCGCGGGCGGATCCACAACTACCTGCGCATGCTCTGGGGAAAGAAGATCCTCGAATGGAGCCCCACGCCACAGGAGGCCCTGGACCGCATCCACCGGCTCAACGACACCTACGCGGTGGACGGACGCGATCCGGCGAGCGTGTCCAACTTCATGTGGATCCTGGGCCTGCACGACCGGCCCTTCCAGGAGCGCGCGGTGATTGGAAAGGTGCGGCCCATGAGTTCCCTGCGCACCGCGGAGAAGTTCGACCTGGGCCCCTACCTGGAGCGCTGGGGCGAACCGACGACGGCACCGGGCGAGGAGCCGAAGCAGGCGGCGAAGGCGGCCCCGAAGAAGCCACGCCGCCCCCAGCGCAAGGCCGCCCGGTAGGCCACCGGTGGACATCGCCCGCCGGCAAACACCACACGGCGGTTCCATTTCCGGCCCGGTGTCACTAAACCGCAGGGACCAGCCACCTTCTGAACAGGAGTCACCGCCATGGGCATGTTGAAATTCGAGGTCCCCCACAACCTTCCCAAGGACGAGGTCAAGAAGCGCGTCGAGCAGCTCCTCAGCTACTGGGGCTCCAAGTACGGCGTGAAATCCGACTGGACGGGTGAAGAGGGCGCGAAGATCGCCGGCAAGGTGATGGGCATCAACCTGGACGCCAGCTTCGTCATCACCGACAAGGGCGTGGTGGGTGAAGGCACCGACCCCGGCATGCTGCTGCGCGGTCAGGCCAAGACGTACCTGCAGAAGAAGTTCGGCGCCGTGCTGGATCCGTCCAAGAGCCTGGATCAGGTCAAGGGCAACCTGGACTGAGCCGCACCGCGGCCGGGCTTCAACCTCAGCCCGGCTGCTCCTCCAGCGCGGCCAGCGCATAGCGGGCCGCGCGGGAGATGGCCTCCGCCGAATCGAGCATCTCCGGGTAGTGCCCCGCCAGCGGGCGCTGCGGATGCTTGAGCTGCGCGACGGCGTTGCGGTAGCTGCGTCGGGCCGCATCGAAGTCCTGGGTGCGCTCCTGCACCTGCGCCAGCAGGTAGTGGCCGATGGCCAGCGTGGGCTCCAGGAAGAGCGCCTTCGCCAGTTCGGAGCGCGCCTCGGCCAGGCTTCCTGACTGCATCGCCGCCACGCCCGCGAAGACGCGCGCCTCCACGCACAAGGGCTCGCGCTGGAGCGCCTGCGCGAAGGTGTCGCGCGCGTTGGCGCTGCGGCCGGTGAGCGAATACAGGTTGCCCAGCGTCAGGAGCGCGTCCAGGTCACTGGGCTCGTCCACCAGCAGCCGCTCCACGCCCGCGATGGCGCCGGGGAAGTCCCCCGCCGTCATCTTGCGCACCGCCATGTTGGGGCGCTCCGCGGGCGGCAACAGCTGCGGCCATGAGCTTCCCGGACGCGGAGCGGTGCTCCCGTCTGGAGAAGGCGGGGCCCGAGGGGTCTCCATGCGCACCACGGGGAACGAACCCGAGGGACGTGCCGCCACGGCAGGCGGTGGCGTGGGGGGCGTGCGCGACGGCTCCACCCGGATGGCCGGGAACTCCCCGGTGCGCCGCCCGGTGAGATTGCCCATGGCGGGAAGCTCGGTGGTGGGCCGGCGCGGAGCCTCCCCGCTCCGGGACAAAAGCGCATCCGCGCCCCCCGGGCTGCGCAGCTTCGCGGCGGTCTCCGCGTTGGCCTGGAGCCGCTGGCGCAGGTTCACCGCGAAGGACTCCGGGCTGCCAGGACGCAGCGGCGGATCCGACGGGCTGGACACACGCGGGGGCGGCGGCCGGGGATCCTCCCCGAGGGGCCGGCGGTACACGAATGCGCCGTCCACTTCGATCATCTCGAAGCGATCGTAGACCTTGAACAGGCTCTCCGAATACCCCAGGAACAACAGCCCGCCCGGGCGCAGCGCGGTGAGGAACCGGTCCATCAGCGCGCGGATGGTGGGCAGGTCGAAGTAGATGATGACGTTGCGGCACAGGATGAGATCCAACGACGCGGGCGCCACCTTGTCGAACACCGGCACGGCCAGGTTCTGTCCGTCGAAGCGGATGTACTCGCGCAGCACGGGCGACGCCTCGTACCCCTCCTCCACCGGCTTGAAGAAGCGCGACAGGCGGTCCGGGCCAATGGCCATCGCTCGACGGTTGGTGAAGCGCCCCTGCCGCGCGGCCTCCACCGCGGCCAGGTTCAGGTCGGTGGCCCACAGGTCCACCTCCACCGCGAGCGCGCCCAGCTCCGCCATCACCAGCGCCAGGCTGTAGGGCTCTTCGCCGGTGGCGCAGCCCGCGGACCAGATGGTCACCTTGCGCATCTCGCGCCGCGCCCGCGCGAGCAGCTCCGGCAGCACGCTCTGCTCCAGCGCGCGGAACTGCTTCGCGTCGCGGAAGAACTCCGTGTGGCCCACCGTCACCAGCGGCAGGAGCGCGCGCAGCTCCTCCTCGCCGTGGGTGCTCATGAGCCGCTGCATGTACTTGTCCGGATCGCTCAGGCCCAGCACGGGCATGCGCGTGGACAGCGCCAGCCGGAGGCTGTGGTAGCCATCCGGGGTGATCTTCAGCCCTGCGCGCTCCAGGAGGAGCGCGGCGAGCTGCTGGAGGACCTTGTTGCCGACCGTCAGCACGCGTCCACCCACTGCACCAGCGTCGGGCCAATGAGCTCCAACGACAGCACCTGCTCCGCCGCGCCCAGCAGCACCGCCTCACGCGGCATGCCGTAGACGACGCACGAGGCCTCGTCCTGCGCGATGGTGCGTCCACCCCGTTCGCGAATCTCCTTCAAACCCCTGGCGCCATCGCGGCCCATGCCCGTCAGGATGACGCCAATGCAGCGCCGGCCGAATGCCTCCCCCGCTGAAGTTAGCAGCATGTCACACGAAGGGCGGAAGCCCCGCAGGGCAGGGCCCGAGTCCAATTCCAGACGGCCATCCGGCTTCACCAGCAGATGTCCTCCCGAGGGCGCGATGTACACCGTGCCCGGTTCCATCCCCGCATCGTGCGTCGCCTCGACGACACGCAGCGCTGTCTCCGTGGACAGCCAGTGCGCCAGCCCCTCCGTGAAGCCCTGGCTGATGTGCTGACAGTAGGCGATGGGTGCCGGGAAACCGCGCGGAATCATCCGCAGCACCTGCGCCACGGCCTTGGGCCCGCCCAGGGACGCAGCCAGGGCCACCAGGGGGAACGGCGCCGTCGGCCCCTCCTGGGGCCGCTTGCGCACCGAAGGCGACGAGCGCACGCCCTTCACCTGCGCCAGCATCACCAGCTTGCGGCCCACCGCGGACCAGAAGTCCTGGGTCGGGCTCATGGGCCGGTCCATCACGTCCAGCGCGCCCATGGCCAGCGCCTGGAACGCCTGCTGCCCGGTAAGCACCCCCGGGTGCAGCGCGAGGATGGGCAGCGGCCGGGTGGCCATGATGCGCTCGATGGCGCCCAGGGCCTGGGACGAGCTCAGGTCCACCAGGACGATGTCCGGGAAGTGCCGCCGCACGACCTCCTCGGCGTTCATGAACTCCGCTTCGGGTGGGCCCACGGCCACCAGGGACTCCCCATCGAAGAGCCCGCGCACCAACGAGCGCAGGCCCCGCCCCACCAGGAGTACCCGGAACGCCATCCCCATCACCGCCGTGCCGCCGCCCACCAGAGGCTCCTCAGGTCAGCCGATCGATGGACTGGGCCAGACTCTCCACGCCCAGCTCCCCCTTGACCAGGTACGCATCCGCGCCCGCATCCAGTCCGCGCCGCTTGTCCTCCGGCGACGCGAGCGACGACAGGATGATGACCGGGATGCGCGCCACCGAAGGCGTGGCCTTCAGCCTCCGCGTGAGGGAGAAGCCGTCCAGCTTGGGCATCTGCACGTCGGTGAGGATGAGATCGTACGTGTTCGTCTGCACCTTCGCGTACGCCTCCTCGCCGTCCTGTGCCTCCTCCACGTTGTGGCCCAGCGCCTTGACGAGCGCACCTTCCGTCGCGCGGGCGATGGGCGAGTCGTCCACCAGCAGCACCCGCAGCCGTCGGCTGGCGGGCGCCTGGGTGACGGGACGCGCCATGCGGCGCACCTCGGTCATGATGTCCGGCACGTGCAGGAGCACCGCGATGCGCCCGTCCTCCAGCGCCGCCGTGCCCGCGATGAACGGCGCGCCCTTGAGGAACTCGCCGCCGCAGGGCTTCACGGCCACCTCGCGCTCGTCCACGAAGCCGTCCACCACCAGCGCGGCGTAGTCGTCGCCGTGGCGCACGACCACCGCGGGAGGCTTGTCGAAGCGGTTGCCACCGTTGAGGCCCAACAGCGGCCCCAACGCCACGAGCGCCGTGGGCTTGCCCCGGTGCCGCACCGCCAGCGTGCCGAACACCTCCATGCGGTCATCGGGCTTGATGCGCATGACGGCCACCACGTCCGCGGCGGGCATGCCGTAGACGTCGTCGCCCAGGCGCACCAGCAGCACCTTCATCAGGGCCAGCGACTGCGGCAGGCGCAGCGTGACGGTGGTGCCTCGGCCCTGGCGGCTGGAGACGCCCACGGAGCCGCCCAGCGTCTCCACCTTGCGCTTCACCACGTCCATGCCCACGCCGCGGCCGGACAATTCGCTGACCTGTTCGCGGGTGGAGAAGCCGGGGCGGAAGATGAGCTCGATGGCCTCGCGCTCTGACAGCGCGGCGGCCTGCACCGGTGACAGGAGCCGCTTGTTCACGGCCACCTGCTTGAGCCGGTCGGTGTCCATGCCCCGGCCGTCGTCCTCCACCTCGATGTGGAGCATGTCACCGTCCACGCGCACCCGGATGCGGATGCGGCCCGTGGCGGGCTTGCCCATCTGCTGGCGGAGGTCCGGGGACTCCAGGCCGTGGTCCACCGCGTTGCGCAACAGGTGCACCAGCGCGTCGCGCACGTCGGCCAGCATGGACCGGTCCACGCCGATGTCGGCGTTCTCGATGACCAGGTCCACGTCCTTTTCCTGCGTCTTCGCGATGTCGCGGACGGCACGCGGGAACGCATCGAACACGGTGGCCAGCGGCACGAGGCGCGCCTCGGCCACGTGGTCCGCCAGCTGGGCCAGGTTGCCGTGCAGCGTTTCGATGCCGTCGCCGTTGCGACGCACGAAGCGGAACGCGTCGTCGCGCAGCATGTGCAGGTCGGCCTCCGCGCGCTCCAGCTCCACGCGGATCGCGTCCGGCACATCCACTTCCTCGGACATGCGCAGGAAGCGGTCACCCAGGCGGCTGAAGCGCTCGAAGAGCGCCGCCGTCTCCGTGCTGCGCAGCCGGCCCCGGGCGCTCTCCACCAGCAGGTCGCCAGCGAGCAGGCCCAACGAGTCCAGCACCTCCACGTTCACGCGGATGCTGCGGTCCGCGATGGTGTTGCCCTTCGCGGTGTTCGGGGCCTCCTCCTCGCGCGCGGGCGGAGGCGCCGGCACCACGTTCGGCTCGGGGGCGCGCGGCGTGGCCACGGCGGCGGGGGCCGCGGTGACGGGGGCCTGCGGCGGGGCGGCGGGCTTCGGCGGCGCGGGCGCGGCGGGCCTGCGCACCGGGCCCAGGGCGGGCACCGGATGACCGGACACCTCCGACAGGGCCTTCACCATCTCCTCGGTGGCCGAGGAGCCGGTGTGCGCGGCGTCCAGATCCTCGATGAGGTCCGACAGCACGTCGCATGCGCGGAGCATGACGTCGGTGGCGGTCTCGGTGGCCGTCTTGCCTTCGCGCTCGGCGCGCAGGACGTCCTCGGCGGCGTGCGCGAGCTGACCGATGGCGGCCAGGCCCAGCATGCGGGCCTCGCCCTTCATCGTGTGCAGTTCGCGCGCGACGTCGTCCGCGGCCTGATCCGCGGTCTCCTTCTCCAGGTCGATGACTCCCAGTTGGATCTTCTGGAGTCGGTCGGCCGTGACCTCCTGGAACTTCTTCAGGAGGGACTTTTTGAGGGCCTCGGTGTCCATGGGTGACAGGCCCGGGGGCGCGGTTCAGCACGCCCCCGGAAGCCCTTCTCTCCCCTTCAGGAGAACGCCTAGTCGGCCTTGAAGCGCTTGATGAGCTCGGCGAGCCGGCCCGCAAGCTGGGTGAGCTCGGCGGCGGCCCCGGTGGCCTGCTTCGACGCCTGCGTCGTCTGACGGGTCACGTCCTCGATCTCCGCCATGGACGCCACCACCTGTTCGGTGGCCGTGCGCTGCTGCTGCGTGGCCAGGTTGATGACCCGGGCCGCGTCGCTCGTCTCCTGCACACCGGCGAGGATGCCTTCCACGGCCTGCGCCGCCACCGCGCCCAGCTTCTCGCCGGACTCCGTGGCGTGCTTGGACGCGTCCGCCGCGCCCGCCGCCGCGGCCGTGGCCTCGCGGATCTCCGTGATGAGGTTCTTGATCTCCTTGGTGGACTCCAGGACGTTCTCCGCCAGCCGGCGCATCTCCGCCGCGACGATGGAGAAGCCCTTGCCCGCCTCACCCGCTCGGCTGCCTTCCAGCGCCGCGTTGAGGGCCAGGAGGTCGGAGCGGTCCGCGATCTCGTCGATGACTTCCACCACCGTGCCAATGCGCTCCACGCGCTTGGACAGCTTGGAGATGGAGTCCGCCACCGCGACGCCGTCGCTGCGGATCTGCTGCATGGCCTGGATGAACTCGCCAATCGCGCCGCGACCCGCGCGCGCCGCGCCCAGCGTCTCTTCCGCCACGCGCGCCACGCTGCCCGCGTTCTCCGCGATCTGCGCGGAGGCGTGCTTCAACTCCTCCATCGTCGCGGTCGTCTCGTGGATGGCCGCGGCCTGCTCGGTGGAGGACGTCTCATGCTGCGTGGACGCCGCCAGCACCTGGTTGGCGGAGGACGACAGCCGCAGCGCGGCCTCGTTGATCTCCCGCACGAAGATGCGCAGCGTCTCAATGACCTTGCCAAAACCCTCCAGGAGGGGCCCGAGCTGGGGGTCTTCCGTGGACGTGTTCCAGCGCGACAGGTCGCCTTCGCGCACCAGGATGATGAGCGAGTCGAGCGCCTGATCAATCTCCTGCGCCGCCACCAGCTTGCGGTGCTCCGCGGAGGAGAACTGCTCCAGCACCTGGTTGAGCAGGTGGCCGAAGCCCGTGGAATCCGCCAGGACGCGGTCGTGGGGCACGCGCGCGTTCAGGTTGCCGGACAGCACCGACATCAGCGTGTCGGTGAAGGGCTTGAGCGGATCCACCGCGTTGGCCTCGGGGGCTCCCGCCTTCGCGCCTGGGGACTTCTTCGCACCGCGGGACTTGGCCGCGGGCTTGTCGTTGGGGCTCTCCAGGGACATGTGTGTCAGTGCCTTCCTTGCGTCTTCAAGGTTTCCGCCAGATCAATCAGCAACACGGGCCGCTTGGACTCTTCATCCAGGCAGATGCCCACGGCATAGGGAGCCGCAACCACGGCGGCGGGCATGCGGCGTAGCACGGCGAGCGCCACGGGGCGCACCCCGTTGACGGCATCCACCTTCAGGTGGCCTTCGCCTTCCGGGCTGTCGAACACCAGCGCGCGCAGGCCGCGGTGCGGCACACCCAGCTCGCGCACGGTGAGGTCGTCCGGCAGGGCCCGGTCGATTCGCAGCACCTGCGAGGCGTCGGTGCCGTATTCGGAGTCGCCGATCTGGAAGAAGAGGATGTCCACCTCTCCCAGCTCCTCCGCGGAGCGATCGTCCGCGACCCCGTTCACCGTGCCGTGCCGCATCATCGAACCACCGCGCGCTGACGGGCCGTCTGCAACAGCTTGGAGAAGTTGAGCAGGTTCAGCCCGTCATGGGGGGTGCCGCCGTGCACGACGCCCAGCAGGTGTTCGGCGGCGGCGTCACCGCCCAGGGGCGGCGGGAGGATCTCCGACACGGGCACGCGGCGCAGGCCCAGCACGGTGTCCGCCACCACGCCGGAGACGTAGTTGCCGCTGACGCCCACGAAGATGCGCGTGCGCGGACCGATGCGCGCCTCGCCCTTGCTGAGGAAGCGCAAGAGGTCCACCACGGGCAGCACCTGGCCTCGGTGGCCGGTGACGCCCATGATGAACGAGGGGGTGCGCGGCAGGGGCGTGAGCAGCCCGGCGCGCAGCACCTCGGTGACGTTCTCGCTGGGCACGCCGAAGCGCAGCTCGCCCACCTTGAAGCAGAAGAACTCCTGCTCGGGTCGGGCCTGGGCGGCCAGCGTGCGGTCCGGCGCCTGTCGGAGCGCGCGTTGGAGGGGAGTGGAGGTCGGGGTCAAGGCAGTGAAGTATCCCGGACAGAGTGAAAAAGGGTCAAGGGTCCAGCCAGGTATGTCCGCTTGGTCGCCGTTTCGATGGTTCGGCGGGAACCAAAGGTGTAGGGTTGTGGGCCGGGAGCCCCTGAGGAGGAAGATGTCCCGCGTTCTGGTCATTGACGACAGCCCGATGCTGCTGGAACTCACCGTCCGCGCCCTGACGGCCGCCGGCTATGAGGCCAGCGGAGCGCCCGATCTGACCACGCTCGACCAGAAGCTCGCGACGGGTCCGTTCGCGCTCATTCTCGTGGACGTCAACATGCCGGAGATGTTCGGCGACGACGTCGTCGAATTCTTGCGGCAGGTGAAGAACGTCTCCTCCAAGCTCATCCTCTACTCCGACATCTCGGAGGCGGAGCTGGCCGCGAAGGCGAAGAACTCCGGCGCGGACGGCTACATCCTCAAGAGCGGCGGCCTGGAAGGCGTGCTCGGAGGCGTGATGGGCCTCATCGGCGCCCCGGCCCTGAACATCCCCGCTGCGGCCCCCACTCCTGTCCCTGCTGCCGTGCCGGCCGCGACCCCCGCTGCTGCTCCAGCCGCGCCCGCCGGCCTCGCCGCGCCCAAGACGCTGGCCCCCGGGGCGCGCAAGCCGCGCATCCTCATCGTGGACGACAGTGAGATGACCGCGCGGATCATTGAAGCGGACCTGGTGTCCAAGGGCTTCGAGGTCCACATCGCGGACTCCGCGGACAAGGCCACGAAGATCATCCTGAAGAAGCAGACGCGCCCGGACCTGGTGCTCCTGGACGTGCGCATGCCCAACGTGAACGGCGAGCAGTTCTGCCGCTTCATCAAGAGCAACAGCCTCTTCAAGGGCATCAAGGTGCTGCTGTGCTCCGGTGAGAACGTGGAGGAGCTGCAGCGCATCTGCCGCGAGGCCGGTGCCGACGGCTACATCCCGAAGGACGCCGTGATGGGCAACCTCGTCGCCAAGGAGCTGATGCCCCCCGGCGCCGAGTAGTCCCCTTGCCCCGCCCTCTTCAGGGCGCCGTCGCCGCCTCGGACGCCCCGGCATCCGTCGGCTCGGCATCCACCGGGCAGGTCGTCTTGCTGGCGAGCACCTGCATCGCCTCCTTTACGTCGGACTTGTTCGCCTCCGTGGGCTTCGCCTGCACGTAGCGCTGGTACGCGGCCAGCGCGTCACAGGGCCGGTTGAGCGTCTCGTAGGCCTTGAGCAGCGCGTTGAGGATGGGGCGCTGATCCGGCTGGAGTTCGAAGGCCTTCTGGTAGTCCGCCGCGGCGCCTTCCGTCTGGCCCATCGCTTCCTGAGACAGTCCCCGCCACACGCGGTAGCTGGCGTTGGTCGGCTGCGCCTCCACCAGGGCGGTGGCGGCCTTCAACGCCCCCTCCTTCTGCTCCAGGCGCGCGTTCGCCGTGTACGCATGCTGGAGCAGGACGACGTTGGCGCCACAGCCGGCGCCAGCGAAGTCGTCCGACGCCTTCGTCACACCCTTGAGGTCGCCGGTGGTCATCAGGAGCTGCGCGTACTCCTGCGCCTTCGCCTTGTCACACGGCGTCTCCTTCAGCTCCGCGCGCAGCTTGCGCACGATGGGCTTCTTCAACCCGTGGTCGAACTCCGGCTCCTCGGGCGCCTTGCTGCACGCGCCGAGGACGGCGACGGCACTGGAGGAGAGGCAGAGGACGGCGAGGCGGAGCGGAATGCGGGAGGAGGCGGACATGCCCGGCTCTGTAGCCGTCCGCCCCCGGAGGGTCAAACCCCTGACGTGGGGTGACGCCTACACGTCGCCCGGAGCGCTCGCGGCGTTCTCCCGCTCATCCAGGCCGCGCGCGAAGTTGCCGATGATGAGCCCCGGCCGCGCCGCCTTCAGTCGGTTCAACAGCGTGCGGATGCCCACCGGTTCGCCGCCCGCGCCCTGCCCTCGCGCCACGTCCAGGTACTGCAAGGGGTCGATGCACAGCGAGCGCGTCTGCACCTGATCCACGCGGTACTTGCGCACCAGGTTCTCCAGCGCCTGCACTTCCCCCTCGCGGTCGGTGACGCCGGGGAACAGCAGCAGGTTCAGCGCCAGGTACGCCCCGCGCTCCCGCGCCAGCGCGATGGAGGCCTCCACGTCCTCCCAGCCGTACTTCACCGGCTTGTAGTACGCCTCGTAGAGGCCCTTGGACGCGGCGTTGAGCGACACGCGCACGGCATCCAGCCCGGCATCCAGCAGCGCCTTCAGGCCGTGCGTGAGGCTCGCGTTGGTGTTGATGTTGATGGAGCCCCGGTCCGTCTTCGCGCGCATGATGCGGATGGACTCCGCGATGTACTTCCAGCGCGTGAGCGGCTCGCCTTCGCACCCCTGGCCGAAGCTCACCATGGTGCGGCCCGGCGCGTGCTCCAGGTGGTACAGGCCGATGGCCGCCATCTCCTCCGCGGAGGGACCGTCGTCCATGCGCTCGTGCGAGGCCGGGGGGCCGTCCGCGGGCTGATCCGAGATGCAGCCCACGCAGCGCGCGTTGCACATCACCGACGCGGGGATGGCGCCCTCGTCGCGGGCATAGAAGATGTTCTGCGACGTGAAGCACCGGTAGAGCAGCGCGCACGTCTTCAACTGCTTGAGCACGCGGCTGTCCGGGAAGCGCTCCATGTGCGCGGTGACGAGCCCCTTCAGCTCCGGCGTGGAGTACGACTCCGGCTCCCAGTGCGAGCGTCGGTCGGTGTGGATGGCCCACGCGAGCGGACCCTTCTCACCCCACGCCGCCGCCGTGTACGCCCACTGCGGCAGCACCGGCCCGTCGCCCTTCACCTCACCAGGGAGGAACGTGCGCGTGTAGCCGGGCGGCAGGAGCGCGCCCACGGCGTTGGGCACGAACGTTTTTCCTCCCATCTTCATCTCGCGCACCAGCTCCAGCTCGCCGGAGTCCGGGTTGAGGCCCACCGGCAGCCGCCCGGGCAGGTGCACCAGGCGCCCCGCCGCCGGCAGGGCGATGGGCTTGTCCTGCGGCGGCACGAGTTCCTCCCCGCTTCGCAGGGTGGCGATGAGGTACGGATGCTCCATCACCCGGCCCTTGGGGTCCGCGAAGAGCAGTTTCGGCGCGTGCGTCATGGCCCGCTAACTAACACGAGCCGGCCGTGACGCGTCCAACGCCTCGCGTCATGTGTGCGAGCGAATGAGCCCCATCACGCAAGCCCACCCCACGGTGCCGGAGCGCGCCTTGAAAGCGCTGGGGCCCTGGTTTATGGGTCCGCCACGTTTTCGCAGTCCCCTATCCGGAGGCAGTCGTGATCGTCGGAGTTCCCAAGGAGATCAAAACCCGCGAGTACCGTGTCGGCATGGTGCCTGCGGGCGTGCGCGCGCTGACCAGCGCGGGGCACACGGTGCTGGTCGAGACGAACGCAGGCGTCGGCTCCGGCATCCCTGATTCGGAGTACCAGCGCGTCGGCGCGCAGATCATCTCCAACGCGGATGAGGTGTGGAAGCGCGCGGAGATGGTGGTGAAGGTGAAGGAGCCCATCGCGCCCGAGTACGAGCGCATGCAGCCCGGGCAGATCGTCTACACGTACTTCCACCTGGCCGGCGTGGACCCGGAGCTCACCAAGACGCTCCTGAAGAAGAAGGTCACCGCGGTCGCCTACGAGACGCTCCAGTTGGACGACGGCAGCCTGCCTCTGCTCAAGCCCATGAGCGAGGTGGCCGGCAAGATGGCCATCCAGGTGGGCGCCGCGTGCCTGGAGAAGGCCCACGGTGGCAAGGGCATCCTGCTGGGCGGCGTGCCCGGCGTGCGCCGCGGCCGCGTGGCCATCATCGGCGGCGGCGTGGTGGGCCTGTGCGCCGCCAAGGTCGCTGTGGGCATGGGCGCGGAAGTGACCATCCTGGACGTGAACCTGGAGCGCCTCACCTACCTGGACGACGTGTTCCTCGGCCGCGCGCAGACGCTGGCGTCGGACACGGAGTCCATCGCGCGCACCGTGCGCGAGTCGGACCTCGTCATCGGCGGCGTGCTCATCCCCGGCGGCAAGGCCCCGAAGCTCGTCTCCCGTGAGCTCATCGCGGAGATGGAGCCCGGATCCGTCGTCGTCGACGTGGCGGTGGACCAGGGCGGCTGCATCGAAACCTGCAAGCCCACCACGCACGACAACCCCACGTTCACCGTGAGCGACGTCGTCCACTACTGCGTGGCCAACATGCCCGGCGCCGTGCCGCAGACGTCCACGTTCGCGCTCACCAACACCACGCGCCCGTACTCGCGGAGGATCGCGGACCTGGGCCTGGTGGAGGCCATCAAGGCCGACCGCGCCCTCCAGCGTGCCATCAACACCTACAACGGCCACATCACCTACGAGGCCGTCGCCAAGGACATGGGCTACGACTACGTGCCCCTGATGGACGCGATTGGCGGCAAGAAGTAGGCCTGCCTGCCCAGCAGCCGGCCAGACATGTTCTGGCCGGGTTGCCAGGGGGGAAATCCGTCCGGGTGTCCCCTCTGGTTCCCACCCTGTGGAATAAATGATCCCGTCGGGCGTCTCCGCACATCAGAAGCGGGCATGCGGGCGACGCGGCAGGGGAAAGCGTTGTTGACCCGTCTGCTCCGGTGCATAGATTGACCGTTAGGCAGGCGACGCATTCCCCAAATCATTTCGGGCCCCTGGAAGGCGGGAGCATGATGCTGGACTTCAGGCAACCCAACCGGACGAAGCAGGAATTCGAAGAGCTGGCGCTGGCGCACCTGGATCCGCTCTATTCAGCGGCCCTCCGGCTGACCAAGAACGAGCGCGATGCCGAGGACCTGGTGCAGGACACCTGCATGCGGGCCTACCGCTTCTTCGACAAGTTCGAGCGCGGCACCAACATCAAGGCCTGGCTCTTCAAGATCCTCACCAACACGTTCATCAACCGGTACCGGCGCAAGGTGAAGGAGCGCACGGTGGTGGAGGGCGTGGAGCGCGAGGCAGTGCATGAGCGCTTCGTGAGCCGGGACGCGACGGACTTCGCGGCCAACCCCGAGCAGTACTTCTTCGACCGGCTCCTGTCGGACGACGTGCTGCGGTCCATCGACTCGCTGCCCATCGACTTCCGGCTGGTGGTCATCCTCGCGGACCTCCAGGAGTTCTCCTACAAGGAGATCGCGGAGATTCTGGAGTGCCCCGTGGGCACGGTGATGAGCCGCCTGTTCCGCGGTCGCAAGCTGCTGCAGAAGACGCTGCGCGAGTACGCCCAGGGTCAGGGTGTCTTCCGTCATGACGGCGATCCGGTGCCGGCGCCCGCGCCCGCGGACCTGGAAGAGTTCCGTCGACGGAAGAAGGCAGGCTAGTTCGTGGTTGGATTCATCGAGCGCCCATGACCTGCCAGGAACTCGAGCGATTGCTGTACCCGTACCTCGACGGCGAGTTTCAGCCCGAGGAACGCCACGACGTGGAGTCGCATCTCGAAGACTGCCCGGCCTGTATCGCCCGGGTGGACGAGGAGATGCAGCTTCGCCAGACGCTCCGGCGCGCGGCGAAGCACTCCGTGTCCGCCCAGGGCTCGCGCGCGCCGGCTTCGCTGCGCGCGGGCATCCAGTCCGGCCTGCACCGTGAGCAGCGCCGGGCCCAGGTGAGCCAGTGGATCCGCGCCGGGGCCGTGGCCCTGGTGGTGGTGACGGTGGGCGGCGCCTGGATGACGTACCAGTCGGGACAAGCGCAGCGGGCCACCATCCTGGAGGCGGTGCAGCGGCACACGCGCCAGCGGCCCCTGGAGTTCGTCGCGGGCACGCCGGAGCAGATTGAGGCGTGGTTCAACGACAAGGTGGAGCACCGCATCACCCTGCCCCGCCTGCAGCAGGCGCAGCCGGTGGGCGCTCGCTTCTCCACGCTCAACGGCCAGGAAGTCGTCTACGTCAGCTACGAGACCCAGCCCCGGCGCACGAATGAGGCCAAGCGGAACATCGGCGTGTTCGTGTATCCGGCGACGGGCCGGCGGGTGACGGTGGAGGAGTCCCCCACGGTGGAGAACGTGGCCGTGGATTCGAGCCAGGCCTACAACGTGGTGACGTGGCGGGATCACGACATCACGTACGAGCTGGTGACGGATCTGGACGACGCCGCCATCCTGCAGATGCTGCGTGATCAGGAGCTGCGCTCCAACGGCATCCCGCGCCCCGCGCAGGTGAAGCCGTCGGTGAGCGTGCAGAACGTGTCGCTCCAGCCCGTGTCGCTACAGCCCTGATACACGGCTGACGGCGCGGGGCCCGAGTGGTCGCCTGCTCGACTGAATACCGGGCGTTGCGCCCGGTGTGAAGATTGACGGTCCCAGGCATGGCCGATAGCCTCGACTGAGTCTCTCTTCTCGCGCGCCGCCGCTCGTTCGTGGTGTTTCACCTGCGCGCCGCACCCCCAGGACGGCCGTTCCTTCATGTCCAAGCGAATCCTGATCGTCGAAAGCGACGCCACCCTCTCCGCCACCCTGCAGCAGGCCCTGGAAGCCCGGGGGTTCTCGGCGCAGACGACGGGGGACGGCAAGGGCAGCGTGGAGCTGATCCGGCGCGAGCGCCCGGAGCTGGTGGTGCTCGCGGTGGATCTCTCCGCCGGACAGAACGGCTACCTCATCTGCGGAAAGCTGAAGAAGGACGACGACCTCAAGGCGTTGCCCATCGTCATCATCGGCAGCCCGGACGGCTTCGCGGCGCACAGCAAGCTCAAGGCGCGCGCGGACGAATACGTCGCCAAGCCCGTGGACACCGACACGCTGGTGGACCGCGTGGGCGGCCTGATCGGCTTTCCGGAGTTGCCGGCCAGTGACGAGGTGGTGGACGACAGCCTCACGCTGGACTCGCTGGGCGACGACTTCGGCAAGGAAGACGCCGCGCCGGACTTCGGCGAGGAGATCGCCGTGGACACGGGCGAGGAGCCCGCGGTGGCCGGCGAAGACCTGGACATGCTGGACGAGGCCTTCGGAGACATGTCCGAGCCCGTGACGGGCACGCCCGAGGAAGAGGACGTGCTCGCGCCGCCGGAGCTGGAGTCTCCGTCCGCCGAGGAGGAGATCTCCGCGCTCGACTCGCTGGGCTCCGACAACGACGACTCGCTGGACGTGCTGAGCGACCTGGGCGACGAGCCGGAGGAGAAGACCGTCATCGGCTTCATGCCCCCGGTGGATCCGGAGCCCGCGCCGACGCCCGTGCCCGTGCGCGCCGCCCCTACTCCCGCGCCGCTGCGCGCGGTGCCCACGCCTCCCGCGCCACGCCCTGTCGCGGTCCCGGTGGCCACGGCGGCGGCGGCGACCGGCCCGTCCGCGGCGGAGGTCGCGGAGCTGCGCAACCTGCGCGCGAAGGTGGCGGAGCTGCAGAGCGCGCTGGAGGACTCGCGCGGACAGGCGACGCAGGCCGAGGAGCGCGTGCAGTCGCTGGAGTCCGAGCTCCAGGCGAAGACGACGGAGCTGGAGACCTCCCGCTCCAACGTCGGCAAGAACGACAAGGACACCTTCGCGCTGCGCGACACCGTCAACAAGCGCGACAAGGAGATCCTGCGCCTCAAGTCGGAGCTGAACCAGAAGGACCAGGAGATCATCGAGCTGAAGGATCAGCACCTGGAGCTGGAGCAGAAGGCCAGCACCTCCGACGAGGAGCTGTCGCGCCGCGACGGGCAGATCAAGACGCTCACCAGCCGCACCGAGCAGCTCACCACCGAGCGCAAGCGCGTGGATCAGCAGTTGGCCACCTCCAAGGAAGAGGCCCGCGGCGCCACCGCGAAGCTGGGCACGCTCCAGGCGGAGCTGGATCAGCACCAGGCCCAGGCGCAGGCGCTCCAGGGTGAAGTGGAAGGGCTGCGGGCCCAGGCGGCCCAGCAGGACGCGGACCTCCAGGCGGCGCGCGAGGAGGCGGAAGGCCTGCGCTCCCAGGTGGAAGCCGCGCAGCAGGAGGCGGAAGGCCTGCGCTCGCAGTTGGACCAGAGCCAGGCGGACCTGTCCGCCCAGAGCGCCCAGGCGGCCGCGGATGCCGACGGGCTGCGCGCCCGCATCACCGAGTTGGAGCAGGCGGCGGTGCGCAACGAGGAGCGCGTGACGAAGCTCTACGCGCGCATCAAGGGTGACGAGAAGCTGCGCGAGAAGACGAAGAAGGCGCTCGCCATCGCCCAGCAGTTGCTGGACGAGCCCGGCACCTCCGTGGGCGACGACGCCGACGAGGAAGCCGCGGCCTAGCGTCGGTTGGAGTCGGGCCCCGTGAGCGGGGGACGGCGCGGGACGACCGCCCTCCCCCTTCCGGCCCGCCTGCCGCGGTTCCTGGAGCGAAGCCGGGCACGGAAGCCCGGCACCGCTCGGAGCGCCCTCTCAGTGACCGCCGCCATCCCTCTTGGGTGCGGTCTTCTTCTCATGCAGCTTCTTGGCGAAGGACTGCACGGCGGCGGGCACGTTCTTGTCGCGCGCCAGATCCTTCAGCTCCGCGTCGCGCAGCGTGTTGAGGAACTTCATGGTGACGGTGAGCGGCACCTTGGGGTTCTTCACCAGCGCGAGCTTCACCTTCTGCATCTTCGTCCACTCGCGATTGCCGTAGATGGCGCGCAGCACGTCCTCGTTGACGGCGCGGTTGGCGGCGCTCGCGAGCACCTCGCCGTCGGTGATGCGGGGGCTGCGGATGACGGCCACGCAGACGAGCTTGTTCGTGTCGCGGATGAGGGTCGTGCGCGCTTCCTTGTTGCCCAGCGTCGCCAGCTTGATCTTCTCCGCGATGGACATCTTCATGATGCGCTGCGCGAGCGTCTGACGCTTGCCCTCCTCCATCGGGGCTTCGTCGTCCTTCTCCGCCGCCGGCCCCAGCTCCTGGAGGACCTCCGCCGCCGTGGGGCCCGGATCCGGAGGCGCCGCGGCGGCCTGCGGGCCGTAGATGCGCACCCGGGCAGCCTGCATCGCCGGCACGTCCGCGAGGATGAGCCCGCTTCGCACCGCGAAGTCGCAAATGCTGTCCACGAGCGACGCCGGGGCGCCCGGGTTGAGGCACAGGTTGCGGACGATGTCCTCGTGGCGCAGCAGGCGCAGCTGGTTCTGCGAGATGATCTCCGCCACCTTCGGGCTGCATGTGGAGGCCACGCCCGCGACGGCGTCGTCCGGCGTCTCCGAGTTGAGGACGAGCATCTCCGCGTAGGCTTCCTTGTCCTTCAAGAGGCCCAGGAAGTAGCCCAGCACGGGCGGCGGAACGCCTTCGTCGCGCAGCGCGGAGCCAAGGATGCGGTCCGGCAGCGTGGCGCACGTCTTGGCGGCCGTCTCACGCACGTTCGCTTCCGGATCGAACGTGAGCATGAACAGCGCGCCCAGCATGTCCGCCGGGTTCAGCGGCACGAGCGACTTGGCGGCCATCATGCGCAGCGGCACGGGGGCGTTGGGGTCCACGTGCTTGCGCAGGTTGGGCGGCAGGAATTCAGCGTTGAAGGGGCAGCCCGGCGGCGGGGGCGGGATGGTGGGATCCGGAGCGAGGCTCATGAGGCGTGATTCCTTCCGTAGATGATGCGCAGCCCCTCCAGGGTGAGGAACTCATCCACTTCCTGGATGGCCTTGGATTCGCTGGCCACCAGCGGGGCAAGGCCCCCGGTGGCCACCACTTTCGCGGTGAAACCCATCTCCGCCTCCATCCGCGCGCAGAGGCCGTCCACCATGCTCACGTAGCCGTAGACGAGCCCGGACTGCATGGAGTGCACGGTGTTGCGGCCCACCACGTGCGGCGGCCGCGCGAACTCCACGCGCGGCAGCTTGGAGGCGTTCTGGAACAGGGCCTCCATGGAGATGTTGATGCCGGGGCAGATGGAGCCGCCCAGGTATTCGCCCCGGGGCGTCACCGCGTCCAGCGTCGTCGCGGTGCCGAAGTCCACCACGATGAGGCCCTTGTGGTGCTTCTCGTAGGCGGCCACCGCGTTGACGATGCGGTCCGCGCCCACTTCGCGCGGGTTGTCGTAGAGGATGGGCATGCCCGTCTTCACGCCCGGGCCGACGAACATGGGGCGCGTCTTGAAGTAGCGCTCGCTCATCTTCTCCAGGCTGAACTGGAGCGGCGGCACCACGCTGGACACGGCGACGGCGGACACCCGCGCGGCGTCGATGCCGCTCCAGGTGAAGAGCTGGCGCACGAGGATGCCGTACTCGTCCGCGCTGCGCCGCGCGCTCGTCTCCAGGCGCCAGTGATCCAACAGCCGCTTGCCCTCGTACACGCCGAGCACGGTGTTGGTGTTGCCGACGTCGATGGCCAGGAGCATCACGTGCGCCAGTCTACCGCGAAGCCCGAGAATCAGCCGCGTCCTTGAGGGCGCGTCTGTCCCTGGGGACGCAGTTGCTCCACGTCGCCCGCGAGCACCCGCTCCACCCGGCCGTCCGCCGTGCGCACCATCAGCGCCCCCGTGGGATCGATGTCCTCCGCGAACCCCTCCCAGTCCCCCCGGTCCGTCCGCACCCGGACCTGCTGCCCCAGGGTGCTCGACAGGGCCTTCCAGCGGGTGCGCACCGCGTCGAAGCCGGTGGCCAGGTACGTGTCCAGCCAGGCTTCCAGCCGCGCCCACAGGGCCGCCGTGAAGGCCGCGCGGGCCACCGAGCGCCCCAGGACCTGGGACAGCGACGTGGCGGTATCCCGAAGCTCCTCCGGAAAGTGCTCCGGGCCGGCGTTGAGGTTGACGCCCACGCCCACGATGACGAAGTGCACGCGCTCCGGTTCGGCGGACAGCTCCGTGAGGATGCCCGCCACCTTCTGGCCCCCCAACTGCACGTCGTTGGGCCACTTGATGGCCGCGTCGGAGCCGGCCTCGCGCAGGGCCTCCGCCAGGGCCACGGCGGCCACCAGCGTGAGCTCCGGCGCGTGCTGCGGGGCCAGCGCCGGGCGGAGGATGGCGGAGAAGTACAGGTTGAGGCCGGGCGGGGACACCCAGGCTCGGCCCCGGCGCCCCTTGCCCGCCGTCTGCTGTTCGGCCACCACCACCGTGCCGTGCGGAGCGCCGTCCTGGGCCAGCCGGAAGGCCGTGGCGTTGGTGGAGCCGATGGTTTCGTGGTGGTGCAGCACGCGGCCCATGACGCGGGTGGTGAGCAACGGGTGGACCTCCAGCGAGGAGAGCCGGTCCGGGCGGCCCACCAGCCGGTAGCCCTTCGCGGGCACCGCTTCAATGCGGTAGCCCTTCAGCCGCAGGGCCTCCACGTGCTTCCACACCGCGGTGCGCGACAGGCCCAGCCGGTTCGACAGGGCCTCCCCGGAGATGAAGCCCTCGCCACCCTCGGAGAGGAAGCCCAGGATGCGCGCGTCCTGCGAAAGCTCGTTCGTCTCCACGGCCATGCGCGGGCGCTTCAGTTCGCGGCGGGCGGCGGGGTCGCGGCGGCGCCAGCGGGCCCCACCTTGAAGGACACCAGCTCCAGCTCCGTCTGCGGCACGCGCTTGCCGTCCTGCTCCGTGGCCACATCCACGCGCACGAGGCCCACGCCCGCGGCGAAGGTCATCGTGTTCACGAGCGTCGTCTTCGCGTCCACCCGGTTGCGCCCCTCCACGCTCACGCAGTTGGGGAACGACCCCGCGGGCGCCTGGCACGCGAAGCCCACCTGCACGAGCTGGTAGCGCTCCGTGGACGACACGGACACCACGTTGTTCCACCCGCGCCCGGCCTCCAGCGGGCCGCGCAACAGGTAGCGCTTGGGGTCGCGCAGGCCGTAGGCGTCCACCGTGAGCTGCCCGCCCTGGTTGTCCAGGAAGTACCCGTCCTGATCCTTGACGATCTCCACGGTGACGGGCTTGTCGTCCCGCTTGTCCAGCCGGTACGTCCACTGGTTGCCCACCGCCAGGGGGTAGTACTCGGCGATGGATTCGGGTGCGGGGCGCGTGTCCGACTCGACGCGCTTCGCGCATCCGGAGCCCACGAGCGTGGTGGCCAGGAGGGCGATGCCCCCCACCGTCGACAGCGATTGCCTCATACTCAAGGGTCCGCGTGGCCCTGGCCACGCGCCTCCACCGTTGCGTGGTTTCGTGATGCGTAGAGTGTGTCGAGCGCCTGCTGCGCCGCGGCCTGCACCGACGGCGTGTCGTGGCCCTGGGCCACCGTGTACAGGTACGCCTCCGCCTCCGGGCCGCCAATCTCGCCCACCGCGAAGACGATCTCCTGCAGGAAGCCGGAGTCGCGGCCGCGCGCCAGGTCGATGAGGGCCGGCACCGCGCTCTTCGCCTTCATCTCCGCCAGCGCGCCAATGGTGCGGCGCACCGCGTCCGCGTCGCTGGTGTCCTTCAGGCGTTCAATCAACAGGGGCGCGGCGGCCGGGTGCTTGCGTTCGGCCAGGGTGCGCAGGGCGAACTCGCGGATGCGCGCGTCGGCGGCGCGCAGGTCCGTCACCAGCGTTTCGTCCGTGCGCTCCAGCGCGGAGAGCTGCATCAGCGCCGACTCCGTCACCTGCCGCAGCACGCTCTCCAGCGCGGCGCGCATGGCGACCCGGCGGCCCTCCTCCGAGTCCTCCTTCACCTGCGCCTCGCCCAGCCCCACAACCTCGTAGTGCTGGGGCACGGCGCCGCCGAAGCGCTCCAGGGACAGGTTGGCGCCCACCTCCGCGAAGCTGTGGGGATTGCCGTCCTTCAGCACCTCGCGGGTGAAGGGCAGGTCCAACGACATCCGCCAGGGACGGGCCTTCTTCGGATCCTCGTCCGCCACCAGTTCGAAGCGGCCGGAGCCCTCCAGCGCGTCGGAGAACAGCTCCCGCACCCCATCCGGACCGAAGCCCAGGAGCGCGTTGTCCCGCACGGTGTCACCGGACAGCTCCACCGGCGCCACCGGATGGCGCGGGGCCTGCGAGCGGCAGGCCCCGAGTAACAGCACGCAGGAGGTGAGCAGCAGGGCCGGCTTCATGGCCCCCTTACGCTAACACTCCCGCGTCCACCGCACCCGATTCCGTGAGGGACTTCAGCCCTCTTTGCCCTCGGGCGGAGTCTCCGGTTCGGACGACACCGGTGCCTCGTGCACCTCGCGGGCCTCGCGGATCTCCACGGGCTCGCTCGGGGATGCAGCCGCTTCGGCGGCAGGCGTCGCGGACGTCTCGTCGGAAGCCTCATCCGAGGGCGACAACGCGGGGCTCGCGCCCGGCGTCACGGCATCGGACGCGGCCTGCGCGGCTTCCGCACGGGACCGCGCCGCATCGGCGGACTCCGGCGTCGGCTCGGCCTTCACGGCTTCGCCCGCATGCCACGCGTTGCCTTCGCTCGGCGCGCTGACGGCTGCTTCCCCGTGGGACGAGCCAGGGGCCGCGTCGGCGGCGACGGGCAGTGCCTCACCCGCGAGCGCGACCAGCCCTTCGCCTCCGACACTTCCACCCACGGAAGGCGCGGCGATCTCACCCGAGGCGGCGACCGTCTCGCCTGTCGAGGGAGCGCCGGCCTCGCCCGCGGGCGTGCCCTCCGCTCCGCGCGTGCCACGGCCGCGACGACCCCGGCGGCGACGGCGGCGGCGCTTGCGCTCGGAAGCGTCGGCGGAAGCACCACCCTCGGCGCCCTCCTTGGCTCCACCCACGAAGGCGCTGGCGGCCTCCAGGTCGTCGTCCCCGTCCTCGTCATCCCCCTCGTCGGAGTCGTCTTCCTCCGACGAAGTGGGCGTGAACCCGTCGGCGGCCGGCGGCGCGGCGGCCACCGGTGCTGCCTTGGGCTCGGGCGTTTCGGCTCCACCCTGCGCTGCGGCCGCGTCGCGGGCCTCGTTGCGCGCACGCTGACGGTCGCGACGGCGCTCGGCACGCTCCTGCCGGTCGCCCCGCTCGGGACGCTCCTCACGCTCCGGGCGGTCCGCGGCGGGAGCGGAGGCGGACACCTCTACCTCGCCGCCCTCCTCGCGGGCCTGCTTCTCGCTCTTGCGCTCCTCGCGGCGACGCTGGGCCTCCTCGGCGTCCAGCTTCGCAGCCTCGAAGAAGCGCTCGTCGATGTCGTACAGCTCCACCTGGGTGACGTTGACGGCCGTCTTGGCCTCCAGGAACTTCTCACCCAGCGCATCGCCGCACCACAGCATCACCAGCGAGCCCGTGGCCTGCGCCTCGGAGCGCGCGTCGCCGCGCACTTCGCCCGCGCTCACCAGAAGGCCGACCTGCGCCGAGTAGTGGCCCAGGTCGCGCCGCAGCTCCTGCACCGTCTTGCGGTCCACGCCCGGCGTGCCCTTGAGCATGCGCACCGCGTAGCGCAACTCCACGCTGCCCTCGCGCTTGCGCGCGGTGAGCAGGGGGCCTTCCTTGGAGCGCTTCGCGACCTTCAGCTCGCGGAAGCCCAGCCCGTGCATCATCTTCACCACGGACTTCTCGAAGGTGCCCACGTCCGCGTCGCCCAGGCGCTTGCGCAGCCCGCGCGCCACCGCCCGACGCGCGTCCTTGAGGGCCGTGCGCGCGGTGGTGATGAGGGCTTCGTCCACCAGGGGTTCCACCCCCGCGACAGGCTTGCCCAGCACCGGGCGGCCTTCCTCCAGCGGGATGCCCAGGGCCTGCGCGAACGCCGCCTGGAGTTCCAGGGGCGGCGCCTCGCTCGGCGCACCCGCGCGCTCCAGCGACACCTCCCCGGTCTCCTGGTTGAAGGAGTACTGGGGCCGGCGGCCCGCGTCGATGCGGCGCTGGTTGTCCTCCAGCAGGGCGGTGAGCACCGCCTCCACCGTCGTCTCCTCGGCGCACAGCTCCTTGGAGCGAGCGCGCTCGATGAGCTGATCCGTGCGCAGGCCGACTTCGGCCTCGCTGAGGATTTCGAACACCACCTCTGGCAGCGGCGGGAAGCGCTTCCTGCGACCCCGCTCCTCGTCGCCCTCGTCCCGGCGGCGCTTGCGTTCCGTGCCACGCCCCGACGCGCGCACGTTGTCCGTGCGCGGCTCCGGGTGGCGTTCCACGGGCCGCAGGGGAGGAAGTTCTTCCTCCGGATGCGGCTCCATCACGCCCGTCTGTGCAAGTGCCTCGGCATCCTCGGAGAGTGACCAATCCGTCAGTGCGAAGGTATCCTTCGCCGTGACAATCACCTTGCGATCCCGCGTCCGCCGCGCCATGGCAGCCAGACGCGACAGCATCGTCACTTCTGGTGTCTTGCCGATGTGGGACAGCAGGCTCAGCTGGATGGACTTCTCCGTGATCTCAAGGAAATGCAGGGGGCGACCTTCGCTCTCCAGCACTCGGAGCGCGGCCTCGTAAAATGTCATCGAGTAATCCCCAAGAATTCCGAACGGTTACAAAAATGTAGGTCCGTATGGGCGGCGGATGCTAGCCACCGCTAAACTGGCTTGTCAACGAACGTAAATGACCCGGATACGCATCGGACAGCGTTGGAAGCGCGAACCGTCAGCCTCCCCGCTCGATTCCATCGCGCTGGAACTGGACGGGGTGAACCTGTTGTCCGGGGCCGTGGAAGAGCCCCTGGCGGAGGTGATTCCCGCTCTGGTGGAGGCCGTGGCGGCCCTGCACGTCGGCGCCCGCCGGATGGCCCAGGTTTCGTTGACGGATGCGCATCTGGAACTGGTGCTCCGGCGCGTCGGGCCGGACATCGAACTTTCTGTCGCGAGCCTTGCCCGGCCCGCTCACCTCCTGCGTCCCCCTATCAAGGTTGACACCGAGGAGTTGACAAAAGCGACCCGGGAAAGTGGCCAGCGCTTCCTCCAGGACGTGGCGAAGGTCGCCCCCAAGGCCCTCTCCCCCACGGTCGCCCGGAAGCTGGGCGAGGCGCTCAAGGGCCTGGGCAAGCCCGCCCCCCACAAGGAGGACCCTCCCCTCCCCCCCACCCCGCTGCGCATCGAGCCCGTCTCCGTGCCGGGGTTCGGCTTCGAATTGAAGGACGTGTCCCCGGCCTCCCGCGAAGGCCCCGCGAAGGGTTCCTCCGGGGCGCTGGCGCCGCTGCTGGGCGCGGGCGAGGTGTGGCTCGCGCTGCCCGGGCGGCCGCAGGCGTGGCGTGCCCAGGGGCCGCCTTTCCTCACCGTGCTGGAGCTGTCCCGGCAGGCGGTGGAGCTGGCGCGCGCCGTGGAGATGGGCGAGGCCCGCTTCGAGTTCGAGCCCGCGGGCGTGCGCCCCACGCTGACGCTGGACCTGAAGGGGCAACGGGCGAAGTCAGGCCCCACCGGCACCTGGTTCCCGCTGGAGCCCGGAGCGCTCCTGTCCGCGCTCTTCCAATTGGGCGAGGCGCTGGGGCTGGCCTTCGCGGAGGCCCACCGGGTCCAGGTCTCCAACCCCTACCTCGTCGAGCTGACGGAGCGCTGCCGCGAGGGCATGTCGCACCTGAGGGGCGCCCGAAAGCCCCCCGAAGCGCAGGGCGAGGCGCGCGAGCGCAAGAGCGCACCTGCTCGCGGCGAGTCCCGGCCGCTGAAGGTCCCGGGGCGGCTTCGGCGCCTGCGCTTCGAGAAGCTGTGGGAGCAGCGCGGGCTGGAGGAGCCGGAAGAGGCGCGGCTGCTCGTGGGCCGGCATGGTCCGGTGTACTGCGCGCCGGGACTGGCGTGCGCGTTCTCACGCAAGGACGGCGCGGAGCTTTGGCGGAGGTCCGCGTCCCTGGGCGTGGCGGCGTCCGCGGATGGCCACGCGGTGGCGGCGGATGGGGCGCGCGTGTTCGGATTCACCGGCCGGGGCTCGGGCGCGCGCTGGCTGCATGACCATGACGGCATCCCGCTGGGGCCCCTCCTCCTGCGTCAGGACGGGCTGCTGCTGACCTTGTCGGAGGACCGCACCGCGGTGGCCTTCGCGGAGGCCACGGGCCGCGAGGTGTGGCGCCTGGCCCCGCCGCGCACGCAGCGCGGATGGCTGGCCACGCAGGGCCACCGGGCGCTCCTGTCCACGGACTCGGGCTACCTCTACGGACTGGACCTGGAGGATGGGCAGGTGCGCTACCGGCTGCGCTCGCCCATGCCCTTCCATGGCCCTCCGGTGGCGTGGGGCAAGCGGTTCCTGGCCGTGCTGGGACGCGGCTCGCATTGGGCGCTGCTGCTGTCGGATGCGCACACCGGCGAAGCGCTGTGGACGCACGAGCCGGACCTCACCCTGCCCTCCCCACCGCTGCCCATGGGCCAGCGCGTGTTCCTCGCGGGGATGCGTGACGAGGACGGGCTGCTGGTGTGCCTGGATTCGCGCGGGCGCAAGGTCTGGGAGCGCGCGCTGCACCTGGGCCCGGGGCCCTATGCGCTGGCGCCGCTGCCGCGTGCGGTGGTGGTGACGAGCGCGTCCGGAGCCGCGGCCCGCGTGTCCCTGTCCGGACAGGTGGACTGGCGCGTGGGGGCCGCGGGGGAACCGCTCATCGCGGCGCTGCCGGCGCGCACCGCACGGGACGTGACGCTGGTGGCGGGCGAGGTGGTGCGCGCGGTGGATCCTCGCGGCGGTCAGGTGCTCGCGGAGGTGCGCGCGGGGGTGGGGCTGGTCGCGCTCCAGGCCGACGTGCGCCTCAACCTGTACTTCCTGGACGACGCCGGCACGCTGTCCGCGTACCGGCTGGGGTCCCACTTCGCCGTCGTCGAGTAACGACGGCGAAGGGCTCACGACTCCAGAGCCGAAGGGCTACCCGCCCGACTCCGGAACCGAAGGGCTATCCGCCCTTCTTGGCGGAGGCCTTGGCCGGGTCGATCTCCTCCTCCGGCCGCTCCTCCTGCGTGGCGCCTTCCCACGTCTCGTTGGCTCCCAGCTTCCACTCCGACGGCACGTCCAGCTTCCACACGTAGGTGGAGTTGGCCTGGCCGCCGGACGCCGCGTGCGAGCCGACGAGGATGGTCATCTCCAGCTTCGACACGTCCGAGGGCAGCAGGTCCAGGTCGTAGTGGCCCAGCACCATCTGCGGGGGGAACTCGGCGATGAGGCGCTCGGGGTAGTCGATCTTCATCGACGGATCCGCGCCACGCATCTCGCCCAGCAACTTGCCCTTCGCGTCGGTGAGCTTCCACATCGTGTCGAACGAGGCGCTGGTGACCATCTTCTTCACCTTGCCCTCGTCCTTCTCCACGCGCTGCGCGCCCCAGAGCGCCAGTTGCAGGCGGATCTGCGGCTTGCCCATCACCATCACGACGTCGGAGCTCACGATGTCCAGGCGCATGCCCTTGTCGCTCGCGGTCCACACCGGGCGATATTTGCCCTCACGCAGGCTGTCGAACTGCTTGCGCGCGTACTCGTAGAACGCCTTGCGGTCCCCCGCGCGAGCGTCCTTCTTCTCGCCGCCGGACGACTCCCGCTGCTCCAGTTCCTGGAGGTAGTTGTCGAACTTCGTGTTGCCTTCGAAGCGAGTCAGGTGCGCGTCGATGTCCTCGAAGTACGTCTTGAAGAAGGGCTTGAGCTCATCCCGGTAGGAGGCCTCGTCGGGGTTGGTGCGCATCCAGCCCACGCGCTCCAGGTAGACGGACTGGATCCGGCGGAAGTCGGCATCCCGCTCCGCCTCCTTCGTCCGTGCGGCGGAAGTGCGGTAGCTCGTCACCGCGGCGAGAATCACCAAGGCGATGAGAACAATGAATCCGAAGTAGCGCTTCACGCGTCAGGCTCCTGTGCGTTCGGGCAGGCAATGATATGAGCCTGCATCATCGTGCTCCACGCCGGGGGAATCCAATCGTTCACCGTTCCCCTTCCACTCGAGGAGGGGGAGCTGCTGGGAAACCCCCAGATTGCCTGGCAGGCCTACGGAAAACCGTCGGATGGCAAAGCGGTGGTGGTGCTGCACGACCTGTCTCATTCTCATCAAGCGCTGGGCACCGGGCCGGACGCTCCGTATCAGCCCTTCGGTTGGGGGCATGAGCTCATCGGTCCCGGCAAGGCGTTGGATCCGGAGGTGACGCCGGTGCTCGTGCCCAACCTGCTGGGCAGCCCGTTCGGCTCCACGTCGCCCATCACGGTGGAACCGAACTCCGGCGCGCTCTGGGGCAAGGCCCTGCCCCCGCTCACCGTGCTGGACATGGCGCGCGGCGTGTCCGCGTTCCTGCGGGCCCAGGAGCTGACGCACATCCGGGCCCTGGTGGGCGTGGGCCTGGGCGGCGTCGTCGCGCTGCGGTTGGCGGCGCTGTTCCCGGAGCTGGTGGACAGCGTGGTGGTGCTGGGCGCCGCGCGAGCCCTGCCGGAGGGGCTGCGAGAGAAGCTGGGCCTCACGTCGCAGGTGTTGCGCATGGCACCCGACAACGAGGACACCCCACCCCTTCGCGAGCGCGTTCCCAACAAGACGCTGTCGCGGCTGCGGATGGACTACCTGCGGCTGCTGTACGGACGCGACCACCTGGGCTCCGCGTATCCGGACAGCACCACGGCGCAGGCGGCCCTGGAGGCGGAGGCCGCGTCGTTCGCGGAGACGTTCGATCCGACGGCGTGGTCGCTGCTGTGCTCGGCGTACGCGGGCTGCGACCTGACGGACACGTTCACGCAGATCCGCGCGCGGGTGCTGATGCTCACCGGCTCCACGGACGCGCTGGCGCCGGCGGGCCGCGTGCGTGACACGTACCACCAGCTGACGGCGGCGGGCGTGCAGGCGCGGTTCGTGGAGCTGCAGGGGCCGGGCGATCACGGCACCCTGCTGTCGGATGCGCACCGGCTGCGAGGGCCGGTGCAGGACTTCCTTCGCTGGCGCTGAGGGCCTAGCGCGCCAGGTGCTGCGGGGCGACGAGCCGGGCCCGGAGCGCTCCCACGAGCATCCCGATGGCGATGTCGTTGTTGCCGCCGTGCGGGATGATGATGTCCGCGTGGTGCTTGGACGGCTCCACGAAGCCCATGTGCATGGGGCGCACGTGGCGCAGGTACTGGCCCACCACGTGGTCGAAGTCGCGGCCGCGATCCTTGATGTCGCGCGTGAGGCGGCGAAGGATGCGCAGGTCGTCGTCCGCGTCGACGTAGATCTTCACGTCCATCTCGTCGCGGACCTCCTTCATGTGCAGCACGAGGATGCCCTCGATGAGGATGATGTCCCCGGGGTCCACGCGGTGCGTGTGCGGCTGGCGGCCGGACGTGACGAAGTCGTAGACGGGCTTCTGGATGGCCTGCCCCGCCTTCAGCGCGCGCAGGTGGCTGACCAGCAGCTCGATGTCGAACGCGTCGGGATGGTCGAAGTTCACCTCCCGCCGGTCCGCCAGGGACATGTCCTTCAGGTCCCGGTAGTACGAGTCCTGATCAATGAAGGCGACCCGGCAGTCGGCGAGGGCCTCACGCACCTTGCGAGCCACCGTTGTCTTACCGGATGCGGTGCCGCCCGCGATGCCAACGACGAGGGGTGACGACATGCGGCGGGCAGTACCCCACCAGACAGGTGGGCGCAAGGATCCGTTGACCCTCCGACAACTCGCCCGCCTTATGCCCGCCGCAAGAGCCCGCGCGCCTGCCCTTCCGCGAACGCCCCCGGAGGCACGTCCCCCACTGGAAGCGGGCCGTCTCCCAGCGCCCACAGCCCCTCCACCACCCCTGGCGACAGCGTCACGACCTCGAAGCCCTGCGCCCTGCGGCGGATGGCGAAGCGCCACGGCCCTGGGCCTGGCCGGGCTGCTACCTGCGCCAGGGCTTCCAGGCCGGACAGCTCCATCGCGCCACACGCCCACGCACGGCCGGTGAGGTGCCGCCGCAATGCGCGTGTGGCGAACACCAGCTCCGTGAGGTCCGCCGGGAAGGAGCCCAGGCGGACGTCCTCGGCCAGGGCCACCTGTCCGGGCGCCGGGGCTGGCGGCGTCTGGAGGAAGGCGTGCGGCAGCATCATCTCCAGCGACAGCGCCGCGGCGAAGCCGTCCGACTGGGAGGCCATCGCGCGCTTGCGGGCCCAGGACGCGAACGCGTGGGACAACGATTTGCCCAGCCCGTCGAAGAGCGCCCGGTACTCACGTGAGCGCGTGAAGGACTCCAGCCCCTCCGGCGTTGCCGCGAGCAACAGGCGCGTCAGGGGCCAGTCCTTGTCCAGTTGCTCCGCCACCACCGCGAGCCGGAAGTCCCGGTCCGCGCGCGTGCCCTCCGGATCCTCATCCTCCGTGGCGGGCGTGACGCCGTGGCCCGCGTCGAACAGCGCCCACGGCCGGCTCTCCCCGGTGAGCGCGGGCACGGGTTCGCGCGAGGCGGGGATGTCGAGGGGCGACCGGGACTCCTTCGGCACCAGGGCGCGCAGGCGGCGCAGCGACGCGAGCGCCACCTCCAGCGGATGACCATCGCCCTCGAAGGTGACGGCGCGCAGGCGCTTGCAGCGGGGAAGCACCTCGGCCAGGAGTTCGAACAGCTCCTCGCGCACGGGCTGCGTGTGGTCATCCACGTAGAAGGACCGGGGCCCCCGACGCGTCACCACACCGCCCGCCAGGTGGATCTCCACGACCTGATCCAACGGGAAGCCCTCCAGCCCCGCGCGCAGCGGCAGGCCCGCGGAGAGCTGGTGGCTGAAGAGGTGGCCCAGGTCCAGGAGCAGCGGCAGGCCCGTGCGCGCGTGCAGCTTCGCCATGAAGTCCAGCGCGTGCATCCCTCCGCGCGTGGCGAGCACCGCGGGGTTCTCCACCACCAGCGGGACGCTCAAGCCCGCCTGGATGTGGAGCGCGTGCGCCGCGCAGTCCCGCAGGCCCGCTTCGTTGAACGGCGGCGTCACATAGAGATAGCCCGGGAAGGGCTGGCCGCCCGCGTGCCACCAGCCGACGTCATTGCCCACCCACGGACTGCCCACGGCCTTCGCGTGCGCGTCCAATTGGGCGAGCGCGGACGCGGGCTCCAGCTCCGGCCCGTAGAGGTTCAGGTGAACCGGGTGGAAGAGCACCGGCACGTCCGCGCGCCGTCGCCACATCTCCGGGAAGAGCGTGGCCTGGGCCCTCGCCTCTTCCAGCGCGATGGGCGCGCTGTACTCCACGAAGTCGAAGAGCCCGGGGGCCGTGTCGAGCAACCGGTACGGATGCGGCACGTCCGAAGCGCTCAGGTTGCTGCTCAGTCCCAGCCCCATCCAGGGCAGCGTCCACGATTCCGGTGCAGGGCGCGTCATGGACACACCCTAACCAGCCCGAGCCCCACCTGGCGCTAGCGTTCTGACGGAACCCGCTCCGCCCGCGTGTCCTGGGAGGTCAGCAGCCGCCCATCCGCCGCACGCACCTCCAGCGGTTTCAACGGCAGGCCGTGCGCCTTGTCGCGCAGCTCCGTGCGCACCTCGCCCTCCTGGAAGCAGTGCTCCCGGCCCCACTCGCCCAGGGCGACCAGAATGGGAAAGAGGCGTTGGCCCTTTTCCGTCAGCACGTACTCCTGCCAGGCGCTGCCATCCGACGCGGGCTGAACCTCCAGGATGCCGTGCGCCACCAGGTGGCGAAGGCGCTGCGACAGGATGTTCTTCGCCACGCCCAGGCTCTTCTGGAACTCGCCAAACCGGCGCAGCCCCAACTGCGCGTCACGAACAATCAGCATCGACCACCAGTCGCCGATGACGTCCAGCGACCGGGCCACGGGGCAGGCCACCCCCTCCATGCTCGTCCGCTTCATCCTCGCCTCCTTCCGGCCCCCGGCCGGGCCCCGTTCCCCAGAGGGGAGCGTGCTTCTGGTTGCATAACGAAACCACCGCGTTTAGTCATTCCTCGTTCGGTTTCATCATGAAACCAATTACACCGGAGGCACGACGATGCGGCTCAAGGGAAAGACGGCGCTGATCACGGGCGGCAACAGCGGCATCGGGCTGGCGACGGCGCGACTGTTCGTGGCGGAGGGGGCTCGCGTGGCCATCACCGGGCGCAACCGGGAGACGCTGGACGCGGTGGCGAAGGAGCTGGGGGCGAACGTGCTGGCGGTCCAGGCGGATGCCACGGATCCGGCGGCGCTGGAGCGCGCGGTGGCGGCGACGGTGGAGCGGTTCGGTGGCCTGGACATCGTGTTCGCGAACGCGGGCATCGCGGGGATGACGCCCGTGGGCAAGACGTCGCAGGAGACGTTCGAGTCCATCCTCGGGACCAATGTCACCGGCGTCTTCTTCACGGTGCAGGCCGCGGCGGCGCACCTGAAGGCGGGCGCGTCGGTCATCCTCACCAGTTCCGTGCACAGCGAGCTGGGGATGCCGGGCTACTCCGCCTACGCGGCGAGCAAGGGCGCGCTGAAGGCGATGGCCAGTGTGTGGGCGTCGGAGTTCGCGCCCCTGGGCATCCGGGTCAACGTCGTGTCCCCGGGCGCGACGCGCACGCCCATCTGGGACGCGCAGGCCCCCAACCCGGAGGCGTACGCGCAGTTGGACAAGGCGCTCTCGTCCACCATTCCCCTGGGCCGCATGGGTGAGCCGGAGGAGATCGCGAAGACGGTGCTGTTCCTCGCCTCCGACGACGCGTCCTACGTGCACGGGCAAGACATCTTCGTCGATGGTGGCATCAACGGCGCACCGGCGGGGTTGCCCTTGCTTCGCGCTTCCCGATAGGGCCCGGGCCCCGCGTCGCGAGGGGCCCGTCAGGCCCCGGACATCGCGGCGGAGTGCGGAGCTCAGTGCAGGGATTCACGGCGCGGTCCCGGGCACGATGCCGGGGCCGCTTCACCTTTCACGAAGGAAAAGCTCCTCATGACCTCCTCCCTCAAGCCCACCGCGGTCGTCGTGGGCGTCGGCGCCGAACAGGGCCTGGGTGCCGCGCTCTGCCGGAAGTTCGCCTCGCAGGGGCACCACGTCCTCGTCGCCGGACGCACGCAGGCGAAGCTGTCGCGGGTGGTGGACGCGCTCGTCGCGTCCGGCGGCAGTGGCGAGGCGGTCGTCACGGATGCGACGAAGGAAGCGGACGTCGTGCGGCTGCTCGACCGGGCCATGGTGCCGGGAAACGGCTTCGCGCCCACGGACCTGGTCGTGTTCAACGCTGGCAACAACCGCCACATCCCCTTCCTGGACGTGGACGCCGCGCTGTTCGAGGAGTTCTGGCGGGTGGGCTGCTTCGGCGGGTTCCTCGTCGGACGCGAAGCGGCCCGGAGGCTGGTGCCGCTGGGCCGGGGCACGGTGCTCTTCACCGGCGCTTCGGCCAGCCTGCGCGGCAAGGCGGGCTTCGCGCAGTTCGCCGCGGCGAAGGCGGGCCTGCGGATGATCTCCCAGAGCATGGCGCGCGAATTCGGTCCGCAAGGCCTGCACGTGGCCCACGTCCTCATCGACGGCGGCATCGATGGCGAACGGGTTCGCACGCTCGCGCCGGAGCGGGTGAAGGCGCTCGGGGAGGACGGGATGCTGGACATCGACGCCATCGCGGAGACGTACTGGCAACTGCACCGCCAGCACCGCTCCGCGTGGACGCAGGAGGTGGACCTGCGTCCCTTCAAGGAGTCGTTCTAGCCAGCGCCGGGGGCCGGACGGCTCGCGCCCCGCCTCACGATTCTCAGGACTTCGACTGCCGTGCGGCCTCGCGCGCGGCTTCGAGCGTGTCATCCACCGCGGACTCCACCGCGTCGCTCACCAGCTCCGGGGCGGACTTGCGCCAGCGCTCCAACGACGCTTCGTGCATCGCCTCCGGGTCCTGAAGACGCGCGTCCGTCTCCGGCGCGACCTCCGCGATGCAGTCCGGGCACACGCCCTCCAGCGCTTGCGACCACACCTCCAGGTGCGTGGTGATGAGCACGCCCTCCATCGCCAGGGCCTCGCGCAGCCCGCGCTGGCCCGCGCCGCGCATCTGCGTGCCGTGCACCCGGTCCAACATCGTCCGCATCCACGAAGCCACCGCCTCGGGTCGGGGACACGTCTGCCTGCCACATACCCGGCACGTCAGCTGCCAGGGCTGCCCTTCCAATGGGTTCATCGCGTCACGCTCCTCGCTGCCCCGGTTCTGTCCCGCTTTAGCAAGACCCCTGCCCTCACGCACGTAGACGTGAGGCGCCGAGAATGCGGAGAATCCCTCCCCCCGTTCCCCTCCCGAGGTGGCCCTTGTCCCGAGCCGAGATCGACGAATCGCACGCGCAGTTCCGTGGAGCCTGGAGGCTGTTCGCGCTGGGCTTGCCCGGGGGCGAGGTGGTGGAGCGGGCGGACGTGTTCATCGCCGCGGGGCACGTGGCGTGGTCGCTGATGAACATGGCGTTCCTCCCGAAACCCGCGGAGACGCAGGCCGACCTGGAGCGCGCCGTGGACTCGGCCGCGCGCTACTACGCGCAGGGGCCGCATGGCTGGGCCTTCACGCTGACGCCCGACTGGCTTTCGCCCGCGCTGCGCCCCCAGGCGGACGCGGTGCTCGCCTCGCGCGGACTCAAGCCCGGCATGTTCATGACGGGCATGGTGGCGGACCGTCTGCTCGCGCCGGTGCGACCGCCGCCGACGCTCGACCTGCGACCGGTGCGGGACGAATGGGGCCACAACGCGATCGCCGACGTGAATGCCGCCTGCTACGACATGCCGCAGGCGAGCGGACGGGAGGCCCTGGCTGCGCCGGGCATCTACGGACCGGAGTGCCGGGCCTTCGTCGGATGTCACGACGGGGTCGCGGGGACCACCACCGCCGCGCTGCGCGTGGACGGGGTCATCTACATCGCGCTCGTGGCCACCCTGGCCCAGCACCGCCGCCAGGGCTCCGCCGAAGCCGTGCTGCGCCATGCCCACACGGAGGCGAAGAGGGCGTGGGGTCTGGAGCGCACGGTGCTGCATGCCACCCCCGCTGGCGCCCCCATCTACCGGCGCATGGGCTACCGCGACGTGACGGGCTTCGTGTCCTACTTCGCCCCGCCGAAGGGCGCCTGAGCCCCCGGGTGGAAGCCGCCATGCGACCGCGGGGCCCGTGAAGCGGCTCCCCCACCAGGGGAGCAGTCCGTCCCGCCCCAAGACTGCGCCAGCCCAAGCGTCCTGAAGCCAACGACGCCCCCCCCCGAAGTCGGGGGCCGGGGGTTGGAACCCGGAGGCGAATGCCTAACCTGGAGCGCCACCCCACCCCCACACCCTGGACCTCTTCCGTGGCGATCCCCACTCGCAACGACGTCCTCCCCCCTGTGTTCTCGCTCCGCGCGCTTCCCGCGCTCCTGGCAGCGGCCCTTCTCTTCTCCACGACCTCCGCGCGCGCGCAGTCCGCGCCCACGCCCCTGGAGGACAACCGCACCATCACGCTGGGCTACATCGACATCGCGTATGAGCTGGGCGGCATCATCGATCCCACCCTGCAACCCGGTGGCACCAGCAACGCACGTCCGAACTGGTTCACCTTCGCGCCGCATGCCTCGCAGGCCGGTGGCAAGGGCATGTACAGCGCGGCGCTCGCGCGAAACTTCATCGCCGCGGCGCGGCTGCAGCCCTCGCTTTCACTCACGAACGCGTTGGACCGGCTGGGGCTGAGCGGCGTGCTGCGAGGCCAGCTCCAGGACCTGTCCCTCCAGCTCATCGCGCAGGGCCTCACCACCGACGCGGCCGCCGCGCTGAGCGTGATGACGAGCTCGCTCAACGTCGGGGTGCTCGCGGATGTACGCACCCTGCTCGCCACCGCGTCGCGACTGGGCGCGCTGTACGCGAGCGCTCCGGGCCTGTCACCGCTCGACAAGACGGAAGTCATCGTCGTCACGCTGGAGCGCACGCTGCACGAGGGCAACCTCGCCATCTTCAACGACATCGGCGGTTCGGCGCGCCTGTACCTGGACTGGCGCGCCGCGGCCACGGGCCCCATCACCCCCGCGCGCGTGCTCGCCGAGTTCACCCTCGTGGACGCCATCAACACGGAGGCGCAGCAGGCGTACACCTACGCGCTCGCGCACGCGGAGGACAGCCCGCGCCCCAACCGCATGGACCTCATCTTCCCCGGCCTGCACTGGAAGAGCCTGCTGGTGGCCGCGTTCGCCGTCTACGAAGAGGCCCGGCTCGCGCCCACGCCCGCGCGGCGCGACGCGCTCATCGCCATGGGCACCAACTTCGTCGCGTGGCGCGAGCAGCTTGACCAGGCCCAGCCCGTCTTCACGCCCGCGGGCTCCCCCACCGACGAGGTATCCCGCGCGGGGGTGCTCCAGGCGCTGACGCCGCTCCTGATGACGGACTTCGGCACGGTGCGCTGGAAGTACGCGGACTACGCCTACGCCCAGCCGGACCGCGACGGCAACCCGCTCACCTCCCCTCCTTCCGAGTACAGTTGGGCGGACTTCATGGATCGCTGGAACGGCATCCTTTTCGCGTTCGACGCGTCCTATGCCCGGCCCTCGGAGTTGTGGGTCATGCCGGAACCCCTCACGGATCCGCTCGGCTGACAGACAGTCGCGCGACCTGCCTGGGCTTGCTTGACGGGCCCGGGGGGCGTGCGGGAGCGTGTGTTCCTGATGAGTCCCCTGCCCGGTGGTCCGTTTGAACCCGCCCGCCATGCCTCCGCGGACGACCTTTCTGCACCCGGCATGGGCCCCCTGAAGGATCCCACGCAGCTTCCGCTTCCGGCCGACGAGGCCAGCATGTCCGCCCAGACCCGCTTGCAGGTCCTGCGGGAGATGATGGCCGAAGCGTTCCTGGCGCTCGATGCGCAGGGGAACATCCATGACTTGAACCACCGCGCCGCGTCCCTGCTGGGCCTGCCGCATGGGCGCTGCGAGGGGCTAACGCCGTGGACCGCGCAACCGGCGCTGGCCGGGACGCCCCTGCACGAGCGCCTGCTGGATGCGCTCACCACGCGCGAGCCGGCGCGGTTCCTGTCGGAGTTGCCGTCCGGGGTGTGGCTGGAGGTGTCGGTGCGCCCCGTGGGGGGTGAGACGTGGGTGCTGGCCACGGACATCACCCGCCGGCAGCGCGCGGAGAACGAGGCCGCGCGCACCGACGAGCGCTTCCGCCAGATGGGCGAGCGATTCCAGGTGGCCCTGGAGTCCGCGCAGATGGCCGTGTGGGAGACGAACCTCGTCACCGGGCAGGTGTTCCGCTCGGAGGGCCACGACCGGCTGTACGGGTATCCGCAGCCCCTGTCGGAGTGGACGCACGAGCAGTTCCTCGCGTCGCTGCACCCGGACGACCGGCCCGCGGTGGAAGCGCAGGTGTCGTCCATCTTCCACAACGACGTGCTGTCGTACTCCTCCACGTTCCGCACGCACTGGCCGGATGATTCGTGGCACTGGCTCAACAGCCGGGCGCGCGTCATCCGCGACGCCAACGGCCGCGTGATGGTGGTGCGTGGCGCCATCCTGGACATCACCGCGCTCAAGGAGACGGAGGAGGCGCTGCACGAAGCGGTGCGCACGCGCGACGACTTCCTGTCGCTGGCGAGCCACGAATTGCGCACGCCGCTCACGTCGCTGCGCCTCCAGATGGATCTGGTGCGCCGACTGGCGCAGGTGTCCCCCAACGAGCCCCTGGGGTCCGCGAAGGTGACGGGGCGGCTGGAGTCGTCGGACCGGCAGTTGAAGCGGCTGGGCGCGCTGCTGGACAACCTGCTGGACGTCAGCCGCATCCGCACCGGCAAGCTGGACTTCGAGCTGACCCACGGAGACCTGGCGACGGTGGTGGAGGACCTGGCCGCGCGCTTCGCGGACGAGGCGAAGCAGGCCGGCGTCGAACTGGAGGCACGCGTGGACGGGCCGGCCCCGTGCCGGTTCGACCGCCTGCGCATGGAGCAGGTGGTGAGCAACCTCATCGCCAATGCCCTGCGCTACGGCCGGGGCACGCCGGTGCACGTGTGGCTTCGCCAGCAGGACGGCGAGCTGCGGCTGACGGTGCGGGACCACGGCCCGGGAGTGCCCCCTGCAGAGCGCGAGCGCATCTTCCAGCGCTTCGCCCAGGCGCAGGGCTCCGCGCGCACGGGCGGGCTGGGGCTGGGGCTCTACATCGTGCGGCAGATATTGGAAGCACACGGCGGACGCGTCTGGGCGGAGGAAGCGTCCGGCGGCGGTGCGTGCTTCGCGGTGACGTTGCCCGTGGACGCGGCGTAGCCATGCCCAGGACCTGCCCCCGCACCGTGCGTCCACGCTCCAGGACGATGTCGGGCAGGACGGTGCGCGGGGACGTCAGCGTCTCCACCACGCGGCGCAGGGGCGCGAAGTGCCTCGCCTCGAAGATCAACTCCACGGGCGGCGACGCGACTCGTGGAAGCGTGAAACGTCCTTCGGGATCCTCGAACGTCGTCCCGAGCACCTTGAAGCGGCCCACCGGCCGACCATCGGGGGCCAGCACCCGGCCATCGAGGACGCTCTCCTCGACCTTGAACGCGGGGAACGACAAGGACACGTCCCGGGCATCGGCGGCGACCTCCACGAACTCCTGGGATCCGCTCAGGCGAATCCGCTGGGGACCCTTGAGCAGGTGCTCCATCGCGAAGCGTCCCTGCGCATCGGTCGTCGCCTCGGTCAGGCTCCTGGGGCCTCCTTCCTTCTCGCTCCCCGCCTCCGCGAAGAGCCGGACACTGCTCAATGGATGTCCGCCTGGACCGACGACTCTTCCCTGAAGGGCTTCACGTTCCTTGAAGCCATCGAAGCTCAGCACCACCTCCTGCGCCTGCCCTGGCACCACCGTGAACTCCGCGGCGGAGGTCCAGGTGGAAGGCCAGGGCGCGTACGAGGTCGCCACCCGGTAGCGCCCTGGACGAAGCCTCTCGTAGATCACGACCCCGTCCGCGGAGACACGGTTCCAGGAGTGCTCTGCTGAGTCGAGCTGCTCCAGCTCCGTGTCGTAGATGTTCATCGGCCGGCCGTCTGGCGCCACGGCACGCACCCGCAACCTGCCCGGCGCGGTGAAGGTGACCTTGAGTTCACGGGGCAGTGAGTCGAAGGCCTGCCGGATCCAAGGGAAGCCCGTGCGCTCGGCGATCAAGACGCCCGCCCCTGCCCCACGCCCTCGAATTGGAAACGGGCATCCTTGTCGCTGACCTCGGTCAGCCGGGGCGCTGTCTCATCCTCGGGAACCCAGGAGAGTTGCGCGTCCACGACCGGCGCGCCGAAGTCATCCACCACGAACCCTGACACCGTGCCTCCGGGCTGGAGCGTCATCGTCACGGTCGCCGGATGGTCGCGCCCGAGCCGCACGTCCGTGTCCACGAAGGACTGGTAGCCCGGGGCCCTGGCCCTAACGATGTACCAGCCGGGAGGAAGCCGGAACTGCCCCGTGCCACCTGGGTCCGTAATGCCAACGACGACCGAGTTGTGGCGGGCCAAGGAGCTGTTCTCACGTGCTGGCCGCGCGAAGAAGATGACGTCGGACAGGGGCTGTCCCTCCACGTCCCGCGCCACGATCTTGAGGGGCACCTTGAGGGGAGCGTCCTTCGAGGCACGCGCCCCGGACGACTCCGGCGTCACCGGGACTCGGGACGCGGTGCCCACGCACGAAGCGCTCGCGAGCACACCCACCACGAGCCCCACCCAGCTCCATCGCATGCGCCCACGCGAGCAGGCGCGCGAGCGAGCACGGAACCGTCAGCCGAAGCGTTCGCGGAACGTGCGCAGGTTGGGCCCCTGCCCGTCGCGCTCATACACGGCGAACACCACGCGGCTGAACGCCCCCTGCATCGTGGTCAGCCCGCGAGCGAACGCCTCCGCCGCGTCGTGCGGGTTGTTGCGAAACGCGCCGCAGCCCCACGCGCCCAGGATGAGCGTGCGGTGCCCGTGGTGCGCCGCCACCTGGAGCACCTTGAGCGCCCGCTCGAACAGCACCTCCCGCAGCTTCAGCGCGACCTCCGGATCCTTCACCGGCAGCAGCTTCGCGTTGGGCGCGGGCGCGGTGAGCACCGTCACGGGAAACGGGCGCTCCAGCAGGTCGTAGCGCTCATTGCGGAAGAACGGCACCCCGGGCGAATACAGGAAGTGGTCCGTGTACAGCGGCGAGAGCACCTTGCGGTTCACCTCGTAGTACTCCGGCCACTTCAAGAGGCACGCGTACAGCGCCGAGCACCGCGCCAGGTCCTCCTCCTGCGCCTTCGAGCCCGTGAGGAAGCCGCCGCCCGGATTCACCGCCGACGCGAAGTTGAGCGCGAACACGTCTCGCACGCCCTCCAGCTCCACCAGCCGGCGCGCGGCCTCCCCCGTCTTCTCCGACGTGACCTCGGTGGTGTAGCCGCTCACCGCAGCCGGCCGCGTGAGGCGTTCGAAGTCACCGGGGCGCAGCAGCACCGTGCCCTGGACCGCGTGCGCCACGGCGTCCCGGATGGACACCTCGCGCCCGGAGAACGGCACGTAGGTGCCCTGTTCGGTGATGCGAAGCGTCTCGTCCGCGATCTTCGTCAGGGACATGACGCAGTCCTAGCACGGGCCTCCCTCCTCCTGGGAAGGAGGCCCGGTGCTCCCAGCTACTCGCAGCCGATGCGCTCGGGGGCCACCGCGACGTCGTCGATCCACGTCTCCGACGCCGAGTCGCCGTGCGGGTGCACGAAGCCGTAGCCCACCGCGAAGTTCGTGAACGGTCGAATGCCTACGTTCGGGAAGTCATACGCCAGCGCCCCGTCCACGTAGACCTGCGCGCGGCCCGTGGTGTCCGTCGCCTTCGTGCGCTTCACGGCCCACTCGATGCAGGCCCATCGGTTGGGCGCCATCGTCACCGTCAGATCCTCCTGGAGGTTCCAGCCCGTGCCCTTGATGCCGCTCCAGTCATCCAGCGCGAAGCCGCCGCTGTTCATCTGCTGCAGCTCGATGCCGCCGAATTCGGTCTCCTTGGGCGAGAAGAGGATGAAGTACGTCCCCATCACATCCTTGGGAGACGCCCGGTTCAGGTACACGTACGCGCGCGCGTAGAGCGCCGTGCCGAAGGTGGGGATGTCCTTGCGCAGGTGCGCGATGGCCTGGGGATCAGCCTCCGTGCCCGTCGTCTCATCGTGTCCCGGCTCCGTCACCACGTGCAGCGCGCCGCTGCCGGAGCGGGTGCGCGTGCCGTCAATGGTGATGGTGGCGTTGTGCTCCTCGTCCGGGGTCTTCCAGCCGTTCTGCCCGTTGTCGAAGTTCTCGCAGATGTACGCGGAGGCCGGACACTTGCCGGTGGCCTCGCCACCCGTGCCGCCGCCATCCGTCGTCCCCGCGTCCGTGTCGCCGCCCGTCGCCTTGTCATCACCACAAGCCGTCAGCGCGCCAAATGCGAGGGAAGCCATCATCAACGCCAGTGCCGAAGTCGAACGCATGAGTCCTTCCGGAGAGTGCGTCGCGGGCCTCGCGGTGTCGCATCGCGAACCCGGGACGTGCCGCAGTCCTAACACGGCCCCCCGTCCTGCTTGGAATGGGGCCCGGCAGACCCTGCGACACCAGCAGGCGGCCAGGCCCGAACGTCGAAGAAGGGAGGCCCCGCGGGACCATACGGCTGTCGTCCATTGATGGATGCGCGCGCGGCGCGATCACAAGTGCTCATTAGCGGCGCCCTGCCCTACCCGACAGGTGCACGTTGCCGTTTTGGCCCGTACTGCTTTCCATGTGAAGGGCTGACGTCAGGGGCGTCACCCTCGCGGGCAACACGTCGGCACCGGGGTGGGAGCAGGTGGGGTTTCCGGCATCGGGGAGAGCAGCGGCATGGCAGAGGCCTTCAAACTCACGGTCGTCGCGCCCACGGCCGACGAGGCGCCTTCTGGCCGTGACGAGCCGCCCCATGCCCACCTGCCGCCCACCGGTTCGGTGGCGCTCGTCTTCACCGACATCCAGGGGTCCACGCGGCTGTGGGAGCGCTGTGGCACGAGCATGCGCGACGCGCTGGAGCTGCACGACGGCGTGCTGCGCGCCCTCCTGCTGGGCACGGACGGCTATGAGGTGAAGTCGCAGGGCGACGCCTTCATGGTCGCCTTCGCGTCCCCGGTGGAGGCGGTGCACTGGTGCCTGCGCGCGCAGGAAGCGCTGCTGCACGTGAGCTGGCCCGCGTCCTTGCTGGCGGAGCCGGACGCGGCGGAGGAGGACGGGCCGGAAGGGCTGAAGCACCGGGGGCTGCGCGTGCGCATGGGGGTGCACGTGGGCGAACCCGACTACCGCATGGATCCCTCCACCCACCGGTTGGACTACCTGGGGCCGCCGGTGAACATCGCCGCGCGCGTGGCGGATGCGGGCCACGGCGGACAGGTGTTGTTGAGCGGCGCGGCGTGGGCACGCGTCGCGCCGGAGCTGGCCTCCCTGGGCATGCCCGTCGCGCGCACGCTGGGGGCCTTCCGCCTGCGCGGCGTGGGCGACAGCGTCACGTTGGTGGAGGTGCTGCCCGCGTCCCTGGCGCACCGGCGCTTCGGAGCGCTGCGCGCGCCCAGGGATCGTCCCGGCAACGTGCCCGCCTCGCGGCAGGATCTGGTGGGGCGCGGCGAGGAGCTGGACACGCTGCGCCAGTGGGTGCGCGAAGGCGCGCGGCTGATCAGCATCCTGGGCCCGGGTGGCATGGGCAAGACGCGGCTGGCCACCCACTTTGGCGGGCTGGAGTCGGACGCGGGCGGTTGGGAGGGCGGCGTCTGGCGCTGCGATTTGGAGGAGGCACTGACGGCGGGCGACCTCTGCCATGCGGTGGGACGGGCGCTGGGCGTGCCCCTGGCGGCGGACGGGGATGGCAGCGCGCCCGCGGAGCGCCTGGGCCGGGCGCTGGATGGCTGCGGCGAGGTGCTGGTCATCCTCGACAACGTGGAGCAGGTGGTGCGCCACGTGCCGGAGACGATCGGCCGGTGGCGGGTGCTGGCGCCGCGCGCGCGCTTCCTCGTCACCACGCGCGAAGCCTTGCGGCTGCCCGGGGAGCGCGTGCTGGACCTGGCCCCGTTGAGCCTGCCCGATCCCGAAGAGACGCGCCGGGACGTCATCCTGCGCTCGGACGCGGTGCGCCTGTTCGTGCAACGGGCGCACGAGGCCCGCGGCGACTTCCTCCTGACCGACGCGGAGGCCCCGCGCGTCGCGGACATCGTGCGGCAGTTGGACGGCATCGCGCTCGCCATCGAACTGGCCGCCGCGCGCGTGAGCGTGCTGGGCGTGGAGCAGCTTCGCGAGCGGCTGACGAAGCGCTTCGAGCTGCTGCGCGTCGGACGACGGGACGCGACCGCGAGGCAGGCGACGCTGCGGGGCGCCATCGACTGGTCCTGGAACCTGCTGGAGCCCGCGGAACGCGCCGCGCTGGCGCAGTGCTCGGTGTTCCGGGGTGGCTT
Source organism: Corallococcus sp. bb12-1 (assembly GCF_026626765.1). NCBI lineage: Bacteria > Pseudomonadati > Myxococcota > Myxococcia > Myxococcales > Myxococcaceae > Corallococcus > Corallococcus sp. bb12-1. The sequence goes on along the minus strand of NZ_JAPNJZ010000033.1, from coordinate 161,239 downwards.
CACGCTGGAGGCGGCCGAAGCGGTGCTGGTGCTGCCGGAGGGTTCGCCGGACGTGCTGGAGGTGTTGCACTCGCTGCGCGCCCGTTCGCTCCTGTGCGCACGGGAGGTCGGAGCGCCCGGGGGGTTCCTGCGCCTGGGCCTGTACGAGAGCATCCGCGAGTATGCGGCCCTGCGCCTGCGCGAGCGCGGTGACGAAGCGGCCTGCGAGGCCCGGCACGCGGACACCTATCTCCAGCTCGCGGGCCGTCTGCGGGAGCGCGTCCAACGCACGGGAGGGGCCACGGCGTTGCGCCGCCTGGCCCTGGAGCGGGAGAACCTGCTGGCCGCGTGCGACAACGCGATGGCCGTGCGGCCAGCGACCGCGGAGTCGTTGGGCCGCGCGTTGGAGACGCTGGTGTCGCTGGAGCCGGATGCGCGCACGCGCGGGCCGGTGGGCCTCTTGCTGGAGCGACTGGAGCGGGCCCTGGAGGCGTCGGCCCACGTGCCGGTGGCGCCGCTGAAGCGCGCGGAGGCGCTGGCGGTGATGGGCCGCGCCTACCTGGACGCGGGCCAGCCGGAAGCGGCGCGCCGGGCGTTGGAGCACGTGCGGACCGTCTTCCACGCGCTGGGCGAGGCCGCGGCGGAGAAGCGCGTGCTCGTGGACCTGTCCATCGTCGCCCGCCATGCCGGGGACGTGGCGTCCGCGTGGACGCTGATGCACGACGCGCAGGCGCTCGCCTCGGAGGGCGACCGCTGGCTGGAGGCATACGCGGTGGGGAACCTGGGCCTCGTCGAACAGGTGCGGCGCGGCCCGGAGGCGGCCATTCCACACCTGCGCGCGTCGCTGGCGCTGTTCCGCGAGGTGGGCGACGTGACGTTCGAGGTGGGCTTCCTCACCAACTGCGCGGTGGCCATCGGCGAGGCGGGCGACGGCGGCGAAGCGGTGATGTTGCTGGGCGAGGCCCTGGCCCGCGCATCCAGCGTGGAGGACCGCACCGGCGAGGCCCTGGCGCGGCTCAACCTGGGTTGCTACCTGCTGGACGCGGGCGGCGTCACGGATGCGAGCGAACACCTGGAGTCCGCGGTGCGCACCTCGCGCATCATGGGACAGCGCCTGCTGGAGGGCACGGCCCTGGGAGAGCTGGGGCGCGCGTCGCTCGCGCGAGGTGACTGGAAACAGGCCCGCGCGGCCCTGGGCGAAGCGGTGACCATCCTGGGGCGGACGTCCCGCTGGCAGGCCCTGCGCTTCATCGCGCACCGCGCCGCGCTGGAGGCCGCGTGTGGTGAGCTGCGGATCTCCCGCCAGTGCTTCGCGGAGCTGGAGGCCGCGCCCGAACTGCGCGAGGACCCCAGCCTGCGCCAGCTCGTGAACCTGCTGCGCGCCGCCCTGGACCTGGCCGAGGCCAGCGCCGCCCCGGCGGACAGCATCGTGGGGCACGAAGCCCGGAGCGCGGCCCACCGGCGCATGGAGGCGGCCCGGAACGCGCCGCGCGAAGCGGCCTCGTCGGACATCCGCAGCGCGCTGCGCTTCCTGGAGTCCCATCTCGGCGTCACCGATTCACTCCAGGGCGCCTGAAGCCCCTGCCCCGTCCACACGAGGCGCCATGCCCTAAGGCTTCGCGGCCGGGACCTTCGCGGGCTCCGCCGCCGGCTTCGCGAAGCGGCGGAAGAAGCTGTCGTCGTTCCAGCGCGGACGGTCGGGCGCATCCGCCACCGCGCGGGTCATGGCGGTCAGGAACGTGATGAAGCGCGCTGCGCCCTCGCGGTCCACGGGCTGCTGGGACAGGTCATCCGACGGGGCGTGGTAGTGCTCGGCCAGCCACTGCTTGAAGAGCTTCTGCTCCTCGGAGCCCGGGGTGTAACCGAACTTGAAGAACAGCGCGGGCACGCCCTCGCGGATGAACGAGTACTGGTCGCTGCGCACGAACAGGTTGCGGTCCGGCTCCGGATCCGCCAGCACCCGCACGCCCTGCTTCGCGGCCACGTCGGAGAGCGCCGCCAGGAGCGTGGACTCGTCCTTGCCGTGCGCCACCACGCTGGTGAACGGCCAGTGGGGCATGAACATGTCCAGGTTCAGGTCCGCCACCATGGACGTGATGGGCACGGGCGGCCGGGACGCGAAGTACTTCGACCCGAGCAGGCCCTTCTCCTCGCCCGTCGTCAGCGCGAACAGCACCGAGCGCTTCGGCTTCTGGGGCTGCTCGCGCAGCACCCGAGCCACCTCCAGCAGCGCCGCCACGCCGGAGGCGTTGTCCATGGCCCCGTTGTAGATGCGGTCGCCCTTCACCGGATCGCCGATGCCCACGTGATCCAGGTGCGCGGTGAGCACCACGTACTCCTTCGCGAGCACCGGGTCGGAGCCGGGCATGACGCCCACCACGTTCATCGACTTGAGCGGCTTGGATTCAATGGCGAGCTTCACCTTCAGGCGCGCGGGCAGGTCGAACTTTGGCAGCGGCTGGTCCGCGTTGGCCAGCGCCACCAGCGCCTCGTAGGTGTGCGGAGCGCCCTCGAACCACTTCTGCGAATGGGCCACGTTCGTGACGACCGCCACCTTCATGCCGCCCGAGTCGTTGAGCGAAGGATCCGCGAACAGCACCGTGGGATTCCTGCTGGCAGCCACCATCCGCTCCCAGGGGAGCTCCAGCAGCTTGGGGTTCTGGAGGTAGACGAACCCCACCGCCCCGGCGCTCTTGAGCACCTTCACCCGCTCCGACCACGCCGAGAAGTGGGACTTCACCGGGCCCGGGATGTTCGAGGGTCCGCCCTGGAGCAGCACCACCACCTTGCCCTTGAGGTCCAGGCCCGCGAAGTCGTCGTAGCCCTTCTCGGGGATGGACAGGCCGTACCCCACGAACACCAGGGGCGCTTCCACGGTGCCACTGTCGCCCTGCCGCGCGGACAGCATCACGTCCTCGCCCTGCACCAGGGGCAGCGTCTGGCCGCCGCGCACGAGCGCGACGCTGGACTTCGCCTCCACGATCCGGCGCGACCGCAACGCCATGGGCTGGAGGAAGCCCGTCTTCAACATCGGCTTCACGCCCAGCGCTGCCAGCTCCTTGGAGACATAGCCCGCGGCGGTCTCATACCCCTTGCTGCCCGTGTCGCGTCCCTCCATCGCGTCACTGGAGAGGATCTCGATGTGCTTCCACCACCGGTCTCCCTCGGACACGGGAGCCTCGGCGGCGAAGGCCCCCAGCGAGATGAATGGCGAGACGAACAGCGCGAGCGCGGCGAGGGAAGAAGCTCGGGTCATGAAGGCTGCGTCTAGGGCGAAGACCGCCCCGGCGCAACCGCGATGACGCCTCCCCAGACGCCAGGAAGGAAGGCGCCTGCGGGACAGCTTCAGGCCCGCGCGCCCAGCCGGCGACCGCGCAATTCGGACAGCGTGCGCGCATCCAGCAGCACCGCGGACTTCTCCTGCTGGGACAGGGGCTCCACCGCGCCCGCCAGCAGCTTGCGCCGCGCGGACGCGAGCGCTGCGGGAACCCCCGCCGTCGGGTGGGCCTCCAGCAGCGCCAGGTGCAGCGCGTGCGCCCGCGGATCCGAGAGCACATGGTCCAGCGCGTCGTCCACCGGCTCCATCCCCTCCTCCGACAGCTCCTGCGCGCGCACCAGCACGGAGGGAGGCGTCACCTCCTCGGGGATGAGGAACAGGCCCCGGCGCTGCGCCCACAGGCCCAGCGACGCGCGGGCGGTGAACACGGAGATGGCCGGGGCCAGCCACAGCCCCAGGATGACGGGTGACAACCACGCCAGCATCCCCGGCGCCACCGCGACCGTCAGCGCCGCGAGCACGACGCCCACCGCCATGTGCCACTTGTGCCGGCGGAAGGCCTCCGACCACGGCAGGTCGGTGTCCTCGCGCTGCTGGCTGGACCACGACACCCGGTAGCCCAGGAGCGTCCCGAACACGAAGTGCGACTGGAAGAGCATCATCACCGGCGCCATCAGCGTGGACACCACGCCCTCCAAGAGGACGCTCAGCGCGAGCTTGAAGCGGCCACCCATGCGCGTCGCCTCCGCGCGGTCGGCCAGCACCAGCCCCAGGCCCATCAGGCGGGGGATCCACAGCATCGCCAGCGACAGGACCATCAGCCGCAGCGCGCCCGCCGTGTCGAACGCGTCCCCTCCGGGCAGCGTGGACTGGAAGTCCACGAACGTCGTGGGCGCGAAGAACCACTCGTGCAGCGCGGCGAACAGGCCCGACACCAGGAAGATGAGCCACAGGGGCGATGCCACGTAGGACATCACGCCCATCACGAAGTGCGCCCGGCTCATCGGGTGCAGGCCGCCCGCCATCACCAGGCCCAGGTGCTGGAGGTTGCCCTGGCACCAGCGGCGGTCGCGCTGCGCGTACGCGAGCAGGTCCGGGGGCGGCTGCTCGTAGCTGCCCCCCAGCTCCGGAACCAACCACACCGTGTAGCCCGCGCGACGCATCAGCGCCGCCTCCACGAAGTCGTGGCTGAGGATGTGGCCGCCAAAGGGCTGCTGTCCTGGCAGCACCGGAAGGCCGCAGTGCTCGATGAAGGGCGCCATGCGCAGGATGGCGTTGTGGCCCCAGTAGTTGGAGTCCCCCAACTGCCACGCCGCCGCACCCGCCGCGACGATGGGGCCGTAGATGCGGCCCGCGAACTGCTGCAGGCGCGCGAACAGCGTGGAGCGACCCACGTTCTGCGGCGGCACCTGGAGGATGCCCGCGCCCGGGTTCAATTCCATCAGCCGGGCCATGCTCACCACGCTGTCGCCCGCCATCAGGCTGTCGGCGTCCAGCACCAGCAGGTAGTCGTAGCGGCGGCCCCAGCGCTCGCAGAACTCGGCCAGGTTGCCGGCCTTCTTACCGGTGTTGTCGAAGCGGCGCCGGTAGAAGATACGGCCCTGCCCGCCCACGCGGCGGCACAGCTCCGACCACGCCAGCTCCTCCGCCACCCACGCCTCCGCGCGCGTGGAGTCACTGAGCACGTAGAAGTCGAACGCGTCCAGGTGCCCGGTGGCCGCGATGGATTCGTACGTGGCCTGCACGTGCGCGAACACCGACGCCGGATCCTCGTTGTGCACCGGCATCACCACCGCGGTGCGGCGCGTGAGCGGCCCGGCGGCCTCCGCCTCCGTGGGCCAGCGCAGGCCCGGCACGCGGCTCTTCGACACGAGCTGCACGAAGCCCGCGACGCCGCCCCAGAACGACAAGGCAATCCACGCGAAGCACAGCGTGAACAGCATCAGCACGAACACTTCCGGCACCGTGGTGCCCCGGGCGCTGAGCAGCCGGTGCATCTCCACGGAGGCGAACCCGGTGGTCAGGGCCGCCAGCCCCAGCACCATCACACGGCGAGGGCGGGCCATGGCCGGCGAGTACGGTTCGGCGTTCATGATGACGGTGCTCCAGTGGACGACGCGGGGTGGAGGGTGCGGCCTAGCGCGACGGCGACACGCCTGCCTGGCTGTTGGCCGGACGCAGCCAGCGGCGCAGCATGTCCATGACGGGATTGAGCACGAGCACCTGCTCGCGCATCTGGCAGGGCACTTCCGCCGGAGCCGCCATGGGCACTGCTTCACACACCGCCCGGCGCCACGCCTCCGGCAGCGCGCGAGGCTCGCGCATCAGCACGTCCGCGCCCCAGCGCGCACCGCCCACCAGGACGAACGCGGCCCGGCCGCGCACCATCAGCGACGGACCCACCTGAGACGGCCCGAGCACCTCCGCCAGCCACCCCTCCACCCGCCAGCGCGCGAGCGCCAGCGCGGCTTCCGGAGACAGCGACAGGTCGCGGGTGCCCAGGACCCAGTTCGCCAGGCGCTCCAGGTCTCCACGGCCACTGAAGCCGAAGTCCTGGAAGAAGCCCACCAGCGCGTCGTGGGTGTCCACGCGGGCCTGGGGCATCGCCGGGGCGAAGGAGAGGAAGGGGTGCGTGGTCACGGAATCCACAGGTAGCTCCAGGTCTCGGTGAGGGTCTCGGAACCGCGTTTCAGGAAGCAGCGGAGCTCGACGGGTCCTTCTCCGTCAGGCATCAGCTCGAAGGCCGCGCGATAGCCACCGGTGATGGCGTGGACTTCCGCGCGCGGGTGCAACACCTGCCCACGGGAGGCGGTGACGACCGCTTCCACCGGACCCGTGCCGTCCTCCGTGTTCTGCGTGAAATCGAGGACGAAGCGACGCGCCCCCGGCTTGCTGCCCGCGGCGACACGCGTCGCCGCGACGACCGACCCCAGGGACTTCACACCTTCCGGCGCGAAGCCCCACGACAGTCGATACGAGAATTCAAGCTGTGCACCCGCCGCCAGCGGCGCATCCGGTACCCAGAAGGCGACGATGTTGTCGTGGATCTCCTCGCGGGTGGGCAGCTCCACCAGCCGCACGGAGCCCTTGCCCCAGTCGCCCACCGGCTGCACCCAGGCACCCGGGCGACGCTCGGAGCGCGCTTCCAGGTCCTCATAACTGGTGAAGGCCTGGTCGCGCTGCAAGAGGCCGAAGCCCGACAGCCCGTCCGTATGGAAGCTGCTCACCTGGGTGTGCTTCGGGTTCTTCAGCGGGCGCCACAGCTTCTCGCCGTTCTTCATCCACACGGAGAGGCCGTCGGAGTCGTGCACCTCGGGACGGAAGTCGTCGAAGTCGCCCCGGTCGTTCTCTCCAAAGAGGAACATGCTGGTCAGCGGCGCCAGGCCCAACTGCCGCACCTGCTTGCGGGCGAACAGCGTCGCCGTGATGTCCATCACCGTCTGCTCGCCCGGCTGGATGACGAAGCGGTAGGCGCCCGTGACGCTGGTGCTGTCGAGCAGCGCGTGCACCACCACCTGGTCCGAACCCTCCGCCGGCTTCTCCAGCCAGAACTCGCGGAACGTCGGGAACTCCTCGGGGCCCTGCAGCGCCGTGTCGATGGCGAGCCCGCGCGCGGACAGGCCGTACAGGTTGCCCTTGCCCAGGGCGCGGAAGTAGCTGGCGCCCAGGAAGGCCACCAGTTCGTCGTAGTAGCCCTTCGTGTTCAGCGGCGCGTTGAGGCGGAAGCCCGCGAAGCCATTCACCTTCCCCTTGGGCGGCGTGCCCACCAGGGGCCCATAGGTGAATTGATCCGTGGAGAAGGGCACCGGGCGCGCCTTGCCTCCGGACACCTCGTTCACCTGGACGGGACGCGTGTAATAGAAGCCCGGGTGGAAGAACTGCGCCCGGAACTGGAGGTTCGCGTCACGCCACAGGGAGCTGGCGTCGCGGAAGCGGATGTCCCGGTACTGATCGTAGGTGAGCTTCTCGAAGGACGGCGGCACCCCGATGGGCGGCTCCTGGTACGGCTTCGCGGCCAGCGCGCGGGCCCGCTCCTTCACCGTCTCCATGGAGAACCCCGAACCCCGAGCCGCCACGGACGTCGTCGCCGGCTTCGGCTGCGCGCACGCCAGCGTCGCCGCGCACAACCCCACACCCCAGGCCATCCCCACCGTCTGTCGCTGCCACCGCGTCAATTCCCGCTCCTTCCGGGTGCTCACTGCCCGCGCCTTCACGGCGCGACGCGGCATAGGCTAGCAACGGTCGTGCCAGGCGACAGGGGCTGGGGAATTTCCCAATGAATCCAGGCACCTGTCCAAGGGCAGATATTTGCTGTCCAAAGGATTTCGGTGGTTTGGGAGGGCGGGCGAGGGAGGGGGCCACCGCCGCCTGGACTGGGGAGTTGGGGATGTGGAGGGCAGCAGGCATGCAGCCCTGTCCGAAATCTCCACAGGGGCGGGCCGGCCGGGCGGGATGGATTTCCCGGGACATTGCCCCCCGTTGCAGGCAGTGTGGTTGGACCGTGGGCCGCACCGGGAATTCTCCCGGGGGTCCTACGGGTTCCTGGACACTTCCAGGTGCTTCGGGCCGCTTCGCGGCCTGACCGCGCACCGCCAGGCGCCCCCGCAATTTCGCGGGAGGGCGCGCTGCGCGGTCGGCCCCCCGCCTGAGGGGGAAGCGCGCCAACCCATCATCGCGGGATTCCATGACGTTTGACGAACTGCAGTTGACTGAATCACTCCTCAAGGCCGTGAAGGCCGAGGGCTACACCACGCCGACGCCCATCCAGGTGAAGGCGATCCCGCATGCACTGGCGGGCAAGGACGTGCTGGGCGTGGCCCAGACGGGCACGGGCAAGACCGCGGCGTTCGCGCTGCCCATCCTCCAGCGGCTGTCGGCGAAGGCTCCGGCGGGCGGCGCGCGTCCGGTGCGCTGCCTGGTGCTGACGCCCACGCGCGAGTTGGCCAGCCAGGTCAGTGAGAGCTTCGGGACCTACGGCAAGAACCTGCCCCTGCGCCACGCGGTGGTGTTCGGCGGCGTGGGCCAGACGCCGCAGGTCCAGGCGCTGCGCCAGGGCGTGGACATCCTGGTGGCGACGCCGGGCCGCCTCTTGGACCTCATCGATCAAGGCCACGTGACGCTGCGCGCGCTCGAAGTGTTCGTGCTCGACGAGGCGGACCGCATGCTGGACATGGGCTTCATCCATGACGTCCGGCGCGTCATCAAGGTCCTGCCGAAGGAGCGCCAGACGCTGTTCTTCAGCGCGACGCTGCCGCCGGACATCGTGGACCTGGCGCGCAACATCCTGAAGGATCCGGTGCGGGTGGAGGTGTCGCCCGCGTCCACCACCGCGGAGACGGTGAGCCAGCAGGTGTACTTCGTGAAGCGCGAGGAGAAGCGCGCGCTGCTCACGCACCTGCTCCAGGACGTGAAGGCCATCCCGCGCGCGCTGGTGTTCACGCGCACGAAGCACGGCGCCAACCGCGTGGCCAAGCAGCTCACGCAGGCGGGCGTGCGCGCCGACGCCATCCACGGCAACAAGAGCCAGAACGCCCGCGAGCGCGCGCTGGACGAGTTCCGCGCGGGCACCCTGCGCGTGCTGGTGGCCACGGACATCGCGGCGCGCGGCATCGACATCGACGGGCTGTCGCACGTGTTCAACTACGACCTGCCCAACGTGCCGGAGCAGTACGTGCACCGCATTGGCCGCACCGGCCGCGCGGGCGCCAGCGGCCAGGCCGTGTCGTTCTGCGACTCCGAGGAGCGCGAGTACCTGCGCGACATCGAGCGCACCATCCGCCGCAGCGTGCCGGTGGTGGCGGACGCGAGCTTCCGTTCGCTGCTCCCCGCGACGCTTCCGGGCGACCTGGTGGAGGACGATCGTCCGCCCCTTTCGGGTGGGCGGGGCGGTGGCCGGGGCAATGGCGGTCAGCGCCGCGGCGGCAACGGTGGTGGTGGTGGTGGTGGCGGCGGACGGGGTGGCGGTCGCGGTGGTGGCCAGGGCCGCGCGGGTGGCGGCGGTCAGCGTCCGTCCAGCGGCGCGGGTGCCCAGGTGTCGCGCGGTGGCGGCCAGGTCCGTGCGCAGGCGAGCCGTCCTGCCGGAGCCGGTGCACCGCCTCCGGCCGCGGGGGCCAGCACGCCTCCGCCCCGGCGTCAGTTCTCCAAGTGGGGCTGAAGCCCCCTTCCCGGGTAGGGCGCGGCGTCTAGCGCCACGCCTTCCCGGGTGAGCACGGCTTCATCGACTTCAAGGCGCCCGGATCCTCCCACGAGGGTCCGGGCGTTCGACTGTCTGGGGGGTGGCCGGGGGTGGGAGGCTCGCGCCCTGGCGGATGGGGCGTGCTAGCGTCACGGCCCGTTTCGCAGGTGCTTCGCATCCTTCTGTCATCAGGACACGCCCTCTTCCATGACGCGCTCGGCTGACGGTGAGCTGCACATCGATTCGGTCCTCCGGAACACCTACAAAGTCGTCTCCGTGTTGGGTCGGGGCGGCATGGGGTCGGTGTTCCTTGCCCAGCACCTGCGGCTGCCCGGCAAGCACGTGGCGGTCAAGGTGCTGCGCACGGGCGACAATGTGAGCCCGGACGTGCACGTGCGCTTCCGGCGCGAGGCGGAGATCGCCTCCCGGCTGGGGCACCCGAACATCGTGGAGGTGCTGGACTTCGACACGCTGGAGGACGGCAGCCCGTTCCTGGTGCTGGAGTACCTGCGCGGGGAGAGCCTCCAGGATCGGCTTCGGCGGGGGCGGTTGTCGTTGGAGGAGGTGTTCTCCTTCACGCGGCAGATGGGCTCCGCGCTCCAGACAGCGCACCGCGCGGGCATCGTCCACCGCGACCTGAAGCCGGCGAACATCTTCCTGGTACCCACCGACTCTGGCGGCGTGGTGGGCGAGCGCGTGAAGCTGCTCGACTTCGGCATCTCCAAGGTCATGTCGTCGGAGACGCTGCAGACGCAGGACGCGGTGCTCATCGGCACGCCGCAGTACATGTCTCCGGAGCAGGCGCAGGGGCGCAACCGGCAGATCGACGCGAGGACGGATCTGTTCGCGTTGGGCGGCATCGTGTTCGAGATGATCTCCGGCATGACGCCGTTCGGCGGAGGTTCGCTGGCGCAGATCATCTACCGCGTGGTGCATGAGCCGCCGGTGTCCCTGGCCACGCTGATGCCTGAGCTGCCGCCGAACGTGGCCGCGGCGGTGGCGCGCGCGCTGGAGAAGAACCCGGACAATCGTTACGCGGACGTCGCGTCGTTCATCTCGGATCTCACGGGCACGACGCTCCAGTCGCTGCCGGAGACGGAGGAGATGCGCGTATCCCGGACGTTCACGCGCACGTCGCAGCCTTCCGGCATCGTCATGCCGTCCGGTGTCGCGATGCCCTCTGGCGTCGCCATGCCTTCGGGTATCGCCCTGCCCTCCGTGACACCGGATGACGAGGCGATGGGGGCGACGATGGCACCCGTGAACAAGGCGCCGGCCACGGGCCGTTTCGGACCGGGCGCGGACGACATCGGCTTCGATGCGACGATGGCGCCCCGCGCGGGTGGCACGGCCCACTACGGGCAGCAGGCCCCGGGGCCCGTACCCGGCGGCACGATGGGCTTCGGCGCCACGCAGATGGCTTCCAACGGGTCGAACGTGGGCGCGTCCGGCGTGGCCCTGCCGGTAGCGAATGCCCTCGGGTCCCAGCACGGCGCCCCGGTCCAGGGCGGCGCGGGGCAGTCCGTCGCGAACGGTGGCTTTCCGGGGCAGTACGTCGCGCCGGGCAGCATGGGCGGACACCCTCCAGCCCACGTCACGGGCCAGCACGTCGCTCCGGGCAGCTACGGTGGGCAGCAGGCAGCTCCCGGCAGCCTCGGGGGGCACCTCCCGAGCCCCCAGGGCCCGTCCCTCACACCGATGAGTATGGGCGCCCCCCTGGCGGCGCCAGGTGCGTCCACGCTGCCCGTGGATGCATCCACGAATGGCAAGCCGAAGTCACGTCTGGTGCCCATCGTGGGCGCCGCCGCGTTGGTCCTGGGCGCCGTGGGACTTGGCTGGTGGCTGCGTCCGTCCACTCCCGTGACGCCGCCGCCCGTCGTGAGCGCCCCGCCCCCACCACCCCTGGCGGCCCCTCCGCCCGTGGCCAGGACGGACACCCCGCCCCAGGCCCCCATTGCGACCACGCTAACGGTCACGCCTCCCGATCCCGCGCCGCCCATCGCCCCTGCGCCCCCTCCGGTGAAGACAACGAAGGTCGCCACGCCGCAAAAGGCCGAGACCATGGAGCCACCCAATGCGCTCGCGGCCAAGGCCCTCGCGGACGCACGGGAAGCGCTCAAGGCCGGGAAACTGGATGAGGCGGTCCGCAAGGCCCAGCGCAGCATCAGCGACGGCTTCAGTCTGTCCGCCCAACTGCTGCTCGTGAAGATCTACTGCCGGCAGAAGGATCTGAGCGGTGTCCGCGCCGAAATGGGCAAGCTGCCGCCGCGCATGCAACGCCAGGTCGAGAAGGAATGTCAGAAGTACGAGCTAGATCTCTGAGTCTCTGAGCTGGACCCGCCCACGCGCGTGAACACAGCCGTGTTCCCACGTGGGAGGAGGGGGAGGAATCGCGTGAGAGTCGTCGTCGCAATGGCCGTGCTTTGCGCCGTGCTGGGCACCCTGCCCGCCCGTGCCGCGGCGCCCGTCGAAGCTGGCAAGGTGTTCGTGGGTCCGCAGGGGGAATTGGTGGCGGTCGTGCCGCTCACGCCCCGCGACCAGAAGAAGTTCCTCGTGCGCATCCAGGGCACCGGCTCCGTGCTGGACGGCCTGGTGCTCCCGTACACGCTCAAGGACTGGAGCAGCGTCGGCACGTCCCGCCTGAGCTACACCACCCAGTGGCACGGCCGGAGCTACTCGCCGTTCACCCTGGTGGGTCCGCGCGCGGAGCTGCACTTCCCCGGCGGCCCCGGCAACGGCATCGCCGTCCAGTACGACGAGGCGCGCTCCCAGAAGCTCAAGCCGGAGGAGGTCTACGCGCAGCACCAGCAGCAGACCCAGAGCGGCCAGCTCGCGAAGCTGATGGCCTTCGACCGCAAGGCCGAGGAAGCAACCCACGACACCAGCTACGCCGAAGCCCTCCAGCAGATGAACACCGCCTGCGCCGCGACCGTGGCGGGCACCATCGACTGGGCCTCCGTCACCGAAACGCTGCTCAAGGACGCGAACATCACCCGCTACTGCGCCTTCCCGCTCACCGCGCTGAAGGCCATGTGCGCCACGTCCGAGGAAGCCCGCCGCACGGTGAAGGCCCGCCTCCAGCGGATCGACTGCCGCTTCGGAGCGGGCCTGGAACCGACCCTGCAAGGAGACCGTTTCGTGTGGACCACGAACACGGAGGCCTCCAACCAGGAGAAGTCCGCCACCCGCTACTTCAAGAAGCACCTCTAGCCGCACGCCCGCACACCATGAACCTTCAACGCGTCCTCACCGTGGCGGTGCTCCTCGGTTCGAGCACCTCCGTCGCCGTCGAACCGCCCTGGGGCAAGGCGGAGAACCTGGGGCAGCGCATGCTCCTGGAAGCCACCTCCGTCTGCACCGACGGCAAGGGCCACTACGTCGTCGCCGTGCCCCGCGAGGAGACGGAAGACCTGGACGAACAGCTCTTCTACGGCGACGGCAAGGAGCTCGTCGTCGTGCCGCGGCCCCCGGGCTTCCTGCCCGGCACCCTGTTCATGGACCCGCGCTTCTTCAACCGCAAGGGCACCGCCGACTACCAGGGCCTGGACCTGCGCGTGCACTCGGAGCTGTCCGTGGACGCGAAGGAGCGCACCTGTTCGCTGCGCTGTGGCGAGCGCAAGGCGCCCCTGGAGATGCTCCCCGGCACCCAGGCGCGCGAGCTGCTGCGCAAGGCCTCGTACGCGCCCAACCCGCAGAAGTACGTCCCGCACGCGCTGCTGCGCGATTCGAACGGCACGTACTACTACGTGGACAAGGGCTCCACCGCCGAGGAGTCGCGCAACTTCCGGGTGTTCATCGGGCCGCGCGGCGACCTGAAGCTCCAGAAGATGACCAACGTGGTGGCGGACTCGGAAGGCGAAATCTTCACCACGAAGAAGGGCCAGCTGCGGCTCGTCATCGACCGCGCCCAGACGCCCGTGTGGATTGAAAACCCGCGCAAGGAGGTCACCCTGCGCAACGTGCCCGTGGAGCAGAACCTGCCGCTCATCTACAACGAGCTGGGTGTCTACACGGGCATCCGGCTGGGCACGCCCTGCGACGACCAGTAGCGCCCACGCCTCAGACGCGCACCAGCATGGCCATCTGGTGCGCGCCGATGCCCAGCCCCACCATCACCAGGTACTTCGTGCGCAGCTCGCGGTGGAACCGCGCCAGCGTCACCGGGATGGACGCGTGCACCATGTTCCCGTAGTCCTCGAAGGTATCCAGGTACTCGTGAGGACGGATGGCCTGCGCCCAGTGGTCCATCAGCTTGCGCGTGGCCTGATGCGAGATGAGCGTCACCTCGTCGGGCGACACGCCGTGCTTCGCCAGCAGTCGCGCCACCAGCCGGGGCGGCCCGTCCATCCCGGACGACATGAACGCCCGGATGCCCTCGGCGGATGAGATGCCATAGGTGGGGTGCGCGAGCCCTGACTCCGGCCGGACCGTCAGCACCATCGCGCCGTATTCGTTGCTGAAGGTGTCCGCGGCCCAGTCCACCAGGACGCACCGGGAATCAGGTCCGGCGAAGCCCACCACCGCCGCGCCCGCGCCCTCCCCGATGACGTGGGAGTGCCCCTGGCTGTAGTCCATGTTGCGCGTCCAGGCGGAGCCCACCGCCACCAGCGCGTGACGGAGGCTGCCCGCGCGAAGGGCCTCCCACGCCAGCACCACGCTCATCAGGAAGTTGGCGAACTCCGAGTTCACCGGCACCACCCACGTGCCCTGCCCCAGCCCCAGCTCCCGGTGCACGGAGTAGAGCTGGTTCGGCGCGATGAACTCCGAAACGGCCAGGTAGCCATACAGCCGCTCCACCTGCGCGGCCGTCAGCCCCGCGTCCGCTATCGCGGCGGCGCCTGCCTTCGCGGTGAGCGACGCCAGCGACTCGCCCGGCCCCAGCACCCGGCGCTCCCGGCTGCCGTAGAACAACGCGTGCTCGCCCCCGCCACCCTCGGCGGCGGCGGCGCGCCGCAACGGTTCGAAAAGCGGATCATCGTTGTGGCGGACCTGGGCTGGCACCGCGGCGCCAAAGCCCAGCAACGCACATTCGGAGGCGGACACCATGCGGTGCTACTTCGCGTCCGACGCCACCGCGGCGAAGCGTTCACCGTAGGGCGGCACCTCGCGGTAGTCGATGTGCGCGATGATGACCTGCGGCTGACCCGTTTCGTCCGCGAGCCGCAGCACCTCCGGCAGGAGCGCGTCCAACTGCCCCGCGGCCTTCACCGAGTGGACGCGAGCGCCCAGCGACTCGGCGAAGCGCTCCAGGTCCGGGTTGCCCAGGCTGTAGAACTCGTCCTCCAGCGGGTACGCCCGGTCCTGCACGTGCTCGCCGTGGTTCACCGTGCCCAGGTAGTTGTCATTGAGGACCAGGGTCACCGTGCCCAGGCGGTAGCGCGAGGCGGTGAGCACCTCCACGCCGTTCATCAGGAACGCACCGTCGCCGGTGACGGCCACCGCGCTGCGCTCCGGACGGCCCAGCTTGCCACCGACGACGGCGCCGCAGGACCAGCCCATGGACGACAGGCCGCACGGGTAGAAGATGCGCGCCGGGGGCGTCACGTGCAGCAGGTGCGCCGTCCAGGCCGAGCAGTTGCCCATGTCGATGTACAGGTCCATGTCCGGACCCAGGTGCTTGTCCAGCTCCGCGATCAGGTGCTGCGGCTTGACGGCGTTCTCCGCCTGCGGGGCGCGCGTGGGAAGCGCGGGCTCCTTCAGCGCCACCACCTGCGACCAGCGCTCCTTCACCCGCGCGCCGCTGGACGGACCAATCATCTGGCCCAGCTCCGCCAGGCCCGTCACCACCGAGCCCACGTCCGCCACGATGGGCAACCGCACCGGCAGGAACTGACCGATGTTCGCCGGGTTCACGTCCACCTGGATGACGTGGTGGACCGCCTGGAAGTACTTGTGGAAGCTGCGGGTGGCCCACTCGCCCAGACGGCTGCCCAGCACCAGGAGCACGTCCACCCCATCGCGCAGGTAGGTCTCGGAGCGCTTGCTGCCCGCGAGCCCCAGCACCCCCAGCGAGAGCGCTTCCCGTTCGGAGAAGAGCCCCTTGGCGCGCACGCTCGTCGCCACGGGAATGCCGTGCTGGGTGATGAACGCGTTGAACACGTCACCGTGCTCCCCCATCGCCTCGCGCGCGCCCGAGCCCAGGAAGATGAGCGGACGGCGCGCGGTGCGCAGCAGGGAGAAGGCGGCGCGAAGATCCTCGAAGGGCGCGGAGGGCGGACGCGCCCGGAAGGCGCCGCGCGTGGTGGGAACCGAGACGCGGTGGATGGGCTGACGCGCGATGTTCGACGGGATGCTCAGGTGAGCGGCGCCCCCGGGCAGCCCCTGCGCGGTGCGCAGCGAGCGCGCCAGCAGCCGGGGGAAGCTCTGCGCGTCCACGATGCCCACGGAGCTGGCGCAGGCCTGGCGGAACATCTCCACCGTGTTCACGCCGTGCGTGGAGGAGCTCTCCTGGAGCGCCATCAGGCCGAAGCGATCCGTGGGAACGTTGCCGCTGATGGCCAGAAGCGGCACGCCGTCCAGGTGCGCGGAGGCCACGCCCGTCAGCGCGTTGGTGGCCCCCGGGCCCGCCGTCACCATGCACACGCCCAGCTTGCCCGTGGCGCGCGCGTAGCCGTCCGCCATGAACGCCGCACCCGCTTCGTGCGAGGCGATGATGAAACGCATGGAGTCGTGCTTGCGCAGCGCCTGCTGGAAGGGCGCGATGTTGCCGCCCGGGACGCCGAACACCGCGTCCACCTCTTCGGCCTCCAGGTGGGCGATCACGCAATCGGTGACCGACAGTTCCTCCACCGTCTTGAAGCCGCGCGCGTTCGCATCCCCGTACATCGGAATGGGGTCGCCCGGCCGCGCCTGCAGTGCGTTCACCCGGTTGGGCGTGGCAGCCGGCGTTTCGTGACGGAGCGCCTCCAGCGAAACCTCGGGCGTCAAGGCCGACGCGGTCGAGGAAATGGAAGGCAGCTCAGCGAGCGAGGAGGTCGACATCTGAAAACGTCTCCAAGGCCCCGGGTCCTATCAGACTCGACGACTGCACGCCGAGTCACTGTCACCGAGTCCGGGGTAACCCTCGATGGCAGCCCCAGTGTTGCGGGGATGCTGCAAAGATGCATCCTCTTAATAGCAGAGAAGTTGGCCAGTGGGAAGCAAATCACTGGAAAGTTCGAATGGCGCTGGATTTCCGTACTTCAAGACGGATTGCCATGTTCAAGGGTGAACGGCGTCCGGCTTCACCCAGGGCGAGGGGCTCGCGCCAGCGCGTACGCAGCGCACTCGCGGATGGATCCATCAGCACGTTGAGTGGGCTAGGCTCAGAGGGGCGCGGCGCTCATGCACGCTTCGCACGGAACACGCGCACACACCACATCTCCAACGTGGGGGACGTCATGGCTGAGAATCTGCGGACAGAGTACGGCTTCCGAATGAATGGGTCTGGCTACATCACGCCTACCGAGGCCAAGGCGTGGTTCGAGGACCTTCGCACCAAGGTGGCGGTGAAGAAGGGCCGGGCCTTCGGCCTGCTGGTGGACATCCGCGGACAGAAGGCGAATCCGCCGGAGACGCAGGAGATCATCAAGACGGCGATGGGCTGGCTGAAGCAGAACGGCATGGCTCGCTCGACGGTGGTGCTCGACAGCACCGTGGCCCGCCTGATGATGGTCCGCATGGCCAAGCAGAGCGGCGTGTACGAGTGGGAGCGCTACATCGACGCGTCGAAGGATCCGGACTGGGAGCACAAGGCCATCGACTGGATCGTCAATGGCGCGGAGCCGTCGAAGGAAGAAGACGCCGCGGCCTGAAGTTTCCCCAACCCCCCGGGTGATGGCGGTGACGGCCTCCCAGGCCCACCGCCTCCCCTGCCGGGTTGGGTCGTGATTCCACCTGATTCCGAAAAGCCCCAACCCATGACATCCGGGTCCCAGCAGACGCCGCGCTGGCTCCGGAGTGTCGTCCTCGTTGTCGTGGGGATGATGTGCGTGCACTGCGCCTCTGCGGACCGGCCGCGTGAGGCCCCACGCACACGGATTTACGAAGCCGTGTCGGAGCCCCCTGCCCTCCCCCGTCGCGCGCTGCGGGTTCGCGTGTACGCGGACGCGGATCACCGCGCGCAGGTGCTTCATTGGGAGCGGGCCTTCGCGGCCTCGCTCCAGCGTGCGAGCGAAGCGGTGCGTGAGCCGCTGCGGGTGACGTTCGAGCTGGAGTCGGCGCGGGCGTGGGACCGGCGCGGCTCCGAAGGCGCGTTGGAGCCGGTTGTGGGTGCGTTGGAGGCGTTGGACGCGGGCGAGGACGTGGACCTCGTCGTCGGGTTGGTGTCCGCGCCTTCGGCCTTCAGTGAATCCCAGCATGAGCTGGGCTTCGCGCGCGTGCTGGGACGCCACTGCGTGCTGCGGGGGATCAGCGCCACCGTGCCAGCGGAGGCGCGTCGGCACCTGGAGGTTTCGGCCCTGTTGCATGAGTGGGCCCATACGTTGGGCGCGCTTCACGTGCGCGAGGTGCGCGGGTGGATGTCCGCGAAGTACGGCGCGGCCTGGACGGGATTCGATGCCCGGACGCTCGCGCTGCTCGACGCCGGCTTGCGCCATCTGCCCCGGGCCCGGGTGGAGCTGGAGTCACAACGAGCGTGGGCGCGCGAGCTGCGCACGGTGCTCCAGGGCATGCTCGGCCCCGCATGGGAGGGGCCAGAGCGCGACTTCCTCCTCGCGTGGACCGAACGGGTCCTCGCGGCCAGCGTGGTGCTGGGACCGGAGGGCACACCGAGGTCGCTGACGCCGGAGGAACGCCAACGCCTCGCGGAGGTCATCGCGCTGGAGAAGGCGGGCCGGCCGGAGCTGGCCGCCGAGGCCCTGGAGCCGCTGGCCCTGCGGCATCCCCATGACGAGCGCGTGCAGTTGCTGGCGTGCTACCTCGCCGTGCACCTCACGCCGGCACTCGACGCAACCCGAGCGCGCTGTGAGCGGGCCACCGCGCGGTTTCCCTCGGAGCCCTCGCTGCGCATGAACGTCGCGCTCCTGCACCTGCACGCGGGCCGGTTCGACGCGGCCCAGGACAGCCTGCTGGCGGCCCGGCGCAACCTCGAGGCCCGGACCGACGCGGAGCCCTCGCTGTGGGCGGATCTGGCGGGGCTCTTCCTGAGGGCGCACGGCCTGACGTGGGCGGAAGAGGCCGCGGCACGGGCGCCGGGGCTGGCCGCATCTGCCACGGTGCTCGAACAGGCCTCGCGGATCCGACGCCAGGTGGCGCTGCCCGCGCGGCCTGACGCAAGCACCGAAACCCGGAGTGCCCCCGCGTCGGAGCACCCCGTGGAGCCTTCACGTGAGGGAGCCCTGGTGCGCGAGGTCTTCGACATCGAGGCCCTGCTGCACGCGGGCTCATCCGGCCCCGCGCGTGAGCGCATCACCACGCTGGCCCTGCTGTATCCGGAGAGCCCTTCGGTCGCGCTGGTGCAATGCGAGCTGCACCTGCTCAAGGGGCGACTGGCTCCCGCGCGCAGTGCCTGTGAGCGCGTGCTCGCCGCGCGTGAGGATGCCGTGCAGGCCCACCTGCTGCTCGGCGTGTTGGCGACGAACACCCGGGCGCATACCCGGGCCCGGGCACACCTGGAGCGCGTCATCGCGCTGGAGCCTTCACGCACCGAGGCCTGGCACCTGCTCGCCCGTGAGTACCGGGGGACGAAGAAGCTGGGCCCCCTCAAGGTCCGCTACCGGGAGCAGTTCGCGCGCGACCTGCCGTGAAGGGCGCCCTACTTCGCGACAGCCTTCCGCCACTCGGGCTGGAGCATCGACAGGATGTGCATGTCGACGAACCCGTCGCCCGTGCCGGAGGGCCGGTAGCCTCGCAACACGCCTTCCTGATGGAAGCCCCCGCGCGCCAGCACCCGCAGCGAGGCCGGATTCGCCACCGACACCAGGGCCTCCAGGCGGTGCAGCCCCATCTGCTCGAAGCCGAAGCGCACCAGGGCGGGCAGGATGGCCTTCATCACGCCTTGCCCCCACAGCTTGCGCGCCACCATGTAGCCCACCTCCGCGCGCCGGTCCTTCACGCTCCAGTTGAAGAGCGTCAGGTAGCCCTGGGCTGACGGGTCCTCCCGGGTGGACAGCACCCAGCGGAAGCTCTCCCCCCTGCGCATCACCTCCAGGTCACCCGCCAGCTTCTTGCGGATGGTTTCGGGCCGCACGGGCACCTCGAAGTTGAGGCTGCGCGCGACCTCCTCATCCGAGTACATCGCGATGAGTTCGTCCGCGTCCGCCATCGAGAGCAAGCGCAACTGGAACGGCGAGGGGGCTTCAGGCAGCGGCAACGTGGCGGAGGACAGGGACATGCGTGCATCACCCGAGCGGGAGGGACCTCCGCACGCTACCGGTCACGGACGGGCACCGCCATCACCTCGTGACCTCACCCTCCAGCCCTACTCCGTGCGCATCGCCTCCACCGGGTCCAGCTTCGCGGCGCGGGACGCCGGGTAGATGCCGAACAGCAGCCCCACCCCGCAGCTCATGCCCAACGACAGCGCCACGGCCCACGTGGGCACGCTCATGGGGAACAGCAGCACCCACTTGCCCAGGAACACGAACCCGAAGCCCAGGCCCACGCCCAGCAACCCGCCGAAGAACGACAGCAGCACCGCCTCCGTGGCGAACTGACCCAGGATGCGGCGGCGACGCGCGCCCAGCGCCTTGCGGATGCCAATCTCCCGCGTCCGCTCCGTCACCGACATCAGCATGATGTTCAGGATGCCGATGCCGCCCACCACCAGCGACAGCAGGCACACGCCCACGCCCGCCATCGCGATGACCTGGGAGAGTTCGTTGAACGAGGCCGTCATCGACTCGTTGGTGTGCACCTCGAAGTCGTTGGCTTCCTGGGGCGTCAATTCGCGGCGGCGGCGCAGCAGGTTCACCACCTCGTCCTGCGCCTTCTGGAACACGCTGCCATCACGTGCCTGGATGTCGATCTCCACCGAGCGGTGCTTGCCGTAGAGCTGCTGGAAGCTGCGCATCGGGATGGCCACCTGGTTGTCCTGGCTGGCCATGCCCATGACGCTGCCGCGCTTCTGCAACACGCCGATGACCCGGAAGGGCCGGCCCTTCAACCGCACGTCGGAGCCCACCGGATCCATGCCCGGGAACAGCGCGTCCGCCACGTCCACGCCAATGACCATCACCGGGCGGCCGTCCAGCGACTCCGTCTCGTTGAAGAAGCGGCCGTTGGTCACGGTCACGCCACTGGTCTCCAGGTACGTGGGCTCCGTGCCCAGGATGCTCACCGACGGGTGCGTCTCCCGGAAGGCCGTCGCCAGCTTCTTGCCCCACTCCTGGTCGGTGGGCGTGGCCGCGCCCACGGAGGGACACGCCTCCAGGATGGCCTTCACGTCCTCGCCGTAGAGATCCTTGCGCCGGGCGTACTTCGCCCAGTTGAAGCGGCCGAAGCCCGAGGGCCACTTCGTCACCTCGAAGGTGTGCGCGCCCAGGCTGCCCAGGTTCTTGTTCACCTGTTCGCGCAGGCCTTCGATGAGCGCCATCATCGTGATGACCGTGGCCACCCCGATGACGATGCCCAGCAGCGTCAGGAGCGAGCGCAGCGGGTTGCCCAGGAACGTGCCCAGCGCCAACCGCAGGTTGTCCAGGAACGCGCGCATCGCCTATTCGTAGCGGAGCGCTTCCACCGGGTCCAGTCGCGCGGCCCGGGCGGCCGGCCAGATGCCGAACAGCAGGCCCACCAGCGCCGCGAACGCCACCCCGCCCAGCACCGTGCTCGGCCGCACGTCCGCCGCCAGCGGCGTCACCAGCGACACGAGCTTCGCCGTCCCCAACCCCACCGTCGTGCCCAGCAGGCCCCCCACCGCGGACACGCTGGAGGCCTCCATCAGGAACTGGATGACGATGGTGCGCTGCCGCGCGCCCAGGGCCCGCCGCACGCCAATCTCCCGCGTCCGCTCGCGCACCGACACCAGCATGATGTTCATGATGCCGATGCCGCCCACCAACAGCGTGATGAGGCCCACCCCGGTGGCCACCGCGTACAGCGCCCCGGTGAGCTGCTCATAGGTGGCCGCGAGCGTATCCGGCCGGTTGATGGAGAAGTCGTCCGGCACGCCCGGCGGCGTCGCGCGCACGCGCCTGAGGATGCCGATGAGCTGGTCCTCCGCCTTGTGGATCTGCCCCGCGTCCGCCACGGCGATGGCGATCTGCATGGGCCGCCCCTTGCCGAAGCTGGAGTTGAAGGTCTTGAAGGGCATGTACACGGACAGGTCCATGTTCTCCGACACCACCTTGCCCTTGCGCCCCAGCGTGCCCACCACCTGGAAGGGCTTCCCGTCGATGCGCACCGTCTGCCCCAGCGGGCTGATGCTGGGAAAGAGCGTGGCCGCCACCTCCGCGCCGAGCACCGTCACCGGCCGGTTCACCTCTTCGTCCGCGCGGGTGAGGAAGCGGCCGGACACCACCTCGTAGTTGCCGATGGTGAGGTAGTCGCTCCACACGCCATTGACGCGCACGTTGGAGACCTGCATCGCGCCGTGCGCCACATCCGACGTGCGAATCACCGCCGGGGAGATGGCGGTGATGAAGTCCGCCTGCTGGCGAAGCTGCGCCACCTGCTCCAGCGTGAGGTTCTTGCGGTTGCGGAACACCCACCAGTTGCCCTTGATCATCCAGGGGAACTTGGAGACGTAGAGGGTGTTCGCGCCCAGCGTGGCCAGCTGCTTGTCGAACGACGTGTTGAGCCCCTGGATGATGCCGACGATGGCCAGGAGCGTCGCCACGCCAATGCCGATGCCCAGCGTCGTG
This sequence comes from Corallococcus sp. bb12-1, assembly GCF_026626765.1. NCBI lineage: Bacteria > Pseudomonadati > Myxococcota > Myxococcia > Myxococcales > Myxococcaceae > Corallococcus > Corallococcus sp. bb12-1. Next base: position 139,029 of record NZ_JAPNJZ010000033.1, on the reverse strand, counting down.
AGCACCGTGCGCATCCGGTTCGCCCGGAGGGAGAACAGCGCGATGCGTGCCCCCTCCAGCACGTCCACCCGGAAGCGCTGACCGAACTTCACGCGTGCCCCGCCTGCGGCAACACGCCCGTGCCACCCTGCGCGACCACCGGGCCCGGCCCGTCCGCGATGATCTCACCGTCGCTCAGGCGGATGGCCCGGGGACAGCGCGCGGCCAGCTTGGGCTCGTGCGTGACGAGCACCAGCGTGTGGCCCGCCTTGTGGAGCTGTTCGAAGAGCCTGACGATCTCCTCGCCGGTGGCCGAGTCCAGGTTGCCCGTGGGCTCGTCCGCCAGGAGCATGGAGGGCTCCGACACCAGCGCGCGCGCGATGGCCACGCGTTGGCGCTGACCGCCCGACAGCTCGTTGGGCCGGTGGTGCATGCGGTGCGTGAGCTGCACCTTGTCGAGCGCCGCCTTGGCCCGCTCCCGCCGCTCCTTCGCGGGCATGCCCCGGTACACGAGCGGCAGCTCCACGTTGGCGAGCGCCGTCTCCCGGGGCAGCAACTGGAACGTCTGGAAGATGAAGCCGATCTCCACGTTGCGGATGACGGCCAGGTCGTCGTCGTCCATGCGCGACACGTCCTTGCCGTTGAGCATGTAGCGACCGCTGGTGGGCGTATCCAGACAGCCCAGCACGTTCATCAGCGTGCTCTTGCCGGAGCCCGACTGGCCGATGATGGCCACCCATTCACCCCGGTTGATGCCGAAGGTCACGCCCCTGAGCGCGCGCACCTCCTCGCCACCCACGAAGAAGGCGCGCGTGAGCGCCTCCACCGAGATGAGGGGGCCACTGCCCGGAGCATTGGGGGTCGTCACGACTTGCGCCCGCCCTTCCCGTCGCCGGCGGGCACTTCCGGTTCGCGCACCGCGTCCCCGTTCGCCAGCTCCTTGGACAACGTGCGGTAGGGGCCTTCCACCACGCGGTCTCCCGGCTGAAGTCCCTCAAGCACTTCCAGCTCCGTGTCGGACGCGATGCCGGTGCGCACCCGGCGCACCTGGGCCTTGTTCTCCCCGTCCACCACGAAGACGACCTTGGCCAGGGTCTCCGTGCGGCGCTTGGCCGTGAGGCCACCGCCCTCCACCGGGGGCTGGTAGTCCGGCAGCGAGCGCTCGGAGCGCACCGTGACGGCCTGGATGGGCACGAGCACCGCGTCCTCGTGCGTCTCCGCGCTGATGCGCGCCTCGGCGCTCATGCCGGGCAGCACGCCGGGAGGCCGCGCGTCCAGGGCGACGGTGATGGGGAAGCTCGTCACCTCCGCCTCCGTGCCCGGGTTCTTGATGAGCGCCTTCTGGGCGATCTCCACCACGGTGCCGGTGAAGGACTGGCCTTCCAGCGCGTCCAGCGACACCTCCGCGGGCTGGCCGTACTTCAGGTGCACCACCTCGTGCTCACCCACCTCGAACTTCACCTCCATCTGGTTGAGCGCGGCGATGGTCATCACCACGTCCTCGGAGAAGTCGGAGCCACGCACGCGCTCACCCACTTCACGCGACAGTTCAATGACGTTGCCGTCGATGGGCGACAAGAGCGTGGTGCGCGACAGGTCCGTGGCGGCCTGGTCCAGCACGGCGCTGCTCTGGGCCACGCGCTGCTTGGCGGCGGCGAGGCGCGCCTTGGCGGTGTCCACCGACGCCTGGGACACCTCCAGCTCCGACGTGGACGCAAGCCCCTTCTCCGCGAGACCCTTCACGCGGGCCAGGTCCGCGCTCTGCCGCGCGACCTCCACCTCCGACACCTGCACCTCCGAGCGCGCCGCGTCCTTGGAGGCCGTGGCCTGCTTCACGGCCGCCTCGTAGTAGCGCTTGTCGATGCGTCCCAGCACCTGCCCCTTGGTGACGGGGTCTCCGTCCTTCACCTGGAGGGCCACGAGGTCCCCGGACAGGTTGGAGGAGATCTTCACCGTGGTGGCCGCCTGCACCTTGCCAGCGCCCGTGATGGTGCGGGTGATGGTGCCCTTGCGGGCCTTGGCCACCTGGACTTCCTGCGTCGGGGGCGGCCGGTCCTTCAGACCGCCCACGGTGATGACCCCCGCGCCGAGCAACAGCGCACCGGCGATTGCCGCCTTCCACCACGTCATTGTGAGTCTCCTGGATTCAGCATGCCCGTGGCCCGGTACAGGGCGTAGCGGGCGATCTCGACATCGATGCGGCTCTGGAGCAAGACCAGCTCCGACTGCGTCAGCTTCAACTGCGCGTCACGCACGTCCAGCGTGGAGCCGGCGCCCGCGCGGAAGCGCTCGTCCGCCAGCGCCAGGCCCTGGGCGGCAACCGCCCGGTTGGTGGTCGCGAGTTTCGAGGCGGCGAGCTGCCCGTCCAGCACCTGGTGCGCACGGACGACCTCCGCCTCCAGCTCCAGCTTCGTCTGGAAGAACGTCAGCTCCGCCTTGCGGATGTTGGCCTGGGCCCGCGCCGACTGCGCGTCCGTGATGAAGCCGTTGAACAGGTCCCACGTCAGGGTGACGCCGCCGTTGAAGAGGTTGCCGAAGCGGGCCTCGCTGAAGAACGGTCCCAGGTCCTGGCTGGCATGGCTGTATTGGACGGACAGGCCCACCCTCGGGATGTAGTCCCCCTGCACGATGGCGCGCTGGAGCTGCGCCACCCGCACCCGTTGCTCGAGCGCGCGCAAGAGGGCGCGGTGCTCCCGGGCCTGCTTCAGGGAGTCGTCCAGGGGGGGCGCGGGCGCGGGCTCCTGCTGGAACACGCCGGGGTCCACGGCATGGAGCCTTTCGGTGCCGGGGCGGGCCAGCCACACGGCCAGTTGCATCTGGTCCGCCACGAGCAGGTTCTGGCGCTGCACGACGTTGATGCGGTCATTGCCCAGGTTGACCTCCGCGGCGATCTCCTCCGTCTTGCCCACACGGCCGGCCTGGAAGAGGGCTCGGGAGCGCTCCAACTGCTCCTCGCTGCGCGTCACGGTGGCCTTGAGCACGTCCAGCGTCGCCTGCGACAGGAAGAGCGCGAAGAAGCGGCGGATGGCCTCCAGTTCGGACGTGTCCGCCTCCTCCAGGGACTGGTTCTGGACGGCGTCCACGGTGACGCCGGCCTGCTCCAACTGCTTCCAGAGGGCCCGGTTGTAGATGACCTGGGACAGGCCCAGCGACGCTAAATAGCTGTCGGCAGTGTTGGAGCTGCTCTCCACCTCGCGCGTCAGGACCTCGTCGTCGGAGATGGGGATGGTGACCACCTGCCGGCGCCGGCCCTGGTAGCTGAGGCTGGGGCCCGCGTTGAACTGCACCTGGGGCAGCAGACCAGAGCGGGCGACGCGCACGTCCTCCTGCGCCACCGACACATCCAGAACGGCCTGCAGGGCCTGGGTGTTCTTGCGGCCCAGGGCGCGCGTCTCTTCCAGCGTGATGGGCGTGGCGGCGAGCAGCGCCGTGACGACGAGGAGCGCGTTCACTGACCACCGCCCGCGGGAAGACCAATGAAGAAGATACCGGCGTACATGGCGTAGAGCACCAGTGCGAGCAGGAGCGACCGACCCAGGCGCATCCCGGTGGCGGTGGAGAAGCCCACGCCCAGCAGGCCCACGCTCCAGAGGTTGAAGAAGTCCACCCCGCGCAGCACCCGCTCCATCTTCGGCGTCAGGCCACTGAGCAGGGACAGGTTGGAGGGCACGAGCCGGGCCGCGCGTAAATCCGTGAGCGAGTACTGGAAGCTCGCGCAGACCGCGTAGATGAGGTGGTAGAGCGCGATGGGCAGCAGGGCCACCGCGGCCGCCGCCATCAACTGCCCGAAGGACGCGGGCCGGCTGAAGAGCCAGGCACACACCCACAGGATGCACGCGAGCAGCAACACGGCCAGGGGCATCACGAGCAGGCCCTTGGCGATGCCGCCCACCAGCGCCTTGCGCGAGGCGGTCTGGATCTGCTCGGCGATGTCGGACTCCGAAACGGTGGGCGCGCCCACGTCCTTCGGCAGGGCCCCCACCACGGACGCGGTGGCATCCCAGCGCAGCGCGTACGCGACCCCGGAGGCGGTGACGCACAGGGCGAGGATGAGCAGGGGCCACAGCCAGCGGCGGCCTTCGACGGCGGAGCGCGTGCCCTCGAGGGGATCCACGAAGACGCGCGCCGGTTGTACAAGGGAGGTCATAGGGATGGGGTCTCTGGGCGGAATACGCGGCCCACCCGGAGTGATTGCCCGGTCCCTTGAATTGACTCGGGAAATGGGCAGGCAGCCAATCGAAATCCGTTAGCGGACCCGGGTTCTACCGTGCCTTGCATCCATCCTGTAGCGGTCTGTAGCCTAAATTTTGCGGCGGGGGCCCGGACGGTGTATTCCGCTCGGCTGCACGCTTGCCGGAGCATGAATGGTCGACAGCACGGATCTCGCCCAGGTTCTTCATGAGGCGCATGACATCGCCCGCAGCGTCGCCCAGAAGCCCACGTCGGCCCACGTGTTGCTCGCGCTCTTCACGGTGGAGAACCGCGCCCAGCTCCTCCTGAAGGAGAAGGGGGTGGACGAGGACGCGCTCCTGCAGCTCATCACGGAGGCGCCCGCGGAGACGGGCAGCGTCGTACATGACCTGACGACGCGCGCACGGGAGCTGGCCAGCAACTCGCGCTCCGGGGAGGCGGACTGCCTGCACCTGCTCATCGCCATCATCCGCAGGCGCTGCGCCGCGTCCGACCTGCTGGCGCGCACGGGCATCGACCTCATCTCCCTGTCCAATACGGCGCTGTCCTACTCCACGAGCGGAGGCCCGCCGCGCCGGCTCCAGCCCGGCTATGGCCAGGCGGTGGCCACCCGCGCGCCGGTGAGCCGCCCGGTGGGTGCGCCCCCTTCACCCCTGCCCTTCTCCACCCTGGCCCTGAGCGTGCCGCGCCCGGCCCCGGTGATGACGCCCCCCGTCAGCGTGCCGCCGCCGGCCGCGCGCATGACGCCCGCGCTGTCGCCGCGCGACCTCATCGACGTGGACGAGGATGAGTCCTCGCAGGCTGAGCCGGTCGTCCCGCCGATGCCGCGCATGGCGCCGCCCGCCCCCGCAGCCCCGGTCGCCCGCGCGACGCCACCCCAGGCTCCGGTGCCCCCCCCCGCGCCGGTGGCCCCGCCGCTTGCCCGTCCGACTCCCGCCGCGCAGGCGAAGGGCGGCGCGCTGACGCTGGATGCCAAGGCGTTCCCGATGCTCACCTCCATGGGCCGCAACCTGAGCCAGGCGGCGCGCGAGGGGAAGCTGGACCCGGTGGTGGGCCGTGCGCGGGAGGTCGAGGAGGTCATCGACATCCTGGGCAAGCGCCGCACGAACAACCCGTGCCTGCTGGGCGAGCCCGGCGTGGGCAAGACGGCGGTGGTGGAGGGCGTGGCGCAGCGCCTGATGGGCCTGAGGGGCACGCTGGCGGAGAAGATCCTCGTGGAGCTGGACATGGCCACGCTGGTCGCCGGCACGCAGCTGCGCGGTTCGTTCTCCGAGAAGCTCAACGCGCTGAAGGAGGAGGTGCGCCGGGCCGAGGGGCGCGTGGTGGTGTTCATCGACGAAATCCACACGCTGGTGGGCGCGGGCTCCACGGGCGAGGGCCCGCAGGACGCGGCCAACGAGCTGAAGACGGCGATGGCGCGCGGCGAGTTCCCCTGCATCGGCGCGACGACGCATGACGAGTACCGCAAGTTCATCGCGGCGGACCCGGCGCTGGAGCGGCGCTTCACGTCGGTGACGGTGAACGAGCCGTCGGTGCCGGAGACGGTGGAGATCCTCAAGGGCATCATCGGGCGCTACGAGGAGCACCATGCGCTGCACTACCTGCCGGAGGCGCTGGAGGCGGCCGCGTCGCTGGCGAGCCGCTACGTGACGGACCGGTTCATGCCGGACAAGGCCATCAGCGTGGTGGACCTGGCGGGCAGCCGCTGCCACCGCGAGGGCAAGCACCGGGTGGACGCGGCGGACGTGGCGCGGGTGGTGGCGAAGCTGGCGGGGGTGCCGGAAGAGCGCCTGCTGATGAACGACTCGGCGCGGCTCTTGCGGCTGGAGGACGACCTGGCCCAGCGCGTGATTGGCCACTCCGAGGCCATTGGCCGCATCGCGCGGGTCATCCGGCGCAACTACGCGGGCTTCGCGTCGCGCCGTCCCATGGGCAGCTTCCTCTTCCTGGGCCCCACGGGCGTGGGCAAGACGGAGATGGCGCGGGCGCTGGCGGAGGTGCTGTTCGGCAACCGGGACGCGCTGGTGCGCCTGGACATGAGCGAGATGTCCGAAGCCCACGGCGTGTCGCGCCTCATCGGTTCGCCCGCGGGCTACGTGGGCTTCGGTGAGGGCGGGCAGCTCACGGAGCCGGTGCGCCGCCGTCCGTCGTCGGTGGTGGTGCTGGATGAGATCGAGAAGGCGCACCGCGAGGTGCAGATGCTGCTGCTCCAGGTGCTGGAGGAGGGCCGGCTGACGGATGGCAAGGGCCGTCACATCGACTTCTCGAACACGGTCATCGTGATGACCACGAACCTGGGCGCGGACGCGTTCTCGCGCACGGGCCGGGCGGTGGGCTTCGGCGCGGCGGACGCGGCGGTGGGCAACGCGCTGGACCTGGCGTCGGACACGGCGCGCAAGGCGCTGCCGCCGGAGCTGTGGAACCGCATCGATGAGCGGATGCCGTTCCGTCCGCTGGTGGAGCTGGAGGTGGCGAAGATCGCCACGCTCATCCTCGCGGAGAGCAGCAAGCGGCTCGCGATGGAGCGAGGCATCATCTACACGGCGGGCGCGGACGTGGTGGGGCACCTGCTCAAGTCGGGGGGCTTCGATCCGCAGCTCGGCGCGCGGCCGATGCGGCAGGTGGTGCAGCGGCTGGTGGAAGGCCCGTTGGCGGAGCGCATCCTCGCCGGTGAGTTCGGAGCGGGAGACCGCGTGCGCGTGGCCGTGCAGTCCGGGCAGCTCCTGTTCGCCCGGGATGCCGCCGGCCGGTGAAGCAGCGAGTCCGGCAGGGACGCGCGGGTGACGGGGCGGGCGGTTCCGCTCCGGTTCGCACCGGACGCGCCCTGACGAAGAAACAGCGAATCGGGATGGCTCCGACCCACAAGGGACAGCCCACGGTGAAGGCGAAGCGCGTTCCGGTCATCATCGTCGGTGCCGGACGACTCGGTGGCGCACTCGCACTCGCGCTCCAGGCGAAGCGCTGGCCCGTGCGCGTGTACTCGCGCGATGACACGGGCCGCGAGCGCACCCGGGCCCTGGGCTTGAAGCCCGCGACCATAGCGGACCTGAAGAAGGCGCGCGTCTGCGTGCTCTGCGTTCCGGACGCGGCCGTGCCCACGGTGTCGCAGGCCCTGTCAGCGGAGCTGCCTCGCACGGTGGCGCTGGTGCACACCGCGGGAGCCCTGCCGCTCTCCGCGCTGACGACACAGAAGGGCCGGACGGTGGGTTCATTCCATCCGCTGTGCGCCGTGTCCTCCGCGCGCGACTCACTGGAGGGCCACACGGCCGCCATCAGCACCCGCTCCCCTGCCCTTCGCGCGCTGCTCCAGCGCATGGCGGAGGACGTGGGCTTCGCGGTGATTGATGTGCCGGAGGCGCACCGGGCCGCCTACCACGCGGGCGCGGTGTTGAGCGCTGGAGGTCTGGTGGCGCTGGCGGACGCGGCAGTGGGCGCGCTGGGGGCCGCGGGCATCGACCCCGAAGCGGCGTTGAAGGCCTTGCTGTCATTGATGCGCTCCGCGCTGCGGGGCCTGGAGGCACGCGGGCGCTCGGGTGGGCTCACCGGCCCCATCGTCCGGGGAGACGCGGGCGTCGTCTCGGCACACCTGAAGGCGCTGCCCGAGGACATCGCTCCGCTCTACGGACAGCTCTCACGACGAGCGCTGCGGCTGGCCTCGGACCGGCTGCGTCCGGAACAACGCGCCGCGCTGGAAGCGGTGCTCACGAAACCGTGACGCGGGCACGCGGGACAAAAGCTCCCACCGTGCGTTCCGCCCACTGGAGCCATTGCGCCCCCGTGGCTATCGTCTCGCCCGCCGTTCCCTCCAGCATCACCCCGGTGAAGGAGTTCTCATGGTCCTGCGTGCGCTCGCGTTTGCGTCGGTCGTTTCCATCTTCGGTTTGGGCTGTGGCGGAGAGCCGATTCCAGAAGGCTCCGAGGAGGTCTCCCAACCCCAGCAGCAATCCTCCGAACTCGCCGGCGTGTGCGATTCCCTCATCGGCACTTTCTGTCGCCCGGGGACCTACACGTCCTGCACCTGGAACAATGGCGCCGAAGGCGAGTGCGACTGCCAGTACCCGCCCTTCAACAGGTGGACCTGCTACCAGTAGCCCCCAGAGCCACGTGGGTCCGGGGCACTGGCCCGCGAACCACGACGCCTGAGCGCTCAGGCGTCGAAGTCCGTCCCGCCGACCCGGGCGTGCTCCCCGGGCCGGTCCTTCCCCACGAACTACGTGAGGATGATGCGCGAGCCCTGCAGGGCGCGGCGCACGATGGCCAGGGCTTGCTCGGACGCGGCCTCGGCCTCGGTGAGGCGGCGCAGGCAGACGTCGCCGGGCACCGACACGGAGCGCTTGAGGTCCGCCAGCAGCGTGAGCGCCGCCTGGAGCATCTCCTTGCCCTGCGGGGACTCCGCGGCCGGCTGGCCCGCGGCCTTGGACACGTGCTCCGTGAAGCGCTGCACCGCGTCCATCGTCGCGTTCGGGTCGTACTTCTCCAGCAGCGGCTTCAGCCGGTCCGGGTTGATCCGGATGAGGCGCAGCGCGCCGACCTTCTGGAAGGCCGGGTGCACCAGGCCAATCTCCGACATCTCGAACGCGCCCAGCAGGCCCTCGTCCGGCGCCCGGTGCGCGTGCGGCACCACGTCCACGAAGAGCGCCAGCGGATCCGCGCCCTGCTTGAAGGCCGCCAGCTCATCCTCGTCCAGCGGCGGGAAGCTCGCGGGCGTGCCGATGAAGAGCAGCGGCAGCACCACGTCGTGCCAGAACTCCTCCGGCGCGGACCCCGTGCCACCCACCGTGGCCACCAGGTGCGTCATCAGCTCCGCCAGACGGGGAGCGCGCTCGGCCTGATCCGCCAGCGTCTTGCCCACTTCCATCCGCTGGAGCGACGTGACGATCTGCCCCTCGAACTGCTGGCGCGCTTCCGCCGGCAGCGGCGGCTGGGTGCGGCCGAGCGCGTCACGCACGTCGCGCGCGAGCACGTCCGTCTTCGTCTCCAGCGCCTGCTTCGCCTTGGCCGAGTCCACCACGATGAACTGGAGGAAGCCCGGGTCGAACAGGCGCTGGTAGTCCTGGGGCGCCAGCTGCTGCGGCTGCGCGGGGTTCGCGCCAAAGCGCACCTGCCCCAGCGAACGGCGGATGTCGCTGGCCAGGTCGTCCAGCCGCGTCAACTTGCTCTGCGTCAGCGCGTCCATCACCGCCCCGAACGGGGACAGCATGATGATGGCCTGGGGGAAGCCCAGCGACGCGCCTTCGGGGGAGTCGCGGTTGGGGAACCAGAAGGCCTGGTGCTCGGAGATGAGGCGCAGCGCGAAGCCGCCCGCGAGGCCCAGCGCCGCGGCCTGGTGCTCCGGCCGGTTCGCGTCGAACTTGCCGCCCAGGACTTGGAGGACCGTCTTCTCCACGTCCGCCCACGGCGCCTTGACCAGATCGACAGGCTTGCCGTCGGCCTTCTCCAGCGCCGCGGTGAGCTGGAGCTGCGCGTTGTGGACATGCTGCGGAACAGGGAGCGCCTGAGGCTCGGCGGGTTCGGACATGAGAGGGTTCCTGTGAGAGAAGCGACCGCGATCCCTTACCGTGAAAAACGCGTTCGTGGCCACGATTTGTGGCCGCTAGGATGCCCGCCATGTCAGCTTCCAGCGGGTCTGCCCGCCAGCCCGCCCTTCTCGCCTGTCTTCTCTTGCTGACGTCCGGGTGTGCTTTCGTCGCACCCCGTTTCCCGCAGAACGTCCAGGCGTCGTTCGCCCGGGACGACATGCAGAAGCTGACGACGCGGTCGCTGGAGCTGTACTACCCGGCCCACCTGCGGCCCACGGCCCTGCGCATCGCCGCCCGGATGGAGGGCTGCGTGGACCGCCTGCGCACGGAGGCGTGGAGCAAGGCCGAGCGCAAGCGGGTCCTCGTCTACCTGACGAGCGCGGACTTCAACAACGCCTACGTCCAGTCGGAGTTCGCCAGCACGCCGCAGCAGATGGTGCTGCCGCAGCACATGACCCTGGAGCAGTTCAACCTGCTGGGGTTGGGTGAGACGGACATTGGCGACGTGGCGTGTCACGAGTCCGTCCACTACGTGCAGATGCAGCAGGTGGGCGGCCTCTGGAACGTGCTCAACACCCTGAGCGGTGGCCTCTTCCAGCCCAACATCTTCACCGAGTCCTGGTTCCTGGAGGGTCTGGCAACCTACTACGAGGGGCATCTGGGCAAGAACACCGGCCGTCCCTACAGCCCCGTGTGGCGCGGCTGGTGGGAGGGCGCGGTGCAGGCCCGGCGCGGGGAGCTCAACGCGGGCTACCTGTCCCCCGAAAACCGCGCGTTGGAGCCGTTCGGCGGCAACTACCTGAGCGGCATGCACTTCGTGGAGTACCTGGCCAGGACCTATGGCGAGAAGCGCCTGTGGAAGCTGGTGGAGGAACAGGGCAACTCCATCATCCCGCCCATCGCCGTGACGCTGCGGTTCAAGCGCGTGTACGGCAAGGACATCGGCTCGCTCTTCAGCGAGTACGAGGCAAGCCTCCAGAAGAACCTCCAGGTGCGCGAGCGCCCCGCCACGCAGCAGGTGTTGGTGAAGGACGCGGGCTACTTCTCCCGGCTCGCCGCGAACCCGAACGACGGCAGCACGGCGCTCCTGAGCGTGGGCCGCGAGCAGATCACCCACCTCACCGTGCGCGAGCGCGACGGCCGCGAGCGCTTCAGCCGGGCGCTGGTGCAGTTGCTGCCGGGACGAAGGTGGGTGCTGGCCAGCCCGTCGCTCGCCAGTGGCATGACCTTCAGCCGCGACGGCGCGTGGCTGTACCTGGTCAGCGCGGACGTGGACACGGTGGGCAGCTACACGGCGAAGCTGTGGCGCGTCGATGCGCGCACGGGCGACGTCGTGAGGCTGTGGGACGGCCTGGAGGGCATGGGCGGCGACATCAGCGAGGATGGCAAGAGCTACGTGTTCGTGCAGGTGCGCGGCGACGCGGCCAACCTCGTGCGGCTGGATCTGGAGTCGGGCCAGCAGGAGCGGCTGACGGACTTCCAGGCGCACACGGCGCTGGGCCCTCCCGCGACGTCGCCCGAGGGACTGCGTCAGGTGTTCCCCCTGTCCGGCAAGGACGGTTGGGAGCTGGTGCTGCGCGAGCCGGACGGCTCCCTGCGCTGGCTCACGCGCGACGGGCTCTTCAACTATTCGCCCCGGTGGCTGGACTCGGATCACCTCGTCTTCCTGCGCGAGCACGAGGGCCGGCTCCAGGTCCACGTGATGACGGTGTCCACCCGGCGCATCGCCCGTGTCACCGACGCGCCCCACCTCACGATGGACGTGGCGCCCGTGGGCAGCGACTTGGTGGCGTTCATCAACCGCGACGGCACGAACCTCACCGTGGACAGCGCGCCCCTCACCGAAGCCCTGGCCGAGCTGCGCACGCCCCTCGTACCCGTGGCCGAGGCGAACACGCCGCCGCGCGATGCGGACCCAGCATCCACTTCGACTGACGCCCCCACCGCTCCCGTTCCAGGTGCAGCGAACGCGAGCGCGGTCCCTCCTCCGTCAGGTGCCCCCGCATCGGATGATCCAGGGGGCTTCGCTGACTTCCCCGGACAGGACACGAACAGCGTCCCGTCCACCACTCCAGAAGCCCTCACGCAGGCACCCGCCGACACGTCCGTGGCCCCGCCGCCGCTGACGTCCGACCCCGACAGCGACCTGGACGGCCCCGTGGTGCCACCGGCCGTCGTGGGACGCGACGTGGACGTGTTGTCGGATCAGCCCTACTCCACGCTGGAGGGCTTCTTCGTGCCGAACTACCGGGTGCCGTACATCTACACCCTGCCCAGCGACATCGACGGAGAGGACCCGTACCTCGCGGCCGGCGTGGCGCTGGCGGGGCAGGACCGGCTGGGCTTCCACGCGTATTCGCTGCTGCTGACGTACGACACGAAGGAGGAGCAGCCCAGCGTGTCGCTCGCGTACGGCAACGCTCAGTTGTCGCCCGTCTACCTTCAGGTCTCCGCGTCGCGCATCCGCGAAACCGACCGCACCGACCTCCAGGCCACGGCGTTCGCATCGCGCACGTTCTGGACGACGCCGGTACAGCTCGGCGTGATCGCGTTGGACCGCCGCTTCGACGCCACCGACCGACGTCCCCAGCTCATCACGCGCCTCATCGGTCCGGAGGCCGCCGTCTCCTACTTCGCTGGCGAGGGTACGTCCTATGGCGGCACCCAGCGCGGCCTGGGCCTGTCGCTCAGCGGCGCCGTCTACCCGAAGGCCTTCTCGCGCGACTCCACCGTGGGCGACGTGCGCCTGGGCGCGGAGGGCCTCACGGGTGGCCTGCCCTTCACCGGCAAGGACAACCTCCAGCTCTCCGCCGTGGCCCGCTTCCTGCCCGGCGCACCCGACGGCCTGTTGGAAGTGGGAGGCATCCTCCCGGGCCAGGCCTTCTTCACCAGCCGCGACAGCACGGATGAAGGTTCGCTGCCCCTCCAGCTCCAGCCAGGCCTCGCGTTCAGCGAATACCTGCGCGGCTACGAGGACTACACCATCCGAGCGCGCAACGTGCTCATCGCCAACGCGCGCTACCGCTACCGCTTCATCGTGGACTACGGCTGGGCCTCCACGCTGTGGCTCTTGCCGTCCCTCTTCGTCAGCCAGTTCGAACTGGAGGGCTTCGGCACCCTCGCGCGCACGGACAACCGGGACAACCACGGGGCGGTGGGCGGCACCGCCACGCTGCGGCTCACCATGGGGCAGGCGTACGCCTTCGCGTTCTTCTACCAGTACGCGCGCCGCTTCAACGACGGCCTGGGCGACCTGCACCTCATCGGCGTGAGCTTCTGAGTCACTTCGCCTGGAAGCGCGGGACGGCCAGCCCGAACAGGCCCGCCTCGCGCGCCACCTTGAGCACGCCGGCCGGCACCAGCTCCGAAGGCTCCATGCCGCGCGCCAGTTGCTCGCGCACCTGCGTGGAGGACACCTCCGCCAGCGGAGGCCCCACCGTGTTCGGCGCCGGATAGCCCGCGCGGTAGAGCACCAGCACGCGCGCCATCCGCTGGATGCGGTCGAAGTCCTTCCAGTGCGGCAGGTCCCTCAGGATGTCGCTGCCGATGATCAGCGAGAAGTCGATGTCCGGGTGACGCGCCACCAGGAACTCCAGCGTGTCCACCGTGCGCCCGCCGCCGCCCACCTCGCGCTCCACCTGGCTCGTCTGGAGCCAGCCGGAGGTCTCCTGGCAGAGCGCGTCGCACATGCGCACGCGCTGCTCGAAGGACTCCAACTGCTTGCCGAACGGATGGTGGAACGTGGGCATCAGCCAGACGGCCTCCACGCCCTGCGTCGCATGCACGTAGGTGGCCGCCATCAGGTGGCCCACGTGTGGCGGGTTGAACGAGCCTCCTAGCAGCGCGACCTTCACGGCGGGCCTCTTATTTGACGGTGAGCTTCGTCGAACGCGAGTCGACCTGGAGCACCTGCGGCGGCAACACCCGGTGCCCATCCAGCCGGAACGCGGAGAAGCTCAGGTTGCGCTCCGCCTTCTCCAACAGGCCGCACGTCTGCTCCGCCGCGCCCACCAACCGGCCCGGCGTCACGAAGTAGCGCGGACCAATCTGCACCACCTTGGGGTCCGCCTCCTTGCCGTGGATGAACACCAGCGCGTTGAGCAGGTCGTCGCGCACCAGGTCGTTCTTGTCGTGCACCACGCAGCAGAGCGTGTCCCCCACCAGGTCCATGGCCTTGTTCGCCACGGCAGGGTCCCGGTACGCCAGCGAGTCGCGCTCCGGCACGCGCACGAAGCGCTCCATGACGAGCCGCCGGTCATCCTCGGAGGCCACGTCCGCGGGCGCCTCGCCATACGCGGGCGTGCGCGGCTTGCTGCCCTCCTGGGGCGCCACCAGCCACTGCGTCACGTCCGCCAGGAAGTCCGAATCGGAGTACTCGCGCCCGCCCCGGCTCTTCTGGCGGCGCCAGAGCACCCACTCATCCAGGTCCGTGTAGCGCCCACCGACGAAGAGGAAGCGCCGCGCGCCCTTGGCCCGCAGCAGCTCATAGGCCGCGTCGAAGGCACCGAGGTCGCCATGCGTATCGGAGAAGACGCCAATCACGTGGAGGTCACCGCCCCACAGCGTACAGCAGGGCGGGCTCCCGGTGCTTCCGGAAGGCCTCCGTCTGGAGGGCGAACCCCTCCAGCATCCGCTCCAGGCTCCACCCCTCCTCGATGCCACGACGCACCTGGTCGGTGCCGCACAGCAGGTCGAACGCGGGCACGTCCTCCACGAACTCGTACGCGTCCGCCCGCCAGTCGAAGTGCTGGGGGCCAATGTCGTGCAGGGCCTGGAAGATGGCGATGCCCGTGCGCAGCGGCTGGAAGGCGCGCCGGTCCGTGACGTGGATGAACGCCCCGCTGCACGACTCACCCTTGTACTTGTCGAACGTGGGGGTGAAGCCCACCGGCCGGAAGGCCACGCCCGGCAGGCGCTCCTTGTCCAGCCGAGCGAGCAGCGCGTCCGTGTCCACCCACGGCGCGCCGAACTGTTCGAACGGGCGGCAGGTGCCGCGCCCCTCGGACACGTTGGTGCCTTCGCCCAGGCACATGCCCGGGTACACGAGCGCCGTGTCCGCGGTGGGCATGTTGGGCGACGGCGGCAGGAACGGCAGCCCCGTGTCGCTCCAGTGCATGTCGCGCGTCCAGCCCTCGCACGGCACCACCGTGAGCTCACAGCCGAAGCCCTCCTGCGAATTGAACAGCCGCGCCAGCTCCCCCGCCGTCATGCCGTGGCGGTTGGGCAGCGCGTACAGGCCCACGAAGGAGCGGAAGCGCTCCCCCACGAGGTTGCCTTCCAGCGTCACCCCGTCCAGCGGGTTGGGCCGGTCCAACACGTAGAACGGCACGCGCGCCTGGGCGGCGGCCTTCATGGCCAGCGCCATGGTGTAGACGTAGGTGTAGTAGCGGCTGCCCACGTCCTGGATGTCGAACACCAGCGCGTCCAGGCCCTTGAGCCACTCCGGGCGCGGCGAGAGCGATTCGAAGGTGGAGCCATAGAGGCTGTACACGGGCACGTCGGTGCGCCGGTCGCGCGCCTCGTCCACGGCCACCATGTACTGGGCCTCTCCCCGGATGCCGTGCTCCGGGCCAAAGAGCGCCGCCAGCTTCACGCCTTCGGTGCCCGCGAGCAGGTCCGCCAGGTGGCGGAAGCGCGAGTCCACGCTGGTGGGGTTGACGATGGCGCCCACGCGCTTGCCCTTGAGCGCGGAGAAGCCCTGCGCGGCCCACACATCCAGTCCCGTCTTCACCTTCGTCACGGTCATCGCCTCGTCCCGTCCCACGCGCGTCGCGGGGTCGGGGGAATTCAGTTGGCGTCCAGGCGCTTGAGCGCGCTTTCAGCGGCCTTCTTCGAATCGCAGTTGGACTTGAAGAAGTTCCCGGAGGCGCGGCCGTCGTCGTCGCCGCCACTTTCGGCCAGGGTCTCCAGCGTGCTTCGCGCGTCCTCGAGCTTCAGCTCCGCCGCCGTCCTCACCGCGGCGACCCGCGTCCAGCAGTTCTCGTGCTCCAGCAGGGAGACGACGCGCGACACAGCGTCGTCATTCCCCTTCTTGGCCGCCTGGCCGTAGTCCCCCATCGCGCCCGACACGTTGCCCTGGGCCTCCGAGAGCCGTCCGGACAGGTACAGGCGCCGCCCCGGGTCCTTCTCCGCGTCGATGTACTTCTGCGCTTCGTTGGAGCGCCGGGTCTTCTCCATCCCCGCCGTGCCTTCCACCGCGGTGATGGCGCGCATCGGGGCGCCCTGGACCCACAGCACCGCGACGAGTCCCAGCAACACCACGCCCACCGCCGCCGCCAGCATCGTCCACTTCTTGCGCTGCGCGGGCGTCATCTGGGCATGGGCCTCACGCCCCCGGGCCCAGAGGGCGCTGCCCGCCGTGTGCGCCTGACGTCCCAGCACCGAGGCCCTCTGTCCGACGACCACCGCGCCCTCCGCCGCGCGCTGGCCCAACACCACCGCGCCGCTCGCCGCCTTCTGCCCCAGCACCACCGCGCCACCCGCCGCGCGCTGGCCCAGTTGCGCCGCGCCCTGCCCGAACTGGGCCGCGCCCTCCGCCGCGCGATGTCCCAGGGCGCTGAGGTCCATGCCCTCCTCGGACACGCGTGACAGGGCCAGGTTGCCGAACGGCGGCAGCGCGGCGGCCTCCTCTTCGGAAACCACCAGGCCCGGCGAGGGCGCCTCGACGCGGTAGGGCGCGCGCGGCACGCGGAAGACGCGGATCTTCCCCGGGATGCCCTTCAATTCGAAGGCGCCCACCTCCTGCGACGGCACCTCCGCCTTGTTCATGGCCAGGTAGACAGCCTCGGTGAAGAAGACCTCGTCCGCGTCGGTGATGCCCTCCACGCGGGCGGCGATGTTCACCGGCTCGCCGAAGATGTCATTGGCCTCCACCCGCACCTCGCCCACGTTGACGGCGACGCGCACGTGGAGCTGGTCGTCCGGCAAGAGCGGGCGGTTGTGGTGCCAGAGCTGATCCTGGATGGCGATGCCACTCAGGACGGCCTGGGTGGGCGATTCGAAGGTGACGAGGAACGCGTCGCCAATGGTTTTGATGATGCGTCCACCGAACGCCTTGAACAGCGGCGCGAGCAACGCCTCATGCACCTGGAGCAGTTGCTGGTTCTCTTCCAGCGTCTGCCGACTGGTGCGTTCGGTGAAGCCCTTGATGTCGGTGAAGACGATGGCGAGGTTGGCGGTCTTCAAGGCGGGCGCAGTGTATGCAGCGCGTCGCGCGAAGCAATCGCCACGGCCAGTCCGTCCAAAGGGGAACCTACCGCGTCGTCAGCGCTTCGAAGGTTTGAGCACCCGCATGGGGCGCTTCTCCGGGGCAGCGAGCTGCGCCCTCACCTTCGCGGCGAGTTGGGGCCTGGCTGTCCGGTCGTAGAACGCGGCCAGCGTGCGGAGGACGCCCGGGCTGGTCGGCTGGGCATCGCGCGCGGCCAGGAACTCCCGCTCCGCGTCCAGCACCCGCCCCTGCTTCTCCAGCACCGCCGCCAGTTGCAGGCGCACCTGCACCCACGCGGGCTTGGACTTGGACAGCGGCCGGTAGTGCAGCTCCGCCTTGAGCCAGTCCCCCACCTGGGCCCAGAGGCCCGCGAGCCGGAAGCGCGCATCGTCATAGGACGGGCGCAGACCCACCGCCTTCTCATAGGCGCGGATGGCGTCGAAGGGGGCGCTGCGCTCCTCCAGGAGCTGTCCCCGGAGGAAATGGACCCGGGGGTTCTCCGGAGCCTCGCGCCAAGCCGCGTCCAGGTGCGCCTGGGCCCGGTCCAGCTCCGGGGCGCTCCCCGCCTTGAGCAGCAGCCGCGCGGCCTCCAGCCGGGGCAGCTCCCACCGGGGCTGGGAGAGCACCAGTTGCTCCAGGGCGGCCAGGGCCCCCGCGTCGTTCCCGGCCGTCTCCAGGGACAGGGCGTCCGTGAGCGGGCTGGGCGTCGCCGGAGCCGCGGGGGCCGCCGGAGCTGTCAGGACCGGAGGAGCCGGCGCGTCGGAGGCGCCCGTCAGCAACGCCGCCACGAGAACCCACATCATGCCCGGCAGATAGCAGAGCCAGGTGGGCCACCTCAACACTTCCCCTTGACGGACACCCGGCCGCGCATGAAACCCATGACCGTGCAGATCTCCCAACGAACGCTGGAAGACCTTGGTTTCTCGGAAGTGCTCCGCGCCCTGACGCAGCGCTGTCGCACGGAGCCAGGAAGGGAGCGAGTGCTTGCCCGCCCGTTCCACGACACCGAGGCGGAAGTCACCGAAGCGCTGGCCCTCGTCGAAGAGGCCCGCTTCCTCTCGCAGCAGCAGTTCTCCATGCCCCTGGGCGGCGTGACGGACCTGCGCACCGCCGTGGGCCACGCGGAGAAGGGCGGCATCCTGGAGCCCCGTCAGCTCATCGACGCGGCCCAGCTGCTCTTCGCCTTCGCGAGGACGCGGGAAGCGCTGGACGAGCGCAGGGAGAACGTCCCCCGGCTGGTGGAGATCTCCCGGCGCCTTCCCTTCCTGGAGGCAATGGCGCGCCGGCTGGACCAGTGTTTTGAACCGGACGGAGAGATCTCCGATCGCGCCAGTCCGGAGCTCAAGGAAGCCCGCGACAGGGCGCGCGGCCTGCACCGGCGCATCAAGACGCGGCTGGACGAGCTGCTGCACGACGAGGCGTTCATCCCGAAGCTGCGGGAGAACTACTACACGCTGCGCAACGGGCGGTACGTGGTGCCGGTGGTGTCCAACTACCGCTCGGAGGTGGACGGCATCGTCCACAACGCCAGCCAGACGGGGCAGACGCTCTTCATGGAGCCCCAGGCGATGGTGGGCCTGGGCAACGACCTGGCCATCGCGCAGTCGGAGGTATCGGAGGAGGAGCGCCGGGTGCTCCAGGAGCTGAGCCAGCTCGTGGGCCGTGAATCCTCGCGCATCCTGGAGGGCCTGGAGGCGGTGGCGGAGCTGGACGAGGTGGAGGCCATCGCCATCCTCTCCGCGGACCTGGACGCCACCACGCCCATCTTCGTGGACGTGACGGAGTTGCAGCTTCGCGGCCTGCGCCACCCGCGCCTCGTGCTCAAGGGCACGGAGGTGGTGTCCAACGACGTGACGCTGACGGGGGGCGCCCGGGCGCTGGTGGTGTCCGGCCCCAACGCGGGCGGCAAGACGGTGACGCTGACGGGCGTGGGGCTGTGCGCGCTGATGCTGCGCGCGGGCCTGCCGGTGCCGGTGGCGGAAGGGTCGCGAATGCCGCTGTACCGCTCCGTGCACTCCACCGTGGGCGACGCGCAGGACCTGACGCAGGGCCTGTCCACGTTCAGCGCCCACGTCACGCTGCTGCGCGACATCCTGGCGGTGGTGGGCCAGGACTCGCTGGTGCTCATCGACGAGATCGCGGCGGACACGGATCCGCGCGAGGGCGCGGCCATCGCCATCGCGGTGCTGGAGGAGCTGTTGGGCAAGGGCGCGTATGCGCTCGTCACCACGCACCTGGAAGAGCTCAAGGCGCTGGCGCACATGGATCCGCGCTTCCTCAACGCGCGCGTGGGCTTCGACTCCAAGCGGATGGCGCCCACGTACCGGTTGCAGATGGGCGCGGCCGGCCAGTCGTCCGCCATCGACATGGCGGCGCGCGTGGGCCTGCCCTCGAGCGTGTGCGAGCGCGCGCGCGAGCTGTCGCTCAACGCGGGCGGACCGCTCACCAAGGCGCTGGCGGCGGCCGAGGACGACCGGCGCAAGCTCTACGAGGAGCTGGAGAAGGCGCGCATCGCCGCGAAGGAAGCCGAAGCGCTGCGCGCGGAGCTGGAGAAGCAGAAGGTGGCCTTCGAGCGCGAGCGCAAGGGCCGGATGATGCAGTTCAACGAGGACGTGCACACGGCCAGCGAGCACGCCGCCCAGGAGGTGCGCGACCTCTTGACGAAGCTGCGCTCCGAGCAGAGCGAGAAGTCGCTCTCCGAGGCGCGCATGCAGTTGCAGCAGCGCGCGGACGAAGCGCAGAAGCGCGCGGCGGCGGCCAAGGCGGAGCTGTTCCAGGTGGAGGCGCCGGGCCCCGCGAACCTCAAGGTGGGCGCGTGGGTGCACCACTCGGGACTGGGCCGGGACGTGGAGATCCTGGAGCTGACGGACGGCCAGGCGGTGGTGTCCGCGGGCGGCGCGCTGAAGATGCGGGTGGCCACGACGGAGCTGTCCGGCTCGCGCGGCAAGAAGCCCCAGCAGACGAAGTTCCCGGAGCGCCAGAAGGGAGAAGCGGCCCTCAAGCGCGCGGCCTCCGCGGCGCCCGCGCAGGTGGATGCCACGAACTTCCGCTGCGATGTGCGCGGCATGCGCGCCGACGACGCGCTGTCGCAGTTGGAGTCGTTCCTGGACCAGGGCCTGCGCCGGGGCGAGGAGGCCGCGTTGATCATCCACGGCCACGGCACCGGAGCGCTCAAGCAGGCCATCCGCGACCACCTGGCCGCATCGCCCTACATCCGCATGTTCCGCCCCGGCGAGGGCCATGAGGGTGGAGACGGCGTGACCGTGGTCGCACTGCGAGGCTGACGGACGCACCGCAGGGAGTCGGGGTCCACCGGGCCCCGCTCCCTGTCGTCGGCAGCGGCCACCCTACCCTCCGTGGCGGCATTCGGAGGGTGGCGGCGTGTTGAGTACACTGCGGAGCCATGTATCGGCTCTGCCTGCTGGGATGTGTGTTGCTGCTGGGCGCCTGTCGCGAGACCCTCCCTGAAGAGGGCGCGCTTCGCGTCACCGTGAAGTACAGCGAGTCCTATCCCCCGGCCTGCGTGCGCGTCGAAGTCCAGGATGCCCAGGGCCACAAGGAAGGGACGGACATCCCCAAGAACCAGTTCCAGGAGCGCGCGGAGCGGGAGCTCCGGGTCGCGGTGCTCCGCAAGGCGGAGTGGGAGCAGGCGCTGAGCATCACGGTGTCCTCGTTCGACCTGAGCGAAGCGGGCCGCTGTGCTGGCGACGAGGTGGAGCGGCGCACCAGCGAGCAGCCGGTGCCCGTGCCTCCGAAGAAGTTCTCCCAGTGGGACATCCAGCTCATGGCGTCGGACGTGGATGGCGATGGCCATCTCTCGGGGGCCACGTGGGACAAGGCCGCTGACTGCGACGACAACGACAAGGCCTACAACCCCGGCGTCAAGGAGTCGTGTGGCGGCTCGGTGGACTACAACTGCAACACGTTGGTGGGTTGCCAGGAGTCGGGCTGTCGCGCCATGGCCTGTGATGACGGCAACCTCTGCACCCAGGGAGACCACTGCGAGGGGGAAGGAAAGGAAGGCAGTTGCATTGGCACCCCCCTCCAGTGCACCCAGCCGAGCAATCTCTGCGACGCGCGCATGACGTGCCAGCCCACCACGGGCCTGTGCGAACCAAGCGAGTTCCCGCAGGGGAACAGTTGCGACGATGGAAACCCCTGCACGCTTGGGGATAAGTGCGGCGCCGGAGCCTGCGCGGGCACTGAAATGCAGTGTCCGGCGGGCAATACCATCTGCCGGGAAACCGGCGGCACGTGCAACCGGGCGACGGGGGTCTGTGATTACAAGCCCCTGCCGAACACGGCGACCTGTGATGACGCGCTGACGTGCACCACGCCCGACACATGTGACGGGAGCGGAGCCTGTGTTGGAACGCCGACCACCTGCGCGGCCCCGGCCCAGTGCCTGCGGCTCGCGCAGGTCTGCACCACCGGCGCGGACTGCCGGTACGAAGCGGATCCCGCGCTGCTCAACACCGTGTGCACCGTTTCCGCGGGAGTGCCGGGCGTGTGCCTGCCGACCGGCGCGTGCAGCCCCTTCCCCTACCCGACCTCCAACTTCGATCCGAGCACCCTCGCCGCAGCGGACATCCAGGGGCTCAAGACCACTGGCAACGTGACCCTCAACTCCGACACGCTGACGTGGAATCCGCCCGGCAACGTGCAGAACTCCGCCCAGCTCAAGTTCAAGATCCTGTCCCCGGGCACCGGCGCGCCGGATGTGGCCCTGCTCCCAGTGGCGACCCTGGACCTGGGGGGTTCGCTGACGCTCGTGGGTTCGCGCGCCGTCATCCTGGCTGTGTTCGGGAATGCCACCGTGGACCAGCCCATCTTCGTCAACGGCACCGCGATGGCGACCGGCGCGGGGGCCAACCAGCAATGCGGCGGCGCCACCGGATCCAACGGGCAGTTCACCAGCCGCAAGGGCGGAGGCGGCGGCGGCGGTGGCGGTGGCACCGCGGGCAAGGCGGGTGGTCGGGGCTACGACAACGGTGGCCTGCCGGGCGCGGGCGGCTTCGCACGGGCCACGGCGCCGGTTCCCCTCATCGGAGGTTGCCCGGGTGGCGACGGTGGTGAGCTGGGCGTCGCGATGGCGGGCAAGGGCGGAGCGGGGGGCGGCGCCTTCCAGCTTTCGGTCGCGCGCACCCTGACCGTCACCAGGCGGATCACCGCCAGTGGCCGTGGCGGTGGGGGCGGCACGGGCAGCTCCAGCGCGGGAGGGCCGGGAGGCGGCGGCGGTGGCAGCGGAGGCAGCGTGGTGCTGGAAGCCTTCAAGGTGACCCTGACCGATGATGCCCGGCTCACGGCCAATGGCGGCGGCGGCGGCGAGGGCGGCACGGCGAGGAACAACAACCAGGACAACGGCGACGCGGGAGCCAACGGCGCCGACGACCAGAGCACCCCGGCGGCGGGCGGACAGAGCACCAGCGTCAGCGCTGGCAACGGCGGCGCGGGCGGCGCGGGCACGACGCCGCCTCAGGCTGGCAGCAATGGCGAACTCCAGAACAGCTACGAAGGCGGTGGTGGCGGAGGCGGAGGCGCCGTCGGCTTCATCCATCTGCGCAGCGTCCAGAGCTGCTCGACCGCCGGTGGAGCCGTGATCAGCCCGCCTGCGGTCGGCGGCTGCCAGACGCCCTGAACCACCGCTGGAGGCAGCCCGGGAGCCGGGGTCCCAGCGACCCCGCTCCCTGTCAGTGACACCCCACCCTCTCACGCCTTCGCGACAGGATTCGGAGGGGCGAGACGTGTTGGGTACAGTGCCGCGCTATGTATCGGCTCTGCCTGTTGGGATGTGTGTTGCTGCTGGGCGCTTGTCGCGAGAAGGCCCCTGATGAGGGCGCGCTCCGCGTCACCGTGGAGTACGGCTCCTACAAGCCTGCGTGCGTGCGCGTGGAGGTGCAGGACTCGCAAGGTCCGCGCGGCGAGACGGACATCGTCCAGGCCCAGTTCAAGAACGACGCGACGAAGCAGGTCCTGGTCGCGGTGATCCGCAAGCCTGAGTGGGACCGCGAGCTGAGCGTCGCGGTGTCGTCGTTCGCGACCATCCAGGGCAACCGCTGCGACGGGCCCGCCGTGGAGCGCTTTCCGAGCAAGGCCCCCATCCCGATTCCGCCCAAGGAGTTCGCCCGCTTCGACGTGAAGCTCGTGGCGGTGGACAAGGACCAGGACGGCTCGCCCTCGTCCGTGGGCCTCACCTGGACCGGGGATCCCGACTGCGATGACGAGCAGAAGGACGTCCATCCTGGAGCCGAGGAGCAGTGCAGCGAAACGGTCGACTACGACTGCGACAAGTTGAAGGCCTGCGCGGATCCAGATTGCTCGTTGAAGAACTGCACGGACGGCGACCTGTGCGCCACCAACAAGGTCTGCGTCGGTGTCGGAGAGGCAGCGAAGTGCAGCGGTGGCACTCCAGTCACATGCCCGACGGCTTCTGACGTGTGTCAGCCCCAGCTCGCCTGCCAGCCCAGCACGGGGGAGTGTGTCCCGACCGGCCCCATTCCCTCGGGCATTGCTTGCGATGACGGCAACCCCTGCACGACCGGGACGACCTGCGCCAACCTGAAGTGCGTTGGAGTTCCGGTGCTGTGCACCACCCCCGCCAGCACCTGTCAGGACTCCACGGGGACCTGCAACCCGGTCAACGGTAGCTGTGTCTATCCGCCCAAACCGATCATGACGAGCTGCATGGACGGTGATGCATGCACCACACCCGACCGCTGTGATGGAAGCGGGGTCTGTGTCGGAAGTCCCACTCCATGCACGGCCCCGGTGTGCCAGAAGGTGCTGAGCGGCTGCGTCGCCCAGGGCACCTGTCAGTTTGAAACGGATCCGGCACAGCTCAACACGCCGTGCGGCGAATCCCCCACCGGGCGCCCGCGCGTGTGCGACGCGACGGGGGCCTGTGTGCCGTTCCCCTATCCCACGAGCAACTTCGCCGCGAACGACATCCAGCCGACGGACATCCAGGAACTCATCACCACGGGGGACGTGGTGTTCGACACCGACAATGGATCGTCCGGGACCTGGACGCCCCCGGAAGCCGTCTTGACCCTGGCGGACCTCAAGGTCCTGCCCGTGTCACAGGCCGGTGGCCTTCCCGATGCGTTCCTCATCCCCGTGCGCACCCTGCAACTGGGCGGGACGCTGCGCATCGTGGGCTCCCATTCCGTCATCCTGGCCGTCTTCGGGGATGCGACGTTGAACCATCCCATCCTCGTCAATGGACGCTTCGAGAACGGGACGATGCTTCCGGGCGCTGGCGGCCACCAGTCCTGCTCCAGCTCCGCTGGCCAGGACGGAAGCTATGGCGGAGGCCGAGGCGGCGGGGGTGGCGGCGCGGGTGGAGGAACCTCAGGCGCCAAGGGCGGTACGGGAGACAACGCGGGCGCGACGTCAGGCAATGCCGGCTCCGCCCGAGGTAGCGCCTCCACGCCCCTCGTCGGCGGTTGTGCGGGAGGGGCTGGAGGCGGCATGCCGAACGTGCGGGGCGGACTGGGTGGGGCCGGAGGAGGTGCTGTCCAGATCTCAGTCTCCAGAACACTGACCGTTGCGACGCGCATCTCCGCGAGCGCCGCGGAAGGACTGGGTGGCAATGCCCAGGCCTCGAGCCCGGCGGGCGCGGCGGGAGGTGGCGGCGGCGGCAGTGGCGGCCTCGTGGTGCTGGAGGCCTTCCAGCTGAAGCTCACCGGTGACGCCCTCCTCACCGCGAACGGTGGCGGAGGAGGTGAAGGCGGCGAGCTGGCCACGGGCATCGGAGGAAGTACGAACAACGGAGCGAACGGACGCGGTGGCTCCGAAACCTCCAACAGCGTCGCGGCGGGAGGAGCCGGGCAGGCCGGCAATGGGGGCGATGGAGGCGACGGTGGAGCAGGAACCACCGCGCCCAAGAGCGGTGGCGTTGGAACATCCATCCTCGGCCTCGCTGGCTCAGGAGCCGGCGGTGGCGGTGGCGGCGCAGCGGGACAGATCCACCTGTTCAGCATGCAAACCTGTACCCCGCTCACGGGCGCGGTGATCAGTCCTCCCCCCACGGGCGCATGCCCCCTGCCCTGACCCGCTCGCACAGCAGCCAGGGCAGCGAGCCTCAAGTGTGAAGTTTCACATACTTGAAGTGAAACCATGTATCCTGTTTTCCGCCTGCCTTTGACCGCGCGGGCGGGTCTCGGGGACCCCGATTGTCTTCGCGCGTCAATCACACATCAGGGGGAATACATCCTATGAATCGCAATCATTTCATGCGGCGCGGCGCGGCGCTGGGTCTGGGCTTGTTCGCGCTGGCGGGCTGTGGGGGCCCGGACGCCGTCATCAATGATCCCGACCTGGGCAACGTCGAACAGGGCGTCAACGTCGCCTCGAACGGCAGCTTCGAGGTCAACGTCATCGGCAACGTGAACTACTCCATCGTGACGGGCAGCTCCGCCCTGCCTCCCTGGACGATCACCGCCGGCATCAAGGTGCTGAAGGCCAGCTACAAGACGCCGCAGGCGGGCGCGCAGTCCATCGACCTCAACGGCGCGGGCGCGGGTTCGCTGTACCAGGACGTGCCCACCGTCGTGGGCCAAGGCTACACGGTGACGTTCTACCTCTCCAACAGCCCTGGCTGCACCACCGTCTCCCGGTCGGCCACGCTGAACTACGGCCCGTCCACGACCAGCTTCTCCAACGCCTCCGCCACGTGGAGCCTGCGCACCTACGTCTTCAACGCCAACAGCACCACCTCGCGCATCCAGTTGACCAGCAACTCGGGTGGCGTCGGCTGCGGTCTGGCCATCGACAACCTGCAGGTCAACGGCCCGTGAGGCTCGCGGCCCGCTGAAAAGCAGGCCGTCGCCCGTCGCCCCCTTCGGTCCGCCGTCCCCGCACCGGGGCGGCGGTCCGTTTTCGTCGGGGGCATCCCCCACGCAGGGTGTGACCCGGGCCCCGGACGTCCCGGACGGTGGCGTTCATCGATGCACTTTTCGATACCGCCCTCGTTCCAGCGCACTGGCCATCCGCGCAGGGAACCACGAAGTTCGACCTCCCGGAGACCTGCCCGGGGCGACCCGCGTGCCCGTTCCCACGGCCCGCGACGCCGCCCTCCGGGAAGGTCCTCCACCTTCCGCCGGGGAAGGGGGCCCAGGGCGTGGAGGCGCATGAGCGCGGTGGATGAAGTGCTGCGGGGTGGGGGTGCCTGTGGCGCCCTGATGCGACAGGTGGACTGGGCGGCCACGGCCCTGGGGCCGGTGGAGTCCTGGCCCCAGTCCCTGCGCACCTCGGTGGGCATCGTGCTGGCGGCGAACTACCCCCTCTACGTCGCGTGGGGGCCCAGGTTCGTGCAGCTCTACAACGACGCGTACCGGCCCATCTGCGGCAGGACGAAGCACCCCGCGGCCCTGGGTCAGGAAGCCGCCGTCACCTGGCCGGAGGTCTGGGGCATGCTGGGCCCCGGTTGGGAGCGCATCGCGGCCACCGGCGAGGCCATCTTCGTCCAGGATTTGATGATGCCGCTCGACCGGAACGGCTTCGTCGAGGAGTGCTACTTCACCTACAGCCACTCGCCCATCCGCGACGAGTCGGGGGGCGTGGGCGGCATCTTCGCCGCCCTCACCGAAACCACCGCGCAGGTGCTGGGCACGCGGCGGCTCGACACCCTGCGGCAGCTGGGCGCATCCACCGCCGACCTCTCCACCGCGGAGGACGCCTGCCGCGAGGCGCTCCGGGTCATCGGCACCGACCCGCTCGACGTGCCCTTCGCCCTGCTCTACCTCGTGGACGACGCGACCGGCACCGCGCGGCTGGCCGGCACGTGCGGACTTCCTCCAGACCCGGCATCCCTGGCGCCTGGTGCGATCACACTCCCGGAGGGACTCCCGAGCGAGTCAGCACCCTGGCCCCTGGGCTCCGCCGGTCGCACCGCCCCCCCCTTGAGATGGGAGCGGATGCCCACGCCGTCGGGCACCGTGGCGGCGGGGCCGTGGCCGGAGGGGACGTCCTCCGCGTGGGTGCAGGCGCTGCCCCGCGTCGGACATGCGCGACCGGCGGGCTTCCTGGTGACGGGCCTGAGCCCGCGGCTGGCGCTCGATGAGAAGTACAGCGGCTTCCTGGAGCTGTTGGCCCGAGGCGTGACGACGGCGATCAACAGCGCCCGGGCCCGCGAGGAGGAGCGCCGCCGCGCGGAGTCCCTGGCCGCGCTGGACCGCGCGAAGACGGACTTCTTCAGCAACGTGAGCCACGAGTTCCGCACGCCCCTGGCGTTGATGCTCGGCCCCGTGGAGGACGGCCTCCAGGATCCGGTGGAGCCCCTGGGCCCCCGCCAACTGGAGCGCCAGCGGACGGTGCACCGCAACGGGCTGCGGCTGCTCAAGCTCGTCAACACGCTGCTGGACTTCTCCCGCATCGAAGCGGGCCGCATGCGCGCGGCCCCGGTGCCCACGGATCTCGCCGCGCTCACGCAGGGCCTGGCCAGCGGCTTCCGCTCCACCCTGGAGCGCGCGGGCCTGACGCTGGAGGTGGACTGTCCCCCGCTGCCCCACGCCGTCCGCGTGGATCCGGAGCAGTGGGAGAAGGTCGTCCTCAACCTCCTGTCCAACGCGTTCAAGTTCACCCACGCAGGCGGCATCCGCGTGAGCCTCCGCTGGAGGGACCCGGAGGTGGTGCTGAGCGTGGCGGACACCGGCACCGGCATCCCCGCGGAGGAACTGCCACGCATCTTCGAGCGCTTCCACCGGGTGCAGGGAGCCCGGGGACGCAGCTACGAGGGCAGCGGCATCGGCCTGTCGCTGGTGCGGGAGTTGGTGAAACTGCACGGCGGTGACATCCACGTGGAGAGCGTCCCCGACCAGGGCAGCACCTTCACCGTGACACTTCCCACGAACGGGGAACCGGCACCGGCGCCGCTTCCGCGAAGCACCGGGACGACGCCCGCATCCGGATCCGCTGAACCTGCGCCGAGGACTTCGCCAGGCACGGCCATGTCCGCGTTCCTGGAAGAGGCGTCCGGTTGGCTGGAGGCGCCGCCGGGTGAAGCCATCCCGGTCCTGGCGCGCGACGGCGACCCGACACCGCTGCCGAGGGGCATCGGGGGCCACATCCTGTTCGTGGATGACAACGCGGACATGCGCGCGTACGTGCGCTCGCTCTTGTCGGACCGCTTCGAATTGACGCTGGCGGCGAACGGGCTGGAGGCGCTGGAGGCCTGCCGGGACCGGGTGCCGGACCTCGTCCTGAGCGACGTGATGATGCCGGGGCTGGATGGCTTCGGCCTCTTGCGCAGGCTTCGCGAGGACGCACGGACGCGGTACGTGCCCATCATCCTGCTGTCGGCGCGGGCCGGCGAGGAGGCCACGGTGGAGGGCCTGCGCATGGGCGCCACCGACTACCTGGTGAAGCCGTTCTCCTCCCGCGAACTGCTGGCGCGCGTGGAGGGCAACCTCGCCGCGGCCCTGGCCCGCAGGGAACAGCGCCTCGCGGAGCAGGAGCGGGAGAAACTCAGCGCCGTGGTGGAGCAGTCCTCGGACCTCATCGGGATTGGCGGACCGGACGGCAAGGCCCTGTTCGTCAACGAGGCGGGACAGCGGATGCTGGGGCTGGAGGGCATGGACGAGGTGCGGCGCACCCACCTGCTCGACTACTTCCAGGAAGAGGACCGCCGCTACGTGCGCGACGTCATCCTCCCGAAGCTGCGCGAGCATGGCCGCTGGGACGGGGACTTCCGCTTCCGCCACTTCCGCACCGGCGCCACGGTGCCCGTGCACTACAACTTCTTCATGCTGCGCGACGCGAAGACGGGCGAGGACATGGGCATCGCCACGGTGAGCCGCGACATCACCGAGCGCCACCGCCGCGAGGAGGATGCGCGGCTGCGGGCGGAGTTCGAGCAGCAGCTCATCGGCATCGTCAGCCACGACCTGCGCAACCCCCTCAACGCCATCCTGTTGTCGGCACACGCGCTGCTCCAACGCGACGACCTGGGCGAGCGCGCCACCAAGAACACGGGCCGCATCATCAGCAGCGCCGAGCGCGCCAACCGCCTCATCCGCGACCTGCTGGACGTGACGCAGTCCCGGCTGGGCGGAGGGCTGCCGGTGCACCGCCGCCCGATGGACTTCCACGAGGCCACCCGACAGGCCCTGGAGGAGGTCCAGGTGGCGTTCCCGGAGCGCCAGGTGGTGCTGGAGCAGCAGGGCGACGGCCATGGGACGTGGGACGAGGAGCGGCTGGGTCAGGTGGTGCAGAACCTGGTCACCAACGCCCTTCGCTACGGCGACGCGGAGTCCCCGGTGCGGGTGACCACGCGCTCGGCCGGGGACGACATGGTGCTGGAGGTCCACAACCGGGGCCGCCCCATTGCCCCGGAGATGCTGCCCACGCTGTTCCAGGCGATGCGGCGCGGACAGCACGACGAGGACCGGGCGTCGCGCAGCGTGGGGCTGGGGCTCTACATCGTGGAGCAGGTGGTGCGCGCGCACGGCGGCCACGTGGTCGCGACCTCGAACGCCGAGGCCGGCACCACCTTCAAGGTCCGCCTGCCACGCGTCGCGGCCGTGCACGCGCACGACATCGTGTCCTGAGACACCGCACGCCACGGTGCGCAAACGAACAGGAGTCCTCCTTTTCAGCGGCAAGGGACGGCCCCGGACGTATAGATCGCGCATGCGCAATGCACTGATGGCTGCTTCGTTCCTCGTCCTCGCGGGCTGTTCCCACTCGACGTCCACGGCCCCGTCGTCCCCTGCTTCAAACTCCGATTCCCAGCCGGCGCCCGTGTCGGCGCAGGCGCTGGTGGACGCCCCGGATCGCACGGAGGCGGACCGGGCGCTGGACGCCGGCCGGCACCCCGCGGCCCTTCTTGAATTCGCGGGCGTGCGGCCCGGCATGAAGGTCGCGGAGCTGATGGCGGGCGGCGGCTACACCACGGAGTTCCTGGCGCGCGCGGTGGGGCCCACCGGAAAGGTGTACGGCGAGAACCCGAAGGTCGTCCTGGAGAGGTTCGCGGAGAAGCCGTGGCAGGAGCGGCTGGTGCGTCCGGTGAACCAGAGCGTGGTGCGCGTGGACCGCGAGCTGGACTCGCCGCTGCCGCCCGAGGTGAACGACCTGGACGTGGTGGTGAGCAACATCATCTACCACGACACCACGTGGCTCGGCGTGGACCGGGCGAAGATGAACACGGCGGTGTTCCAGGCGCTCAAGCCCGGGGGCGTCTACGTCGTCCTGGATTCGAGCGCGAAGGCCGGCACGGGACTCGCGGACACGCAGAGCCTGCACCGCATCGACGAGAAGCTGGTGCGCGAGGAGGTCGAGGCCGCGGGCTTCAAGCTCCAGGAGGAGAGCAACGTCTGGCGCAACCCCGAGGACACGCGTGACTGGAGCTCCAGCCCGGGCGCCGCGGGCGCACGCCGGGGCACGAGCGACCGGTTCGCGCTCAAGTTCGTCAAGCCGGGTTAGGCCCTGCTCCGAAGCGCTCGCGCGGATGGGATGCCCCCTCGCGCGAGCGCCTTTCACCAACCTGCCCCTGCTGCTGGATGGGAAGCCTCCGGGTCATCCCCCTCGGGGCCTTCGTCCTCTCACCCCGCCGTGAGCAACGCGGATAGCATGAGCGCCGCCATGGCCTCTTCCCATCCGCCCCCTCAGACAGCCGCCATCATCCCGTATGTGAAGGAGCGCCTGTTCGCCGCATTGGCGGCGTCCGGACTCTTCATCTTCGCGTGCGTGGCGCCAGCGATGCATGTGATCACCGTGAGCTCCAGCTCCCAAACCAACGAGCGGGACATGGCGGGTCTCGAGTTGCTGGCGGTCGGATGGATGGGCGTGTTCGCCTTGAACGTGGGTTGGTACGCGAACCCGCTGCTCGCCCTCGCCCTCTTCCTGCTCGTGCTGGGCGCGGACCGGGGTGCGCTCGTGGTGGGGACGATCGCCGCCATCGTGGGGGCGTCCTCTCTTTCCTGGTACGTCCATCCCCTGCCGGCGGACGAGAGCGGAGGCCGAGACATCGAGCTGCTGTACCCCTCCCTCGGGTTCGTCTGCTGGATGCTCAGCCTGTTGATCGTTCCCTTCACTGCCCGGGAGCTTTCCTCCAGGCTCACGGCATCAGCCCCCGCGCCGACACCGGAAGCCACACCATGACGAAAGCGAAGAAGCAGACCTTCACCGCGAAGCTCGAAGAGGCCAACGGGGTCGGAGGCCGGTGGGTGATCTGTCCGTTCGATGGGCGCGAAGTCTTCGGCGAGGCACGGGCGCCCGTGGTCGGCACCGTCAACGGACATCCCTTCCGCAGCCGGCTGATGGTGTACGGAGGCAAGACGTGCCTGGGGTTCATCCAGGCCGTGCGCGACGCCGCCGGCATCGAAATCGACTCATCGCTGCGCATCGTGCTGGAGCGGGACGAAGCGCCTCGCACGGTCGAAGTGCCAGAAGCCCTGCAACGTGCGCTCGACGCCGAGCCTGCTCTTCGCGACGTGTTCGACGGGCTCGCGTTCACGCACCGGAAGGAGTTCGCGCAGGCGGTCGCCGAAGCGAAGCGTGAAGAGACCCGCGATCGCCGCGTGGCCCAGACGCTGGAGAAGCTGCGCGCCCGGGCCGCTCAGTCCTGAGCTGCACCTTCCTCGGCTGCGCCCTGCCCCCGCACCGCCGTGAGCAGCAGGTCGTACTTCCCGCCCAGGAACGTGCGGAAGCCGTGCTGGTGCAGGTAGCGACGGTAGAAGGACAGGTCCTTCACCAGCAGCGACAGGTCCGGTTCGCGCAGGTTGCGCACGCGCGCGCCGTAGATGACCTCGCCGTCACGGAAGCGTGAGTTGGGAAAGCCCAGCACCAACGACGCCTTGGGCTCCAGGTGCTCCTGCACGAGCTTGCGCAAGAGCGCCCGGTCATCCACGCCGGGACTCTGCAACGTGCCTACCGACACCACCGCGTCGAAGCGTCCCAGCTCCGCCGGCAGCGCATTCAGGTCCGCCTGCACGAACACATGGCGCGCGTCCGGGAACGCCCTGCGGGCCTCGTCGATCGCGCTCGCGCTGTGGTCCACCCCCACGAAGCGGACACCCTCCACCGACTCGAACGCGGCCAGCTCGTCGCCCCGATTGACGCCCAGGTCCAGCACCCGAGCCCCCGGAGGCAATCGCAACCGCTCCACGGCTTGCAGCCACGGCACCAGGAAGCCCGCGTCCTCGAACTTCCGCACGCGCGCGAAGTCGGACTCCGCGCCATAGCGCTCCTGGGGTGATTCCGAACGCTCCCCGCTGCCCGCATGCCACGGTGCCTCCGCCCCCAGCGGCTCGAAGGTGAGCAGCACGTGCGTGTCATCCGCCGCGCGAGGCGTGCGCAGGCGACAGGACAGACCTTCCGCCAGGTCGCACCAGCTCCGCAGCGGCCGATGGACGAGCCCACCCTCCAGCCCGACGCGCTCACCCGGATACTTCCCGAGGCCCAGGTCCGGATCCGGAACCTCGATGGACACCGGACCCGCCGACGCCAGCGAGGCCTCCAGGTGACGCAGCACGAGGACCAACGGCTCGGAGTGGAAGCGACGCGGGGGAACAGGAGGGCGCGACATGCCCTCCACCCTACCCCTCAGTGGGACTCCACCACGATCTTCCCGAACGGCCCCCGCTCCAGGTGCTCCAACGCGGCAGGCAGGTCCTCCAGCCCGTATCGCCGGTCGATGACCGGCTTGAGCCCCAGCCGATCCACCCCACGCACCAGCTCCTCCAGCGACCGCCGGTGGCCCACGTTGATGCCCCGGACGGTCGGCTCCTTGAGCAGCAGCGGCGCGGACGGGCCCGTCACCGTGAAGCCCTCGAACACGCCAATCACGGAGATGCGCCCATGCAGCGCCACCGCTTCGATGGAGCGCCCCAGGTGCGCGCCACCCACCAGCTCCAGGATGTGGTCCACGCCCCGGTCCGCCGTGAGGCGGTAGACGGCCTGTACCCAGTCCTCGCGCTCGCGGTGAATGAGGTGCGTCGCGCCCAGCGCCTTCGCCCGCGCCAGCTTGTCGTCGCTCCCGGAGGTGACGAAGACGTCCGCGCCCATGGCCCGCGCCAACTGCAACCCGAACAGCGCCACACCGCCCGTGCCCTGCACCAACACCGTCTGTCCCGGACGGACGGGGCCGTATTCGACCAGCGCGGTCCACGCTGTCAGTCCCGCGCAGGGCAAGGTGCTCGCCTCCGCCGCATCCAGCGTGGCGGGAGCCTTCACGAACCAGTCCGCTGGAAACGCCACGTACTCCGCGAGGACACCCGGATGCGAACCGCCCAGCATCACGTACGGCGGCACACGCGCCGAGCCATGGCCCGGGCCGTCCAGCCGGCCGGGGGAGAAGGTGGAGATCACCCGGTCCCCCACCGCGAACCGCGTCACGCCCGCCCCCACGTCCGTCACCACGCCCGCCAGGTCCGAGGCCGGGGTGAAGGGGAAGCGTTGTGACGGGCCCACGCCGGACTCGATGGCGCCCTTGTCGCGGTAGTTCAGCGACACGGCGGCCACCTTCACCCGCACCTCGCCCGGTCCCGGCTCAGGAAGGGCCACGGTCTTCAGGCGCAGCCGCTCACGCCCCGGTGCATCCATCTCCCAGCGCTTCATCGTCGTCGTCACCACGCACGGCTCCTTGCGGCAGGTTCGCGGTGGGAAAGCTATTGTCGAAGCTGCATCCACGGTGGCGACAAGACTTCCATTCACTGTCGCCCTCAGGGCGACAATGGACGAGACATGAGCGATTCCCTCAACGGTGTGTCCGTCTTCGTGGAGGCGGTGGAGGCCGGTGGCTTCTCCGCAGCCGCCGCGAAGCTCCACCTCTCGCGCTCCGCCGTGGGCAAGACGGTGGCCCGGATGGAGGAACGGCTGGGCGTACGCCTCTTCCACCGCACGACGCGCTCCCAGAGCCTGACCCACGACGGGCAGGTCTTCTACGAACGATGTCTGCGGGCGCTGGAGGAGCTGCGCGCGGGTGAAGCCCTCCTGGAGTCCGGCAAGCAGGAGGCCGCGGGCAGACTGCGGGTCAGCGTGCCCGTGCTGTATGGCCGTCGCTGCGTGGCCCCCATCCTCATGAAGCTGGCGCGCGCGCATCCGAAGCTCGAAGTAGACATGTCCTTCAGCGACCGCACCGTGGACCTGCTGGAGGACGGCTTCGACCTCGCCATCCGCAACGGCGGCAGCAACGGAGTCGGACCGGGCGGCGATGGGCTCACCGTCCGCCGTGTGGGCCACCAGCGCATGAGCGTCTTCGCGTCCCCCGGCTACCTGCGCAAGCGCGGCACGCCTCGCACCTGGGAGGCCTTCGCGAAGCACGACACGCTCGCCTATGTCCGTTTGGGGCAGTTGCGGACCTGGCTCTTTCCGCAGGAGGACGGCTCCAACGTGGAGCTCATCCCCCGGTCGCGCCTGCGGTTCGATGACCTGGAAGCCATCGCCGACGCGGCGGTCGCGGGACTGGGGCTGGCGTGGCTGCCGTGCTGGTTGGCGGAGGACCGCGTGCGAGCCAAGGACCTGGTGCGAGTGCTGACGGACAGCCCCGGCCTGCGCTTCGATGTCTACGCCCTCTGGCCCAACACGCCGCACCTGCCCATGCGCGTGCGTGTCGCCATCGACGCGCTGGCCGCGGGACTGCCCGGCTCCGTCAAGTAGCCGCTACGAAACGTCCTCGCCCACCACCCGACGGATGGCCTGCAGCTTGTCGGGGTTGCGCGTGACGTAGATGGCGACGATGCGCCCCTCCTCGATGGCGAAGGCCGTGGTCTGCAAGAGGCCATCCGCTTCAATCGTGACGAACGCCGGCAACCCGTCGATGGCCCCCTCGTACACGAGCTTGGACAAGGCCAGTCCCGACCGCTGGAACAGCCCATCGAAGAGGCGCACCGTCTTCTCCGCGCCTTGGATGGGATTGAGGGCGGCCTTCGTCCTACCCCCACCGTCGGAGTACGTGACGACATCCCGCGCGAGCAGGGCCTGGAGCGCGTTCACGTCCCCACTCCGGGAGGCGGTGAAGAACGCCGACGCCAGCTCGCGGCCCTGCCCTTCGGACACGGGGAAGCGGGGCCGGGCCTCGCGCACGTGGCTTCGTGCCCGGCTGGCGAGCTGACGGCAGGCGGCGGGATCGCGGTCGATGGCCTTCGCCACTTCGTCGAAGTCCATGCCGAACACGTCGTGGAGGAGGAACGCGGCCCGCTCCAGCGGGGACAATCGCTCCAGGGCCATCATCAGGGTCAGCGTCAAGTCGTCGCCCTCCACGGTTTCGACGATGGGCTCTGGCAGCCAGGTCCCCACGTACTGCTCGCGCTGGACGCGGGCGGACTTCAGCACGTCGAGGCACAGACGCGTCACCGTGCGGACGAGCACGGCTTCGGCGTCCCGCACGGCGGCGCGGTCCGTCTGGTGCCAGCGCAGATACGCCTCCTGCACCACGTCCTCCGCCTCCGCGACGATGCCCAGCATCCGGTACGCGATGCGGAGCAGGCGGGGGCGGAGCGGGTCGAAGACCTCCGCGGGGTTCGCGTCAGGCGGCTTCACTGCGCGCGGTCACCGGATGGATGGACTGGAAGCCGATGGAGATCCGGTTCCAGGTGTTGATCACCCCGATCATCAGGGTCAGTTTCACGCTCTCCTCCTCGCTGAAGTGCGCCCGCATCGCAGTGTAGTCCGCCTCCGGCGCGTGCGTCTGGGAGACGAGCGTCAGGGCCTCCGTCCAGGCCAGGGCCGCCCGCTCGCGGTCGCTGTACAGGGGCGACTCGCGCCAGGCGTTCAGCAGGAAGATGCGCTCATCGGTCTCCCCATGCGCGCGGGCGTCGCGGGTGTGCATGTGGATGCAGAAGGCGCAGCCGTTGATCTGCGAAGCGCGAATCTTCACCAACTCCATCAGGTTTGCTTCCAGCCCGCTGCCCTGGACCTTCCCGGAGAAGTCGAGCATCTCCTTCATGAGCGCGGGGGCGGCGGCGAACGGGTTCATCCTGGCCTTCATGTGCGGCTCCATTTCCGGACAGGTAAAGTGCCTGTCCACCCCCAGGACGAATCACGAGGGATGGCTGTGACATGGCCATTCCGAAGGTGATTTTTCCCCCTCAGGAGGCGCACCCGGATGAAGACCGTGACGGATGTCGAGGCGCTCGAACGGCTGTACGGGTTCCCCACGAAGCCCTCGGTCGTCAAGGTGGTGGACCACATTCATCCGGCTTATCGGCCCTTCATCGAAACCTCACCGTTCGCGGTGCTCGCCACCGCCGGGCCGGAGGGGCTGGATGTGTCGCCCCGGGGTGACCCGGCGGGCTTCATCGTCATCGAGGACGCGCACACGCTGCTGCTGCCCGATCGCCGCGGCAACAACCGCGCCGACTCGCTGCGGAACATCCTGACCGACCCCCGGGTCGCGCTGATCTTCCTGGTCCCCGGCGTCAACGAGACCCTGCGCGTCAACGGCCGGGCGAGCATCGTCATCGAACCGGCGATGCTGGAGCGGTTCACCTTCGAGGGGAAGCGGCCGCGCTCGGTGCTCCAGATCACCGTGGAGTCGGTCTTCTTCCAGTGCAGCCGGTCGTTGATCCGCTCCGAATTGTGGAACCCGGCAAGGCACGTCCCCCGCTCCGAGCTTCCAAGCAACGGGGCGATGCTCGCCGCCATCAGCCAGGACCCCTTCGACGGAGACGAATACGACCGGGAGCTGCCGGCCCGGCTGAAGACCACGCTGTACTGAGCCTCAAGCGACGCCGTCGAACACCGTGGCCTTGCGCAGGCGCACGTTCAACGTCTGCCCGGCCCGCACGCCCTCCAGCGCCGGCCCGATGACGCGCAGGAACGCATCGCCCACGGGGAAGCGGTATTCCGCCGCGTGGCCCAGGAACAGGCGGGCGGAGAGCACCAGCGGCGTCCCCGACGCCCCCAGCTCCAGATCCTCCGGGCGCACCACCAGCGTCCCCGGCCCCGAGCGTCCGTGCAGCTCCGTCGGCAGCTCGAACGCGGTCTGCGTCCCCGCGCAGTGGAACGTGCCTGTCCGCGACTCGCCCCGAAGCACGTTCGCGCCCCCGACGAAGCCCGCGACGAACGGGGTCGCCGGCTCCCGGTAGAGCCGCTCCGGAGTGTCCACCTGTTCGATGACGCCCCGGTTCATCACGGCGATGCGGTCCGACAGCGCGAGCGCCTCACCCTGATCATGCGTGACGAACACCAGCGTCGTGCCCAGTCGGGCGCGCAGCGCGGCGATCTCCGCGCGCAATTCCTCGCGCAGAGCCGCGTCCAGGTTCGACAGCGGCTCGTCCAGCAGCAACACCCGGGGGTCCGCCACCAGCGCCCGCGCGAGCGCCACGCGTTGCAGCTGTCCACCCGAAAGTTCGTGCGGCATCCGGGCCGCGAAGGCCTCCAATCGGACCCACCGCAGGGCCTCGCGCACGCGTGAAGCCACCTCGTGCCGGGGCACCTTCCGGAGCACCAGCGGATAGGCGACGTTCGCCTCCACGCTGCGATGCGGCCAGACGGCATAGCTCTGGAACACCATGCCCAGACCGCGCCGCTCTGGAGGCACGCGCACGCCTGGGCCGGCCACCACGTCATCGCCAAGACGGATGGTGCCCGAGTCCGGGTGCTCCAGCCCGGCGAGCATCCGCAGCGTCGTCGTCTTCCCGCAGCCGGAAGGCCCCAACAGGGACACCAGCTCGCCCTGCCCCACCTCCAGGCTCAGACCCCGCACGACGGGCGTGCCGCCATATGCCTTGACCAGTCCCTCCAGGACGATGGCCGCCATCACCGCACCTCCGGCACGCGTCGCCGCGCCCACGCCAGCACCGCCTGGCCCGCCACCACCAGCGCCACGAACGCGCACGCGAGCACCGCGGCGGAGGCGGGATCCGCGTAGCTCTGCAACTCGAACAACAGCGTCCCCAGCACTTCGGAGCCCGCGGGCACCAGCAGCACCGACATGGTGATCTCCGTCGCGCACGCGAGGAACGCCAGCACGAACGCCACCGTGAGCGCCGGGCGCAGCAGGGGCAACGTCGCGTCCACGAACGCCCGCGTCGGCCCGGCGCCACCCACCCGGGCCGCCTCCGCCAGCGAAGGGTCCACCTGTGCCAGGGCCTCGGAGCTGTTGCGCTCGCCCAGGGCCAGGTACTTGCCCACGTAGGCCACCAGCAGCAGCCACGGCGTGTGCGCGAGCGCCAGCACGAAGGCCACCCGCTCCAGCACCACCAGCCGCCAGTCCCGGGAGAACGCCACCAGCAACGCGAGCGCCAGCACCGTGCCCGGCACCGCGAAGGGCCACACCGCCATCGCCTCCACGCCCACGCCGCCGCGCCGGAACGTCCGCCGCAGCAGCGCCCCCGCGAGCCCCAGCCCCACCACCAGCACGCCCGCCACCACCGCGAGCACCACGCTGCGCCCCGTGGCCCGCAGCGTGCGCGCGTCCCACAACACCCCGGACCAGTGCGACAGCGTCAGCGCGTCCCACGTCAGCGCCGCGCCGAAGCTGCGTTGCAGCGAGGTCAGCAGGATGGCCGCCAGCGGCAACACCACCAGCACGGCCCCCACCGCGCCCACACCCACGAGCGCCCACCGACGCCACGCCCCCAGCGCGAGCACACGCGGCGACACGCCCTTGCCCGCGCTCAACCGCACCCGCCCCGTCCGCCCCAGCACCCACGTAAGCCCCAGCGCCAGCGGCGTCAGCAACAACAGGAACGACGCGAGCACCGAAGCGCGAGGCAGCCCCTCCTCGCTCCCCAACAGCACCAGCTCATAGATGCGCGTGGTGAGCACGCGAGTAGGAGGCGATGCCGAAACCCCCAGCAGGTACGGCACGCCGAACGAAGACGCGGCCATGAGGAACACCATCACCGCGCCCGACAGCAGCGACGGCAGCACCAGCGGCAACGTGGTGCTCACGAGCGCGCGCAGCGGAGAGGCACCACACACCCGGGCCGCTTCCTCCAGCGCCGGATCCACCCGTCGCAACGCCGCCGCCCCCGCGAGCAGCACCAGCGGCAGACCCGACAATCCCTCCACGAACGCGATGCCCCCTGGCCCGTAGAGGTTGAACACGTCCGCGCCCAACATCCGGTTCAGGTACCCGGCCCGAGGGCTCGCGAGCGACAACCACCCCATGCCCCAGATGAACGCGGGGATGGCCGAAGGCAGCGTGAACAGCACCGTGAACGCGCCCCGCATCGGAAGGTCCGTGCGGAAGAGCAGGAACGCCAGCGGCGCACCCAATCCCAAGGCCCACGCCGTCGCGCCCAGCGACACGACCAGCGTGTTCCCCAGCGCCCCCGACTCCGTCGCGAGCACCTGCCCCATCCCACCCGTCGCCGCGCCCACGCCCCGCAGCAGCAGCGCCGCGACCGGCAGCACCGCGAAGAGCAGCAGCGGCACCAGCCACGCACTCAGCGCCAGCCACCGCCCCCAGCCACGTCCCGTCATCGCGCGAACGCCCGACTGAAGGCTTCCTTGATGTCACCGCCGGTCAGCAAGCCCTGCTCCAGCACCTCCGGGGACCACGCCTGCGCACGGCCCAGCAGGCCCTCCACGCCGGGCTCGCCACGAGGGCCGCCCAGACGAGGATCCACCGCGTGCATGTCCCCCTTCTCCACGATGATGCGCTGACCTTCCGGCGACAGCAGCACGTCCACCAGCGCTTTCGCCGCCACCGCGTTGCGCGTCGTCGCGAACAGGCCCACCGGTCCGGGGATGACGACCGCACCATCCTCGGGCCAGACAATCTCGATGGGGCTGCCCTTCGCCTTCGCCGCCAGCGCGTTCTCCAGGAGCAGCACGCCCGCGTCCACCTCGCCACTCTCCACCTTCTGGAGCACGGCCGCGTTGCCCCCCGCCACCACCGCGCCCTTCTCCCGCAGGCCCGCGAAGTACGCGTCCCCGCGCCGAGCGTGCATGAACACCGCCCAGGTGAACGCAGTGCCCGACGTGAGCGGATCCCCGATGGCGACCTTCCCCTGCCAGCTTCCATCCA
This sequence comes from Corallococcus sp. bb12-1, assembly GCF_026626765.1. NCBI lineage: Bacteria > Pseudomonadati > Myxococcota > Myxococcia > Myxococcales > Myxococcaceae > Corallococcus > Corallococcus sp. bb12-1. The sequence goes on along the minus strand of NZ_JAPNJZ010000033.1, from coordinate 99,215 downwards.
CCAGCGCCGCGAACGACTTCGGCGCCACGCCCGCCCCCACCCGGTGCACCAGCACCATCGTGGACAGACGCACCGCCGCGTACCGCGCATCCAGGTCCATCAGCGTGCGCGGAATGCGCAGGGCGTTCACGGAAGCGTAGCGGAGGAACGCGCCGTCCCGGGCCAGCCGCTCGTAGAGGAACGGATCCGACGTCATCAGCACGTCCGCGCGCACCGCGCCCGCGGCCCGCTCCGCTTCCAGGCGGCTCGCCACCTTCTCGCTGCCGGCCTGGTACCAGTGCACCTGCACGCCGGGCAGCCGCTCCTTCAACAACGGCTCCATCGCATCCAGCACGTGCCGGTACATCGACGTGTAGACCCACACCTCACCGGAGGGCGTCGCGGCCTGCGACACGGCGGCTCCGCCCGACGGCGCGGCGGATTCGATGCGGCACGCGCACAGGAGGACGAGCGCGAGGGCGAAGCCGAAGCCCCGGAACGGGAGGGAGATGCGCATGCGGCTGTCGATTATGCGGCACACGCCCTCCATTCACATCCACGCATCTCCCCTTCCGAATGTTGGCGACCGGTGGCTCGCGCACATTCAGCGCGGGCGCCCGTTGTGCGCCGTCACGGGCGGACCCAACGTCCGCGTCCCGGTCGCCACCCGCATCACCCGGTGGCCGGAAGGACGCCCGCCATGACCCGGAAGGAATTCCTCGCCGCGACGCTGTCGTTGATGGTCGCCCCCAACGCGCTCGGTGCCCCGCCGTCCAAGTCGAAGGCGAAGGCCCCCGGAGTGCCCCGCCGCAAGCTGGGCCGCACCGGCCAGGAGGTCTCGTGCGTGGGGCTCGGGGGCTTCCACATCGGCAAGCAGAAGGACGAGGCGGAGAGCATCGCCCTCATCCGGGGTGCGCTCGACCAGGGCATCAACTTCCTGGACAACTGCTGGGACTACAACGAAGGCAAGAGCGAGGAGCGCATGGGCAAGGCGCTGCGCGACGGCTACCGCGCCAAGGCCTTCCTGATGACGAAGGTCGACGGCCGCGACAAGAAGACCGCCGCGAAGCAGATCGACGAATCGCTCCAGCGCCTCCAGACGGACCACCTGGACCTGCTCCAGCTCCACGAGGTCATCCGCGAAAGCGACCCCGACAAGGCCTTCGCCGAAGGCGGTGCGATGGAGGCGCTCAAGGAGGCCCAGAAGGCCGGCAAGGCGCGCTTCCTGGGCTTCACCGGCCACAAGTCCCCGGACATCCACCTGAAGATGCTGGAGACCGCGAAGGCACACGGCTTCCGCTTCGACACCGTGCAGATGCCGCTCAACGTGATGGACGCCCACTTCAACAGCTTCGAGCAGCGCGTGCTCCCCGTGCTCGTGAAGGACGGCATCGGCGTGCTCGCGATGAAGTGCATGGGCGACCCCTTCATCCTCGACAGCAAGACCGTCACCGCGCCGGAGTGCCTGCGCTACAACCTGTCCCTGCCCGTCAGCGTCGTCATCACCGGCATCGACTCCAAGGACCGCCTGGACCAGGCCCTCACCGCCGCGCGAGGCTTCAAGCCTCTCACCGAGAAGGAAGTCCAGGCCCTCCTCGCCAGGACGAAGGGCGCCGCCCAGGACGGCGCCTACGAGAAGTACAAGACGAGCCACCACTTCGACGGCACCGTCCAGAACCCCCAGTGGCTCGGCTGACACCGCGCCCCGACACATCCATGTCTTCCTGGCAAGGCGCGTCAAAACAGGTAATCATGAATGCTCCCCCTACCCGGAGCATCCATGAAGCGCCCCACTCGTGCTGGCCTTGTCGCAGCGGGAATCCTCGCGTCCCTTTCCGGCTGTTCTCCCGAACCGGAGGCCCCTTCGCAGGCCCCTGTCGAGGCCGAGGACATCGGCCAGACGCAGCAGGGCGAGCGCTCCTATGACCCGGGCGGGGGCTGGAATCTGTCCTGGCAGGACGACTTCACCGGCACGTCGCTGAACACGGGCGCGTGGACGGTGCTGACGAGCAACTGGGATCCCGTCACGAACAACTGCAACTTCGGCACGGGTGAATTGGAGTACCCGCGCGCGCAGAACGTGACGGTGGGCAACGGCAAGCTGGTCATCGCGGCGGAGCGCACGGCGGACAACCCCACCGACTCGCGCTGCGGTGGGCAATTCCGTTCGTTCTACTCCGGCCGCCTGCACACCAAGGGCAAGGTGGAGGGGCGCTACGGGAAGATCGTCGCGAGCATCAAGATTCCGCCGGGCTACGGCATGTGGCCGGCGTTCTGGACGCTGGGCTCCAACATCCAGAGCGCGGGCTGGCCGGGCGCGGGGGAGATCGACATCCTGGAGTGGCACTCCAACGAGCCCACGTGGATGAAGTCCGCGCTGCATTGGTACAACGGCGGGCAGGCGGACTGGGGCACGGGCGCGAGCCGCGGCGTGGACCTGTCACAGGACTTCCACACGTATGAGGTGGAGTGGAACGCGAACAGCATCGTATTCCGGCTGGACAAGGACTTCGTGTCCACGGCGACCTTCGGCCACAACGAGACGGAGTTCCAGCAGCCGCACTACCTCATCCTGAACCTCGCGATGGGCGGCAACTGGTACGGCCACCCGTCGCCGAACTCCATCGACCTGCCGTGGGGCGCGCGCAAGACGATGGAGGTCGAGTGGGTGCGCTGGTACCAGCCGGGCGGCTCGCAGTCGCTGGGCCTCACCAACGCGGGCTTCGAGCAGGGCCTGACGGGCTGGACCACCTGGAGCCCGAACGGCACCGGGGGCGCCGCCATTTCGGAGACGTACAACGGCGGGCACTCGGGCAGCTACCACCTGACGCACTGGACGGCGGGCGCTCCCTACGAGGCCTGGACGTACCAGACGAAGTCCGGCCTGGCCGCGGGCACGTACAAGCTGCGCGCGTGGGTCCGCAAGGGCGGCGCGTTCAACTTCGCGCGCTTCCAGGTGAAGACCTGCGGCACGTGCGCGGCCGCCGTCAACAACCTGGGCACCTACGGGGGCTACACGCTGGTGGAGACGCCCGCCGTCTCCGTGCCGGCCAACGGCTACCTGGAGTTCGGCCTGCACAGCAGCACGCCCACCAACAACGGCTCCAGCTTCATCCACATGGATGACGTGGAGCTGGTCCGCCTGTAATCGCATCCTCCGCCGCGCGCGCCGGTGTCTTCCCGCCGACGCGCGCGGTGTCGCATCGCTCAGTACGGAACGAGCACGAAGTCGTCCACGTACACCGTGCCCTGATCCGACCCCGAGTCGTCCATCAGGTAGAAGTCGTTCACCGTGCCAGACGTGGCGCCCAGCGTGCTCAGCGGGATGGAGACCTTCTCCCAGGTCCCGGCCGCGATCGGGTGCCCCAGCACCGTCGCCAGGTTGATGCTGCCCAGCGGCGTGGCGTTGTCGTACAGCGCAAGCCGCAGCTGCTGCCCCCCGGACGTGCCGCCGTGCACCCACAGGTCGATGGACTGGTACAGCGACAGGTCCAACCCGGTGTGGTGGAACATCAGCGCCTCCCAGTAGTCCGGCTCGAAGCTCAGGGACGTGGGGCCCGAGTGCACGGTGACGGCCTCGTCCAGCGAGTGCGTCCCCCAGCTCCAGTCCTGGAACCCACTGCCCATCGCGTCGTCGTAGATGACCGTGCCCACGGAGGGCGGGGCTTCGGTGAGGCCGTCGGTCAGCGCCAGACCCTCCGCCACGGTGACGGTGCGGATGCCGGTGGACTTCACGTAGTTGAGGAGGGTGGTGAAGTTCGTCGACTTGTACTGCGTCTCGCGCGTGGGCGTGCCGGTGGTGAATTCGTGGAAGAGGATGATGAGCCAGCTCTTCTCCGCGATGGCCTGGTTGATCCACCCCTTCACCGTCGCCACCGTGACCGCGCTCGACACGTCGTTGGCGCGCAGCTCGTAGATGACCGTGTCGCGGTAGTTGCGGCCCGCGTTGATGGTGCGGTGGCTTTCGTACTCCGCCTTCAGCGACGTCATCACCGTCGCGTTGTACGCGCCGTAGGGTGATGCGAAGTCCTTGCCGCACATCGCGCCGACATTCGCGGCCAGGTACGCGCGCGAGTCGTGCAGCTCCGACGTGAGCTGCGCGGGCGTCAGCGACGTGAGGTCCGCGTGCGTGCGCGTGTGGCTGGCGATCTCATTGTTCTCCGCGTAGAGCGTCTGCACCTGCGCGAGGCTCATGTAGCCACTCCAGCCCTGCGCCACCGCGTCGGTGACCAGGTAGTACGTGGCACGGATGCCACGAGACTTGAGCGCGGGCCGCGCCACCGAATACTGCGTGCTCCAGCCGTCATCCAACGTGATGGAGACCATGCCTTCCGTGAACGGAGAGGCGGCAAGGGTGGGCGTGGCGCAAAGGAACACCGCGGCGCAAAGCGCGCGGGACAACGGATTCAGGAAGGTCATGTCTGGGCAATCCCCGGGTGAGGGTGTCCAAGGATATGCGCGCGGCGCGGGAAACCCAGGCACCGCTTACCGGCACCCAGGGCCGAGCCCCGTGTTAGAAGTCCACCCGCCCCATGAGTCCCTTCCGCCTCCCCTCCCTGCTCGTCGTCGTGCTCGCACTCGCGGCCGGTTGCCAGAAGTCGGCACCTCCGGCAGGGGAGACAAAGGCGCGGCGGATCGTCTCGCTGTCACCATCCGTCACGGAGACGCTGTTCGCCCTGGGCGCGGGTCCGGAGGTGGTGGGCGTGTCCGACTACACGGTGCTGCCCGAGGGCACGCCCGCCCTGCCGAAGGTGGGCACCACGTTCGCGCCGAACTACGAGGCCATCGCGAGGCTCAAGCCCACGCTGCTCGTGGATCAGCAGGTGAAGCAGGCGCCCTCGGAGGCCCTGTCCGCGCTCGCGCCGCTGAAGGTGCTGCCCTGGCTGTCGCTCTCCGAGGTGGTGGGGAGCGTGAAGGAGCTGGGCAGGTTGAGCGGACGCGAGGCCCAGGCGACGGCGCTGGCGGAGCGGCTGCAAAGCACGCTGTCGCGTCCCGCACCAAAGGGCGCGCCCCGGGTGCTGCTAGTGCTGGGCGACGCGGCGGGCACGCTGTCGGAGGTCTGGTACATGAAGCGCGGTTCGCTGCACGGCGCGGCGCTGGAGGCCGCGGGCGCGCGCAACGCTGTCGCCGACGACAGGGCCGGGCCGCCGAACCTGTCGCTGGAGGGGCTCATCGCGTTGGATCCGGACGCGGTGCTGGTGCTCGTCACGACTCCGAGGATGGACGCCGGACAGCAGGCATTGGTCCTGGCCCCATGGAAGAAGCTCACCGGGCTGCGCGCGGCGCGGGAGGACCGGGTGCGGCTGGTCATCGGTCCCGACGTGCAGTCCACCGGACCGGCCATCCTGGATGTCGTGGAGCGGCTGCGGGCCGCCCTGGGCACCCTGCCCTCCGCGCGATGACGGCCGGGCTGACGCTGGACTCGGTGACGGTGCGGGCGCGTGGGCGGACGCTGCTGGACGGCGTGTCGCTGCACGTGGCGCCCGGTGAGTTCGTGGCCATCGTCGGGCCCAACGGCGCGGGGAAGACGACGCTCCTTCGCGTGGCGCTGGGACTGGTGCGTCCGGACTCGGGACATGCGCGCGTGGAGGGACACGACGTGGCGGGGCTTGCTCCCAGGGAGCGTGCGGCGCGGCTCGCGTGGCTGCCTCAACGGCTGGAGACGGCGGAACCCATCACCGCGCTGGAGCAGGTGGTCGCGGCGCGCTACCGCTTCCCTGAATCCCGCCGCGCCTCCGAGACAGCGGCGCAGCGGGCGCTCGCGGAGGTGGGGGCGCAGGACTTCGCTTCGCGTCCGGTGACGGAGCTGTCCGGTGGCGAGCGGCAGCGCGTGGCGATGGCGGGGCTGCTCGCGCAGGAGACGCCGTGGGTGTTGCTGGACGAGCCCGCCAACTTCCTGGACCCCGCGCAGCAGATGGAGCTGTACACGCGCATGGGCCAGCTCTGGCGCACGGGCCGTGGGCTGCTCTGCGTCACCCATGACGTCAACGTGCTCACGCACGTGCGGGTCCCCGGGACACGCTCACCCCGGGTGGTGGGCCTGGCGCAGGGGCGCGTGGCGTTCGACGCGGACTACGACGCGCCGGACCTGGGAGAACATCTGGGCGCGCTGTTCGGGGTGCGGATGCACAGCACGTCCGTGGACGGCCACCGCGTCTTCGTGGGCCTGCCTCAGCACGGGGGCGCGCGATGAGGCTCTGGATCCTCCTGGCACTGTGCGCGGTCGCCTGCGCGGTGGCGCCGTTCATCGGCCCGGGGGTTTCCGCCGACTCGGCGGACTTCATCTACTGGCAGCTCCGCGTGCCCCGCACCCTGATGGCGATGCTCGTGGGCGGCACGCTGTCGCTCGTCGGCGCGGTGTACCAGTCGCTCTTCGCGAACCCGCTGGCCGCGCCCAGCACCGTGGGCACCACCGCGGGAGCCACGCTGGGCGCGCTCGTCGCCATCGTCCTGGGGGCCCGGCTGGCGCCCGGGGGACTTCCGTTCATCACCGCAGCGGCCTTCGTGGGGGCGCTCGGCGTCAGCTTCGTGGTGGCCGCCATCGCCGCGGGCCGCCGCGTGCGCATGAACGACGTGGTCCTCGCGGGCATCGCCTGCTCCATGGCGGCGGGGGCACTCGCCACCGGATTGCAGTTCACCGCCGACTCCGCCGAACTGATGGCCGCCACGCGCTGGTCCCTGGGCCACCTGCCCCAGGTCGGTTACTCGGGCGTGCTGATGCTGTCGCCGTTCGCGCTCGTCACCGTCGTGGGCCTGCTTGCCCTCACCCGGGCCCTGGAGGTGTTCATCGCCGGCGAGGAGCACGCCGAATCCCAGGGCGTCCCCGTCCGCCGCGTGCGCACGGTGGCCATCGGCCTGGGCGCGCTGGGCGTGGCCGCCTGTGTCGCCTGGTGTGGCCCCATCGCCTTCGTGGAGCTCATCGTCCCGCACGTCGTGCGACGGACCCTGGGGGTGAGCCGGCGCGTCCTCCTGCCGGGCTCCGTGGTGGTAGGGGCCGCGTTCCTCGCATTGTGCGATGCGTCAGCCCGCCTCATCCTGCCGGGACGTGAATTGCCAGTAGGGGTGGTCACGGCCGCACTGGGCACGCCCCTGCTCGTCTACCTGGTGGCGCGCGGTCGCTCCTGAGGGCCCCGGCGCACCGGCCGCCTGGAGGGGGGACACGGGCCTTCAGGACGAGCGGTTCACGAGGCGAGTTCGGCTATATTCCGCGCCATGTGGGGCCCCGAGAGGCGTGCCCCTGGACCTTCACGAAAGGCTTTGGCCATGAAGCAGTTGGGACGCGTGGGATTGATGCTCGGGGTGCTGGCCCTGGGCGGGACCTTGGGCTGTGGCGATGAGAAGGCGGAGAAGGCCAAGGAGTTCCGGGTCAAGGGCACCAACTTCCTCGCCGACAAGAACTACGCGGAGTCGACCAAGGCGTACGAGGAGTCGCTGAAGCTCGACCCGACCCAGGAGAAGGTCTGGGAGAGGAAGGCCTTCGCGCACCTGCAGCTGGGTCAGACGGATGACGCCGCGCAGGCCGCGCTGAAGTTGCTCGACTTCGCGAAGACGCCCGACGAGAAGGCGGCCATCTACCGCAACATCGCGGCGATGTACGCGAAGAACGGCCCGATGGAGAAGGCCGTGGAGTACTTCCAGGAAGCGCTGAAGATCAACCCGAAGGACACCGACTCCCTGGGCTGGATCGCGGAGATGCACTCGCAGCGCGGTGGCGCCCGCAGCGGGAGCGCCCCGGCCGTGCCGGAGGAGTTGGAGAAGGCGCTGAAGGTCTATGACCAGGTCATCGCCATCAACCCGGACTCCGCCAACTCGTACCTCAACAAGCGCGTCGTGATGGCGAAGTACATGGAGCACGCGAATGCCATGCGCACCGCCGCCGAGCAGGAGGCCATCGAGGCCGCCATGCCGCCCAAGCCGGAGAAGGGCAAGAAGGCCGTCGTGGATCCGGACGCGGCCGAACGCGTCGCCGCCGCCAAGGCGAGCGCCGCGGCCCACCAGGCGCGCATCGATCAGCTCAAGGCCGAGTACGACGAGATGACCAAGCAGTTCGGCGAGGCCACCAAGCGCGCCAAGGCCGCGCAGGCCGCGCAGGCCACCAACAAGCCGTAGCCCGCGCGGAAGTACCGGAAGGGGTGGGGCCTAACGTCGGCCCCGCCCTCCTCCGAAGAGGGCCAGCAGCACCCCGCCCACGAGCGCCGCGCCGCCGCCCGCGACGTAGAGCGTCGTCTGCTCGGTGTTGCGCCCGGTGAGCAATTCGCTGGCGCGCTCGGTGAGCGAGTCCTTCGCCTTGAGCCCGGTGAACAGCAACACCCCGCCCGCCACGGCGAGCATCAACCCCACGATTCGCACTGCGCCCACACAGCCTCCTTGGATGGAATGACGGCGCGGCCGGGGCAGCCCCGGCGCATCGCTTCAGCGCTTGCGCTTGCCGGGAGCGCCGCGTCCCGCCTTCGTGCCCGCGCCCTTCGCGCTCTTCTTCCCGCCGGTCTTCTTCTCCGCCGGGGACTTCTTCGACGGCTTCGCGCGCGCTTCGGTGGCCGGCTTGCGGCCCTTCTTCGCGGTGCTCGCGCGGCCCGGCGCGGGCTTCTCGGACAGGAGCCCCCGCTGCGCTGCCAGTGCGCGGATCCGATCGAAGCCCGGGTGCGGCGATGCTGCCGGCGCGTCTTCACCGAAGCGGTCGGCGTCGAAGGCCGGCCCCGGCGGCGTGAACTCCTCACGCGGCGCGTTCTCCTCCGGGACCTCTTCGGATACGGACGGTGCGTCGCTCGCGTCAGGCGTCGGGCGCACTGATTCGGCGGGGCGGAACACGCGGCGCTTGCCCTTGGTCGGGGTGGCCGGCTCCGCCTTCGGCGCAGGCGCTTCGGGCGCGGCTTCTTCGGTCCGGGTGCGCAGGAAGCGAGAGCCCGCCTTGGCCGGTGCGGCCTCCTCGCGGCGCCCTTCCCGGCTGAACCGACCGCGCGGGCGTGGCTTGGACGAAGCCTCGGGGACGACTTCGTCGGACGACGGAGCGGTCGTGAAGTCCTCGTAGCCGGTGAGGAACGCGGCCTCTTCGGAGGCGATATCTTCATCCGTGGGGGGCTCCCACGTCCGGACACCGATAGGCGCCTTCCCCGCGTCCGACTTCTCCCACGGCTTGCGGCCCGCTGGAGCATCCGTCGAGGACGCCTTCTCCCAGGGCTTGCGCACCAGCAGCGAGTCGGCCGGGGCAGCCTTCTCCCAGGGCTTGCGACCCACGGGCGCTTCAGCCGACGCGGACTTCTCCCACGGCTTGCGGCCCGCCTTGACCGCCTCGCGCTCATCACGGCCCGGACGACCGGCCTTGCCTCCGTAGCGCGAGGGCGCTTCGCTCACGGACTCACGGCGGCGCGACGGCAGCCGTGCACCCTCGGTCCGTGCCAGCGGCGACTCTCCTTCGAACTGGAGCGCCTCGAAGTCGATCTTCCGCGACACCGTGCTCGCGGACAGCAGCCGCACGCGCAGCTTCTGTCCCACGCGCACGCGCCGCCCGTTCGGATACACGAGCGAGTGCACGCGCTTGTCCAGCTTGGACCCCGGCCCCAGCGTCTCCGCCTTCACCAGGCCCTCGACGTGCTCCGTGTCCAGCTCCACGAAGAAGCCGAACTCGGCGATGCCCGCTACCGTCGCGTCGAACTCCTCGCCCACGCGATCCTTCATCAGGAGCGCCGCGTAGAACGACACCACTTCGCGCTCCACCGTCATGGCCGCGCGCTCGCGCTCCGAGCACTGCTGGGCCATGCCCTCCAGCCGCTCCTCCTCGCGCTCCAGTTGCGCTTCCGACGGCCGCTTGCCCTTGCGCGCCCACACCGCCTTGAGGATGCGGTGCACCAGCAGGTCCGGATACCGCCGGATGGGCGACGTGAAGTGCAGGTAGTTCTCCGCCGCGAGCCCGTAGTGCCCCACGCGCGTCGCGGTGTAGATGGCCTGCATCATCGAGCGCAGCAGCAGCTGGTTGAGCGCCCGCTGCTCCGGGTGGCCGTGCAGCTGCGTGATGAACCCGTCCAGCTCCTTCGACGACACGCCGTCGTCCACGTCCAGGTGGAAGCCGTACGCCTCCGCCAGCGTGGCGAACGCGGCCAGCTTCTCCGGATCCGGCTCACCGTGGAACCGGTACACCGAGGGCAGGCTCTCGTCCTGGAAGTATGTGGCCACCGCCTCGTTGGCGGCGAGCATGCACTCCTCGATGAGCCGGTGGCTGTCCTTGCGCTCGCGCTTCTCCATGCGAACGGGCAGGCCATCCTCGCCGAGCACCACCTTGTGCTCGGGCACGTCGAAGTCGATGGCGCCTCGTGCCTTGCGCATGCCCATCAGCGCGCGCGCCAGCGCCATCAGCTCCTGGAACTGCGGCTTGAAGGCGTTGCGGTGCGGCACGTCCGTCCCGTCCAGGACGTCCTGCACCTCGTTGTACGTGCAGCGCGCCACGCTGCGCATCACCGCCGGGTACAGCTCCGACGAGCGCCGCGTGCCCTGACGGTCGAACGTCATGTCCGCCACCATGCACAGCCGGTCTTCATCCGGACGCAGCGAGCAGATGCCGTTGCTCAGCCGCTCCGGCAACATGGGCAGCACACGATCCGGCAGGTACACCGACGTGGCGCGGTTGAGCGCCTCCACGTCCAGCGCGCTGCGGTCCTTCACGTAGTGCGACACGTCCGCGATGGCCACCACCAGGCGCCAGCCATCCTCCAGCGGCTCCGCGTAGACCGCGTCGTCGAAGTCGCGCGCGTCCTCACCGTCGATGGTGATCAGCGGCAGGGAGCGCAGATCGCGCCGGTTCTCCGCCGTGGCCTCGGCTTCGGTGACGCGAACGGCGAACGCATCCGCCTCGTCCATCACCTCCGGAGGGAACTCGTCGGAGAAGCCCTGCGAGAAGGCCGACCCCAGCACCTCCGCGCTCGGCTCGCCCGGCCGGCCCAGTGAACCGGCCACCTCTCCGAACAGCCCTTGCCCCGGCTCCAGGAGATCCGCGCCCACGCCCAGGCGCACCTTCACCAGGTCGCCATCGCGCGCCATCTGCGTCGCGGGCACGCGGATGGGTCCCGGCAGGCTCGTGTCGTTGGGCGTCACCAGCGAGTGCCGGCCCTGCTCCACGTAGGTGCCCACCGCCATCTCGCGCCGACGGTTGACGACCCGCAACAGGCGGCCCTCGAAGCGGCCCGGCCGGCCCGCCACCTCCACGAGGACCCTGTCGTTGTCGAGCGCCCGCTGCGCCTCGCCCGGCGGCAAGAAGATGTTCTCGCCCTCGCCCGACACCGGGTGCACGAAGCCGAAGCCGTTCTGGTGCACGTGGAGGATGCCCTCCACCGTGGGCTGATCCGATTCCTCGAAGCGGTCGTCCCGGTCGCGGCCACCGCGCTGGAGCCGACGGCGGAAGTCCTCCGCCCCCCGCGAGAAGCCACTGGGTCCCTGGGGGACGGCACTGGGAGCGGCGACGCGGAAGGCGCCCCGGCCCTCCTCGCGCCCACTGCCCGGCGCGGGACCGCGCTTGCGCGTGGGAGGTGCCTCGGGCGGCGGACGGCGAGATTCGCCCTCGTCCTTCGGGGCACGCGCCCCTTGAGGGCCCTCCAGGCGGAAGCGCTTGCCATCCTTGAGGATGACGCCCGCGCGGACCAGTTCCCGCAGGGCACGCTTGAGTTCGGTCTGCTGGCCGGGATGAAGCCCCCCGAGGCGCAGGAGTTCCTTCACGCCCAACGGGTGGTCGGCCTCGGCGAGGAGCTGTCGGATGTGTTCTTGGGAAAGGCTCACGGGAGGGGTGCGGCGAGGCCGCTCAGGGAACGGGTAAGCCCGAAGGGTGCGGGCGGGAACCCCCCGGGCCCCATTCGCCCTCCCCGGGAGACCTTGCGGTCCAGGGAGGGCCCGTGCGGCCAGCCCCTCAGGGTCTGACCGTGACGTTGATCTTGAAGGAGCGCTCCACCACGCCCGGCGTGAACGCCTTGGCGAGGAAGAACTCCATCTCGAAGCTGCCGGGGTTGCGCGGCGTGAAGAAGAATTCGCGGGTGGCGGGGCTGCCGTTGGGCCCCTGCTCGAAGTTGGCCTCGCGCAGACCCACGCGCTTGGCCAGCGTCGGTTCAATGGCCCAGAACGCGCCGGGCTGCTCCTGCAGGCGCACCGTGAGGCCATGGTTGAGCTTCACGTCCACGGACGTGGGCACCTCGCCCTCGATGTGCACGAGCTCCATCTCGTCGCGCGACACCGAGCGCGCCTCGGACGGACGCGGCTCCACGTTCTCCGCCGTGATGCGACCGCCCCAGCCAGAGGACTTGTCCACCACGCCGGTCACCTGGAGCGTCTGCCCCACGTGCTTGCGCAGGCTCTTGACGGCCGCCTTGCCTTCGATGGCGAAGGACACCTGCTGGCGCGTGCCCCCGTTGGACACGACGAGCACGAAGTCGTCGCCCATCATCTCCAGGTTGCCCCGGATGCTGGCGAAGCCCTTGATGCCCGCGCCCATGCCGGCGGCGACGGCCATGGAGACCTCGCCGGGCGACAGGTAGCGCAGCTTCGGCTCGGAGTCCGACGGCGACGGCGTGGGCTCTTCCACCTCGGGCTTCTTGGCGGAGTACTTGCGCACCTCCACCACGCCGCTGTGGTTGGTCGTCTTGCGGATCATCCCGCTCACGGAGACCTTGTGGTCCACGTAGGCCGGGAGGACTTCCTGATCCGGTCCCTGGAGCAGGAACGTCAGCTCGCGCTTGTCGCGGCCTACCACCACCAGGTGGGGCAGCTCGCCGCTGAGGATGAGCCGGCCCTTGAGGCTGCCCTCCCCCATCACGCCGCGGCCCTCGCCGGCGGTCAGCAACTGCTCCATCTCGCGCTTCGTGAGCGGCTCGCCCACCGGAGGGAGCTTCGTCGCGCGCGGACGCGGCTTCTCCACGGGGGGGCCAGAGGGAACGGACGGCTGGGCCTTGGACCCGGCCTTGCCCGTCGCCTTCTTCCCGGCCGCGGCAGGCGCGGCCTTCGCGGCAGGAGGGGCCGCGGACTTGGCGGATTTGGCGGCGGCGGGAGCTGGAGCAGCCGCCTTGGCCGCTGCCTTCCCCTTGGCCGCCGCGGGCGCCTTCTCAGGCTTCTCCGCTGCCGCCTTCTTCACCGCCGCGACCTTCCCCTTCGCCCCTTCGGCCACTGCCTTGACGACCTTCGTCGCGGCCGTCGCCACCTTCTTCGAGGCATTCCGGATCAAATCCAGCCGGGACGCGTTGTCCTTCTTCGCGGCAGGCTTCGCACCGGTTTTTGCAGCGGGAGTCGGCTTCTTCGCCCCGGACTTGGGCTTGGCCATCGACGCTGTCTCCTTGAAAATTCCCGTGTGCTATCAACGGGTTGGCGGGACGCCCCTGCTGTTGGACGCGAGCCTCGCGATCACGGTTGCTTGTAACGGTGATCAGTTGGGCTGTCAAACTAACACTTGATTTTCCCTCGGACTTTGGTTGCGAAAACGTCCTTGGAAGGCCCTCGTGCAGTTATAGATCAAGGCATGAGTGACGTCCCCGCTTTGCTGCCGGTGGAGGAGGCCCGCGCGCGGATCCTCGAGCGCTGCGCGACCCTTCCCACCGAGTGGGTTCCCAGTGATGACGCCCTGGGCCGGGCCCTGGCCGAGGACGTCCTGGCCCGCCGCACCCTGCCCCCCTGGGACAACTCCGCGATGGACGGCTACGCGGTGCGCTCAGCGGATCTTTCCAGCCCGATGCCCGTGCGGCTCGCCGTCGGGGAGACAGTGTTCGCGGGGAAACTGCCCACGCGGGCCGTCACGCCCGGCACCTGCGCGCGGATCATGACCGGAGCCCCGCTGCCCCAGGGCGCGGACGCGGTGGTGATGCGCGAGCGCACCCGCTCCGCGACGCCCGACAGCGTGGAGATCCTGGAGGCCGTGGGGCCGGGCAACTTCATCCGCCCCCGGGGCGAGGACGCGCGCGAGGGCGACGTGCTGCTCAAGCGCGGCACCCCGCTGGGCATCCCGGAGCTGGGGCTGCTGTGGGCCCAGGGGATGACCTCCGTGCCCGTTCCCCGCCGGCCTCGCGTGGCGGTGCTGTCCACCGGCGACGAGCTGTGCCGGGCGGATGAACCGCCCGAAGGCCGCATCGTGGACACCAACGCCCCGGCGCTGGCCCTGGCGGTGAGGCGCGCGGGGGGCCTGCCCACGCTGCTGGGCATCGCGAAGGACACGCGGGAGGCCGTCCAGGAGGCCCTGGCGCGCACGGACGGCTTCGACGTGGTCCTCACCAGCGCGGGCGTGTCCGTGGGCGACCACGACTTCGTGAAGGACGCCCTGGAGGCCCTTGGCGTCGAGCAGCACTTCTGGCGCGTCGCCATCAAGCCCGGCAAGCCGCTGGTGGTAGGCCAGCGGGGCCCGACGCTCTTCTTCGGACTGCCCGGCAACCCGACCTCGTCGCTGGTCACCTTCGAGCTCTTCGTCCGCCCCGCCCTGCGCCGGCTCCTGGGCCTGGAGGACGTGGAGCCCCTCCGGGTGGCCGGGCGCCTGGACGGCCGCCTGTCCAAATCCCCGGGCCTGGCCCACTTCGTCCGCGTCACGGTGAGCTGGCGGGCAGGCGAGCTGTGGGCGAAGCCCCTGGGGACGCAAACGTCGGGTGTCCTGCGTTCAGCGTCCGCAGCCACCCACCTGCTGCACTTCCCCCGGGAGATCAGCAGCCTGCCTGATGGATCCCATGTCGAGCTGCTCCCCCTGTCGTGGGTGGCCTGAGAAACACGGGAACCGGGAACCACGTCTATACGCGTGAGGGTGCCACCCCACCCATGGGGGTGCCACCTTGACTTGCATCCGGGGGAGCGAGAAGAAACGCTCCTCCACTGGGAGAAGACCCACTATGTCCGACACTCGCCCACCCCAGGTCCTGCCGACCCGAAAGCCGACCCAGCATCTGGAGCGGTATTCGGAAGCGGATGTGCCCACGGCCCGTGGCGTGCTGAAGACCATCGTGTTCCGCGACAAGCGCAACGGGCGGGAGCACGTGGCGTTGGTGGTGGGGGAGCCGGCGGGCCTGGACGGCGTCCCGGTGCGCATCCACTCCGAGTGCCTGACGAGCGAAGTCTTCGGCAGCCTCAAGTGCGACTGCCGCGAGCAGTTGGACCGGGCGTTGGACTTCGTCACCCAGAATGGCCTGGGCGTGGTGCTGTACCTGCGCCAGGAGGGCCGGGGAATCGGCCTGGGCAACAAAATCAAGGCCTATGCCCTCCAGTCCAAGGGGCTGGACACCTACGAGGCCAACCGGCAGCTCGGCTTCGCGGACGATTTGCGCTCCTATGACGTGGCGGCGGAGATGCTGCGCTCGCTGGGGGTGCAGTCGGTGGACCTGATCACCAACAATCCGCTGAAGATCGCAGGGCTGGTGGAAGAAGGAGTGGCGGTCCGACGCCGAATCCCTTCCCGGACCGAGCACAATCCGCATAACGTCGACTATTTGAAGACGAAGCGTGAGCGTACGGGGCACCTGATTGAGCTCTTCGCGGAGGACGACGACACCGAAGCCAAGGCCGGCTAAGCGCCCGGCCCGGCGGAGCACCGCGCGCTTCGAGGTGCGGTTCTGGGGGGTGCGCGGATCCATCCCCTCGCCCGGCCCGCAGACGAAGCGCTACGGCGGCAACACGCCGTGCGTGGAGGTCCGCTGTGGCGATGAGCTGCTCATCTTCGACCTGGGCTCGGGAGCACGCGGCCTGGGGGATGCGCTGGCGGCGACGCGCAAGCCCATCAAGGCCAACATCTTCATCTCGCACTACCACTACGACCACCTGCAGGGCCTGCCGTTCTTCGCGCCGATGTTCTCGCCCGCGAACGACGTGACGCTCCACGGGTCGCCGCGCGATGGGAAGTCGCTGAAGCAGATATTGGCCGGGCAGATGGTGCACCCCTACTTCCCGGTGACGGCGGAGGACGTGTTCCGCACGCGCCTGGAGTACCGGGACGTCATCGTGGGCAAGGACATCCCGGTGGGGAAGGCCACGGTGCGCACGCTGGAGCTGAACCACCCCGGCGGCAACGTGGGCTACCGCGTGGACTTCGGCGGGCGCTCGCTGGTGTACGCCACGGACGTGGAGCACGGCACCGCGCTGGACGCGGGCCTGTTCGACTTCGCTCGCGGCGCGGACGCGCTCATCTACGACTCCATGTACACGGAGGATGAGTACCGGGGCCGCACGGGCTGGGGTCACTCCACCTGGGAGGCCGCGGTGAAAGCGGCCGACGCCAGCGACGTGAAGCAGCTGGTGCTCTTCCACCATGATCCGGGTCGCGACGACGCGGCCATGGACAAGCTGGTGCGGCAGGTGCGCAAGCAGCGCCCGGAGGCCATCGCCGCGAAGGAAGCGATGGTGCTCAAGCTGTAGTCGGACGCTGCGCTTCCAGGGCCCGCGCCACCGTCTCGCGCAGGCCCCGGAAGGGCAGCCGTTGCAGAGCAGTGGGCACGTCCACCCACTCGAAGGCCTCATGCTCCGGGCCCAGGCGCACCTGGGCGTCCGGCGTGACGTGCACCGCGAAGCCGTTCTCCTCCACGAGCTTCGGAGGCAGCGCGTCTCCCAGCGCGAACGCGTGGCGGTAGCGCAGGTCCTCGGGCTCGACGGAGAGGCCCGTCTCCTCCACCAGCTCGCGGCGGGCCGCGTCCAGGGGGGATTCTCCGGGCTCCAGCCGGCCCGTCACGGTCTGCCAGAAGCCTCCGCGCTCCGGCGTCCGCTTCAGGAGCAGCACGCGCGCCTCCGGGCCCTGGCCCTTCACCACCGCGACGCTCACCGTGCGCAGGGCCACCGTGCCGTCCACGCGCCGGGCGTCGAACACCTGGCTGAACTCGCGGGCGAGCGCCTCCTCCACTTCCGGCACGGAGACGGTACGGCCCAGCTCGCGCTGCATGGACGTGACGCCCGCTTCGCGGATGCCGCACGGGACGATGAGCTGGAAGTGCTCCAGCCGGGTGTTCACGTTGAGCGCGAAGCCGTGCGTGGTGAGCCACTTCGACAGGTGCACGCCAATGGCGCCAATCTTCCGCGCGTCCGGCGAACCCTCCTGGCCCAGCCACACACCAGGCCACTTGGGGATGGGCCCCGCGGTGAGGCCGAAGCCCGCGAGCGTCTGGATGAGGCCCCGCTCCACGTCGCGCACGTAGCGCCGCACGTCCTGGCGCTCGGGCGGGAGCAGGAGGATGGGGTAGCCCACCACCTGTCCCGGCCCGTGGTAGGTGACGTCGCCGCCCCGGTTGGTGTCGAACACCTCCACGCCCTCTTGCGCGAGGCGCGCGTCGGTGGCGGTGATGTTCTCGCGCTTCGCCGCGCGGCCCAGCGTCAGGACGGGCGGGTGCTCCAGCAGCAGCAGCGTGTCCCCGACGAGCCCCTGCATGCGGGCCTCGCCGAACAGGTGCATCAGCTTCAGCCCGTCCTCGTACTCCACCCGACCCAGGCGGAAGACGGTGAGCGTGCTCATGGCGCTCCCTTCCGGCCCCCCCGGCCGGAGTGCGGCGGGGGGGTGGACGGCGCGGGCGTCTGCGCGGCTTCCAGGCTCCAGGCGCCCGCGTAGACGCGCGACAGCAGGGCGCGCAGCTCATGGCCCGCGCGGGGCGAGCGGACCGCCTCGGCCGCGAAGGCGCCCAGCACCTCCTCCGACAGGGACACCGCCGGGCGGCGCAGGGCCAGCGAGCGCCGGGCCACCTCCACCAACTCCGGCACCGTTGGACGGCGCACCGGCAACAGCACCTGCACGCGCTCGAGCAGCGACACCGGGACGGCGCCCTGCACCGCCTCGGAGAGGCCCGCGGTGGTGGGCACGGGCAGGCTGCCACCCTCCCCTCGCACCCACAGGCCCAGCGACGACACCGCGCCTCGCGCGCTCATCACCACCGCGCGCTCCGGGTGGCTCGCGATGAAGGCGCCCAGCGCGGCCTGGGCCCCGGCCTCCAGCCGGTCCACGTCCTCCACCAGCAGCACGTCCGCGCCGGGGGCGGACTCCAGCGCCTCCACCGACGTGAGCACGCCCTGGCCCCGTCGCTGCACCGCCTGGAAGAAGAGGCTCTTGCCGCAGCCCTCCGGCCCCACGAGCAGCATGCAGCGCGCGCCCGCCTGGAGCGTGCGCTCCAGCAGGGTCCGCACGTCGTCGTGGCCCAGCATCTCCACGCCTTCGGCGGACACCTCTTCCACCGGCTTGCGCACGCGCGGCGGAGCGGCGACGTCGCCCAGGAGTCCCTGCGACTCACCCAGGCAGCCCTTGCAGATGAACGCGCCCGCGGGGCCCGCCACCAGGTCGCCGACTTCTCCGCGAGGCCGGCAGCAGAACGAGCACCACGCATCCAGCGCCGGATCCGCGCGGGTGGGCCCCCGTTCGATGAGGCGCTTCTCGCGCCGGCGTCCGTGCGCGGGCCTCGCGGGCTCCGAGGCCTCGTCCTCGTCCGGCGGGCGCAGGAGGCCACCGGGGACGATGACGTCATCGTCTTCGGGAGCGCTCAGCAGGCCTCCGGGTTGGATGGGGCCATCGTGCTCGGCCGCTCCTTGGGGACCCGAAGACTGGGCGGAGTCGACATGCTCGGAGCGGCGGAGCGCCTCCGCGAGCTGGGCGGACGCAGCGCCTTCGGAGGAGCGTGCAGGGCCTCCGGTGGCGGTGTCCGCATCGGTCCTGGACGTGCGCGACGGGGCTTCAAGAATGACCGCCGCGATCCGTTCGGCGAGCGGCGGAAGCCCAGCTGACCCGCTGGACACAGCCTGCGCGGAGGGATGCGGCAGGCCCTCGGACTCGGGGTCCACCTGCTCCCCGGCACCGACGGCTCCGTGGCCTCCGGACGGCCGCTGCGGGCTTGCGGCTTCAATGGCCCCGTGACGTCCAGCCAGGGGCGGCAGGCCCCCGGCGCCGACAGCCGCATGGCGCCCGGAGGACCGCTGCGCTCCAGCCTCGCCCGTTGCCTCGCGCTCGGACGAACCCGGCGGGCCCCCAGCCTCCAGGGGGGCTCCGGCGTCGGCCTTGTCGTTGAACGCGGCGGACGCGGCGTCGCTCCAGGTCATCGAGGACAGGGAGCGGAACACCATGGCGTCCTTCCCGCCCGCCATCGCCGCGAAGGCGGGGCTCACGTCCGGAGACCGGGTCTTCAACTGGCGCGCCTGCCGGAGCAACTGCGAGGCGCGCGAGGTGTGTCCGGACTTCTGGTAGAGCGCCGCGGCCTGCTCCAGGCAGTCCGCCGCGCGCGTCATGTCTCCCTGAAGCTCAGCGGCCTGGGCGGCGCGGATCAACTCACGGGGATTGTCGGCCATCGCGGATGCCCGCCTTGGAATACATGTCCGGAAGTCCCCCCGCGCCCACCGCCCCCCGGAGTCAGGGCGGCCGGGCGAGCACCGCGGCGCACGTCCTCACGCCATCGCGAGGAACAGCAGGTCCGGTGCCTCCAGATACTTGATGACCTCGTAGACGAAGCTCGCCGCCACGTCACCGTCGATGACGCGGTGATCGCAGGACAGCGACAGGTTCATCATGTCCCGGATGACCACCTGATCGTTCTTCACCGCCGGGCGCTTCTTCAGCTTGTGAACGCCCATGATGCCCACCTCGGGGTGGTTGAGGATGGGCGTGGCGAACAGCCCACCGCTCTGCCCCAGCGAGGTGATGGTGAAGGTGCCGCCCGTCAGCTCCTCCATCTTCAGCTTGCGGTCGCGCGCCGCGGCGCTCAGGCGGGAAATTTCCTTCGCCAACTCGCCCAGGGTCAGCTGATCCGCGTTGCGCACCACCGCCACCGTGAGGCCGTCCGGCGTGGCCACCGCGATGCCGATGTTGTACTCGCCGCGCACCACCAGCTCCTGCGACGCCTCGTCGAAGTTCGCGTTGAGGTGCGGGAACTTCTTCATCGCCGCGAGGGTCGCCTTCACGATGAACGGCAGGTAGGTGAGCTTCGTGCCGTCACCGGCCGCCGCCAACTGGCTGTTGAGCCGCGCGCGCAGGGCCACCAGGTCCGTGGCGTCCACCTCCTCCACGAACGCGAAGTGCGGCATCGTGAACTTCGAGCGCACCATCTTCTCCGCGATCTTCTTGCGCAGCCCGCGCAGCGCGATGCGCTCGTCGCCCCGCCCCGTCGAAAGCGGCGCCGCCGGACGCGCGGCCTGCGGAGCGGGCGCCGTCACCTCGTTCTTCTTCGACGCGCCGCCACCTTCCAGCGCCGCCACCACGTCCGCCTTCGTCACCCGACCCTGCGGACCGCTGCCGGAGATCTCCGCCAGGTCCAGGCCGTGCTCACGCGCCATGCGGCGGGTGACAGGCGTGGCCAACACCTTGGAGGCCTGGGCCTGGGACGCCGCCTGGGCCTGCGCGGGCGCCGAAGCCGCGGGCGCGCTCACGGCCGCCGGAGCGCCATGGGCCGGGGCGTCCGCCACGGGGGCACCGCCTTCGGTCTCCAGCGTCACCAGCGGCTGGTGCACCTTGGCCATGTCGCCTTCACGACCGTGCGTCTTCACGACGCGGCCCGAGCGCGGGCTGGGCACCGTCACGGTGGCCTTGTCGGTCATCACCTCGGCGAGCACCTGGTCTTCCTTCACCAGGTCGCCCTCCTTGACGTGCCACTTCACAAGCTCGCCCTCCATCACGCCTTCGCCGAGGTCCGGGAGCTTGAATTCGAAAGTCGCCATGAGGGGGTGTGTCTCTCTGTGTTGGGGAAGGGTGCGTCAGGTCAGCCCAGGCGCTCCACGCGCTCGCGCTCCATCAGGCCCTTCATGAAGAACTCGGCGGCGCGGTAGCTGGAGCGAACCAGCGGCCCAGAGGCCACGTAGAGGAATCCGAAGGACTCCGCCAGCGCCTTGTACGCGTCGAACTGCGCGGGCGTCACGAAGCGCTCCACGCGAAGGTGGTACTGCGACGGCTGCAGGTACTGGCCCAGCGTGAGCACATCCACGCCCACATCTCGCAGGTCCTTGAACGTGCGCTCCAGCTCCTCGTCCGTTTCGCCCAGGCCCACCATCACCGACGTCTTGGTGTAGAGCCGCTCCGGGCGATTCTTGAGGAACTCCAGCACGCGCAGGGACTGGCGGTAGGTGGCGCGGCGATCGCGCACCGTCGGCGTCAGGCGCTCCACCGTCTCCACGTTGTGCGCCACCACGTGCGGCTTTGCCTCCGCCACGGTGATCAAGTCCTCCTGCTTGCCCTTGAAGTCGGGGATGAGGACCTCGACGATGGTGCGCGGGCTCTCCTTGCGCAGCTCACGGATGGCGGACGCGAAGTGGCTGGCGCCCCCGTCCGGACGGTCGTCGCGGTTCACCGACGTGACGACGATGTATTCGAGGTTCATCTCCTTCACCGCCTGCGCCAGATGGATGGGCTCCATCGGATCCAGCGGCGGGGGCGCCCCGACCTTCACGTGGCAGAAGCGGCAGGCGCGCGTGCACACCTCGCCCATCAACATCACCGTGGCGGTGCCTCCGCCCCAGCACTCGGCGATGTTCGGGCAGCGGGCCTCTTCGCACACCGTGGCCAGCTTCGTGCGCTTCACGATGGCCTTGACCCGCTCGTACCCCTCCCCGTGCGGCAGACGCACCTTCAACCACTCGGGCTTGCGGGTGGATTCGGAGACCTGTGGGAGGGGAAACCGATCGGGAGTCGCCATGGGTCGCGGGCCTTCTAGAGGGTGGGTGAAAGCAGGGTCAAGCGTGAAGCCCTAACGCGAGGCGTTAGCGACAGCCTGACAGAAGTGGAGCCCCTGGGGGATGTAACGCGGTGGACAGGATGCGGCCAGTCACGGCCGGCGCGCCTTCCGGGACGGCCTGGCGACAGGGGCGCTTCCCTGCCCTCCTGCCCCCCTGATGCGACCCATGAGCGAGGGCCTTGAAAAAGCAGCGGCGCACGGCCTTCCTGGGAAGACCGTACGCCGCCGGGACCGCGTGCTTCAGGGGGACTACTGCTTGAGCACCTGCACTTCGATGCGGCGGTTCTGCACGCGGCCCTCGGGGGTGTCATTGGGGGCGATGGGATCCGCGTCGCCCTCGCCGCTGGCCTCGATGCTGTTGGCGGGCACGCCGTCGCTCACCAGGGCCTTGCTCACGCTGTCCGCGCGCGACTGCGACAGGCGCTGGTTGGTGGCCGCGTTGCCGCTGGAGTCGGTGAAGCCCTTGATGCGCACGCGCGCGTCGGGCTTCTCCTTCAGCACGTTGCCCAGCTCCGTCACCATCTGCTCGCCCTTCGCGGTGAGCCGCGCCGACCCGGTCTGGAACTCCACGCCTTCCAGCACGAAGCCCTGGGACTCCGCGGTCTTGCTGTCGAAGGCCTCACGCAGCCCGGAGGCGTCGCTCACGCGCGTCTTCTCCATGCCCGAACCGCCAGTGCCCTCCTCCGTGCCGGAGCCGCCCGTCGCGGGCGGAGTCGGCTCCACGGCCTGCGGCGGGGCCGCGGGCGGGGTCGCCGGCGTGGGCTCCGGAGGCGTGGGACGCGCGGGCTGCTGCGGTGCCTGAGCCACGCGCTCCTCCGTGCGGGGCGCGGGCGTGGTGCGGGTGGCGACCGGAGCCCGGGCGGGTTCGTTCCTGCGTCCGCGCAGGGCACCCCAGGCGAGCGCTACCAGGGCCAGGAGGGCCAGGGGGACGGCCCACCCGGCGATGCTCTTCTTCTTCTCCGGGGGACGGGTGATGGTCTGCCGGGGGACAGCTTCGCGGACGGAGGTCGTCTCTCGCACCTGCGTCACGGTTTCGCGGTGGGGTTCGATGACCTCCGCGACCGCGTGACGCGTGCCGCCCCCGAAGCCAATCAGGCTGCCCACGCCGGCCGGCAGCGCGGCGCTGATGTTGGAGCGCTGGCCGTTCAGCAACTGCATCAGCCCGGACGCGCCCATGCGCTGATCCCGCACCTGCTTGCCCAGGACGCCCATCAACATGGGCGCGGCCAGGGAGAGCATCTTCATCGCCGAACCGGAGTTGCGCATCCCGCCGAAGCGCGAGAGGCCGTCGGCGACGCCGCTGAGCTTGTTGCCAAACAACCCGTTCAACATCCCCTTCCCGCGCTCCTCCTCGTCGAGGAGCCCCTCCCCGATCCCCTCAGGCTGCGGAGGCGCGTCGGGCCCGGTGAAGCCGCCTTCGTTGAGCTTCGACAGCAGTCGGTGCGCGCCCGCCTCATTGCTGCCCTGATCCACGACGCCCGCCGCCACCGCGGCGATGGTGCCCGGCAGCACCTTGGCGGTCGCCTGCGGATCCTCTCCCAAGGACCCGCTGATCTGCTGGAGCAATCCCTTCTTCATGAACTGTGAGCCGACCGCTTCAATCAGGTTGAACGCCATGTGATGCCTCCCCGGTTGGGTCCCGCACCGGGATGGCCGGTGCGCGAGGCCACGCCCCGCCGGACTGCGCGGAGCTGAGGGCTCTGTGCAATCGATACGGAGCACACGGGGTGCTGATAACCCCTCGCGGGGGGGCCAGGGAGGATGCCCCCTGAAGGCACGTCTCCCTCGCGGTCAACTGCGAAGCGGGGCCCATTCCGGCCCCCGGGTTCACTTGTCCTTCGGGTTCCAGAGAAGGGCGCGCGGGAAGTAGTGCGCGAGCAACTGTTCCGCGGTCTGGCCCTGCCGGGCGAGCAGGGCCGCGCCGGCCTGACACAGGCCAACACCGTGACCGTGTCCCTGGCCTTCGAACAGCACCCGGCCTCCGCCGAACGCGAAGGAGAAGCGGGCACTGCGGATCCGGTCCCAACCGGCGCGGGCCCCGAGCGCGCGGAAGAAGGCATCACCCCGGGCGGCGCGCCCCGAAGCGCGGTCCACCACCCGCACCACCGCGCCGCTGGAGTCGCGGTCCAGGAACAGATCCGCGGCCTGCGCGGGGCCGCCCAGGGCCTCGGTGGCGGCGGCCGTCACCAGGGTGCGCGACACGACCGCGCTCCAGGCGGAGGGAGGGCAGCGATCCGGCACGGCGGCGGCACCACTGAGGTCCGGAGCCCCGAACACGGCCACGGGTTCAGCGGTGTGTCCCCCACAGCTCGCGTGGAACGGAGCAAGGGCGATGGAACCGTCGCGCAGGCGCAACACGACGCCTTCCGTCGAACGGGCGGCATCACGGGAGCGCCCCAGGTGACGTGCGAAGCCTTCACCGCGCAGGACCTGGCAGTGGGTGAGATCACACGCCTGGGCCTCCTCATGCCGCCTGCCCGACGCGAGCGCGTAGCTGCGCGCGGTGATGGCCTGGGCGCGGAGCGCTTCGAACGGCGTGTCGACCTCCGTCTCGCTCGCTGTGACCGCCGCGACGTAGGTCTCCAGTGCGAAGGTGGCGATGGGGATCAGCTCCCCCGCACGGGCCTCCAGGGACAGCGAGCCCTCGTAGCGCCGGTCCAGGCCGCTGCCCCGGACCCGCCATCGTCCGGCCTCCAGCCGCAGGGGCTGGGGCACCGCGCGTCCGTCCACGAGCAGCACGTCACGCGAGGCCGCGACCTCCAGCGAACGGGGGCCGTCCAGGCGCAGTCGCGCGGGCCGGTGCTTCGAGAGGATCCGCACCTCCACGCGCGGTTCAAGAACCACCGCGGGCTTCGCCTCGCGACGGCGATCCACACCCGGTTCGGAAGGCGGTAGCGCTGACGCCCCACTGGACGCGGTGCCCGCCACCATCGCGGCGAGCAGCACGGCCACGCGCACCGCGTTCATCGAACGCGATACCGCGTCACGGCCAACGGCTCGGAGCCACCGGGTGCCCACAGCTCCAACCTGCGCTCCCCCGCCACCGCGGGCAGGCGCGTGACAAACGGGGGCGGCAGTTCGATGCGGCGCCCATCCTCCGTGCGCAGCTCCAGCATCTTCGCCCCCGGAGGTGCCATCACCCGCACCGGCACCGCCTGCGCACCCTCGGGCAGTTGCGGCTCCACCAGGAACTCGTCCCCGTCCGCCGGCAGGATGAACCCGGCCCGACTCCCTGGCCGGCCTTCCGCGCTCACCGACGCCGAGGCGAGCCCTTCAGCCTGCGCCCACGCGAGGTACGCCGGGCCCACGTCCAGCGCGCCGTCGCTCCGGTGCATCGTGCAGTCGTGACGGGGCGCCGTGCCCGGCAGGTAGACCTCCTTCAGCAGGCCCGGGCAGTTCGGCCCCGCGCGCTCGCCGGACAACGCACAGATGGCCGCGGACTCGAAGTGGCTCCGGTCCACCAGCGGCGCGGCGCGCACGCCTCGCATCGCCAGCGACATGACCCGCGCGAACACCGGGCCCGCGCCGGTGATGCCGGACACCCCCCGCATCGGCGTGCCATCGAAGTTGCCCACCCACACGGCCACCGTGCGCTCCCGCGTGAAGCCCGCCGCCCAGTTGTCCACGTGCGCCCGGCTCGTCCCCGTCTTCGCCGCCACGCGGAACGGCAGGCGCAGCGCATTGTCCAATCCGAAGGCCGGTGCCCGCGCCGCTTCGTCCGCCAGCACGTCGGTGAGCAGCTCCACCGGCCGCGCCGCCAGGAACCGGTGCTCCCCCAGCTCCACCGGAATGCGCAGCGGCGCGCCATCCGGACCGAACGCCGTGCGAACCTCCTTCAACGGCCCCACCACCCCACCCCGCGCCAGCCCCCGGTACGCCCGCGCCAGCTCGCGCAGCGTCACGTCGCCGTTGCCCAGCACGATGCCCACGCCGTAGTGCGATGCGGTCTCCTTGAGGCTCTGGAAGCCCGCCTCGCGCAGCACGCGCAGCACCTGCTCCGGCCCCAGCGCATCCGCCACCCGCACCGCCGGGATGTTGTAGCTGGACGCAAGCGCCGCGCGCAGCCGCACCGGGCCGTGCACGCGCCGGTCGTAGTTCTTGGGCACATACGCGCCGCCCGGCGTGGCCAGGTGCACCTCCACGTCCGCCAGCACGCTGGACGGAGTGAAGCCCTTGCTCAGCGCCAGCCCGTACGCGAACGGCTTCAGCGCGGACCCCGGCTGCCGGAGCGACCGCACGCCGTCGTTCTGGCCGCCCTTCTCCTCGTCCAGGAAGTCCGAGGAGCCCACATACGCGAGCACCTCGCCCGTCGCGTTGTCCAGGACGATGGCCGCCGCCTCCCCCACCCTGCGCTCGGCGAGGCCCCGGAGTTCCTCCACCATCGCCTTCTCCACGGCGGCCTGGAGCGCCGGGTCGATGGTCGTCTCGATGCGCGTCGCATGATCCAACCCCAGCTCCGGCAACCGCTGGAGCAGCGCCGTCGTCAGGTGCGGCACCTCGAAGACCCGCTCCACCGGCACCAGGTCCAACGGCGTCTCCGCCGCCAGCCGCGCCTCCTCCGCCGTCAGGAAGCCCTCCTCCACCATGCGCGCCAGCACGCCGCGCATCCCCGCCACCGCCGCGTCCTGCCGGCGGTACGGGTCCCTGCGCGCGGGCGACCGGGCCATCCCCGCCAGCAGCGCCGCCTGTCCCGCCGACAGCCGCTCCGCCGGACGCCCGAAATAGCGCCGCGCCGCGGCCTCCACCCCGAACGTGGAGTTCCCCAGCGGCACGCGGTCCAGGTACTCCAGCAGCACCTGGTCCTTGGACAGGTGCGCGGTGAGCCGCAGCGCCCACAGCGCCTCGCCCGCCTTGCCCCACCACGAGCGCTCGCGCGGCACCAGCCGGCGCGCCAGTTGCTGCGGAATCGTGGACGCACCCGACACGATGCGCCCCGACTTCACGTTGTCGCGCGCCGCGCGAACCACCGCCACCGCGTCCACGCCCGGATGCCACGTGAACCGTTGATCCTCCGCGGCGATGAAGGCCGCGCGGACCCGAGGAGGAATGCGTCCCCCCGGAAGCCCCACACTGCGTCCGTCCTCGCGGGAGAGCACCTCGCGCAGGGCCTGTCCCGTGCGGTCGGTGATCACCAGCGAGGACAGCGCCTCGCGGGACAGCAACGTCCCCGGCAGGGGCATCGCGATGAAGCCGATGCACCCTGCCCCGACGAGCGCCAGGGCCACCGCCACGGCGCGCGCCATCCCACGAAGCGTGAAGCGCTTCATCACTTCGAAGCGACCTCGTCCGGCATCAGCACCGGGAAGCGTCCACCCTCGGAGCGACCGAAGACCTCCGGCGCGTACATCTCCTCCGCCTTCGCGGGCTTGAGCACGAAGTCACCCGGCGTCGTGGCGCGGGCCACGAAGCTCGTCACGTGCACGCCCGGAGGCAGGTCGTCGGCGAAGAAGATGACGCGGTCATCCCGCTTCTCCGTGTGGTTGAACGGAGACCAGAAGCGCGTCGCCCAGGGGCTGCGGGGCTCGTCCGTCTCCGACAGGTCCTCCTCGCTCTCGTAGTCGTAGCCCTCGCCGGGGCCCTCCTCCTCACCGGAGCCCGCGGGCCCGGGCAGTTGCGCGGTGCTGGCCAGAGACGTGTCCACGGCCTCCAGGCCCGCGGGCAGCGGTACGTCCACCACCACGAAGTGGCGCCGCATCGGCGTCGCCACGCGCACGCGCACGCGCACCAGCTCACCCGCGCGCGCCGCCTTGGCCTGACCGCCGCCGTTGTACGGCTCGAACCAGCGCTGGACGATGAGGCCCCGGTCCATCGCATCCAACGGCATCACGGCCGGCGCGTAGCGCAGGAGCGCCCCGTAGTAGAGGTTGCCCGTGCCGTTGACACCGAAGGTCAACGGCTGCGCCTTGTCCGAGGGCCCCAGCTTCTCCACCGGCACCTGCACCGTCTTCACGCCCAGGTCGCGGCCCCTGAAGTCGGCGGAGGCAATCACCTGTCCGCCCAGCTTCACCACCGCCTCGAACGCCGGCACGTCCTTCTCCTTGCGGCGCACCACGTCCGAGAGCGCCATCAGCGAGAAGGCCGCCTCCTGGGTGTTGCGGAACCGGCCGTCGCCCTCGCGCGAGGACGCCAGGTAGCGGCCCATCTTCGACACGTAGGGGTGATCCGGCGTGATGCCCACCAGCGTCTGGAGCACCAGCGCCGTGGTGCGCGTGTCCGACGACCAGAGCGGCGCGTACGTCTTCGCGTCCGTCTCCTGGAAGTGCACGCCCGCCGGCGTCTCCTGCGCCTTGTTCAGGATCTCCTGAAGGAGCGTCTGTCCCTGCGCGCGGTTGCCCTTCCCCACGAAGATGGCGTCCGTCAGCATCGCCTGGGCGAAGAGCGGCAGGGACTGCCGCTTCTCGAACAGCTCGTTGTAGTACGACGGCCGGGGCGAACCCGTGCGCGCCAGCGTGTAGAGCGCGAAGGCCCGCGTCTCCAGGCCCGGCGCCTGGCAGCCCGAACCACACGGGGTGCACACGCCCGCGGCCACCTTGTCCGCCAGGAACTTCTTCGCCTTGGTGAGCACGTTGGCGTTCACCGCGAAGCCCACCTCCTTCGCCCGGGCGAGCGCCAGCGTCGCGTACGCGGAGGCGTACGGCGAGGAGCACTCGCTGGACGCCCAGAACCGGAAGCCGCCGTCGTGCGACTGGAGCGCTTCGATCTTGCGCACCGTCGCCAGCACCACCGCGTCCGGATCCAGCGTGCCCTGCGCCTTGAGCGCGTCGTCGCTGAGGAAGCCGCGCACGAACTCCTGCTTCTGCTCCTCTGAACCGCCCGTCCAGGCCACCCCGAACTTGCCCGACAGTTCGCGCAGCGCGACGAACGGCACCAGCCGTGACGACATCTGCTCCAGGCAGCCGTAGGGGTAGTCCACCAACTGGTTCATCGACTCCTCGAAGCCGCCCATCACCGTGGACGACATCGTCACCGTGAGGCCGCCCACGCCGGGCCGCACGCCGCCCGGCGGCTTGAGGCCCTCCACGCGTTCGCTGGTGGTGTCGCCGTACGTCGCCACCGCCTCCAGGCCCACCGGGAGCTGCACGGGGATCTTCTGCTCCACCCCGTCCGTCTCCCCGCCGCCCGCCACGGAGAAGCGCAGCACCGCGGTGCCCGGCTGTTCGGCCACGAAGGTGAAGCGCACCTCCCGGGCCTTGCCGTCCACCAGCGTCACCGTCTTCTCCGACGGTCCCTCCACGCGCACGCCCGTGAGCTGCGCGGTGACCTTCGCCTCCTTGATGGCCGGGTTCGTGGTGTGGATGACCACGCCCGCCTCCGCCTTGTCACCCACGCGCACCAGACGGGGCAGCGCCGGCAGCGCCAGCAGCGGCTTGGCCACCTGCACCTTGCTCTCCCCCACGCCGAAGCGGTCCCCCTCCGTCACGGCGATCGCCATGATGCGGAAGGTGGTCAGGTTGTCGGGCAGCGTGAACTCCACCTTCGCCACGCCCTGGTCGTCCGTCTCCACCGACTGGAACACCGCCGTCGTCTTGAAGTTGGAGCGGAAGCCGGAGCCGGACGTGTCCGAACCACCGGAGCCGCCCGGCCGCGAGCCCTTCTCGCCGTACAGCTTGCGCAGCACCAGGTGGATGAGCGGCTCGCCGATGCGCACCGACAGGCCGCGCAGCGGGAACAGCTGCTCCACCGGATCCGGCGCCTTGTAGCCCGTCAGCCGTAGCACGCCCTCGTCCACGGCCCACAGCGTCACCTCGGAGCGCGCGCCCTTGCCCGCCGCGTCCTTCACCGCGACGTTCACGGTCACCTTGTCGCGGGGACGCTTGTCCTGCGCGTCCGGCGTCAGCGCCACCGACAGGCGCTTCTGCTTCTTCTCCACCTTCAGCTCGGTGTAGCCCACGCGCACCGCGGGGCGGCCCGGGTCGTCACCGGTTTCAATGCCCTTGCCGTCCGGCACGCGGCCGCGCACCAGCACCACGCCCACGAAGACGTTGGGGATGGCCCCGTCGCCCAGCGGGATGTCCAGCGCCGTGGCGCTGCCCTTCAACTTCACGCGGCGCACGCTGAGGATGCCCTCGCGCTCCACCGTCACCAGCGCGTCCGCCTCCGGATACGGGCTCTTCACCAAAATCTTCGCGGTGTCGCCCACGTCGTAGAGCTGCTTGTCCGCGACCAGGTCCAGGCGGTCCGTGTCGTTGCGCTGCCACGACACCCAACCGGAGCCGGTGACGTAGAGCGAATCCCGCGTCGTCGCCTTGCGGCCCTTCGCGTCCGTCGCCACCGCCTCCAGCACGTACAGGCCGGGCTCGCCGGGGGTGAACTTGCAGGCCTGCGGCGTGGCCGCGCTCTTCACCGAGCACTTGGACACGTCCGTCTCCACCGGCTCCGTCACGGTGAAGTACTGGCCGCCGTCGCCCTTCTTGCGGATGGACTTCCATTCGCGGCGCTTGATGTTCACGTCCAGCGCGATGCCTCCCTGGCGCTGGCCCAGCGGCGTCACCGCCACCAGCTCCAGCCCCACTTCCTTGCCGGCCTCCGCGAAGCCCGTGGAGAGCGTGCGCAGGCCCGCGTAGACATCCGCGGGGTGGACGGTGATGAGGTTGCGGTTGGCGATGCGCTGGCGGTTGACGTCCTCCACCTCCGCCTCCAGCGTGTACTCCCACGTCTTGCCGCCCGGCGTCTCCGCCGTGCCCAGCGCCAGCGCCAGTTGCCCGGACGCGTCCGTGTGGCCATCGCCCGTGGCGAACGTCTCGCTGCTGTGCTCCGGCTGCTCGTCGTCCCACCACCAGGTGTTCACGCCGAAGGTGAACGCCTCGTTGCCCGGAGGCGTGAAGAAGCTGCTGGCCCGGCCCACGCTCCAGCGCACCTGCGAGTTGCCCATGGCGCCGCCGAACAGGTAGCGCGCATCCACGCGCGCGGTGAGCGCGTCGCCCGCCACCGCGTTCTGCTGGGGCACCGCCACGTCCACGCGGAACTGCGGCGCGCGGTACTCCTCCACGCGGAAGCTGCCGCCGTAGCTCACCGTCTCACCGGCGATCTTCAGCGTCGCGGACACGTCGTAGAAGCCCAGCGGCGCGTCCGCGCCCAGCTTCACGTCCGCGCGGAAGGTGCCGTACTTCGTGACGTCCGCCGTGCCCTGGAAGACCTTCTCGCCGCGCGAGCTGGTCACCGTCACCTGCGCCTTGGAGCCCGCGGGCGGCGACTTGAGCACGCCCAGCCGGCGGTAGCGCGCCACGCCCTTGAGCATCACGTCGTCACCCGGGCGGTAGATGCCACGGTCGGCGAACACGAAGCCCAGGCTCTCCGGGGTGAGGCCGTCCCACGCGCTCATCAGCGAGAACGCGCCGGGCGACATGCCGCCCTGCCACGTGGACAGCGTCACGCCGATGTCCGTGTCCTTCTGCGCGGACACCATGGCCCACGGCGTCTCCCAGGACGACTCGCGCTTGACGGGAATGAGGCCCGACAGGCCCGGCACCTTCGCGATGCCGTCCTTGTCCGTCGTGCCCGTCCAGTGCTCCGTGCCCGCCTTGTCCCACAGGGTGAGCTGCGCGTCCGGCACCGGAGCGCCCGTCTGGAGCGACGTCACCCACACCACGCCGGAGGTGGCACCCAGCTTCGCGTGCACCGCCAGGTCCGTCACCTGTCCCACGATGCGGCGCGGATAGCGCTGCTTGAGCGACGGCGCGTTCAGCCGCGTGACGAACAGGCCCGTCTTCGCGCCATTGAACGCCTGACGCAGGTTGAGCGGCACGGTGCGCTGCACGTTGCGAGCGCCCGACGTGTCGACGGTCTCCCTCAGGGGCTCCGAGGTCGGCCACTGGTTGCCGGAGGCCAGCACCGGCGCGAGCTGCGAGGGCGACAGCGACCACAGCTCCGCCTCCACCGACGGGACGTTGGTCACCACCAGCGGCAGCGAACCGTCACCGGAGGCCTCCACCAGCGCTTCGTCGGAGCCGGAGTCGAACGAGGGCTCCACGTCCGACAGCTTGACCTCGCCCTGGAAGGCGGGACCCGTCTGGCCGAAGAGGTCCTTGTAGCCTGCGGCGACCTTGATCTTGTACGTGGTGCCGGGGCGGTAGCGGCCGGGCAGCGCCACGTAGGGGCTGGTCATCTCGGAGCCCGACCACGGCATCTGCGTCTGGACGCGGTCCCAGTCGATCTCCGCCTTCGGCTCCAGCGTCACCTTGCCCTTGAGGGAGGCCACGTCCAGCTCGTTCGACGTGTGCAGCGTCAGCGGGCCGTAGGAGCACGTCTCCTCGCCCCAGGTGAACACGCACGCGCCCGCGGACTCCACCTTGAGCGCGCCGTAGGTGGAGTAGCCGTAGCGCACGGCCTCCTCCATCGGCAGCGGGCCTTCCACGCCCGCCAGCGTCGAATCCACCACCAGGGTGAACTTCGTCCCGGGGGACAGCTTCTGCGCGGGCTTGAGCTCGTACTTCACGCGCCGGTCCTGCGACTTGCGCTCCGGGCCGCTGCCCACCTGCTCTTCCTTGATGTCCGCGAACGCCGTCTCCTTCACCAGCGTGAGCGCCACCGGGGCGCCGGTCGCCATCTCCAGGCGCGCGTGCTGGGGCAGGTCCTTCACCTTCTGGTTGAACACCAGCGTGAAGACCTGCTCCGGCTGCGCCCACTTGAACTCCACCTCCGGCTGCACGGACTGGAGCGAGGGGCGCGTCGTCTCGAAGTCGAAGGTGTAGGGCGCGGCCAGCGTGGTGCCGTCCATGGCCTTGAGGCCCGCGGGCACCGTCACCGTGTACTTCGTCGCCAGCTTCACGCCCGTCTGGGGCACGAACTCCACGCTCGCGGAGCCCACCCAGCGCCACTCGCCCTGGAGCGCGGGTTCAATCTTCGCGGGCGCCGCCAGCCCGCGCTCCTGGGCCACCGTGCCCAGGGCGATCATCGGCTTGGTGAAGGTGATGGTCGGCCGGATGTTGCCGTTGGCCTTGCCCTGGGGCCGCGCGGCCACGACGCTCAACGGGCCCTGGTCCGCGAGCTCGGAGGGATCGATCTGGAGCGCGGGAGGCTCTGGCAGGGGTTCGACGGCGATGCCGCCCGTCTTCGAGGACGAAGCCGACGTGGTGCCGGCATCCGGGACGCTGCCCTTCGCGTCCTTGTCCCCGCGCGAACACGCGGTCACGACGAGGCAGGCGAGGGCGAGCAATGAAAGTCTGCGCATGGTGGGGCTCACGAAGTTCCAGGGCGAGCACACGTGGGCTCCACCCCGGAAAAATGACGCGAGCACCGTACCACGGGGCCTCCCACCCCGACTTCACTCCTGGGGCTGCGGATCCGCTCCTTGGATTCCAAGTGTCCGAGAGTGGCTTCCCACCAGGGGGATGACGGCATTGACGCAAAGGGCCGTCCCCGCACCGGCAGGGGCCCGCCCTCACCCGGGATGCGCGGTGGGTAGGCGCCCAGGGGCCCTGGGGGGGATCCAGACAGGCCGCTGCCCTGTGGAGCCGGCCGCGCCGGCGGGCTCGGAGCCCGGACTGGCGCCTGTGGAGGCACCGTCCGCGAGCGCACAGCGAGGCGCGAACGTGCGTGCCAGCGAGACGAAAAGGCCCCCCAGGAGCTTGTTCAGTGGGGAGCGCCGACGACGGCGGGCGGGCATGAAGGGCCTCCGGTGCAACGGGGAGGTCTCAACGTACGGAGGGGACTGCTCTCCAGCCATGGCACCGGTGAGCAGTCCCCTTTCTCGAAACGGACAGCCGCGAAGCAGCCTACTCCTCCTGGTGTTTCAGGATGATCTTCGTCATCCGCTCCTCACAGGCCCCTTCGCAGATGAGTTCGACGGTGGGCTTGCCTGGCTCCTCGATCCGGGCCGTGAGGATGGCGGAGATGGTGAAGGTCACGGCCTTGCGCTGCTTCTTCTTGCCTGACACGAGGGATCCACGCACGACACAGGGAAACCACGACCCCTTCTCGTGTTCCTGCTCGGTCGAGAACGTCCGCGCCCCGCGCAGGTAGATCAGCACCTCTTCCGCCGTGAGCGTGAAGCCGCCGCACATCGCCTTCACGTCCTCATTGTTCTCGCTGCCCGGCTGGATCAGGGCCTCGAGGTTCTCGATTCGCGCGTCCCTGGGCACCTTCCAGGTGGGCTCCGCCGCCAACGTGGTGGGAGCCACCAACCCCAGCAGCAACGCCCCCACCCACCGCCAGCTCCTGCGTCCATGAATATGGGTTCTCATGTCAGTAGGTGAAGCCTGTTCCTTCGCTGTGGAGGGCGTCTCGATAGCTGAGGACCCCATGGGCATGCACATCCGCGGCCGTCAGATTGTATTGCGCCTGCAGCACGTTCACCAGCGCCCGCACCGCGTCGATCTGTTTCTGGGAGGGCGCGGGGAAGCCCCCTGTACTGTCAATCACCCCCACCACCTCGATACCAATCGAGTCTTCGTTCGAGGGGTAGCGATCCGGATAGCTCTTGGCCAGCTCATGCTGGTTCAGCGCAAGCCACCGCTGCTTCGTGGTCTGCCCCTTCTTGTGCTCGATGTCATAGATTGTCTTCTTCTCCGCCGGGGAGCAGGTCTTCTCTTCCGAACACTTCGCCCGCAGGGGACCGGTGTGCCAGGCCATCTGGCCCAGCGCCGCCGTCTGGGTGATCTTGCCGTTCTCGTCCACGAGGAAGTGCGCTCCTGTTTTCTGGCCGCCGTGATAGCCAGACAGCGCGCTCTGCCCCGTCGGTCCCGAGGTGCGATGCAGGACGATGGCATTGACCTTCGTCAGCGTCCCGTGCTCCAGCGACTTGTAATACTTCCGTTCGATCAGATAAGGGGTGACGATCACCTCTGACTGGAGGGGCGCCGCGGTCGCGGCCGGAGCCGCCGCCTTGGCCTTGAACCCGCTCGGGTCCACGAAGCGCGTGGGGGCGTTGCGCGCATAGGCGTAGAGATTGCACTCCACCGGACTCTCCACGCACAGCATCGGCTGCTCCAGGAAGAGCGGGTCCGGCGTGAGGAAGCGGTTGAGTTCCGGGTCGTAGTCGCGCGCGCCCATCCGCACGAGGCCCAGGTCGGCGTCGTAGCCCTTCTCCACGAAGTCCACCACCGCGGCGCTGACGGGGCGCGTGGTGCGCGCCCCAAAGGGAGACGCGAGCCTCAGCTGTCCATCCGCGTCCGCCATCACCGAGCCCCGGGCATCCGTGCCCAGCAACTGGAAGGTCCCCTCGTGCACCAGACCGACCACCTGACCGGCGAATCGGAAGGGCTTCGTCAGCCCGTTCACGTCCAGCACCCGTCCCCCGTCCAGGTAGGCCACTTGGGGCGTGCTGCCCACGAGCTTGAGCAGGCGTTGCCCGCTTTCATCGTAGAGAAAGCGCCACTCCGACGTGTCCCGGACGACGCGCGCCACCTGGCCGTGGGGGCCGTACTCGAAACGCGTGTCTCCTCGCGACACCGTGCGGCCCAGATCGTCGAAGGTGTACGCCACGGAGCCCGCCGTCAGGACGTTGCCCTGCACGCTGAACACGCGCTGGACCCCATCCTGCGCGATGAGCGTGGGCAGGCCTGCTGGGTCAAAGCCGTAGTCATAGGAATGGGAGCCCTCCGTCGCCTGGGTGAGGAAGCCCCGGTGCGAATAGCCATACTGCCGGCTTACGGACACGCCCCCCGAGGAGAAGGACTCCTCGGCCACGAAGCCCCGCGCGTCCAATTGCTGGCCCACGGAGGCCGTCCAGCCCGGACCCTGCTGCGTCTTGGTGAGCGTCCGGCGCGTGAGCGGATCATGGCCCAGGGTGATGCGGCCCGCAGTGGCGAAGTCGGCCGTCACCGGCTGATTGTTGCCATCGTACCCGTAGAGCGCGAGCGGCACGCCGTCCAGCAGCGTCTCCGAACGGCGCCCATGCGCATCCCAGCGCTGGGCTTCCGTATGGGTGGAGAGCAGCAGGCCGTTCGCGTCCAGCACCCGCGTCGTCTCAGCGACGACGTCGCCACCATCGTTGTACGCGAAGAGCGTCTCCACCGTTCGCCAGCCCGTCAACCGCACCACCCTGCGCGCCACGCTTCCATCGGCGCGGTACTCGAAGGTCTTCTCGAATCCCTCTCCGGAAACACCGGACAGCTGTCCCAGCTGCGTGCGCTGGTTCGGTGCTTGGGCCGTGGCACCGTCGTAGTAGGAGCGGTAGCGCTGCGTCGCCCCCGTCGACAGGTCGGTGTGCACCTCCAGCGTCTTGCGTCCCAGGTCGTCGTAGCTCCAGCCCTCGGAGCGTCGCGCCGTCCCGGAGGCGCCTCGCGTGAGCCGTGAGGTGGGCAGGCCCGTGAGCGCATCGTAGGTGTACTCCACCGTGGCGATGCCCTCGCGCGCCACGGTGGCCACCCGGCCATGCGCGTCCACGGTGAGCTGGTGGTGCCTTCCATCCGGAAGCAGCACCCCGCGCACCCGGCCCAGCACGTCGTAGGTGTACTGATACTGCGTCCCTTCCGGGTCCTGGAACATCCGCACCCGCAGCGCGGCGTCACTCCAGACCGTGGTGCGCTGGGTGCCATTCTCCACCATGTCGCGCCGCACGCCTCCCGCCTCGACCGTCAGCGTCGTGTGCACCTGTTGTTCGACGCCGGTCTGGAGGAAGGTGGAGACATCCAGCGCATGGCCGAAGCCCGCCCCCCGGCGCAGGCTGAGCGACGCGGTGCCAGCCAGCAGATCCGTGTAGCGGACCGCCGCCAGTTGGAGCGTGTCCGGAGCGCCCGGCCGGGCGTACGTCCGGGTTTCGAGCTGTCCCGGGTCGAAGGTGCTGACGTCCTGGAAGGCCCACCCCCCGGGGATGCGCTGCGCGCGGGTCACGGACTCGCCGGCCGCGGTGCTCCACTCCGCCAGCTGGCGCTTCGCGCCACTGTACGCATCGACCAGCGACTCCACCTCCACCAGCGCGGGCTTCAGCGCGGTGGCGTACTGATAGGCCATGAGCACGGAAGGGTTCGTCTCCGTCGCGTGGCCCTGGTCATCCCACTGCCGCACGAGCCGCTCCTGGCCGTCGTAGCGGAAGGACTCCGAATAGCTGGCCGTACCGCTCGCGTAGCGAAGCGAGCGGACGTCGTCGGTCAGCGGCTCGCGCCCGGTCACCTCCACGCTGGTGCCGTCCGGAGACGTCACCTTGCGCAGCACCGTGCCGCCCTGCTCGAAGTCGAACCAGGTGGTGCCCCGGCCCGGCGCGGACACCCGCTCCACGGAGAAGTCCGGACGGTAGGCGACGTCCTGGAGCGTCACCGCCCCGGAAGGCCCCACGCTCTCCAGTTTCTCCAGCAGACCCACCGCGTTGCGCGTCAGCCGCGACTCATGACGGAAGTCCAGCGACGCGTCCGCGTGCTGCCCTGTCAGCACCACGCCGCTGTCCAGACAGTGCAGGTGTCCCGCGAGGCCGGAGGGACTGGCGCGGGTGTGCTCGGTGGTGAGCGTTCCCTGCACCGTGTGCAACACCGTGCGCGCCGGGCAGAGGTCCGCCGCGTAGGCCTGGAACTCCGTCCACTGCTCCACCTGGGTCGTGCCGGAGCGCCAGCCGCCGTGCTGCTCGCGCAGGCGCTTCCAGGGCAGGCCGAAGGAACTCGTCACGTCGTACACGCGCGACTCGAAGCGCTCCACGCCCGGGCTGCGCGCGTCGGTGGAGGTGCTGGAGACGAGGAGGCCCGTCTGCTGGGCGTCGTGGGAGAACGTGACGGCCTCGGTGCTCACGGGGGTGGCCCGCGTCACGGCCTCGTAGCCCAGCAACGCCTTGCTCACCGGGTGCATGACCGCACCCGAGTAGCCGTAGGTGATGTGCTCGGGAGCATGGCCGGAGGAGGTCACGTCCAGCGCCGCGAGCACGGACTCACGCCGGTAGCTGCCGGCCGCGGGGGGACTCCAGGCGTACTGGAAACCCAGCACCGTGCCCTTGCCGTCGTCCGCGGAGCGCATCAGGCCCGTGCCCGGGGCGTCCAGCGTCGTCGAATAGACCTGCCCCAGCCGCACCGTCGTCAGGTGCGTTCCACCGGTGCCGGTGAGGTCCCCCACCACCACCGGCCCGGGCAGTCCGTCGAAGAAGGCATCCAGGGGCGCTCGCACCTCCGCGAACTCCTGGCCCGTGTTGACGAAGAGGCTCGCGAAGCCCTGCTGCCACACCACCAGGTCCGACAAACCGTCCTTGTTGAGGTCCACGAAGGCCAGCTGGTAGTCCAGCAGTCCGCTCAGCACCCCGCCATACGACAGGCGCACCGGCATTCCCTGGCCGGTGCCGTCGAACTGGTACTGGCCCTTGCCGTACCACACCACCAGGCCGTCATCCTGCCGCGAGACGAGGTCCGACAGGCCGTCGCCGTTGAGGTCCTGCACCCAGGTGGTGTGCGGGGTGAAGTAGGGCATCAGGGCGCCGGTCACCTTCGGCCCGAAGACAGGTGCGACGGGGTCCGTGCCCACGTTGGGCAAGATCTCGTAGCCCCCCTCGTACACGCCCAGGAGATCCGGCCGCCGGTCGCTGTTCAGGTCCACGAGGCGGCTGTTGGGACCCAGCTCCCAGTGGCCCGCGAGCGTCTGGCGGTCCAACAACCGTCCCTCGCGGGTGCACACCGTCAGCTGCGTGGACTGGTAGGCCCCATCCCCTTGGAGGACGACCACCTGGTGCGCGTCGGAGTCCGGCCCGAGCTGCACCAGGTTCCGGGGCTCGTTGTAGGGGGACTCGGGCCCGCGGCACTCGGGGACGGTCTGCGAGTCCGCCGACGGCAACTCCTCCGCGCGGAAGCCGTTCCCCTCCTGCACGAAGAGCGTGTTGCGCTGGTGATGCTCCAGGTCCAGCCGGCCATCGTGGTCGATGTCCACGAGCGACGCCTGCCAGGGCTGGATGGCGTCCGCGCCGAACGCCGTGAGGACTCCATCCAACACCGGCGTTGCCTGGAAGCTCGCGCCCTGCAAGGTCTCCGAGGCGCCCAGATAGGTGTAGCGCGTGGCCGGCGGCTGCTGGCCGGAGGCATACGTCTGCTGCACCTGGGCCAGTTGGAAGGCCGGCCCCACATCATCATCCTGGTAGGACAGCGCATAGCGCCAGCGCTCGGAGGGAGTGCTCGCGTTGGAGGACTGCACGCGCAGCGACACCTGCCGCACGCGCCGGTCCAGCGACAGGGGTGCACCGCTGCGGTAGTCCACGAAGGCCTGGGCGAGCGGCGAGTACGTCCACGTCACCTCGTAGTGGAAGTCCTCTGCCCGGCCGCCGTAGCGCACGCGCTCCAGGAAGGGCCGGCCCGACGGGTTCTGGAGCCAGTCCAGTCGCGTGCCCTGGCCGGTGGCATCCCGTGCTTCCTCCAGATACCAGGCATACGTGCCCCGCGGCGTGTCCACGCGCACCTGGGCACCGAAGATCCACCGGCCACCGTCCGGAAGGTACGCGACGAGCGAGCTTCCCGACGCCACCATCCGCACCGCGGAGGTGACGTCCGCGGAATGCCAGACGCCGTCGGTGCCCTTCACCATCCGGCCCCAGGGACCGGTGAGCTCATCGGTGGTGTAGTCCAGCTCCCCGCGCGCCCGGGTCCGCTGGATGGACAAGGCCGTGCTCCAGCCCATGCCCCATTCGCTCAACCCCCCATCGGGCGAGTACGTCGGAAAGGGACGCACGAGCAGGGGGCCCCGGTCCTCCGGCACCTGCAAGGGCGACGGCAGGTTGAAGCCTCCCCGGCTGACTTCGGAGGGACCGAAGGCGGTCTGGGCATATTGCCCCACCAGCGAGCCACGCTGGGGAGCGGAAAGTTGGGGGGGCTGCACGCGCGCGTCCGAGAAGGGCTCGGACTGGGCAAAGGCCCCGGGCGCGATCGCGCACACCACGGCCACGGACAGCTTCCGCAGCGTCGACATGACGACTCCTGCAAACAAGAAGGGAAAGGGACGACCGACGCTCGCGCGCGGCACGGGGATGCCTCTCATGCAAGGAGGGCGCCCCATGCCGCGCACGGCATCACGGACGACAAGGCAAGACGGGCGGGAGCGCCGGAGCCCGGCGCTCCCGAAAGACGGCTACTGACAGGCCAGCGGCTGTGGCATGGACACCACCGTCCGGCGATCCACCTGGAGGACCAGCACCAGCTCCGAGGCTGCATCCAAGGGATGGATGGGGTTGGTGCGCAGGCCCGTCACGTCGAAGCGCGCGCTGACGAACGGCGACAGCCCGTCCCCCCCGGCGGCCTGCTGGTTGTCCGCCAGGGTGAGCTCGCGGGACTGGAAGGTGCTCGCCGCGTCCGCCGACGGCCCGAAGAGGATGCGGCTCTGGCCCACGCGCCACTTGGGGCCTTCCACCGGCTCATCCTCCACGTAGTAGGTCTTCAAGCCCTGGGGACCGGTGAAGGTCAGCTCCGGTTCGAAGATTGAGGAGGCGCGCAGGGGCTGCCCGTTGAGCGTGGTGTTCTCGTTGGTGGTCGACGTGCCGCCGGAGCGCACGAAGTACAGGCCCAGGCGATGGAGGATGGGCGTTCCGTCCGTGCACTGGAGCGCACCCGCGAAGCCCCCCGGTGCGGTGTAGAAGTCCGCCGGGGTGAGCTGGACGGAGAAGGCCGCGCGCGGGTTGGACGTGTCGAGCAGCGAGGCCCACACCGCGCTGGAGCGCTCCGGGCTGGCCTTGAGCCACGGCGAGGCGGTGGCAGGGAAGCCCGGGCGGGGGAAGCTGAGGGCGATGAGGCTGTAGTTCGGATCCGGATCCTGGAAGCGGCCCATCGCCAGCGCGCCCGTCACCTCGGTCACCGCGTTGAGCTGCAGGTCGGCCAGGCCGACGTAGGACTGGGACCAGTCCGCACGCACCAGATCCTGGAAGGCCTGCCGGGTCTTCAAGGCCTCCAGGACGAACGGGTAGCGCAGGTCCAGCACCGGATACAGGTAGTCGGTGACGAGCACGGAGAGGTTCTGCGTCCGGGTGCGCAGCTTCTCTCCGTCCAGGTTGCGAAGGCTCCAGGCTGGCACCAGGCGCAGCACGCGGCCCTGTGCCTCGGTCGCGGCCTGGTCATTCGACAGCGCCTTCATGTCCAGGGTGGCCAGCTCCATCTGCCGCTCCACGGCGCGGATCTCCACCTTGCGCTCCAGCCGCGCCAGTTCCTTGGCGACGAAGGTGTCGTACAGCGACATCAGCGAAGGCGGGAACTGGCTCAAATCACACACGGTGTTGCAGGTCCCGGTGTCCGCGCAGTGCGACTCCTCGCGGCAGGCGGTGATCAGCGCGGACTGGGTCGCCTGCCGCCGGGCCGCCATGTCCAGGGAGAGCACCCGGCCCTGGTTGACGAGCGCCTCGGTGGCTGCCCGCATGTCGGTCAGCACCCAGGCCATGGCCGGCGCCATCTGCCGCACCACGGTGCCCGCCGGCACCAGCCGCTGCACATCCACGCTCAGCGCGTGGCTCGTATCGGGCGTGCAGTCCTGGAGGGAGCCCGACTGCCTCACCTTGGCCGCGTCGTTGGCGACAAGGTACAGGTCCACGCCGGGATCCGGCTGCTGCGCGCCCAGGCCCGCCTTGCGACCGATGATGACCGACATGGAGGGCTGCACCACCTGCACGTCACGCAGCAGGTGGGTGTCGTGCTCCAACTGCACCAGCAGCAACGCGCCCGCGGGCAGCGTGGGGAACGGGGTGCCGGCCAGCCGGATGCCGGTGTTGTACGAGGCGCTGACCCGCTGGTCCGAACCATCACTGTTGTCGGAGGACGTCCGGGTCCCCACCTCCCCCGCGAGGCACATCTCGGCGTAGGCGTACACGGAGGCCTCGGCCTTCACGATGAAGTTCCACCCCGCCCCGCTCTCCACCTTCGCGCCAGCGCAGCCACGCGCGGAAGCCGAAGCCCCCGCGTACTTGGACGCGGCGTTGGATTCCGCGGTGAAGGCGCTGTCGCTGAAGGACACCAGGAAGCCTTCGGTGCCGGTCAGCGCGCCGTTGACGTTCACGCCTCCCAGCGTGCCCGCCGCGTCGAGCGGCTTGCGCAGCTGTGCATGGGACAGCACACAGGTGGGGGCCCACTGATTGCGCGCCGACACGTTGATGATGTCACCAGCGTTGGCGGAGCGCGTCCAGGGCGAAGCGCCTTGCCTCACCGCGTAGGTGGCGACACCGCCAGCCTGGAGGCCCGGGACGAAGTGGGCCTCGCCGGCGGTGATGGACAGGTGGTCCACCGGGCCGCGGGTGATGGCCAGACGGGCCAGGTCCGCCTGCTCGGATTCGCTGGCCACCTTGAACGCGGTGGCGAAGTCGCTGAAGGCAGCCTCCTCCAGCGCGGCATTGGAACGCAGGCCCACGAGGTCCATGGAGAGCTGATCGAACTGGGTGAGGCGCAGCTTGAGCTGGTCCTGGATGCTCCCCAGCTGCTGCGCGTTGCCCATCTCCGCCAGGCGGTCGCTCACGTAGTCCGAGCGGTGCTGGGTGAACTCCGCCTGGGCGAGCGTCAACTCCTGGATGCGCTGGGCGATGCGATCATCCAGCTGGCCGCGCTTGGACTCCTGGATGCCAGCGCGCAGCGAGTTGCGGGCGCTGGGCAGGAAGCTGCCCGTCTTCACATAGCTGGCCGTGCGTGTGTTTCCATCCAGGAGGGAGCGCGAGAGCCGCAGCGCGGGCATGGGCATCCGCGACGCCGGCGTCTCCAGCAAGAGCTTCTTGTCGTAGCCGGAGACGGCGAAGACCTCCGTCACGGCGGAGCGCAGGGTGGCGTGGCGCACGCGCATCAACTCGAAGAGGCCCCGCCAGGCGTTGCGCTCCGTGGGCGCGAGGGCCAGATTGGTCGCGCCCTGCAGGGCGCTGTTCAGCGTGGACTCCTCGGCGAGGGCGCCCAGGAGGTTCCACAGCTCGCTCACCTCGGTCCGCACCGGGGGCGTA
Organism: Corallococcus sp. bb12-1; assembly: GCF_026626765.1. Taxonomy (NCBI): domain Bacteria; kingdom Pseudomonadati; phylum Myxococcota; class Myxococcia; order Myxococcales; family Myxococcaceae; genus Corallococcus; species Corallococcus sp. bb12-1. Next base: position 56,825 of record NZ_JAPNJZ010000033.1, on the reverse strand, counting down.
CCGGCGCACACCATGAAGCGACAGCCCAGGTCATGCATCACGCTGACGTCCGCCAGCCGGTCATGCAGGCCGTGCAGACCATCTCCGAGCAGCAGCAGCAGCGGGGCTCCTTCCAGGGGCAGCGCGGTGGAGCCCCCCATGGGCGTCAGGGCTGCCGTCAAGAGAACGCGATCCGTGGCGAGCCCCGTGTTGAAGGGGTCCGCAGCCTTCAGCTGTTCGCTATTGTCCGTGAGCAGACCGCCCGCGTAGGCGGACTTCCAGAGTTCGGCGAAGACAGCGTCCAGGTCCTTCCACAGCACTTGTGGAGCAGGATCATTGGCGAAGACCTTCGTCCGGGCCAGGCCATACCACTGGTTGATCCGCGACAGGCGCGCCTGGAGGTCGCTCTGCACGAGGCCGCCGACGGCGTCCCGCTGGAGCGCGACGACGTCCTTCTGCAGCAGGGCCTTGGTGAGGGTGTACCAGGCCTGCGGGTACGGAGACGGTCCGGAACACTGCACCGCCGCGGCGCTGGTCGCCGCGTCCATGCACCATTGCCAGACGGAGGCCACTCGCCCCACCGGGACATGGCCCTGGGCCATCCGCTGGCAGAGGGCCAGCGTGGCGTCGACCGTGTCCGTGGACGTACAGGTCTGGGCCTCGGTGGGAGGCGTCCAGGCGCCGCAGTTGCTGGAGGTGAAGTCGACGTCGTCGAAGTACTCCGCGCGCAGCCCGTGCTCCATGGAGCCGAGCAGGTAGAGCTGGCTCGCCGGGATGACCACCGGGGTGGTGGTACCCGGCGGCATCCAGCGCAACTGGATGAGGGCCGGGCCTGTCTGATCGAAGTAGTCCAGGCTCAGGGGATAGCGCTGACCCGCCGTCAGGAAGATCGTGCCCGACATGACGGTCTCGCCATCAGCGGCCCACTGGTCCGCGAGGAGCTCGTCGTTCACCGTCAGCATGACGCCGTCGTCCGACAGGGTCTCGAACGTATAGGTCCCCGTCACGGGCGCCAGCACTTCGCCTGTCCAGCGCGCGGAGAACGTGTCGGGTGCGATGGCGTTGGACGGTGAGCCCCTCCCCCAGTTGAAATCGATGGTGGCATCCACGCGCGTCAGCCGGTTGAAGTCCGGGTAGTCCACGTAGTGCTGGAGGATGAAGTCCCGCTGCTCGGAGGTGAGCTGGTGGCCCTGGAGTTCAAAGAGCACCTTGAACGCATCCACCAGCTGACGCCGCAAGGGCAGATGGTCCACGCTCGACGCGGGCAGCTCGGGCACGCGATTCCACGTGCTCAGGAGCCGGTCGTACTTCGTCTGGGCATTCGAATAGCGCACGTCGTCCGCGGTGAGGCAGACAGGGCGGTGGGGAAGCCCGGCATCCTGCCGGACGTCCGCCAGGCTCCATGAGGGGGCGGCGAGCTCCGTGAGCGTCTGGCCCTGAGCCGAATACCGGATGCCCTTGGTCGGCAGGGCATCACAGGTGGCGGGGTCGCTCTCCACGCCAAAGTCCGGATGACGGCATGTCGGATAGATGGGGGCGCCGTTGCACGTCTCCTTGCCGCACGCGGCATCCTGGCTGGTGGCCCAGGCCGTGGCGACGTTGTCGATGACGACCGAGCACGCCTGCGTGAAGTCCGCATCAAAGATGGAATGCTCTGGGGTGTTGTAGATGGTCCGAGAGGGGCCATAGGTGGGCACACCGGGCGTCGCGCTGATGATGATCAGCGGATTTCCGGCGAATTCCTTGCCCTGAGCCTGCAGCGAGGCCACCTGTTCGGCAGCCACGTCAGCGCAGGTCTTGCTATAGTTCAACGTGGTCGTCGTCACGCAAGGCGGCCTCTCCGAGTAGTCGCAGTAGGTTTCCGTGCGCCGGACGCCCGCCGACGTCCCCGAGAACGTCTGCCTTGCGTAGGAGGTCGGGTGCCGACAGGTCTTGTCGCACTGGGCAGGCTGGTAGCCAATGGGGCTTCCACAGACGGCCGCCGAGCCTGGCTTGAAGCACAGGTCCCGGTACTCCCACTGGCCGGTGCACCTCAGGGCCAGTCCGGTTCCCACGGACGGTTCGGTGGTGGGTCGGCAGGTGCTGCCCCCCAAGGACTGCTCACCGGTGGCCTCCTGGAGGTCGGGCGTCGCTTCGTTTTCCACCTGGGGCCCACAGGCCATCAAACCGACGGTGACCAGGACAACCCACCACGCACTGCGAACAAACTGCATCATCAACTTCCCCCTCAAAATGACAGATGCCAGCCTGCACGGTGCGCGAATGCGCGGCCGTCAAGACCCAGGCGGGTTGGAGAGCCAACAGGCGAGCCGATGACGATGGGGATCCGGCCGTCCTGACGACCGGAAAAAATCACGTCAATTCAGCGCGCCTGAAGGCACGCTACCCAAACGCCAATGCCAGATTTTCTTGAACGAAAGTCAAAAGGCCTACCAGCAGCAACGTCAGCCATCACGCAGTGTGCTGGCAACCAGGCCAAGCACAAAAGCAACGGCGACAAGCACCACCACCCAGCGTATGGGCATGCCGGAAGCGCGCGGTACTGGCGACCCCACCATGGCGCGGGTAGGGGCGGACTCATCCGGAACGAGGATGCGGACCTGGATGGCAGACGTGCGCAGGACTTCTTCCACGTCGGTGAGGAACTTGTCGTATTCCTCGGGGAGCAGCTCCAGGGGGCTGCCGTGCTGGAACTCGTAGCGCTTCGCCACGGCCTCGTGGTTGCGCAGCGAGGCCTGTCCCTTGGCCACGTCCACCCAGCCCGCGACGAGCGCGGGAGCGGTCCCCTTGCGGTCCACCAGCGAGATGGCCTGCCGGGCCTGCTTGCCACCTGCGGTACTGGGGCCTTCGGGTTCGTCCACGCGCAGGATGCGGTGCGGGGTGCGGCCGTAGATCTTGTGCTGGAGTTCGGACTTGAGGCGCTCCGCGAGCAGGGCGGAGTGGGTGGCGAACATGGTGCGAAGTTCGGCCGTCTCCGGCTCACCGGCCCGGCCGGCGGCCTGCGCGGAGGGCAGCGGTGCGAGGATCAATTCTTCCTGCCGCCCTCCCCGTGCGCCACGGCCTTCGTCGCCGCCACCACGAGCGTCGGGACTCCGACCCAGGCGGGGAGGCTCCGCGATGCGGGGGCGTTCGGGCGCGGCGTCCAGTTCCGCGCCCCGGCCCGCGCGGATGATCTCCGGCAGGCCGAATCCTTCCTCACGAGAACCGGCGCGCGCGGACTCGGCACCGCGACCGGATTCCGCACCGCGACCAGACTCGGAACCACGGCCGGACTCGAAGCCGCGACCGGACTCGGCACCACCACGGGCGGATTCAGAACCTCGACCGGACTCAGCGCCACCACGACCACCGCGCCCGCCTCGCGGCGCATCCCGCCCTTCCCCACCCCGGGCACGGGGCGGGGGGGCGAGGGGTTCCGACACCCGGGTCTCCAGCACCAGGTCCTCGTCGGGAACCGGAGGCGGCGTCATCCGGGCCTCGTACCCGGCGAGCTCGGACGCGCGGATGTCCGCGCCCGTGGTGGGCGCGACACGGGTCTGGTTGCCCCACGACTTGCGACCGGTGCCTCCCGCCGAAGGCAATCCAGCGTCGGAAGCCCGGGGCGCCGGAGGAGGCGCCTTGGTCTGCTCGGTGCGGACCTCCTCCGTCTCGTCCAGATCATCGAGCGGCGCGACGCGGGTCTCGTCGACGGGCTCCGGCTCGCGGTTCCTGTTCTGCCCCTTCGCCATGTGCGCGACCTCTCGCGTCAGACCATACCGCGTTGTCCGGGTCGCGGGGATGGCCCCCTCCCACAGGGTAGCCCCCCTGCCCTCAGTAGACGGGCCACTCGGGGACGGCGGTCTCGATGGGCCCCCCGAACCAGGACGCATAGGCCGCGTCGTCCGCGACGGGATACCGCGTCCCGTAGGCCTTCTCGAAGTGATCCGCCCAGTGCGGCTGGGAGCCATCCAGGTCGGTGAAGCCGTACTCCCGCGCCAGCGTCCACGACGCCACGACCCGCCCCGCCCGCCGGTGCACGTCAGGGTCCGCCGCGAGCGCCGCCACCGCCCGGCCCACGTAGCTGGGGGTCTCCGACGCGATGAAGTCCGGATGCACCTTCGCCCCGTCGCGCCAGTTCGCCTCCGTCACGCCGAAGCCGGCCAGCATCTCCTCCGAGCGCAGGAAGCCCGGCGTCACGGCGAGCGCGGTGATGTTCGTGCGGCGCAGGTCGCGCGCCATCGCGAAGGCCAGGCGGATGACGGCCATCTTCGTCACGTCGTACGCCACCCCGCCCCGGTAGCCGAAGTGGTCCCCATCCGTCACCTCCACGATGAGCCCCTTGTCCCGCTCCAGCATCAGCGGCACCGCGTGGCGGCTGGTGATGACGTGGGTGACGATGGCGCGATCGAACATCGTCCGGGCGTTCTGGGCCGACTGCTTCCAGAACGGCAGCCCCAGTTCGTGCAGCGACTCCCCGCCCCAGATGTCGTTGACGAGCACGTCCAGCTGCCCCGCCTCCGCGCGGATGCGCTGGCACAGCGCCTCCACCTCCGCCTCCACGGAGTGGTCCACCCGCACCGCGATGCCCTTCCCACCCCGAGCGGTGACGAGCTCCGCCGTCTCTTCAATCGTCTCCGGCCGCGAGTCGCCGCTCGCGGGCCGGCCTCGCACGCTGCGCCCGGTGCAGTACACCGTCGCGCCCGCCTCCCCCAGCATCGTCGCGATTCCCCGCCCCGCACCCCGCGTCGCTCCCGCAACCAGGGCAATCCGTCCTTCGAGTGGCTTCATGGTGGTCCTCCCCTTTCAAGCCTCCACCCTGCACGCCCAATCCTGACATCCTCTGTCATGATTTCCGGGCGAAGCTGCCCGCTCCCGTTGATGGAGGACACACCCTGCGCGCCGACCGACTCGTGCACCTGCTGATGCGCCTGCAATCCCGGCCCCGGAGCACCGTGGGTGAGCTGGCCCGCGAGCTCCAGGTCTCCGGCCGCACCGTGCACCGCGACCTGGACGCCCTGTCCACCGCGGGCGTCCCCGTGTACGCCACCCGGGGCGCCGCGGGCGGCGTGGCGCTGATGGAGGGCTGGCGCACGCAACTCACCGGCCTCACCCGTCCGGAGCTCCAGGCCCTGGCCACGGTGGGAGCCCCGGGCGCCCTGGACGACCTGGGCCTGTCCGGGCCATTGCGCACCGGAATGGTGAAGCTTGCGGCGGCGCTCCCCACCCTCCAGCAGCCCGCCTTGGAGCACGCGCGCCAGCGCCTCCACGTGGACGCGTCCGGGTGGTTCACCGGCCGCGAGCCCGTGCCGCACCTGGGCACGCTGCGCGACGCCGCCTGGCAGGACCGCCGCGTGTCGCTGAGCTACCAGGACTTCGAGGGGGCCAGCACCCGCCGCGTCGTGGATCCGTACGGGCTCGTCATCAAGGCGGACCGCTGGTATCTGGTTGCCGGGACGGACAAGGGCCCGCGCGTCTTCCGGGGTGCGCGCATCGGGCGCGTGCGGCTGCATCCCAAGGGCTTCACGCGCCCGCCGAGATTCGACCTGCCCGCGTTCTGGAAGGACTGGTGCGCGAAGTTCGCCGTCGAGCGTCCCCGCTACGACGTCACGCTGCGCTTCACGGCGGAAGGCGAAGCAGCACTGCGCAAGATGCGTCCCCCGGCCGACGGTGAGCGCCTGGACGTGGCGCCCGCGGCACGCGGTGGGAAGCGGAAGGCGACGCTGGACTTCGAGCGGGAGTCCATCGCGGTCTCCCAGCTGTGCGAACTCGGGGCGGGCGTGGAGGTGCTCGCCCCGGAGTCGCTCAGGCAACGACTGGCCGCCCTGGCGGCCTCACTGCAGGCGCTCTACGGCGGCCCCGGAATCACCCCGGGCCGCCGTTCGCGCCGCAACCGCTAGAAGTGCAGCGGGTGGCCCAGCGTGGCCTCGGCGCCCTCGTGCATGATCTCGGAGAGCGTCGGGTGGGCGTGGATGGTGTGCGCCAGCTCCTCGGTGGTGATCTCCAGCTTCATCGCGACGCAGGCCTCGGCGAGCAGCTCCGTGGCGTGCGGCCCGATGATGTGGATGCCCAGCACCTCGTCATACTTCCGGTCCGAGACGATCTTGATCATGCCGATCGACTCGTTGGAGATGGCCGACTTGGTGACGGCGCCGAAGGGGGCGATGCCCACCTTCACGTCGTAGCCGCGCTCCTTGGCCTTCTTCTCCGTGAGGCCCACCGACGCGACCTCCGGGTAGCAGTAGGTGGCCGACGGGGTGAGGTCGTAGTTGATGGGCGCGGGGTTCTTCCCGGCGATGTGCTCCACCACCATCACGCACTCGGCGCTGGCCATGTGCGCCAGCATCGGCGTGGGGATGACGTCGCCGATGGCGTAGACGTTGGGCTCGCTGGTGCGGCACTGCGCGTCGACCTTGATGAAGCCGCGGTCGGTCTGCACGGCCGTCTTGTTGAGGCCCACGTCCTCGGTGACGGGCGAGCGGCCCACCGCCGACAGGAGGATTTCGGCCTCCAGCGTCTTGGTCTCCGTGCCCACGGTCATGGTGACGCGCACGCCGTCCGCCGTGTGCTCCACCTTCTCCACCTTGGCGCCGGTGTGCACGTCGATGCCACGACGGCGGAAGATCTTGTCCAGCTCCTTGGACACGTCCGCGTCCTCGATGGGGAGGAGCGCCGGCATGTACTCCACGATGGCCGTCTTGCTGCCCACGTGGTTGAACACGGAGGCGAACTCGCAGCCCACCGCGCCCGCGCCCAGGACGATGATGCTCTTGGGGATGCGGTCGATGGTCAGGATGGAGTCACTGTTCATCACCCGCTTGTGGTCCACCTGCACGTTGGGCAGGGACTTGGGCACGGAGCCCGTGGCGACGATGATGTTCTTGGTCTCCAGGGTCTGCTTGGAGCCGTCCTCCGCCGTCACCTCCACCTTGCCCTTCCCGCTGATGCGACCATGGCCCTTCACGACCGTGATCTTGTTCTTCTTCATCAGGAAGTCGATGCCGTTGGCACCCTTGGTGACGACCTTGTCCTTGTGCTTCTGGGCGTTGGCCCAGTTGACGGTGGGGTTGGCCGTGTCGATGCCGAAGTCCGCCGCTTCCTTGATGTGGTGGAAGAGCGACGCCGTCCACAAGAGCGACTTCGTCGGGATGCAGCCGCGATGCAGACAGGTGCCACCCAGGCGCTTGTCCTTCTCGATGATGGCCGTCTTCAGCCCGAGCTGGGCCGCGCGGATGGCGCCCACATAGCCGCCAGGACCCGAGCCGATGATCACCAAGTCGAAAGTCTCAGCCACGCACGCCTCCGTCATTAATTTCGGATGGAACTCGCGGGCGCTGATAACCCCCGGTCCCGGTTGGAATCAAGGAGTTTGCTCGTGCGCCGCTTCCCACTTCATCGGCTCCTGTTGATGGTAGTAGCGCTGCTGGCCTTTGGACGCCTGTATTACGTGACCCACCGCGACACGCCCGCTCCGGCCCCCCGGAAGGGACCGGCCGCGATGCCTGGCCCGCCCGACCTGGGCCCCGCCGCGTGCCGGAGCCTGGACGCGGTGCTGGCTGACGTCCTCAAGGCCCACCCCGGATCCGATGCCGGCACCGCCTGGAGCGATGCGCGCCGACAGCTCGGAGACTGCCCCACCCCTCCCGCCGCGGCCTGCGCGAGGGGCCCTGCCCTGGCCTCCCGCACCCCCCTCATCGGGGGTGACGCGGTGCCCCGCGCCATGCTCACCACCCTGTGCGAGCGCTGCGCGCCCCAGGACAACCCCTGCGGTCACGCCGTGACGCGCGCGTTGCAGGAGGCTGCGCGGCGCGGCACCCCGGATCTCCAGGAGGCCCGCTGGAGCCTGGAGCACGCGGGCGCGGGCCTGGGTACGGCCTGCCAGGAGCTTGTCCGCCTGGCCGTGGGGCCCGCGGCCCTGTCCGGCACGGAGCTGGAGCCGCCCCTGCTGGCCTTGCTGGAGGAGCTGGCCCCCACGTGCGTGAAGACGGAGCAGTTGCCCACGCCGCTCCTGAACGCGGCGGCGGTGCAGCAGGGCGCACGGGCGCCCCGGCTCGCGTCACTGTTCACTGGAAGCGCGGTGGAGACGGCGCCCATCGAACCGGATCAGCAGACCGGCCCCGGGGATGCGTTCCGGGCGTTCGATTCAGACGAGCTGTCGGGCGTGAAGCTGCCGGTGGGCACGGGCGGTGACGGGACGCAGGGCGTGCTGCGCCTGGGCTACGCGCCCTCGCTGAAGTACGTGGTGTCGTTCCAGGTGCGCGCCACGGGGCCGGGCACGCTGCGCGCCATCATCCGCGCGCCGGAGGGCGTGGGACGCAGGGACAGCCAGGGTGCGGCCTTCCACGTCGATCCCACCGTCTGCCGCTTTCGCGGGACGGGCGGATGGGAGATCTGCAAGCCTGCCGTTCCGCTGCTCGACGTGGACGCGGTGAGCGTCCTACCGGAGCGGCAGGGCGTGGAACTGAAGGAGCTGGAAATCATCGGCGCCCGATAGACGCGGGCGCCAGCAATCACGCGGCGTCGGAACGGGGGTCCGACGTCGCTCGCGTGGGACTCAGGCGATGAGGCCGCGCTCGCGCGCAGTCTTGAAGATGCCGGACGCGTCGCGCTTCAGCGCGGTGGAGACGTCCTTCACGATGGCGTCCGCCGACTTGGCGACCGACAGGTAGTTGTCGAACGTGCGAGTGAGGATGAGCACGCCCGAGATGATGACTCGCTGGAGGTTGTGCTGCAGGTCCGTGCCTTCGTACACCAGCCAGGACTGCTCACAGAACCGCCGGCCCTCGGCCACCATCTGGTTCAGGTGCGCGCGCTCGGTCGCGTCCGGAACCTTGGCCTTGGGGCTGATGGAAGCGATGTACAGCACGTTCGTTCCCAGCCGCTGAGTCGCCTCCTCCATCTGCGCCATGATGGCCGCGACGTCGTCCTTCGTCGGCGGGTTGTGCCAACGGGAGAAGAACACGCGGTCGATGAGTTCGGATTGGTACGTGGAAGTCACGAATCCTCCGGTGAAGCGAACGCTGAGAACTGGGGCGCCTCGTCTGGCGCGGCCCGCGCCGCAGGCCGGAATCTGTACCAGGATCGCAAGGGCGGTTGAAGAGTAGCGGACACACTCCTGTACCTTTGGCGCGCCTGTGTGCCAGCCACGCTGTCCAGCTGCAGTACAGCTGGACAACTCCGCCTGGGTCGCAACCGACACGCCCTGCTTTTCGAGCTGATCAGCCCTTTGAGGGACGCGCGCGGTTGGCCAGCACGGCTTTCACGTCTTCCAGGCCGAGGCCCAGCGGACGGACGGCGACGAGCACGTGGTAGAGCAGGTCGGCTGCTTCCTCGACGGCGCGGTGTGGATCCGCATCCGCGCAGGCCGTCACGAGCTCCGCGGCCTCTTCTCCGAGCTTCTTGAGGCGCAGGTTGCGGTCCTCCAGCAGCCGCCGCGTGTAGCTGGGCTTCTCCCCTTCTCCCGTCGGAGTGCCCGCTCGGTGGGTGAGCGTCGCGTCCAGGTGCGCGAGCGCATCCCAGCGGCCCTCACCGAAGCAGGTCTCGTCGCCGGTGTGACACGCGGGGCCGGCCTTCTCCACGCGCGCGAGCACGGCGTCGCCGTCGCAGTCCGCGCTCAGGGACACGACCTTCTGCGTGTTCCCGCTGGTGGCGCCCTTGTGCCAGAGGCCGCGAGTGCGGGAGCGGTAGTGCATCTCTCCGGTGGAGAGCGTGAGCTCCAGGGCCTCACGATCCGCGTGCGCCACCATCAGGACATCGCCGGTGCGCGCGTCCTGCGTCACCACCGTCACCAGGCCCTGCCCCTTGTCGAAGTTCAACGCGGACACGTCCAGCGTCACGGCCTGCCTCCCGCGCCCAGCACTTCGCGCACGCGCGAGGCGAGCACCGCGTTGGTGGCGATGCCGTCGCCGCCGAACGCCGTGCGCTGCCCCTTCCAGTCGGTGAACACGCCGCCTGCCTCCTCGATGATGGGTTGCAGCGCCGCCGCGTCCCAGGGCGACAGGCCCTCGTCCACCATGACTTCCGCGCGCCCGGTGGCGACGAGCAGGTAGCCGTAGCAGTCGCCCCAGGTGCGGGAGAGGGAGGCCTGTCGTGACAGGTCCCTCCAGCCCGCGCCCTTCGTGGGGTTCTGGAGGAAGCGCTCGTCGGTGACCAGCACCACGGACTGGGACAGGTCGGCCTGCGATGACACGCGCGCGGCGGATCCGTTCCAGAAGCAGCCCAGGCCCGGGGATGCGACGAGCAGCTCGTTCACGGCCGGGAAGTACGCCGCGCCCGCGAGGATGCGCTCCCCTTCCGCGACCGCCACCAGCGTGCCCCACAGCGGGACGCCCCGGATGAAGGTCTTCGTTCCATCGATGGGGTCGAGGATCCACCGGCGCTTCGCGCCCGGCCGCGTCTCCCCGAACTCCTCGCCCAGGATGCCATCGTCCGGGAAGCGCTCCTCCAACCACTGGCGCGCGGTCCATTCAGCGGTTCGGTCCGCCACCGTCACGGGGGTTCCATCGCTCTTGGTGTCCACGGCGATGCCGCCCCGGAAGAAGCCCAGCGCCACGTCACCGGCCTTGCGCGCCACGTCGGCGGCGGCCTCCATCAGGTCTCGGGAATCCGCGTTCATGTCGTGCTCCGGATGGGAAGGCCGCTGTCACGCAGCAGGGATTTGAGGGCGCCCACGGTGGTGACTCCGTCGTGGAGGATGCCCGCCACCAGCGCTGCGTCCGCTCCGCCCAGGGTCAGGGCCTCGCGCACGTGCTCCGCGCGACCCGCGCCCCCTGAAGCGATGACGGGCACGTTCACGGCATCCGCCACCTCGCGCGTCATGCCCAGGTCGTAACCCGTGCGAGCGCCATCGCGGTCGATGCTGGTGAGCAGCACCTCGCCCGCGCCGCGTCGGACGCACTCCTTCGCCCAGGCCACCGCGTCCAGGTCGGTGGGGCGCCGGCCGCCGTGCGTGTAGACGCGGTAGCCAGCCCCTTCCCGCTTTGCGTCGATGCTCGCCACCACGCACTGGGAGCCGAAGCGCTCGGCGCAGCCGGTGAGCAGTTCGGGCGTGGCCACCGCCGCGGAGTTGATGCTCACCTTGTCCGCGCCGGCCCGGAGTGCGCGGCCCACGTCGTCCACCGTGCGCACGCCTCCGCCCACCGTGAGCGGAATGAACAGACGCTCGGCGGTGCGCTGGACCAGGTCCCACAGCGTCTCGCGCTCCTCCGCGCTGGCGGAGATGTCCAGGAACGTCACCTCGTCCGCTCCCTCGTCCTCGTAGCGCAGCGCCAGGGCCACGGGGTCTCCCACGTCGCGCAGACCCTCGAACTGGACGCCCTTCACCACGCGTCCGCCCTTCACATCCAGGCAGACGATAAGCCGTCGGCTGAGCATCACGTCACCTCCAGGGAGACACTGCCCTTCATGCTGAAGACGACCCCGGAGTCCACCATCGCGTCGCGCAGCGCGAGCCCCAGGGCCTTGAAGGCCGCCTCGGTGAGGTGGTGGCTGTCCCGGCCACGCAGGACGCGCAGGTGCAACGTGATGCGCGAGTGCTCGCAGAACGAGCGCATCCAGTGTTCATACAGCCGGTTCTTCAGCGGGCCCCGGTAGTAGAAGCGCCCGCCCGCGTCCAGGCACGCCTGCACCAGCGCGTCGTCCATGGGCACGGTGCGCTCGCCGTAGCGCGCCGCCGTGGCCGGCACCACGCGCTGCACGGCGGTGCCCAGCGTGATGGCCACGTCCTCCATCAGGTGGTGGCGCAGGTCGCCCCGCGCGTGCAGCGTCAGCTCCAACCCCGCGTAGCGCGCGAAGGTGGCGAGCATGTGGTCGAAGAACTTCAGGCCCGTGTCCACCCGGGCCGCGCCCGAGCCCCGCGCCAGCTCCACCGTGACCTTCGTTTCCTTCGTCTCCCGGACGACCTTGGTGCTCGTTGCCGTGCTCATTCCGCGAACTCCTGCGCGACCGCGCGCGCGTCCAGCCGTCCCGTGTACAGCGCCATGCCCACCACCGCCCCGTGCGCGCCCACCTTCGACAGCGACCGCAGGTCCTCCAGGGTCGTCACGCCCCCAGACGCGTAGAGCCGGTGCCGGCTCGTGCGAGCCACCTCCCCCATCAGGGGCAGGTCCACGCCCCCCAACTGCCCCTCCTTGTGCACCGCCGTGACGAGCAACCCGCCCAACGGCAGCGGCTCCAGCGCGGCCAGCACGTCGCGAATGTCCCGGGCACTTCCCGACGTCCAGCCGCGCGTCACCACCTCACGCCCCTTCACGTCCGCGGCCACCACCACGCGTCCGGGGAAGCGCTCCGCGACCTCGGTGAGCCACGCGAGGTCCTCGATGGCGCGGGTGCCCACGACGACCGAGGACGCACCGCCCGCGAGCACCGCCTCCACCCGGGCGCCATCGCGCACGCCACCGCCCACGGTGAAGGTGAGCCCCGGGGCATGCGACACCAGCCGCGTGACAACGTCCGCGTTGGAGCCCTTGCCCAGCGCCGCGTCCAGGTCCACCACGTGGAACGTGCGGAAGCCCAGGGCCAGCCACTGCTTCAAGGCATCCAGCGGATCATTCACGCGGACGCGCTCCGCTTCGTAGGAGCCGCCCACCAACTGCACGCACGCGCCTTCCCTCAGGTCGATGGCAGGAATGGCGATCACGGGGCCACCTCCTTCAGGAACGCCTGCACGAAGCGCACGCCCGCGCGGGAGGACTTCTCCGGGTGGAACTGCACGCCCAACACCTTCCCGCGCCGCACCGAGGCGGGGAACCGGTCCTCCTCGTGGGTCGTCCAGCCCACGACATCCGACGGATCCGCCGCGCGGCAGGCGTAGCTGTGCGCGAAGTACACGGAGGCCAGCTTCGCGGACTCCAGCGCCCGGTCCTCCTCCACGTCGTTCCAGCCAATCTGCGGTACCTGCCGCGCGGTCAGCCGGGTCACCCGGCCCTGGAAGTAGCCCAGACCCTGACCGGCGCCCTCGTCGCTCTCATCGAAGAGCAGCTGCATGCCCAGGCAGATGCCCAGGCAGGGCAGGCCCGCGTCCAGGGCCTTGCGCATCGCATCGCGGCCCGGGGCCAGCCGAGCCGCCGCCGAGCCGAACGCGCCCACGCCGGGGAGCACCAGTACGTCGGTGTCGAGCGCACGCAGCGGATCCTCCTGCACCCGCACATCCACGCCCGGCGCGGTGGCCAGCGCCTTCGCCAGCGAGTGCAGGTTGCCAGCGCCGTAGTCGAACAGCGTCACCCGCATCACAGCGCCTCCTTGAGCGCCTTCAGCGCCGTCGCCATCAAGGGCCAGGGACCGCAGCCGATGCGCAGCGCGTCCCCCACCCCGGCGAGTCCTTCGAACACCCGCACATTCACGTTGCGCTCCCGCATCGCCTCGCCCACCCGCCGCGCTTCCGGCACGGGGACGAGGAGGAAGTTCGCTTCCGAGGGCAATGGCTCCAGCCCCAACACCTTCAACCCACCGCGCAGCCGCTCGCGGTTCTCCACCGCCTCCGCCGCGCAGGCTTCCATCCACGCCACGTCCTCCGCGAGCGCGGACACCGCCACGGCCTCGCCCAGCGCCGTGTGCTTGTACGGGCCCCGGGCCTTCTCCACCTCGGCCACCAGCGCGGGAGCCCCCACCGCCCAGCCCACCCGCAGCCCGGCGAGTCCGAACGCCTTGGACATCGTGCGCGTCACCAACACGTTGGGCCGCGTGCGCGCCAGGTCCATGAAGTCCCCGCCCCGGGAGAACTCCACATAGGCCTGATCGATGAGCACCACGCCCGGAGCCCGGTCCACCAGCCGCTCCAGCGCCGCGCGAGCAGCCACCGTGCCGGTGGGATTGTTGGGCGTGCAGACGTAGATGAGCTTCGCGCCCGTCGCGAGCAGCCCATCCACGTCCAGCGACAGGTCCTCCCTCAAGGGCACCGGCACCGGCCGCAGCGCGCTCAACCTGGCGAACAGCGGCACCATCACGAACGTCGGATCCGGGAACGCCACCGCATCTCCAGGCTCCAGGAACGCACGCAGCGCGCAGTCGATGACGTCGTCCGAACCGCAGCCCGTCGTCACGTTCTCCACCGCGACGCCCGCGAACGCGGCCACGGCGCGCTTCAGCTCCGGCGCATAGCTCGCCGGATAGCGGGCCAGGTGCTGGAGCCCCTCCTCGCGCAGCACGCGATCCGCCGACGGCGGGGCACCGAAGAGGTTCGTGTTGTCGCTCAGATCCACCCGGCAGGGCTTCCTCGCGGGGGAATACAGCGGGATGTCCCGGTACGTGTCGCGGAACGGAATCACGGCGACCTCCAGGCCCGCGCCGCGTCCGCGTGGGCGAAGAGGCCCTCGCTGTCCGCCAGCGTCCCCACGTCGTCCGCCATCGCCGCCGCCGCTTCTGGCGTCACGCGCTGCCACGTGGTCCACCGGTAGAAGTCCAGCACGCTCAGCCCCGAGTACGCCCGGGCCAGTCCCGCCGTGGGCAGCACGTGGTTGGCGCCCGTCATGTAGTCGCCAAAGGCCACCGACGCGCGCTGGCCCACGAACACCGTGCCCGCGTTGCGCACCTGCGCCAGGTCCGCCGACGCCGTCGACGTCGCGAGCAACAGGTGCTCCGGCGCGAACTCCGCGACGAAGGGCCACGCCTCCTCCAGCGAGTCGATTCGCAGCACCGCCCCACGACTCCCAAGCGCCGACAGCACGATCTCCCCACGCTTCGCGGACCGAGCCTGACGCGTCACCGCATCGCTCACGTCCTGGGCCAGCGACGCCCCCAGGACCAGCGCCACGCAGCACGCCTCCGGATCATGCTCCGCCTGGGCCAGCAGCTCGCGCGCCACCGCGTCCGCACGCGCGCTGCCGTCGGCGACCACGAGGATTTCACTCGGCCCCGCGGGCGCGTCGATGGCGACCGCGTCCACCACCTGGAGCTTCGCCGCCGCGACGTACGCATTGCCCGGTCCGACGATGCGGTCCACCCGGGGCACGCTCCGCGTCCCATACGCCAGCGCCGCCACCGCCCCCGCGCCTCCCAACGCGAAGACACGATCCGCGCCCGCCAGCGCCGCCGCCGCGAGCACGCCCGCGCTCGGCAGGCCATCCGGTCCCGGCGGAGAACAGACGATGATCTCCCCCACGCCCGCCACCTTCGCGGGGACCACGCCCATCAACACGCTGCTCGGATACACCGCCCGTCCCCCGGGCGCGTACACCCCCACCCGGCCCAGCGGATCCGGTCGGCGGCCCACCACCACGCCGGGCTCCGTCTCCACCTCCATCATCACCGGCCGCTGCGCCGCGTGCGCCCGGGCGATGTTGCGCGCCGCGCGCTCCAGCGCCCCACGCACTCCGGAAGGCAGCGACTCCAGCGCTGCGTCCCAGCGTTCGCGGGGCACTTCCAGGGCCTTCAACTCCACGCGGTCGAACTGGCGCGCGAAGTCGAACAGGGCCCGGTCTCCTTCCGCGCGCACCCGGGCGATGAGGGCCTGCACGCGGGTGGCCACCTGGGCATCGGCTTCATTCCCGGCGCGCTCCAGCAACCGGCGCCGTGCTTCGGAGCTCAGGGCCGACAGGGCGCCCTGGTACTTGAGGACGGGGGTGCTCATGCCATCAACCTCTCGATGCGCGTGACGAGGATGCCCTGACCGCCCAGCGCCTTGAGCGCGTTGACCGTGCGGTAGATGGTGCGTGAGGAGACGACCGCGTGCACCGCGACGAAGTTGCCCCCGTCCATCACGTCCACCACCGTGGGTCCGTTGAGGCCGGGCAGCACCTCGCGCACCTGCTCCAGCGACGTCCGGGGCACGTTGGCCATCAGGTAGCGCCGGCCCCTCGCGGCCAGCACCGACCCCAGCGCCTGCGTCAGCTCCTCCAGCGATCGCCGCGCGTCCGCGCCGTTGCTGGGATACGCCACCAGCCGGGCGCTGGACTCCAGCACCGTGGACACTTCGCGCAGGCCGTTCATCTTCAGCGTGGAGCCCGTGGAGGTGAGGTCCACCACGATGTCCGCGATGCCCAGGTGCGGGGCGATCTCCGCCGCGCCGCTCACCGGAACCACCGTCACCCGCTGGCCGCGCTTCTGGAAGTAGGCCTGCGTCAGCCGGGGGAAACACGACGCCACCCGCATCCCGTCCTTCACATCCTCCACGCGCACGACGCCGCTCTCGTCGCGCGCGGCCACCACCAGCCGGCACCGGCCGAACTCCAGATCCAACAGGGACTCCAGCTCGCGGCCCGCTTCGTTCACCAGGTCCCAGCCGGTGACGCCCGCCTGCGCCGCGCCGTCCGCGACGAACTCCGGGATGTCCTGGGCGCGGACGAAGATGGCCTCGAACTCGCCGCCCAGCGACGCGGTGAGGGCCCGCTCGCCCCGGCCGCGCACCTCCAGGCCCGCGTCGTTGAACAGCTCGCGCACTTCCTCGGACAGACGGCCTTTGTTGGGCAGGGCAATCTTCAACATGGGTGGGCTCACGGAACTGGAGACGAGGGAGGGGGAAACGAAAAAAGGCCCGTCCTGGGGAGGACGGGCCTTCGATCACTGCGGCAGGTGCCGGAGGAGGTGCGCTTCTAGTGCGTCACCCAGGCATGCGCGCGGCGAACGGTCCCGTCGTGGGCCGACCGATGATGCGCATGATGGTGATGCACGGAGATGGAACGCACGCCCCTAGGGTTAACGACCGGAGCCCCCGCCGTCAAGCCACCCCCGGGTCCAGGGTTGTCTTGAAGCTTGCAAACCCGTCCCTGCTTGAGCACAAGCGGCGCATGCGAACCTCGGACGTCCTGGTGGTTGGCGGTGGGTTGATGGGCTGCGGCATCGCGCTGCGTCTAAGGCAGGCGGGCGCGCGCGTCACGGTGCTGGAGCGCTCCATCCCCGGCGCGGAAGCCTCCAGCGCCGCCGCCGGCATCCTCGCGCCGCAGTGGGAGTCCGACGGTCCGGGGCCCTTCTTCGAGCTGTGCCTGCGAAGCCGCGCCCTCTACGGAAGCTTCGCCGCGGAGCTGCGCGAGCTGACGGGTGTGGACATCGCCTACCGCCCGTGTGGCCTCTTGCGCGTCGCGTTCGACGAAGCCGACCACCACCACGTGGAGTCCACCGTGGGCTGGCAGCACGGCATGGGCCTGCGCGCGGTGCTGCTGGACGGACAGGCCGCGAGGGAGCTGGAGCCCCACCTGTCACCGAAGGCCCTGGGCGCGGCGCACTTCCCGGATGATCATCAGGTCGACAACCGGCTGCTCGTGCGCGCGCTGACCATGGCCGCCGCGCGCGTGGGGACCACGTTCCGCAGCGGACATGTGCGCGGCATCGTCCACGAGGCCGGCCGGGCGGTGGGCGTGGATCTGGATGGCGAGGTGCTGCGCGCGGACGCCGTCGTGCTGGCCGCGGGCTCCTGGTCGTCCCTGGTGCAGGGCGCGGGCGTGGCGGCGCAGACGGTGAAGCCGGCGCGCGGCCAGATGATCCAGCTTCAAACGCGACTGCCCCTGCTGGAGCGGGTGGTGACGTCCGCCAAGGGCTACCTGGTGCCGCGCGCGGACGGGCGGATCATCGCCGGCAGCACCATGGAGCACGTGGGCTTCGACAAGCAGGTGACGGCGGCGGGGCTGGCGCGGATCCTCGACATGGCGCTGGAGCTGTGCCCGGACCTGGGCCCCGCCCCGGTGACGGAGACCTGGGCCGGCTTCCGCCCGTGGACCCGGGACGCGCTGCCCTACATTGGCGAAGGGCCCGTGCCCGGCCTGTTCCTGGCCACCGGCCACTTCCGCAACGGCATCCTCCTCACCCCCATCACCGCGAAGCTGGTCGCCCAGGCGGTGCTGGGCGAGAAGCCCTCCCTGGACCTCACCCCGTTCCGCTACGACCGGGCATCCATGACGCGGAGCTGAACGCCCCAAGCGTCCTACTCCGGGGGGGCGGGAGCCATGACGCGGACCCGGGGTGTGCCCCAGGCACCCAGGGCCTGCCCCCCGCCCTGGGCGGCAAGGAGGCGAGGCGGGTGGTAATTTCTCGCACTCGTTCGCCTTTAAGACCCGGAAACCTCTAGAATCTTCCTCCGTGGAAGCCATCCCCCCCGCCCCGCCTCGAATCCTGATCGTCGACGACGACGACTCCGTCCGCGACGTCATCTCCGTGCTCCTCCGTGAGGAGGGCTACAACTGCGTCGTGGCCAATGGCGCCGAGATGGCGCTCGATATCGCGGGCGAAGAAGAGACGCCGCTCGTCATCAGCGACATGAAGATGCCGGGCCGTGACGGACTGTGGCTGCTGGAGAACCTGCGCGAGCGGCTGCCGGACACGTCCGTCATCATGCTCACCGGCTACGGCGACACCGAGTCCGCGGTGGACTGTCTGCGCCGAGGCGCGGTGGACTACCTGCTCAAGCCACCCAAGCTCACCGACCTCATCCGCGCCATCGAACGCGCGCTCGCCAAGCGCCGCATCGAGATGGCGCGCAAGCGCTACCAGAAGAAGCTGGAAGGCAAGGTGCGCGACCGCACCGCCGAGCTTCGCAGCGCGCTGCACAACATCGCCAACACGTACCAGAACACCCTGCTGGCGCTGGTGGCGGCCCTGGACGCGCGCGAGCACGAGACGAGCGACCACTCCCAGCGCGTGGTCAGCTACACGAGCTCCATCGCCAGCCGCATGGGCATCCACGGCAAGCAGATGGAGGAGATCGGCCGCGGGGCGCTCTTGCACGACATCGGCAAGATTGGCGTGCCGGACGCGGTGCTGCTCAAGCCCGGCAAGCTCACCCCCGACGAGTGGCTGGAGATGCGGCGTCATCCGGAGATCGGCTTCCAGATGATCCAGAACATCCCCTTCCTCTCCACCCCGGCGGACATCGTCCTGTCGCACCAGGAGCGGTTCGACGGCGCGGGCTATCCCCGCAACCTCCAGCGCAATGAAATCCCCATCGGCGCGCGCATCTTCGCGGTGGCGGACACGCTGGACGCGATGACGAGCGACCGGCCGTACCGCAAGGGCACGACGTTCGCCAACGCCATCCAGGAGATCAAACGCTGCGCCAACACCCAGTTCGATCCGGACGTGGTGAAGGCGTTCCTGGACATTGGCGAGGAGGGGCTCATCCGCATCAAGAAGGAGATGGCGGAGAAGAAGCTCAACCCGTTGCAGGCCGCCGCCGACGCCGCCGAGGCCGAGACGGAGCTGGCGCGCCTCACCGACCTGGATGACGAGACGGATTCGCCTCCGGTGGGTCCGGGTTCCAGCGCGGTCGGCTCCCCTCCCCCGGGGGCACCTCCGGTCGCGATCCGTTCAGCCTCCGGCACCGAGGGCTGATCTTTCCCACCGGGAGCGATGATTTCCCCGGGCGGGTTGTTATGAAGGCGGAAGGCCCCGTGATGACCGCCCCCTCACCCGCATCCAATCCGCTCGCCCCGCCGTTGCTCGACGCGCAGGGGCGCTGCATGACGTACCTGCGGCTGAGCATCACGGACCGCTGCAACTTCCGCTGCTCCTACTGCTCCCCGGCGTCCTGGGGCGGCAAGAAGGACCTGCTGGACGCAACGGAGTTCGAACGCATCGTCTCCGTGTTCGCGCGCATGGGCATCCGCCGCGTGCGCCTCACCGGCGGCGAGCCCCTCATCCGGCCGGACATCCAGGAGATCGCCCGGAGGCTCGCCGCGGTGCCGGGCATCCAGCACCTGGCCATCACCACCAACGCCAGCCGCCTGGAGACGCTCGCCGTCCCCCTGCGCGAGGCGGGCGTCACCCAGCTCAACCTGAGCCTGGACACGCTGTCCGCGGAGACGTTCCGGAGCATCTCCAAGCAGGGTGACTTCGACGCGCTGATGCGCGGCATCGACGCGGCGGCGGCGGCGGGCTTCCAGTCGCTGAAGCTCAACGTCGTGGTGCTGCGCGGCATCAACGACGCGGAGGTCCCCGCGCTGGTGGACTTCGCGCACGCGCGCGGCATCACCCCACGCTTCATCGAGCTGATGCCCTTCGGACAGGGCACGCCGGTGCCCACGGCGGAGCTCCTGGAGCGTCTGGCGGCCACCGGGAGGACGCTCACCGAGGAGCCCCAGGAGAACGCCGCGTCACCCACTTCCGGGCCCGCGCGCTACTGGCGCACGGCGGGCGGACGCGTGGGGTTCATCTCCCCGCTGACGCAGAACTTCTGCGGCGGGTGCAACCGGGTGCGGGTGGCTTCCAACGGGGACCTGCGAAGCTGCCTGGGCGGCCGGGCGCAGGCGCCGCTGCACCAGCTCATCCGGGGCGGGGCCACCGACGCGGAGCTGGCCATGGCCGTGCGCCGCGCGCTGGGGGACAAGCCGGAGGGGCACCGTTTCACGGAGGCCGGAAACGGTGCCACGCTCCTGCCCATGATGGGCATCGGCGGCTGACGGCTACTTCACCAGCCGGAGGTTGACGGGGTAGCGGTACAGCTCACCTTCGTTGGCCTTCAGGCCGGCGATGATGGTGAACACGATGTTGCCGATTACCACGATGAGCGCCAGCAGGAAGCCGATGCCCACGCACATCAGGACGACGGAGACCGCCATCGCGAGGGACGTGGTGATCTGGAAGTTGAGCGATTCCACCGCGTGCGAGCGGACGAAGGACGAGTCCTTGCCCTTCGTCAGCATCAGGAACAGCGGCACCGCCCAGCCCAGGAAGCCCGCGCCCACCACGAGGCCGGCGATGGAGCCCAGGTGCGCCAACATGCCCATCGTCTTCTCATCCGTGCTCGCCGTGGGCGAACCCGTGATGAACGAACCGAACTGCTGCTCCTCGCGCTGCTCTGGCTCCATGAAACGCCCTCCAAAAATTGAACGGGGCGCGACGGGATGCGCCCAGAAGGTTCGCAACATGGCACGGCGTGTCGGTGCCTGTCATCCAGTGGACGAGGAGCCCCAAGGAGGCCCCCGCCCGCCTGGAGGCTTCAGCGGTACAGCTCGCTTCCGGCCTTCTTGAATTCCTCGCTCTTCTCCTGCATCCCCGTCTCCAGCGCCTGGACCTCGTTGACGCCCACCTTGTCGGCGTAGTCGCGCACGTCCTGGGTGATCTTCATGGAGCAGAAGTGCGGGCCGCACATGGAGCAGAAGTGGGCGACCTTGGCCCCTTCGGCGGGGAGCGTCTCGTCGTGGAAGGCGCGGGCGCGCTCGGGGTCGAGCGACAGGTTGAACTGATCCTCCCAGCGGAACTCGAAGCGCGCCTTGGACAGGGCGTTGTCGCGAGCCTGGGCGCCCGGGTGGCCCTTGGCCAGGTCCGCGGCGTGGGCGGCGATCTTGTACGTGATGACGCCTTCCTTCACGTCATCGCGGTTGGGCAGGCCCAGGTGCTCCTTGGGCGTCACGTAGCAGAGCATCGCCGTGCCGAACCAGCCGATCATCGCCGCGCCAATGCCACTGGTGAAGTGGTCGTAGCCGGGCGCGATGTCCGTGGTGAGGGGCCCCAGCGTGTAGAAGGGCGCCTCGTGGCACACGGCGAGCTGCTTCGTCATGTTCTCCTGGATGAGGTGCATGGGGACGTGGCCGGGGCCTTCGATCATCACCTGCACGTCGTGCTTCCAGGCGACCTTCGTGAGCTCGCCCAGCGTCTCCAGCTCCCCGAACTGCGCGGCGTCGTTGGCGTCGGCGATGGAGCCGGGGCGCAGGCCGTCGCCCAGGCTGAAGCTGACGTCGTACGCCTTCATGATCTCGCAGATCTCCTCGAAGTGCGTGTAGAGGAAGTTCTCCCGGTGGTGCGCGAGGCACCACTTGGCGAGGATGGAGCCGCCGCGGCTGACGATGCCGGTGAGGCGCTTCGCGGTGAGCGGGACGTACTGGAGCCGCACGCCGGCGTGGATGGTGAAGTAGTCCACGCCCTGTTCGGCCTGTTCGATGAGCGTGTCGCGGAAGATGTCCCACGTGAGCTCTTCGGCCTTGCCGTTGACCTTCTCCAGGGCCTGGTAGATGGGCACGGTGCCGATGGGCACGGGCGCGTTGCGGAGGATCCACTCGCGCGTCTCGTGGATGTTGCGGCCGGTGGACAGGTCCATGACGGTGTCCGCGCCCCAGCGGATGGACCAGACCATCTTCTCCACTTCCTCCTCGATGGAGGACGTGACGGCGGAGTTGCCGATGTTGGCGTTGATCTTCACCAGGAAGTTGCGGCCGATGATCATCGGCTCCAGCTCCGGGTGGTTGATGTTGGCGGGGATGATGGCGCGGCCCCGGGCGATCTCCTCGCGCACGAACTCCGGCGTGATCACGCGCGGGATGGCGGCGCCAAAGGAGTTGCCGGGGTGCTGGGCGGCGAGCGACGCGTGCAGCTTCTGGTTCTCACGCACGGCGACGTATTCCATCTCCGGCGTGATGATGCCCTTGCGGGCGTAGTGCATCTGGCTGACGTTGCTGCCGGCCTTGGCTACGCGGGGTTTGCGGATGTGGTTGAAGCGCAGGCCGGCGAGGCGCGGGTCCGCTTCGCGGGCGCGGCCGTACTCGGAGGTGATGCCGGCGAGTTCCTGGGTGTCCGCGCGGGCGTGGATCCAGTTCTCACGCAGGGCGGGCAGGCCCCGGCGCAGGTCGATGTCGGCGGCGGGGTCCGTGTAGGGGCCGCTGGGGTCGTAGACGTAGACAGGGGGGTTGGCCGTCTCCGGGCCGGAGCCCGCGGGGCCGTGGTGCCGGGTGGGCGTCTGGGCGATTTCGCGCAGGGGGACGCGGATGTCGGGGTGCAGGGTCCCGGACACGTAGACCTTCTGCGAGGCGGGAAGCGGGCCGCGGCTGATCCCCTCCAGCACCTTCCCGTCGACCTTCAGGCTCTTGGACGCTCCACTCATCGGACGACTCCTCGTGACAACGGACGGGAGACGGGACGGGCATGGAGCACCCACACCGCTTCCCTCCGCCGGTATTAACCGGTTCAGGTTCAAAGGGTCGGACGCGGCAACGCGACCGTCTCAGCCCCCTTCCGGAGGCGCCCCTAGCGACTGCGGAGCGGTGTAGCGCAGGGGCCAGCGGGCTTCAACCGGGGCACGCACGAGCCCCTGGCCAGTGGACGCCTGGTGGCCCTGCGGGGAGGGGCTCCCAGGCTCTGGAATCGCCCGAGCCTTCCTTGGAGCGCAGCCCTCATGTGGCCGGGAAACCGCTCCGGAGGTCTTGCTGCTGACGGTGCAGACCGTGAGTGGGGCCTCAGGCCGGGTGTGCCCCTCGCCGTCTTCCCAGGAAGAGTCCCCCATGCTGCTGAGCCGCGTCCTCCCGCTGCTGCTGTGCGCCACCCTTTCGCTCATCGGCTGCGGAGGAGACCCGGTGTCGTACTCGGCGCCGGTCGGTATCAACCTCAAGGCCAAGTCGTCCGACACCACCAACGGCACCGTCACCACCCAGAAGGGCATCTCGACCGAGTCGGGGAACCCCTACAAGGTCTTCGTCGATGAGGCGCGCCAGGGGCTGGACGGCAAGTCGCCCTCTCGCGTGGAGCTCACGACCCTGACGCTCACCCTGGGCGCGGGGAGCGTGGGCGCGGCCTCCCTGGCGGAGGTCTTCACCGGCCGCGTCGACGTGTTGTTCCTGACCGAAGAGTCCAACAACACCTACGTCGCCGGCCACGTGGAGAACCCCACGGGGAGCGGCCCGGTGGCGCTCGTCGTCGACTTCGATTCGGAAGCAATGCCAGACGCCGACTACACGCGCTTCCTCGACGGCAAGTTCAACGTCGTGCTGCGCGGCCCGGCTGCGGCCAGTTTCACGACCAAGGGCGCGGACGTGGACTTCCAGTCCACCTTCGCCTTCACCGCGTTCGAGTAACGCCCCTCCCCGAGCACCGAGGGGTCAGTAGGGAATGTACGGCCCTACGACCCCGGGGTCTCGCTCAGACCTTCACGGACTTCACCAACGGCAACTCCCGCACCCGGGTCCCCGTGAGGGCAAAGACAGCATTGGCCAGGGCCGGGGCCACGGGGGGCACGCCGGGCTCGCCCACGCCTCCGGGCGGGCCGTCGCTCGGGATGATGTCCACGTGAATCTTCCGGGGCGTCTCCGCGATGCGCGCCAGCCGGTAGTCCCGGAAGTTGCTCTGCACCGTGGCGCCGTCCTTCATCGTGATCTCGCCGTACAGCCCCAGGCTCAGGCCGAACACCACCGCGCCCTCCATCTGGGACCGCACGCGCTCCAGGTTCACGATTGTGCCCGCGTCCGCGACGATCCACGCCTCGTCCACGCGGATCTGCTCGTTCGCGTCCTTCACCACCGACACCACCACCGCGACGTACGTCAGGAAGCTGCGGTGCGCCGCGAGCCCCAGTGAGCGACCCTCGCGCTTGCGCTCATCCCACCGCGCAAGGCCCGTCACCCGCTCAATCACCCGCCGCAGCCGCGTGGTGTCCACCGGGTGCTCTTCCAGCGACTGTCCGTAGTTCGGCACCTTCGCGACGCCCAGCTCCTTCGGCGTCACGATCCGGGAGGGCCCCAGCACCTCCAGCAGCGTGTCGCGCGGATCCGTGCCCTTCGTGTGCGCCAGCTCGTCGATGAAGCTCTGCACCGCGAACGCGTGGTAGATGTTCGCCACGGACCGCAGCCAGCCGATGCGCGTGTGTGCCCGCGCTTCGCAGTTCTCCATCCGGATGTCGGGGATCGCCAGCGGCAGATCCACGATGCCCTGCCCCATCTCCCCGTCCCCCGCGAACGTCGCGTCGGAGAACGTAGAGCCAATCGGCGGGAACGCGATGCGCTGGTGCCACGCCACCACCTTGCCGCTCGCGTCCAGGCCCGCCTCCAGCCGCTGCGCGCTCGTCGAATGGTAGTAGTCGTGGCGCACGTCATCCTCACGCGTCCACTGCAGGCGCACCGGCGCGCCCACCGCCTTCGCCACCAGCGCCGCCTCCACCACGTAGTCCGGCTTCGACTTGCGGCCGAACCCGCCACCCAGCAGCGTCACGTGGATCGTCACCTTCGACGGATCCATCCCCAGCGCCTTCGCCACCTCGCTGCGCGCGGCCTGCGGATTCTGCGTCGTGGCCCACACCTCGCAGGTGCCGTTCTCCACCTTCGCCACCGCCGCGGGCGGCTCCATGGGCGCGTGCGCCAGGTGCGGCGTGTTGTACGTGGCCGTCACCCGCTTCGCCGCCTTCGCCAGCGCTCCTTCCGCGTCGCCGACGTTGCGCACCACCTTGCCCGGCTTGCCAATCACCTCCAGCAATTGCTCCCGGTACGCCGCCGAGTCGTAGGCCCCGTTGTCCCCGCCCTCCCACGTCACGTCCAGCACCGCGCGGCCCTTCATCGCCGCCCAGGTGTGGTCCGCCACCACCACCAGCCCGCCCAGCGGCTGGAACAGGAACGGCTTCTGCGCCGTCGGCAGCTCCACCACCTTGCGCACGCCCGGCACCGCGAGCGTCTTCGTCGCGTCGTAGCGGGCCACCTTGCCGCCCGCCACGGGCGGACGCGCGATGACCGCCGTGAGCATCCCCGGCAGCTTCACGTCCGCGCCGAACACCGCGCGGCCCGTCACGATGTCCGGGCCATCAATCAGCGGCAGTTCCTTGCCCAGGTGCTTGAGCTCACTGCGCGGTCGCAGCGTCACCGCGCTCTTCGCGGGGACCTTGAGCTTCGCCGCGTCGGTCGTCAGCTCCCCGAACTTGAACACCTTCTGGCTGCCCTTGAGGAACACCGCGTGGTCGCGCGCTTCGCACGCCTCGGGCGCCACCTTCCAGCGCTTCGCCGCCACCGCCACCAGCATGGTGCGCGCCGTCGCGCCCGCGTACCGCAGGTCGTCGAAGATCTTCCGCACGCTGCTGGAGCCGTCCGTGTTCTGGTCTCCGTACGCCTCGTCGCCGTCGCCCTGGACGATCTTCACGTGGGCCATGTCCGCGCCCAGCTCGTCCGCGATGAGCACCGGCAGCGAGCTGCGCACGCCCTGCCCCATCTCCGAACGGTGACACACGATGGTGACCAGCCCATCCGGCGCCAGGTGTACGAAGACGTTCGCCCGCAAGCCCTCCGAAGACACCGGCGGGTAGGACGTGGGCATGGGCGCGGCGTGCGCCCGGTTGGGCAGCACCACCTCCAGGCTCAGCCCCGCGGTCACGATTCCCAGACCCTGGAGCACGGAACGTCGCGACAGCCGGATGCGGAGGTCTTCCATGGTCGAGCCGCTCATTCGGTCGGCATCCCGGCCGCCTTCTTCACGGCGGTGCGGATGCGCGTGTACGTCCCGCAGCGGCACAGGTTGCCCGCCAGCGATTGATCGATCTCCGCGTCGGTGGGCTTCGGCTTCTTCGCCAGCAGCGCCGCCGCCGTCATGATCTGCCCCGCCTGACAGAAGCCACACTGCGGCACCGCCAGATCCACCCACGCCTTCTGCAAGGGGTGCGAACCATCCGGCGACAGGCCCTCGATGGTCATCACCTCGCGCCCGTCCGCCCGGCGCACCGGCGTCACGCACGAGCGCACCGCCGCCCCGTCGATGTGCACCACGCACGCGCCGCAGAGCGCCTGCCCGCAGCCGTACTTCGTGCCCGTCAACGTCAGCACGTCGCGCAGCGCCCAGAGCAGCGGCATCTCCGGATCCACATCGAGGACATGCTCGGTTCCATTCACGCGAAGGCGGATGCTCACGGTCGACTCTCCTCGCGCGGGCACTCCGCGCCGTCCTTTACCCACGCGGCCACCAGGGCCCCGAACTCCGCCTGCGTCCCCGGCGCCGGCACCCGGTCCGCCCCCGGCTTCCATCCCCAGCCCACCAGTTCGTCATGCGCGGAGTGCTCGATGATCTCCGCCAGGCTCTTGCCCCCGTTGCGCGCCGGGTCCTTCAACTGCTCGCACAGGGACTGGGGCGTCCGCCCCTGCCAGGCCATCACCCTGGGCGCCAGGTGCCACTTGGGCGCACCTGGGACCCGCGCCAGCTCCGCGTTCCTGTCCTGGTGGCACGACGTGCACTCCAGGCCCGGCACGCCCTGGTCGCCAGGGCCTCGCGCCACCGGAGGGTCGTGCAGTTGGAAGGAATCGCCCTGGGTCGGGCTGTCCCCCGCCGGATGGCAGTTGGCGCACCGGGGGTGCAGCATCACCCGGCTCGCCTCCAGGAACAGCGCCCGCGAGCGCTCCTTCTTGTCACCGATGGAGGCGAACGCCGTGGGCGCGCGGAGCGCCTGGGTCTCCACGGTCGGCAGCTTCACCGTACTGCCTTGCACCGCGCGGCCACCGCACCCCACGCCGAACGCGAGCGCCAGCGTCACCCCGGCCGCACCCGCACCCAGGACGACTCCCAGTGCTTTCGAGCGAAGACTCATCGTGCCCCGTCCTCCCAATCCCTTCGGCCAGAGGTCGTTCCGGCGCCACACGCGTCGTCGCGAAGCCGGACGGGCCATGCTGCCCCATCACGTCCTCGGAGAGCCTGACAAAAGCCGTGGGGCCCGGGTAGGAATTCTTCGGGACGCTCCGCATTCCCAGCGAGCAGGCGTCCGCTACTCCACCCGGCGAGGTGTCGCGCGGACGCCTCGCGCCCCTGTCCTCCGGGCATGCGTGGGCCTTTGCGTGCCTTGCTGACAGGGACCGCTCACGGGATTGACGGATTGTCTTCCGGGGGCCGCGGGCGGTTCGCGCAAGTCCCCGGAATCGCGTGCGCGGGGACCTGGAACGACAAGTGTATTGGGAGGAGCGCAAGGAGATTGCCCGCCATGCGCCAGAGCCCCGTGTCGTCCGTGTTCTCCATCACCCGCCTCTTCATCGAACAGTGCGCCCGCTGGAGGCTGCGTGAGGAGGTCATCGCGTTCATCCTCGACTTCGGCACGCCCGCCCGGGCGTGCGGTGCCACCCACCTCACCGTGCACGAGCGCGACCTGCCCTGGAGTCTGCGCGACTCCTCGCTGGCACGGCAGGCGCGCGGGTGGATCCTCATCCTCAATGACGAGGACCGGCTCCTCACCTGCTATCGCCGTCAGGACGCTTCGCGCTTCCTGCGACAGAAGTCCAAACGCCGTCCCGCCGGCGTCAGCCGTGGCCGCGAGGACACGCTGCGCGGACTGCACTTCGCACCGGCGTGAGCCGACGACGTCTCAGTCGAGCCCCGCCTTGCCCACCGCCCAGTAGGCCTTCACCTTGGGCGTGGCGCGCACACCGTCGCCCTTGAGCCGCGCCCGCAGGGCCTGGATGGACTGCGCCCTTCCCGTCATCACCAACGTCGCGTCCGGCTTCGCGCGCAGCGCTTCGCGCAGCCGTTCGTGGACCCGAGCCAGGTGCGCGTCGCCTGCCTGGCGTTCCACGTCCTGGCCTTCGAAGCCCAGCTCGCGCAGCGCGGGCGCGCAGTCCTCGCGGTGCGACACCTCGAAGAGGGGCGTCACGTCTCGCTTCCCGGCGGTCCGGAAGGCATGCGCCACCGCGAATGACGTTTCGTCACCGAAGAGCACCACCGGTGCGCGGCCCTCGTCCAACACCAGCGAACGGCGGGGCCCGAAGAACTGGAGCGCATCCCCGACGCGCACGTCGCGTCCCCACTTCGCGCCCGGGCTGTCGCCGTGCAGGTACACCAGGAAGGACGTGGCGCCGCGCGCTTCGTCCCATGACAGCGGCGTGTATGTCCGCAAGCCCAATCCCGGCAGGTACACCTGCACCTTGTCGCCAGGAGACCAGCCCTGTCCTCGCAGGGCCACGCCTTCGCAGTCCACCTGGCGGAAGGCTCGCGACACCTCGCGCACCTGCGTCACCTGGGAGTCGGTAAAGAGGAAGCGTCCCAGGACGCTCCCCAACATTGCCTTCGCGGATGCCATCGGAGTCTCCCCTTCGGTGGAGGTTCATACGCCAGCCTCCCACCACCGGCCCGTGAAGTTGCGTGAAGTGTCGCCGGACAGGCGGGCCCTCCCCGCGCCCATGACGAAAAGGCAGGCAATCAAAGGCCGAGGTAGGCGAAGAGGGGGCATGCGACCCACCTCCGCGCTTCTGAGCCTCGCCCTGCTCGCGATTTCGGCCTGCTCCCACGGAACGAACGTCCCGGCGCCAGAAGCGCCCGTGGACCTCGCCGAACGCAGCCGGGAGCTGGCCCGGCGCATCGTCATCGCCGATGGCCACATCGACGTGCCCTACCGCCTGCGTGAGGGATTGGGACCGGACGGCACGCCCACCGAGGACATCTCCTTGCGCACCGCCAAGGGCGACTTCGACCACGCCCGCGCGGTGGAGGGCGGCTTCGACGTGGCCTTCATGTCCATCTACATCCCCGCCGAGTACCAGAAGCAGGGCGGGGCCCGGCAGCTGGCGGACTCGCTCATCGACATGATGGAGGAGATCGCGCGCGCTTCACCCGGGAAGTTCGCCATGGCCTCCTCCGTCGAGGAGGCCCTGCGCAACACCCAGGCGGGCAAGGTCTCCTTCGCGCTGGGCATCGAGAATGGCGCGGCCATCGAGGACCGGCTGGAGAACGTCGGTCACTTCCAGCGGCGCGGCGTGCGCTACATCACCCTCACCCACTCCGAGGACAACCTCATCAGCGATGCCGCCGCCAGCCAGGGCAAGGGCACCTGGAACGGGCTCAGCCCCTTCGGCCGTCAGGTGGTGGCGGAGATGAACCGGGTGGGCATCATGGTGGATGTCGCGCACCTCTCGGATGACGCCCTCCGGCAGGCCGTGGAGGTGAGCCAACTGCCTGTGATTGCCTCGCATTCATCGTGTCGCCACTTCACGCCCGGCTTCGCGCGCAACATCCCCGATGAGCTCATCCGCGCCGTGGCCGCCAAGGGGGGAGTGGTGATGATCAACTTCGGCTCCGCGTTCCTCACCCCGGCCGCGCAGAACTACGGCAAGCAGTTGGGCACGGAAATCGAGGCCTTCGCGGTCCGGCGGGGCCTGACGAAGGGCAGCCCCGAACTCAAGACCTTCATCGAAACCTACCAGCGCGAGCACCCGCTCCCCCTGGCCCGGGTGGAGGACGTGGCGGACCACATCGACCATGTCGTGAAGCTGGTGGGTATCGACCACGTGGGACTCGGCTCCGACTTCGATGGCGTGGGCCCTTCGCTTCCCATCGGGCTCAAGGACGTCTCGCAATACCCCAACCTCTTCCGCGTCCTGCTCGAGCGGGGCTACAGCGAGGCGGACATCGAGAAGGTCGCCTCGGGCAATGTCTTCCGCGTGTGGCGACAGGTGGAGGCCCACGCCGCGAAAAAGCCCTGAGCGCCCCAGGGGAGGTCCGAAGCGCTCGTCCGGACGCCTCCTCTCGTGGACGGCGGGCCTGTGGAAGCGGCGGAGCGGGGCCGTGCGTGGTGAGGCCGGTGGACGGCCGGGCCGCTCGCACGTGCCTCCCCGCTGGACGAGAAGGCACATCTTCCAGGACAGAACCCCCACGAAAGAGAGCGGACATGGGCCCCTGGAACACGCGGATGCGCTGGCTGCGGCCCACGGGCGCAAGTGTCATCGCACTCCTGGCGGCCTCCAGCTGCGCGATGGGCCCGGAGGATTTCGGGCCCCAGGTGACGTCGAGCGCCGTGACGGAGGGCAGCGCCATCACGCAGTTCCGGGACGTGCTGTCTCCCTATGGCACCTGGCTGAACCTCCCGGACGTGGGCTGGGTCTGGCGCCCCGAAGCCAGGGTCGTGGGCACGGACTTCGCGCCTTACGCCACCGGGGGCCGCTGGGTGTCCAGTGATTGGGGTTGGACCTTCGAAACCGACTGGGATTGGGGCTGGGCGCCCTTCCATTACGGCCGGTGGTTCAACAAGCCCTCGGTCGGCTGGGTGTGGTGGCCCGACAGTGAATGGGCCCCGGCCTGGGTGGACTGGCGGTGGGACGAGGCCTCCATCGGCTGGCAGCCCCTGCCACCTCCGGGGCTGAGCATCGGGTTGTCATGGAACTTCGTGAGCACGGGCGACTTCCTGCGCCCGGAAGTGGGCCAGCACCTCGCACCGCCCGAGCGCGCACCCGCGTTGCTGCGTCAGACGCAGCCGGTGGGAGAACACGTCGTCTCCCACCTCGGCGACTCCTGGAACCCGGGCCCCACCTCCGCCGAGGTCGCGCGCGTCACCCGACAGCCCATCCCTCTCGCGAAGCCCATGACGCCCCCCACGGGCCACCCTCCCCGCGCACGCACCGGCCCCACGGTGACGCCTTCACGGCCCACGTCTTCCGCCCCTCACCCGGGGCCTTCGCCAGCAGCCGCGCCTCATGCGGAGCCTGTCGCGAGGCCCGAGGCAACCGTGCCGCATGAGCAAGCCGTACCGAGGAGCGAGCCCGCCGCGCCACACGAGGCTCCCCATTCGCCCACGCCCCACGCGGAGCCGCACCACACGGAGCCGTCCCAAGCGGAACCGCACCACGGACGGTGACGGTTCGAAGCGTCCTCCCGTTGGCTCGCCCTTCACTCTCCGGGGCGGGACGGACGGGCGTGGCCCTCCCGGGGCTCCAGGGCAGGTGGGGTGGCCTCCCGCGCCTCCCCCACCCCAGTTTCCCGACACGCAGCCGCCGGGAGGAACCACCATGGCCGAAGTACAGCCGCCGCCGTTCGTCACCGACATCCAGGAGATCCGCCGCCGAGCCCGTGAGCATCTGGAGGAAGGCGCCGTCACGGAGAACTACCAGGGCACCGTCGAGACGACGCTCAAGCTGCTCAACGACGCGCTCGCGACCGAGATTGTCTGTGTGCTGCGCTACACGAGCCACTACATCTCCGCGGTGGGCATCCACAGCGAGGCGGTGAAGGAGGAGTTCGGCCAGCACGCGCGCGAGGAGCAGGACCATGCGCTCCGGCTCGCCGAACGCATCAACCAGTTGGGCGGACGGCCGGACTTCAACCCCGAGGGGCTGCTGTCCCGCAGCGCCAGCCAGTACGTCGAGGGCCAGAACCTGGTGGACATGATCCGCGAGAACCTGGTGGCGGAGCGCATCGCCATCGAGACCTACCGCGACATGATCCGCTACTTCGCGGACCACGATCCCACCACCCGGCGGCTCCTGGAGGACATCCTCACCAAGGAGGAGGAGCACGCCAACGACATGCATGACCTGCTGGTGGCCCATCAGGGCAAACCCATGCTGGAGAATTGAGCCGCCCCGGTCCGGTGGGTCTCTCGGGCGGGCCCTGAATGGACCCGCCGGGCCGCGGCTTCTCAGTCGCTTCATGAAGGAGCGCCGGGCTCAGCCCGGAGCCGCTCACCCGCGCGCCGGATCCCATCCGTAGAAGCGCATGAGTTCCTCGTAGAGGTCCGGCGTCTGCTCCTTCATCTGACGCGGCTTCTCGAAGAAGGACTCGGTGGCCACGGCGAAGAACTCGGCCTCGTTGAGCCCGCCATAGTCGTCCAGCACCGCTCGCTCGGGACGACGGCCCTCGCGCAGCTTGAGGTAGTGCTCGCCCATCACCGAGGCCCAGGCCGCGTAGTGCGAGTAGCGGCGCAGCTGGGGGGTACCGTCGAAGCTTCCGTCCTCCCGGTCCAGGACATGGGCGAACTCATGCGTGGCCGTGGAGTGGCCGTCATTCGGGTCGCGCAGTCCCGCCAGCACCGCCTGCCACGACAGGATGACGCTGCCCCAGTTCTTCGCCTCGCCCAGCACCACGCCGGTGCGGTCCGGAAGCCGGAACGCGTCTGGATAGACGATGATCTCCCTCAAGCGATCGTAATAGGAGAGGTCCAGGTGGAGCACCAGGCGCACGGCGGTGGCGGACACCACGACCCGGACCTCGTCGGTGATCGTGAAGCCCCCTGCCCCGATGAACTCCTTCTCCCAGATGAAGAGCTTGAGCAGATCCAGGAATCGCTGGCGCAGCTCTGGCGCGAGCTCCTGGGCGAAGGGGACGTGGCGCTCCAGGGGGTCGGACCATTCGGGAGGAAAGGGCCGACGCAGCCATCGGCGTCGACGGAGGGTGCGGAAGAGGCCGGAATGGGGAAGCGCCATGAGAAGCGCGAGTCTACCCGCGCGGCATGCGGTGACCACCGCCGCGCGACCGAACCGTGCGAGCCCGAAGCCTCCACGCCTGCGACGGTCAGCCCGTCGGTGCGACTGGCAAGAGCCGGCGCGACGAAGACGCAATGCGGTTCAGGGATAATATGCGGCCCTTCCCAAGGAGTTCGCATTGGACGACCTTCAAGAGTTCGCGCGCCAGGTGTTCGCAGCCCAGGCGTTCAGCCAGTTTCTCGGCGCACTGCTCACGCATGCGGGCCCCGGCACCGCGGAGATCCGACTCCCCATCACCGATCCCCTGAAGCAGCAGCACGGCTTCGTGCACGGGGGCGTACTCAGCTACCTCGCGGACAATTCGATCACGTTCGCGGGAGGGCTGGCGCTGGGCGGCAATGCGCTCACGTCGGAGTACAAGATCAACTACCTGAAGCCGGCGGTCGGCTCGCTGCTCATCGCCCGGGCCCAGGCGAAAGGCGTCGGGAAGCGCCAGGCCATCTGCCAGTGCGAAATCTTCGCGGTCCAGGACGGCGAGGAGAAGCTCTGCGCGATCGCCCTGGGAACCGTGGTCACTGCGGCAGCGTGACTTTGTCAGACGCCGTTATTCAATCCTCGCATTCGCCGCTTTTTCGAGCATCTCGACAGTCCAACGAGAGAAGGCGCTCCGTGCCGGAGCACCGCCAGTTCGAGGGCGGAAGGACCGTTCCGTCCTCCCAGGTGTTGTTGGACCAGAGACTCCCTGGCTCCGACGTGTCGAAGCTGGTGATGGCCCCATAATAGCCACAGCGTCCGCTCGCACCGCGGTGAGATGAGAGCCCATTGAAATGGAGCGATCGGGCCAGTGCGTTGTTCAACAGGCGCTCAGCGGAAACAAGAGCCTCCTTCAAAAGCTGCTGGCGGTGTCGATGCGGCCCGTCCGCAGAAGGCCGATGATGCGGATGCCGTCGGAGCCCGCGCCCGGGCAGTTCTGGGGATGGCTGAACATGAAGATGCTCGCGGCCCCCTCCCCCTCGGTATCGACATCCACGGACGAGTTCCCCGAGTACACCAGGAGGCCGCTGCCGTTGTATGCGCTCACGTACACGGGGTGCTGCGGGCCCACGGGGACATCGAGCATCGCCCCGTGAATGGAGTCTTTGTCCACGTCCAGCGGCACGGATTCGATAGGCACATCAAAAGACGCCATCGCCGTCGTAACGCCGCAGGGGTCCGTCTCCAACGGGATGTGCACCTGGATTGCGTAACGGGGCGGGTTTCCCGCGTCCTGGGCGCCTTCCTCCTCGCCACAGGCTCCGAGTAGCGCACAGCATCCCACCAACATCACTCTCTTCAGAACTCGCATCATCGGTCCTCCCAGGTCGTGCATCCGCTTCATGCTCCTTTGGACACCCGACCCTGGTGGGCTGGGACAGGGCCCTCCGCCCAGGATTATCTGGAGAGCGCCCACCGGCAGTTACGCCAGCAGCGACAACGGAAATCGGCTTCGATTTTGTCATCCGCTTCCGTGAGCGCATCCTCCGTCCTCGCCCTGCGAGCATCCGATTTAACTCGGCTTAATTCATCGGAGGGCGGCTGCCGCGTGACACTGGGTGAGCGTTTCATCCAAGAGACGAAGCCCAGAGGGGGAAGCCACATGAAGCTCCAGCGCAATCTCGTCACGCCGAAGGTCTCGCAGTTCCAACCGGCACAGCCGCAGCCACCGCCGGGCGCCCTGTCCCGGCCGTCAATTCCGCCGCCCGCGCCGTTCGCCCGTGACGCCTTCGAACCGCGGCCTTCCACGAACATCCTGAAGCCCCGCCTGGAGGGCGCCCCCCGTGGGAGTTCGACCGTCGTGTCCCGCTATGAGGGAACAGGGGCCACGTCGAACGCGGGCCGGATCCTCCGGAACACCCGACTCCAGACGTTCCTGGCGGAGCACCCCGGCATCAAGACCGCGCAGGACCTCATCGACTACAGCTCTGCCAAGGACGTGAGCTTCCAGAAGCTGTGCAATCAACTGGGGCTGAACGACGACGAGCTGGCCGCAAGCCGGTCGGTCAACCTCAGCGAGTATGTGTATGCAGGCCCGTTGCTCGCGCCGAACCTGCCGAGCACGGTGGATGCCGCGAATGATTACTTCATCACGCAGTTCAAGACCGACAAGTTCAACCCTGAGGGGGACACGTCGACCCGGAACTGCGGGCCCACCAGCCTGGCCATGGCGTTGCGCGTCCAGGGGAAGATGCCCGAGGGCCTCTCGCCCGAACAGCAGATCGACTACGCCCGGGGGCTGATGTACCCGAACGCCGAGAGTTCCATGGTGGAGGTGAACGGCAAGCAGTACCGGGGGGTCGATCAGGACGGGGAGAACACGGACATCTCCGCCGTCACCAGTGCCGCGGAAAGCATGGGCGCCGGAGGGTCCCAGGGGACGGGTTGGGGCGCGCTCGATGACGCGCTGGCTTCAGGCAAGACGGTGGTGTGCCCGGGCAACGTGGGCTCCGAATGGAGCGCGAGCTTCCCCGACGAAGACGCCTACCACCTGGAGGGAGACGGGCACTTCATGGCGGTGCTCGGGCGCACGGCGGACGGCAAGTACCTGGTCGCGGATCCGCTCTACCCGGACGGCGTCGTGGAGATGACGCGCGCCCAACTGGAACCCTTCTTCCGCCTGAACACCAGCCAGGAGCCGGTGTTCGCCGCCATCGGCTGACACGGGGGCTGTCGCGTTTTTGCAATCCCGCGCCCGGGGTCCTGGCATATCCGTCCGCCCAGCCAGCAACGGAGCCAGTCCCATGACGAAGCGTGCAAGCGGCCCTTTCGACGTAAAGCTCACCCCCATGGCCCCGGAGGCAGGCGCGGTGGAGGCGGCCCCGGGCCGGATGAACCTGGACAAGCGCTACCACGGCGCGCTGGAGGCCACGAGCCAGGGGCAGATGCTCGCGGTGCGCACGCCCGTGGAGGGCTCCGCGGGGTACGTGGCGATGGAGCACGTCACCGGCACGCTGGAGGGCCGCGGCGGCACCTTCGCGCTCCAGCACTCCGGGACGATGACGCGCGGCGCGCCCCAGCTCGTCATCACGGTGGTGCCGGACTCCGGAACCGGCGAGCTCGTGGGGCTCGCCGGTTCGATGACCATCGACATCGCCGCAGGCGGCAAGCACTCCTACGACTTCCAGTACACACTGCCTCAGGGAGCGCGGTAGCAGCCACGGCTGCAGGCCAGATGTTTCACCGCTTGGGAATGACGAATCTGCGTCTGTACCCATCGGGTGTCAGGCCCGTGCGTGCCTTGAAGCGACGTCGGAAGGACGTGGCGTCCGCGTAGCCGACGGCCTGGGTGATGTCCTCGACGGTGCGGGGGGTGGTCTCCAGGAGGCGCTTGGCGGTTTCGATGCGCAGACGCTGGACGTAGTCCAGGGGAGTGTCGCCCGTGGCCTTGCGGAAGCGTCGCAGCAGGGTGCGCTGGCCAAGGCTCGCGGCCCGGGCGGCGTCCGCCAGGGTCACCGGACCCGAAAGGTGCGCCTCCAGCCAGTCCTGGGCGAGCAGCACCGCGGAGTCGCCATGCCCCCGGGGTGAGGTGTGCACCGCGAAGGGTGCCTGGAATCGGCGGGCGGGCTCCACCAGGAGCATCCTGGCGCAGTGCATGGCCAGCTCCGACGAGGCGTGTCGCGCCACCAGGTGCAGGCAGAGGTCCAGGTACGCGGTGACGCCACCCGCGGTGAGCACATCGCCGTTGTCCACCACCAGCAGCTCCGACTTGAGCGTCACCCGTGGGTAGCGGGCCGAAAAGGACTGGGCGAGCCCCCAGTGCGTGGTGGCCTCCCGGCCATCCAGGAGCCCTGTCTCGGCCAGCAGCAGGACTCCGGCGCATACGGCGGCCAACCGCGCTCCCCGCGCATGCTGTTCCGCCAGCCAGGCCACGACGGCACGCTCGGCCACGATTCCTTCCAGGGGGCCCACCATCGCCGGGACCAGGATCAGATCGAAGCAGTCCGAGGGGCCCGGCACGTGTCGCGCGGCCACTTCCACGCCATGGAAGCTGCGGACCGGGCCGGGCCGGAGGGACACGACTTCCGCCGCGAAAGGCTCCCCCAGCCCCTGTTCGCGACCCAGGATGTTCGCCATGGCGAAGACATCCAGGGGACCTGTCACGCTGGAGGCCACACAGCCCTCCAGGGCCAGCACCGCGATGCGGGTCGTGAGCTGCTCGGCGGACATGGTCGCTTGTCGTTTTTCGCCTGGAGATTGTCAATCCGGACACTCCCGCCGGGAGTCGGACCTGGATACACATCCGGGCATCGCACTCCCATGCGTAGAGGAGGACATCCGTGGAGAAGCCCCTGGAGCACGCCGCGCTGCTGCTCATCGACATCCAGAATGACTATTTTCCGGGCGGCCGGTTCGAACTGGACCAGACCGAGGCCGCGGCCACCCGGGCCCGAGCGGTCCTGGACGCCTTCCGGGAGCGAGGACTGCCGGTCCTCCACATCCGCCATGAGTCGATGGGGCCGAGCGCTACCTTCTTCCTGCCGGGAACACCCGGCGCGGACATCCATCCCCTGGTCGCGCCCCAGCCGGGAGAGCCGGTGGTGCTCAAGCACTTCCCCAACAGCTTCCGGGACACGGACCTCCAGACACACCTGCGGGCCCTGGGCGTGAAGCAGTTGGTGGTCGCCGGCATGATGACCCTCATGTGCGTGGACGCCACGGTGCGCGCGGCCGCGGACCTGGGCTACGCGGTCACCGTCCTCTCCGACGCCTGCGCGGCCCGGAGCCTGGAATTCCAAGGGCAGGTCGTGCCCGCGGCCCACGTCCATGCCGCGTTCCTGGCGGCCCTGGGCATGGGCTATGCGCAGGTGATACCCACGGCTGTCCTGCTGGATTGAAGGGACGTGCCCATGGGTCTCCGCGCCTGCATCGCACTCCTCCTCGCCCTCTCGGCCTGTGCTACGCCAGCACCGCTCCCGGGAGAGCGCATGGCCCGGAACACGAGGGTCGCAAACCTCCAGCGAGCGGCGAAGCTGCCCTGGGGTGACGACGGCAGATGCGTCGTCCAGGAGGCGTCCCAGCCCTGGTCCTTGGTGGTGGAGCGCTGCTTCGAGGCGCTCGACCCTGACCGGATCCGGTTTCACGACCCGACGGGACGGTGCACGGTCGCCTCCACGGGCGCGGCGACACTGGGTCTTGGAGCCTGCGTCCTGGTTGCCCCTGAGCTCGTCGTGGGAGCCGTGATCATCATTGGCGTGGTGGTGGTCGCCGTCGCGATCAAGGAGGAGCTGGACGCCCATGAACTGCGACAGCTCTATCCCGAGGAAGCAGGCACCGCGCGAGGAGCGCAGGCGACACCCGTGGAGGCCGTGGCGAAACGGAAGCCCCGGATTGAGCCGGAACCCGCCGGGCAGGACTGGCAGCCCCCATTGCCGCCCGGGCCCCTGGACCGGACGCGCCACGCCAGATGCGAGCCCATCCCAGTGCCCCATCGGGGTGGAGACGATGCGCACAACGCGTGCGCCGACAGGTTTCCGCCCAATCGGTATCCCAAGATGGACGTGCTCGTGGACGGCCTGCGCTTCGATGCGCTGCAAGTGGGCGTGCGTGTCCTGTGGGAGATCAAAACCGATCAATTCGACACGTACAGTGATTTTCTCCAGCGTCAGGTGGTCAAGGATCAAGCAGTCAAGATGCGGGAGGAACGAGGCATCGCGGCGGCCTGTGGATATGGCTTCGTCGTCGGCGTGAGCACCCAAGCGCACAAAGAAGCGTTGGAAGCAGAAGAGCGCACCCTCGATCTCGTGGTCACGGGGTGCGAACGATGACGACTCGAAAAAGACTTGGCATCATCGTCTACGCACCCGCGCTCGTGGGCAACGACGGTCGCTCGCTCGCGGTCGTCCATGGGATGGAGCGGGCGCTCCCCGGCTTGCGTCTGGAATGGAAGGTCTCCGAAGACGGACAGCTCATTGCATTGCCTCAGCGCGACGCGTGGCTTGAAGAAGAGACGAAGGAAGGGGGGTTCCAGCTCGTGTGCAACGGAGACGAGGGTTACCCCGTGACGGTTTATGGATTGCAAACGCCCGGCAGCCAGGCTCCGGGCGGGCAACCGTTGCTGGATGTCCACGCAAAGCTGCCGCTGGACGAAGCCATGAGCGCAGCGGCGCCGGGCCTGCTTGAGAGCGTGGCGGAGGGCGCACTCGCGCTGTGGGGACATGCGACGCCGTCCAAAGCGGCGGTGGAGATCTCACGGCAGACAATCGATCCGGTGCACAAGCCAGGAGTTCCGCCCCGGGGGCTCCCAGCGCTCAGATTCCCAGAGAAGCTCCGCTCGCCCGCGCTTCCGCATTGCCTCGGGTGGCTGAACTACTGGTCCGCCGCGTCCGCGCAAGCCATCGGGTTTCCGGACCCCGCCCGAGACGCGGACCTGCTTTCACGTTCGCGCCGGACCGCGACAGGGGGGTGGATTGTGCAACTCACGGATGCGCCGCTCGATCTGGACGACCCCGCCCACCTGGACACGCTCCTGCGAGCCTACGAGCGCTTCCCGGAGATTGGCGGACGCTCATGACCTCCCCAAACAAGCCCCCTTCCCCACCCTCCATCTGGACCCGGGCGGTTCTGGCCGAGCAACTCCAGACACTGGGGCTGGAACTCGGTGATTCTGTCCTGGCCCATGCCGCCCTGCGCTCGGTCGGGCCGATCCTGGGTGGCCCCGACATGCTGATCGCCGCCATCGGTGATGTGCTGGGGCCCGAGGGCACCCTGCTGGGCTACTGCGATTGGCAGCTTCCGGACGAAGTCCACGATGCTCCGAAGCTGCGCGACCAGATTCCCCCTTTTGATCCGCTCCGCTCCCGTTCAACCCGCGACAACGGCGCCTTCCCAGAGCTGCTTCGCACCACGCCCGGCGCCAGACGCAGCGGAAATCCCGGCGCCTCCTGCGCTGCCCTGGGAGGCCGCGCGGAGTGGTTCACCTCCGACCATGCGCTCGACTACGGCTATGGGCCCCGGTCCCCTTTCGGCAAACTGGTCGCCGCGGATGGCAAGACCCTGATGCTCGGTGCGCCGCTCGACACCATGACGCTGCTCCACCATGCGGAGCACCTCGCCGACATCCCCCACAAGCGCGTCCTTCGCTACGAGGCGCCGCTCCTCATCGACGGGCGGACCGTCTGGCGCGAATTCGAGGAGTTCGACACCAGCGACCCGGTGGTGGAGGGACTCGCGGACGACTTCTTCGCCGAAATCGTCGAAGCCTTCCTCGCCACCGGCCAGGGTCGCAGGGGTTTGATTGGCGATGCACCCTCGGTGCTCGTCGAAGCCCGGCCGATGGTGGCCTTCGCCGTCCACTGGCTCGAAAGCCGTTTCGGGGTCACACGTCAGTAGCTGGCGACCGCGTCGCTGTAGCGCACCATCCGTCGCCGCGCCGGATCCCACAGGTTCAATCGCAGGCAGCCGACGATATCCTTCAGCGTGAGCGCGGTGACGTGGGGCCCCTGCAACTCCGGCAGGGCCGCCATCGCCTCCGGCAGCCGGTAGAACGGGATGCGCGGGTTGAGGTGGTGCACGTGGTGGTAGCCGATGTTGCCCGTGAACCAGGCCATCACCGGCCCGCAGCGCAGGTAGCTGCTGGCCTCCAGCGCCGCGTCCGCGTGCGTCCAGTCCGCGTCCGGCAGGATGGCCACGTCGTCGAAGTTGTGCTGCGCGTAGAACAGGTACGTGCCCAGCGCGTACGCCACGAACAACGGGCCCACGAAGGCGCACAGGTACACCGCGAGGCCGAAGAAATGCCAGACGGCCACCGACAGCGCTACGTGCAGGCCGAACGCGAGCCCGGACGTCCAGTAGCGCTTCGGGTTCTTCACGAACGGCACCAGACACAGGCTGATGAGGAACGCGGTGACGTAGCCGAACAACAGCGTCACCGGGTGGCGCTCCACCACGTAGCCCAGCCGCTGCCAGCCCGTGGCCTTGCGCCACTGCTCCGTGGTCCACGTGACGAAGGTGCCGGCGGAGTCCGCCTCGATGCGCGCCGTGTTCGCGTGGTGGTGGTTGTGCGTGTCATTCCAGATGCGCGCGGGCGTGAGCGTGAGGATGCCCTGGACCTGGAAGAGCGCCTTCGCCCACTTGGACTTCGGCAGGAGCGCGCCGTGCATGGCGTCGTGGAAGAGGATGAAGGCGCGGATGAGGACCAGCGCTTCGATGAAACCTCCCACGATGCGCAGGGGCCACCAGGGCGCGGCCACCGCCAGCGCCACCGCGCCCGCCAGCGCCGCATAGGTGGACCCCAGGGCCCAACCCGAGCGCACGGCGTCCTGTGTGGCGAAGGCACGCGTGCGGGCAATGAGGTCCTTGCTCGAATGCGACGCGGTTCGTTCCATGGCGCGGAGACTCCGACGGTGACCGCCCGGCGAAACACCGGGGCGGATGACAGCCATCGTTGTCGCATCGCCATGTCATGGCCGGGTCAGCGGTCCGCACGGCGTTCGGGCGTGTCCCCGCGTCATCGTGACGCGGAGTGCCGACGCGGCGGGCCGCTGCCCGGTGGAAGGGGCTCGCGCGTCAGCGCTTCTTGCGCCACGCCTTGAGTTCCGTCTTCTTCTCCACGCCGACCTCGTCCAGGCGCTCCTGCCATTGCTTGCGGTACGGGCGCAGGGCTTCCGCCACCGTGCGGGCCACCACGAGGTTGCGGTACCACTTGGCGTCCGAGGGGACCAGGTGCCACGGCGCCTGCTCGGTGGACGTCCGGGCGAAGACCTCTTCATACGCGCGCGTGTAGTCGCCCCAGTGCTTGCGGTCCTCCCAGTCCCCGGCGCTGATCTTCCACGCCTTGCGCGGCTCCTGTTCGCGCGCGAGCAGGCGCTGCTCCTGTTCCTCCTGACTGATGTGGAGGAAGAACTTGAGGACGATGGTGCCGTGCTCCGTGAGCAGCGATTCGAAGTCGCGGATGTGCTGGTAGCGCAGCTTCCACAGCGGCTTGGGGACCAGCGAGTTCACCCGCGCCACGAGCACGTCCTCGTAGTGGGAGCGGTTGAAGATGGAGAACTCGCCCTTGCGCGGGGCCTCGCGGTGGACACGCCAGAGGAAGTCGTGCTCACGCTCCTCGGTGCTGGGTACGCCGAAGGAGGTGACGCTCACGCCGCGCGGATTGAGGCTGCCCACCACGTGCTTGATGGTGCCGTCCTTGCCGGCGGTGTCGCGCCCCTGGAGGACGATGAGCACGGAGTTCATCTTCGCGCCCCAGAGGAGGTCCTGGAGGTCGAACAGCTCCTCGCCCAGCGCGTCGAACTCCGTCTTCGCCTCATCCCGGTCCGCCTTCTTCGGCGGAGCCGCGGAGATGCGATCCAACTTCAGCTTCGCCGCCTGCTTGTCGTTGCGGATGGTGTTCATGGTCCCCTGCCCTCCCGGTGTGGGGAGATGCTGCCCGGAAGTCCGGGGAATTCACACCCTGGTTCAAGGGGACCGTGGACGATTCACCGGATTCGGACCTTTTGGGGCACGGGTGACACGCACGGCGCCTCCCGGTGTTCCCTCATCCGCCGCATCATCCGGGAGGGAAGCACATGGCAGGGCGTCGATTCATCGCGTGCACGGTGGGAGTCTTCGTGCTCACGGGCTGTACCGAGACAGGAACCTCCGTCGAAGCCGTCTCCGAACCCGTCACGTCCCAGGCGGAGCTGGTGTCCCCTGCCCTGGCGCTCGCGGGGAAGCAGCACTTCCAGGAGGCACTGCCCGGCACCAACGGCCGCTCCTGCGCGACATGCCACGTCCTCTCCGACAACACCGCCCTCACGCCCGCGCACGTGGAGACCGTCTGGGCACGAAACCCCGGGGACCCGCTGTTCAATCGCATCGACGCGGATGACCCCACCGCCGCCGTCCCAACCTATGCGCACCTCAAGAAGGGGCTGGTGCGTGTCGTCCTCCCCCTTCCCCCGAACATGGATGTCATCGACGTGCAGGGGAACGTCGTCACGTCACCGGACCGGAAGATCTCCGTCTGGCGCGGCGTCCCCAGCATCGCGGACGTCGGCTTCTCCGGCCCCTTCCAGTTCGATGGCCGTGAAACGAGCCTCACCGAACAGGTGCAGAGCGCCGTCACGAACCACAGCGAGGGCGGCGCCGTGCCCGCCACCGTGCGCAATCGCATCGCCGCGTTCGAGCGCAGCGTGTTCAGCTCACCCCGCGCCCGCTTCGTGTCGGACCTGCTGGAGCTGGGCTTCCCCCTGGGCAAGATCCCGGATCCCGACGCGCTCCTCGTGCTCGATGCCGCCGAACGCCGAGGCCGGGACGTCTACGCCCTCGCCTGCGAAGCGTGTCACGGAGACCGCACCAAGAACCGCATCGTGCGGCGCGACGTCCATGACGCGCTCTTCTTCGCCATCAAACCCGATGGCAACATCCATTACACCCTCACGCCCGGACAGCCACCGAAGCCCGCCAGCGTGCCCCGCCCGCACAGCGAGTTCCTCAACATCGGCTTCTCGTTCATGACGTATCTGGGGCAGCGCGGCGCCGTGCCTCTCTTCAACGACTCCGTGCCGT
The DNA here is from genome assembly GCF_026626765.1 of Corallococcus sp. bb12-1. Lineage (NCBI taxonomy): Bacteria > Pseudomonadati > Myxococcota > Myxococcia > Myxococcales > Myxococcaceae > Corallococcus > Corallococcus sp. bb12-1. The sequence goes on along the minus strand of NZ_JAPNJZ010000033.1, from coordinate 13,578 downwards.
TCCCCCAGTACCGCTTCCGCTTCTACACGGACGCCACCCGGCAGCACTCCGTCGCCGACCTGCCGCCCATCCCCGTCACCGCGAGCGGAGACCCGGACGACCTCGTCCCCGCGCTGGACGAAAACGGCGCGCCCATCACCGGCCCGGCGCTCGCACCCCAGTGGTATTCGACGGACCCCGGCCGCGCGCTCATCAGCGGCGACCCCGCGGAGTTCGAGGCCTTCGACGTCCCTTCCCTGCGCGGCATCGGCCGGTCCGCGCCTTACTTCCACGACAACAGCCACGCCACGCTCGCGGACGCGGTGGACACCTACAGCCGCTTCATCCTGCCCGGCGCCAGCTTCGCCGGGGTCGTGCTGCCGGTGCACCCGCCCGAGTTCCCGGGCGGATTTCCGGAAATGCTCACCCCCACGCAGAAGCAGGACCTGGTGCGCTTCCTCCAGAGGCTGTGAGCCTTCAGCGCCGCCACGCCCGGTCCGGTGTCGGGGCCTTCGCTGTGGGCGGCAGGAACGTGTGCGCAAGTCCCGTGAGTCCCGGAGCGAGGATTTCGTCGCGGACCTTGCGGGCCAGGGCCTCCGCTTCGTCCGCGTGTCCGGGCTTCGGGGAGAACGTCGCCAACCACTCGATGAAGGTCTGCCCGGTCGCCGTCACCGGCGTCACCCGCAGCTTCGCCTGGTAGTCGCGCACCGGCAGCGGCCCCTCCAGCATCGCGTACGCGTAGCTGCGCGCATGCGCGTCGTGTTCCAGCCGCGCTTCCAGGAACACCTCGCCGGCCCGCGTGGTGAGCCGGCGCAGCGGCCCCGCGCCTGGCCCGGGGTGGGCCACCCGCTCACTGGAGACGATGCCTGGATGCCAGCGAGGGAGGCTGTCAAAGCCTCCCACCCGGTCCCAGACGACATCCACGGGTGCCTGGATCAGTTGACTCGCGTAGGCCTCGATCATGGGGTGCCTCTCGTCATTCATGAATCACAAGAAGGGGATGCGTGCTGACGGTGCCCATGCGGCCTGGGGGTGCCCACCCTCGGGCAGGCGGCCTTCCAGCCGCATGGGACGTCCCTCGTGCGTGGACGCTCAGACGGCTGACGCGTCCGGGGCCCTACGGGCTCCAGCCCGGGCAAGACCGCGGACGGTCTCACCTCCCGCGCAAAGCCATGCCGCCAACACTCCGCCCTTCCCGCCCCATTGATTCATGTCCATGCAGCTCCCCGTGACAGTCGAAAGAGGCGCTGGATGTGAGGCAAAGCCAGCCGGGGCGATATTGTCCGGAAGGGCCGTTCCAGGCGGTCCGCATCTAGGGTCAGGGCACGTGTGGTCTCGCGATCAGTGTCCTACCTGGGAAGACTCGTACTTCAGGGCGATGGCCCGCGAGTTGCGAAGCATTGTCATGGCATGCGTGTTGAAAGCGCACCGCGACAGTCCTTGCCGAGGAGACGCCCGATGAATTCCGTTTCCATCACCGAGTACGAAACTCGCCTCTATTGGCAGGGAGAACGGGGGGCTGTGCTGACAAGCGATCAGGCGCCCCCTGTTCCGATTGGCGTGCCGCTGAACGTGGAGGAGCGGGCCTCGGACGGGACGTGGGCCCCGGAGGCGCTGCTGGTGGGCGCGGTGGAAGGCCGCGCCCTGCAGGCCTTCCTGGCTGACGCCAGGGAAGCAGGCGTGCGCGTGCTCTTCTACCAGAGCAGCGCGACGGCCCGGCTGGTGAGCGGCGGACCCGAGCAGGCCGCATGCTTCACCGACCTCATCGTTCGCCCCCACGTCGCCGTGGGCAGCCCCCCGGAAGCCGAGCTTGCCCGGCGGCTCTTCGCGGCCCTGCCCACGCGCTGCTTTCCCAGCTCCATGCTCCAGCTCACCCCGCGCATCGAAGCGGTCGTGGAGGTGTGGGCCGCGCCTCGCCCCTCGGATGGGGACGGTGCCCATCGCACCGACAGCCTGCCCCAGGAGGACGACCGCTTCGCGCCCGCTCCGGGCGGATGACTCGCGCGGCTGGCTCCGGGATCCGTTGAAAAGCGCGCACCGGCCGGCGCCGGGTCACGGGGCCCGGTGCCCTGGGGGCGGGGCGTGCACAGTGTGGGAGCACATGCCGACGAACCCACAGACGAATCCGCCGACGAAGCCCGTGAAGGAGCCGGACCCGAAGCCCACGCCTGAAATCGAGCCGCCCCGGCCCCAGGTACCGGAGAAGGATCCGCCGCAGCGGGAGCCCCCGCGCCGGGAACCGCCTGCGCCCCAGCAGGATCCTGAAATCGAGCCGGGCATCACGGATCCACCGGCCCATGATCCGAACCGCCCCGGACCGCCCGACATCATCGCGGGTCCGGCGGTCTGAGGTAGAGTCCAGCGCGCTCTCCGCGCGTCATGTCCACTCCACCTCCGTCGTCGTCCCTGCTCCGAGCCGCCTCGTTCGTCCTCGCCTGCGGTGTGCTCATGGGCGCGCTGGGCGCGGCGACTGGAGCCTGGGCTCCCGTGCCCCGCCTCGCCGTCCTGGCGGGAGGCGCGGTGCTGCTCGCGACCGTCGGCGCGTGGGTGATGCTGCGCGCGCAGGCTCGAACGCGGGGAGACTGCGCCCGGGCCCTGAAGCGGGCGGATGACGCCCGGGCCCTGCGCGACGCGGTGATGGACATCACGCCGGTGGGCTTCGCGTTCTTCGACCGGGACCTTCAATACGTGCACGTCAACGCCGCGCTCGCCGCGATGAATGGCCTGCCGGTGAGCGCGCACCTGGGCCGCCACGTCACCGAGGTGCTGCCCGCGCTGGGCACCGTGCTGGCGCCCCGGCTCGCCCGCGCGTTGGAGACGGACGCGCCGTTGCAGGACGTCAGCCTCCAGGTGGAGACGCCCGCCGCCCCGGGCGAGGCGCGGTTCTGGTTCGGCGGCTACTCGCGCGTGCGCGGCTCCGGCGGCGAGGTGCTGGGCGTCATCGCCTCCCTGTCGGAGGTCACCGAGCGGCTGCGCGCCGAGCAATCCCTCCAGGAACACGAGGGCCGGCTGGACGTGCTCACCCGCTCGCTGCCGGACTACCTCTGGGGCGGCAAGCTGCGCGGCGGAGTGCTGCGCGACTTCTACTGCACGCCCGTCATCGAGCGCACCACCGGATATCCCCCCAGCGCCTTCACCACGCCCGGGCCGGAGGGCACGCCCGCGCCGCTGTGGGCGGAGATGATCCACCCGGAGGACCGGGCCCGCTACCGCGAGTGCATCGAGGGCTTGTCCCCCGGCGCGGAGGCGGAGGTGGAGCACCGGATCATCTGCGCCGACGGCCGCGTGCGCTGGGTGCGAAGCCGCGCCGCCGCCTCCGGCCTGGACGCGCAGGACGCCGTGCACCTGGGCTGCGTCGTCACGGACGTCACCGACCGGCGGCTCGCGGATGACCTGCGCCAGCGCCTGCACGACAGCTTCCGCCGCTCCGCCACCGAATGGCGCCGCACCTTCGACGCCGTGTCCTCGCCCCTGGTGGTGCTGAGCGCGGATGGCATCATCCACCGCCTCAACGGCGCCGCTGGCGCGCTCTTCCAGCAGGCGGACCCCACGGGCCAGCCGCTGTCCTCCACCGTGGGCGCGCCTCCCTGGTCCAGCGCGGAACCCCTGGTGGAGGAGCTGCGCCAGACGCACGGCACCGCGAACCGCCAGGTGCACGACGCCGCGTCCAGCCGCACCTGGGAATTGGCCGCCGCGTGGGTGGATGAAGCCGGCAGCGAGGATCCGCGCATCATCCTGGTGGCCACCGAAATCACCCGGCTCCTGGAGCTCCAGGCACACGTGCGCCGCAGTGAGACGATGGCCGCGATGGGCGCCATCGTCGCGGGCGTGGCCCACGAGGTGCGAAACCCCCTGTTCTCCATCTCCGCCGTGGTGGACGCGGTGGAGGCCACCTTCGGCACGCGCCCCGAATTGCAGCCGTACCTGGACGTGCTGCGTGGCGAGGTGCGCCGGCTCACGCACCTCACCCAGGAGCTCTTCGAATACGGCCGGCCCGCCCGGGGCGAGTGGGCCGACGGCGCGGTGGGCTCCGTGGTGTCGGAGGCCCTGTCCTCGTGCGAGCTCGCTGGGGAGAAGGCGGCGGTGAAGCTCACCCGCCAGTTGTCGGAAGGGCTGCCCCCGGTGCGCATGGACTCGCGCCGCCTGTTCCACGTCTTCCGCAACGTGGTGGAGAACGCCGTGCAGCATTCGCCGCAAGGCAGCACCGTGCACATGGCCGTGGAGGCCGTGGAGGAAGCAGGCCGCGAGTGGGTGCGTTGCACCGTCCACGACGGCGGGCCCGGCTTCAAGGCGGAGGACCTGCCCCACGTCTTCGAGCCCTTCTTCAGCAAGCGCCGGGGCGGCACCGGCCTGGGCCTGTCCATCGTCCAGCGCATCCTGGAGGAGCACCAGGGCCGCATCCGCCTGTCCAACCATCCGGCGGGAGGCGCCGAGGTGACCATCCTGCTGCCCGTCAGCCCCCCGGCCGTCGCCTCCGGCCCTTCGCATCAATCGCAAGCCTCATGACCCGCACCCGCATCCTGCTCGTGGACGACGAGCCCGGCGTCCGCCTGGGCATGAAGGGCTACCTCACCCAGCACGGGTTCGACGTGGACGAGGCCACCAGCGTGGCCGAGGCCCAGGAGGGCTTCCGCTCCCACCGGCCCGATGTCGCCGTCATCGACTACCGGCTGCCGGACGGCACCGCGCTGGAGCTGCTGCCCCGGCTCAAGGAGATCGACGCGGCGGTGCCCCTGGTGGTGCTCACCGGCCACGGCTCCATCGAGCTGGCCGTGCAAGCCGTGAAGGAGGGCGCCGAACAGTTCCTCACCAAGCCGGTGGAGCTGGCGGTGCTCAAGGTGGTGCTGGAGCGGCTCGTGTCCCAGCGCCGCGAACGTCAGCGTCACGCCGCGGACCGCTCGCGCACGGCCCGCTCGCGGGTGGATCCCTTCCTGGGCGACAGCGGGGCCATCCGGTTCCTGCAGGACCAGGCGGAGCGAATGCGCGACAGTGACAGTCCCGTGCTCGTCACCGGCGAGACGGGCAGCGGCAAGAGCGTGCTCGCGCGCTGGTTGCACGAGGGCGGCTCGCGCAAGGACGCGCCCTTCGTGGACCTGAACTGCGCCGCGCTGTCCAAGGACCTGCTGGACTCGGAGCTGTTCGGCCATGAGAAGGGCGCCTTCACCAGCGCGGTGGCCGCCAAGCAGGGCCTCCTGGAAGTGGCGGACCGGGGCACCCTGTTCCTGGATGAGATTGGCGACATGGACGTGGCCGTCCAGCCCAAGCTGCTCAAGGTGCTGGAGGAGAAGCGCTTCCGGCGGCTGGGCGACGTGAAGGACCGGCGCGTGGACGTGCGGCTCGTCGCCGCCACGCACCAGGACCTGTCACTGGCCTCGCGAGAGAAGCGCTTCCGCAGCGACCTGTACTTCCGCATCAGCACCCTCATCCTCCATGTGCCCGCGCTGCGCGAGCGCGCCGAGGACGTGCCGGTGCTCGCGCGCCACTTCCTCGCGGAGATGGGCGGCGCGCGCGGCCGGGGCCAGGTGGAGCTGGAGCCCGACGCGGAGAAGGCCCTGATGACATACAGCTGGCCGGGCAACATCCGCGAGCTGCGCAACGTGCTGGAGCGCGCCGTGCTCCTGTCCGGCGCAAGCCGCCTGTCCCGGGGCGACCTGAGATTCGAATCCGCCCCCCATGACGAACCCCTGGGCGACGACCTCACGCTGGAGGAGCTGGAGCGCCGCCACATCGAACGGGTGATGGCCCGCGAGGGCGGCCACGTGGAGCGCGCGGCGACGAAGCTGGGCATCTCCCGCAGCTCGCTCTACGCGAAGCTCAAGGGCTGGCAGCACCGGGGCTCCTGACAGCCGCATCCCCTGGGGCCCCAACAGTGTCCGGATTCCAGAGGACATTCCAGAACCTGGAATCCTCCGGGCCGCTGGCCCCGGCCTTCACCGCCAATCTCGCGCATTGACTGGGATTGGCGTGTTTCGCCGTGCATGGCACACCCGCTGCAGTGTCCTGGGGCATGCACGGGAAAATCCTCCTCCTCGATTCGAAGCCCCCGGTTCGTGGGGCGACGGCGCGTCACCTGACAGCCGCGGGCTTCACCGTCCTCACGGCTCGCACGGATGCACAGGCGCGAAGCCAGCTGGACACCAACCTGTTCGACGCGATCCTCATCGACCATCCCTTCGGCCGACCCGGGATGGACGAGGGGCTGACGTTCGCCCGGGAGCTGCGGCAGCAGGACGCCATCGTCCCCATCCTGCTGATGACGGCCCTGCCCCTGGACGAGGTGCGGCAGCTCGCGTGGGCCAGCGGCATCACCAAGCTGCTGCCCAAGCCGCAGTTGATGCCGGTGCTCATCCTCCACCTGTCCGCGCTCATTCCCCACGCGGCCAACGAGGATGAGCTCCACCCCATCCCCATGCGCGAGTGAGCCGCCGCACCGCGCGGGGAGCGGATCCGGATTCTGGAAAATGGATTCCGCAAGCTGGACAACCCCGTCCGGCCCGCGCCGCGCCTCCGCGCAAGTCCCTGGAAGTACTGGCTCCCCCTGCCATCCCGAAGTTGGCCCTGACCTTGCTCATGCCCTCCTGCGTGCCCCGGAACCTGTTGATCATCGATGACGAAGCGGTGCTGTGCTGGCTGCTCGGCCGCTTCTTCGTCAGCGCGGGGTACGCGGTGGATTCGGCCACGGACCTGGACGGAGCGTTGGAGCGGGTGACGCACGGGCATTACGACCTGGTCATCAGCGACCTGCGCCTGAGTGGGACGCTGTCCGAAGAGGGGCTCGTCATCGCGGAGCGGGTGCGGAAGGCGTCGCCCGCCACGCGCATGGTCCTGCTGACGGCGTTCGCCTCCCCGGACCTGGGCCGCCGGGCCCGGGAGCTGGGGGTGGATCTGGTGCTCAGCAAGCCCCAGCCCCTGCAGGACCTGGCCGAGCACGTCTCGCAGTTGCTGGCTCCGCACTGAGCCGCGGGCCGTTATCCGACGGCCGCGGGCCTGCCAAACGAGCGGGTGGACACGGCCGGCGACGGTTTCATCGACGCGCGCGACCCCGCCAGCGACAATGACCGCCTCCCGGGCGACAAGGAAGAACGTGGACCACGACGGCATGACCCAGCCCCTCAATTCCGGCCGGCACAGGGCCGGGCCCCTCCCGGCGCGGGGGCTCGCGCTGATGGTGGCGGTGGGCCTGACGCTGGGCGCGACGTCGCGGGTGGACGCGCAGCCCACGGTGTCGCAGGCCATCGACGTGCAGCAGTACAAGCCGGGGCCGGGCGCCTACGACGTGCTCGGGCTGAACAGCGCGCGCGTCGCGCCGCACAAGACGTGGAACGTGGGCGCGTCGCTCAACTACGCGCACCAGCCGCTCAACTTCTACGACCCGCGCGAGGATGCGTTCGTCTACCACATCGTGGAGCGGCAGCTCTCCCTGGACCTGATGGGCGCGGTGTCCCTCTTCGACCGGTTGGAGATCGGCGTGGTGCTGCCGGTGACGACCACGGGTTCAGAGCCCGCGGGCGCCGTGTCGGAGTCGTTCGCCAACGGCGTGGGCAAGACGGGCCTGGGCGACCTTCGCGTGGTGCCCAAGCTGGCGCTGCTGTCCCGGGGCTCGCTGAACCTCGCGGTGCTGGCGCCCTTCACCCTGCCCACGGCGGGCGGTTCGAACTTCCTGGGCTCGGACGGGCTCACCTTCCAGCCGCGCATCGCCGGTGAGTGGGCCACGTCGTATCTGCGGCTGCTCGCCAACGTGGGCGTCAACCTTCGTCAGACGGAACAGCTTCGCAACCTGCGCGTGGGCAACGAGTTCGCGTTCGGCGTGGGCGCGGAGGTGCCGGTGACACAGGCCCTGTCCGCCCAGGCGACGCTCGCGGGCGCGGTGGGCCTGAAGGACTCCAACGAGGAGGAGGTCCCCCTGGAGGTCCTGGGCGCGGTGAAGTACCGCTTCGCCAACGGGTTCGCCGCGCACGTGGGCGCGGGCCCTGGCCTGACGCGCGGCTACGGCACGCCCGCCTTCCGCATCCTCGCGGGCCTGACCTTCACGCCCGGAGGCCCGAAGCCCACGCCAACCTGCGCGCTGGGCCCAGAGGACTTCGACGGCTTCCAGGACGACGACGGCTGCCTGGATCCCGACGACGACCACGACGGCATCCCCGACGTGAACGACGTCTGCCCCATGGATCCGGAGACGGTGAACGGCTACCGCGACGACGACGGCTGCCCGGACTCGCTGCCGGAAGTGAAGGCCCCGGAGGATGCCGCCACGCCCGCGAACGCGCCCCCGCCCGCGCTCAGCCTGCCGCCCGCGCCCGTGGACACGGATGGCGATGGCATTCCGGACACGGAGGACCGCTGCCCGACGGCGCCGGAGGACGTGGATGGCTTCGAGGACGAGGACGGCTGCCCGGATCCGGACAACGACCGCGACGGCATCCCGGACGCGAAGGATCAGTGCCCGCTGGAGGCGGAGGTCATCAACGGCGTGAAGGACGACGACGGGTGCCCGGACAAGGGCGAGTCCAAGGTGCGCCTGGAGGGCTCGCGCATCGTCATCCTGGACAAGGTGTACTTCGCCACCGGCAAGGACGTCATCCTGCCGAAGTCCTTCCCCCTGTTGCAGCAGGTGGTGTCCATCCTCCGGACGCATCCGGAGCTGGAGCGGGTGCGCGTGGAAGGCCACACCGACAGCCAGGGCGACGACGCGAAGAACCTGGACCTGTCGCAGCGGCGCGCGAACAACGTGCGCGACTGGCTGATGAAGGGGGGCATCTCCGGCATGCGCCTGGAGGCGGTGGGCTTCGGTGAGTCGAAGCCGGTGGACACCAATGACACGCCGCTCGGCCGGGAGAACAACCGGCGCGTGGAATTCAACATCGTGAAGACCGCCGACACGGCGGAAGGAGTGGCGCCGTGAGGGCAAGCACCCCGTCGTTGATGCTGACCCTGACGCTGCTGGCGTCACCCGTCGTGGGCTTCGCCTCGGAGGCGGACGGCCCCTGCGGAGGCCTGACGTTCGACAACGGGCGGCTTGCCACAGGGCGCCTCCTGGAGCCCCAGGGCGCCCAGACCGAGGCGTGCCTGCGCGAGGTGGCGGAGGCCGTGAAGGCCCGTCCCGCCATCCGGAGCCTCACCGTGGCCGCGAAGCTGCCGGACGCGCAGCGCCTGGAGGGTCAGGGACTCGCCTGGGCGAAGGCGGCGGCGGAGGTGCTGGTGACGGCGGGGATTCCGCGCACGCGGGTGTCCTTCGTGGCGCCCCCGGGCATCCCCAACGCGCCGGGCCAGTTGCAGCTCGCGTACGTGGAGCGCCCCACCCAGCCGGCGGTGGCGAGGCTGCGCACGGCCAGTGGACAGGTGTCGGCGGGACCGGGGGACACGGCCCTGCGCTCTCGGCTCGCGGGTGACTCGCTGTACGCGGGCGAGCTCGTGACGACGGGGAAGAACGGCCGCGCGGAGCTGTCGCTGGCGGACGGCAGCGGCGTGTTCCTGTCGCCGGAGAGCGCGGTGCGGCTGGGCACGCTGGAGTTGACGGCGGAGCGCCAGCGCAAGGTGCTGTTGGACCTGGTGCGCGGCACGGTGGAGACGGAGGCGGCGCCCGGGGGCAAGGGCTCCGTCTTCGAGGTGCGCACGCGCGGCGCGGTGGCCGGCGTGCGAGGCACTCGCTTCCGCGTGGTGCAGCAGGAGGACGGCACCAGTCGCGTGGAGACGCTGGAGGGCAAGGTGGCCCTGGGCGTGGACGCGGCGTCGGTGGACGTGGGCGCGGGCTACGGTTCGCGGGCGAAGCCGGCCCACCCGCCGGAAGCGCCTCGGGCCCTGCTGGCGGCCCCGACGCTGGAGCAGCCTCGCGGGGGCGTGTATCCGACGGTGCCCGCGCTCGTCTGGAAGGCGGTCGCCGGGGCGAAGGTGTACCGGGTGGAGGTGGCGTCCTCGGCGGACTTCGCGGGCGACGTGAGGGTCCAGGAGTCGGCCACGCCAACACTGGCCGGGGCGGCTCCGGGCCCGGGCAAATGGTTCTGGCGGGTGCTGGCGGTGGACGCGGACGGCTTCGTAGGCTACCCCTCGAAGATCTTCAGCTTCGACATCCCTGGATGAGATGAGCCCACCTGCCCGCGGTCCCCTGCCCCTGCTGTCCTCGCCCGCGGTGCTGCGGGGACTGGGGGCTGGCGTGGGCCTGCTGCTCGCGGTGGGCTCGGCGGTGATGGGGGGCGCGCCCGGCCTGGGCGAGCGCGCCCTGTATGACTTCGCGGTGAGCCGCCTGTTGTCGCCCCTACCCACCACGGCGGACCTGGTGCTGGTGGAGGTGGACGACCGCGCGCTCGCGGCGCTGGGCGAGCGCTGGCCGCTGTCGCGCGCCACCTGGGCCCGGGCCTTCCAGGCGCTGGCGGCGCAGCGTCCCTCCGCGGTGGTGGTGGACGTCCTCTTCGATCAACCCGAGTCGCGCGACGCTCTGGACCTGGGCGAGGACGTGCTGGAGCGCCTGCGCGCGTCGGGGCTCGCGAACCTGCCCGAGGGCTCGAAGCTGGTCTCAGAGCTGGAAGCGCGGATGCATGCGCAGGACGGGGATGCGCGGCTCGCGGAGACCTTCTCCGGGATGGGCACCGTGGTCCTGGGCAGCATGGCGCTGACGGATGAAGGCGGTTCGATTCCCCATGAAGGGGACACCCTGGCCCCGGTGGCCCTGCCCTCCGCAGGCCTGCGGTTGAAGGCGAAGGGGCTGACCACGAACCTGGCGCCGCTGCGGATGACGGCCTGGGGCAGTGGGACGCTCAACGTGCTGGTGGACGCGGACGGCGTCATCCGGCGCTACCCCTACGCGGTGGAGGTGGGCGGGCGCGCGTGGCCGTCGCTCGCGCTGGCGACCGCGCTGCGCCTGTGGCCGGAGCGGTCCGAAGCGCTGCTGCGCGTGGCGTCCACCGACGACGGGGCGCCCCTGATGCGGCTGCCTTCGCCAGACTGGTTGCCACGCGTGAGCCTGGCGGACGTGCTGCTGGCGAAGCCGTCCTCGGTGGGGTTGGACCTGGCCCTGCGGGACAAGGCCGTCTTCGTGGGCGTCACCGCGACCGGGTTGCATGGCCAGAGCACCCTGCCCGGCCAGCTCGCGGTGCCGGGCGTGGAGATCCACGCGTTCGCGATGGACAACCTGCGCTCCGGGCGCGTGCTGCGCTCCTCCGGGCGGGCGGCGCTCACGGGCGTGCTGGAGACGGCGCTGGTGCTGGCGCTGCTCCTGTGGCGGCGGGGACGCGCGCGAACCATGGGCGCGGTGGTGGGCCAGGCCGCGCTGCTCCTCGTCGCGCACACGGCCTTCGTGGGCTGGCTGCTGGCGGACATCGGCTGGGTGGTGCCACTGCTGCCCGGGGTCGTCGGGCTCGCGCTGGTGACGCTCGCGGAGTCGGTGGCGCGCACCGAGGACCTGCAACGACAGCGCGGCGCCCTCAAGCGCCTCTTCGGACGCTTCCCGAGCGAGCCCTCCGTCCCGCCTCCGGGTGGGCCGAACGCCGCTGGGGGTGAGGAGTCCTCGCGCTCCCTCCCCGGGGATTCGCGGAGGTAGCGCGGCCTGGCCGTGACGCCGCTGGGTCGTCCGGTGGGCGCCCCGTCTGTCGCCCACCCAGGACAGGCCAGCCCGGACAAAGGGGCCCTGGTACGGACGGGGGGCAGGCATGGCAGCATGGCCGTGGACCATGCCGCGCTACGCACTCATCGCCGAACCGGACTCCCACCGCGCCACGGCGCTGCTCGCGCTCGCGACCCAGGAAGGGCTGGAGGGCGTGGTCGCGCGCGACGGCGCGGAGGCCCAGGAGTGGGTGCGCCAGCGTGGGGCCCCGACGCTGCTGGTGACGGACCTGGCGCTGCCGAGGGTGGACGGGTTCGCGCTGCTGGCGTGGCTGCGGGGACGCTCGGACGCGGGCGGCATGGCGGTGGTGGTGGTGACGGCCTTCGACGAACTGCGCGTGCGCGCGTGGCAGTTGAAGGACGCGCTGGGCATCCACGCGCTCCTGAGCCGGCGCGCGGGCCCGGACGCGATGCGCGACGGCGTCCGACGCGCGCTCGCGGGCCAGCTCGCCGGGGGCGGCCTGCTGGAGTCCAGCGCCGAGGAGGAGAAGCAGCGCCTGGCGCGCATCGACGAGTTGGAGCTGGTGGATCCCGGCCCGCCCGACGCGCGGTTGCAGGACCTGGTCTCCGAAGTGGCCCAGGCCTTCGGTGTCCCCGTCGCGCTCCTCACGTTGGTGCTGGGCGACCGCCAGTGGTTCAAGGCCCACGTGGGCCTCACGGGCTCGCTGGCACGCGATCGGGGCACGCCGCGCGACTGGGCCTTCTGCCACCACGTGGTGCAGGGCCGCGAGGCCATGGTGGTGCCGGACGCCACGCGCCACCCGGTGTTCCGCGACAACCCGCTGGTGCGCGACGGCATCGTCGGCAGCTACGCGGGCGCGCCGCTCATCACCGCCAGTGGCGACGTGCTGGGCTCGCTGTGTGTCATCGACACGCGGCCCTTGATGCTGGGACCGGAGGACCTCGCCGCGCTGCGCGAGCTCGCGGGCCGCGTGGCGCAGAGCCTGGAGTCCACCACGGCCAGCCACCGGCCCCGCACGCCTCCGCCGCGCGCGGGGGGCCAGTCGGAGCCGGTGCTCAGCGAGGCGAGCGCCCTGGCCCTGGTGCGCGAAGCGGTGCGCGCCCTGGACGTGCCGGTGCTGGTGGTCGCGCCGGGCCGCAAGCCCTACGCCGCCAACGCGGCGCTCGCGGAGCTGATGGGGCTGCCCGAGGAGCGGCTGGCGGGCATGTCCTTCGATTCGCTGTGCCAGCACGTAGCGAGCCTGAGCGCGGATCCAGGCGGCACGCTGCGGCAACTGGACCTGGCGGCGGAGGCCTCGCGCGGACTGCACCTGACGCTCACGCTGGAGCGGCCCCGGCCGCGCGTGGTGCGCTGGGTGGCGCGTCCCTTCGTCATGCCCGGCGGCGTCGCGCAGCTGCTGTCCCTGATGGACCTGCGCGTCGGCTCCGACGGGAAGGCGGAGCGCGAGGGACTCCTGCGCCAGGACGCGCTCACCGGCCTGGACACCCGACGCGTGGGCGAGGAGCGGCTGTCCAAGGAGATTGGCCGCTGCCGCCGTGAAGGCCTGCCCTTCAGCCTGGTGCTGGTGGACCTGGTGGAGCTGGGCGCGCTGAACCGCACGCGCGGCTTCGACGCCGGGGATGCCGCCCTGAGGGAGCTGGCCCGGCACGCGGACGGCCTCTGCCCTCCGCCGGGCTTCGCGGTGCGGTGGACCGGGGACACGTTCCTGCTCGCGCTGCCCGGAGCGGACGCGGTGGGCGCGGAGGCGGTGCGCCAGCAGTTCCACGACGTGCCCGGCGTGCCCGAACGCGTCTCCGTCGCCGTGACGGTGCAGGGCGAAGAGGATCCGCACGGCACGCTGGCCCGCGCCCACGCCGCGCTCGCCCGTGCGAAACCGGACCGGAGCCCCGGCCGCGACTGACGCGCCCCGCGCTTCCCCCGGCCCCGGCGGATGTGCGCGGTTGAAGGTCTGTCTCCCGCGCGCCACTGCGCTGTCCCCGCGACCCGGCTTGTCCCATGGGTTTACGCTGACGAACCTGGACTCCCTGCTTCCTCGGAATACC
>NZ_JAPNJZ010000030.1:0-230884 GCF_026626765.1 Corallococcus sp. bb12-1 | reverse complement strand
CACCCCGTTCCGGTGGGAGTGCCCGGAGAGCTCTTCATCGCGGGCGAAGGCCTGGCGCGAGGCTACCTGGGCCGGCCGCACCTCACCGCCGAGCGCTTCATCCCGAACCCCTTCGGCACCGAGCCCGGCGAGCGCATGTACCGCACGGGCGACAAGGCCCGTTGGACGCAAGACGGCACGCTGGAGTACCTGGGCCGCATCGACTTCCAGGTGAAGCTGCGCGGCTTCCGCATCGAGCTGGGTGAAATCGAGGTCGCGCTCCAGGGCCATCCTGAAATCCAGAACGCCACGGTCCTGGTGCGCGAGGACGTGCCCGGCGATCAGCGCCTCGTCGCGTACGTGGTGCCCACCGCCGCGCTGGATCCGAACGCCCTGCGCGCGTTCCTCAAGCAGCGGCTGCCCGAGTACATGGTGCCGGCGACCTTCGTCACGCTGGCCACCCTCCCGCTGACGGCCAACGGCAAGGTGGACCGCAAGGCCCTCCCCGCGCCGGAGGCAGGCCTCGCGAGGCGTGAGCACCACGTCGCGCCCCGCACGACCACGGAGCGGCAGCTCGCCGAGCTGTGGGCGCAGGTGCTGCGCATCGAGCGCATCGGCCGGAAGGATCACTTCTTCGAGCTGGGAGGCCACTCGCTGCTGGCCACGCAGGTGGTGTCGAGGGTCCGCGCCACCTTCGGAGTGGAGCTGCCGCTGCGAGCCCTCTTCGAGGCCCCGGTCCTGGAGCAGCTCGCCCTGCGGGTGGAGCAGGCCCCCAGCACGCAGGCCCTGCCCGCGCTGGTGGCCACGCCGAGGACGAACACCTCCCTGCCCCTGTCCTTCGCGCAGCAGCGGCTGTGGTTGATCGAACAGCTCCAGCCCGGAGGGTCGGCCTACAACATCCCGTCCGCGCTGCGGCTCGATGGAGCCTTGAACGTGGGCGCGTTGGAGCAGGCCTTCACGGAGCTGGTGCGCCGTCACGAAGCCCTGCGCACCACGCTGCATGAAGAGGCCGGCACGCCGGTGCAGCACATCCATCCGCCGACGCCCTTCCGGCTGCCGGTGGTCGACCTGGGCGCACACGAAGCCGCGGAGACGGAAGCCCGGCGCCTGGCCCTGGAAGAAGCAGGAACGCCGTTCGATCTCGTCCGTGGGCCGCTCCTGCGAGCAAGCCTGTTGCGGCTGTCCGAACGGCAGCACGTGCTGCTCCTCAACCTGCACCACGTCATCTCCGACGGCTGGTCCAGCGGGGTGTTGGTGCGTGAGGTGTCCGCGCTCTACGAGGCCTTCCGTCAGGGCCGCCCCTCGCCGTTGCCCGAGCTGCCCCTCCAGTACGCCGACTACGCGGTCTGGCAGCGCACGTGGTTGCAGGGCGAGGTGCTGGAGCGTCAGGTGTCCTGGTGGAAGCAGCAGCTCACGGGTGCGCCGCAAGCCCTGGAGCTGCCCACCGACTTCCCGCGTCCGCCCGTGCAGTCCACGCGAGGAGGCGCCGTCCACTTCCGCCTGCCCGTGTCGGTAAGCCACGCGCTGGAGACGCTGGGCCAGGAGGAGGGAGCCACCCTCTTCATGGTCCTGCTGGCCTCCACGCAGACCCTGCTCGCGCGCTACTCGGGCCAGGACGACGTCGTCATCGGTACGCCCATCGCGGGCCGTCGCTTCGCGGAGCTGGAAGGCCTCATCGGCTTCTTCGTGAACACGCTGGCGCTGCGAGCCCGCCTGGATGACGCGCCCACCTTCCGCCAGTTGCTGGCCCGGGCGAGGGAGACGACCCTGGGAGCCCAGGCCCATCAGGACGTCCCGTTCGAAAAGCTCGTCGAGGAGCTGCATCCGCAGCGAGACCTGAGCCGCACGCCGCTCTTCCAGGCGATGCTCCTCGTACAGAACACACCCGCGTCGGGTACCGCCACGGCGCAGGAAGCGCTGTCCATCCACCCCGTGGAGCTGGAAGACCACGCCGCGAAGTTCGACCTCACGTTCGCCTTCGCCACGTCACCGGAAGGACTGCGGGGCGCCATCACCTACAGCGCCGACCTCTTCCGGGAAGAGACGATCCAGAGGCTCGTGAAGCACCTCCAGGTGCTGCTCGAGTCCGCGGTGGCCACGCCCGACACCCGCGTGTCCGAGCTGCCGATGCTGACGCTGGACGAGCGCCAGCAACTGCTCCACACCTGGAACGAAACCCGCGAGGAGCCGTCCTCCGGCATCACCTTCCCCGTCGCCTTCGAGCAGCAGGTCGCCCGCACCCCGGACGCGCCCGCCCTGCAATTCGAGGACACGGTGCTCTCGTTCGCGCAGCTCAACGTCCGGGCCAACCAGCTCGCCCGTCACCTGCGCACGTTGGGCGTGGGCCCCGAGTCCTGCGTCGCCCTCTGCTTCGAGCGCTCCGTCGAAATGCTCGTCGCACTCATGGCCGTCCTGAAGGCCGGCGGCGCCTACGTCCCACTGGACCCTGCGTGGCCTGAGCAGCGCCGCGCATTCGCGATCCAGGACTGCGCCTCAACGGTGGTCCTCACGCAGCAACACCTCGCCACGTCCTGGCTGCCCGAAGGCGTTTCGGTGGCGCGCGTGGATGCGAAGGACGCCCCCTGGGCCACGCTGCCCGAACACAATCTGGAGCCGAGCGCGACGCCGGAGAACCTCGCGTACGTCATCTACACGTCCGGCTCCACGGGCACGCCCAAGGGCGTGATGATCCGGTACGGCGGGATGCTCAACCTGCAACGGGCCCTGCGGCGCACCGTCTACCAGGGGGTGCCCGCGGGCATGCGGCTGAGCGTCAACGCACCGCTGGCCTTCGACGCCTCCGTGCAGCAGTTGGTCAATCTGCTCGACGGCCACTGCCTGTGCATCGTCCCGGAGGCCACGCGGCAGGACGCGGAGGCCCTGGTGGCCTGGCAGCGGCGGTACCGGGTCGAGGCCATCGACTGCACGCCGTCCCTGCTGCGGCTGCTCCTCCAGGCGGGCCTGCTGGAAGGCCCGGACGCGCCCACCCTGCTGGTCCCCGGAGGCGAGGCGATGGACGAGGCCACCTGGAACCTGCTGGCCGCGTCCGAAACCACGCGCACCTTCAACTGCTACGGCCCCACCGAGTGCACCGTCGAAGCCACGGCCGGAGAAATCCGCCAGGGCACGAAGCCCACGCTGGGAGGCCCGCTGCTCAACACGCGGACCTACGTGCTGGACGCGAACCTGCACCCGGTTCCGGTGGGAGTGCCCGGAGAGCTCTTCATCGCGGGCGAAGGCCTGGCGCGAGGCTACCTGGGCCGGCCTCACCTCACCGCCGAGCGCTTCATCCCGAACCCCTTCGCCACCGAGCCCGGCGAGCACATGTACCGCACGGGCGACAAGGCCCGTTGGACGCAAGACGGCACGCTGGAGTACCTGGGCCGCATCGACTTCCAGGTGAAGCTGCGCGGCTTCCGCATCGAGCTGGGCGAAATCGAGGTCGCGCTCCAGGGTCATCCCGAGATCCAGGACGCCACGGTCCTGGTGCGCGAGGATGTCCCTGGAGATCAGCGCCTCGTCGCGTACATGGTGCCCACCGCCGCGCTGGAGCCGAACGCCCTGCGCGCGTTCCTCAAGCAGCGACTGCCCGACTACATGGTGCCCTTCATCTACGTCCCGCTGGAGGCGCTCCCGCTGACGCCCAGTGGGAAGGTGGACCGCAAGGCCCTCCCCGCACCGGAGGCGGCCCTCTTCGGCGGCACCTACGAGGCGCCACGGAATCACCTGGAGCAGGAGCTGGCGACAATCTGGGAGGAGCTGCTGGGCATCAAGCCCATCGGGGTGAAGAGCCACTTCTTCGAGCTGGGCGGCCATTCGCTCCTCGCGGTGCGACTCATGGCCGTCATCCGTGAGCGCATGAAGCGGCAGTTGCCCCTGGCCGCGCTGTTCCAGGCGCCCACCGTGGAGCAGCTGGCCGCGCTGCTGGACCAGGTTCCCGCGGCCTTCTCATCGCTCGTGCCCATCCGACGCGAGGGCACACGTCGGCCGTTCTTCTGCGTCCACCCCGTGGGCGGCAACGTGTTGAGCTACGCGGAGCTGGCGCAGGCCCTGGGACCGGATCAGCCCTTCTACGCCCTCCAGTCGTCGGGCCTGGATGGGAAGCCGTTCTCACCGAGCACCATCGAGGAGATGGCGGCGACCTACCTCGACGCCATCCGCACCGTCCAACCCCAGGGTCCCTACCGCCTGGGAGGCTGGTCCATGGGCTCGCTGGTGGCCTTCGAGATGGCCCGCCAGCTCCAGGCCCAGGGGGACACCGTGGAGGTGCTGACCCTCATCGACCCGAGCAACGCCACCGAAGCGCGCGTGGACATCGACGTCGACGATCCAGCGCAGGTGCTGGCGCAGTTCGCCAGCGACCAGGGTCAGCTCGCGAACCAGGCAGCATGGGTCCCCGACGCGGAGGTGCTTGAGCGAGGACTGGACGCGGCGCTCGAGGACCTGCTGATCAAGGGCCGGGAATCGGGCCTGCTCATCCCCCAGGTGGAGCTGCCGCAGGTGCGAACCCTCTTCCAGGTCTTCGCCAACAACCTGCGGGCCCTGAAGCACTACGAAGCCCAGCCCCTCGCGGGCCGCATCGTCGTGCTGCGCGCCAGCGAGCGGCATGCGACGGAGCAGAACGACCGGGGCTGGAGTGCGCTCGCCCTCGACGGACTCCTGCTCCTGGACGTGCCCGGCAACCACTACAGCGTGCTGCGCGCACCGAACGTGCAGACGCTGGCGGAGCGGCTCAAGCGATTGCTTACATAGGCGCCCAACCCCAGACGTCGTATGCGCGCACGGCAATGTCCTATCTAGCCACGAATAAGTGGCTAGACTAGGAATCCCCTTGTCTATTCCTCTTCAAGACGTAGGCAAGAGCCATGCGATCCGCCCCTGTTTCCCTGTTCCTGACGCTGACGGTGCTCTGCGGTTGTGAGAGCACTGAGACGCCGTCCCCTTCGCCGTTGCGTGCGACGATCCACCGGACCACGCACGGCATTCCCCACATCCAGGCGGACGGGTACCGCTCCCTGGGGGCCGGAGTCGGCTACGCGCAGGCACAGGACGCGGTCTGCATCCTGGCGGATCAATTCCTGAAGGTCCGGGCCGAGCGCGCGAAGTACTTCGGCCGGGGTCCCCAGGATGCCTACGTGGAGAGCGACTTCACGTACCGGGGGCTCGCGCTCCGCACGCGCGCGGAGGCAACGTTCGCCACGCACTCCCCGGAGCTGCAGGAGCTCGTGAAGGGGTACGTGGCGGGCTACAACCAGTATCTGAAGGACACGCCCGCGGATCAGCGTCCCGCGCCGTGCAAGGGCGCGAACTGGGTGAAGCCCATCAGCGCCTTCGACCTGCTGGCCTACCACCTGGACCTGTCGCTGTTCGACACGCTCATCCCGCTGCTCGGCTACGTGGCGAACGCGCAGCCGCCGCAGGTGGGAGGCCAGGTCCGGGGCCCGCACTCCCAAGCCCTCGCGCTGACTCCGCGCAAGGATGAGCTGGGCAGCAACGGCTGGGCCCTGGGCCGGGAGAAGACGGCGGGAGGCCGGGGCATGCTGGTGGCCAATCCGCACTTCCCCTGGGAGGGAAGCCTGCGGTTCCACGAGAGCCACCAGACCATCCCCGGGAAGCTCGACGTGTACGGCGTGTCGCTGCTGGGCGTGCCGGTGGTCAACATCGGCTTCAACCGCGACATCGCCTGGACGCACACGGTGACGGCCTCCAGCCACCTCACGCTGTACCGGCTCAAGCTCGTGCCGGGAGACCCGACGGCGTACGTCTACGACGGGCAGGTCCGCAGGATGACGGGCGAGGAGCACACCATCGCCGTGCGCCAGGACGACGGCAGCATGGGAACGGAGAAGCGCACGTACTGGCGCAGCCACCACGGCCCGATGCTCGCAGGGCCCGGCGCCGACTGGTCGGATGAGACCGCCTACACGGCGCGCGACGCCACCGAAGGCAACGATCGGTTCGCGGAGCACTGGTTGCGGATGAACACGGCGCACAGCCTGGAGGAGGCCACGAACGTGGAGCGCACGGTCCGAGGCGCGCCCTGGGTCAACACCCTCCTGGTGAGCGCGGACGGCAGCACGCGCTACGCGGACGCCTCCCCCGTCCCCGCGCTGAGCGCGCAGACCGTGGAGGCCTACCGCGCCTCGCTGGAGAACACGCCGGACGCCGCCATCTTCGCGTCGCTGGGGTTGGTGCTGCTGGATGGCAGCACGTCCCGTGACGAATGGGTGGGCCTGGACGGCGACGCGCGAGGCCTGGTGCCGGCGCAGGTCGTGCCGCAGCTCGAGCGGACCGACTACGTGATGAACGCGAATGATCCGGCGACGTTCGCGAACCCCGCCGCGCCGCTGCTCGATCTGCCCTTCGGCTATGAAATCTTCGGGACGCGGGGCCGGCTCAGCACCCGGTCGCACATGAACCTGTCCCTCATCACCGAGCAGGGAGAGGCCGCGGCGTCCGGAAGCGACGGGCGCTTCACGTTGGATGAGTTGGAGCAGGCCATCCTGAGCAACCGCACGTGGGTGGCGGAGCAGTTGCGCGCGTCCGTCGTGCAGCGCTGCCAGGGCGCGGATCCGGTCATCGTGGAGAGCGTCCCGGTCGACATCACGGAGGCATGCCAGTTGTTGGCGACGTGGGATGGCCGGCTGGATCTGGATCGCAAGGGAGCCATCGTGTGGCGTGAGTTCCTGAATGGGTTCGAGCGTTCGGACCTGACGCAGAAGAGCGTGCTCTTCGCGCAGCCGTTCGATCCGCTCCAGGCCGCCACCACGCCGTCAGGCCTGACGCCGGCCCCGACGGAGGGGACGGATCCGGTGCACCAGAAGCTGGCGGAGGCGGTGGCAATCCTGACGAAGGCGGGCATCCCCGTGGGAGCGCGGCTGGGTGAGGTGCAGTTCGCGCGCAAGGAGGACCGGGTCATCCCGATGCACGGTGGCGCCGCGTTCGAGGGCGTCACCAACGTCGTCGGCTACTCCGGAGCGAATTCGACGCTGCTGCCCCACTCCCAGCAACAGGGCGCGCTCGTGTCTCCTGGCACGGGGCTGACCGAGAAGGAAGGCTACCTCGTCGACTTCGGAACGAGCTTCCTGATGGTGATGGAGTTCACGCCGCAGGGCCCGCGAGCGAACGCGGTCCTCTCCTACTCCGAGAACACTGACCCGGCCTCGCCCCGGTTCGCGGATCAGACGGACCTCTTCGCCGCGAAGCACCTGCGTCCCATCCTCTTCAACGAGGCGGACATCCTCGCGGATCCGGAGCTCGTGACGACGCAGTTGAAGATCAGCAACACGTCGAAGCTGGAGTAGCGGCAGGCGCCGTGGGGCCGGACAAGCCTCCGTGCCCCACCGCACCCGCCTCCGGGAGTGGAAGCCCCCGGAGCCCTGCTCGCGCGACGAGGCGAGGCCAGGGGGCGGTTCACGGCCTGCGGACCATGCACACCCTTCAGGTGGAGCCTTCGCGCCGCTGCTTCGTGCGCGCCCGGTGCGGTCGTCCCTCCTGGATTGCGCGTGCACGGGGAAGCGCCCGCCATGGAACCCATGACCCGAGCCATCGTCCTCCTGCCCGGTCAGGTCATCGTCTCGTTGAACTTCGACGATGGCCTGGCCAGTCAGACCCTGGGAGCCGCCAGCCTGGAGGCTCGCGGGATGAAGGGGACCTTCTTCGTCCACAGCGCGAAGATGGGCCAGTCCGGCCGCCTCACGCTCGCCCAGGTGCGAGCACTCCGAGACGCCGGGCATGAGATTGGCGGCCACACGCTGACCCACCCGCACCTCACCGAGTTCTCCGCGGATGAGCAGCGCAAGGAGATCTGCAACGACCGGGTGGCCCTGCTGAACGCCGGCTTCCGCGTCACGTCGTTCGCGTACCCCTTCGGGGACAAGGACGCGACCACGCGGCAGATCGTCATGAATTGCAATTACAACTCAGCCAGGGAGAGTGGGGGGCTGCGCACCGCGACCGGAGGATCCGGCAGCCCCTACGCCGAACCGGTGCCACCCGCGGATCCGTACGCCATCCGGACCCACGGCTCCGTGCAGAGCACCACCACGCTCACGGACCTGAAGAACTACGTCCTGCGCGCGGAGGAGTCAGGAGGAGGCTGGGTGCCCATCGTCTTCCACCACATCTGCGGGCCCTGCAATCCGCCGCAGACGTACTCCATCGCGCCCGCCACGCTGACGGCGTTCGTGGACTGGCTGGCCACGCGCGCATCGAGGGGCACCACCGTCGCGACCATGGACGCGGTCATCGGTGGCGTGCTGAAGCCGCCCGTGAGCTGGCCACCTTCGCAGCTCCTGAAGAACCCTTCGCTGGAGACGGACCTCAACGGGGACGGGACGCCGGACTGCTGGCAGAGAGGCGGCTTCGGCTCCAACACCTTCACGTGGACGCGGACCCCAGACGCCCACGGAGGGAGCTGGGCCCAGCAGGTGCGCATCACGCAGATCTCCAGCGGAGACCGGAAGCTCATCACCCGGCAGGACGACAGCAGTTGCACGCCAACGCCCACGACGGGGCATCACTACCGCATCTCCGCCTGGTACAAGGCCACCACGGCCGTCCGGTTCAAGGCGTACTACCGGAACAGCGCGGGAGCGTGGACCTACTGGTCCCAGGGCCCCCTGCTCCCAGCGCGCACCAGCTACACCTTCGCCGAATGGACAACGCCCGCGGCCCCCTCCGAGGCCCGGGCACTCAGCGTCGGGCTGTCCATCGATCAGGTCGGCACACTGACCATGGATGACTTCGCGCTCGCGGACGTGGAGGCGAGCGCGTCACCCTGAGTTCGTGGCTCTCCCGCGCTTCGGGTAGTTCGTGCTGTGGGAGCAAGCCGAGGCGACAAACCGCCAGCGAGGCGAATAAACTACGGCAAGGCAAATACTGTACTCACTTCCCGGGTGTCGAATGGAGTGAGGGACACGCAGCCGCTGCGTCTTTTCACTCTCTGACTTCGAACACCTTTCCCCTGCATTGTCGGTGTCCACTGAGTCGGAGAGCCTCAACTGCTCACACCCGGAATTCCAGGGCCTTGATCCAGGCCGTGGAAAGGACGACCTTTTCAAGCTGCCTCGGGCTCGACGACCCCCTCCTTGAGCCAACCCTCCGGGAAGACCTCGCTGGCAAGTTGATGCATCAATCCCGCGAGATCCATACGCGCGATTTCCTCACGAACCTCCGTATCGGCCTTCGACGCGGGCCCCCAGCTCCGGACCGCCTGCTCATGCAATCGCTCGCGGAAGGGTCTGCTCTGTAGAGCCGTCGCCTTCACGAGTTCCAGGAAGTCGTAATGGTCCTCGACTTCCCTGTCCTCCATCAGCTTCAAAAGGGCCATTACCCCTGACTCACCCCACCGGAGGACGACCTGCAAGGTCTGTTGGACCACGTGCCCCCCTTCCGGCGTGTCCATCCCTTCTTCGGAGTCGTATGGGATTTGGTTCGCGACCAGACCCAGAAGCGGAGCAAACGCAGGCGACGCCCCCTCCAGCGCCCACATGAGCCGAGCCGGTGGTTCGCGCCAACCCATCGACATCCCCACCCAGAGGGCCGTTCGTCGTTCTGGACCGAGCATGGCCCGCCAGAAGGCGGAGGCAGCCTCAAGATGTGGCTCATCCGCCAGCCGGACGAGACACTCAGCAGCGGAGAGCTGCTCAATGGGAGTTCCCGACAGCAGCGGCAGGACGTCTGCGAACGACAGCAGTCCGTGGGAAGCGCGAAGACGCCGGGCGACCACCCTGACATCGGGCAGCGGGTGCTGGCTCCAGTGCTCCAACATCAGCGCGCTCGCGGGGCCCGGGGGTGCGTCCTTCCAGAGCCGATGACAGAGTTCCTCCACGGGCGTCGGAAATCCCTTGAAGGGTGAGGAACTCGGCCGTGCGTCGTCAGGGCTCCGAGCGCTCCGGTGGGCGGCTTCAGCGAGGAGCACCTCCACGGTGGACACCGTCACGTACTTCAAGGGAGCCACAGGGGTGGACTCGTCGCGCGTCAACCATCGCTCGATCGGTGCGGCGGCCTTCTCCGGGGTCCGCAGTCGTTCGAACACGCCGGTGTCATGGTGCGACGTCCATCCCGAGCGATCCGCTTGGCGAAGGACGTCTTCCAGTTGCTCAGGCGCGATCAGCAGGAGGGCGTCAAACGCCGTGAGGACCACACCGGGCACCGGGTCCGCGAACAACGGAAGGAGGAGTGCCACCCACGACGCATCACCCAATTGCCCGGTCCATTGCGCGGCGAGCAATCGGAACAGGGGGAGCGCATGCCCCGTCAGCGTCTCGATAAGCTGCCGGTGCACGGGCGTGAGGCTATTACGTACCGCTCGAGCAAGCCGGCCCGGGGTATCAGGCGAATCGACATACGAGTTTCCCGCCCCGCCCCCACCTGACAAGCGATAGGCCAGGGTCGCCCCCGTCCAACGGGTCAGGTTCGCGCGAACCTGACCTTCGAGCGCGTCCAGCGCCAGTTGGGCGACCTCGTGCGGGGGCGCGTGCTCCGCGCACAACTCGAAGGCCCGGAGGCGCAGGGTTTCCGAGGGGTGCAGGAAGAGGCGACGGACCTCCGGCCAGGCGAGGGGCTTATGTGCGAGCCACTCCCCCAGTCGCCGCCCCAGGGCTTCTGTCAGCGCAGCGTTTTCCTGATCGGAATACCAGTCGAGGTCGCTCGGCGCATCAAAGTCGGAGCCCAGGGGGCCGGTCATTCCATAGACGTGATGGACATCCCCGCCCGCGACCTGGAACGCGAGGTCCACAAGTCCGGACAGGCCTCCGTGGGTTGGATCAAAAGAAGCGATGAGGGTTTCCGCGATCGCGATTCGTCGCTGCCTCGCGGTTCTTTCTTCCTCTGTCGGCGAGGGCTGCGACCACTCGGCGGTCCGGGCGTGGCGGCCCAGGTGACGCACCGCCTCGGAGGCCTCGCGGTACAGGTTCAGCAGACGCTCCCGAGCGTCTGGCCCCAGGCCGCGGATGGCCTCCGCGAGCGACGGATGTGGAAGCGCTGACTGGCGCCCCTGGACCAACAGGTCCAGGTCCTCAATTGTGAGAAAGCGCGCCAGGAAGTCACCGGCTGGAGCCTGTGCGTCCTTGTCATGGCGAATCACATGGCGCTCCGCCCGACCGTCAGGCCAGCCGTGCAGCAGCGCCTGATGTAGGGCCACCCGCGCCCAGCGCGCGTCGGCCGGAGTGCACAGAAGGGCAATGGCCTTGATGACGGCACGGTCGGGCCATGACTTCCCTTCCAATCGCGCGCCGAGCAGGGGCAGTGCCTCACGCACCCCCTTGCGCGCAGCGAGCGTCGCCAGGGAGGCCATGTCGTTGGCGGGCTCGGCAAGATGCGCGATGAGATCGATCCGCCATCCAGGGACCTCCCGCTCCACGCGCTCTTCCAGGGGCAACTGGACCCGCACCCCGGGTGGAAGCAGTTGCGTTGGAATGTGCTCCGCACCATTCATCCGACCCGAGATGTGCTCGCGGATGCGCTCCAGGAGGTCCCCGTCCGCGGAGGGCATGGCCTGGAGAAGGGTGAGGATTTCGTCGCGCTTCTCCAGCTTTGCGAGCAAGAGGATGGCGACGAACCGGAGCGCGCCCGGTCCGCTCGTCGCGAGCTCCCGCAGTTGAACCAGATGGGAAGGGGCCCAGACGATCTGCTCCAGCGTCCAGAGAGAGTCCTCCCGCGAATCCAACATCAGGCGTACTGGAACCTGCGGTGGCGGGCGCTGGCCTTCCACGATGACCTGGAGCAGTTCCTTGTGCTCCGGCTGCTCCGGGGACAAGAGAACCCAGAGCCCTCCCAGCACCGGCCCCAGGCGCGTTTCGTCCAGGGCCTTCACCATGGCGGCCAATCTCCGCCGGAGGTCCTTCAGCCGGCGGAGGCCATCCTTCAGCGACGGTGAGTCTTCTTCCCTCCAGATATTTCCCGGCAGCTCCAGGCCCACCCTGGCCACGAGTTCCCCAAGCAAGCGCGGCAGGTGGTGATCTTCAGAGTCACTGAGCCATCGACTGAAGGCCGCGACGCGTTCGAGGCCCTCTGGCGTTTCCCGTAACCGGTTCAACTCACGGACGAGCTGCCTCGTGGCCTGGCTCACCTCTCCGAGACTGGCGGCCAAAACGTCGCGTCGGTGCTGGTTCTCCAGGTCCACCGATTCAGAGGTGGGCTCTCCGGAACGCATGCCGAACCAGCGGAGGATGACGCCCTCCAGGTGCCGCGGCCAGCCTTGAAGCCTGACACGCACCCTCGACCAGGGCAGCAACCCCTGGGTCATGCGCAGCCGGGCTTCCCAGACGAGGACTTCCAGGTGTTCCAGCAAGGTGCTGTCTGCGCGCCTCGGAAGCGAGGCATGTGGACCTTCGTGCTGGCGCTCGCGCCACTCTTCCCGGGCTGCGGCCTCGGCCGCCGTGACCTCGGCTGGCAGCCCATCGATCAACGTATCGATGAAGTCGCCATCCACCTCCAGCCCATGCTGGGCGTACCACTCCAGCACGTCTCGTCGCGCCTTGCGGGAGTCGCCTCGCAGCAAGGGATCCAGCGAGGAGGCATGTCCAGGCGGGATGGCGGGCAGGAGCAGCGTCGGCTCGGTGCGCAGCCGCGCTCGCTGCGCCTCGGTCTTCCCCGCGATGGCGAACAGCTCCGGAAGCGCTCTCGGCAGGTGGATGGCTACTGCCTGGGCAAAGGACTTCAACGCGGAAAGGTCCCGCTGTTCCCTGATGAAGGGTTCCTCGCCGTCGTGTTCGAACAAGAGCCAGCGACGAACCGCGATTCCCCAGGCGAGCCGGGCATCTCGGGGGCGCGTCCAGACGGCCTGGGCGAGCAGTTCGAAGGTGAAGTTCCAGGACGCCAGGGCATCGGTCGCCGGGCGGGAGTGCCGACTCGAAGGAACCGGCGAGGTGTGCTCCAGGGGTCGCCGCGCCTGGGTGAGGCGATGGAGAAAGGCCAAGGGTTCTTTGAGGTGCGGGGCGTAGAAGCGCAACAGTTGCGACCAGACCCCACCGCCCGCTTCCAGGAAGGGAGCCAGGACCTCCAGTTCGATGCGAGCCCCCTGTAGGCCCGCGTCGGAGGTGCCGGCGTGCTGCTGCTGCTGGCGCACCACCTTTCGGGACAGCGCTTCGGACGCGGCCCACTCGGCCACGGTCCGGTGGGCGAAATCCCAGGTATCTCCCGCAGGAGCCAACAGGTGCCCGAACTCCAGGGCGCGCAGGAGCTCCGGCCGCTCCAGGGCCGTGAAGCCCGCCGCGTCGAGGAGCTGGTCGATCCTCGAACCCTCCAGGGGCCCGCCCGGGTCCCGAAGCCACGCAAGTGCCAGTTCACCAAGCACGTCGCCCCGCAGCCCCCGGAGCCGGCGCGCATCCTGCTCGGTGAGCCGCTGCTCCTGACAGGCCTGTTCGAGCAGGCCCTCGAAGACGCGCTGATAGAGCTTGTGATCCGCCGGCAGCTCAAGGGATTCCCCCTCGTGGAAGACCTGGGCCAGCAGCGACAGGTGCAATGGCGTCCGGGTGAGCGCGGCCAGGCTGTCGGGAAGCCTGGAAGGGTGTTCCCTCTCACCATAGAGGAGCTGCGCCAAATCCGTCCGCCCGGCGCCTGTCAGCAGCTTGCGCCCGTCTTCGGTGGAAGGCTCCCGGACCCGCAGGCGCCATGCCCTCGGCAATGCCGCCAGGAAGGTGGCGGCAGGCCGCGTGGTCGCCACCCACCACCCGGAGCCTTCACGGAGCCATGAGGCCACCTCCCGAAGCTGGACACCTCCCAACTCATCAAGCCCATCTACGATGGGGACCAGACGCGCCGTCCGCTCCAGTTCCTCGAACAACGTACGCCGTCCGGGCTCGAGCATGGACAGGACCGAGGACCACGTCCGCGACGAAGCCCGCCGGAGCCCCTCCACCAAGTCACGTGCGGAGAGGCGGACACCGAATCCCAAGGTGCCCAACAAGCCGAAGCGGAAGCGCTGCTCCAGGACACGACTGAGGATGCTCTTGCCCGCACCCGGCGCACCTTCGATGAGGAGCCCCCGCCGCCCCCCTTCGCTCCGTCCGTGCTGGCTCGCGGCCCACGCGCTATCGAGCAGGCCATCGGAAAGAAGGCTCTCGGGCGCATTCTTCGGTTCGCTTTCGAGCCCGAGCTCGGCGAGGTCCTCCCTCTCCAGGACCGATCCATTCCAGCTCTTGATGGGAGGAAGAGGCTCGTGCAGCTTCGCCGCCAGCTCGGCCATTGAGCCGCCCGTGAACCAGCGGTCCGCAGTCTCGGGGAGGGAGGTGCTGAAGCGCCTTCCTCCCGCCAGGGCCCGCCAGCCCTCGTCTCCAAGCCCTCCAAGGGGTCCCGTGACGAGCACCCCGCCCGGGAAGGCTTGTCGCCAGGCACTCCTCTTCTCGACAAGGCCTTGCACTGGTCGCACCGTGCGGCCATCCACATCCAGGTCCCCTGTGGCGGCAACGGGCTCCAGCGTTCCTGACAGGAGGCCATCCGCCATGAGCGCGAGCAGGAGCGTGTGAGACCTTCCATGGAAGGTCGGCCCCTCATGCCGCCAGCGGACGGACTGCTCGACGGGTTCACCCGGCGCACGGGGGCCCGCGATGACGAAGACCCTGCAGATGCGAACCTTCCCATCCAGCAGGAGTGCATGGCGGGAGTACGGGCGCCGCATGCGCTCCCACTGCGCTTGCGCGGGTGTCCCTGCGATGACGCTCTGGACCGCGGTGGGAAGTGTTCCCGCGAGCAACTCGATGCCGGTCGCGATGCCCGCCACGAGTGCATCCCAGCCCAGATCCCATCGATGCCCCCGCTCGGCCTGGAGGGTGGGCCAGAGCTCATCGACGAAGCGGGCAACCCACCTGTCCTGGACCGCCGACTCGACGGGGTCCGCCAGCCGGTTGGCGACGAGTTGGGGCACACGCAGTGCGGCCCGCCGCCGGTTTTCCGCTGGATGGAAGAGGTGCTCGACAGGCCCATCCAGGAGGGATGCAAACGAGAAGTCCTCAGGGGTCATTCATCACCACGAGTCGCAGATCGGCCTCCTCGCGGGCCAGACCAGCCTGGGCCAGGAGCGCGTGCAGGCGGTTGCCCTGCCCCACGATGGGACCCAGGTCGGCGTAGGCAGTGTTTCCAGAAGTCTCCAGGGAGACTTCGAAGGAGGCCCGTTCGATGGCATCGCCCCGCCGCGACACCACGAAGCGCGCACTCGTGGGAGGCGCAGCCGCCCCGCGCAGTTCCAGCCAGAGCTGTCCGCTCTCTTCATAGAGCCAGGCCTGCGTCGCTCCATCCTGGGAGAGGAAGGGCACCGTGCTCGAAACCGTCCAGGCCTGGGCACGCAAGGCTTCAGAAGGCAGTCGCATCACCACGGTGGATCGATGTCGGGCTGGGGACAAGCGGTCCTGCCGGGGACCTTCGGATGCAGGAGCACGTGTGGCGGGCGTCGCGGGAACGTGGGCAACCTCCTTCCAGAGCGTGGCCACCTCCGAGTCAGGACGCACGGTCGCCCCACGCAGCGTGGCGAAGTCCTCCAAGGGACGCACGCGCGAGGGAAAGCGCACGAGAAGTTCCGACGCGCTCCGCGACAAGGCCTGTGCCGCATCCGTATCGCCATTCAGCGAGAGAACGCCCAGCGCGTCGTCGACGTCGAGCAGGGAATCCAGCAATGCGCCCTCCGCGTCGTCATCTGCCGCCAACTCCTCGGACAGGCGTGCGACCAGAGATTCCGGATCGGGCCGCCCAGCCTGTTCTCTCAGTGCTGGCAGACGGCGCAGCACCTCGGCAGGGGGCGTGGGACCGGACGGACTTCCCAGCAATCGCGAGATGAGGACCATCCCGCGCCAAGCATCGTCTAGGTCGATTTCGGCCAGGGAGGCCAGCTCGACCAGTTCATCGAAGGCTTTCTGCAACCAGTCTTGAGGTTCCATCCCGGTCACGCCTTCCAGAGCGTCTTGTCGCTGAGCTTGTGAAGAGCTTCCTTGAGGAAGCTCTCCGGCGAGTGCCCCTTCTTGGGAACCACGCGGTAGGCGGTCTTCACCTCGGGACGCCGCAACCGACCCACCTCGCGCACGATGACCATCACGCCTCCTTCCCCCACGAAGGCCCAGCCTGGTCCACTGCCCTCCTTCCTGGGCAATGCTCCCACCTGCCCCAGGTGTTCCGCGCGCGAAACCTCATTCAGGTAGGCCGGAGCCAGCAGCGCATCATGATCCTGGAGCACATGGGCGCGACAGGAAGGCTGGCAGCGATCGCAGTCCGGATGGGGTGCTTCCAGGAGGGCTTCGGCACAACCGGCCTTGCACGCACGGTCGCGAGCGGCTCCCGCGTTTCCCAACGCGGGGATGACCTGCTCCCACTTCTCGTCCGACTGGTAGAGGTGACGCGCCACATGGCCGAAGCGGACCTGATCCAGTTCCATCGGGCGCACATCCGACGCACTCCAGAGCCGCCTCACGAAGCCACCTCCAACACCACATCGTAGGCCAGCAACAGTGGTCGGCGGGAAGTTCATGCACCTCCACGGCACCCCCGGCTAGGAAGCCACAACCGCCATCCGCTCCCGTGTGGGCCTGAGTTTCGCTCGCGCGCGGCAGCGTGACGTGGCCACCGTAATGACCCGGCGTGTATATCCAGAGGGCGAGGAAGTTGCTCTCGACGGCACGGTACAGAGTGTGGAGTTGCTCGGCACCCACTCCCTGAGCCAGCGCTCCGGAGATCCGTCTCGGGCCTGCAGCTCAAGGCTCCACCGAGATCGGTCCGCACGCACTGCTTACTGCTCGGTGCCAAGAGGCTCAGAAAAAACTAAAGGCCCTGGAGTCACCGGCTTGCACCGGAAACTCCAGGGCCTTCATTTTGGTCGGGGCGACAGGATTTGAACCTGCGACCACTTGCACCCCAAGCAAGTGCGCTACCAGGCTGCGCTACGCCCCGAAAACCGCCGTCGTGAAACGGTGCGCCCTTATGCCCTCGCCGAACTCCTGGGTCAAGCGCGAGGTGAAGGGGTCCGTGGGAAAACTTACTCGTCCCCTTCTTCCATTCCCTCGTCGAAGTCCTCGCCCCGGGCTTCCGCCGCGTCCGCCGCCGCTTCTTCCTGGGCGTCGATCTCCGCGTGGTTCTCCGGAGGGGCCTCGCCGTTCAACGCGCTCTTGAGCACCTGGCTCGGCCGGAAGGTCAGCACCCGACGCGCGCTGATTTCAATCTCCTTGCCCGTCTGCGGATTGCGCCCCACGCGCGCCTTCTTCTGGCGCACCTGGAAGTTTCCGAACCCGGAGATCTTGATCTTGTCCCCGCGCTCCAGGGTCTCCTTCACGGTGTCGAACACGAGCTCGACGATCTCCGCCGACTCCTTCTTCGAGAAGCCGACCTTCTCGTAGACCCCCTCGATGATGTCCGCTTTCGTCATGCGAGTCCTCTGGCACCCGTGCTGGCCGGTGAACGCGGGGCATGGTGTCAGCCTTCCCCGAACCGTGTCAACGTCCTGACTTCATTCAGGAATTCAGGCGCGCAGGGCCGCCCCCAGCCGCTGGTTCACCTCGGTGATGATGCGCTGGTGCGCCGTCGTGACCTCCACGTCGGTCAGCGTCCGCTCGGCCGAGCGATACCTCAGGGCGTACGCCAGGTTCTTCTTCCCCTCGGGGATGGGCTTGCCCGTGTACACGTCGAACACCAACGCGTCCTCCACCAGCGGCGCGCCCACCTCCAGGATGACCTGGCGGACCTCCTCGTTGCGCAGCTCCACCGGCACCACCACCGCCAGGTCGCGCAACACCGCCGGGTACTTCGGCAGCCCCGCCGCCTGAGGCACCAGCTTCGCCGCCGCGTACAGCGGCTCCGTGTCCAGTTCGAACACGAACACGCCCTCCGGCAGCCCCAGCGCCTTCGTCACCCGAGGGTGCACCTCGCCCACGTGACCCAGCACCGTCCCGTCCGCCAGCGCCACCTGCGCGCTGCTGCGCGGGTGGTACGCCGGAGGCTCGGCCGGCGCGAACGTCGCGCCCTCCACATGCAACGCGTGCATCAGCGCTTCCACCGCGCCCTTCGCGTCGTAGAAGTCCACGCGCGCGTCCTTTTGCGTCCAGCTCCGGCCGCCCCGGACGCCCCACACGAGCCCCGCCACGCGCGGCACCTCGCGGGACGCGGGCTTCATCCCCTGCCCGCCCTGAGCGTCCCGGAAGTACGCCCGGCCCGTCTCGTAGAGGCCCACCGTCTCCACCTGGTGGCGCACGCTGCGCGACAGGTTCTCCAACAGGCCCGGCAGCAGGCTGGTGCGCATCACCGACTGCTCGACGCTCAGCGGGTTCATCAGCGCGATGGGCGCTTCCTTCCCGCCCAGCACCTCCAGCGACTTCGGCGCCACGAACGAGTAGTTCACCACCTCGTTCAGCCCCACCCCGCCCAGCGAGTGGCGCAGCCGGCGCTCGGCCTCCATCTGCGCAGGCTCCGGCGCCAGGGTGTCCAGGCCGCGCGGCAGCCGGGCCGGGATGTTGTCGTAGCCGAAGACGCGGGCGACCTCCTCCATCAGGTCCTCCTCGCGCTCCACGTCCACGCGCGCCCGGGGCACCTCGAACGTCGTCTGCCCCGCGCCGTCCTCCACGTTCTTGAACCCCAACGCCCCGAGGATCCGCCGACACTCCGCCTCCGGCACCACCACCCCCAGCACCTTCTCTACCCGCCCGTAACGCAGCGTCACCCGACGCGGCGGCTTCGGGGAGGGCTGCACGTCCACCCGGCCCGGCGCCACCGTGCCACCCGACAGCTCCGCGATGAGCTGCGCGGCCCGGTCCAACGCCGGCAGTACCGCGTCCAGGTCCGCTCCGCGCTCGAAGCGGTGCGACGCCTCCGTGTGCAGCGCGTACCGCTTCGCCGACCGGCGCACGCCGGAGCCCACGAAGTGCGCGGACTCGATGACGATGCGCTTCGTGCCCTGCGTCACCTCGCTGTCCCCGCCGCCCATCACGCCCGCCAGCGCCTGTGCGCGGTCCCGGTCCGCGATGACCAAGTCGTCCGCATCCAGCGTGCGCTCCTTGTCATCCAGCGTGCGCAGCTTCTCGCCCGCCTTCGCGGTGCGCACGACGATCTCCTGGCCCGCCACCTTCTCCAGGTCGAACGCGTGCAGCGGCTGTCCGTACTCCAGGAGCACGAAGTTGGTGACGTCCACCACGTTGTTGATGGCGCGCACGCCGCACGCCTTCAGCCGGTCCTGCATCCACTGCGGCGACGGCTGGACGGTGACGTTCTCCACCACGCGCGCAGCGTAGCGAGGACACCGGTCCGCCGCGTCGATGCGCACCTTCACCAACTCCGCCACCGGCCTGCCGGACTCCGCGGGCTTCGGCTCGGGCACCTTGAGCGCCGCGCCCATCACCACGCCCACCTCGCGCGCCACGCCCAGGTGGGAGAGCGCGTCCGGCCGGTTCGGCGTGACGTTCACCTCCAGCACCGAGTCATCCAGCCCCAGCGCCTCCGCGATGGGCACGCCCAGCTTCGTGTCCGCGGGCAGGATGAGCAGGCCCGCCGAGTCCTCGGTGATGCCCAGCTCCTTGGACGAGCAGAGCATGCCGAAGCTGTCCACGCCCCGGAGCGCGGCCTGCTTGATCTCCATGCCGTTGGGCAGCTTCGCGCCCACCGTGGCCAGCGGCACCTTGTCGCCGACCTTGAAGTTCTTCGCGCCGCACACCACCTGGAACAGCGCCGACCCGCCGATGTCCACCTGCGTGACGGACAGCTTGTCCGCGTTGGGGTGCTGCACCGACTCGCGGATCTGCGCCACCACCACGCCGCGCAGGCCCTCGCCGGGGCGCTCCACCCCTTCGATCTCCAGCCCCGCCGCGGTCAGCTTGCGCGCCAGCTCGTCCACCGACGGCGGCAGCGCCACGTAATCACCCAGCCACTTCACCGAAATCTTCACAGGTCCACCCTCTTGCCCATCCGGCTGGAATCAGAACTGCGCGAGGAAGCGTGCGTCGTTCTCGAACATCATCCGCAGGTCGTCGATGCCGTAGCGCAGCATTGCCAGGCGCTCCACGCCCATGCCGAACGCGTAGCCCGTCACCTCCTTCGGGTCGTAGCCCGCCGCGGTGAAGACGTTCGGGTGCACCATGCCGCTGCCCAGCACCTCCAGCCACCCCGTCTGCTTGCAGACGCGGCAGCCCTTGCCACCGCACGAGGCACAGGTGACGTCAACCTCCGCCGACGGCTCGGTGAAGGGGAAGAACGACGGACGGAAGCGCGTGCGCGTATCCGAACCGAAGAAGGCCCGGACGAACGCGTCCAGCGTCCCCTTCAGCTCCGCGAAGCTCACGTCCTTGTCCACCAGCAGGCCCTCCACCTGGTGGAACATGGGCGTGTGCGTGATGTCCGAATCGCGCCGGTACACCCGGCCCGGCATCACCGCGCGGATGGGCGGCTTGCGCGACAGCATGTGCCGCACCTGCACCGGCGACGTGTGCGTGCGCAACAGCGAAGGGCTGTCCGCCTTCTTCGCGTGGCCCAGCGTGGGTTCGTCCACGTAGAACGTGTCCTGCATGTCCCGCGCGGGGTGATCCTTGGGCAGGTTCAGCGCCTCGAAGTTGAAGTAGTCGAGCTCGATCTCCGGCCCGACGGCCACTTCGAACCCCAGCCGCGCGAACGTGCGGACGATGTCCTCCATCGTGCGCGACACCGGGTGCCGTCCACCGGGCAGCACCGCGCGCCCTGGCAGCGTCACGTCCAGCCTGGGGCCCTTGAGCTGGGCCTCCATCGCCGCGTCCTCGGCGCGCCGCACGGCGTCCGCCAGGAGCTGCTCCAGCTCCGCCTTGACGGTGTTGGCCACCTCGCCCAGCGCCTTGCGCTCCTCCGGGGGCAGCTTGCCCATGCCGCCCAGGATGGCGGACAGCTCGCCCTTCTTGCCCAGGTAGCGGATGCGCAGCGCCTCCACCTGAGAAGGCTCCGACACGCCCGCGATCTCCTGGCGCGCCGCGTCCGCCAACGCCTGCAACCGGTCTCGCATGGTCCTCTTCCCGCCTTCCGTTACGCGCCCCGGGCGCCATTCGACGCCGGGCAAAAAAAGAGGGCCGCCCCCGTGTTGGAGGCAGCCCGTTTGTCTTCAGGGGGCCGGCTTCAGGAGCCGGCCGGGTCTCAGGCTGCCTTCGCGATGTTGGCGACGGCGGCAAAGCCCGCGGGATCCGCGATGGCCATGTCGGACAGGACCTTGCGATCCAGGCCGATCTTCGCCTTCGCCAGACCGGCGATCAGCTTCGAGTACGACAGACCCACCGTGCGAGCCGCCGCGTTGATACGGACGATCCACAGTGAGCGGAAGTTGCGCTTGCGCACCGCGCGGTCGCGGGTGGCGTAGTCCAGGGCGCGTTCCACGGCCTGGTTGGCGCGCTTGTAGCAATTCTTGCGGCGGCCGCGGAAACCCTTGGCCAGCTTGAGAATGCGATTACGACGACGACGAGCCTTGAATCCCTTTTTGACGCGCATGACACACTCCTGACTTCTTGAAGGTGACCCTGGGGTGCCGGCCTCACGCCGCTCCGCCAGGACTCACGGATGGTCCAAGCCCGAGGAAAAACTCAGGCCCCGTAGGGGAACAGCTCCTTGATGACCTTCTTCGCGTCCATGTCGCGCAGGTGACCGGTACCCCGGTTGCCGCGCTTCTGCTTGGCCGTCTTGGAGAAGGTGAACAGGTGCTTGCTGAAGGCCTTGCCGAACTTCACCTGGCCGCTCTTCTTCACCTGGAAGCGCTTCTTCGCGCTGCTGCGGGTCTTCAACTTGGGCATGGTCCCAGTCCTTCCTTCTGCTTCCTGTCGGCACGGCAGCCATCGCGGCTGACGGCGGTCCACGACACACGGTTCGCGGACGCTTTGAGCGGAAGCGTCTATCACTCTTTCGGGGCGAGGGGGGTAGCGTTTCCTACAGCGACCGCTGAAACCACCGCCACCCCTCGCACTACCCGTCCCTACAAATCCCTACCCCAAGTCAGGGCAGGGCCGCTTCCTTCGCCAGCAGCGCCTCGAAGTCGGCCATCTTCATCGACTTGAGGTCCTCGCCGCCGTAGCGACGGGGGGACACGGCGCCGGCTTCCACCTCGTTGTCACCCACGACGAGGGTGAACGGGATCTTCTGGATCTGGGCCTCGCGGATCTTCGCGTTGAGCGTGATGCCGCGCTCGTCCAGCTCCACCCGGTAGCCCTTGGCGCGCAGGTCGTCACGCACCTTGCGGGCGTAGTCCAGTTGACGGTCCGCCACGTACACGAGCGTCGCCTGCACCGGGGCGAGCCACGCCGGGAACGCGCCGGCGAAGTGCTCGATGAGGATGGCGGTGAAGCGCTCGAAGGAGCCGAAGATGGCGCGGTGGAGGACGACCGGACGGTGCGGGGCGTTGTCCTCGCCCACGTACGTCAGGTCGAAGCGCTCCGGGGCCAGGTAGTCCAACTGCATGGTGCCCAGCTGCCACCGGCGGCCGATGCTGTCCGACACCGCGAAGTCGATCTTCGGGCCGTAGAAGGCGCCGTCGCCCGGGGCCAGCTCGTACTCCAGGCCCAGCGACTCCAGCGCGGCCTTGAGGCCGTCCTCGGCGCGATCCCAGAGGGAGTCATCCCCCAGGCGCTGCACGGGGCGCGTGGACAGCTTCACCGCGTAGGTGAGGCCCACCGCCTTGTAGACGCGATCCAGCAGCTTCACGAAGCGCCGCACCTCGTCGGTGATCTGGGCCTCCGTGCAGTAGATGTGCGCGTCGTCCTGCGCGAACTGGCGCACGCGGGTGAGGCCGCCCAGGGAACCCGCCGCCTCGTTGCGGTGCAGCACGTCCTGGGTGTGCAGGCGCAGGGGCAGGTCGCGGTAGCTGTGCTTCTTGAAGCCGTAGAACAGGTGGTGCGACGGGCAGTTCATCGGCTTGAGGGAGAAGTCGTGCTCGCCGGACTCGCTGTCGAGCACCAGGAACATGTTCTCCTTGTACTTGCCCCAGTGGCCGCTGGTCTCCCACAGCCCCTTGTTGAACATCAGGGGCGTCTTGATCTCCACGTAGCCGTCACCGGACGTGAGCGAGCGCATCCAGTCCGACAGCGTCTGGTAGAGCGTGGTGCCCTTGGGCGTCCAGAAGGCCGCGCCCGGCGCGTACGGGTGGAAGTGGAAGAGATCCAACTCCTTGCCCAGCTTGCGGTGATCGCGCTTCTTCGCTTCCTCGATGCGCGTCATGTACGCATCCAGCGCCTTCTTGTCGAAGAACGCCGTGCCGTACACGCGCTGGAGCATCGGGTTGCGGTGGTCGCCGCGCCAGTAGGCGCCGCTGGAGGAGAGGATCTTGATGACGCCGATCTTCCCCGTGCTGGGCGCGTGGGGCCCCAGGCAGAAGTCCACCCAGTCACCGTGGGTGTAGAGCGTCAGCGTCTTCGCGCCCTTGGCGGCGATGTCCTTGACGATCTCCACCTTGAAGGTCTCGCCCTTCCCCTCGAAGAGACGCACGGCGTCCTCCATGGAGATCTCCGTGCGGACGAAGGCGGCGTCCTGCTTGAGCTCCGCGTTGGCGGCCGCTTCAATCTTCTCCAGCTCCTCCGGCGTGAAGGGCTTCTCGCGGAAGAAGTCGTAGTAGAAGCCCTCCTCCGTCGACGGACCGATGGTCACCTGCGTGCCGGGGAACAGCCGCTGCACGGCGCTGGCGACCACGTGCGCGGCGTCGTGGCGGATCAGATCCAACCCTTCCGGGCTCTTGGGCGTGAAGATCTGGAGCTTCGCGTCCTCGTCCAGCGGGCGCGACAGGTCCACGTCCTGGCCGTTCACCCGGGCGAACAGGGCCGCCTTCGCGAGCCCCACACCGATGCTGCCCTTCACGAAGTCCGCGATGGTCGTCCCGCGAGGCGTCTGCTTCTGGCTGCCGTCGGGGAGCGTCACCGTGATGGATTCGGACATGGCTTGAAAACCCCTGCGCTGGAAAAACCACGGGCGGCAGGCTCTTTGGAAGCCTGCCGCCCGCGAGATGGAACGCTTACTGTGATGGGTCGTAGTGGGATCGAACCACTGACCCCTACCGTGTCAAGGTAGTGCTCTACCGCTGAGCTAACGACCCGTCGTGCGGATGGCGCGGGGAATAACAGCGGGCTCCCACACCTGTCAAGGAAACACGAACACGGGGGCTTCTTGTTCCCCAGCCCAACGCGCGCGGCCCCGCCCTACTTCCCTTCATCCAACAACACCCGGATCCGCTTCGTCACGGCGTCGAACATGGCGGGCGTGAGCCTCCCCGTCTGGGTGTTCTGCTGGCTGACGTGGTAGCTGCCCACGAGCCACCGGCCGTCTGGCAGCCGGAACTCGGCACCATGGCCGAAGGCAGGCCGGGGCGGAGGGATGACGCCGCCCGTGCGGGTCGCCGACGCCAGCGCGGCGTTCCAACCGATGGCCCCCAGGGCGAGCAGCACCCGGCCGGGCAGCAGCGCCATCTCCCGATCCAGGAACGGAGCGCACCGGGCCAGCTCCTCCGGCAGGGGCTTGTTGTCCGGCGGGGCGCACCGGGCGGCGGCGACGATGAAGGCGTCCGTCAGCTTGAGCCCGTCGTCGATGCGGTCGCTCCGGGACTGGTTGGCGAAGCCCGCGCGGTGCAGGCCCGCCATGAGGAACTCCCCGGAGCGGTCCCCGGTGAAGTACCGACCCGTCCGGTTGGCGCCGTGCGCCGCGGGGGCCAACCCCACGATGATCAGCCGGGCGTTCGGATCCCCGAAACCGGGGACAGCCCTGCCCCAGTACTCCCAGTCCCGGTAGGCCCGACGCTTCACCCGGGCCACCTCTTCGCGCCACTCCACGAGCCTGGGGCAGGCCCGGCACGCGATGATCTCCTGGTGCAGTTGCTCCAGCTTCGTCACGGACCGCCAGCTCCCCCCTTGTAGAGGTCGGTGCGGCGGTAGCGCTGGATGACCACGCTCAGGACGACCTTGAGGATGGCGCTGGCCGGCACCGCCAGCAGGATGCCCACGAAGCCGAACAGCTCCCCGAACGCGAGCACCGCGAGGATGACCGCCACGGCGGACAGGCCCACCTTCTCGCCCACGACGCGCGGGGTGATGACGAAGCCCTCCAGCATCTGCCCCACCACGAAGGTCGCCGCCACCACCGCGAGCTGCCACGGCCCCTGCCACGACAGCAGCACGCCCATCATCGCGAGCACCACGCCGATGCCGGTGCCCAGGTACGGCACCATGTTGCCGAAGCCCGCGATGAGGCCGATGGCGATGGCCAGGTCGATGCGGGCCACGGACAGGCCCACCGCGTAGATGACCGACAGGATGGCGCCCACCGCGAGCTGGCCCTGAACGAAGGCGGACAGCACCTCGTCCACCTCGCGGAAGCGCTGGCTCACCAGCGCCACCGAGCGGCGAGGCAGCAGGTCCTTGATGCTCCCCATGAGGCGCGGGTAGTCCTGGAGGAAGAAGAACGCCAGCACCGGCACCACCGACAGGCCCAGCAGCGTGGCCACGAAGCGCGCGGTGTTGCCGGCGAAGCTCGCGACGAGCCGCGCCGCCGTGGGGCCCGCGCTCTGGAGCAGCTCGGAGGCCTTCTCACCCAGCTCCGCGGTGCGCTGGCTCACCAGCTCCGGCAGCGACATGCCCAGCAGCGACTCCACCTGCGGCACCACCTGGGTGCTGGCCCGCGTGAAGAAGCCGGGCAGCTTCGCCGCCTCGTCACGGAACACCGGGACCAGGTACAGGCCCGCGCCCACCATCAGCAACGTGCCAGCGACGAAGAGCAGCGACGTGCCCAGCGTGCGATCCAGGCCGCGCTTCTCCAGCAGCGTCACCACCGGGTTGAACGCGTACGCGCCCGTCAGCGCCAGCAGCACCGGCACCGCCACCCCGCCGAACACCGACAGGAGCGCGAACACCAGGGCCAGCGAGCCCACCATCGCGCCGGACCACACCAGATCCACCCGACGCGCCGCCGCTTCGTCCAGCGCCGCCGGATCTCCAGCCGGGGGCACCGGCTCCGGGTGCACGACGTGCAGCACGGGGGAGATTTCCGGGGCGGGGGCCTGCTGGAGGACCTTCACCGCGCGCTCACTGCCTCTCTTGCGACGTCCGATGACCGCCTCCCTGTCCCCTCCCATCCTACGGTGTCTTCGGTCCCGGATTGCGATTCACGAACGGTCCAAAGCGGTCGCCCGCCACCTTGCGGACCAGGGCACCGACCTTCGTGGTTGCCCAGCTCCGCGTTCCCCTGTGCCGGTCCGACTGGAGCGGAACGGACTCTTCCGTCCACTGCTCCAGCGACACCTGGGGCCCCGGCACCTGGGTGCGCTCCTTCCTGGCCCCGAACGCCAGCCCCGGCAACGGCACCGCTCACGTCGCGCGCAATCGCTCTACTGAGTCCCGCTCCCTGCCTCGGGCACGACCGGACGCAGCTTGACCTTCAGCGTCACCCGCGCCCCGCTGGGCTCGTAGTAGGTCGTGTAGGGCCAGAAGCCCCGCTTCTTCACTTCCACCTGATGGAAGCCCGCGTCGCTCAACCGCAGGCTGCGGGACACGCTGGAGAAGTCGCTGCACAGGCCCTGCTGCACCCCGTCCAGCAACACCTCGGCGTCCGCGGGTTCGCACCGGAGTACCAGGTCGCCGCGCTTGCCTCCGGCCGAGGCCATCAGCTCCCGCGCCCGGGCCACCGTCGCCGGCTGCTCCTGCTTCGCCGCGCAGCCGACCGTCAGCGCAAGGAACAGGCAGAGCACGGAGCGTTGCAGGAGCATCGGCGTTCCTTGGTCCGCCGCGAAACCGGGCGGCTACTGCGTGACGATGGCGACCCGGCCCTCGGCCAGGAACCGCGTGTTCGCCTCGGTGAGCGTGCGAGCCCCTTCCGCGTCGAGGACCAGATCGGAGCCCTGGAGTTGCGCGGCCTTCACCACGAGCGGCTTGTCGCCCACCAGCGTGGCCTTCTTGGCGGCATCCAGGTTCTCGAACCAGGCCGCCACGCCTGTGGCACCGCGCGCCTCCTCGGTGAGCACCGTCGCGCTGTAGAGCGGCTTGCCGGCCGCGTCCACCAGACGGGGCGCGAGCACCGGCTTCAGGCCCAGGCCGCGCGCGTCCACCACGAGCCCCGTGTACTTCTTCGCGCCTTCGGCATTGAGCACGATGACCGCGTCCTGCGCGGGCGTCAGCGCCGCGGAGAGCGCTGCCAGGGGCACCTCCACGTCCAGCTCCACGCCACTGTCGGAGAAGTACCGCCGGGCCACGACCTTGTAGCCCTTGATGGCGCCTTCAACGCGGCCCTTCACCTCATCGCGTGCCCACTCGTCGGCCACGGTGCGGCCCGCGCTCACCTGGATGCCCTTGGCCTGCTCCAGCAGGTTGCGGAACGCGTCCAACTTCGCGGCACGTTCGGCGCCAAGTCGCGCCTGCGCGGGATTGGCCGCCTTCAGGTCCGGGGCCCCAGCGCCCGTGGCGCGCAGGATCTGGCCTTCCCAGTTGATGCCGGCGCTGGCGAGCGTGCGCGCGGCTTCGCCCGAGGCGGGCGCGGCGGGTGCGGCGACCTGCGTGTCCTTGCCCTGGCCCAGCGCCGTCAGCGGCACGACCAGCAACAAACCCCACAGCGAACGCCTCACGGAGCACTCCTCCCGCTGTCGCCGAAGATGCGGCGAGCGCACAGGAAACCACTCCGGTCATTCAAGGGGGCCACTCCGCGCGAAGTCAAGGCAACCCGGGGCACGGGCGGATCCACTGGACCCGACTTCCGTGCGCACCGCGAACCGCCGGTGGCACCGCGTAAGCGCGGTGGCACACCCGCAGGGTAACGCCGAGCGTCAGTTCTCGTTCGCGTGACGGTCGACGTAGGCGTCGATCATCTTGCGGTGCCGCTCGGTGAGCAGGGTGAAACGCACGCCCGACTGCTCGCGGCGGCCCAACTCCTTCCACTCGCGTACGACTTCACCCTCGGCGTAGATGATCTCCTCGGAGCCGGGGAGCTGGAACTGGAGGCCCACGCGACGCGCTTCGTGCTGGGGCTCGATGAGGCGCGACAGGCTGACGCCTTCCTGGCTGATGTCCGCGGCGCGGGTCATGTACGGCACGCCGCCCATGTACTTGTTGAGGTAGATGTCCAGGGGCGCTCGATTGGCCTTCCGCTTCTCGCTCATTGGCTCATGACCTCCGGCTGGTGCAACAGGTTGCTGCGGGGGTGCAGCGACCTGGAGGCACAGTACGGTCAGTCGTCATGCGCGCAAGAAAACGGCGCGCTCCAGGCACGGTAGGCCGGGCTGCATGCGCCATGTTTTTTCCGCTCGCTGGATTCTTCGCGCGGACCTGTGCCCGCGGTCTGCCCGCGCACGTTCGCCAAGGATGACCGGTGACGCATGAGGGGCCCTATAGTCCCGCCCATTCTCGTGAAAGGCGGAAGCATGCGTACGCAGTGGATGGCGGCCCTGGTGCTGGCGCTTGGCGCTCCGGGCTTCGCCCTGGCACAGACCTCGACGAAGACCTCCAAGCCGGCCGCCTCGGCCGAAGCCAAGGCGCCCGCCGCGGCCCCCCTGGAACTCAAGACGGACGACCAGAAGACGATCTATTCGCTCGGAGTGTCGCTGGGCCAGAACG
This sequence comes from Corallococcus sp. bb12-1, assembly GCF_026626765.1. NCBI lineage: Bacteria > Pseudomonadati > Myxococcota > Myxococcia > Myxococcales > Myxococcaceae > Corallococcus > Corallococcus sp. bb12-1. The sequence continues at coordinate 202,415 of NZ_JAPNJZ010000030.1, read as the reverse complement.
TGACGGCGCTCGCCCTCACGCCCGAGGAGATCCAGATCCTCCAGCGCGGGCTCCAGGATGCGCTCACCAGCGCCGCGCCCGATGTGGACCCCAAGGAACTCTCGCCCCGGGTCCAGGCGCTCGCCAAGAACCGTCTGGCCCAGGCCAACGTGGCCACGCTGGAGCGCGCCGCGAAGGAGCCCGGCACCACGAAGCTGCCCTCCGGCGTCCTCTACCGTGAGCTGACGGCCGGCACCGGCAAGAGCCCGCGCGCTACCGACACAGTGAAGGTGCACTACCGGGGCACCCTCGTCGACGGCACGGAGTTCGACAGCTCCTTCAAGCGCGGCGTGCCGGTGGAGTTCCCGCTCAACGGCGTCATCGCCTGCTGGACCCAGGGCGTGCAGAAGATGAAGGTCGGCGGCAAGGCGAAGCTCACCTGCCCCGCCAACACCGCCTACGGCGACCGTCCGCCTTCCGGTTCGCGCATCCCCGTGGGCGCCGTGCTCCAGTTCGAGGTGGAGCTGGTGGAAGTGCCCGGCAACACCGCCGTCGGACAGTAGGTCCCACCGCTCGACACCCCGGGGGCCCGCGTCGCGCGGGCCCCCGCATCCACGTCACACCGGCGAGCGCACCGAACGTCCGCCGAAAGGCGGGTCCGCCATGATGGCCTGGGCCAGCCGGTCCGCGAAGGCACGCCCCTCCCGCGCGAAGGACTCGGACTCCTCTTCGTTCAGGAGCACGCGCACTTCGAACTGGACGATGCCGCCCACCACCACCTCGATGGACAGCGCCCCGCTCCTGTCGCGCAGCACGCGGTACAGGAGCGGGCTCTGGAGGAGCACCTCCTCGTCACTCACGGGATTTCCGCCACCTGGGCGTCCGCCACCGGGGCGTTGATGACCATGATCTCCGGCACGCCACCCGACGTGTAGCCGCCGAACTTGAAGCAGTCCTTGTCCTCGGGCGTGGTGCACTTCCACACGCCAGGGTCCGCGTCCACCGGCAGCCGCGCGCAGACCTTCCGGTCCGCCAGGTCCAGCGTCATCATCCGCAGCGGGCCTTCGAAGTTCTTCGCCGGCAGGCCCAGCGCCTGGCCCAGCACCGCCGGATCATGCTTCCCGTCCGCCGTCTTCGACTTCTCCACCGCGCCCTGGATGGTCTCCGACGGCGCCGCGAACAGGTAGCAGGCCACGTCGTTGCAGCGGCCGAAGTTCTTCGCGCCCGTCTGCACCACGAACTTCTGGTACGCGCTGTCCGTCATCAGCCAGGACACCTTGCCGTTCGCGAAGTTCTTCGCCACGTGCTGGTCGATGCCGTAGGGGCTCGCCAGCGCGTCGCCCTCCTTCGCGATCTCCTTCTGCGTGGGATCACAGTTGTCGACCAGCGACGCCACGGGAGTCGGCTCGGTGGGCTCCGGCTTCGTGCCACCCTTCATCGAAGCACAGCCGACCACCGTCGACAGCGAGCCCAGCAGTACCGCACGGAAAATAGGATTCATGGCCATTCCTTCAGTAGGGGTGAATGAAGAAAGGCCCGGATATCACAGGGCCGCGGCAGTGGCGCGCAACAACGACTCCGCGCTGACGGGGGCTCCGGTGGCGTTGCGCATCCATTCGTCGGGCGTGACGGACCCGAAGATGGCCATGCGTTCGAACTCCGCGCCCAGGGGGCCATGCTTCTTCAGGTGCTCTTCGATCTGGAAGGCGATGAGGTGCCCGAGCGGGTAGTCCGGCAGGTACAGCGGGTAGCTGATCATGTGGCTGTAGATGCCCAGCAGCGGGCTGTCCTTCCGCCCCAGCACCGGCGCGTAGTACTGGTTCCACACGTCGCGCGACACCTGCGCCACCGCGTCGCGAAGCTCGGCGGGCGTGGCGTCCGGGTGTTCGTACATCCAGTGCCACGTGGCCATGTCCACCAACGCCACGCCAGCGATCTCCCAGGACTGCCAGAAGTCGTTGAGCACCCGCTCGCGCTCGCTCGCCGCGTCGGGCTTGCCCAGGCCCAGGAGCTCCAGGTCACGCGCCTGGAAGACGAACGCGAGCGCTTCGGTAAAGGCGTTGTTGGGCACCCCGGACAAGAGCGTGTGGTCCACGTTGTACAGGCTGAAGACCTGCTCCACGTTGTGCCCCAGCTCGTGCACCGCGATGTTGTAGCCCTTGTAGTCCATGCCCCCCGGCTCCACGCGCGTGCGCAGGCGCGGGAAGTCCCCCCGGCGCAGCGCCGGCTGCGCATGGCCCGCGCCTCGGGACGCATCCACGCGGATGTACGACGCGAGCACGTCCGCCTTCTCCCGCGTGAAGCCCAGGCCCTGGAGGATGCGGGGGATGTCGCGCGCGAACGCCTCCGCCGTGGGGTAGCGCTTGCGCGTCAGCGCATTCAACTGCGCCTCCGGCATCTTCGCGCCCGGACGGAAGCCGGGGTACCAGAGGTCCTGCGGCTCCAGCGGGCGGCCCAGCCGGGACTCGATGAGCTTCGCCACGCGCGGCACCAGCGGCGATGAGAGCAGCTGTGTGAGCAGCGCGCGCACCCGCGCCTCCGGCAGGCCTCGCTCCAGTTCGAAGCTGCGCGCGATGCGCGTGGGGGCCACCGGCGAATACGGATCCGCGCGCCTCGAGGCCTGGAACGTGGCGAGCAGCCGCGCGTAGCGCGTGTCCGGCTCCGGCGCGACGTCCGCCTTCGCGGGCCGGTCCGGCGCGTTCGGCTCCACCGACTCCGGCGGGGCCACCGTCACCGCGTTGGTGAACGGATCCCAGTCCACGCGCGGGTTGTCGATGACGGCGGCGGGAATGGACTGGGTGACGATGCGCTCCATCACCTGGACGATCATCCGCTGCTTCGCGAGCCCCGCCGCGTCCGTGTAGTCCGCCTTCAGCTCATCGCGCAGGTTCCAGTGGCTGATGAGCCGCAGGCCCTTGGGGAACAGGCGCTGGCCCTTCGCGTCCACCAGGTGGTGCATCCAGACGTTGTACTCAGCGATGTAGAGGTTCGCGGCCGCGATGGCCTTGGACACCTGCTGCTCCACCTCCGCCGGCACGCGCCGGTTGAAGCGCGAGGCCAGCTTCGCCTCCGCCCACTGCCGCCGCGTCCACGTGGGGCCCGCCTTCACCCGCTCCTCCAGCGTGGTGAGCGGGAAGTTGAGCAGCGCGACGAAGCCCGGCTTCGCCTGGAACAGGTCCGACGTGACGTTGGAGGAAGGGTCGTACGCCGCCAGCAGCGGCTCCACCGGCAACAGCGGCCCCAGGTCCAGATCCGTGAACCACTGGAGCTCCCGGCCCAGCTCGTTCATGTGCCCGTCGAACTGTTCGAACAGCCCCTCCATCCGCCGGAACGTCGCGTCCAGTTGGGGGCCCTCCGGCAGGAACTGCTCGCGCACGAAGGCCGGCAGGTCCCCGTCGTCCGCGCGCCACAGCGAAGCCACCTGCTCCACCCCGCGCTCGATGCGGGCCCGCTGCGCCTCGCCGTGCTTCGCGACCAGCTCCGCCTTCAGCGCGCCCAGGGCCTGCTTCGTCACGGGGGCGGCCGGGGCGGTGGCGCTCCGGGCGTCCGCCGGGAAGGGGGCCGTGGGGGTGGTGGACGTGGCGCAGCCGAGGGCGGCCACCAGCGGGAGGAAGCGCAGGCGCGAGACGCGCGAGGTAGGGGCAGGCATGCGGGCTCCGGAAAATACAAAAGGCCCGACCCGGGAGGATCGGACCTTCTGTGGGTGCATCAGGACGTCGTCACGAAGACGACGACGCGCTCAGATCGGGCGAACGTTCTGCGCCTGCAGGCCCTTGGGGCCGCGGGCGACGTCGAACTCCACCTTCTGGCCTTCGGCCAGCGAGCGGAAGCCATCCGCCTGGATCGACGTGTGGTGGCAGAAGAGATCCTCGCCCCCGCCGTCCTGCGTGATGAAACCGAAGCCCTTCGCATCGTTGAACCACTTCACGGAACCGGTAGCCATTGCCTTGCTCTTCTTTCATCACGGAGAGGCAGAGACGCCTTCCGGTCCTTACAGAGAATCAACCCTACAAGACGGGCGCACACTAAACACCGGTCCGGTCGGAAGTCTACCCCCCAAAATACAGAAGGCCCGACCCTGGGGGGACGGACCTTCCGGGATGCTGCAAGAAGTCGTCAGGATGACGACAGGCTCAGATCGCGCGAACGTTCTGCGCCTGCAGGCCCTTGGGGCCCTTGGTCACTTCGAACTCCACCTTCTGGCCTTCGGCCAGCGAGCGGAAGCCGTCCGCGTTGATCGCGGTGTGGTGGCAGAACACGTCCTCGCCGCCGCCGTCCTGGGTGATGAAGCCGAAGCCCTTCGCATCGTTGAACCACTTCACGGTACCGGTCGCCATTGCCTTGTTCTTCTTTCATCTCGGACAGGGAGAGTCGCCGTCCGGTCCCACAGAGAGTCAACCCTACGAAGGACGGGAGGAAGCCTAGACGCCCCTCCCGGAACCTGTCTACTCCCCGTTCAACTCACCAACCGCACTTCTGGCCCTTGTTCTGTTCCTGGAGCCAGCGTCGCAAGGGAGCGAAGTATTCCAGCATGGGCGTGGCGTCCATCTGCCTGCCGCCTGTCATCGCGGCCAGCGCCTCCGGCCAGGGCTTGCTCGCGCCCAGCTCCAGCATCGCCTGGAGCCGCTGCCCCGCCGCCTTGTTGCCGTAGACGGAGCACTCGTTGAGGGGGCCCTGGATGCCGGCCGCCTCGCACAGCGACTTGTGGAACTGGAACTGGAGGATGCGCGCGAGGAAGTAGCGCGTGTACGGCACGTTCGCGGGCACGTGGTACTTGGCGCCCGGGTCGAAGTCCTGCTCCGTGCGGGCTGACGGCGCGCTCACGCCCTGGTACTTCTGACGCAGCGCCCACCAGGTCTTGTTGTAGTCCGCCGGCTTCACCTTCCCGCTGAAAACATCCCAGCGCCACTGGTCCACCAACAGACCGAAGGGCAGGAAGGCCACCTTCTCCAGAGCGTCCTTGAGCTGCAGGTTGATGACGTTCTTGTCGTTCTTTTCCACCGCGCTCAACAGGCCCGCCTGCTGAAGGTAGGCCGGGGTGATGGAGAGCGTGAGCGCGTCGCCAATGGCCTCGTGGAAGCCGTCGTTTGCGCCGGCCTGAAAGAGGACGGGGAGCTTGTAGTAGTACGAGTAGTAGTAGTCGTGCCCCAGCTCGTGGTGGATGGTGACCAGGTCCTCCTCGGTGGGCTTGATGCACATCTTGATGCGCACGTCGTTGTCGTACGTCACGTCCCAGGCGGAGGCGTGGCAGACGACGTCGCGGTCCTTCGGCTTGGTGAACTGCGAGCGCTCCCAGAAGGTCGGCGGCAGCGGCTTGAGGCCCAGCGAGGTGAAGAACTTCTCGCCCAGCCGCACCATCTTCTGCGCGTCATAGCCCTGCTTCACCAGCGCGGCGTCCACGTCCAGGCTGGCCTGCCCGGGGAACGGCTCCACCAGCGGGTAGATGTTGTTCCACTCCTGCGCCCACATGTTGCCCAGCAGATGCGCGGGGATGGGCTTGCCGGCGGGCACCTTCGCCTCGCCGTACTGCTTCGCGAGCCGGCCGCGCACGTAGCAGTGCAGCTCGTCGTACATGGGCTTGACCTGGCCCCAGAGGCGCTGGGCCTCCTTCTCGAAGTCGGCGGGCGGCATGTCGTACCCGGACCGCCACAGCGTGCCCAGGTCGTTGAAGCCGATGTCCTTCGCGCCCGCGTTGGAGAGGCTCACGAGCTGGGTGTAGAGCGGGCGCATGGGGCGGCTGATGGCGTGCCAGCCCTGCCACGCATCGAGCAGCGCGGCTTCGTCGCGGCTCTGGGCCATCACGTCGGACAGCTCGCCCAGGTCGCGGCACTTCGCCTTGCCGTCCTTGCCGCAGTACTTGCCCTTGCCGTACATGCCGTCCAGCTTCGCCGCGGTGGCGGCCAGCTCCGAGCGCTGGGCGGCGTTCGCCGGGGCGGGCAGCGTCTGGGAGACGCGCAGCAGGTGCAGCAGGCGCGCCGTCTCCGGATCCAGCTTCAGCCCGTCGAAGCGGCGCGAGTCCTTGATGGCGCCGTTGACGTAGGCCATCACCTCCTCGTTGACGGAGGCCGCGTTCCGCTCCGTGTCGTCGGTGATGTACGTGGACTTGATCCACTCGGCGGTGGCCTGCCGGGTCCAGAGCTGCTTCAGGTCCGCGTTCAGCTTCTCGGTGAACTGCTTCGCCTCGGCGGCGGTGGCCTTGGTGGCCGGAGCAGGCGGGGCCGGCTGCGCGCCGGAGGTGGTGGCCGCGAGCGACACGGCGGCCAGGGCCGCGCGCATCAGGGGCTGCAGGAGGAAGGTCCGGGTCATGGGCGCGGACACTAGGGGAACTGGCGGGCCCTCGCACCCGTGAAGTCGGTTCGCCGCGCTGCGTCCATCTGGCGTGCCACGTCGTGTCCTCCGTCATGGGAACGGCTTCGGAGCACCCTCGCGGGTCGAACGGGGAGCAGCCAGCCGTGACGAGCCGTCCCTGCCGCGCAGCTACAGGGAGTGACAGCTTTGCTTCATGCTGCTCGGACACACCAGGGATGCCAGTTGGCCGGCGCCGGAGCCCGCGCTGGCGGAGGCCCGGCGGTTCCTGGAGGACTGCCGGGGCAAGCACGTGCTGGTCGTCCCGCACCCGACCGCGGATGGATTGGCCTCCGGGGTGTTGATGCTCCGGGCGCTCCAGTCCCTGGGGGCGCGCCCGACAGCCCGGCTGCCAGGCAAGGGAGAGGACCTGCACAGCGAGACCTTCCTGGAGCGCCTGGGCACGGCGCCGGCGGAGGCGCTGGTGGTGTTGGACATGGGCAGCCGCTGGGGTGGGCCGCTGCTGCCGGGACTGCCCACGCTCGTCGTGGATCGCCATGACCGGCGGGGCGCGAACGGGTTCCCGCCCGGGGTCCAAGTGCTGAGCGCGCACGGCCACGAGCCCGTCGCCAACACCAGCGTGCTCACCTACGTCCTGATGTCGCCCTTCGTCGTGCCCGGGCCCCTGGAGTGGCTGGCCGCGCTGGGCACCGTGGCGGCGTTGGGCCCGGATGCGCCGATGCCCTTCCTCAAGGACGCGCTGCGGCGGGCGAAGCGGACGGCGGTGGTGGAGACCGTCTCGCTGTTGAACGCGGCCACGCGCTCGCACCGCGTCGCCACGCCGCTGGCGATGCAGGTGTTGCTGCGCGCGGGGAGCGCGTCGGACATCCTGGAGAGTCGCGTGCTCGGCGTGGACGCGCTGCGCGATTGCCGGCTGGAGGTCCAGCGCGAGGTGGTCCGCTGCGCGAAGACGCCGCCACGCTTCGCGGGCAAGGTGGCCCTGCTGCTGTTCAGCTCCGAGACCCAGGTGCATCCCCTGGTCGCGGTGCGCTGGGCCCAGCGGATGCCCGACCATGTCGTCATCGCCGCGAACACCGGCTACGTGCCCGGCCGCGTGGACTTCACGCTGAGAAGCCGCGCGCCGGTGAACCTCACGGGACTGATCGGCAGCGGCGAGCGTGCGACGCTGGAAGAGACCTCCGAGGAAGGCGACGTCCGACACGTGGCCAGTGGCAGCCTGCCGCCCCCGGACTTCCTGCGCATGCTGGAGGGCATGGGCTTCCGGGGCCTGAACGACCGCGACGTGGAGCGCCGGGGTGTCGCTCCGGGCTGAGCGGTGGATGATTGCGATATGACGGGGTGGATGCTTCGCGCCCTCCCTGCCCTCCTCCTCGCGTTGTGCCTCGCTTGCGACTCCACCTCCGATGACCCGACTCCGGGCGGCGAGGCCTGCGAGCGCTTCTCCTTCCCACTGTCCGCGGTCACCGCGTCCAACCACGTGAGCTCGTGCGGCAGCACCGCGTGCGGCAACGCAGAGAACCCGCCCAACTCCGGCATGCACTGCCCCACGTGGTTGCAGTGCCAGAGCTACACCACGGAGCAGCCGCGCTGCTCGTGGCTGCACAACCTGGAGCACGGGCACGCGGTGTTCCTCTACAACTGCCCGGAGGGTTGCGCCGACGAGGTCGCGAAGCTGGAGGCCGCGCAGGCTCGCGCCGCGCAGGGCAGCAACGGGGTGCGCCGCGCGCTCGTCGCTCCCGACGCGCAGCTTCCCCAGCGCTTCGCCGCGATGCTGTGGCGCCGCACGTACCTGATGGATTCGGTGGATCCGGACGCCATCGCGTGCCTGCTGGCGTTGCAGGATCAGGACGCGCCCGAGCCCGGCCTGCTCTGCGCGCCATGAAACATCCGTGACATCGGGAGGGAACGCGAACGCGTGAGGTCAGCCTCCCCGCCACGGTGGCGAGCGGCGTCCGACCTTGCGCGCATCTCTTCAACATCCCTTTAATTCAAGTCACGCGTCGCCCCTGTTTCATCCGCCTCCGTGCCTCACGCGGCGGCGCTGGTCCCCCCACCTCCAGGGGCGCGGCGCGACGACATGATCGACACCGTCGACGCCTCCCCGTCCCCCCGGGGTCTGTCTCCTCGAAACATCGCCGAGGCCTTCGAGACACAGGTCGCCCTGCGCCCCCAGGCCGTCGCCGTCCATTGTGACGGGCAGCAGCTCACGTACGCGGAGCTGGACGCGCGGGCGAACCGGCTCGCGAATGCGTTGAAGGCCCGGGGCGTGGGCCGCGAACAGCCGCGGGTGGGCGTGTGTCTGCCACGCTCGGTGGAGCTGCTCGTCGCGCTACTGGGCATCCTCAAGGCGGGCGGCGCGTATGTCCCGCTGGATCCGGAGTACCCGGCGGAGCGGCTTGCCTTCATGGCCGCGGATTCGAGCGTGCGGATCATCCTCACGCACGCGGCGATGGAGTCGCGACTGCCCGTCGGTGACTGGCACACGCTCTGCCTGGATGCGCACGCGGACCTCCTGGCGGGCTTCAGCGACAGGCCCCCCGAGTGCGACGCCGTTCCGGAAGACCTGGCGTACGTCCTCTTCACGTCGGGCTCCACGGGGCGGCCCAAGGGCGTCTGCGTTCCGCACCGGGGCGTGCTGCGGCTGGTGCTCGATACGAACTTCGTGCACCTGGGGCCGGACGAGGTGCTGTTGCAGATGGCGCCCGTGGCGTTCGACGCGTCCACGTTCGAACTCTGGGGGGCGCTGCTCAACGGCGGTCGCCTCGCGGTGTTCTCCCGGGGCGCATCGGCGCTGGACGAACTGGGCGCCTTCCTGCGCACGGAGCGGGTGACGACGGCGTTCCTCACCACCGGCCTCTTCAACACCCTGGTGGACCTGGGCCTGTCGGGCATGGACACGCTGCGGCAGCTCTGCACAGGCGGAGATGTGATTTCGCCGGCCCACGCCCGGCGCGCCCTGGAGGCCCTGCCCCACATCCGCGTCATCAACGGCTACGGGCCCACCGAGAACACCACGTTCACGAGCTGCCAGACCCTGCGCGCGCCGCTCGACGCCGGGCCCGTGCCCATCGGCCACGCCATCTCCGGCACGTCGGTCTACGTGCTGGACGAGGCGGGCCACGAGGTCCCCCCGGGCGTCGTGGGCGAGCTGTACACGGGCGGCAGCGGCCTCGCGTGGGGCTACTGGCAACGCCCCGACCTCACCGCCGAACGGTTCCTGCCGGATGCCTTCAGCACCCAACCGGGCGCACGCATGTACCGCTCGGGAGACCTGGTGCGGCGGCGACAGGACGGCGCGCTGGACTTCGTGGGACGCGGCGACCAGCAGGTGAAGGTGCGCGGCTTCCGCATCGAGTTGGGGGAGATCGAAGCGGCGCTGCTCCTTCACGCCTCCGTGCAGGACGCGGTCGCGCTCGTGCGCGAGGATGTGCCAGGAGACAAGCGGCTGATCACCTATGTGAAGGCCAGCGAGCCCCTGACGGCGTCCCTGCTGCGGACACACCTGAAGGCCCACCTGCCCACGCACATGCTGCCGTCGGCGATCGTCGTGATGGACGCGATGCCGCTCACCGTCAACGGCAAGGTGGACCGCAAGGCACTGCCGGATCCCCGCGACCGCCCCGGCGCCGAGGACGACTTCGTCGCGCCGGAGACCGCGCTGGAGCGGGGCATCGCCAGGGTCTGGGCGGAGGTGCTGCGCGTGGACGCCGTCAGCGCCACCGCGCACTTCTTCGAACTGGGCGGGCAGTCCCTCCTGGCCACGCAGGTCATCGCGCGGTTGGGGGACGTGGTCCAGCGGCCGGTGGCCCTGCGCACCCTCTTCGAGCACCCCACCCTGCGCGATTTCGCGGCCGCACTGGAAGCGGTGCACCCGACCTCCGGACACGTTGAAGCGCGCATCCTTCCGTGCACGGATGCGACGCGGGAGCAGTTGTCCTTCTCACAGCAGCGGCTGTGGTTCCTCGATCGCTGGATGCCGGGCTCGCCGCTGTACTCACTGCCGATGGCGCTCCGGCTGGGCGGGGCGCTGGAGGCTTCCGTGCTGGAGCAGGCCCTCCAGGCCGTGGTGGATCGCCACGAAGCCCTGCGCACCACCTTTCCCGGTGACGGGGTCTCCGTGCAGCGCGTCGCTCGGCGGCTGTCAGTGGCCCTGGAGCGCGTGGAGTCGCATTCAGCGGAGGAGACCGCCACCTGGATGCAGCGCGAGGCGGAGCAGCCGTTCAATCTGGCGGAGGGCCCCCTCTTCCGCGCGCGGCTCATCCGCGAGGCGGAACAGCGGCATGTGCTGGTGCTCAACCTGCATCACATCATCTCCGACGGTTGGTCCTTCGGCGTGCTCTACCGCGAGGTGTCCTCGGAGTACCGGACGCGGAGTCTGGGACGGAACTCCGACCTTGAGCCCCTGCCACTCCAGTACCCCGACTGCGCGGCGTGGCAGCGACAGTGGCTTCAGGGCGACGTGCTTCGACAGCAGCTCGGGTTCTGGGAGCAGCAGCTCGCGGACGTGCCCCACGTGTTGGAGTTGCCGACCGACCACCCGCGCCCCGCCGTGCAGCGGTTCGCGGGGGCCATCCATCGCTTCAAGGTCTCCTCGGAACTCCACCAGGCACTGGAAGGACTGGCGCGCCAGGAAGGGGCCACGCTGTTCATGGCCCTGCTCACCGGCTTCCAGGTGCTGCTGTCCCACTACAGCGGTCAACGGGACTTCGTGGTGGGGACGCCCATCGCGAATCGCACGCGCGCAGAGGTGGAGGGGCTCATCGGCTTCTTCGTCAACACGCTGCCCCTGCGCGCTCGGCTGGAAGGCACTCCCTCCTTCCGCGAAGTCCTGCGTCAGGTGCGCGACCGAGCCCTGGGCGCCTATGCGCATCAGGAACTGCCCTTCGAGAAGCTCGTGGAGGAGCTGCACGTCGAACGCTCCCTGAGCCACGGCCCCCTCGTGCAGGTGATGTTCGCCCTCCAGAACGCGCCCGGCACCCTGCTTCAACTTCCGGGCATCCAGGTGCAGGCCCTGGAGTTTCAAACCCATACGGCCAAGTTCGAGCTCAGCCTCATGCTGGAGCAGACGGACGACGGGCTGTCGGGCGCGTTCGAATACGCGACCGCGCTCTTCGAGCCCCGCACCGTCGAGCGCATTGCCGACCACTTCCGGCGCCTCCTCGAAGGCGCCACCCGTCAACCCGACACCTGCGTTCACGCCCTGCCCTGGCTCTCCGAGGAGGAGCGCCACCGCGTCCTCGTGGAGTGGAACACCACCGCCCGTCCCTATCCGCGCGATGCCTCCCTCGTGCACGCCTTTGCCGCGCAAGTGGCCGCGCGTCCGGACGCCATCGCCGTGCGCCACGGAGGCCAGGCCCTCACGTATGCGGAGCTGGATGCTCAAGCCAATCAGCTCGCATGGGCCCTGAAGTACCGGGGTGTGGGACGCGAGGCTCCCCGAGTCGGCGTGTGCTTGCCCCGTGGCATTGAACTCATCGTGTCGCTCGTCGCCATCCTCAAGGCAGGCGGCGCCTACGTGCCGCTGGATCCGGACTACCCCTCCGAACGCCTCGCCTTCATGGCAGGTGATGCACGGCTCATCACGGTGGTGACCCAGGCGTCATTCGCGGACCGGGTGCCGGCTGGCCCGTGGTCCGTCCTGTGCCTGGATGCGCAGTCGGAGACGTGGACCTCGCACGAGCGGCACGCGCCTCTCAACGATGGCTGCGGTGACGATCTGGCCCACATCCTCTACACGTCGGGCTCCACCGGCCGGCCCAAGGGCGTCTGCATCCCGCACCGAGGGGTCGCGCGACTGGTGCTCGATCCGGATTTCCTCCAGGTCCGCCCCGAGGACCGCGTGGCCCAGACCTCCACCGTCGCCTTCGACGCTTCGACGTTTGAACTGTGGGGCACCCTGCTCAACGGCGCCACGCTCGTCCTGCTGTCGAAGGACGAGGTCATCGAGCCCTCGGTGCTCGCGCAGCGGCTCCGCGAAGAGGGCATCACCATCCTCTTCCTGACGACGGCGCTCCTCAACCATGTCGCTCGCACCGATGCATCTCTGCTGAAGGGCCTCCGTGGATTGCTCTTCGGCGGGGAGGCCGCGGATCCGAGCTGCATCCGCGCGGTGCTGGCCCACAGCGCGCCCGAACGACTCGTGAATGCCTACGGACCCACTGAGAACTCGGCGTACAGCACGTGGTTCTCGCCGACTCGGGTCGAAGCCGATGCGGTGTCCGTGCCCATCGGTCGGCCCGTCTCCAACAGCACGGCCTACGTGCTGGATGCGCACCGCCATCCCGTGGCTCCCGGCGTCGTCGGTGAACTCTTCGTCGGTGGCGACGGCCTCGCCTGGGGCTACTGGGAGCGGCCCGACCTCACCGCCGACGCCTTCATCCCCCACCCGTTCTCCTCCTCCCCCGGCGCCCGCCTCTACCGCACCGGCGACCTCGTCCGGCAACTCCACGATGGCGCCTTCGTCTTCGTGGGCCGTCGCGATCATCAGGTGAAGGTGCGCGGCTTCCGCATCGAGCCGGGTGAAATCGAAGCCGTCCTCCGCCAGCACGCATCCGTGAAGGAAGCCCTTGTCTTGGTGCGGGAAGACGCGCCCGGGGACAAGCGGCTGGTCGCCTACGTCACCTTCCGCGAGGGCCTGACCGCCAGCGACCTGCGCGCCCATGTGCAAGGGCTGCTTCCCAGCCACATGGTCCCCGCGGTGTTCGTGCTGCTCGACGCGCTGCCGATGACGCCCAATGGGAAGGTGGATCGTCGCGCGCTTCCTGCTCCCATTTCGGAGGAGGGCCCCCCCGAAGCGCGGACGCTGACGGCGCTGGAACAGACGCTGACCGACATCTGGTGCGCGGTGCTGCATCTGTCCCACGTCCGTGTCGACGCGAACTTCTTCGACCTGGGCGGGCACTCGCTGCTGGCCACGCAGGTCGTTTCCCGGATCTCTCAGGTGCTGGGCCTTCCCGTTCCGGTCCGCACCCTCTTCGAGTTCCCCACCATCGAAGCCCTGGCGGAAGCGTTGGAAACACGCACGAAGGACACAGTCCTTCCCGGTCCCGCGATTCGCGCCCTGCACCATGAAGGACCGCCGCCGCTGTCCTTCGCCCAGGAACGCCTTTGGTTCCTGCACCAGTTCCACAACGACCGGGTCGCCTACAACATGCCCCTGGCGTTGCGGTTGGAAGGGGCTCTGGACGTGGCCGCGCTGGAGCACGGACTCCAGGCCCTCGTAGACCGGCATGAATCACTGCGCACTTCGTTCCCGGGTGATGGCGTTCCGGAGCAGCGAATCGCACCCCGACCTCCGGTGTCATTCCGCGCGGTGGAGGCCCGGTCCAGGGAAGAGGCCGACACCCTCCTGAAGCAGGAAGCGGAGACGCCCTTCGACCTCGCGGAGGGCCCGCTGTTCCGAACCCTCCTGGTCCGCGAGGACGCGCGGCATCATGTGCTGCTGCTCAACCTGCATCACATCGTGTCCGACGGATGGTCGCTCGGCGTCCTCTACAAGGAGTTGTCCTCCGAATATCAGGCGCGACAGGCGGGGCGGCCTTCGGACCTCGCGCCCCTGCCCGTGCAGTACGCGGACTTCGCGGCGTGGCAGCGGCAGTGGCTTCAGGGAGACGTGCTCCAGCGTCGGCTCGATTACTGGAAGCGGGAACTCGAGGATGCACCAAGGCTGCTGGAGCTGCCCACGGACCATCCACGTCCCTCCGTGCAGCAATTCGCGGGAGCCACCCACGTCTTCACCCTCCCCCGCACCGTGCGCGATCCCCTGGAGGGCCTGGGGCGCCAGGAGGGCGCCACACTGTTCATGACGCTGCTTGCGGGCTTCCAGCTGCTGCTGTCGCGCTACAGCGGCCAGCAGGACTTCATCGTCGGCACACCCATCGCCAACCGCACGCATGAGGAGTTGGAAGGGCTCATCGGATTCTTCGTCAACACGCTGCCCCTGCGCGCCAGGCTGGAAGGCACACCTTCCTTCCGCGAGGTCCTGCGCCAGGTGCTGGACCGGGCCCTGGGCGCCTACGCGCATCAGGAACTGCCCTTCGAGAAGCTCGTGGAGGAGCTGCACGTCGAGCGCGCTCTGGACCACGGTCCATTGGTGCAGGTGATGTTCACCCTCCAGAACGCGCCTGGGACGCCGCCACGGTTCCCCGGCCTCCTGGTCGAGGCGCTGGAGCTCCCGACCCATACCTCGAAGTTCGACCTCACCCTGGCCTTGACGGAAACACCCGAGGGCCTGAGCGGTACGTTCGAATATGCGACCGCGCTCTTCGAGCCGCGCACCGTCGAGCGGATGGCCGACCATTTCCGCCGCCTGCTCGAAGGCGCGCTCCATCAACCCGACGCTTCCATCCACGCCCTGCCCTGGCTCTCCGAGGAGGAGCGCCACCGCGTCCTCGTGGAATGGAATGACACCGCCCGGACCTATCCGCGTGACGTGTCCCTCGCGCAGGCGTTCGAAGCGCAAGTGGCAGCGCGACCTAAGGCCATCGCCGTGCGTCACGGGGCCCAGGCCGTCACGTACGCGGAGCTGGACGTGCGCGCCAACCAGCTCGCGTGGGCCATCAAGGCGCACGGGGTGGGGCGTGTGACGCCCAGGGTCGGTGTGTGCCTGCCCCGTGGCATCGACCTTATCGTGTCGCTCGTCGCCATCCTCAAGGCGGGCGGCGCCTACGTGCCGCTGGATCCGGACTACCCCTCTGAACGCCTCGCCTTCATGGCCTCGGACGCTCGACTGCACCGGATCATCACGGACACGACGCTCGCCACCCGGATTCCTTCCGATGGGGTCGAAGTCCTCCACATCGACGCGTTGAAGCCCACTTCACACGCGGGCTCCCCGTTCGATGCTCGCGGTTTCCATCCCGCCGAACCCGCGTACGTCATCTACACGTCCGGATCCACGGGGCGTCCCAAGGGCGTCTGCGTTCCCCATCAGGCTGTGCTGCGACTGGTGATGGACGCGGACTACATCCCGTTCGGTCCGGGCGACCGCGTGGCCCAGGCCGCGACGGTGTCCTTCGATGCGTCGACGTTCGAGCTGTGGGGCGCGTTGCTCAACGGTGCCACGCTCGTCCTGTTCTCGAAGGAGGAGATCATCGAGCCCGCGACGCTCGCCCGCGTCCTGCGCGACGAGCGCATCACCGCGCTGTTCCTGACCACGGCCCTCTTCAACCACGTCGCACGCATGGAGCCCACGGCCTTCAATGGCCTCTCCACGCTCCTCTTCGGTGGAGAGGCCGTGGATCCGGCCTGCGTCAACCGACTGCTCGCCCACGGTGGGCCTCGTCGGCTGCTGCACGTCTACGGCCCCACGGAGAACACGACCTTCAGCACCTGGCACCCCGTGACCGGGTCCGTCACCGACACCGTTCCCATCGGTCGGCCCGTCTCCAACAGCACGGCCTACGTGCTGGATGCGCACCGTCATCCCGTGGCCTCGGGCGTCGTCGGCGAACTCTTCGTCGGTGGCGACGGCCTCGCCTGGGGCTACTGGGAGCGGCCTGAACTCACCGCCGACGCCTTCATCCCCCACCCGTTCTCCTCCTCCCCCGGCGCCCGCCTCTACCGCACCGGCGACCTCGTCCGGCAGCTCCAAGATGGCGCCCTCGTCTTCGTGGGCCGTCGCGACCATCAGGTGAAGGTGCGTGGCTTCCGCATCGAGCCGGGCGAAATCGAAGCCGTCCTGCGCCAGCACCCTTCCGCGCGTGAAGTCATCGTCCTCGTTCGAGAGGACTCGCCCGGGGACAAGCGGCTGGTCGCCTACGTCACCTTCCGCGAGGGCCTGACCGCCAGCGACCTGCGCACCCATGTGCAAGGGCTGCTCCCCAGCCACATGGTCCCCGCCGCGTTCGTGCTGCTCGACTCGCTGCCGCTCAACGCGAACGGGAAGGTGGACCGACGCGCCCTGCCCCGACCCGAAGAGTCCACGGAGGCGGACGACACCGTCGTGGCACCTCGCACGCCCCTGGAGCAACAGGTGGCGGACCTGTGGACACAGGTCCTCACGCGCACGTCCATCAGCGTCACCGCGAGCTTCTTCGACCTGGGAGGACACTCCCTGCTCGCGGCGCAGCTCGTGTCGAAGCTGTCTGAACACTTCCAGATCAAGGTCCCTCTCCAGGTCCTCTTCCAGAGCCCGACGGTCGCGGCGCTCGCGCAATGGATCCAGTCGCGGCTCACACCTGACGCGCCCGGGACACCGCAGGCCCCCGCCCTTCCCGAGGGCGTCGTGCAGCTCCAGCAGGGCCGTGCGGACCTTCCGCCGCTGTGGTGCATGCACCCGGTGGGCGGCACGGTGTTCTGCTACCAGGACCTCGTGCGGGCGCTCGGACCCGAGCGCACCGTCTACGGTCTCCAGGCGCCGGGCGTGAACGGCGAATGCCCGCCGCTGGGCAGCATCGAAGCGCTCGCGTCGTACCACCTGAACGCGATGCTCCAGTGCCAGCCCCAGGGCCCGTACTACCTCGTGGGCCTCTCCATGGGCGGCACCATCGTCTACGAGATAGCCCAGCGCATGCTACGGCTGGGCATCCCTCCCGCGCTGCTCGTCTTCCTGGACACGCCCGGTCCCGGCCAGATGCCCACGCGCTTCGAGGACGACGCCGCGCTCCTCGCGGCCATGTTCGGAGACGACACGCCGACGCTCGCGCAGCACCTGCGCACGCTGCCGCCGCACGAACAGATGCGCGAAGTCCTGCGGCAGGCCCGCGCGGGGGCGACCGTCCCGGACTCGTATTCACTCCGGGACCTGGAGGTCTTCCTGGACGTCTGGAAGGCCCACATGCGGGCCCTCTTCAGCTACGAGCCGGTGGCCTACGCGGGACGCGCCACCTACCTCCGGGCCCAGGAGCACATCCCGCCCCATCCCCTCCATCCCGAACAACCCTGGCAGGTGCTCGTCCTGCACGGGCTGGAGGTGCTGCCCGTGCCCGGCAATCACCAGACGATGATCGAACCGCCCCACGTCGAAACCATGGCGAGGCACTTGTCCGACTGCATGCGACGCATCGAAGCCGAGCCCGCTTCAGCGCAGCGCACCTCCGCCGCGTAGCAAACCTAGCCCCTGTCGGTGCGTCCGGAGACCTGACGACCAGGGGTGCGAAGTGGGCCGCGCCGGAAGGATGCGGGCGGGCGAAGCGTACTAGCGCTTCCATGACCAACCCCATTCGACGCGCCCTCGCGGCGCTGCTGACGCTGACGTGTCTCGGGGCGCTTCCGGCCCTGGCCGCCACGGGTGTGCAGGGCCCCGTGCCGTCCGCCTTCCAAAACAGACTGATGGTGGGCCTCTTCGAGGAGGCCGGCCAGAACTGGATGCGCGACAGCAACGTCCCCTGGGACACGCGCTACCGCTACTTCACCAAGGGCTGGGCGGACAACTGGGGCTACGGCGCCCGCGACGGCGCCTGGGCCGCCAGCTTCTTCACGGAGACGAAGGCGCAGGGCTACGTCCCCGTCGTCACCTACTACCAGCTCTTCGGTGAGCCGGGCGGCGGCGAGCAGGAGACGCTGGCGAAGCTGAAGAACGCCAGCACCATGCGCAGCTACTTCGAGGACGTGAAGCTGCTCCTCCAGCGCGCGAAGACCTTTGGTGGCCCCGTCGTCGTGCACGTGGAGCCGGACGCCGTCGGCTTCCTCCAGTTCCAGACGAACTCCAACCCCAACACCTACGCGGCCATCGCCGCCTCCGGGATGCCGGAGCTCGCGGGCGTGCCCAACACCGTCGCGGGTTGGAGCCTGGCGTTCCTCCAGTTGCGCAAGGCGGTGGGCGCGAACAACGTCGTGCTCGGCCTGCACATCTCCGCGTGGGCCAGCGGCAAGGACATCGCGTTCAACTCGCTCACGGATCCGCTCCAGCCGGAGGTGGACAAGGTCGTCGCGTTCATCAACCCGGCGGGGCTCGCGTCCAACGTCACGGGCTCCACCTACGACGTGCTCGTGGGGGATCCGCTGGACCGCGACGCGGACTTCTACCGGCTCACGCAGGGCGCGGACCACACCTGGGACATGAGCGACACGGCGTCCCTCACGTCCCGCTCGTACAACCGCTATGCGGAGTGGCTGCGGCTCTTCAACCAGACCACCGGCAAGCGCTGGGTGCTGTGGCAGATTCCGTTGGGCAATTCCAACCACCTCAACGTCAACAACAGCGGCGGCGCGCGCCAGGGCTACAAGGACAACCGCACCGAGTACTTCTTCGGAACGAGCGGTGACGCGCACCGGCGCAAGTTCGCCAACGTGGGCGTCGTCGCCCTGATGTACGGCGCGGGCGCGGGCGGCCAGAGTTCCTACCAGAACGACCTGGCCACCGACGGGCAGCCCTACCTGAAGAAGCGCGCGGGGGCGTTCCTCCAGGCCGGTGGCCTCTCCCTCCCCGCAGCCGGCACCACCCTGCCGCCCCCGGGAGGCGGTTCGACCGACGCGGGCACGCCCCCCACCGATGGCGGCGTGGACGCTGGCACCGATGGCGGCACGCGGCCGGATGGCGGCGGGGACGGGGGCACCGATGGCGGCACCCAGCCGGATGCCGGCACGACGGACGGCGGCACCGGAACGTCCGACGCGGGCTCGCCGGCCGACCCCTCGAAGTATGGCTTCGAGTCCAGCACGCAGGGATGGAGCGCGACCGGCGCGGCGCTGTCCGCCGTCAGCACCAGCACCACGAAGGCCTACGCGGGCACCCGTTCGCTGGCGGTGACCTTCAATGGCACATCTGGCAAGGGCACCGTGGCCGTGGCCAACGCGGCCGTGCCGGCGGGCAGGACGGTGACGTTCCGTTTCTGGCTCCCCACCGGCAGCAAGCTTGTCGGCGTGCAGCCCTACGCCCTGGAAGGCGCCGCCGCGAACTGGCGCTGGACGGGCACCTGGTACGCCGTGGGCAGCCTCAAGGCGGGCGCGTGGAACGCCATCACGGTGAAGCTGCCGTCGGGATCCACCACACCCCTGTACCAGTTGGGCGTGGAGTTCCAGACGAGCGGAAGCTGGACGGGCACGGCGTACGTCGACGCCGTCACCTGGTAGCGCCCTGAGGGATCCGGTCCCGCGGGTGCGTGCAACCGCCCGCGGGACCGACATAGGGTAGCGCCGCCTTGAGCCCCCTGCCCCTTCCGACCCCCGCCTCCCGCGAGCGCGTGCGCGCCATCGACTGGCTGCGCGGAATCTCCGTCCTCTTCATGGTCCAGTGCCACGCGCTCGCGCTGCTCACCCCCGAGCTGCGCAAGAGCGTGTGGACCGGCTGGCTGCTGAAGCTCGACGGGCTGGTGGCCCCCGCGTTCATCTTCTCCGCCGGGTTCGCGCTCTCGCTCCTCATGGTGCGCAGCGCCGCGGGCGGAGTGCTGGGCGACCGCGTGCGCCGCAACCTCCGCCGCATCGCGGAGGTGTTCGCCGTCGCCGCGCTGGTCAACGCCGCGTGGTTCCCCGTGCTGAAGGAACCCGTGTGGCTCTTGCGCCTGGACATCCTCCACTGCGTGGGCCTGTGCCTGCTGCTCACCCTGCCCCTGGCGGCGCTGCTGGCCCCGCGTCCGCGCGTGCTCGCGGCCACGGCGTTCGTGCTGGCGATGATCGCGTTCGCGCTCGCGCCCTTCACCGACAGCGCCGGCGAACCGTGGGCGTCGTTCCTGCGCAAGTCCTCCTGGGCCACCTTCCCCCTGCTGCCGTGGATCGGCTTCGCGTGGCTGGGCGCCTTCTCTGGCACCATCGCGGGTGCGTGGGGCCGCGCGGGACTGGCCCGGGCCCTGGTGTTGCTCGTCGCGCTGGGGCTCGCCGGGACGCTGATGCCGCACCTGCTCAGCAGCCTCTATCCCGCGCACCGCTTCTACGTCACCAACCCGTCCAACTCCGCCACCCGCTTCATGTGGGTCTGCGCGGTGCTGCTCGGGCTCTTGTTGGTGGAGGGCCGGATGGCGCCGGACGCGAAGCCCTCGCGGGCCCGGCGCTTCCTGGAGGTGTTCGGGACCGCGTCGCTGTCCGCGTACTTCTTCCACGAGATGCTGTTGTTCTACCGGACGTTCGGATTTTCGTTCCAACGCGTCTGGGGCGACCGCAGCGGGTGGCTCCAGTACGCGGGACTGGTCGCGCTGCTCATCGCGTGCACCTACGCGCTGTGCCTCGCGGTGGATCCGGCGGAGCGCGCGCTCAAGAAGGGCTTCGCGCGCCTCCACCAACTCGCGCTCAGTGGCCCGTGGATGCGGCCTGTTCGAAGGCGCGGATGACGTCCGGCGGGGCCTGCACCAATTCGATGAGCACGCCCTCGCCGCTCAGCGGGAACTGATCGCTGGCCTTCGGGTGGATGAAGCACACGTCGAAGCCCGCCGCGCCCTTGCGGATGCCGCCGGGCGCGAAGCGCATGCCCTGCCCCTCCAGCCACTTCACGGCCGTGGCCAGGTCGTCCACCCACAGCCCCACGTGGTTGAGCGCCGGGTCGTGCACTTTCGGACGTCCGTCGGGATTGACGGGCTGCATCAGGTCCACCTCGACCTTGAAGGGGCCCGCGCCCGCCACGACGATGTCCTCGTCCACGTTCTCCCGTTCGCTGCGGTAGGTACCATGGGCCTGGAGGCCCAGGGTGTCCACCCACAGCCTGCGCAGGGCGCCCTTGTCGAGCCCCCCGATGGCGATCTGCTGGATGCCCAGAATCCGGAACGGTCGTGTCGTCTCCATGGGCGGGCACCGTCGCAAATGGGATTTCCCCACGCAAGGGCGGCCCACGCCCGGCGCCGGGAAAAATTCACCGGATAAACCCATTCCGGACGTCGGTCGTTTTGAAGGGCACGCCTTCTTCTTCCAGTCCGGGAGCCCTCAATGTCCGCCTTCTTCTCCAAGCGCCGCGTGTCCTTCCTCAGTGGTGCCCTGCTCTCCGCCAGCCTCGTGGCCGCGTGCTCCACCTCGCAGGCCCCCGCGGGGCAGAACGGGCTGACCCAGTACGAACCGCGCCCGTCCCGCGCCAACTCCGCGCCCAGGGATGACGCCCCCGCCCCCACGACGCCCGCCCCCATGGAGCACGAGTCCGACGAAAGCGCCCTGGCGCTCTCCGCCCCGCCGCCCCCTGAGAGCGCCGCGCCGGAACCCATGCGCCGTGCTCAGCCGGCCCAGCAGCAGGCGATGGGCAAGATCATGGCGCCCGCCAAGCCGATGCCGTCCGGAGCGGCCGGGCTGGGCATCTCGGGCGTCGGCGCCGGGGGCGGAGGAGCGATGGCGGTCGCACCCGCCCCCGTGGCGGAGAAGTCCAAGAAGGAGCAGGCCGAGGACAAGTCGCTGGCCGAGCCCGGCAACACCTTCGAGGTCTACAAGCCCAACGCCTTCACCGAGACGACGAAGGACGCGCTGTCCACCTTCGCGGCGGACGTGGACACGGCCTCCTACTCCATGGCGCGGCGCTACCTGCAGAACGGCCAGCTGCCCCCCACCCACGCGGTGCGCGTGGAGGAGTTCGTCAACTACTTCAAGTACCGCTACACCCCGCCGGAAGAAGGCGCCTTCACGGTGCACCTGGAGGGCGCGCCGTCACCCTTCAACGCGCGGCGCCACTTCGTGCGCGTGGGCGTGCAGGGCAAGGTCGTCTCCCGTTCGCAGCGCAAGCCCGCGCACCTGGTGTTCCTGGTGGACACCAGCGGCTCCATGGCGTCGTCGGACAAGCTGCCGCTGGCGCTGGAGTCCATCAAGATCGCGGTGAAGAACCTCAATGAGAACGACACCGTGGCGCTCGTCACCTACGCGGGGTCCACGAAGGACGTGCTGGCGCCCACGCCGGCCACGGACGTGAAGAAGATCCACGCGGCGCTGGACACGCTGGCCGCGGGCGGCGGCACGGCGATGGGCTCCGGCATGGAGACGGCCTACAAGCACGCGGTGAAGAAGGCGTCTGGCAGCGTGGTGTCCCGCGTGGTGGTGCTCACCGACGGTGACGCCAACATCGGCCCCAACCTGAGCGCCAAGGACATGCTCGCCAGCGTGCAGAAGTACGTGTCCGAGGGCGTGACGCTCACCACGGTGGGCTTCGGCATGGGCAACTACCACGACTCGCTGATGGAGCAGCTGGCGGACAAGGGCAACGGCAACAGCTTCTACGTGGACAGCATGAAGGAGGCGCGCAAGGTGTTCGAGACGCAGCTCACCGGCACGCTGGAAGTGATTGCCAAGGACGTGAAGTTCCAGGTGGAGTTCAACCCGAAGGCCGTCAACCGCTACCGCCTGATGGGCTACGAGAACCGCGACATCGCGGACAAGGACTTCCGCGACGACAAGGTGGACGCGGGTGAGATTGGCGCGGGCCACACCGTGACGGCGCTGTACGAGGTGGAGCTGACGGGCGAGTCGCAGGAGCTGGCCACGGTGCGCATCCGCGCCAAGGCGCCCAACGGCACGGAGGCCAAGGAGCAGGCCTTCCCGCTGACGAACGCCAACATGAAGGCGTCCCTGGAGGCCGCGTCGTCCGACTTCCGCTTCGCCGCCGCCGTCGCCGCCACCGCGGACATCCTCCGCGCCGCGCCCGCCGCCGAGGGCTGGAGCCTGGCCACCGCGCAGAAGCTCGCGGAGAGCGCCGTGGGCGGCGATTCCGACCGCACCGAGTTCGTGAAGCTGATTGGCCAGGCCCGCGCGCTCACCAGCGCGTCCGCCCGCGGCCGGTAATCCCCGGGGAGACAACCAGGGTCATGCAGCAAGGGGGTCCCCGCCCGTCACCGGAATGCTCCGGTGACGGGCGGGGTCTTTTTCAACGGTGGCTCAGTTGAAGGCGTAGATGCTGGGCGGCGTGGTGCTGGTGAAGAAGTTCGTGAACGTGGCGCTGTAGTGGATGCCGCTCACGCCGTTGATGGTGCCGGACATGTTGCCGACCACATTCACCGTCGTGCCGTTGGTCTGGATGGACGGGTTGCCGGTGGTGATCTGCCCGTAGGGATAGTCCGCCTGGATGTCGGCGTCGCGCACCACGGCCAGCGTCGCGGGATCCACGTGCTTGAGGCCCAGCCGGATCGGCGACGAACCGCTGAAGGTCCCCTTGAAGACGAACGCCGGCACCAGCCCCAGCGCGTTGCCCCGCATCTCCAGCTTGGGCTCGTAGCCGTTGGAGGTTCCGAGCACCACCGACTGACCGGCGGTGTAGGGGCACCCCGTGCCCCCATTGCGCGTCAGGGTGATGTTCCAACTGGGCGGCGCGGTGGTGACCTGCGTCGCATTGAGCGTGAAGCTGCACCCCTGCGACGTAGCCGTCGAAGGGAAGATGAAGGCCGCCTCCTGCTGCGCCAGGTGCTCCTCCTCCACCAGCTCCGGCCCGCCACAGGCGGACACCACGAGAGCTGAACCCAGACACACCGCGCGCGTGAACTTGTTCATTGGCAAAACACCTCGGTACTTCGGGGAAGGGTTTGCATCCTAGCAAACACAATCACCGTCGCCAGGGGCAGGCGGATGTCTGCCCTTGACGCAGGGCAGCGCGTGTATGCTGGCCGGTATGAACCGACCGTCCTTCTGGAATCCTTCGCTGTTGGTGGCCGTGGCCTCGTTCGCCTGTGGAGGCTGTGGCGATTCCGCCTCCGGTGGCGGCGTGACGCTGGGCGAGGAGCAGAAGGGAATCGCGACCTACTACGACGCCAACGGAAGCGGTAATTGCAGCTACGACAAGGGCGGCGACCTGATGGTGGCGGCGATGAACGCCGACCAGTACGACAACAGCGCCGCCTGCGGCCAGTGCGTGGACATCGTCGGCCCCAAGGGGAACCTGCGCGTGCGCATCGTGGACCAGTGCCCCGACTGCGAGAAGGGCCACCTGGACCTGAGCCGCGAAGCCTTCGAGAAGGTAGCGGAGATGAAGGACGGCCGGGTGGACATCACTTGGACGCCGGTGTCGTGCGACGTCGCCGGCCCCGTGAAGTACCACTTCAAGGAAGGCAGCAACCCGTGGTGGACCGCCATCCAGGTGCGCAACCACCGGCTGCCCATCAAGAAGCTGGAGTGGAAGCGCGGCGGTGACTGGAAGAGCCTGCGGCGCGAGAGCTACAACTACTTCGTCACCGACGAGGGCGTGGGCGAAGGCAGCTTCCAACTGCGCGTCACCGCCAGCGACGGCCAGCAGCTCACCGACACGCTGGAGAAGGTGCTGGACGACGGGTCGGTGGACGGAGCGGAGCAGTTCTCACCCCAGAAGTAGGCACGCCCCACCCGCCCGGTCCGGCTTTCCGCTACCCTCTCCCGGCGGAAGCGATCTGGGCGCTGGCGCCCGGGATTCGCGCCTCGATCCACTCCACGACGTCGGCGAGGACCTGCTCCTTGCCTTCATCGTTCAGCAGATCGTGGAAGTAGCCTTCGTACAGCTTGAGCGTCTTGTCGGACGAGCCCGTATCCCGAAGGAAGCGCTGGCTCCCGCTTGGCTTCGTCACGCGGTCCTCCGTGCCGTGGAGGATGAACACCGGCAGCGTGATGAGCGGGAACTCCTTCTTCAACCGCTCGTCCGCGCGAACCATCTCCGCCACGGAGTTCGCCGCGTAGTTGATGTGGGGGATGAGCGGGTCGTTCAGCATCCGCGCCACGAACGCCGGGTCGCGCGAGAAGTCGGCATCCTTCAGGTTCAGCACGTGCGCGTGCGGCGCGATGTGGCTCAGGCCCTTGAGGATCGTGAGCGCGAAGTCCGGTGCCGGCACCTCGTGGGCGAAGCTCTCGCAGATCAAGCCCGCCAGCTCCTGCTGGTTCTCGAGGGCGTACGTGCACGCGACCACGCCGCCCGCGCTGTGTCCGAGCAGGAACACCGGCAGCCCCGGGTTCTTCGCCCGGGCCCGCGCGATGAAGACCTTCAGGTCCGCCACGTAGTCCGCGAACACGTCGACGTAGTAGCGCTCCCCGTCGGAGCGACCGTGCCCCCGCAGATCCATCGCGTGCACCGCGAGGCCGCGGGCCGCGAGCTGCCGCGCCGGCCCGTCGTAGAGCCCGCTGTGCGCCTTGAAGCCGTGTTGGAGGATCACCACGGCGCGCGGCGGACCCTCGGACTTCCACGACCGGGCGAAAAGCTGGATGCCGCCCGAACCTTCGAACGTTTCTTCAATCATGTGTGAGCCTTCAAGTGGGAGGTGGGTGTTCGCGGCGTGAAGCGGATCAGCCCTGGATGAACGCCAGCAGGTCCGCGTTGAACTGATCGAGCTGGGTGGCCATCAGGCCGTGCGAGCCTCCCGGGTACACCTTGAGGGTCGCGTTCTTCACCAGCTTGCTGCTGAGCTGCGCCGCCGCTCCGATGGGGACGATCTGGTCGTCATCGCCGTGGAGGATGAGCGTGGGGACGTCGAACTTCTTCAGGTCCTCGGTGAAGTCCGTCTCCGAGAACTGCTGGATGCAGTCGAGCGCGGCCTTCAGGCCGACCTGCATGCTCTGCAGCCAGAACTGGTTGCGCAGCCCTTCGCTCACCTTGGAGCCGGGCCGGTTGGCCCCGTAGAACGGAGCACTGAGGTCTTTGTAGAACTGCGACCGATCATGGGCGACGCCCTTGCGGATGCCGTCGAAGACTTCCAGCGGAAGCCCCCCGGGGTTCTGCGCGGTCTTGAGCATCAGCGGAGGCACGGCGCCGATGAGCGCGGCCTTCGCGACGCGGCGGGTGCCATGGCGGCCGATGTAGCGCGTGACCTCGCCACCGCCGGTGGAGTGTCCGACGAGCACGGCGTTCTTGAGGTCGAGCTGGTGGAGCAGCTCCGCGAGATCGTCCGCGTAGGTGTTCATGTCGTTGCCCTGCCAGGGCTGGCTCGAACGACCGTGGCCGCGGCGATCATGGGCGATGGCGCGGAAGCCCTTCGACGCGAAGAAGTTCAGCTGCTCGTCCCAGGCGTCGGCATTGAGGGGCCAGCCATGGCTGAAGACCACCGGCTGCCCCTGGCCCCAGTCCTTGTAGAAGAGGGTCGTCTTGTCCTGGGTGGTGATCGTGCTCATGCGCGGGTCGCTCCTGGAGGGGGTGAGGCTTGTCCACGGAGCCACTTTGCAGTGGACATGCCACACGACCCACGGAGCGATTCCACGCACTTGGGTGCGGAGACCCGCGCACTGCTGGCCAGTTTCCTTCCAGTTGCTCAGTTCGAAGCCAGGTCCGGGTCGGAGCCATCCTCGCCCGAGGGCTCCGTGCCGTTCGGAAACAGGGCCCGAAGCTTCAACCGCAAGGTCTGGCGAGAGACGCCGAGCGTCCGCGCGGCCTGGCTCTGGTTGCCCTGCGAGGACTCGAGCACGGCGGTGAGCAGGAACCGGTCGAGCTCGTCGTGGGCTTCGGCGTAGAGGTGTGTTGTCTTCAGCGCCAGCCGCTTTTGGATGAAGTCCTCGAGCACCATCGGCGCGACGCCCGCGCCGGGGGACCTGACCGGATTGAGCAGCGATGGCAGGAACAACGGCAACAGCACCGTGCCGCTCGCCTTGAGCAGGGCCTGCTTGAGCACGCTCTGAAGCTCACGCACGTTGCCCTGCCAGGGATGGGCGGCCAGCAGCGCCAGGGTCTCCGGCGGAATCTCACGAATGTCGCGGCCCAGCTCCGCGCTGAAGCGGCGGACGTAGTGCCGGGCCAGGGTCGCCACGTCGTCGCCCCGCTCGCGCAGGGGCGGCAGGTGGATGGAGAACACGCCGAGCCGGTAGAAGAGATCCGCCCGGAACCGCTCCTGGGTGGACAGCCGCGCGAGGTCCCGGTGCGTCGAGGCGATCACCCGCACGTCAGTGTGGATCGTCTCGTTGCCGCCCACGCGTTCGAACGTGCGCTCCTGGAGGACCCGCAGGATCTTGGCCTGCAACGCGAGCGGCATGTCTCCCACCTCATCGAGCAGCAGCGTTCCCCCGTTGCACTGCTCGAACTTGCCGATGCGCCGACGGTCCGCGCCGGTGAAGGCGCCCTTCTCGTGGCCGAAGAGCTCGCTTTCGAGCAGGTGTTCGGGAATGGCCGCGCAGTTCAGCGCGAGGAAGGGCGCCTTCGAGCGGGCGCTGTGCTGGTAGAGCGCCCGCGCGACCAGCTCCTTGCCCGTGCCGCTCTCGCCGGTGAGCAAGACCGTCACGTCCTGCGCGGCCACCCGGCCGATGGATTTGTAGACCTCCAGCATCGCCGGACAACCGCCGATCAGCGATCCCTCCGCGCGCTCGTCGGGAGGCTCCTCGTTGAGCAGCACCGGTGACCGCATGCGCCGGGCCACTTCACAGGCTTCGCGGACCGTCTGGCCCAGCTGCGCGAGGTCGAGCGGCTTGTGGAGGTAGTTGAAGGCGCCATGCTTCATCGCCTCGATGGCCGTGTCCGCCGTCTTGGCCATGGTGATGAAGACGACGGGAATGCGGGCGTCGATGGCGCGGATCTGCTGGTACACCTCCAGACCCGACTGATCCGGCAACATCAGGTCGAGCAGGATGACGTCGGGCGTCTCGCGGCGCACGCTCGCCAGGCCATCCCGCCCCGTGCTCGCCCATCGCACGCGGTGTGCAGGGGCTGGGAAGAGCTGTCGGACCTGGGCGGGGATGACCGCCGCGTCGTCGTCGATGAGAAGAACATCCGCCATGCGGTGCACCCTCGGAGTGTGCGACTACGCAGCCTGCTTGATGTCGGGCATCATCGCGAACAGCCTCCCATGCCCCCAAAAAACCTGCCCGTCGAGGACGATCTTCCATCGGCGAAACCCCACCTCCTCGACGCCAGCGACGGGCTGCTCGAGCGGCTGCGCTTCGCGCTCCAGGGGTCGACCATTGGCGTCTGGGAAACCCAGCTGACGGACGAGAAC
Source organism: Corallococcus sp. bb12-1 (assembly GCF_026626765.1). Taxonomy (NCBI): domain Bacteria; kingdom Pseudomonadati; phylum Myxococcota; class Myxococcia; order Myxococcales; family Myxococcaceae; genus Corallococcus; species Corallococcus sp. bb12-1. The sequence continues at coordinate 174,426 of NZ_JAPNJZ010000030.1, read as the reverse complement.
ATCGCGAACGGCCGCCTGTCGGCGGTGAACGTCTGGGAACCGCTCGGCTACCCGGCCGAGGGCCCGCGGACGATGGCGGATCGTCTGGCGCTCTGGCACCCCGACGATGTGGAGCGGGTGAAGCAGGTCACCGCCGCGTATCTGCGCGGTGAAGCGCCGGCTCACGAGGTCGAGGTCCGCGTCCGGCAGCACGACGGCACGTACCGGTGGATCCTCAGTCGGGGCACGGCGCTGCGCGACGCTCAGGGGCGTGCGCGCCACTTCCTGGGTGTGAGCATCGACATCACGGATCGCAAGGAGGCCGAGGCCGCGCTCGCGCGCAGCCAGGAGCGCTACCGCGCGACGTTCGAGCATGCTCCCGCGGGCCTGGTCCATGTGGATCCGGGGCACGGGTTGAGGCACTTCAATCGCGCCTACTGCGAGATCACGGGGTACTCCGCCGAAGAGCTCCTGGTCCTCGAACCCACCCGGCTCGCGCACCCGGAGGATCTCGAGCATGCGCTCGGCCATTTCCTTTCGCTGAGCCGGAATGAGATCTCGACCTACAGCATCGAGCACCGGTTCATTCGCAAGGACGGCAGGACGATCTGGCTCAGCGTCACGTCCTCGCGAGTGCCTACCCACGACGGAACCGCCTCGTACATCGTGAGCATCGTGCACGATGTCTCGCGGCGAAAGCAGCTCGAGGAGGAGCTGCGGCAGGCGCGCGCGCTGGCGGAGCAGGCCAACCGCGCCAAGGACGAGTTTCTCGCGAACGTCAGCCATGAAATCCGCACCCCGATGAATGCGATCCTCGGGATGACGGAGCTGGTCCTCGACACCCACCTCACCCAGTCCCAGCGTCAGTCGCTCAAGACAGTGAAGTCGGCCACGGGCAACCTGCTGGGGATCATCAACGACCTGCTCGACTTCTCGAAGATCGAAGCCGGCAAGCTGGCCCTGGATGCGGCGGACTTCGGCCTGCGCTCCGCGATCGGTGACACCCTGCGCGCGCTCGCCGTCCGCGCGCATCGCAAGGGGCTCGAACTCGTCTGCAACGTGCACGCGGACGTCCCCGACGCGCTGGTCGGTGATGCGGGCCGCCTGCGACAGATCGTCATCAACCTCGTGGGCAATGCCATCAAGTTCACCGCCCAGGGGGAGGTGGTGATGCAGGTGGAGGTCGCGAGCGCTTCCCCCGAGCAGGTCTCGCTCCGGTTCTCCGTGCGCGACACCGGCATCGGCATCTCCACCGACAAACAGACCGCCATCTTTCGCGCCTTCGAGCAGGAGGACGCGTCCACCAGCAGGAAGTACGGCGGTACGGGCCTGGGGCTCACCATCGCCGCGCGGTTGATCGGGCTGATGGAGGGCGACATCCAGGTGGAGAGCGAGCCAGGGCGCGGAAGCACCTTCACGTTCACCGCGCGCTTCGGACGGCATTCGGCGCCGACGGACCCGCCCCTGCCCCGACCGCTGCCGCTCCTGCGGGGCCTGCGGGTGCTCGTGGTCGACGACAACGCGGTGAACCGGCGCATCGTCGAAGAGTGGCTGCGTGCCTGGAAGATGGAGCCCACCGGGGTCGGTGACGGCATCGCGGCGATGGATGCGCTCTGGCACGGGGTGGCCACGGGCCGACCGTACGCGCTGGTGCTGCTGGATTTCAGGATGCCGGACATCGACGGCTTGAGCCTCGCGGCGAAGATTCGCGAGCGCTCCGAGCTGGCCGGGAGCCGCATCGTGCTGCTCACCTCGGCGGATCGGCCTGGAGAGGCCGGCCGGATGCGCGAGCTGAAGATCGAAGCGCATCTGCTCAAGCCCGTGCCCCAGGACGAGTTGCTGGAGACCCTCCACCACGTCCTGGGCAGTGCCCCCCAAGCGCCCGTGTTGGACCCAACACCTCCCGTGACAGCGGGCACCACGGAAGTCGTCGCATCGCCCACCCACCCCTTGCGCATCCTCATCGCCGAGGATGACGACTTCGGTGCGCAGCTCCTCCGCCAGTTGCTGACCCGGCGCGGGCACGACGTGCAGTACGCCGCCAGCGGCTTCGACGCGCTGAAGCGGCTCGAAGCGGACACCTATGACCTTCTGCTCCTGGACCTGCACATGCCCGAGCTGGATGGGTTCGAGGTCATCCGGAGCATTCGTCAGCGCGAACAGTCGACGGGCGCGCACCTGCCGGTGGTGGCGGTGACGGCACGCTCACGCCGGCAGGATCGCGAGCGCTGTCTGGCGGCGGGCATGGACGACTTCCTGACCAAGCCCATCATCGCCAACGACCTCTGGGCGGTGCTCGAGCGCCTGGACCGCCGTCGGGCGCTCCGACAGCTCCTGGATGCCCCGGTCCTGCTGTCGGCGTGCGGAGAGGACGCTTCACTGCTCACGAAGCTCTGCGATGCGCTCATCGCGCGCCTGCCCGTCGACCTCGCTTCGCTCGACGAGGCGATCCGCGACAACGACGCGCCCCGGCTGCGGCAATGCGCGCACAAGCTGTCGGGAGTGCTGGCCACCTTTTCAAGCCTCGCCGGCGACCTTGCCTCCCAGATCGAGGACCGCGCCGAGGACGGCCAGCCACAAGAAGCCGCGCCGTTGGCCGCGCGGCTCCAGGCACTCTCCGGAGACCTGCTGATCGCCGTGCGCGGTCTGACCGTCGACGAGCTTCGCGGCGAATGAACCGGGCCTGGCCCGTCGTGCGCCATGGGTGCGGTGCCCCCATGGCGCGCGAGGCCCGCGCTAACGCCGCAGCATGCCGCGCAGCAGCTCCAGCGCTTCCGTGATGCCCTGCCAGACCTGGAGGGCCTTGATGCCCTCCCCTTCGCCCTGCACGTTGCGGCGGGCGGCGCGCTCCAGCGGCAGGAGCGCCCCTTCCACCAGCTCAATCTGTCGGCTCAGCTCCGCCGGAGAAGGACCGCTCGCCGCGCGCTGGAGCGACTCCGCCGGGGACGGCGTCGGCATGGACACGGACACCGGCCGGTCCGCCAGGGCGGTGATGGCGTGGGAGAGCTGCGCCAGGTACGGCCCGAAGTCGGGGGCCGGCGCGGCCAGCGGGACATTCCTCAACGTGGGCGGTTCGGCATCGGCCTGGGCCGCCACGCGTTCCGTGAGGGCCTTGAGCAGCTGGGCCAGGTGCTTGACGTATGGCGTCAGGTCCGTCGCCGGAGCGGACGGGACGACCACCGGGGCCGGAGGAAGCGGAGGCGGCTTCGCGGCCCTCTCGCGTCCGACGCGAGCCACCTCCAGCACGGCCTCGCGCAGGGCCTCCAGGTGCGGGGCCACCTCCACCATGGGGTCCACGTCCGGAGCGCTGCCCGCCTGCGCGGCGGCCTGGACCACGGCGTCGCGCACCGCGCCCAACTGCTCCTCGATGGCGCCCAGCTGGCCGGTGACGCGCGCCACGGGGTCATCCTCCTTGCCCCCCATGCGCTTCACGCGGGCGAAGCCCTGCTTGATCTCCTCCCAGCGCTTCGCCTTCTCCGGCGTCAGGCGCCCTCGCATCTCCGCCAGCTTGAGCAGGTTCTGCTCCGCGGCGGTGGTGAGCGTCTGCGATTCGCCCTGGTAGTGGTCGTCGATGCGGCGCTCCAGCTCGTCGTCCGTCATCGCGGAGACGACCTTCTCCGCCATCTTGCCCATGTTGCGGTAGCTGCCCTGCAACTTGAACGGCGGCTCCGTGCGGTAGCGCTCGTCCTGCGCGGCGGAGGCGATGTACTGGAGGTTCACCTTGAGCAGCACCTGCTGCACCCGGAACAGCCGCTGGAGGACGGCGATGATCTCCTGGAGCTCCGCCGCCGCGTAGCCGTGCTTCAGCTCGCCGGAAGGGACGTCCTCCCCCTTCGCCATCCGGATGAGGCGGTGCACGTCCTGCGGGTCGCGCGTGGCCAGCGGCGCCAGCACCGGGTTGGAGGTGAGCGAGTTCTCCAGGTAGCTGAGCGCGAACAGGTCCTCCTTGCCGTCCAGGATGTCGCCCAGGTTGTACGTGTCCGCGCGGTTGGCGAGCATGTCCGGGATGCGGAAGCGCTCACCCGTCTCCGTGTACGGGTTGCCCGCCATCACCACGCAGAACTTCTTGCCGCGCAGGTCGTACGTGCGCGTCTGGCCATTCCAGACACCCTCCACGCGGCGCTGGCCATCGCAGAGGGAGATGAACTTCTGGAGCAGCTCCGGATCCGTGTGCTGGATGTCGTCGAGGTAGAGCATCACGTTGTTGCCCATCTCGAAGGACAGGTTGATGCGCTCCACCTCCTGCCGCGAGGTGGCGTTGGGCGCCTCCGCCGGATCCAACGACTTCACCGAATGGCCCAGCGCGGGACCGTTCACCTTCACGAAGGTGAGGCCCAGGCGGCTGGCCACGTACTCCATCAGCGTCGTCTTGCCGTAGCCGGGCGGCGACATGAGCAGCAGCATGCCCATGCGGTCCGTGCGCTTGCCCTCGCCCGCCGCGCCCAACTGCTTGGCCAGGTTGGCGCCGATGAGCGGCAGGTACACCTCGTCGATGAGCCGGTTGCGCACGAAGCTCGTGAGCACCTTGGGCGTCAGCTCCTCCAGCCGCAGCTTGCGCCGCTCCTTGTCCAGCAGGTCGCGCAGGTACGCGCGGTAGGCCGCATACGCGGGCACGCGCACCTGACGGAACTCGCCCAGCCGGGACAGGAACTCATCCAGGCGCAGCGGCAGCTTGCGGTCCTGCACGCGCGGGTGGCTGCCCAGGAGGCCCGTGGCCTCCGAGGACGTGATGGCGCCCGCCGTCTCGCGGTCCAGCTTGCGCTCGGTGATGAGCACCACCGCCGTCTCCAGCGACACGTAGGCCGCGTCGCCCGCGCCCCCCTCGCGCTTCGCGAGGAACGCGTCCACCCAGGCCCGCGCGATGCGCAGACGCTCCGGCAGGTTCTTCTCCAGGCCGCGCAGGTCCTCGTCGAACGCGGTGCGCGAACCGTGCCGGTCCAGGTGCGCGAGGAAGGCCTCCTGCACCGCCAGCGCCTCGCGGCTGGTGGTGAAGCGGGGGTTCGCCACCGCCAGCTCCTCCACGAGGTAGCGGCCCGCCTGACGTCCTTCCGCGGGCGACGCCGTGAGCCCGTGCCCCTTGAGGAACGCGAGCACCTGTTCGCCCAGCTCATCGCCCAGCGCCACCAGGTCCGACGACGTGTCGAACGCCTGGCGCAGCCGCGCGAGGCTCTGCGCGCGACGGTGGAACACGCCCCGGAGCGTGTCGTCCGTGTCGAACGCCCAGTAGAGCGCGGCCCAGGCGCGGGGCACCGGGGCGAAGCGCAGCAGGCCCGCGCCCTGGTGCAGCGCGAGCAGCTTCTCCAGGAGGCTCACCGCGTCCGCGTCATGCACGCCGCGCTCGTAGCCCTCATCGAAGCGGTCCGCTGAGTACGCCCGGACGCGCTCCAGCAGGTGGCCCTGCGCGCCGGCCTCGTACAGCGCCGCGAGCGTCAGGCCGCCCCTGCCCTCCTCCGCGTCCATCAGCAGGGCCGCTGCCAGGTACTCCGCGCGGTAGACGTCGCGCGTCTCGGAGACGAGGTGCTGCTCCCACAGCTCCCGGTACTTGAGCAGCTCCGGGTCCTCCAGCTTCTGCGTGTAGTCGGAGCCGGTGAGCTGGAGGTACAGCGCGCCGTCGCGCGGCACCAGCGTCAGGTCCAGGGGCTGCGTGTTGACGTGGAAGCGGTAGGGCCCCAGTTTGATCAGCCCCTCGCCGCCCTCGAACAGGTCCTGCCGGTCGCGCAGCGCGCGCAGGGCGTCCTGCTTCGCGGACTTCACCCGCGACATCACCTCGTCCGAGCGCACGCTGTCCTGCAGCGCCAGGAGCTGTTCGGCCAGCTGCCGCAGCTTGAGGATCATCGCGTCGGACGCGAAGTAGGCGTTGAGTTCGTCGTCCGCCTTGAATGCCTTCGCCCGGCGCTGCACACCCTGGAGGATGCGCTCCGCGGCGCTGAAGAGGCCGGAGGCGCGGCGCTGGCGTTCGTCCACCAGCGACTGCTTGCGCGCGCCAAAGGCCTCCAGCAGCTCCTCGCGCTTCTGGGTGATCTGTCCCAGGAACTCGTCGAACTCGCCGAAGCGGCCCTCCAGCTCCTCCAGCATCACCGTGAGCCGCGACAGCGCCTCGTCGCACTTCTCCGGCGCATCCGACTGCGACAGCGCGTTCTCGATGCTCTGGCCCAGCAGCTTGAACTGCGCGCCAAACTCCGCGCGCTTCTCCCGGCTGCTCAGCTCCTTGCGCCGCGCCTGGAGTCCCGCGCGGACGCGGTTCAGGCGGCTGAACAGTTCGGAGATGCCCTCCAGGATGCGGGCGCGCGCCAGCGGGTCGCCCACCTGGAGGCCGCCCACCACCTCGCCCAGCACCTCCAGGCCCTGGCCGGTGCGCTCCACATCCTCCACCAGCGGCGCCAGCTCCGCCGTCGTGGTGACGGGCTCCAGCCGCTCCAGCAGGCCGTCCAGTCGGGTGGCCAGCGGTTGCAGGGCCTCGCCCTTCTGGAGGAAGTCCACGCACGCGGTGCTCACTGCGTCGGACGCGGCCACCACCGCCTGCTCCAGGGCGTCCACGCGCCCCAGGTCCATGTAGCGGATGTCCTTCAGGGTGATGAGGTGCCCGCGGTGCCGGCGCAGCTCCGCCAGCGCCCGCATGAAACCCTCCGCGTCGGTGAGCCCCTCCGGCTGAGACTGGAGCAGGAGCGTGTCCTGCGCCGTCACCGCCTGCGCGAGCGCCTCCTCCGCGCGCTTGCGCATCGCGAGGACCTTCTCGAACTCATCGATGATGAGCTCGGAGGTGCGCCGCAAGAGCTCAATGGGCTCCTGGAGCCCGACCTCCGCGTGGTTCAGCCAGTAGTACGCATCCAGCGCTCGCGTGGCCGCGGACACCAGGTCCTCGTAGGTGCGGCGCGTGGGCTTGTCCGTCTTCGCCACGCGCGGCAGCGTCAGCGCATCGCTGATGCCGCGCACCAATTCCGCGTTGCCTACCTTGCCCAGGTAGCCCGGCGCGGGGGGCAGTTGCGCCGCGTGCTCGTCGGAGACGAACGGCGTCTGCCACACCTGCATGGGGTGCACGCGCGTGGGCTCCTGCGAGGTGGCGCGAAATACCACCAGCCCACCGTCCGCGAAGATGCTCATGCCGTTGGCCAGCAGCGGCGTCTGCACCTCCTTGCGCACCAGGTTGTACGGGAACAGCACGTAGTTGCCCTCGTCCCGGCGGTGGAAGACGTAGAGCACGTCCTCCCCGTTGGGCGAGCGCACCGCGTGGTGGAACTCCATCTGCTCCGACGCGCCGTCGAAGACCTTGTAGTCGCCCGTCTGGAGGTAGTAGCCGCCCGGGAAGACGATGCCCTGGTCCTCCGGCAGCCGCACGCAGGACTGCCCGATGGCGTCGATGCGCACCACGTGCTGGGTGCGCGCGTTGAAGACCAGGTAGCGGTGCGCCTTCTCCCGGAAAGGGAGCACGCGCAGCAGGATGAGGCCGCCCACCTGCGTCCAGGCGAACTCCGCGTCGTCCAGCGACTGATCCGGGTCATCCACCGGCTCGCTGTAGATGCCCAGGCCCGTGGAGGTGTTGTCCTCGACCTTGATGGTGAGGTCGCCCTTCACCGTCTCCACGAAGACCTGATCCAGCACGTTGACGTGCGGGTGCTGGCCCAGCACGTATTGCTCGCGCGTGGCCACCGTCCACTCGAAGTCGTGCGACGCCGGATAGACGTGGTCGCGCTCGCCCTGGTTGTCGACGTAGGTGGCGCGGCCCTCCACGTCCACGTTGAAGCGGAAGACCTTGAGGTCGCGCGCGGACTGGCCCGTCTGGAACACCGCCAGCAGGCGCGAGTCCCGCCGGCGCAACTGCAACAGCTTCGCGTCCTTGTAGTACTTGTACAGCTCTCCGAAGTCCTTCACGAACCGGGGGTCCGCGAGGAAGCCGCCGGCCTCCGTGGGAGGCACGGCGGACAAGTCAAAGCCCTCGGCCGTCTTCTCGAAGCGGTGCAGCGAGAAGACGTCCGAGACGACCGTCTCCTTCTTCAGGCCGATGAAGACGTTGTAGCCGAAGAGGAGGTACTTCCCGACGCTGACGATGTCGCGCGGGACGCAGTTGTTCTCCGTGCGCACCCGCTCGTTGCCAATGACGGTGAGTTCCGTGCCACCGAACAGCGCCTTGCGCCGCCCGTTGAGGTCGTTCGCCTGGGTCGCCAGCGCGTCCGCCTGGGAGTGGAGGCGCGCACGGATGACCTCGTAGCTGCCGCCCTCCAGCGTCGCCTCGCCCCCGGGCACAGGGGTGCCCGGGGTCTTGCCGCTGTCAGTTGCCATGGATGTTCACCGAAAAGGGATGCGGTTCGCGGATGCGCCGGAGGACGACCCCTGCGCCTTAGCCCTGCTTCTCGAGGAGGGCCGAGGCCTCCGTCTGCACGAGCGCCTTGATGCCGGCGGCCGTGGAGGCGGTGGGGCTCAAGGACATCCGGTTGAGCAGCGCGGCGACGGCCAGGTTCTGCGCGTCGTTGCTGAGGCCCGGCTTGGAGAGGATCTCCTTCAGGTCCGCCGGCAGGTCCTTCTCACCGTTGAGGTAGCCGCCGAGCGTCTTCTTCAAGGTCTCGCTGTGGTCCAGCGCGCCGTCCACGGAGCTGCCGAAGGAGATGGCCTTGATGAAGTTCTCGAAGAACTTCCCGTCGCCGCCGACGATCTGGAACTTCGCGTTGCCGAAGGCCTGACCCAGCACCTGGGCCTGCGCCTGGGCAATGTCCTTGCGCACGTTGATGGCCGCCAGCTCCACGTCGCGCTCCTTGTTGAGGCGCAGGCGGTACTCCTCGTGCTCGCGACCCACGCCGTCCAGGGCCTTCATCGCGGTGGCCTTCTCCGACAGGCCCCGCGCCTCGGCCATCAGCTTCTCCTGGATGGCGGAAGCCTCGGCGAGCAGCTTCTCGCGCATGGCGAACGCCTCGGCCTCGCCGCGCTTGTGGATGGCGCCGGCTTCCGCCTCCTGCACGCGGGCGTGGGCCATGCCCTTCTCTTCCAGACCGGAGGCCTCGGCGAGCAGCTTCTCGCGCGTGGCGGAGGCCTGCGCCTGGCCCTGCTTCTGGATGACGGAGGCCTCGGCCTCCTTCACGCGCACCTGCGCCATGCCCAGCTTCTCCGTGGCGACGGCGTCGGCTTCACGCACGCGCACGCTGGCGAGGCCCGCGGCGGCGGACTCGGCCTGGATGCCTTCGGCCAGCCGGATCTTCGCCTTGGCCGACTTGTCCGCGGCCTCCAGGTCCGCCTCGGCCAGGGTCAGCTTCTCCTTGGCGAGGAAGACGGCGATCTTCGCGCTCGCGTCAGCGGCCTGGATGTCCTTGACGGACGCCTCTTCCGCGTGGCCCTGGGCGGCGATGATCAGCGCGTCCTTGTTGCGCTTCGCCTCCGACGTCACGCGCAGGTCCTTGATGTTCTCCTCTTCCTGGGCGACGGTCTTCTCCACCGCGATGCGGGCGCGCACCACGTCGGCGATGGCCTTCTTCTCGCCTTCGAGCGCCTTCTCCTTGGAGATGCGCTGCAGCTCCGTCTCGCGCTCGCGGTTGATGGCTTCCAGGGCGCGGTCCTTCTCCACGCGCTCGGTCTCCACGCCCACCACGCGCTCGCGGTTCTTCTGCGCCACCTGCACCTGGCGCATCTTGTTCTCTTCGTTGATGGCGATCTCTTCTTCCGCCTTGATGCGCGCGAGCTGCGCCTTGGCGAACTCCTCGCTCTTCACGCGGTCGGCCTCGGCCGTCTCACGCGCCTGGATGCTGTCGATCTCCCGGCGCTGCTTGGCGGCGGCCTCTTCGCGCTGACGCTGCAGGGCGAAGATGGCCTCGTCGGCTTCCACGTCGCGCTTCGTCACGGCCATGCGCTCGGACTGGCGCAGCTCGTTGGTGAAGACGTTCTGCTCGGTGGTGAGCTGGGTGATCTTCCGGATGCCCTGGGCGTCCAGGATGTTGTCCTTGTCGAGCATCTCCACCGGGGTCTGCTCGAGGAAGTCGATGGCGCAGTCCTCCAGCATGTAGCCGTTGAGGTCGCGACCGATGGTGCCGACCACCTTGTCCTTGATCTCATCGCGCTTGGTGTAGAGCTCCTCGAAGTCGAAGCTCTTGCCGACCGTCTTGAGGGCTTCGGAGAACTTGGCCTCGAAGAGGTTCTCCAGCGTCTCCTGATCACTGGCGCGCACACAGCCGATGGACTGGGCGACCTTGAGCACGTCCTCGCGGGTCTTGTTCACGCGCACGAAGAAGGTGACCTTGATGTCCGCCCGGATGTTGTCCTGGCAGATGAGGCCTTCCTTGCCACGGCGATCGATTTCGACCGTCTTCAGCGAGATGTCCATCACCTCCGCCCGGTGGACGATGGGGAGGACGACGGCGCCGGTGAACGTCACCGTGGGCTCCGTCTTCATCGTGTTGACGATGAGCACCTTGCCCTGATCCACCTGGCGGTAGAACTTCGCCACGCTGACGAAGATGCCGAAGAGGATGATGATGCCGCCGCCGATGATTGCTGCCAGGCTGATGGGATCCATGGCCTTCCTGTGAAGTCGATTGGGCGGGCCTTGTTCCAAGCACTCGGGGTCCCCCGCGAAAGCCACCCGGTGCCGATTGTCGCGCCCGTCCGGAAGGCCCGGAGGACGCCAATGTTCATCGCTGCGAGCGGGCCCTCGCGACGGCCGCTGCCTTGAGCGGATCGCGAAGCTGCTCCATTTCCTGGGGCAGCAGCCAGTCCACCGGCTCCACCTCGTACACGCCGCGCTCGGCGTCGTAGCCGAGGATCAACGCCGGCTCACCGCGCCGGAGCTGGTTGGGCTTTTCACAGACGACGTTGAGGATGAGGCCCGCGGCCCCGTCGTTGAAGGTCGCGTGGCCGTCGCGCGCCGTCACGCTGCCACTGGAGATGTTGCACACGCGGCCCATGAGAGCCTCGCGGCCCGGGGCTCGCTTGGCGATGAAGATGGGCCGCAGGGGACGCACCGCGAGTCCGGCCACGACCGTACCCACCGCGAAGCAGCCCAGGCCCAGGCCGGTGCTGATGAGCCACGAGGGCAGTATGGAGAGCGCACCGTGCGCCATCTGGCCAGTCAGCAGCGACAGCGACCAGGACAGGAAGACCACCAGGCTCACGGACACCGTGAGGGGGATGCCGCCGAAGCCCAGCGCCGCGAGCAATCCGGTGGCGGCCTCCGCGTCGTGCAGGTGCGAGTGCCCGGCGTGGCCATGCCCCGCGACGGCCTTCGCGCCACCCTCCAGCAGCCCCGAGGTGGCCTTGGCCCCACCCTCGAACGCGCCGCTCACCGCCTTCGCGCCGCCCTCGAACGCGCCACTCACCGCCTTGGCGCCGCTCTCCAGGTCGAAGTGGGCATCGCCGTCCAGCATGTCGATGCCCGCCGCGCCGATGATCACGCAGAGCCAATAAGCCAGCACCACCCCGAGCAGGGCGGTGAAGATCGCGGTCGGAAACGCCACCAGGGCGTCGAGGAAGGTCGTCATGCCTCGGAAAAACGTTGGAGTTTGGAGTCGCAACGGAGTGTAAGCGACTGCACCCCCATCCGAAAATGCCACCTGGGGCTTTTCGACCTGTCTGGTGAGCATGCAGCCAGGAGGCACTCGGGATTGCCGGTCCGCGGCAGGCTGCGCACTACAGGGTGAGCCCGAGCCTCCAGGCGTCCTGGACCTCCGGCCCCTGGATGGTCGCGATGCGCTCCAACCTCGCAGTCTTGGAAACAGAGCGGAACCGTCGTGCCTCCCAAGGCCTGACGCAGTTGGAGCTGCTGCGCCGCGAGGGGCTGCGCCGGTTGGGGACGATGACGCGTGGCTTCCGCTACGTGGACGCGAACGGCCGCGTGGTGTCCCAGAAGGAGCGTGAGCGCATCGAGGCCCGAGAGCACGTGAAGCGTGAAGGCGACACGGGGCTCGTGAAGAAGCACGTCATCAAGAAGAGCATGGTGGCCGCGGTGCGTGAGGCGTCCGAACACCTGGGCAACACGCCCGCCGTGGCTCGGGCGTCGTACATCTACCCGTCGGTGCTCGCGCTCTTCGAGCGCGGCCATGTGGTGGATCGCTACTTCAAGTCCGTGGACGAGCTGGCGGCGCACGCGGGCGGGGGCATGCACTGTTCGGAGAAGGCGCTGCTCCACATGCTGGGACGGTCGAAGGAACTCGTGAAGCAGGGGGCCCTGTAGCGGCGGGGAGCGGGCTCAGAAGCCGGGGCCCGCCCGGAAGGGAGGCGACCCGGAAGTGGCCATTCTCGTGGACCCGCGAAGGCGTTAGCGTTGCGCCCGTGCCCGAGTACGTCACCCACCGCGACGCCCTGCCCCGCGCCGAACTGGAGTCCCTGGGCGACGCCCTGCTGGGCTCACGCTTCGTCGCGCGCAGTCCGCTGATGGGCACCTTCCGCGCGAGCCGGGGCTTCTCGTTCATCTTCACGCAGGCCGGCCGCGCGACGTTGGAAGAGCGCTTCCCGTTCCTGTCCGCGTACCTGCGCTGCATCCTCGATGGCGACAGCGCCCGGGAGCTGGCGCCGCGGAAGCGGTGGCGCTGGTTCGGCTCCCGCACCGCTGGGCTCCGTCCCAATGCCTTCTACCTGAACCTGTTGCTGCTGGACGCGGGGACGCCCGTGGGACGCCACATCGACGCGACGTTGCAGGAGCCCAGTGGCTTGCGGCACGCGACGCCCGCGCACGTGAGCGTGCTCTACCTGCGCGTGCCCCCCGAAGCACGCGGCGGAGCGCTGCGGCTGTTTCGCGACAACGAGCCGCGGGGTGACGTGGCGCCCGAGCCGGGCATGTTGGTCCACTTCCGGGGCGACCTCGCGCACGAGGTGCAACCCTTCACGGGGGGCCCGGAAGGCGCGCTGCGGGCGAGCCTCGTATGTGAGCAGTACACGTTCACGAACAGGGTCCTCGCGCGCATCCCCGAGTTCCGCATCCAGTCCAAGGCGGGCTTCTCTGCCTACCTGTCGGCCCAGCGGGAGCGCGAAGGGGCCTCCCCTTCCGTGGGGACGTTGGAGGAGTAAGGGGGCGCGGCGGGCCCGGAGCCCCGTCCCGGGGGCATCCAAGCATTCAGGCAGGGCTCCGCTTGCGCCCGCCACGTGCCGTAACGACTGTTCCTGTTCACCCCTTGCGAGGGAGCACGGACATGGCTGGAAAGAAGCTGCAGGAGGGCTACGGCGGCACCAGCGAGCAGCGCCAGCGTCACCTCGAGAACGACAACTTTTCCGAACGCGCACCCCGGAGTCCGAAGGAATTGGAAGAGGTCCGCAGCGAACCGGAAGAAGACGGCCACCGGTTGGTGACGCTCAACCCACTGGAGTCGGAGCCGCCTGACGGGAAGCAATAGTCCCCGGGCACGGGCCTGCTAGGTTCCGCGCCCGCGATGAGCCAAAGCCTCACCCTGCTGGCCGGTCCCGACGCCTTGCGCATCCTTCGTGAACGCGGTCTGCGCGCGGAGGATGTGGACATCCTTCCCGGTGCTTCGGGAGGACCGAAGTGGTTGGCGCTGGAGGGCATCGACCAGGTGCTGTTTGGAGAACTCCTCCAGCAGCCGCGCACCCGGCCGCTGCACCTCATTGGCAGCTCCATCGGGAGCTGGCGGCTGGCGTGCCTGGCGCAGAAGAATCCGGTGGCCGCGCTGAAGCGGTTCGCGGACGCCTATCTGGATCAGCGCTATCCACCCAAGCCCCCGCCGTCGCTCGTCAGTCAGACGAGCGCCCAGGTCCTTGAAGCGCTCCTGGGTCCAGACGGCGCGGAGGAGATCCTCACGCACCCGTGGGCCCGGCTCCATGTGGTGACGACACGGTGCAAGGGATTGCTGGCGGTGGAACAGGCAGGGGCGCAGCTCACGGGCTTCGTGCTCGGGGCCCTGGCGAACGCGGTGAGCCGCCGGACGCTCGGGCTCCAGATGCAGCGCGTGTTGTTCCACACCGCTGGGGATACCAGCCCGTTCGCGGGGCTCAAGGACCTGCCGTCCGTGCACTGCGCGCTGACACGAGACAACCTGCGCCCTGCCCTGCTGGCCTCCGGCTCCATCCCCCTGGTGATCGCGGGGGTCCACGACATCCCGGGGGCGCCTCCGGGGACGTACCGGGATGGGGGCGTCGTCGACTACCACCTGGACGTGGACTACGGCGCGGGCGACGGGCTGGTGCTCTACCCGCACTTCTATCCGTACGTGGTGCCCGGCTGGTTCGACAAGTCACTGAAGTGGCGCCGCGCGGGGCCGCTCAACTTCCGTCGTGCGTTGATCATCGCCCCGTCGCCCGCGCACCTGGAGCGACTGCCCGGCAAGCGCATCCCCGACCGCGTCGACTTCACCCGCCTGAAGGACGATGAACGCATCCGCGCATGGAAGCAGGTGCTGACGGAAGGCGAGCGCATGGGCGATGAGCTGCGCGAGCTCATCGCCACCGGTCGCATCGCGGATCACATCCAGCCGCTGGTGTAGGCGCTCAGGACGACAGCCACGTGCGGAGCGTGTCATAGACCTCCGGGTGGTTGAGCAGGTCCAGGTGGTTCGCGCGCAGGATGATCCGCTGATTCGCGTCGGGGAACCGCAGCGTCAGCTCCGGCTGGAGGTGCCGTCCGAGCGCACTGGCCACCGGAACCAGCCCGTCGCCGGGAAGCCGCTCCGCCCAAGCCTGCGCGGAGGTCGCGGCGACCGCGTAGCAGTCCACTCCGTCAGGCAGGGCAAGCTTGCGACGGACATCACCGCCCCATCCGAAGCGCTCCCGCCCCTCCCAGTGTTCGTCCAGCACGTTGCCGAAGCGCAGGTCCGTGACACCCGCCCCCCGGATCCGCCCGAGCCGCGCGAACGGCGCGCTGTAGGGACTGATGCCGAGCAGTACATCGATCCAGCTCCCACCGCGCTCCAGCGGCGAGCCATGGTGCGGGGTGCCAAGACAGATGAGCTTGCGCAGCCGGTGCCGCCAGCCATGCCCCCGCGCTTCCGCGTCAAGGCACGCACTCCGCGACACAAGGCCCCCCATGCTGTGGCCGATGAGCGTCAGCTCCTCCAGCGGCACGGGCCACGCGGCCACGAGCTGCTCCAGCAACTCCGAGAACGCCCGGCCGTTGCGGGAGACGTGCAGCCCGCTGTTGTAGTGGAGGTAGAGCAGCGTGTACCCGAGGTCACGCGCCAGCGCCGCGCCATGGTCGTGCCCGAGCCGGTTCCACTGCAGATCGTTCATCGACGAGCCGTGCACCAACACGAGCACCCGGCTCGCGGCTCCCGGAAGCGCGGCACGCAAGGCGGCGGGCTCCAGGGACAGCGGCTGCCCGTGGATCCGGAACGCCATCGGGATGGCGAGCGGATTGCCCCCCTCGTCGAGCGCATCCCCCAGCACCCCATTCAGCGCGGCGACCACCGCCTCCCGCTGCGGCCCGGGAAGGCTGTCACCCAGCCAGGGAGCAAGCTGCGCAAGGACCGTGTCGAGGCCCGCTCCGACCTGCTGCGTGACGCCCTCAAGCGTCCCGTAGACCAGCCCCGTCAGGGCGCGCACGGGCCGTGCCAGGGGGCTGCCAAGAATCGCGGGGCCACTGGCGATGGTGCAGTGCATCTCCCGCACGATTCCGATCACACCCTGGGTGGCCTGCACCGCGAGCCGGCTGGCACCGCGCAAGGCATCCGCGTTCTTCCACGCACCGCGAAGGGACTGGCTCGTCATGGCTTCACACCCCACGGAATACGGGCCATCAACAACCTACCCGACCGTAACCTACTGATGAGTAGGTCGCACGTCAACGCAAGTCCCGGCGTGCAAGCGCCCACAAGCGGACGCATGGCCGTGCCCACGAAGGTTCGCGGATCCGTGAGGTGAGGGAATCGCGGCCAGGAACCCGAAGGCTCACCGGCAAGCGGGCGCACGCATGAAACCCAGACGCTGAAAACAGAAAGGGCCCCAGTCTTTCGACTGGGGCCCTTTCCAGAGTTGCGGGGGCAGGATTTGAACCTGCGACCTTCGGGTTATGAGCCCGACGAGCTACCAGGCTGCTCCACCCCGCGTCACCGTGCTGCGCTTTTGCTTCTGAGACAGAACACCAGGGGTCTGGTCTTTCATTTCAACCAGACCCCTGGTTTTTCAAGTTGCGGGGGCAGGATTTGAACCTGCGACCTTCGGGTTATGAGCCCGACGAGCTACCAGGCTGCTCCACCCCGCGGCGAGAACGAGAGGGTAAGTACATCCGCCTCTCGCGACCGTCAACTCTATTCTCGGCGCCCCTCCGCATTGTCGCGAGAGAGCGCCGAGAACGAGTGACGCACTACTTGCCCATCTTGCTCAGCAGATCCGCGAAGGTGCCGAAGCCCTTCTTGCCCGAGCCCACCGGCTTCTGCGTCTTCTGCCACGCCTCGACCTCGGCGCGCTCCTCGGCGCGGATGGCGCCAGGGATGGACAGGCGGATCTTCCCGGCGGGATCCATGTCGATGATCGCCACCTTCAGCTCCTGCCCGATGGAGAAGTGCTTGCGCATGTCCGTGCCGCGGTCGGTGCCCGTCTCGCTGGCCGGGATGAGGCCCTTGCCGCCCGGGAACGCGAGGAACACGCCGTAGGGCTCCAGCCGATCCACCTTGCCGGTGACGACGTCGCCCACCTTGGGGCGCGGCGCCGCGGCCTGCGCGGGCTTGGCTTCCGAAGCCGCCTTCGCCGGACGCTCCTCGGGAGGACGCTGCGCCTCCTCCTCGGAGATGCGACGCAGGCCGATGCGCTTGTCGTTGGGGTCGATCTTCTCGATGGACACCCAGATGACTTCGCCTTCCTTCACCGCGTCACGCGGGTGCGCGATGCGACGGTCGCTCAGCGCGGAGATGTGCACGAGGCCATCCACGCCCGGGCGCAGCTCCACGAACGCACCGAACGGCTGCAGCCGGACGACCTTGCCCTGCAGGCGGTCGCCTTCGTGCAGCTCCTCCAGCGCCTTCTTGAACGGATCCTCCTGGCTGGAGCGAAGCGAGAGCGTGATGCGCTCCTTCTGCTTCGCCTTGTCGGAGGAGTTCGGCTGGCCCTCCTCCATGCGGAGGATCTCCACCTCCACGTCGTCGCCCTGCTTCACGACTTCGCTGGGGTGACCCACGCGCGTGTAGGACAGCTCGGAGACGGGGATCATGCCCTCCACGCCGCCCAGGTCCACGAACACGCCGAAGTCGCGCACGCCGGAGACCTTGCCCTTGACCGTCTTGCCCACGGCCAGGCTCTTGCGCGTCTCCGTCGCCAGCTTGCGCTGCTCGTCTTCCAGCAGCGACCGGCGCGACAGCACCACGTTGCGGTCCCGGACCTCGGTGACGCGGAACTGGAGCTTCTCGCCGATGAACTGATCCGGCTTCTCCACGAAGCGGATGTCCAACTGGCTGATCGGGCAGAAGGCGCGCATGTCGCCGATGGCGACTTCCACGCCGCCCTTGTTGACGCTGAGCACCATGCCCTCGACGGGCATGCCGGAGGCACGCGCCTCGGCCAGCATCGCCATGGACGCGTTGCCCTTGGCGAGCGCGCGGCTGAGCAGGATGCCGCGGGCACCCATCTCCACCACGTGCGCGTCCAGACGGTCACCCACGCCGAAGCGCAGGATGCCCTCGTCGTCCTTGAGCTCGCGCAGCTCGATCATCGCCTCGGACTTGCCGGAGCCGTCCAGCGACACGAACGCGGTGTCCGCGCCCAACTGGAAGATGGTGCCGGAGACCTTCTCGCCCAGGCGAACGCCACGGCGGCCAGGAGCGCCACCGTCCTTGACCTGCGCCTCGAACATGTCGGCGAAGGACTCGTTCTCCTGGACCTCCTCGTAGAGGGGGCTGGAGGGCGTCGGAGCCACCGGACGCGGCGTCGGGGTGGGCGTCGGCGTGGCCGCGGAGGCCTGCGCTTCAGCACCCGTCTGCTCCGCCGTCGCGGTCGCGTCGGTGGGCTTGTCACCCTCCAGCGCGCGCGTCTCGATGGAGCCGGAGGCCCGCTTCACGACCACCATGGGGCCGGACGGACGGCGCTCACCGCCGCCACCTCCCCGTCCCGCACCGCCGCCGCCACCACCGCCGGGGCGTCCACCACGAGGTGCACCCGCATCGCCGCCCTGGGGACGAGGCTGCGGCGACTGTGCATCGCGCGCCCCACGCTCCCGTCCCGG
This sequence comes from Corallococcus sp. bb12-1, assembly GCF_026626765.1. NCBI lineage: Bacteria > Pseudomonadati > Myxococcota > Myxococcia > Myxococcales > Myxococcaceae > Corallococcus > Corallococcus sp. bb12-1. The sequence goes on along the minus strand of NZ_JAPNJZ010000030.1, from coordinate 156,374 downwards.
ACCGCGCTGCTCGTCACGGCCTCCGCCGCCACGGCCACCGCCGCGCTCGTTGCCCTGGCCCCCCGAAGGGATGCCCAGCATCACGTCGCCAAACGTGGCCTTCGGCTTCTTGGGACCGAAACCGCCAGGACCGCCCGAATTACCGCCGCTCTTCTCGTCGCTCACTGCCGAGACCTTCCGTTGACGATTTCGACCCCGGACTCCCGTGAAGTCAGGGCCTTTTGAAAAAGGCGGCGCACATTACACGTGCGCCATGTCGGGAGGAAGCCGCATACCGACTTCCCCCTCACAATCGGCCTCCTATCGCAACCGAAAGGGGCCTGTCCTGCATTCCGTTGGCTTTCCCGGGCATCGCCTGGAGGGCAGCCGTCCCACCGGGCGCCGCGCCGCGTCTAGCGGATGATCTTCAGCCTCCGACCCACCTTGCGGAAGACCGCGCCCGCCTCGGGGACGCCCAGCGCGGCGGACACCGCGAAGTAGACGAGTCCGAAGGGAACCGCCACCGCCACCAGCCCTAAGACGGGGTGCAGGTGCGGCGGCACGAGCACCGTGCCTCCCCACTGCGCGCCCACCCCGGGCATGGGGCCCAGGAGGGAGGTCAGGCCCTGTTTGACGCCCAGCGCCACGAGCCCGCCGACGGCCGCCGCGCCCCACAACCGGCCCAGCAGCCCCCCCGGCAGGCCCACCGGCCCCACGCGCTGCTTCAGCTTGCGGCGCAGGAGCGTGGTCTCCACCCAGGCCACGATGCCGCTCGACAGGGTGAGGAAGGCCGCGCCCAGCTCCCGGGGCAGGCCCAGCCGCTCCGGCAGCCACAGCGCCAGGAAGTACGCCTTCACAGTGCCCAGGCTCACGCGCACCACGGCGTAGCGCAGGGGCGTCTTCGGATCCTTCAACGCGTAGAAGGCGGAGGCGTAGAGGCGGCCCACGGTGGAGGCCACCAGCCCCACCGCCGCGCCCATCAGCAGGTACCAGAGGTAGCGCGAGTCCGCCGCGCCGAAGCGGCCCGTCTGGAGCAGCGCGCCGCTCACGAGGTCGCCCAGGAAGAGCAGCGCCGCCGCGGACGGCACCACCCAGAAGGCGATCCGCCGCGAGCCCGCGTCGATGCGACTTCGCAGCTTCGCGTGCGCGTCCGCCTCCCCTTCCCCCGTGGCGCGCGCCATCTCCGGCAGTTCAGCAGCCGACACCGCCATGCCGAAGAGGCTCACCGGGATGAGGTAGAGGGTCTGCGCGTAGAGGAGCGAGGACAGCGCGCGGCTGGAGATGAGGGATGCGAACGCGGTGTCCACCCACGCGCTGAACTGCACCACGCCGCGCCCCAGCACCACCGGACCGAAGCTCTTCAGCACCTGGCGCACGGAGGCGCTCGCCAGCGACAGCGCCGGACGGAAGCGCCCCAGCAGACGCAGCACCGTGGGCACCTGCACCGCGAACTGGAAGAAACTGCCCGCCACCACGCCGTAGGCCAGCCACTCCGTCAGCGCCTCTTCCGCGACGCGGCCCCCTTGCGTGTACCGGCCGCCCACCGCCAGCAGCGTGGCGATGATGACGACGTTCCACACCACCGGCGCCAGGTACGACAGGAGGAAGCGCCGGTGGCTGTTGAGGATGCCCAGGCACCACGCGCTCAGCACCAGGAAGCCCGTGCCGGGGAACAGGATGCGGACCAGCCGCACCGCCAGGTCGCGATCGCCGCCCTCGAAGCCCGGGGCGATGAGGTCCACGAACAGGGGGGTGGCGAGCATGCCCAGCGCCACCATCACGCAGGTCGCCAGCGCCAGCAGGCCGAACACCGCGCCCGCCACCCGATCCGACTCCTCGGCGTCCTTCTTGCCCAGCAACTGGGCGTACACGGGGATGAAGGAGCCCGACAGCACCCCTTCTCCAAAGAGGTTCTGCAGGAAGTTGGGGATGCGCAGCGCGGCCTTGAAGACGGCGGCGGCATCCGCGTTGCCCAGGTAGTGCGCGAAGACCCGCTCCCGCACGAGCCCCATCAGCCTCGACGCCAGGATGCCAATGCCCACCAGCATCGCGCCCCGCCCTCCCGGACGCTCGGGGGCGGCGGGTGGCGTGACGGCCGGGGAGGCAGGATTCGGAGGCGACGCGGGAGCAGGGGCGGTCACGAAGGGGCGGACTCTATGTCCAGCGTCTTGGGCCATGCAGCAGGAAACCCTTCGACCGCTGTTTCACTTGACGGTGTCCCCACGGGTTGCGAGGGTCCGCCCCAATGGCCGGAAAGTCCGACACCGAGCGGTCCGACGTCGCGCGCATCCGCGCCGTGCTGGCACGCGAACTCGAAACCATCAACGAGTACGAAGCCTTCGCGGAGGACTCCTCCAACCCGGAGGTCCGCGCGTTCTTCCTGCACCTGGCGGCCGAGGAGAAGGAGCACGTCTCCGAGGCCACCCACATGCTCCGGCTGCTCGACAAGGGCCAGGACGCGCACTTCACCAAGCCGTTCATCGCCGGCCACTTCCAGCAGGCCGTGGGAGAGGTCCCCGCTGAAGCGGAGCCCACGCCCGCGATGGTACGGGCGCCACCTGCGCCCGCCGTGGGACGCCTGACGGCCGAGCCGCTCACGTCCCTGCCGCCCCAGCGCCTCATCTATGGCGTTCCCGCGCCACCGCCGTCCGCCAACGGCCATCCCCTCACCGTGGGCACCCTGCGCCGCGGCGGTGGGGGCGGCGGTGGCTCCGGCAGTGGTCGCTGAAGTCCCTTGAACCTTTCGCATTCCCCCTCCTCTCCCGCTCCCGTCACGGAGACACCGATGCCTGACTTCCTTGGACATGCCGAGAACCCACTGCGCGAAGAGGAGTGGGCGCGCCTCAACGAGACGGTGATCCAGGTGGCGCGTCGGTCCCTGGTGGGCCGTCGCATCCTGGACATCTACGGGCCGCTGGGCGCCGGCGTGCAGACGGTGGCCTACGACGAGTTCCAGGGCGTGTCCCCGGGCGCGGTGGACATCGTCGGTGAGCAGGAGACCGCGATGGTCTTCACCGACGTGCGCAAGTTCAAGACGATCCCGATCATCTACAAGGACTTCCTGCTGCACTGGCGGGACATCGAGGCGGCGCGCACGCACAACATGCCGCTGGACGTGTCCGCCGCCGCCGGGGCCGCCGCCCTGTGCGCGCAGCAGGAAGACGAGCTCATCTTCTACGGCGATCAGCGCCTGGGCTACGAAGGCCTGATGACGGCCAACGGCCGCCTCACCGCCACGCTGGGCGACTGGACGGCGCCGGGCGGCGGCTTCCAGACCATCGTGGAGGCCACGCGCAAGCTCAACGAGGCCGGCCACTTCGGGCCCTACGCCGTGGTGCTGTCGCCCCGGCTGTACTCGCAGCTGCACCGCATCTACGAGAAGACGGGCGTGTTGGAGATTGAAACCATCAAGCAGCTCGCCTCCGACGGCGTCTACCAGTCCAACCGCCTGCGCGGCGAGTCGGGTGTGGTGGTCTCCACGGGCCGCGAGAACATGGACCTGGCCGTGGCGATGGACATGGTCGCCGCCTACCTGGGCGCCACCAAGATGAACCACCCCTTCCGCGTGCTGGAATCGCTGCTGCTGCGCATCAAGCACCCGGACGCCATCTGCACGCTCGAAGGCGCCCTCCCCGCTGCCCCCCCGGCGCGCCGATAGCCCTCCCAGCGCGGGTCCCCATGGCGAAGGTCCTGGTCATCGATGACGAGACGAACCTGCGCAAGGTGCTGGCTGCCCTGCTGCGCCGCGACGGGTTCGACGTCACCGTCGCGGAGAACGGGGAGCAGGGCCTCGCCGAGTTCCACAAGAACGGCGCGGACATCGTCGTCACCGATTTGGTGATGCCCAAGCTGGGTGGCATGGAGGTGCTCGCCGCCGTGCGCACCGCCAACCCGGACGTGCCGGTGATCATCATCACCGCGCACGGCACCGTGGACTCCGCGGTGGAGGCCATCAAGGCGGGCGCGTTCGACTACATCACCAAGCCCTTCGACCAGGCGGAGCTGTCCTCCGTCGTGGCCAAGGCCGCGAAGACGAACGAGAGCGCCAAGCGCTCCGTGCGAGCGGATCACAAGGCCCGCTCCGCCATCATCGGCGAGTCGCCGCCGATTCAAGACGTCTACAAGATCATCGACAAGGTCGCGGACACGCCCTCCACGGTGCTGATCACCGGCGAGAGCGGCACGGGCAAGGAGCTCATCGCCACCGCGCTGCACGGGGCCTCCAGCCGCCGCGACAAGCCGTTCATCAAGATCAACTGCGCCGCCATCCCCGCCACGCTCCTGGAGAGCGAGCTGTTCGGCTACGAGAAGGGCGCCTTCACCGGCGCCGTCACGTCCAAGCCGGGCCGCTTCGAGCTGGCCGACGAGGGCACCCTCTTCCTGGACGAGATTGGCGAAATCCCGGTCGAGATGCAGGTGAAGCTGCTGCGCGCGCTCCAGGAGGGCGAGTTCGAGCGCGTGGGCGGCATCAAGACGACGCGCGTGAACGTGCGGCTCGTGGCGGCCACCAACCGCGACCTCCAGGCGGAGATCGAAGCGGGCCGCTTCCGCAAGGACCTGTACTACCGGCTGGCCGTGGTGCCCATCGTGCTGCCCGCCCTGCGCGAGCGTCGCAGCGACATCCCGATGCTCGCCCAGCACTTCGTGGACAAGTACAACCGGCGCCTCAACAAGAAGATCGAAGGCATCGCCGACGACGCGCTGACGCTGCTCCAGGCGTACGCGTGGCCGGGCAACATCCGCGAGTTGGAGAACCTCATCGAACGCGTGCTGCTCTTCGCGGACGGCCCCTCCATCACGGCGAAGGATCTGCCGGAGCCGGTGCGCGGCGGAGCGGGCGTGCAGGCAGGGGCCTCGATGGGCGGCTCGCTGGGCACGCTGGACGTCCCGGTGGGCGAGGTGGGCCTCAAGGACATCGTGCGCATGAAGGCCGCGGAGCTGGAGCGGGACCTCATCGTGAAGAAGCTGGATGAGACGGGCGGCAACGTCACCCGCGCCGCGCGCCTGCTGCAGATCAGCCGCAAGTCGCTCCAGACGAAGATGAAGGAGTTCGGCCTGCGGGACACCACCCCGGACGGGCAGGACGACGGTCCGGACGAGTAGCAGCCCCGGCGCGCCGAAATATCGCCGTTCCGTCGGCGGTTTCGGGCCCGCGTACCTTCTCACCCTCAGGGAGCTTGAATGCGGCCGAATCTTCCCACCCTCGGTGGACCACCGAAGCGCAATCCCTTCGGACCGGTGGTTGCCGTCTCCGTCATCCTCGGCGCGGCCGCGGGTGGCGTGTGGTGGTGGAAACAGCGCATGCCGGACGTCCCCATGGACGGCGCCTCCTCCCAGTCCGCGACGCCCGTTGACGCGGGCTCGCTCGCGCAGGCTCCCGTGGCGCCCCCCGCCGCCACCGACCCGGTGAAGGCCGCGGGCCTGGAGCGCGCGTCCATCCGCATCGAAGGTCCGCTGGAGACGGCGCTGGTCCAGGCCGCCGGCGCGGAGGTGGGCCCCGCCCTGGCGCAGGTGGTGACACGCACGCTGGTGTGGTGGGTGCGCGTACCCGGTGAAATCCTCCGGGGCGACACGCTGGACGTGCTCTACCAGCGCCGGCCGAATGAGGAGCCGCTGGTGTACGCGGTGCGCTTCATCTCAGGCAAGACGGGCCAGACGCACCGTGCCTACCGCTTCCAGCCCGGCGGTGAGACCAACGCCCGCTACTACGTGCCGAACGGCGACGAGTTGGAGCTGCGGATGGAGCACTCGCCCATCGACAGCTACGAGCAGATCACGTCCCTGCTGCGCGACGGCCGGGGCCACAAGGGCGTGGACTTCCGCGCGCCGGTGGGCACCACCGTCCGAGCGCCCTTCGCGGGCGTCGTCAAGCGCAAGAACTGGAACTTCGGCAGCAACGGCAACTGCATCGAGCTGATTGAGTCCGGGGGCAAGGGCCGCCGCGCCCTCTTCCTGCACCTGGCGGAGCTGCCCAAGTCGGTCCAGGCCGGGATGCGGGTGTCGGCGGGTCAGGTCCTGGCGCAGAGCGGCAACACGGGCCACTCCTTCGCCCCCCACCTGCACTACCAGCTGATGCTGGGGGAAAACCGGGTCCTGGACCCCTTCGACCAGCACAAGACCTTCCGGGCGTCCCTCACGGCCACCCAGAAGGGCGCCTTCGAAGGCGAGGTCCAGCGGCTGGACGGACTGCTTGGCACGCCCGTGGCGGGCAAGTAACGCCCACCCATTTCTTGACACTCCTCCGACGGCACGGCTAGCTGGCAGGCTCCTGGGCCGTGGGTCGTCGGAGGTTGTGGATGCGCAGGTTTCGTACCGTCATCGCCGCGCTGACGCTGGGCGTGCCGCTCGCCGCCAGCGCCGCGGACATCACCCGGATCGCCTCGTCATTCGAGGATGACGATCCGTTCGATCTCTTCCTCGACGTCGGGTTCGAGCGCACGCAGACGCGCGCGAAGATCCTCCGCGAGCAGCTCTCCCCCGAGGGCGGTCTCCAGGAGGTCAACGAGCTCTGGTACAAGGGCGTGGACGCGCGGCTGAACCTGGCGCTCGCGTTCGGCCTCTGGAAGGACCTGGAGTTCTCCTTCAAGCTGCCCATCGTCTTCCAGCAGAACGAGAGCTGGGAGTTCGTGTCGGGGGTGGGCCAGAGCAACTCCACCATCGTCAACAGCTGCTTCAACGCGGACGGCTCGCCGTACTCGTCGGAAGGCTGCGTGGGTCGGCTCTTCAGCGTCCCGCAGGAGAGCTACCGGGGCGGGCTGGGCAACATCCACTTCGGGCTGGCGTACGCCTTCTTCAACCAGGAGAAGGACAGCACCAAGCCCACGTGGATCGTCGGCATCGACTACGAGGCGCCCACCGCGAAGCAGCGCGACCCGAGCGTGGTCACCAGCGATCCGGACGGGGACCGCGGAAACGTGGGCGACCGCGTCCACAAGTACCAGCTCTACACGTCCTTCTCGCGGCGCATGGGCGCGGCGGACCCGTACTTCAAGGCGTACCACACCATCCCGGTGCGCGGTCCCAAGGCCTACTCCAACTGCGAGCAGCAGGGCGCAAACCCGCCCAACCTGGGCGCCCCGGGCAACTGCTTCACCGGCCCGTGGGATCGCAAGGAGACGGGCATCCAGGCCCCCTCGCAGACGGGCATCCTCTTCGGCGTGGAGCTGGTGCCGTTCGAGAGCGCGGCCAAGGCCCAGAAGTTCACCGTGGACGCGCGGCTGATGGGCAACTACGTGGGCCGCGGCCGGTACTACAACGAGCTGAGCTCCGCGCTGCGCAAGCTGCTCACGTCGGAGGACTACGTGCAGGTAGGTGGCCAGGTCGGTGTCACCGCCCGCGCCGCGCAGGCCTTCACCATCCACGCCTCCGGCAACTTCCTCTACAACACGGACCACCTGCTCACGTCGGAGTCCATCGGTCAGGACGTGGACGGCGACGGCACCGTGAACGTCGACCCGGGTTCGCCGGATCTGAACCCCACGTTCGACTGGCGCTATGACCTGGCGTCCCGCCGCTTCCGGGCCATCCAGAGCACCACGTTCCGCTTCGACCTGGGCGCCAGCTTCGCGTTCTAGAAGCCGTGCCCACTGAGGCAGCGGGTGGTCGCTACCGCTGCTTCAGCCCCAGGCCCATCCGGTACACCTCCTGGCCGGGCCACCCCGCGCGGCGGGCCAGCTCGGTGCTCAAGGGCTTGAGCTTCTCACCGCGCTCCAGGCCGGACTCCAGGGCGCGGCGAACCTCGTCCTCGCTCCAGCGCTGCTCGCCAGTGCGGCCCTCCACCAGGATGACCACCTCGCCCCGGGTCTCCTCGGCGGCGTAGCGGGCCACCAGGGCGGACAGCTGCCCCCGGACGAACTCCTCGTGCAGCTTGGTCAGCTCCCGCGCCACGCACGCGCGGCGGTCGCCCCAGGCCTCCTGGAGGTCCGCCAGCGTCTCTCCCAGACGGCGCGGGGACTCGTAGAGCACGCAGGTGGCGGACAGCGGCGCCACCTCGTCCAGCATGGCGCGGCGCTCCGGCCCCTTGCGCGGAAGGAAGCCCAGGAAGTGGAAGCGGCCCGTGGGCAGTCCCGACGCGCTCAGCGCCGCCACCAGGGCCGTCGCCCCGGGGATCGGTTCCACCTTCAGGCCGCGCTCCAGGGCTTCGGCCACCAGCTTCTCGCCCGGGTCGCTGATGCCGGGGCTGCCGGCGTCGGTGATGAGCGCGCAGTCCTCCCCTGCTTCGATGCGGTCCAGGATGCGCCCGGCGCGCTGCCCTTCCGCGAAGGCGGGCAGGCTCACCAAATCCTTCCCGGTGATGCCGAAGTGATCCAACAGGATGCGTGAGTGCCGGGTGTCCTCGCACGCGAGGAAGCCCGCCGTGCGCAGCGTTTCCAGGGCCCGGGCAGTGACATCCCCCAGGTTCCCGATAGGCGTAGCCACGAGGTAGAGCGTTGCAGCCAAAGGACAGGTCCTCACATGCCGGCGTCGAAGGCGGCGGGGATGTGTTCCACCCGGGCGGTCTCGCCCTGGCCCACGACGGAGATGACGTCGAAGCGCACCATGCGCCCGTCGATGCCGTTCTGAAAGAGATAGTGCAGCGCGGCCTTCACCACCCGACGCTGCTTGGCGAAGGACACCGTGTTCGCCGGGTCTCCCCACACCGCCGAGGAGCGCATCCGCACCTCCACGAAGCAGATGACCTCCTCGCGCTCCGCCACGATGTCCAACTCGCCGTAGCGGCACGTCCAGTTGCGCGCCCTCACCCGGAAGCCTTGCGACTCCAGCAGGCGCACGCCCTCTTCTTCCGCCACGTCCCCCGACTCCCGCCGCGTCCCCATCCCGCTCCCCGCTGCCCCAGCACTTCCGGCAGCGGCTACACGTTAACGGTGCCGTCCGACATCTGGGCGAAGCCGGGGTGGGCGGTGACGTGCAGCACCTGCGTCAGCGTGCCCAGGTGTTTGAGCATGCGCGCCACCAGGGGCAGCTTCGCCTCGTCCATGCCGGTGAGCACGTCGTCCAGCAGGAAGGGCCGCTTCACCCGGGCGCACGTCTTCTCCACCACCGTCATGCGCAGCGCCAGGTAGTAGAGGTCCAGGTCCTTGGGGGGCAGCTCTCCCACCGGGATGCGGCTGTTCTGCGTGAGCGCGAAGGCATTGCCCTCGCGGTCCCACTCCACGCCCTGGTAGCGCCGGTCGGTGAGCGCGGTGAGGTACTGCACGCACCGGTCCTTCAGGAGCGCCTGCACCGACAGCAGGTCCGACGTGAGCACGTCCGCGGCCTGCGCCAGCACCACCGGAGAGGGATCCTCCAGCGGATCCACCGGCGTCGGGGCCTGCCCGGGAGCCGTCGCGACCGGCACGGGCGGCGCCTTGGCCAGGGAGATGGACTCCTTCAGGCGGCCCAGCTCGCGCTCCACCTCGCGCAGGTCGCGCACGTAGGTGCCCTTGGCGGTCAGCTCCGCGTTGAGCTCCTCCTGCTGCGCGCGCATCTCCTGCCCCGAGCGCAGGGCGTCCTGGTACTCGGCGGACAGCTCGAACTCCTCCAACTGCGTCTGCAGTTCGCCCAGGCGGATGCCCAGCAGGTCCTTCTTCTCCAACGCGGGGGCGATCTCGTCGAGCGTCTCCACGTCCAGGGCCTTGATGGCCATGCGCACCGGCGCGTCGTCGATCTCGAACTCGTCGAGGATCTTCTTCTCCCGCACGCCCTTGCGGTTGTCCTTGGTGCCCCGGCGGGTGGCCTTCTGCAGGTCGTCCACGTAGCGCAGCGCCATCAACGCGGCCGTGCCGAAGGCCGGGATGTTGAGCAGCGCCAGGTAGCGCCACATGGGCGCGCCCACGGAGGAGAAGCCTAGGCCCACGCTGAGCGCCAGGAAGAATGCGCCCGAACCCAGGCCGCCCCAGAAGTAGCGGTTCTGGGTGAGCGGCGGCACCTTCAACGCCGCGTCTTCCAGATCCGGATCGCGGTCCGTCTCCAGCCGCGCCATCGCCTCGTCCCGCCGCACCACCGCCTTCGGGTGCCGCTTCACGCGCGTGAGGATGTCCTGCGGCAGGCCCAGCGACTCCGGAGACGGAGCCGCGCGCCAGGCCTTCTCCGCCTCCACGATGGCGTCCTTGAGGCCCTCGCCGCCCCGGAGCTTCGAGTCCGCCTCGAAGATGAGCGACGACAGCTCGTCGACCTTGAACTGGAGCTGATCCACCTCGCGGGAGACGACGATCTCCTTCTCCAGCGCCTTCACCTTCGCCTCGGCGGCCTGGAGATCCTCCGCGGGCCGCACCGCGCTGGCAGTCGCCAGGGACGGCGTGCTGCCGGAGGCCTTCGCGGCGGCCACCTGGGCGGACGCCTTGCGAGGCCGACGCGACGGCAGCATCACCAACTGGAGACAGTACACCTGTTCGAACGTGGTGCGCGGCGGCAGGCCCGCCTGGCCCCGCAGGTACTGGTTGATCTCCGCCGTGTCCGACGACATCAGCTCCGGCTGGCTGGTGGTGGGATTGAGCCGGTGCAGCGAACCGGAACCGCCCAGCTCGCGCAGCACCCGGTACGTCATCCCATCCTGGCCCACGAACGTCAGCGCGGCCTTGCCGGAGCGCCCGCCCGAGCCCACGAAGCTGGAGTCACCGCCCCGGCCATCCGAGAACAGCAGCGACAGCGACAGGCCCGCCAGCGGCAACACGTCCGCCGTCGGCGGCTTGAGGATGAGGTACCCGGTCTTCAACGGGAAACGGCCAGCGGGCGAAAACCCGCGGACGTTTTGGATCGCGACCTCGACGAAGTGCATGGCGTGCGCAGTCTAGCCCGAACGAAAAAAGGAGCGTCCAGTGACGGACGCTCCTTCTCGCACGCGGCCGTGAAGGCCGCGAGAGGGTTTCTCAGGACCTACTAGCCCTGGGCAGCGGCGGCGGCGAGCTTGGCGGCCTTCTTCGCGGCGCGCTCCGGATCCACCAGCACGTCGACGCGAGAGGCCTTGCCCTTCAGGTCGCGGAGGTAGAAGAGGCGCTTGCGGTTCACGTCGCCGCGGGTGAGGACTTCGATCTTCTCGTAGCGGGGGCTGTGGAGGGGGAAGATGCGCTCCACGCCGACGCCGAAGGACATCTTGCGCACGGTGAACGTGGCGCGGTTGGTGCCCTTGGTCTTGCGGATGACCACGCCCTCGAAGGCCTGCACGCGCTCCTTCTCGCCTTCCTTGACCTTCCAGTGGACGCGAACGGAATCACCCGTACGGAACTGGGTGAGGTCCTGGCGCAGGAACTTGTTTTCGACGTGCTGAATGAGGCTGCGGCGCATGACGACTCCAAAAAGCGGAACTTGACGCGTAGGACGCGTGGAAAGAGCGGGCGGTACTAGCAGAGACTGCCGTGTCGGACAAGCCCGCTTCGAAGGGTTCCGCGAGGACGGCAGGGTTACAACTCTTCCTCACCCCTGGCGAGCAGTTTCTGATCCGCCTTGCCGAACTCCAGCCGCGAATACAGATCGGGACGCCTCGCCTGGGTGAGCTTGATGGCCTTCCACCGACGCCAGCGCGCGATCCTGGCGTGATCGCCGGACTGGAGGACGGCGGGCACTTCGACCCCCCGGAAGACGGGCGGCCGGGTGTAGTGCGGGTACTCGAGCAGGCCCTCCTCGAAACTCTCCGCCACCGAGGACGCCTCGTTGCCCAGCACGCCCGGCACCAGCCGCGTCACGGCGTCCACCACCGCCATCGCCGCGATCTCACCGCCCGTGAGGACGAAGTCGCCCAGCGACAGCTCGCCATCCAGGAACGGCATCACCCGTTCGTCCACGCCCTCATACCGGCCGCAGACCAGGATCAGCCCGGCCTCGTGCCGCACCAGCTCGCGCGCGGTGGCCTGGGTGAAGACGGGGCCCCGGGGGCTCATGAGCAGCGCCTTCGCCCCGGGCAGGCGGGCACGCGCGGCCTCGATGGCGGCCACCAGCGGTTCGGGCTTCATCACCATGCCGGCGCCCCCGCCATAAGGCGAGTCGTCGGTGACGTGGTGCTTGCCCACGGCGAAGTCCCGCACGTCGGTGAGCGTGACGGAGAAGAGCCCCTTCTCCTGCGCCTTGCCGAGGATGCTCGCGCCCAGATAGCCGGACAGCATCCCCGGAAACAGCGTGAGGATCTCCACGGGGTAGCTCACCCCGCGTCTCCGTCGTCGCGCCCTTCGACCTCCAGGTATTCAAGAGGACGGATCACGATGCGCCCCGCGGCGATGTCCACCGACGGAACGAACTCGTCCGCGAAGGGCACCACCAGTTCGGGACGGCCCTTCGCACGGATCACCAGGTTGGGAACTTCACCCGTGGCCCAGACCTCTTCCACCGTGCCCAGGGAAGCACCCTGCTCGTCCACGGCGGCGAGCCCCACGAGGTCGCCCTGGAAGAACTCACCCTCCTCGGGCGGCTCCAGGTCCTCGCGGTAGACGAACACCTTCGCGCCCACCAGGGCCTCGGCGGCGACGCGCGTCTCCACGCCCTCGAAGCCCAGCAGGTCTTCCTTGTTCGCACCGCGGAAGGTGTCCACCACCATCTCGCGCTCCTCACCGGAGCGCAGACGCAGGCGGACGCGAGCGACGGTGCCGAGCGACTCCGAGGCAGGGTCGAAGCTGCGGACCGCCACCTCGCCCTTCAGCCCATGCGCCCGGGACACGTATCCCAGCTCCAGACAGGTCGAGGCACTCACCGCGCGACGTCCGGATCAGGCGGCACCAGGGGAGAGCCCGGGGCACGCCGATCGTCGAGAATCTCCAGGCGGACCTTCTGGCCCAGCTTCTGGGCGGCGGCATTGAGCAGCGTCCGGAGGGCGTTCACCGTGCGCCCATCACGACCGATGACCTTGCCGACGTCCTCGGGGGCGACCTTCAGCTCAAAGAGCTGGCCGCCATCCGCCTCGGAGATGCGCAGGGTGACCTGGTCCGGTTGATCGACCAGGGCCTTCGCCAGATACGTGAGCAGCGGCTCCACGTCTTGTCCAGACGGGTGCGAGCTCAGGCGGTGGTCGCCGGGGCCTGCTTCTTCGCCGTCTTGATCAGGTCCGCGACCGTCTCCGAGGGCACCGCGCCGCTCTTGATCCAGTAGGCCAGACGCTCCTCGTTGAACTGCACCTTCGCGGGGCTGTGGTTGGGGTCGTAGGAACCGACCTGCTCCAGGAACTTGCCGTCACGCGGGCTGCGCGAGTCGGTGGCAACCACGTGGTAGTACGGCATCTTCTTGGCGCCCGCGCGGGCAAGACGGAGGACAACGGCCATGGAACGCTCCAGCGAACAGGTGACTTCAACAGTAACAGGCGGAGGGGGGCGCTCTTAGCGCCCCTACATCGGGATTGTCAAGGAAGCTCGGGTGCTTATGTCACGTCGGGGCTTCCGCGGCCGCTTCGCCCCGGTTGGCGAGCTGGCCACAGGCGCCGGCGATGTCCCGGCCCCGGTTCCTGCGGATGTAGGCCGCGACGTGGGCCTCGGAGAGGATGGCGCGGAACTCCTCCGCGCGAGCCTCCCCGGTGGTCTGGAACCCCAGGCCGGGGTTCTCGTTGTACGGGATCAGGTTCACCTTCGCCGGGATGTCCCGCAGCAGCTCCCGGAGCCGGTGCGCGTCCTCGTCGGTGTCGTTGAAGCCCTTGAGCAGCACGTACTCGAAGGTGATGCGCCGGCCCTGGCGCAGCGGGAACTTGCGGCAGGCGTCCAGCAGCGCCGCGATGTTCCACTTGCGGTTGACGGGCATCGTCTTGCTGCGCTGCTCATCCGTGCTCGCGTTGAGCGAGATGGCCAGCTTGACGTCCGTCTCCTGACCGAAGCGTTCGATCATGGGCACCAGGCCCACGGTGGAGACGGTGATGTGACGGTGGCTGAAGTTGGGCCCATCCTGGGACTGGAGGATGGCGAGCGCCGTCTTGAGGTTCTCGAAGTTGTGCAGCGGCTCGCCCATGCCCATGAACACCAGGTTCGTGAGCGGGCGAAGCGTCTCCAGGGATTCGTTGCGCCGCACCTCGCGGTTCACCGCGTGCACCTGGGCGACGATCTCCCCGGCCGTGAGGTTGCGCTTGAGCCCCAGCGTGCCCGTCATGCAGAACGTGCACGCCATCGCGCAGCCCACCTGGGTGGACACGCAGAGCGTCTTGCGGTCCTCCGACGGCATGTAGACGGATTCGATGAAGCGCCCGTCGCGCGTCCTGAAGCGGTACTTGATGGTCCCGTCGACGCTGCGCTGCTCCAGGTCCTTCACCAGCGGGACGATCTCCGCCTGGACCTTGAGCTTCTCGCGCAGGCCCTTGGACAGGTCCGTCATCTCGTCGAACGTCGTGGCCCCTCGCTGGTGCAGCCAGCGGTAGAGCTGGGCCGCGCGGAAGGCGCGCTCGCCCAGTTGCTCGCTCAGGAACAGGGCGAGCTTCTCCTTGGACAAGCTGGCCACGTCGACCAGCTTCGCCGGCGTGGGCGCGGGCAGGGGCTCGGTGACGGGAAGGACTGTGGCGGTGGACTCGGACATCGTTCAGTCAGGCCTAACGGAAGGCAGCAGGGCGTGCTTCCCACAACAAGGCACGGCAAGTCAAAGGAGGGGCACGCCCCCTTCCCTGCCTACCCCTTGGAATCGTGATGCTCGGCGGCGCCGCGCTTCCAGTAGCCCGTCACGCGCATCCAATCCTTGTTGAGACCGCGCTCGCCCACCAGGTGTTCCCGGATGGGCTTGAGCGACGTCGCCTCGCCCGCCACGAACACGAAGCCCTCCCCGGGGGGCTGGGTCCACGCCCGCAGCGCCTCTTCCAGGTGCTTCGTCGTGCCCGCGTCCGCGCTTCCCCGGTGCAGCCAGGTGAGCTTCACGTCCGCCCGGCTGTCGATGCGCTGCTCCTCCGACGCGTCGGACACCTCGATGAAGGCGAACGCGCGAGCCCCGGCCGGCAGCTCTTCCAGGCGGCGGGCGATGGCCGGCAGCGCGCTCTGGTCGCCCGCGAGCAGGTACCAGTCGAAGTCGTCCGCCACGTCATGCGTGCTGCGAGGACCGCCAATGCCCAGGAAGTCACCCGGCTTCGTGTTGGCGGCCCACTGGCACGCTGGCCCTTCGCCGTGCAGCACGAAGTCGATGTCCAGCTCGCCCGCCTTCGGATCAAACCGGCGCGGCGTGTAGTCGCGCGACGCGGGCTTCGCGAGCCCCTCCGGCATCGCGAGGCCATGGGGGCCCACCACCGGCATGTTCGGCTTCTTCACCCCGGGCTCCGCGAAGAAGACCTTCACGTGGTCGTCCGCCCCGGGCGTGGTGAAGCCCTCCAGCTCCGGGCCGCCCAGCGTCACCCGCAGCATCTGCGGCGTCAGCTGCGTCACCCGCAGCACTTCCAGCAGCCGCAACTTGACCGGGAACGGCCCCCGACGATTCACGCGCTCTGATCCACCGCTCATGCGTTCTTCCTTGCCGATAGTGACTTGCATTATCGGTAGCAAGGACCGTCCGGGAGGGCAACCGGATACCGCCCGTTGAGGCGTTGTTCAGGCAAGCGACCAGGCGCGGGAAAAGACGACGGCCCGGGCCTGCGCCTTCGAGGGGCGCGGGCTCCGGGCCGCAAGTCCTGTCCAGCGCGGTGGCTGGATGAAGCGTGGGCGACTAGTACTTCTGGATCTCGGTCTCGCGGAAGAAGTACGCGATCTCGTTCTTCGCGTTCTCCAGGCTGTCCGAGCCGTGGACCGTGTTCGCGTCGATGCTGTCCGCGAAGTCCGCGCGGATGGTGCCCTTCTCGGCCTTCTTCGGATCCGTGGCGCCCATGAGGTCGCGGTTGGCGAGGACGGCGTTCTCGCCCTCCAGCGCCATCACGACCACCGGGCCGGAGATCATGAAGGCGACCAGGTCCTTGAAGAAGCCCCGGGCGCTGTGGACCGCGTAGAAGCCTTCCGCTTCCTTCTGCGACAGCTGCTGCAGACGGATGGCGACGGGCGTCAGGCCCTTCGCCTCGAAACGGGAGATGATCTGCCCGATGACGTGCTTCTTCAGCCCGTCCGGCTTGATGATGGACAGCGTACGCTCGATGGCCATGGAATTTGAGTCCTCGTGTGTGTTCGCGGGGATGACTGCTTAGCGGTTCTTCTTGGGGGCGCCGCGCTTGACGACTTCCTGCAGCGTGGTGCCCAGCTCGGCGGGGCTCGCGGCCATCAGGATGCCCGCGGCCTCCATCGCCTTGATCTTCTCACCGGCCGTGCCCTTGCCGCCGGAGATGATGGCGCCCGCGTGGCCCATGCGCTTGCCCGGGGGCGCGGACTGACCGGCGATGAAACCGGCGATCGGCTTGGTGAACTCACGGGCCACGTACTCCGCGCCCGCCTCTTCGGCGCTGCCGCCGATCTCACCAATCATGATCACCGCGTCCGTCTCCGGATCCGCGTTGAAGAGCTTCAGCACGTCCACGAAGTCGGTGCCGTTGACGGGGTCGCCGCCAATGCCCACCGCCGTGGACTGGCCCAGGCCCAGCTGCGTGAGCTGGTGCACGGCCTCATAGGTCAGCGTACCGGAGCGCGACACCACGCCGATGCGGCCCGGCTTGTGGATGTGGCCCGGCATGATGCCGATCTTGCACTTCGCGCCGGGGGTGATGACACCCGGGCAGTTCGGGCCGATGAGGCGCACCGACTTGCCCTGCAGGTACCGCTTGGCGCGGATCATGTCGTTGACGGGGATGCCCTCGGTGATGGTGATGATGAGGGAGATGCCCGCGTCCGCGGCCTCCATGATGGAGTCGGCGGCGAAGGGCGGCGGCACGAAGATGACGGACGTGTTCGCGCCCGACTGCTTCACGGCGTCGGCCACCGAGTTGAACACGGGGACCTTGCCCTCGAAGTCGGTGCCGCCCTTGCCCGGCGTGACACCGCCCACCAGCTTCGTCCCGTACTCCAACATCTGCTTGGCGTGGAACGAGCCCGCCGAGCCGGTGATGCCCTGGACGAGGACCTTCGTGTTCTCGTTGACGAGGATGCTCATGGCGTTCCTTCAGGAAAAGAGTGCGCGACGAACTACTGGATCGCCGCCACGGCCTTCTCAGCCGCCTGGCGCAGGTTGTCCGCGGGAGTGATGGCGAGCCCGGAGTTGCGGAGGAGGTCCTTGCCCTTCTCCACGTTGGTGCCCTCAAGCCGCACGATGAGCGGGATCTTGAGCTGCACTTCCTTGGCCGCCGCGATGATGCCCTCGGCGATGACGTCGCACTTCATGATGCCGCCGAAGATGTTGACGAGCACCGCCTTGACCTGGGGATCCGCGAGGATGAGCTTGAAGGCCGCCGTCACCTTCTCCTTGTTCGCGCCACCGCCCACGTCCAGGAAGTTGGCCGGAGCACCGCCCACCAGCTTGATGGTGTCCATGGTGGCCATGGCCAGGCCCGCGCCGTTCACCATGCAGCCGATGTTGCCGTCCAGCGCGATGTAGGCCAGGTCGAACTCCTTGGCCTGCGTCTCGCGGGGCTCCTCTTCCGCGACGTCGCGGTACTCCAGCAAGTCCTTGTGCCGGTAGAGCGCGTTCTCGTCGAAGGTGACCTTCGCGTCGAGCGCCACCACGCCGCCATCCTTCAGGATGACCAGCGGGTTGACCTCCACGAGCGCCGCGTCCGTCTCCATGAACATCCGGTAGAGCGCGGAGCAGAACTGCACGAACTTGTTCACCGTGGGGCCCGTCAGGCCCAGCCCGAAGGCCAGCTTGCGGCCCTGGAAGTCCAGGAAGCCCACCGCCGGATCCACCGACTCGCGGAGGATTTTCTCCGGGTGGTGCTCGGCCACTTCTTCAATCTCCACGCCGCCCTCGCGGGACGCCATGAAGGTGATGCGGCTGGAAGCGCGGTCGAGCGTCACGCCCAGGTACAGCTCCTGGCCGATGGCGAGCCCTTCCTCGATGTAGACCTTGTGGACCGTCTGCCCTTCCGGGCCGGTCTGGATGGTCTTGAGCTTCATGCCCAGCATCTGCTTGGCGAGCTCCTTGGCCTCCGCGGGGCTCTTGGCCAGCTTCACGCCGCCGCCCTTGCCGCGGCCGCCCGCGTGGATCTGCGACTTCACCACGACGACCGGCGTGGCCAGCGTCTTCGCCGCGGCCTCCGCTTCGTTGGGGGAGAGCGCGAGGATGCCGCGCGGCGTGGGCACGCCATACTTCCGGAAGAGTTCCTTGCCCTGGTACTCGTGGATCTTCATCGAATCTCCGGGTGGGACGAGGGGAGACGGGGACCGCCCCATCGGGGCTGTCAACGCCGGCCCTCATTGCGCAGAAAGCGACGCTTGGCAAGGCCGTTTGGCCCCCAGCGTCGTCGCGGGACACACGCCCCGTCCCCGACATAACCCCCGGTGTCCGGGTGGATGAGCGGGCCTTCAGCCCTCCTGCCCCACGAGCCCCCGCCGGGTGGAAGGCCTACCCGGCAGGCCCCCTGCCCCGGCCGATGAAACGACCGCGGCCCCGCCCAGCGCCCACGAAGGGGACGCTGACACGGGGCCGCGAGGAGACACGAGAAGCGTGCGGGAGGAACTACCCCGGACCGCTCGACGCCTTCTGCTCCTCTTCCTTGAAGAAGATGTCCTTGATCATCAGCTTGCTGACCTCGCGGTTCATCACCGCGATGGAGGTCGTCAGCGGGATCTCCTTCGGGCAGACCTTCACGCAGTTCTGCGCCTTGCCGCAGTCCTGGATGCCGCCGGGGCCCATGAGGGCGCGCGTGCGCTCCTCCGCGTTGAGCTTGCCCGTGGGGTTCATGTTGAACAGACGGGCCTGGCTGATGGCGGCGGCGCCGATGAAGTCGTTGTCCACCGTCACCTGCGGGCACGCCTCCAGGCAGCTGCCGCAGGTGATGCACGTGGACAGCACGTACATCACGGAGTGGTCCTTCTGCGACTGGCGCGGGCCGGGGCCCAGGTTGTACGTGCCGTCGACGGGGATCCAGCCCTTCACGCGCTTGAGCGACTCGAACATGCGCTCGCGGTCCACGGTGAGGTCGCGCACCACCGGGAACTTCTTCATCGGCTCCAGGGTGATGGGCTGCTCCAGCTTGTCCACCAGCGCGGAGCACGCCATGCGCACCCGGCCGTTGATGTTCATCGCGCAGCTGCCACACACCTCTTCGAGGCAGGCGGCGTCCCAGATGACCGGGGCGACCTTCTTGCCGTCCGAGGTGACGGGGTTGCGCTGGATCTCCATCAGACAGGAGATGACGTTGGCGCCCTTGCGATAGGGGACCTTGAACTCGTCGAAGTGGCCCGGCTGGTTCGGATCATCCTGCCGCCAGATGCGGAAGGAGATGGTCTGGGTGCTGACGGCGCTGGCCTGTGCGGTGTCCATGGTGCTCGAGCCCTTCCCTTCACTGCCAAATCAGGTAGCGGAGTCCCGCGCCATGGTGCGCGCGGGTCCGAAAAACAGTCGCCCCGCCTATGCGTACCAGCGCGGCTCGGGAGCCAGCACCGGCGTCGGCAGGTCCTGGTAGGAGATCTCCGGACCCTGCGAGGCGTAGCTGGCGATCGTCGTCTTCGCCCACTTCTCGTGGCGCTTCTGCCACAGCTCCATCCAGCTCGGATCCTGACGCGGATCCTTCGTCTTGGGCTCCGGCAGGGAGAAGTCCGGCTTGTAGTGGGCGCCGCGGCTCTCGTCGCGCATGAGGGCGCTGGTGGCGATGACCTCGCCCAGCTCCAGCATGTTCCACACCTGGTTGGTGTACGACAGCGCCCGGTTGGCGACCACGCCCGTGTCCAGCACGTTGGCGTGGTTCCAGCGGTCCTTCAGGTCGCGGATGCGCTCCACCGTCTTCTTCAGGCGGTCGTTGTAGCGCACCACGGTGCAGTTCTCCGTCATCACATCGCCCAGCTCCTTGGCGATCTGGTACGGGTTCTCCGCGCCGTTCATGGCCTTGATGGTGGCGAAGCGGTCCACCCAGTAGCTCTTCGCGTCGTTGAAGTACTTCTCCGGGCTCGCCGCCGCGCTGACTTCCTGCGACTTGGCGAAGGCCGCCATCGCCGGGCCGCCGATCATGCCCGAGTAGATGCACGACAGGAGCGAGTTCGCGCCCAGGCGGTTCGCGCCGTGGAAGGCGCCGTCCGCCTCGCCCGCCGCGTACAGGCCTGGGATGCGGGTGGTCTGGTTGACCGGGCTTCCGTCCAGCGGCGTGTTCGTCTTCGAATCCGCCTCGAAGGACACGTGCAGGCCGCCCATCGAGTAGTGCATGCCCGGGAAGATGACCATCGGCGTGTGGCGCGGATCATCTCCGACGAACTTCTCGTAGATCTCCATGACGCCCTTGATCTTCGCATCCAGCGTCTTGGCCGGGATGTGCGTCACGTCCAGGTACACGCCGTCGCGCCCGCCCAGGCCCATGCCCAGGTCGCGGCAGACCATGAAGATCTCGCGCGTCGCGACGTCGCGCGGCACCAGGTTCTTGTACTTGGGGTACTTCTCTTCCAGGAAGTACCAGCGCTCCGACTCCGGGATTTCCTTGGGCGCGCGCACGTCGCCCTTCTTGCGCGGCACCCAGACGCGACCGCCCTCGCCGCGCACTGACTCGCTCATCAGGCGCAGCTTGTCCTCGCCCGGGATGGAGGTCGGGTGCACCTGGATGAACTCGCCGTTGGCGTACAGCGCGCCTTCCATGTACGCGCGGCCCGCGGCGGTGCCGGTGTTGATGATGGAGTTGGTGGAGCGTCCGAAGACGATGCCCGGACCGCCCGTGGCGAGGCACACGGCCTCCGCCGGGAAGGTGCGGATCTCCATGGTGCGCAGGTCCATGGCCACGCTGCCGATGCAGCGGCCATTGCCGTCCTTCACCGTGCCCAGCCACTCCCAGTACTCGTACTTGGTGACCTTGCCTTCGGCCTCGTAGCGGCGCACCTGCTCGTCCAGCGCGTACAAGAGCTGCTGGCCGGTGGTGGCGCCCGCGAACGCGGTGCGGTTGTGCAGGGTGCCGCCGAAGCGGCGGAAGTCGAGCAGCCCTTCCGGCGTGCGGTTGAACGTCACGCCCATGCGGTCCAGCAGGTAGATGATGCCGGGCGCCGCGTAGCACATGCCCTTCACGGAGACCTGCTCCGCGAGGAAGTCGCCGCCGCGCAGCGTGTCCATCACGTGGATGTCCGGGTGGTCACCCTCACCCTTCGTGTTGACCGCGCCGTTGATGCCGCCCTGGGCACAGACGGAGTGCGAGCGTTTGACCGGGACGAGCGAGAGCACGTCCACCTGGTGACCCGCCTCCGCCAGCTTGATCGTCGTCATCAGCCCGGCGAGACCGCCGCCCACCACCGTGAATCGCGCTGCTGCCGCCATCATCGTCTCCTTGACTGCCAGACGCCGGGCCTGCCTGCGGTGGGTCGCGCCAACGCACTTCGCGACACCTCCCCGCGCCCGAGCCATCCAGTGCGAGTCCTACACGCTAGTTAACTTGGAAAAATACCGCCGCAACGACGGTGCGCCGGACGATAAGCCCGGATCATTCACGGCATCAGGCGGCGGCCCGCCGGCAGCATTCCGGCGGGCCCAACCGACCGATGCGCAGAGGCTACAGCTTGACGAGCTCGACCGTCTGCTTCACCGACTCGTAGGACTTCTTCATCTCGGCCTTCTCCGCGTCGTTCAGCTCCACGGTGATGACCTTCTCCACGCCGCCCGCGCCGATCTGCACGGGGACGCCGAAGAAGAAGTCGCTGATGCCGTACTGACCCTTGAGCATGGCCGCGGCCGGCAGGATGCGCTTGCGATCGAACAGGAAGCTCTCCGCCATGGCGATGGAGGAAGCGGCCGGCCCGAAGTAGGCGCTGCCCGTCTTGTACAGGCCCACCAGCTCCGCGCCGCCCTTACGGGTGCGGTCGATGATGGCGTCCAGCTTGTCCTTGGCGATGAGCTGGGTGAGCGGCACGCCGCCCACGGTGCTGTGGCGCACGAGCGGGACCATGTCGTCGCCGTGGCCGCCGAGCACCAGCGCCTCCACGTCACGGATGGAGGAGCCCAGGGCCTCCGCCACGAAGCACTTGAAGCGGCTGGTGTCCAGCACGCCCGCCATGCCCACGACCATGTTGTCCGGCAGGCCGGCGATCTTGTGGAGCGCGTACACCATCGCGTCCAGCGGGTTCGCGACGTTGATCACGAAGGCGCCGGGGGCGTGCTGCTTGATGTTGGCCGCCACGTCCCGCATGATCTTCAGGTTGACGTCGAGCAGGTCCTCGCGCGTCATGCCCGGCTTGCGGGGCACGCCGGCCGTGATGATGATCACGTCCGAGCCCGCCACGTCCTTCCAGTCCGTGGAGCCGGTGACGCGACAATCCAGGCCGTCCACCGCTGACAGCTGGTTGATGTCCAGCGCCTTGCCCTTGACCAGACCTTCGGCCACCGGGATGTCGTAGAGCACGACGTCGCCGAGCTGCTTCTGGACGGCCAGCAGCGCCAGGTTGCCGCCAATCTGACCGCCGCCGATGAGGCCGATCTTCTTCTTCTTGTGAGCCATGGTTTCGCCCTCTTGCTTATCGGGTGGGGACTACATGTGCTTGATGATGGCCTGACCGAACTCCGAGCACTTCACCTCGGTCACGGTGCCCTGCGACTCCAGCTTCATCAGGCGCGCGAAGTCGTACGTCACCGTGCGCGCCGCGATGGCGCGGTCCATGCCCTTGATGATCAGGTCCGCGGCCTCGTGCCAGCCCAGGTGGCGCAGCATCATCTCGCCGGAGAGGATGACCGAACCCGGGTTCACCTTGTCCAGGTCCGCGTACTTGGGGGCCGTGCCGTGCGTGGCCTCGAAGATGGCGTGGCCGCTGACGTAGTTGATGTTGCCGCCCGGCGCGATGCCGATGCCGCCCACCTGCGCCGCGAGCGCGTCCGACAGGTAGTCGCCGTTGAGGTTCAGCGTGGCGATGACGTCGAACTCGTCCGGACGGGTCAGCACCTGCTGCAGGGTGATGTCCGCGATGGAGTCCTTGATCAGGATCTTCCCCGCGCCCACGGCCGCCTTCTGCTCCGCGTTGGCGGCGTCCTCACCCTTGGCGGCCTTGGTGGCCTCCCACTGATCCCAGGTGTAGACCTTGTCACCGAACTCCTTCGCCGCGAGGTCATAGCCCCACTTGCGGAAGGCGCCTTCGGTGTACTTCATGATGTTGCCCTTGTGGACGATCGTCACGCTCTTGCGCTTCAGGTCCACCGCGTACTGGATGGCGGCGCGCACGAGGCGCTCCGTGCCTTCCTGGGACACGGGCTTGATGCCGAAGCCGACGTTCTCCTGGAAGCGGATCTTCTTCGCGTCCTTGGGGAACTCCTGCTGCAGCCAGGCCTGGAACTTCTTGGCGGCTTCCGTGCCGGCCTCGAACTCGATGCCCGCGTAGATGTCTTCCGTGTTCTCACGGAAGATGACCATGTCCACCTTCTCCGGCTGCTTCACCGGGCTGGGCACGCCCTTGAAGTAGCGCACCGGCCGCAGGCAGACGTACAGGTCCAGCATCTGGCGCAGCGCCACGTTCAGCGAACGGATGCCGCCGCCCACCGGCGTCGTCAGCGGGCCCTTGATGCCGACCAGGTACGTGCGGAAGGCTTCAATCGTCTCATCCGGCAGCCAGTTGTTGACCTGCTTGAAGGACTTCTCACCGGCGAGGACCTCCAGCCAGGAGATCTTCTTCTTGCCGCCGTACGCCTTCTCCACCGCCGCATCGAACACGGCCTGCGAGGCCTTCCAGATGTCACGGCCGGTGCCGTCGCCCTCGATGTAGGGGATGATCGGGTTCGACGGCACGTTCAGCTTGCCGTTGTGCAGGGTGATCTTCTCGCCAGAGGGAGGCGCCATGAACGCAAACTCCTGAATAGGACCGGGTATTGAGAGGCGGCGGATACTCTGGAACCCGCCCCCGGTCGTCAAGGAGTTTGGCCGCGCGGCGCCGGGTTTGGACGCACCGGTGGTGCGCCGCGCTTATCGCAGCCAATGGCCGAAAAAAGGCTGGGCCGCTTTTCCCAGGATTCGCAGGCTAGAAGCTGGCGAGGCCGGGCGCTGGGAGCTGGATGCTCACGCTCGTTCCCGTCTCCAGCCGCTCCACCGACAGCTCGCCACCCATCGCGTCCACCAGTTCCCGCGCACGCGCGAGCCTCCGGTGGGTGGTGCCCACGCGCAGCGGGGACAGCACCACCGAGCGCACCTCCCGCTCGGACAGGGCCACACCCGGCATCAGCACCTGGAAGCGCGGGCCCACATCCCCGAAGTCGTCCGGGGGATCCACCACCACCCGCACCGTGCTGGCCTCGGGGGTCGCCGTGTCCGCCGCGTGGGCGATCAACAACAGGAACACCTGCTCCAGGCGGCGCCGGCTGACCCGGGCCATGACCGGATCCTCGGGCAGCTCCAGCGCCACCTCCACGCCATGCAGCCGCCGCGTCGCGCCCAGCAGCCCCAGCGCGTCGCGCGCGGAGGCGGCCACGTCCACCTGGAAGACGTCCGGCAGGTCCACCGACTCCAGCCCCCCCGACACGACCGCCCCGTCCCCCGGTGACCCCTTCGTCTCGAGCGCTGCGCTCATACGCGTCTCCCCACCCTTGACCTGGAACGCCGACCATACCGGCCGCCTCTGACAGGCGTCCATTGCACGGCCGTCCGGCATTGTTCGTTTCTCGGTTTCTGTTTGGGGGCCATTACAGTTATGCGCCATCTTGGCGGTGAAGATGTGCCTCCCGGGTACGTACTACTCCTCGGAAACCCCGTATCTCGCTCTGGGATTTCCCGCGCCCTGCCCTGGTCGATTCTGACCCTGGGTGAGTCATCCAAGGGGACGGAAAAACAGCCCAGGTGCATAAATTCGATTTGACTGTTACGGACGAACTCCCCATGATGCGGTCACAGAATCCAGAGCCGTCAGCGTGTTCACTGAATCAGGGAGGGAGTGTTGTGCTCGCAACATCGCCGACCATGACTGGTGACGCTGCCCGGAGAAGGGGTGTCCTGACGATGGATGGAGGGATTCCGGCGTCCGCGAAGTTCCAGCATGCAATCGAGTTCGGCAGTGGCGACGCGCTGCGCAACGTGATTCCGCTTCCCCCCGCGGAAGCCGCCCTGGACGACTCGGGCTACTCGCTGCACGGCACCGGCCCCACGGCCATCACCTGCGCGCTGGGCAGCCCCGACGCGGTGCTGGGTGAAGTGACCCGGTTGAGCCCGACGGTGGTCTGGGTGGCGCCCCGGGTGCCCCAGGTCGACACGTCCGAGGCGCGGACCTTCCCGGTGTACCTGTCCTTCAGTGGCCTCACCATCGGGCCGCTCAATGGCGCCTTCATCCGCACGGACGCGGACGTGCCGCACGCGCCGGTGGGTCTGCAACTGGTGGGTGTGACGGTGGAGCAGGGCCGGGAGATTCTCGCGTTCCTCGCGGACGCACTGCGCCGGGGCGTGGCGGAGCCTGCCGCGTCCGCGCTGCCCGTGCAGGACACCATCGTGGACCCGGAGCGGATCCGCTCCATCTTCTCCGCCATCTGCGCGTCCGGGAACAAGGGCGTGCTGCGCCGCCAGGGCCGCGTGGTGCGCATGGTGCTGGAGCGCTTCCACGCCGCCACCGGCCAGTTGGAGTGGCGCACCGAGGAGTCCACCCCGGACTGGGGTGACCCGGCGTACGACATCGACGTCATCGGCTACAACTCCGCGTACCGCATGCGCGCGGAGACGGGCCGTGGCGAGGGCGACCGCCTCTTCACCACCCTGCCCGCCCAGTTGTTCCGCATCCGTCACCGCTGGCACCGCCGCGTGCCCGCCCCCGAGGGCATCCGCGCCCGCTTCCACCACCCGCTGTGGCGCGAGCAGGGCCTGCTGCGCCGCGAGGTGTTGGATCTGTCCTTCTCCGGCCTGTGCGTGCGCTGCACGCCGCAGGACCTGATGTTCCCCGGCCTGCTGCCGCCCCTCATCGAGTTGGAGCTGGGCGACGGTCAGATGGTCAGCGTGCGCGGGGAGATCCGCTACGTCAGCGGCGTGCGCGCCGACGGCAGCGTGCTGTGCGGCCTGAGCGTGCTGCCCTATTCGTCCGACGAGGCGCGCTGGGTGCGCTTCGTGTCGCAGACGATGTCCCCGGCCACGCGCACCAGCGAAGGCCTGGTGGATCAGCTCTGGGACCTGTTCAACCGCTCCGGCTTCTTCAGCCTGGGCGGCAGCTCCCCGGAGGAGTTCGAGGAGCTGAAGCTCAACTTCGCTTCGCTCGCCAAGCGCGCCGCGGAAGTGCCGCAGCTGTTCTGCCAGGCAGTGTGGCCGTCCGAGCGCGGCATCGAGGCGACGCTGTCCTTCACCAAGCCGTACCGCCACGCGTGGCTGGGCCACCAGGTGGCGAAGCGGCCGGGCAAGCCGCCTCCGGGGGTGCAGGAGGCGGGGCAGATCATGCGCGACATCTACCTGCGCACCTTCGAGCACCCGCAGAGCGACCCGGACTTCCACTGGGTGATTGCCTACGTGGAGGCCCTCAACCCGTGGATCGCCAAGGCGCACGTGCGCTACGCGGAGCGCCAGATGGAGACCGGCGCGGGCCTGGCCTTCACGCGGAAGATCCAGAAGCTGAAGGCGTTCAGCAACGAGCTGAGCGGCCGCGACCACCGCGAGTTCGAGGTGGGCCCCGCCACCGCCGGTGAGCTGAGCCTGCTGGCCGCGACCATCGCCCGCAAGTTCCCCACCTGCTACGTGGAATCGTTGGATCTGACGCGGGACCGGCTGGACATGACGCCCGTCACGCAGAAGTGGAAGAGCTTCGGCATGGAGCGCGAGCGCTCCATCCTCGTGGCCCGCCGCCATGGCATCCCCTACGCCGCCGTCGTGATGGAGCTGGGTCAGCTGGGCGCGAACCTCTTCCGCCTGCTCGACAACACGCGCATGTTCTCGCTGGTCGAGGACGGGACGCGCGCCTATTCGGCCCTGATGGACGCGGCCCGGCACTGGTACCTGGCGCGCCGCCGCCCCTCCTTCCTCTTCCTGCGCGAGGACGAAGGCGGCAGCTACGTGCAGGAGTGCGGCCTCCATGACGGACCGGATCCGTACATGTGGATCATCTCCTCGAAGCTCGTTCCAGACTTCCTGGAGCACATCAGCGAACTCACCATCGGGCGCCGCGGTGCCCACTCCCGTTGAGGACTGTCCCCATGAGCAAGCCCCTCGTCGATACCCAGTACCTCCCCCACGTCTCCGATGTCCGCCACGTGCTCGCGTCCGGCCCCCACGTGACGACGCTGCTGGACGAGAAGGTGGATCCCGCCCTGCTGGAGGGATTCCTCATCCAGCTGTGTGCCCTGGGCGTGTACATGACGGAGCCCGTGGACGGGTGGATCCGCCGCGCCGGTGAGGCCTGTACGAAGGTCGCGGGCCTGGAAGAGGTCGGCCGGCAGCTCATCTCCCACGCCAAGCACGAGGCCGGTCACCACCTGATGATGGTGGCGGACACCAAGAGCCTGGTGGCCGGGTGGAACGCGCGCCGCATGCCCAAGCTGGACGCGGAGCAGCTGCTCGCCCAGGCCCCCACGCCGGCCATGCAGGAGTACCGGCAGATCCACGAGGACACCATCAACGGTGCCATGCCGGGCGCGCAGGTCGCCATCGAGTATGAAATCGAGAACCTGTCGGTGGTGTTCGCGCCCCGCCTCATCGAGCAGTGCAAGCGCGTGCTCGGAGAGGAAGTGATGAACTCGCTGACGTTCATCAAGGAGCACGTGGAGCTCGACGTGGGCCACACCGCCCTCAACGAGGTCATGCTCAACAAGCTGCTCACCAGCAAGCCCGAGCACGCCGTGACGATTGGCAAGACGGGCGCCCGCGCGCTGGACATCTACCTGCGCTTCTACGGCGACTGCATGGAGAAGGCGAAGCGGATGCTCCAGACCCCCACGGCCTGAAGCGCCCGCTGAAGCGCCGATGGGCGCCGGTGCCACGAAGGCCGCCGACGCCCTTCAGGTGTTTCGTGATTCATCACCGGGGCGGACCCGGTCCGGGTTCCACGCTCAGGCGCCGATGGACGCGATGCGACGCGAAACCCGGCTGCCCCGGCGGCTGAAGGGCCGCACGTCCTTCTTCAGCGCGGCGCGGACCTGTTCGACGCCCGCGCGGTTCGTGGCCGCGTAGACGTAGCGGTCCGGCCGCAGGACGACCAGGTCGGACGCGTGCTGCGCGAACCACTCGCCCAGCTTGCCCTCCAGGTCCACCACTTCTCCCGCGCGCCCCGCGCCGGAGCGCGCCGCGGGCGCCACCGACAACCAGACGCCACCGATGTCCTCCGCCAGGGCCTTGGCGGCCTGCTGCACGTCGGCGGGCGCACCCGGCCGCGTCAGCACCGCGAAGCGCTGCCCAATGACGTCGTCGAGCGGGCGCTCCCCCTCCTCACCGTGCTCCACGCGCGGCTGCGGGAAGTAGGCACCCTCCCCGGCCGTCTTGGCCTTGCCGCGCTTGCCGCCGAAGAGGAACCCTTCCGCGTGGAAGAGGTTCGGCTTCATCTTGTACTCGCGGATGAACGGCCCGGTGACGGGCATCCGGTACAGCAGGTTGATGAACACGTTGCGGGCGCGGGCCATGAGCGGGCCACCTGAGGACAGCATCGACCCGAGCGCGTCCGACATCCGCATCATCTCCGCCGCGTGCGGCCGGCGCTCCACCTCGTAGGTGTCCAGCAGCGACGCTTCCGCGGCGCCGTTGAGCACGTGGGCGATCTTCCAGGAGAGGTTCGCCGCGTCGCGCAGACCGGAGCACACGCCCTGGCCCAGGAAGGGCGGCATGAGGTGCGCCGCGTCCCCGAGCAGGAACACCCGGCCCACCCGCCACTTCTCCGCCATGCGGCTGTGGTAGGCGTACAGGTTGACGCTCTTCACCCGCACCGAGTCCGGGTCGATGTACGGGGCGATGATGCCGCGCACGTACTCCGGGCTGCGCACGTGCTCCAGGTCCTGCCCAGGTCGCACCACCGTGTCGAAGCGCATCTCGTCGTGCGCGGTGCGCGTCACGATGCCCACGCGCTGCGGACCGCAGGGGTAGTAGGTGAAGTCCGGCGCCGAGGACTGCGTCTCCACCGTGATGGCCAGCGCGTGCGCCAGCGCCGTGGTGCCTTCCAGCTTGAGGCCCAGCCGTCGGCGGATGCCGCTCTTCGCGCCGTCGCAGGCCAGCAGGTAGCGCGCCCGCACCGTCAGGGTGCGGCCCGTGGCCGCCTCCTTCACGCGCACCGACACGCCGTCCTCGTCCTGCATGAAGGATTCGACTTCGTGGCCGCGCCACAGCGCCACGTTCGGGAAGCGCTCCATGCCGCGCGTCAAGGACGCCTCCAGACGCGGCTGGCTGAAGAGCGAACCGATGGCGTGCCCGTTGGGACGCTCCACCTTGGTGAAGTCGACCTCCGCCAACACCCGCATCTCGTCGTCGACGTAGGTCATCTTCAAGCACGGGTGGAAGCCCGGCCCCAGTTCGCCCGTGAGGCCGGCGGCCTGGAAGATTCGCTGCGCTTCGTCGTCCGCGTTGATCGCTCGCGACTGCGTGTGCGGGACTGTTTCCTTCTCGATGACCACGGTGCGCAGACCGTACTGGCCGAGCAGGTTCGCCGCCATGGCACCCACCGGGCCGCTTCCGACAACGATCACATCAACAGATTCCGGAGCCATTACTCCCCTCCCGTTGTGTGCGAGCTGATCCATTCAACCGTGCGGCCTAGCGACCGAAGCCCCCCTCGGTCGTAGTTAAGGATACCGCTAAACCCTTGCAACCCCACACGGACGTCGATGTTTCAATGCGACCCGGGTGGTTCAACACCCGGCCAGCGGCGCCGGGGACCTCAGTACTTCCACCTATATTTAAAACGCACCCCCCCGAAAACCTTGCATGTCTGTTCATACATCAGCGTGTGCGACCGTTTTTCCCTCGGCGTGCGGGCCTCTTTTTCCTGTGAAGATTGAAAGTTGCGTGGTGGCCGTAGGAATTCTGTGTCTTGTTTTGATTTCGAGGAAGGCAGATGTGCGCTGATACACCCAGACGGCGCCTCTTGTGTGTCGCGCCAGAGTGGGCGACAGTTGCGGGGCCGTCTCCCCCTGAGCCCCTTGGAGCGCCCAGCGATTATGCCCAGACTGCAACTTTTCGAGCTAGAGGATCAGCCCTGGTTCCCCAAGGTCCTGCGCCGCGGCGTGACGGACTTCCTCGCGTACGTGTGGAGTCTTTCGGACGACCGCTACGTGGAGTTCGTGCGGCGGCTCAAGGGCGCGATGGCGGCGATGGGTGAGACGCAGCTCCTGGACATGGCGTCGGGCAGCGCGGGGCCGGTGCCGAAGCTGCTGGAGATGCTGGAGTCGCAGGAAAAATACACTGCGACAGCGCTCCTCACGGACCTGTATCCGGAGGTGTCCGCGTTCGAGAAGGTGAAGGCGGCGCACCCGGGCCGCGTGGATTACGTGTCGACGTCGGTGGATGCGACGGCGGTGCCGGCCACGTACAAGGGCTTCCGCATCATGTGCAATTCGTTCCACCACCTGCCGCCGGAAGCGGCGCGCAAGGTGCTGGCGGATGCCGTGGCCCAGCGCCGGGGCATCGCCATCATGGAACTGGTGGAGCGGCGTGGACCGGCCATCGCGATGACGGCGGCGGCCCTGATCAACGTGCCCCTGACGACGCCC
This sequence comes from Corallococcus sp. bb12-1, assembly GCF_026626765.1. Taxonomy (NCBI): domain Bacteria; kingdom Pseudomonadati; phylum Myxococcota; class Myxococcia; order Myxococcales; family Myxococcaceae; genus Corallococcus; species Corallococcus sp. bb12-1. The sequence continues at coordinate 125,870 of NZ_JAPNJZ010000030.1, read as the reverse complement.
TTCATCCGGCCCGTGCGCATGGACCGGCTGGCGCTCACCTATCTGATGCCCCTCATCCCCATCGCCGCGGCGTTCGACGGCGTCGTGTCCTGCCTGCGGACCTACTCCATCGAGGAGATGCGCGAGCTCACCCAGGGCCTGAGCGACGACTACATCTGGGACATCGACCGGCTCACCAATGAAGGGAACCCCTTCGGCCTGATGATGCTCATCGGCCGACCCGCCAACCCTACCCCCGCCTGAGGGAGCTGTCGGCAGGCCCACGCCAGCCTGGGAGGGCTGTCAGCAGGAGGTCAGTAACGCCCCGGGCCAACGCGGGGCGTCGTGATTTCCGGGTTTGGAGGGCGTTCAATGGCGGCTCCTTCAAGGAGGAGCAGGCCCATGGAATGGCTCGAATTCAAGCGCTGGTCTCCGGAAGTGCAGCACGCGCTGGCACTGCAGGCGGCCCGGTTGGGCCAGACGGCGATGCACGCCGAGCCGCCGCGGCAGTCCGCCGCGATGCACGCCGCGCACCGCCTCTGCACGCTGCTGCGCCAGTACCCGCGCACCAACCCCTGGGGCCACCCCGCCTCGGAGTGCTGAGCACCGGGACGCCCCGGCCCGTCCGTGTCATCCACGGGCGGGACCGGAGCGCCGGGCGGCTCAGCCGTTCCGGGGGGTCCACTCCACCGGCAGGTGCTGGATGGCGCGGATGGCCAGGTTCTGCATCGTCCCGAAGTCCGGGTTCGGCGCGAGCCGCATGTCAGGCAGTTGATCCAACAGCAGATTGGTCGCGATGAGCGCCTCCTGCCGGGCCAGGGGCGCGCCGAGGCAGAAGTGGATGCCCCGGCCGAAGCCCAGGTGTGACGGGTGGTGGCGCGAGATGTCGAAGCGATCCCCGTCCGCCAGCAGCGCCGGATCCCGGCTCCCCGACGCGTAGAGCAGGAGCAGTCGCGAGCCCGCGGGCAGCGTGACGCCGGCCAGTTGCACCTCCTGCGTGGTGGTGCGGATCATCCCGTGCGTCACGGAGTCGAAGCGCAGCGTCTCCTCGATGAGGTGCGGCACCAGCGAGCGGTCCTCGCGCAGCCGCTGCCAGAGGCCGGGCTGGAGCATGGCCTGCTTCCAGCACTGGGCGAGCAACGCGGTGGTCGTCTCATGCCCCGCCGCCAGCAGGCTGCCGGCGATGGCGATGATGAGCTCCGGCAGCGTGAGGGATTCGCCGTCCGCGTCGGTGGTGACGAGGTAGCTGACCAGGTCGTCGCTCGGCTCATTGCGCCGGGCGGCGATGAGGCGGGCGACGTAGTGCTGGAAGGTGACCCAGCTTCGCGCCAGCGGCGGCTGCTCTTCCGCCGGGACGCGCGTGAAGATCATCCGGAAGAAGTCGTCGCACCAGTGCTTGATGTTGGCCATGTCCTCCTTGGGCACGCCCACCATGCCCAGGATGACCCGGACGGGCAGCGGATACGCCAGTTGCGCCACCAGGTCCGCCTTCCCCTGGTGCACGAACGCGTCCACGAGTTCCTGCGCGACGGCGCGGATGGGCTGCTCCTGCGCGGCGATGCGCTGCGAGGAGAAGCCCCGCCCCATCAGCTTGCGCAGACGGGTGTGCGTGGGGGGATCCGAGTTCAACAGGCTGTCCGCCAGGGGGTAGCCCTCGGCGAGCACCGCCTGGGTCTCCGGGGCGATCACCGACCCCACGTTGCCCATGTCCGCCGACGAGTAGCGCGTCGGGTCCTTCAACACCTGACAGATGTGTTCGTAGCGACTGACCAGCCACATCCCCAACGTGGGGTTGAAGCTGACGGGCGCGTCCCGTCTGAGCTCCGCGTAGAACGGATGCGGATCCTCGACGTGAGGCCCCGCGAACGGATTGTACTGGGCGCCCAGATGGGGGCACTTCATCGCGCCGGGGGCCCTGATGCCGTGCGCTTCGGGTCCAACGACTCCAGACTGCCCTGCTGACTTCACTGCTTCCGCCGTGTTGCTCACCGTGAGCTCCCTCCCAGGAGTTCCCCCCACAGCGGATAACTCTATCCCGACCTCACAGGTTCACTTAGCGAGTCTCGCGAACCCCACGTGACTGGTTGTGCGGGTGTTTCATGACCCCGATTAAAACACCGACTGATACATCGCCTGGCGGCGGAGGACGGGGCGCTCCACCTTGCTCATCGCATTGCGAGGCAGTGTTTCGATGGGCACGAAGCGGGTGGGGACCTTGAAGCGCGCGAGCGACTGGCGGCACCACGCGTCCAGGTCGTCGGGCAGTGCGTGGCCGGGGCGCAGGACGACGAAGGCCACGGGGACTTCGCCCCAGTGGGGTTCCGGCACGCCGACGACCGCGGACTCCGCGATGGCCGGGTGGTTGGCGAGCACGGCTTCGATTTCCGCCGGGTAGAGGTTCTCTCCTCCGCGCACGATGAGGTCCGTGCGTCGCGACAGGAGCGTGAGGCGGCCTCGCGCATCGAGGACGCCCACATCCCGGGTTCGCAACCAGCCGTCGTGGAGGGCGTCGTTCGTGGCTTCGGCCTGGTTCCAGTAACCGGCCATGCGCGTGGGGCCCCGCACCTCCACGTCGCCCTCCTGGCCCACGTCGAGCGGCGCGCCGTCCGTTCCGACGATGCGAACCTCCAGGCCCGGCAGCGGCGGGCCCGCGGTGCGGCCATCCGCTTCGTCGGGACGCTCCGTGGTGACCTGGGAGCACGCTTCGGTGAGGCCGTAGGTCTGGAGGGCTTTCAGTCCGGCGGCGCGGGCCCGGGTGAGGAGGGCCGTGGGCACGGGACCGCCTCCAATCAGCGCGCACCGGAAGGTGTCCGGCAGCCTCCGGTCCGCTCGCGCGTCCAGCACCCGCTCCAGCGTGGTGGCGACGAAGCTCGCGTGCGAAGCGCCTTCAGTGTCGATGGCGCGGTTGACGGCTTCCGCGTCGAAGCGCTCGTGCAGGAGCAGGCAGCCACCTTCGTAGGCGGTGCGCGTGAGCATGGCGAGCCCACCGACGTGGAACAGCGGCAGCGTGCCCAGCCAGCGGGGTGAGGGATGCGCGCCCAGGTTCGCGGCGGAGGCCCGACAGGAGGCGCGGAAGGCGCCCTCCGTGAGCACGGCGCCCTTCGGACGGCCCGTCGTGCCGCTGGTGAAGAGGATGACGCGGGGCAGGTCCTCCTCCCAGGTCCGGACGGGCGCGGGCGCAGGGGCGGTGAGCTCGGGGAAGGACTCCAGCGACTCCGCGCCGGGGAGTCGGTCCCGCAGGGGTTCAAGCGCCAGCGTGAGTCGGGGCGCGACGACATCAACCAGGGGTTGCAGCTCCGCGCTCGTGAGCCTTGCGTTGAGTGGCGCGAACACCGCGCCTACGCGGCCCATGGCCCAGAAGAGGAACGTCACCACGGGGTGGCTGGTGGACAGCACCGCCACGCGATCGCCCTGCCCTACCCCCCGAGACTCCAGTGCCGAGGTCCAGCGCGCCACCTCCGCGTCCAGCGCGCGGAAGGTCCAGGAGTGGCCCGCGAAGCGCAGGGCTTCCGCTTCCGGATGCCGCTGCGCGCCTTCGTGAATGGGACAGGTGACTCGCATCGTCAGGTGGCTCCGCAGGTCCAGGTCCGGCCCGCCACCGTTGTCGCGGGCCGCCGCGCGCCTTCACGAAGGCGGCAGCCGAAGCGCATCGTCAGGGAACCCCGAGCAGCTCCGGCGTCAGCCCCAGTCCCGGCACATCGCGCAGGCGGATGAGGCCGTGCTCCGGTCGATAGGGATGGTCGAGCGGCTCGTCCGCGAAGAGCCTCCCCACCGCGAGCCCGGAGGCCAGCTCCCCCGACGGCAGCGCGGAGGCCAGATGCGCCGCACCGGCCCGGGCCACCACGCCGTCGATGGAGCTGGTGACGTAGGCGTGCATGCCCAACCGGGCCGCGCGCAGCGCCACGACCATCGAAGGCAACAGCCCTCCGAGCACCATGGGCTTGATCACCACCGCGCCCACCACCGGCCCGCCCCCCAGGTCCATCGTGAGGAGTGCGCGCACGGCCGCGGGCGTGGCGAGCGTTTCGTCCGCGCCGATGATGCACGGCGCTCGGCGCTGTACCCGCCACAGCGCCTGGAGGTCTTCCGGCGGCGTGGGCTGTTCCACCAGCTCCAGTTCGTACCAGCCCAGGCGATCCAGGGCGCGGTTGGCCTCGGGCTCGGTCCACCCGCCGTTCGCGTCCAGCCGCAGTCGGATCCGGGGACCCACCGCGTCGCGGACCGCTTTGACGCGTGCTTCATCCGCGTCCAGCGGGCGGCCGGCCACCTTCACCTTCAGCGTCTGGAAGCCCTCCGCCACGGCCTCGCGTGCCTCCTGGGCCAGTGCCTTCGGATCCTCCGCGCCCAGCAGCGCGTTCACCAGCACCTCCGGCCGCGCCTCCTCCGCGAGGAGCCAGCACAGGGGCACGCCCTTGCGCTGAGCCAGCAGGTCCAACAGCGCCAGCTCCAGGCCGTGCTGCGCCGCGGGAGCGTGCTCCTCCACCTCTCCCGAACGGATCCGCACACCCAGGGAGCGCAATTCGTCGCTGGGCGAGGGCACGAGGGTCGCCTCGATGCCTTCGATGCTGTCATCCAACGACTGGCCCTGGAGGGCGTCCAGCCAGCCGCGCAGCACCTGGTGCGTGGTGGCCAGGGACTCCGTGCCGAACTCTGGCAGGGGCATCGCCTCGCCCTGCCCCACGTGGCCATCCTCGTCCTTCAGGCGCACGATGAAACCGTCGCGCGTGGCGTAGGTGCCCTTCGCCGTTTTCAGGGGGCGGGCCAGCGTGAGTCGCAGTGGGACGAGCGTCGCTTCGGTGATGCGCATGGCGTTCCTTCAGCGCAGGAACAGGCCCAGCGCGAACAGCAGTCCGAAGACGAGTTGCAACTTCGCCGTGGCCCCCAGCGCGGGGTTGAGCGCGGCCCCTTCCGACTTCAACATCAGCTTCAGGGGCGTCACCACCAGCGGCAAGCTCAGGAGCGGCAGGAACACCCAGGCGCTCGCCAGGCCCTTGGCGAACAACACGAACGGCGTGGCGTACGAGGCCACCAGCAGCAGCACATACTCCGCCCGGCCAAAGCCCGCGCCGAAGCGGACCACCACCGTGCGCTTGCCGGCCTTCACGTCCGTGCTCGCGTCGCGCTGGTTGTTCACCACGATGAGACACGTGCCGATGGCGCCCACCGGCACCGACGCCCACCACGCCGCGGGGCCCACCACGCCGGCCTGCACGTAGTACGTGCCCGTCACCGCGACGATGCCGAAGAAGATCAACACAAACAGGTCGCCCAGCCCGTGGTAGCCCAGCGGGTACGGGCCGCCCGTGTACGCATAGCCGCACAGCAGCGACATGACGCCAATGGCCACGATGGGCCAACCGCCCACCCAGACCAGGTACACGCCCACCAGCGTCGCCAGCGCGAAGCACGTGAGCCCGCCCAGCAGCACCGTGGCCGGAGCGATGAGCCCGCTCTGCGTCACGCGCTTCGGGCCCAGGCGCTCTTCCGTGTCCGCGCCCTTCTTGAAGTCGTAGTAGTCGTTGATGAAGTTGGTGCCGATTTGAATCAGCACCGCGCCCACGAGCGCCGCGAGCGCGGGCAGCCAGCGGCCGACACCTTCACCGTACGCGAGCGCCGTGGCCACCAGCACCGGCACCGCGCCCGCCGTCAGCGTCTTCGGACGCACGGCCATCAGCCACGTCTTCAGCGTGGGCCGGGGTGGAGCCAGGTCGGGTGGACTGGAAGCCAGGGTGCTCACGAGGGGGCCGCCTCTCGCGCCAGGATGGCGGGTTCGAACTGCGGTGCTTCGTACCAGGGCGTCTGGAGGAACGAGAGCACTTCCCGAACGTACTCCTCCGGGGATTCCAGATGAGGGGCATGCGCGCTGCCCGCGAAGGCGTGGCGCCACACCACCGGGAGCTCCGCCGCCATGCGCCGCGCCAGGTTCGTGAACTTCGCGTCCTGGTCTCCGGTGAGCAACAGGGTGGGCAGCCGCTGACGGTGCAGCGACGGCCAGAAGTCCGGCTGCACGCCCAGGCCCAGGCACTCCAGCGCCCCGGCCAGGCCCTCCGCCGTGCACGCCTTGCGGCGCTCCCGCAGCGAGTCCTGCTGCGGCGGGGGCAGGCGGCGCAGTCCGTCGAAGAGCGGCAGGGCTTCCCAGCGCTCCACGAACGCGTCCACGCCCTTCGTCCGGATGAAGCCCGCGAGCTTCGCGTCCGCTTCACGCCGTTCGGAGCGCTCCTGGCGCCGGTGCAGCCCCGGCGAACCGCTCTCCATGATCAGCCGACCGAAGCACTCCGGCGCCTGCACCGACGCGGCCAGCGCCAGCCGCGCGCCCTGCGAATAGCCGAGCAGATCCACCGAGCCCGCGTCTGAGCCCAGTTCGCGCGCCAGCCGGACCACCGCGTCCACCGTCTCCAGGAAGCCGTCGCGCCCCGTCTTGTCGGGCAGCGGCGTGCTCCCGTGGCCGGGCAGGTCCACCGTCACCATGCGCACGGAGCGCCCGATGAGCGGACGCAGGTGATCGAACGAGGCGCCGCTGCCGGTGAAGCCGTGCAGCGCCAGCAGCGTGTGGGGACCTTCGCCCCAGGTGTCATACGAAAGCTTCACACCCATGGTCCTTCTCCCAGTGCGGTGGCCATCCGCGCGAAGAGGTTGCGATGCTCATCCACGTTGGTGGCCCGGTCCACCTGGACCTCCACGAGGTGGAAGCCCCCCTCCAGCCCCGTGCGCACCGCCGTGCGCAGGGCCGAGGGCGTCGTGGGACGATGGAACCGGGCCCCGGCGAGCGCCGCCGCGTGCGACAGGTCCACGCCATGCGGCGTTCCGAAGAGCGTCTCGAATTCGTCCGGCTTCGCGGACTGCGCCAGCGGCAGGAACGAGAAGATGCCGCCCCCGTCGTTGTTCACCACCACGACCGTCAGCGACACCCGCGCCCGCGCGGCCGTCACCAGTCCGCCCACGTCGTGCAGGAGCGCCAGGTCGCCGGACAGCAACACCGCGGGACGTCCCGCCGCCGCGGCGACACCCGCCGCGCTGGACACGATGCCGTCGATGCCGTTGGCCCCGCGGTTCGCCAACACACGCAGCGGCACCCCGCCCCCTTGCGCGAAGGCGTCCACCGCGCGGATGGGCATGCTGCTGGACACGAAGAAGAGCGCTCCGGCCGGCAGCGCCGCCACCACCTCGCGCGCCAGCCGGGGTTCGGTCAGCGCGTCGGGACGCTCCGCGAGCGCGCTCTCCAGCGCGTGACGGGCCACGCGTTCAGCGGACAGGAAGCCCTGGGCCCAGCGGCCCGCTCCCCGCGACAGGCCCTCCGCCAATGCGCGACTCGCGAGCACCGCGGAGCCCTCCACCACCATCGAGGCCCGGTGCGGCGGATCGTACAGCGCGCCCTCGTCGCTGAAGACGATGAGCTCCGCGCTGGAGCCATCCATCCACTGCTGCGGAGACTTGGGCGTCAGCCCACCGCCGAAGCGAAGGATCAGCTCCGGGGCATGGGCCCGCGCGAAGGGCTCATGGCGCAGGAGCGCGTCGTAGAGCGACACCGTCAGGGGGCCGCCGCCGTAGCGCGCCTGGGACGCCGCTTCCGCCAGCACCGGGTAGCCAGTCGCCAGGCTCAACGCGGTGATGGCCTCCGCGAAGCCGTCGTCCTCGTCGCGCGGACCGCAGAGGATCACGCCCCGCTCGGTGGCGGCGATGCGCGCTCGCACGGTGTCCAGCGCCGCCGCATCCGGCATCCGCGACGGCGGCAGGATGCGGGTGAGCGGCGCGTCCGGACGCCCTTCCCTCGCGAGCGTCGTCAGCTTCTCCGCGCCGAAGTCCTGGGCGACGGGCGCCAGGGGTTCACGGAACGGGACGTTGAGCTGCACGGCGCCCCGGGGCGCCCGGCAGGCGGTGTTCACCGCGCGGGCGGCCGTGGCGCGCAGGTGCGCGATGGCGCCGCTGTGCGACTCCGGCAGGCCCACGTCCGCGAACATCCGGGCGAACTCTCCGTAGAAGCGCGCCTGCGGCACCGTCTGCGGCGCACCCCAGCCCTGGAGCTCCAGCGGCCGGTCCGCGGTCAGCACCACCAGCGGTACCTGGGCCATGGCCGCTTCAATGACGGCCGGATAGAGGTGCGCGCCCGCCGAACCGCTCGTCACCACCACCACCACCGGCTGCCGCGAGTGCTTCGCCATGCCCAGCGCGAAGAACCCCGCGCTGCGCTCGTCGATGACCGACCAGGTGCGCAGGCCCGGCGTGTGCGCGCACGCGAGCGCCAGCGCCGACGAACGGGACCCCGGGCACACCACCGCGTGGCGGACGCCGCCGCGCACCAGCTCTTCCAGCAGGGCACGCGCCCACAGCACGTTGAGGTTAGCGTCGGACGACATCGCCGCCCCCGAGCGCGCGCAACATCGCCAGACTCTTCATCTCCGTCTCCCGCCACTCGGACTCCGCGCTGGAGCCCGCGACGATGCCCGCGCCCACGAAGAGCCGGGCATGCGCGCCGCGCACCAGCGCCGAGCGCAACGCCACCACCAGATGCGCACGCCCCGGTCCCACCCAGCCCACCGGCCCCGCGTACCAACCCCTGTCCAAGGCTTCGTGCTCCACCAGGAACGACAGCGCTAGCTCCCTCGGCGTGCCGCCCACCGCCGGCGTGGGGTGCAGCGCGGTGACGACCTGCGCGGTGTCCACACCTTCGCCCAGCCTCGCGCGGATGCCCGTGCGCAGGTGCATCACGTTCTTCAGCGCCAGCACCGACGGCTGCGCGTCCGCGGACACGCTCGCCGCCACCGGCTGGAGCGCCTGGAGGATGTAGCGCACCACCGCCGCGTGCTCGCGCTGATCCTTGTCACTGGCATCCAGCGCCAGTTCGGCCCCCGGCGCCGCCGAGCCCGCGAGCGCCTCCGTCTCCAGCACCCGCCCGTCCACCCGGCACAGCGTCTCCGGGGTCGCGCCCAGGAAGCCCGTCCCGTCTGGCGCGCGGAAGAGGAACGTGGCGCAGCGGGGGTTCTGCTCCCGCAGGCGCGCCAGCACGTCCACCACGTCGAACGGCTCCGGGCCTTCCGCGTCCATCGCCCGCGCCAGCACGACCTTGTGCAGCAACCCCGCGCTGATGGCCTCCACCGCCCGGTCCACCAGCGCCTCGAAGTCCCGCCGCGACGACGACGTGCGCAGCTCCACCGGCGCGCCCACCGCGTGGCGATAGCCTTCCGGGAAGGACGCACGCACGCGCTCCAGCCGCGCGCACACCGTGTCCTCTCCGCCCTGCGCTTCGGTGGCGAACGCCGCGACGTACAGCGCGTTGTCCTCGCGCCACACCAGCACCTCCGGTAGCGTCCAGCGCGCAAGCCCGTGCGAGCGCCAGGCACCGTCCACCTGCCCCGTGGGGCTGAAGCGCATGCCTCCGAACCAGGGCCCTGGCATGCGGGTGGGCACGGGGCCCAACCACCGCATGCTGTCGTGGCCCAACGCCCCCAGCACCGAGGGGAGCTCCGCCGCCACGTGCGCCTCGCGCACTCCCGCCTCACCCCACCCCGCCGCCGCCTCGCGATCCACCGGCCGCTCCCAGTACAGGGACGGAACGCCCAGGCTCCCGGCCCCCGCGAGCGGATCCACCCCCGCCAGTTGCATCATCCCGGCGACCCAATGCGGGCCCTCAGCGGGACTGAGCGGCGTCATCAGCAGTTCTCCTAGGGGCTCCGAGGCTCCGCGAGCCATCACCTTCGATTGTCTTCTAAGCGATCTCGGCTATACATGCACCAAGGAGTTCAAAACCGCTTGAACTCCACCGACCAGAGGAGCCGCCGTGGGAGGCCAGCAGCCAGACGACCCAGCCGCACGGCGTGAGCCGGGCGCACACCGCGTCCTTCGCGCAGCGCATCCAGACGGCACCCGGGTCCAGGTGGGCGGCGTGGAGGTGGGGGGCCGGGGCTTCGTGGTGATGGCGGGGCCGTGTGCCGTGGAAGGCGCGGAACAACTGGAACTGTCGGCGAGGGCGGTGGCCCATGCGGGCGCCCACCTGCTGCGCGGCGGCGTGTTCAAGCCCCGCACCAGCCCGTATGCGTTCCAGGGCATGGGCGAGCCGGGGCTCAAGCTGCTGGTGGACGCCGGCCGCCGTCACGGGCTGCCCATCATCAGCGAGGTGATGGAGACCGAGCAGTTGCCGCTGATGGCGCAGCACGCGGACATCCTCCAGGTGGGCGCGCGCAACATGCAGAACTTCGGGCTCTTGCGCGCGCTGGGCCGGCTGCGCAAGCCGGTGCTGCTCAAGCGCGGGCTGTCCGCCACGGTGCAGGAGTGGCTCAACGCCGCCGAGTACATCCTCGCGGGCGGCAACGAGCAGGTCATCCTGTGCGAGCGCGGCATCCGCACCTTCGAGACCGCGATGCGCAACACGCTGGACCTGGCCGCGGTGGCGTGGGCGAAGGAGAAGTCGCACCTGCCCGTCATCGTGGATCCGTCACATGCGACGGGGCTGCCGTCGCTCATCACGCCCATGTCGCTGGCGGCGGCGGCGGCGGGCGCGGACGGACTGTTGATTGAGGTCCACGCGAAGCCGGAGCAGGCGTTATGTGACGGGCAGCAGGCGATGTCGCCCGAGGATTTTGCTTCGTTGATGCGACGGCTGCCCGGCGTGCTCGCCGCGGTGGACCGTCACCTTTGGACGCCGGAAGGTCCGGCACAGATCGCTGAGGCGCGATGAGCACCGAAGTCCGACAGATGTTCTCCTCCATCGCCCCGCGCTACGACGTGGCGAACGAAGTCCTCTCCTTCGGCGTGCACCGGCTGTGGCGGCGCACGGCGGTGAAGCTGAGCCAGGCGAAGGAAGGCAGCCAGGTGCTCGACTGCGCCACCGGCACGGGCGACCTGGCGCTGGCGTTCAAGCGCAAGGTGGGGAGCACCGGGCGCGTGGTGGGCACCGACTTCTGCCCGGAGATGCTGGAGAGCGCGCCCGCCAAGGCGGCCAAGGCTGGCCTGGAGGTGGAGTTCCAGGTGCAGGACGCCATGGCGCTCACCCTCCCGGACAACAGCTTCGACGTGGCGTCCATCTCGTTCGGCATCCGCAACGTGGATGATCCGGTCAAGTGCCTGCAGGAGATGGCGCGCGTGGTGCGTCCGGGAGGCCGCGTGGTGGTGCTGGAGTTCGGCCAGCCCACCGGTCCCTACGGCGTGCTGTTCCGCTTCTACAGCAAGACCGTCATGCCGACGGTCGGCGGGCTGCTGACGGGCAACCGCGCCGCGTTTCAGTACCTGCCTCGCACCGCCGCGGCCTTCCCCGCGGGCGAGCGCTTCCTTTCCCTGATGGACCAGGCCGGCGCCTATTCTGAGCGCGCCGCCCACCCCCTGCTGTTTGGAACCGCCTACGTCTATGTCGGAACCGTCCGCTGAAAACCGACGCCACCTCGTCGCCCAGGTCGTCGCATCGGTAGACCCCAGACTCCAGCAGGTGCTCCAGGGGGCGCTTTCGTCCCCGGGGCCCTGCCCCCGACCGCGGGTCACCCAGACCGTGGTCATCGCCGGGCATCGCGCCGCCGGCAAGACGCGCCTCCTGCCGCTCGTCTCGAAGCTGCTCGGGCGCACCGGGTTGGATCTGGACTCGGAGCTGGAGCGCCGTCACGGGCGTCCGCTCCGGACCTGGGTCGCGGAATCCCCCTCCACCTTCCGCGCCGCTGAACGCGAGACGCTGGGCCTCTTGCCCGAGGGCAGCGTGGTGTCCGTGGGCGGAGGCTTCCTGTCGCACCACCCGGATGCGCTCCTGGGCCACTTCACGCTCGTCGTCCCTGTCACCTTCGACACGTACCGCGAGCGGCTGACGGCGGACACCACACGCCCCCGTCTGCGCGCGGACGTTTCGCTGGAGGAGGAGTTGCACTCGATGTTCCATGAGCGCGAAGCCCTCCATGCCCGCGTTCCCACCATCTCCCTGGCGGACTTCCTCCGGGGCTGCCTTGCCCAGGAGTCCACGTGAGGACCACCCGGCGGATCATCACCCTGCCCCCCACCCTCACCGGCGAGGAGGCCCTGGGCTTCGCTCGCGACGGTCTGCGCCGGGGCGCGGACGTGGTGGAGGTGCGGACCGACCTGCATGCCCCCGACGCCATCGACCCGGAGGCCCTGGTGCGCGTGATGCCGCTGCTGGTCTCCGAGCGCGGCAAGCCCCTGCCCACGCACTGGGTGCAGGCCGCGTGGCGCGTGGACCGGGACGTGGAGCGCGCGAATGATCTGGATGCGCCCCCGGGCCGCCTGCTCGCGTCGCACCACGCGGAAGGGCCGCTGACGACGGCGGAGGCGCTGCGGCGCTGGTCGCGTCCGCTTCCGGCGGATGCGCTGGTGAAGCACGTGGAGCCCATGGACGTGCCCTCGGACCTGGAGGTGCTGCTGGAGACGCAGCGCCAGCTTGCGGCCCGGTTCGGCGCGGAGCGCGTCACGGTGCTGGGCATGGGACCGGTGGCGCTTCCCGCTCGCGCGGTGCTCTCCCCCCGCAACGGGCTGGAGTACCTGGCGATGGGCGGCGCGTGGACGGCCGCGCCGGGTCAGCGCCTGCTGGACGACGTGGTGCGCGAGCACCGCAAGGCGAAGGGCACGGACACGCCGCGCCTGGGCATCCTGGGGACTTCGATTCCCCACTCGCGCTCGCCTCGGATCCACCGTCAGCCGTTTGATCGCATCGACCTCGCGGAGGCCGCGCCGGTGGAAGCGGTGGTGGATTCGCTGCTGCCACACTACGCGGGCTTCGCCGTCACCAGCCCCTTCAAGATGCGGCTCGCGCGGCACGCGGGTTCGTCCCTGGAGGCCATCAACACGCTGGTACGCCGGGGCTCGCGGTGGGAGTCCTTCAACACCGACACCGAGGGCGCCCGCGCGGTGCTGGAGCGCCTGGGTTCGACGTCGGTGTCGGTGCTGGGCGACGGTGGGTCCACGCAGGCCCTGCGACTGGTGGCGACAGAACAGGGTCTCGCCCTGCGGGTCGTGCGCCGGGCCGAGGTCCAGGCCCCCCTGACCGGGGACTGGGTGTGGACGTGGCCAGACCGGGTGGCCCCGCCCGAAACCCTGCGATTCGAGGGGGCGCGCGTGGCGGTGATCGCATACGGTGCGCCCGGCCGGCGCGTCGCCGCGGAGATCGTTAGCCGCGGGGGCACCCCTCTCCTGCTCGGTGCGGCGTGGTTCGTCGCCCAGGCCCGGCGGCAGCGACAACTCTGGGAAACGGCGACATGAATACTTTTGGCACCCTCTTCCGGCTGACGACCTTCGGCGAAAGCCACGGCCCCGCGCTCGGCTCCATCCTGGACGGCTGTCCCGCGGGCGTTCCGCTCACGCGAGACCTGCTCCAGGCAGCCCTGGACCGCAGGCGCCCCGGGCAGTCCGCCCTGGTGACGGCGCGCAACGAGCCGGACAGCGTGGAGATCCTCTCCGGCGTCTTCGAGGACAAGACGCTGGGCACGCCCATCGCGGCCATCGTGCGCAACACGAACCAGCGCTCGCAGGACTACAACCAGCTGGCGGCCGTGGACCGGCCCGGCCACGCGGACGCTGTCTGGCGCGAGCGCTATAAGCACCGCGACCACCGGGGCGGCGGCCGCACCAGCGGGCGCGAGACGCTCTGCCGCGTCATCGGCGGCACCATCGCGGAGGCGTACCTCGCCCGCGATCTGCCCACGCTGAGCACCGTGGCCTACGTGTCGCAGGTGGGTGAGCTGGTCGCCTCCGTTCCGGCGCCGGGCCTCACGCGCGCGCTCGTGGACGCGCACCCCACCCGCTGCCCGGACATCAACCTGCGCGACGAGATGTCCCGACAGATCCTCGCCGCGAAGGAGGCCGGGGACAGCCTGGGCGGCGCCATCGACGTGCGCGTGGAGGGCCTGCCCGTCGGTCTGGGCGAGCCCATCTTCGGCAAGCTCAAGGCGCTCATCGCGCAGGCGCTGGGCAGCATCGGCGCCGTCACGGGCGTCATCTGGGGCCCGCCGGATCTGCTCCAGCGCATCGGGCAGCCCGGCAGCCAGTTCCACTCCGTGAAGGACGCGTACGGTGGCATCCAGGGCGGCCTCGCCAACGGCGAGCCCATGCAGGTGCGCGCCTTCTTCAAGCCCCCCGCGACGCTCGCGGATCACGCCAAGGGCGGCCGACACGATCCGTGCATCATGCCCCGCGCCGTCCCGGTGCTGGAGGCCATGGTGTCGCTCGTCATCGCCGACCTCGTCCTGCAACTCAACGCCCGGCCCCACTCCGCATGAGCTCCCTTCCTCCCGGTGCCTATCGCCCCCCGGCCGACCGCTGGGGTTCCTTCACGAAGCTCGCCTCCCGCCTGCCCGAGGGCAGCGTGGCCGTCGTGGACCGCACGGTCGCGCGCTTCCACCCCACGCTCATCCCCACGCTGGAGGCCCGCTCGCCGCGCGCCATCATCCAGTTGGTCGGCGGTGAGCGCGCCAAGAGCATGGCCTCGCTGGAGAAGGTGCTCGCGGGCGGGCTGAACCTGCCGCGCTCCGGCACGCTCGTCGCCGTGGGCGGTGGCACCGTGGGCGACGTCGCCACGGTGGCCGCGCACCTGCTCAAGCGCGGCGTGCGTCTGGTGCAGGTGCCCACCACGCTGCTCGCGGCGGTGGACAGCAGCCTGGGCGGCAAGGGCGCGGTGGATCTCACCGTGCGCGGCCGCGTGGTGAAGAACCCCGCGGGCGTCTTCCACTACGCCGATGAGACCTGGCTGTGCCCGGAGCTGTACACCACGCTGTCCGACGCGCAGGTGCGCGAGGGCTCCATCGAGGCGTGGAAGATGGTCGCCTCGCTGGATGCGGGCCTCTTCAAGCGCTACGTGCGCACGCCGCCCGCGCTGGAGAAGCTGGTGAAGGACGCGCGCGGTCTGAAGGAAGGCATCTGCGCGAAGGACCCCTATGAGCACCAGGGCCTGCGCCGCGTGCTCAACTTCGGCCACACCTTTGGCCACGTGCTGGAGAGCCTGTCGCGCTTCAAGCTGTCGCACGGCGACGCCGTGGGCCTGGGCATCCTCTGGGCCCTGGATGTCGGCCGGCACCTGGGCATCACGCCGGAGCCGGTGGCGCATGAAGTGGAACGCGCGCTGACGCGGGGCCCGGGCGTGCTGGGCCGCGACCACGCCGCGGAGCTGTCCCGCCGTGAGTCGCTGAAGGACGTGGCCGCGCTCCTGGACGCCGACAAGAAGGCCGGCGCGAAGGGCGAACTGCGCATGGTGCTGCTCACGGCCGTGGGCACCGCCGAAGTCGTGGATGTGATGCCGAAAACCTGGCGCGCCCTGTGGCCCGCCTGGACCCGTGGAGCCCGCCCTTGAGCCATGCCTCGCCGAGCCGTCTCACCGTCGACCCGAGCGCCCTGAGCGCCTCCCTGCTCACTCCGCCCGTGTCGAAGTCGGACGCCCAGCGAGCCCTGGTCCTGGGACACCTCACGGGTGCCTGGCCGTTGCCGTCGGTGCAGGCGGAATCGGATGAGGACCTCCCCGCCGACGTGCGCGTGCTGCGCCGGGGCGTGGAAGCCCTGCGCCAGCCCGCCGGCCCCGTGCGCGACGTGGACTGCGCGGACGGAGGTGCGCCGTTCCGCATCCTCGTCACCCAGGCCGCGGTGACGCCCGGGGCCCGCGTGCGCTTCACCGGCACGCCCCGCCTGGGCGAGCGCCCCCACGGCCCGCTCTTCACGTCGCTGAAAGAAGCCCTGTCCTCCACCGGCCTGACGCTCACCGAAGGCACCCCGTGGCCGGTGGAGCTGCACGCGCCCCAGGACACGTCGAAGGTGACGCCGGTGTTCCGCGTTCCGGGCGCGCAGAGCAGCCAGTACGCCTCCAGCCTCCTGTTGGGCTGCGCGGAGCGGTTCCTGCGAGAGCAGCGCGCGTGGAGCGTGGAGATCGAAGGCACGCTCACCAGCGCCGGCTACATGGACCTGACGGTGGCGTGGCTGCGCCGCTTCGGCTTCACCGTGGAGCAGTCCGAAGGCCGCTACGCCGTCACGGCGTATCAGGCCCCCGCGTCGGTGCCGTCCCTGCCCGGGGACTGGTCATCCCTGGGGTACCTGGTGCTCGTCGCGTGGCGCACCGGCGGCACGGTGGAACGGGCCGAACCGGAGAGCGCCCACCCCGACCAGGCGATCCTCCGGCTGGTCGCGGACGTGGGTTTGCGAATGGTCCCGGCAGGCGCTGCTAATACCTGGCGCTTCGAAGGCGACGCGACCGGCGAATTGCGTGCGACAGGCAAGGAGTGCCCGGACCTGCTGCCGACGCTGGCGGCGCTCGCGTGCGTGTTGCCTCGACCCACGACGCTGACGGATGTGGGCATCCTGCGGGTCAAGGAGAGCGACCGGTTGGAAGGCATCCGGACCCTGGTGGCGGCCTACGGCGGCACCACCGAATTGACGGCCGTCCCCGAGGGAGAAGTGCTGCGCATCGTGCCTCCGGCGACGAAGCCCGCGCGCTTCGCCATCGACAGCCGGGGTGACCACCGACTGGCGATGTCAGCGGCCACCCTATGTGTGCTGTCCGGGGTGCCTCTGGAACTGACGGGGCCGGAGTGCGTGGAGAAGAGCTTTCCAGGTTTCTGGCGGCAGCTCGCGCGTTCGGGCGTTCGCTATTCCTGAGCGGGGCGAAACGCCCCGAAGGTTCGCCTCTCGGACTTATCGTTCTTTTTTGTTGAAAGCGTCCGCCGCCCTGTGAAATCTCCGCCCATGCCCAAGGACACGCTGACGATCACCGACAATCGGACCGGGAAGACGTACGAGGTCCCGATCGAGAACGGCTGTATCCGGACCCCCGACCTGCGCCAGATCAAGACCGGTAGCGATGACTTCGGTCTGATGGGCTACGACCCGGCGTTCCTGAACACGGCGAATTGTAAGAGCGCCATCACGTTCATCGATGGCGACAAGGGCATCCTGGAGTACCGCGGCTACCCCATCGAGCAGCTGGCGGAGAAGTCCAGCTTCCTCGAGGTGGCGTACCTGCTCCTGAAGGGCGAGCTGCCCACGGAGAAGGAGCTGTCGGTCTTCACCGACCTCGTCACGCACCACACGTACGTGCACGAGAACGTGAAGTCCTTCATGGACGGGTTCCGCTACGACGCGCACCCCATGTCCATGCTCGGCTCCACCGTGGCCGCGCTGTCCGGCTTCTACCCGGACGCGAAGAACATCCGTGACGAGCGCAGCCGCGAGATCCAGATCACCCGGCTCATCGCGAAGATGCCCACCATCGCCGCGTTCTCCTACCGGCACACGATGGGCCTGCCGTACGTCTACCCCAGCAACGACCTGTCCTACGTCGCCAACTTCCTGACGATGATGAAGCACATCGGCGGGGCGTACAAAGTGCACCCGGTGCTGGAGAAGGCGCTGGACGTGCTCTTCATCCTCCACGCGGACCACGAGCAGAACTGCTCCACCACGTCGGTGCGCACGGTCGGCTCGTCGCAGGTGGATCCGTACTCCGCGGTCGCCGCGGGCGTGGGCGCGCTCTACGGCCCGCTGCACGGTGGCGCCAACGAAGCCGTGCTGCGCATGCTCCGCGACATCGGCCACGTGTCGAAGATCCCGGACTTCATCAAGCAGGTGAAGGGCGGCGAGGGCGAGAAGAAGCTGATGGGCTTCGGCCACCGCGTCTACAAGTCCTACGACCCGCGCGCCAAGGTCATCAAGCGCGTGGCGGACGAGGTCTTCGATGTCACCGGCAAGAACCCGCTGCTGGACATCGCGCTCGAGCTGGAGCGCATCGCGCTCGAGGACGAGTACTTCGTGAAGCGCAAGCTGTACCCCAACGTCGACTTCTACTCGGGCCTCATCTACGAGGCGATGGGCTTCCAGGCGGAGATGTTCCCCGTCCTGTTCGCCATCCCCCGCACGGCGGGCTGGTGCGCGCAGTGGGAGGAGATGGTCACGGACAACGAGCAGAAGATCGCCCGTCCGCGTCAGATCTACACGGGCGCCACCCGCCGCGACTACGTCGCCCGCGAGAAGCGCACCGGCCAGAAGTAGCCGTCGCTTGAATCCCTGAAGCACGTGAGGGGCGAAGGACTTTCCAAAGTCCCTCGCCCCTTTCGCTTGTCCGGGCCCCGGCGTCAGTCGTGGTGCGCGGCGGCCCCGTTCGGCTCGCGGTAGAGCGCGTCGATGGCGGCGGCGAACTTCTCCTCCACCACCTTGCGGCGCACCTTCATGCTGGGCGTGAGCTCTCCGCTCTCGGTGGTGAACTCGCTGGTGAGCACGGTGAAGCGCTTGATGGTCTCGAAGCGCGACAGCTTCGGGTTCACCTCGCGCTCCAGGGCCTCGTGCAGGTGCTGCTGGAGCCGCGCGTCCTTCGCCAGGGTGGCCACGTCCTCCGGCCAGCCGCGCTCCTTCGCGAGCCTCCGCACCCGGTCCGGCTCCAGCGTCACCAGCGCCACCAGGTAGTTGCGCCGGTCGCCCACCACCACCGCGTGGCCCACGGGCGACACGGCCTTGATCAGCTCCTCGATGTTCGCGGGCGACGTCTTCTTGCCGCCGGAGGTGACGATGATCTCCTTCTTGCGCCCGGTGATGCGCAGGAAGCCCGCGTCGTCCAACTGCCCCACGTCCCCGGTGTGCAGCCACCCGTTGTCCAGCAGGTCCTGCGTGGCGGCGGGGTTGCGGTGGTAGCCCAGGCACACGTTGCCGCCCTGGACGAGGATCTCCCCGTCCTCCGCGATGCGCACCTCCACGCCCAGCATGGGGCGGCCCACCGTGCCCAGGCGGGCGCACTCGGCGGTGTTCACCGTGGCGGGGCCCGTCACCTCCGTCATGCCCCAGGCCTCCAGCAGGACGACGTCGATGGAGGCGAAGAAGTCCAGCACCTCCCGGCCAATGGGCGCCGCGGACGTGGCGAACACCTTCGCTTCATTCAGGCCGATGCGGGTCTTCAGGGGCGCGAACACCAGCTTCTTCGCCAGCGCGTACTTGGCCTCCATCAAGATGGGCACGCGCTCCTGGTTGAGGACGCGCGTGTTGCGCTCCAGGGCCGTGCCCCGGGCCCACGCCACCAGCCGGCGCTTCAGGGGCGGCTGCGCGGCCAGCCCCTCCTCCGCCTTCGACTTGAACTTCTCCCAGACGCGCGGCACCCCGAAGAAGATGGTGGGCCGGACCTCCTGGAGGTTCTTGCCCAGCGCTTCCAGCGAGTCCGCGAAGTACACCTGCATGCCCATGAGCAGCGGCCCGTGCAGGGACACCACCTGTTCGGCGATGTGCGACAACGGCAGGTAGGACAGGAGCCGGTCGTCCTCCATGTCCCGGAAGTCCATCGTTTCGCCCAGCTGCTTCGCCGTCCACGCGAGGTTGCGGTGGCTCAAGGCGACGCCCTTGGGCTGGCCGGTGGTGCCCGACGTGTAGATGAGCGTGCCCAGGCCGTCCGGGTGGAGCGCGTGGACGCCGTCCCAGTAGGGGCCTTCATCCGCCTTGCCCCCGGAGGCCACCACGTCCGCGTACGTCTCCACGCCTTCGGGCAGGGGCGTGGGCGCGTCCACGACGATGACGTGCTTGAGCGCCGGCAGCCGCTTCTGGAGCTCCAGGGCGGTGGCCAGGTGCTTCGCGTTCTCCACCAGGAGGAAGCGAGCCTCGCAGTGGCCCAGGATGTAGGTGAGCTGCTCCAGGCTGCTGGTGGTGTAGAGCCCCACCGGGACGCCGCCCAGGGCCATGGCGCCCAAGGCGGCCACGTGCCACGCCTCGCGGTTGAAGCTCAGGATGCCCAGCGGGTCCCCCTCCCGGAACCCCCGCCCGTACAGCCCCAGGGCGAAGCGCTTGACGCGCTGGGCATAATCGAACCAGGAGGTGGGCACGTAGGTGCCCTCTTTGTGGGACCAGAGTGCCGGCCGGTGTTCCAGCCGGGCGGCCTGGTCATGCAGCGCATGCAGCATCGTCTTGGGCAGGTCCATCGGCCGAACGTAGTGGAAGCGCCCGGGCAGAACCAAGTCTCCGCGTCTCTGACGTTGACAGCATGTTCACCTGCTTTGTATGCCGCGCCCGACCATGAGCATCGACTTCACCTGCCAGAAGTGCGAGGCGAGCTTCGAGTTGGAAGCCCAGGACCTCATCGAAGGGACGGAGAAGATCATCTGTCCCCACTGCGATACGAAG
Source organism: Corallococcus sp. bb12-1 (assembly GCF_026626765.1). Lineage (NCBI taxonomy): Bacteria > Pseudomonadati > Myxococcota > Myxococcia > Myxococcales > Myxococcaceae > Corallococcus > Corallococcus sp. bb12-1. The sequence continues at coordinate 105,836 of NZ_JAPNJZ010000030.1, read as the reverse complement.
GCGCCCGCCAACCTTTCCGAGGACTTCGTCGCCGCGCTCACGGAGATGCGCGCGCAGATCGCGACGTTGAGCAAGAAGTACTTCGCCGTCACGTTGGCGCTGGAGGCCGAGGAGTTGGAGGACGACCTCGACGACGATGATGACGACGAGGAGGAGTCCGAGGAGGACGACGACGTCGACGAGGACGATGACGACGAGGAGTCCGAGGACGACGAGGACTACGACGACGAAGCCGAGGACGAGGAGCAGGACCGCTAGTCGCGCCTTGTTCCCGCCTGCCCGCCTGCCCTCCAACCCGGAGGGCAGGGCCCCGTGGGCTGCTCGCGTCGGCGGGAGTGCGGTGCACTTTCGGTGAAGGGAGAGGTGCGTAGGTTAGGGATGTGAAAACGTCCAACCGCGCCAACTTCTTCGTCGCTCCGTTCACGGCCGTGGTGCTGGCGCTGGGAGGACTGCTCTTCCTTCCGGCCTTCGGTATCCCCGGCGCCATCGCCGCATCCGGGCTCACGGAAGGAAAAGAGAAACCCTGCCTCACCGAGAAGGGCAGCGACCCCAAGGCCTGCTCGGAGCTGGTGGAGTTGGAAGTGAAGGACGTCGTCCCCCTGCTGGAGGCGCAGACGCACGCCGTCGTGCTGACCACCAAGGACGGGCAGACGGTGCTCCCCCTCTTCGTGGACGAGGGCGCGGCGGTCTCCATCGCCTTCCGCCTGGCTGAGCGTCCGCCTCCGCAGCCGCTGTCGCAGGACCTGCTGGACGACGTGGTGTCCAAGCTGGGCGGCAAGGTCACCGAGGTCCGCATCGACGACCTGCGGGACAACGTCTACTCCGGCCGCGTCTTCCTCCAGCAGGGCCAGAAGCAGCTCGCGCTGGACGCCCGGCCTTCGGACTCCATCGCCATGGCCATGCACAGCAACGCGCGCATCCGCGTGACGCGCAAGGTGCTGGCGCTGGCGGGCATCACCCGCGCTGAAATCGAGGCCCTCCAGAAGCAGCAGGGCATGGGCGTGGGAGGCAGCGGCCACGGGGGAGACATGGACATGGGTCCCCTGCCCCCGCCGCCGCCCATGGGGCCCAGCGCTGGCTCGCCGAAGCCCCCGTCGGAGGACATCGGCATGGACCACGCTGCCCCGGAGCACCCGATGATGGCGCCCGTGGGCAAGGGTCAGCAGATCGACCTCTAGCGCACCGCGGTCCCAGGAACGGCGAAAGCCCGGCCCCCCCTCCCAGGGTAGCCGGGCTTTCTTCGTCTCAAGCGTCTGAGAGCCACGAATGGCGTGCGCCGGCTGGCGGTAACTTTCCGCCCAGCGCGTAGGCGAAGAGTTAGTCCTTCGGGCGCAAGCCTGTCAAGCCAGCCACCCGGTGTGGGCGGGTCCTGTTTGATCAATTGCGCGACGGTCTGAGAGGAGGAGCGCGAGCGCCGAGTCCGCGGAGGCACAGCGGACAATGGACGATGCGCGCTCCAGTTCGGGGACTCGCTTCATCGCGGAGCGTTCGGGCTTCCGCTGCGTCCTCGATGATGAGCCCTGGCCATGGTGGGACCTGTCCCGCGGGGCCATTGCGTGTCGGGACAGCAACAGCCAGTCCGCCGGGCGTGCGAAACGCGACGGGTAGGGCCCTGCCGGCTGGTGGCCCTTGTCCCTCCACGGCCACAGTCCCCCTTACCTCCAGCAGGTACGTCCGCTGGTGACTTCCCTACCGCACGGAGGGGGAACATGGCGCCGCTGTTCCGTCCCGGGACCGACTCGCTGCTGCGGGTGCTCATCGCCCTGGCGCTGGGCATGCCCGTTGCGTCACTGGCGGGCTTGCTGCTGCTGGCGCGAAACCCGCTGGGTCGTGGCTCCTTCTCGCCTCGGGAGCAGCCGGTGGAATTCGACCACCGGCACCACGTGGGCGACGAGGGCATCCCGTGCGAGTACTGCCATGAGGGGGCGTGGCGCTCTCCCGTGGCGGGGGTTCCCCCCACACAGCGCTGCCTGGGCTGTCACGCGCAGGTGTGGAACCAGAGCGCGAAGCTGGAGCCGGTGCGTGCCAGCGGCTTCGACGGGATGCCCCTGCGATGGAATCGCGTGCACGCGCTACCGGACTACGTCTGGTTCAGCCATCAGATCCACGTGAACAAGGGCGTGGGCTGCGTCACCTGTCACGGGCGGGTGGACACCATGCCCGCGGTGCAGCAGGTGGCGCCCCTCACCATGGGGTGGTGCCTGGAGTGCCATCGCGATCCGACGCCCTGGCTGCGTCCGCTGTCCGAGGTCGCGAACCTGACGTGGCGTCCCTCCGGTGACCCGCGCGAGACGGGCCGCGCGGTGCAGGCCGCCCTGGATGTGCACCCCCGAACGAATTGCAACACATGCCACTTCTGACCGACACCTTCCCCCTGCCGGTATCGCAGGACGCGTCCGTCGCGCCCGTGCGCGCGTGGCGCAGCCTGGAGGAATGGCACGCGGGAGGGCCTGGACGCGAGGCGCTCCTGCGCGAGCTCCCCCCCGGCGCGGCGACTCCGCCGGAGGGCCTGGCGCGGCGCACCTTCCTCCAACTCGCGACGGCCTCGCTGGCGGCGGCGGGCTTCACCGGCTGCTTCCGGCAGCCCCCGGAGAAGATCCTCCCCTATGCGCGGCCACCGGAGGGACTGCTGCCCGGCGTGCCCCTGCACTTCGCCACGGGGATGGAGTGGAACGGGCGCACGGTGGGCCTGGTGGTGGAGAGCCACGAGGGCCGGCCCACCAAGGTGGAGGGCAATCCCACGCACCCGGCAAGCCTGGGCGCGGCGGGCATCTTCGAGCAGGCCTCGCTGCTGGGCCTGTACGACCCGGCCCGGGCGCAGGCGGCCCGACTCCAGGGAGCAGAGGTCGCATGGAGCGTGCTGCGCGAGGCGCTGGTGAGGCAGGCCACGCGCACCGACGGCGGCGCGGGCCTGCGCTTCCTGGTCGAGCCCACGGGCAGTCCGCTGGCGCAGGCGCTGTTCGCGCGCATCCAGGAGCGCTTCCCGCTCGCACGGCTCATCCCCTTCAGCGCGGCCCTGTCGGACGGGAGCGTGGAGGGCACGCGGCTGGCGTACGGCCGCCCGCTGGATGTGGTGCGCGACGTGGGGCGCGCGGTGGTGGTTTCGTTGGACGACGACTTCCTCTCCACGCTGCACCCCGGCGACCTGCGCGCAGCGCGGGACTTCGTCGCCGAGCGCCGGCCGGAGGCGATGAACCGGCTGTGGGTCGCGGAGAGCACGCTGACGCTCACCGGCGCCTTCGCGGACGAGCGACTGCGGGTGAAACCCTCGCAGGGGCTGGCACTGGCGCTCGCGCTGGCGGCGGAGGTGGGCGCGGGCACGGGACGTCCTGCGCTGGCCGGCCTTCCGCCGGTGGGCGACGCGCTGGGAGCCGCGCAGCTCGCCTGGGTGAAGACGGCGTCGCGAGACCTGCTCGCGCACCGGGGCCAGGGACGCGTGACGGTGGGCGCGCGTCAGCCGGCGCTGGTGCACGCGCTGGCGTTCGCGATGGATGAAGCGCTGGGCAACGCGCCCCGGCTGGTGGATCCACTCAGGCAGCCCCAGGGCGGTCCGGAGGCGCTCGTCTCCCTGGTGGGCGAGCTGCGTGCGGGCCAGGTGGACACGTTGATCATCACCGCGTGGAACCCGGTGTATGCGAGCGCGGGGGACTCGGGCTTCGCGGAGGCGCTGTCGCTCGCGCCCTTTCGCCTGTACCACGGGCTCCACGAGGACGAGACAGCGGCATTGTGCCCCGCCTTCGCTCCCGCCACCCACCCCTATGAGGCCTGGCGTGACGGCCGGGCGCCGGATGGCACCGCGTCCCTGCTCCAGCCGCTCATCGCGCCCCTGTTCCCCGGTGCGGTGCAGGAGGTGGACGTGCTGGCGGCCTTCGCGGGCCTGGAGTCGAAATCTCCCTACGAGTTGCTGAAGACCCTGTGGCGCGAGCGCGCGGGGGCCGACGACGCCTTCGAGTCGCGCTGGGAGACGTGGCTGGGGGAGGGCGTCATCCCCGACACGCAGGCGCCGCGCGCGCGGACCCGGCTGGATGAAGCGGCGGTGGTGGCGGCCACGCACCCGCCGGTGCCCGCCGTGGTCGGACTGGAGCTGGGACTGGTGCTCGACTCGCGGCTGTACGACGGCCGCTTCGCCGGCAACGCGTGGCTCCAGGAGCTTCCCGACCCGGTGACGAAGCTGACGTGGGACAACGCGGCGCTGCTGTCCCCTGCCACCGCGCGGCGCCTGGGGCTGGAGAAGGGCGACGTGGCGCGGCTGGAGCTGCGCGGGCAGGCGCTGGAGGTGCCCGTGCTGGTGCTGCCCGGACAGCCGGACGACACCGTGACGCTGGCGCTGGGGCACGGGCGCGAGCGGGTGGGGCCGGTGGGCCAGGGCGTGGGCGTCAACGCGTACCGGCTGCGCCACCTGGACGCGCAGTGGGGGGCTCCGGGGCTCACCGTCACACGGACGGGAAGGCACCATGCGCTGGCGCTCACCCAGGAGCACTGGAGCATGGAGGGACGCCAGCTCGCGCTCCAGTTCACGGGCGCCGAATTCCAGGCGCGTCCCCAGGCGCTGAAGTCCCAGCAGGAGGACCCTGAGCGGCTGTACCCGGTGATGCCGCTGGCGAGCGACACGCACCAGTGGGGGATGGCCATCGATCTGCACCGCTGCACGGGGTGCAGCGCGTGCATGGTGGCCTGCCAGTCGGAGAACAACGTGTCGGTGGTGGGCAAGGACGGCGTGCTCAAGAGCCGGGAGATGCACTGGCTGCGCATCGACCGGTACTTCCTGGGCGATCCAGACGACCCGGGCGTCATCACCCAGCCGGTGGCGTGCGTGCACTGCGAGAGCGCGCCCTGTGAATACGTGTGCCCGGTGAACGCCACCGTCCACTCGGACGAGGGCCTCAACCAGATGGTCTACAACCGCTGCATCGGCACGCGGTACTGCTCCAACAACTGCCCGTACAAGGTCCGCCGCTTCAACTACCTGCAGTACTCACCGCGCGACCCGCTGGCCCGCCTGCGCCAGAACCCGGACGTGACGGTGCGCTCGCGCGGGGTGATGGAGAAGTGCACGTACTGCGTGCAGCGCATCGAGCGGGCGCGGCTGGTCGCGCGCTCCGCGCAGCGGGAGATCCGCGACGGCGAGGTGCGCACCGCGTGTCAGCAGGCCTGTCCCACGCAGGCCATCACCTTCGGGGACCTGCTGACGCCCCTGTCCGCGGTGAAGCGGTGGCATGGGGACCCCCGGCACTACCGACTGCTCAACAACCTCGGCACGCGGCCCCGCACGGTGCACCTGGTTCGCCTGAAGAACCCGGCGCCGAAGGGAGGCACGTGAGCGACGTCGATCCACAGGTGCCCGCGCCCGGAGACCCGCTGACGGCGTACCCGCTGCTGGACGGGCGCCACTCCGACCGCGAGTACAGCGAATCGCTGCTGGCGTACATGCACGCCCGGCCGAACCGCGTCTGGTGGGGGCTGATGGCGGTGGGGCTGATGGGCACGGCGGTGCTCGTCTGGGCCATTGGTGTCACGCTCTTCGTGGGCGTGGGGACGTGGGGCAACAACATCCCGGTGGCGTGGGCCTTTGGCATCACCAACTTCGTCTGGTGGATTGGGATTGGCCATGCGGGCACGCTCATCAGCGCCATCCTCTTGCTGCTCCAGGGCAAATGGCGCGGGTCCATCAACCGCTTCGCGGAGGCGATGACGCTCTTCGCGGTGATGTGCGCGGGCCTCTTCCCGCTGCTGCACCTGGGCCGCCCGTGGAAGTTCTATTGGCTGGTGCCCTACCCCAGCAGCCTGCGGGCCTGGCCGCAGTTCCGCTCGCCGCTCACCTGGGACATCGCGGCGGTGGGGACGTACCTCACGGTGTCGCTGTTGTTCTGGTACGTGGGCCTGCTGCCGGACCTGGGCACCGCGCGGGACACGGCGCGCACGCCCCGGGCGCGCTTCTGGTACGGGCTGGCGAGCCTGGGGTGGCGGGGCTCGGCGCGGCACTGGCGCCAGTGGCGCACGGGCTACCTGCTGCTGGCGGGGCTGGCCACGCCGCTGGTGGTGAGCGTGCACACCATCGTGTCCTTCGACTTCGCGGTGGCGCAGCTGCCCGGCTGGCACACCACCGTGTTCCCGCCCTACTTCGTCGCCGGGGCGGTGTTCAGCGGCTTCGCGCTGGTGCTCACGCTGCTCATCCCCGCGCGCCGGGCCCTGCGCATCGAGCATGTGGTGACCCTGCATCATCTGGACAACATGGCCAAGGTGTTGCTCGTCACCGGATGGATGGTGACCTATGGCTACATCCAGGAGCACTTCTTCGCGTGGTTCAGCGGGAACCCGTATGAGATGCACCCCACCTGGGCGCAGTTCATGGGCCCGTTCGCGCCGCTGTTCTGGATGCAGATCTTCTGCAACGTGGCGGTGCCCCAGTTGTTCTGGTCCTCACGGCTGAGGACGAACGTCGTGGTGCTGTGGACGGCGTCCCTCCTGGTCAACGTGGGGATGTGGACCGAGCGCTTCCTCATCGTCGTGGCGTCGCTGAGCATGGACTTCCTGCCCTCCTCCTGGGCCGCGTACCGGCCCACCTGGGTTGACTGGAGCCTGCTGGGCGGAACGATTGCCTTCTTCGGCACGGCCTTCCTCCTGTTCCTCAAGCTGGTGCCGGCGGTGTCCGTGAGCGAGATGAAGGAGCTTCAGCGCGAGGTGGATGGCTCGCTGCGCTTCCAGAAGGAGCACAGGGTCCCTGAGTCCACGAAGGGGGGACGCCCATGAGGCGCTGGGTGCTGGGGGAGTTCGGGTCCAGCGAGGCACTGGTGGCGGCGCTGAAGGGCCTGCGCGCGCGGGGCTTCGACGGGCTGGATGCGTACACGCCCTTCCCGGTGGAGGAGACCTTCGAGGCGCTGGGGTTGAAGCGCTCGAAGCTGCCGGTGCTGGCGCTCCTGGCGGGGCTGGGGGGGGCGGGCTTCGCGTACCTCACGCAGTGGTTCACCAACGCGGTGGACTACCCGCTCAACGTGGGCAGCCGGCCGCTGCACAGCGTGCCCACGAACCTGCCCATCACCTTCGAGCTGGCGGTGCTGTCCGCGGCGCTGATGATCTTTGGCGCGCTGATGGCGCTGTTCGGCTTCCCGCACGTCACGCACCCGGTATTCGAACTGGAGTCCTTCCGCAGCGCGTCCATTGACGGCTTCTGGGCGAGCGTCACGGTGGATGGCGACACGCGGTCCTCAAGCTCCGTGGAGGAGGCGATGTGCGAACTGGGCGCGCGGCAGGTGTCGGTGGTGGTGGAAGCCGGACGATGAGCGGGCGAGCGCTGCTGGGGCTGCTGGGGCTGGTGGGGGCGGGGTGTGACGACCTGGATCCGCTGGCCTCGCAGCCACGCGCGGAGGCGTTCGGCGCGAGCACCTTCTTCGAGGATGGCCGGGCGATGCGGCCCCTGGTGACGGGGACGGTGGCACAGGAGTGGCTTGCCTTGCGCCGTGAGGGGCCGGCCCGGCGGCAGGGGCTGGAGGCCGATGGCGGCTGGGTCCAGGCGGTGCCTGAACCGTTGACGCTCGGGCTGCTGGAAGAAGGGCGTGGGGCCTACGACACCTGGTGCGCGGTGTGCCACGGCTTGACGGGGGACGGGGACAGCGCCGTCGCGCGGAAGATGCCGCAGCGCCGGCCCCCTGGCCTGTTCGTCCCGCACGACCACGCCACGCAGGTCGTCTACGGAGTCGAAGAGGGGGCCGCGCCGTACACGGGCACGCGCGCCGTGGCTTCGCACATGGGTCCACGGCCGTTCCCCTTGCCACGGGAAGTGGGGGGCTGGGGCGCCGTGCGGGACACGCACGGCCCCGACGAAACAAGTCCGCCCGAAGCCCCCGCGGACGACGGTGGCGCGACGGACCGCGGCGCCGCCGTGGAGCGCGCGCGGCGGTTGGCGCTCGTGGGTCCGCCCGGCGGGCCCATGGAGGGCCTGTTGGACATGTCCTCCACTGGAGACCTGCCGCACCCTCCAGGCTTCTACTTCGCCGTCATCTCCGACGGCTTCGGCCTCATGCCCGCCTACGGCGCCCAGCTTCCGCCGCATGAGCGTTGGGCCATCGTCGCGTATCTGCGCGCGCTGGGCCGCAGCCAGCGCGCGCCGCTCGCCTCCGCCCCCGCGGACGTGCGGGCGCGGCTGGGCCAGGAGGTCCGCGCACCATGACGCCCCCGGTCCTTCCCCGCTTCGAGGGGGGCCAGCGCCCCCTGGCCGTCAGCGCCACGCTGGGCGTGGTGGGGCTGGCTGCCACCGCGCTGGGAGGCTGGCTGGACGCGCGGCAGGCGCTGTTCGGCTACCTCTTCGGCTTCACCTACTGGCTGGGGCTGTGTCTGGGGGCGCTGCTGCTGCTCGCCATGTTCCACGCGTCGAAGGCGCGCTGGCCGGTGGTGCTGCGGCGCGCGCTGGAGGTGATGGCCGCCACCGCGCCGCTGTTCCTCCTGCTCTTCGCTCCGCTGGCGCTGGGCATGCGGCTGCTCTACCCGTGGGTGGCGCCGTCGCCGGCCCTGGGCGAGCACGTGCTGCACATCCTCGAGCACCGCGGCCTCTACCAGAACGTGCCCTTCTTCCTGGGGCGGGCGGCGCTGTACTTCGTCACCTGGGGACTCGTGGGCCACCTGCTGCTGCGCTGGTCCGTGCGCCAGGACGCCATGGGCGAGCTGTACTGGACCGCCTGGCAGCGGCGGCTGGGCGGCGGCACGCTGCCCGCGCTGGCCCTCACGTTCTCCTTCATGACGCTGGACTGGATGATGGCGCTGGATGCGACGTGGCTGTCCACGGCGTACGGCCTCTACGTCTTCTCCGGCGCGTCCGTGGGGGCGCTCGCGCTGATGGTGGTCGCCGCCGCGGCCACGCGTGACACCCAGCACTTCGGCAGCCTGCTGTCCCCGGGCCACTACCACCGGCTGGGCACGCTGATGTTCACGTTCATCTGCTTCTGGGCCTACATCGCCTTCTCGCAGTTCATGCTCATCTGGGTGGCCGGGCTGCCCGAGGAGGTGGGCTGGTACCGCATCCGCCTGCGGGGTGGCTGGGGTGACGTGTCGCTGCTGCTGCTGCTGGGCCACTTCGTGCTGCCCTTCGCCTTGCTGCTGTCGCGCGAGCTGAAGTCGCGCCCGCGCACGCTCGCCACCGTGTCGCTGTGGATGCTGGCGATGCACGCCGTGGACATGGCGTGGCTATTGTTCCCGTCGCTGTCGCCGGAGCGCGTGGCCGTCCCGTGGACCGCGCTCACCGCCTGGGTGGGCGTGGGCGGGCTGGGCGTGGCGGTGGCCCTCTGGCGCGCGCGCGGCATGTACCCGGTCCCCGTGGGAGACCCCTATCTCGTCCACTCGCTCCAGGTGCGCCCGCCATGAACGAAGCCCGGCCCCCCCCTCCTGAACAGGAAGCCGTGCCCACCGGCTGGCTGCTGCGCATCGGTGGCGCGGCGCTCGCCACCCTCGCGGCGGCCTGTGTCGTCGCGTGGGGCCTGTGGGTCGCGTGGCGTCCGGCGTCGGAGAACCCTCCGCCGAAGACGCTGGGCGCGTGGGAGGTGGGCCGCGTCAACCAGGCGCCCTTCACGCTGGACGGACGCGCGGACGCGCTGCGGGCCGAACAGCGCGCGCGGCTTGCCGGGTACGGCTGGGTGGATGCGGACGCGGGCATCATCCACCAGCCCATCGACGTCGCCATCCAGCAGCTGCTCTCCGAAGCGGGCGCGGAGGGCGCTCGATGAACGAGCTTCTGCGCCAGCTCTTCTTCCTCCCCGAGCAGGGCTCCACCTTCGCGGTGAAGGTGGACCACCTGCATTACTTCCTGTTCCTCACCACGCTGGCGGTGGCGGCGGGCATCGGCGTCACCGGCCTCACGTTCCTGGTGCGATATCATCGCCGCACGGCCCTGGCCCCCACGCCGCGCCTGGTGGCGCCCATGTGGCTCGAGGGGCTGTTCATCGGCGTGCCGCTGTCGCTGTTCCTGCTGTGGTTCGTCCTGGGCTTCCGCCAGTACGTCTGGGTGTCGAGCCCTCCCCGGGACGCGCTGGACGTCTACGTCACCGGCAAGCAGTGGATGTGGAAGTTCACCTATCCGGGAGGCCCCAGCGCCATCGACACGCTGGTGGTGCCCGCGGGCCGGCCCGTGCGGCTGCTGCTCACCTCGCGGGACGTCATCCATTCCTTCTTCGTGCCGGACTTCCGCATGAAGCGCGACGCGGTGCCCGGCCGCTACACGGACCTCTGGTTCGAGGCGCCGAAGCCCGGCCGCCACCTGGTGCTGTGCGCGGAGTACTGCGGGCTGGACCACTCGCAGATGCGCGGCGAGGTGGTGGTGCTGAAGCCCGCGGACTTCGAGGCGTGGCGGGCCGCGCAACTGGGGGGCGTGCCGGTGGCGGGCCTGCCCGGCGCGGCCACCGCGCCCCGCCCGGAATCGATGGCGATCCGCGGCGAGCACGTCGCGGCCGCCCAGGGCTGCCTGCAATGCCACACGGTGACGGGCGCGCCCCACATCGGTCCCACGTGGCTGGGCCTGTACGGACGCATGGAGCCGCTGGAGGGCGGCGGCAGGGTGCTCGCGGACGAGGCGTATCTCACCGAGTCCATGATGGATCCGGTGGCCAAGGTGGTCGCCGGATACCTGCCCGTCATGCCCGGCTACCACGGGCGCTTGAGCGCGGAGGATGTTGGCGCGCTGGTGGAATTCATCAAGTCCTTGCACCCCACGCGCCCGGGCGTCCCCGCGGCGCAGGAGCCCGCCTATGTCCCCGTCCGTCGTTGATCCCGAGCGCCTGGCCGCGGACCACTACCTGGCGGATGGCCGCACCCTCTGGTCATGGCTCACCACGCACGACCACAAGCGCATCGGGGTGATGTTCCTGGTGCTGACGCTGTTCTTCTTCTTCGTGGGCGGCGTGTTCGCCCTGGCGCTGCGCATCGAGCTGCTCACCCCGGGCCGCACCATCATGGGGCACCTGGCGTACAACCGGATGTTCACGCTCCATGGCGTCACCATGGTGTGGCTGTTCATGATCCCCGCCATCCCGTCCGCCTTCGGCAACTTCCTGGTGCCGCTGATGATTGGCGCCCGGGACGTGGCCTTCCCCCGGCTCAACCTGGCGTCCGTCTACCTCTACGTGTTGGGGGCCTGCGTCGCGCTGTGGGGGATGTTCGAAGGCGGCGCGGACACGGGCTGGACCTTCTACACGCCGTACAGCACGACGACGGGCACCGCGGTGCTCCCCGTGTTGATGGGGGTGTTCATCATCGGCTTCTCCACCATCGTCAGCGGGATCAACTTCATCGCCACGGTGCACACGCTGCGCGCGCCCGGCCTGACGTGGATGAAGGTTCCGCTGTTCGTCTGGGCCGTCTACGGCACGGCCATCATCCAGGTGCTGGCGACGCCAGTGCTGGGCATGGTGCTGCTGTTGGTGGCGCTGGAGCGGGTGGTGGGCGCGGGCATCTTCGATCCCGCGCGCGGTGGAGACCCGCTGCTCTTCCAGCACCTGTTCTGGTTCTACAGCCACCCGGCCGTCTACATCATGGTGCTGCCGTCCATGGGCGTCATCAGCGAGGCGGTGAGCGCCTTCAGCCGCAAGAACGCCTTCAGCTACCGGATGATTGTCATCTCCACGCTGGGCATCGCCTTCGTGGGCTTCTTCACCTGGGGCCACCACATGTTCGTCTCCGGCCAGTCCACGTTCGGCGCGGGGGCGTTCGGCGCCATGTCGATGCTGGTGGCCATCTTCACCGCCATCAAGCTCTTCTCCTGGATGGGCACGCTGTACCAGGGCTCCATCGCGGTGGAGGCGCCGCTCCTCTACACGCTCGGCTTCATGTTCTTCCTCTTCTTCGGAGGAATGATTGGCGTTGCGTACTCCACCACGTCGCTGAACCTGCACTGGCACGACACCTACTCCGTGGTGGCGCACTTCCACTTCATCATGGTGGGCGCCACGGTGATGGCGTTCCTGGCGGCGCTGCACTACTGGTTTCCGAAGATGTTCGGGCGCACCTTCCCGGGGAGGCTGGCCAACGGCGCGGCCCTCCTGGTCATCTTCGGGTTCATCGCCACGTTCGTGCCGCAGTTCCTGCTGGGCAACATGGGCATGCCCCGCCGCTACGCGGACTATCCACCGCACTTCCAGTCCCTGCACGTGGCCTCCACGGCGGGCGCGTCACTGCTGGCGTTCGGCCTGCTGTGCATCGCGGGCTATCTGGCGTGGAGCCTGAAGTATGGGGCGGTCGCGGGGGACAACCCCTGGGGCAGTCAGGGCTTCGAGTGGAAGTCCCGCTCCCCTCCCCCCACCCACAACTTCCCCGTCACGCCCGAGTACCCCACCGGGCCGCACGAGTACGCGCCACACGAGGCGGAGGTGCCGCATGCCGCCTGAGGCCGTCACGGAGCACTGGGGCTCCGAAGGGGCGCGCCGTCAGGCGGCGTACCTGGGCATGTGGATCTTCATCGCGACGGAGGTGCTGCTGTTCGCCAGCCTCTTCACCGCCTATGGCGTGTACCGCTCCGTGTATCCGGAGGCATTCCGCGCGGCACAGCTCACCATGGACGTGGGGCTGGGCACGCTGAACACGTTCCTCCTGGTGACGAGCAGCGTCCTGGTGGCGCTCGCGGTGCACGCGGTGCGCGAGGACAGGCCGGGGCTGGGGGGCGCACTGCTGGGGGCCGCGGCGCTGCTGGGCCTCGTCTTCCTGGCGGTGAAGGGCGTGGAGTACGCGCACCACGTGAAGGAGGGGGGCCTGCCCGGGGACGCCTACCGGCTGCGGGAAGTCCCCCAGGTGGGCGCGAGCCTCTTCTTCACGCTGTACTACCTGCTGACGGGCTTCCACGCGCTGCATGTGACGGTGGGCGTGGGGACGTTGAGCGTGCTCGCGGTGCGCTCAGCGTCCGGGACGTTCAGCGCGGCGTATGCGACGCCCGTGGAGTTGGGCGGCATGTACTGGCATCTGGTGGATGTCATCTGGCTGTTCGTCTACCCCATCCTGTACCTGTCGTGAGGAGAGGCCCATGGCGGGTGAGGACTTCGTCGAGAAGCCGGGGCGGTCGCTCGGCGTGCCTGGAGTGCTCGTCGTGGGCGCGGTGCTGCTCGCGCTGACGGCGCTGACGTACCTGCTGCACACGCTGCCGCATGGGGCGTGGTCGCTGCCCGTGGCCCTCATCATCGCGGGCATGAAGGGCGTGCTGATCGCCCTCTTCTACATGCACCTGCGCGAGCAGCGCGGCAGCAACGCGCTGGTGCTGCTCACGTCGGTGGTGTTCGTCGCGGTGCTGTTGACGGTGTGCGTGCTGGAGACGCGCACGCGCTTCGCGCCCACCATTCCACCGGGCCCGTTCCCGGTGGAGCCGCTGCCAGGGCTCGAGGCCGCGCCCGGTGCGGCGCGTCCGCCGGGGCCCGCGGGGCCGAAGCAGCCGTGAGCCTCAGCGCGGAGCGGCCCTCAGCGCGAGGAGGCGGTGCCGCAGCAGGTCCACGCGGGTGAGGACGCGGCGGACGGCGGGCACCGTTCCGAGCGCCGCCCCGAAGGCCAGGTGCAGCAGGAGCAACAGCGCCGAGGGATCCTCGCGCGAGAGCGGAGGCGAGCCGAACGGTAGGATCAGCCGCGTCATCACCCCCCACATCGCCAGGCTGTAGAGCAGCCCCAGGAGAAGCGCGACCACGGCCGTGCCCTTCCGGGGCAGCAGGAGCGCGAAGCCCGTGGCCATCCCGCCCGCCACCGCGAAGTGGATCAGCAGGCCGAGCAGGACGGCCTCCGCGCCCTGGGCGGCGCCCTGGCGGAAGAACAGCCCCGCGGTCAGGAGCGCCGGTCGCCAGGGAGCACCCTGGAGCACGCCCGTGCATGCGCACGCGAGCAGCGCCATCGCGAAAGCCCCCAGCATCCCCGCCACGGCTCCGGGGAGCACGACGTCGCGCAACAGGCTCCAGGGCTCCACCCGGGCGGCCACCGCTCCCCTCTGTCCACGGATCCGCATCGCCTCCTCCTTGTGTCCAGGCGCGGTGGTGTCCTCGCGCGCCCGCCGCTGTCTCGCCCCTCCAGCGCGGAGCACGGGGGGGGTTACTCCTTGTGTGGCAGGAGCTTGTCCACCATCCCCTTGAGGGACTGCTTGATGACCCCGCCTGCTTCGGTGTCGCCCCCCGCCAGTGATTCGGTGAAATGCCGGGCCTGCTCGAGTTGATGTGCGGCGGCAGGGATCCGTAGGGACTTCATAGGCGGACGCGCGGATATCCGAGATGGGCACGACATCCGCGCTACGCCAGGCTTCGTGCCGCATGGCACCTCCCCAGAGGAGCCCGGCGCAGCCGTTGCAATCCTCTCGCCCCGCACACACTGGACACCGAGTCGCAAGTACGCAGCCACCGACTGTTCCCCGGCGATCCTCCAGGAGGATGGCTCTCTTGTCGGTGGAGCGCGGCACACTGCAGAACGAGGCGTCGGCTGAGGGCACGCATGAGCCACCCTGCAAGACACCCATCGTTGTCGAGCCCCTGCTTTCGCGGGTCACGCTCCACGTCCGCTCCACCGCGGCGCCCCCCCGTCGGCCACAACCTGCTTGGGCTTCTTCCAGCGTACGCCGCTCACCACTGCCGCAGCCCACTCAAGCCCCACGATGTCGTTGTCATGGACAACTTCAGCGCCCACCACCGGCCCGCTGTCGAGACGCTCATTCGCAGAGCCGCAAGACGCAGCCGCCTGGTTCGCCTCCTGCGGCGACCCGCCTCAACCGCCATGATCACCGTGTTAGGATGCGCGGCCTTATGCGCAAGGCGAAGATCATCTGCACGTTGGGGCCCGCTTCGGACTCCAGGGACGTCATCGAAGGGTTGGTCCGCGCGGGCATGAACGTGGCCCGGTTGAACTTCTCCCACGGTACGCACGAAGAGCACCGGCAGCGCATCCTGCGCATCCGCGCGGTGTCGAAGAAGCTGGGCGTGCCGGTGGCCATCCTCCAGGACGTCCAGGGTCCCAAGGTGCGCCTGGGCAAGTTCGAGGGCGGCCAGTTGATGGTGACGGCCGGCGACACGGTGACGGTGACGACGCGGGCTGTCCTTGGCCAGGGCCGCGTCATCCCCACCCCCGTGCGCTCGCTGCCCCGGGATGTGGAGAAGGGGCACGTGGTGCTCCTGGACGACGGCCGGGTGCGGCTGCGCGTGCTCAAGGTGGACGGCCAGGACGTGTCCTGCCGCGTGGAGGTGGGCGGGCTGCTCAAGGACCACAAGGGCCTCAACCTGCCGGGCACGGCCATGTCCGTCCCGACCATCACTGCCAAGGACAAGCTGGACCTGGCGTTCGGCCAGGAGGTGGGCGTGGACTACGTGGCGCTGTCCTTCGTGCGCTCCGCCCAGGACGTGCGGCAGGCCCGCGCGCTGGTGGCCCAGCGCAAGACGCCACTCATCTCCAAAATTGAAAAGCCCCAGGCGGTGGAGAACCTGGAGGCCATCGCCGCGGAGTCGGACGGGGTGATGGTGGCCCGGGGGGATCTGGGCGTGGAGATGCCGCTGGAGCAGCTGCCGGCCATCCAGAAGCGCGCCGTGCGGGAGGTCAACCGCATGGGAGGCATCGTCATCGTCGCGACGGAGATGCTGGAGAGCATGGTGAACAACGCCCGGCCCACGCGCGCGGAGGTGTCCGACGTGGCCAACGCCATCCTCGACGGCGCGGACGCGGTGATGCTGTCCGGTGAGACGGCCGCGGGCCGCTACCCCACCGAAGCGGCGGCCACCATGGCGCGCATCGTGGAGGAGACGGAGCGCACGGGCACCACCTCCCTGGTGCACTCCCCCTTCGAGCGCTCCGAGGATCTGGGCACCGGCATCGCGGCGGCGGCGGTGGCGGCCTCGCGGCAGCTCAACATCGGGACCATCATCGCGTACACGGAGAGCGGCCACACCGCGCGGCTCATCTCCGAGTTCCGCCCCGGAGCGCGCGTCATCGCGCTGACGCCCAACGCGGACACGGTGAACCGGATGGCGCTGTACTGGGGGGTGACGAGTCGGCTGGTGAAGCGCGTCGCGACCACGGACGCCATGCTCAAGCAGGTGCGCCGCCTCTGCCACGAGGAGCGCCTCTGCGAGCCCGGCACGCCCGTCATCGTGGTGGCCGGCGTGCCCCTCAACGTCCCGGGCAACACCAACCTGATGAGCATCCACCGCGTCTAGCGCGCGGTGGACGCCCAGGCAGGAGCCCTGCTCGACTCAGAAAGGCTTCTGCGCGAAGTCGTAGAGCTTCTCCACCGACAGCTGGCGGTAGCGCTCCACGTTGAGGGCCCTGCGCGCGCACTCCCACACGAGGTCGCGCGCCGGACGCTCCGGCTCCTTCTTCTTGCGGCGCTTCACCTCGGCCTTGATGGACTTGAGGGCCATCGCCGGGTGGTAGCAGAAGGCGGAGGAGAACAGCAGGTGTCCACCGAAGGGGACAAGGCGCGCCTCCAGCACGTCCCCCGTCTCCAGGCCCGCGACGTGGCGGCGCTCCGTCACGTCGAAGTCCTTGCCGGTGAAGAGCTCGCGCAGGCGCACCATGCCCTTGCCCAGCTTCCGCACCTCGAAGAGGCCGTGCACCGTCTCCGTGAAGCTGCGGAAGGCGTTGGCCTCCTCGGGCGCCGCGGACTGGGTGCGCTGCTCATACAGCTCCACGGCCGGCGTCTTGCCGGTGAGCGGCGAGACGCGATCGTAGAGGTAGTAGTCCAGGAACGACGCCATGCGCAGCTCGAAGAACTTGTCGTCCTCGAACACCTCGCCGGTGAGGCGGAAGTACTCCGCCTTCGCGTCGAGCAGGTCCGGCTTGCGCGGCTCCTCGCTGCCGAAGGCGATGAGCTGGTCCAGATAGGGCTGGTACGACAACGGGGTCAGCGCGGTGTCCATATGAGCGGTGGGCGCCTTTTCATCCCGCCATCAGCGTCGCGAAGCGGCTGAACAGGTAGCGCGCGTCGTGAGGGCCGGGCGAAGCCTCGGGGTGGTACTGCACGCTGAAGGCCCTCGCGTCGGGAACGGCCAGGCCCTCCACCGTACCGTCGTTGAGATTGATGTGTGTCACCACGGCCAGACCCTTGAGGCTGGCGTCGTCCACCGCGAACCCGTGGTTCTGCGCGGTGATCTCCACCTTGCCCGTCGTCAGGTCCTTCACGGGCTGGTTGCCGCCCCGGTGACCGAACTTCATCTTGTACGTCCGGCCGCCCAGCGCCAGCGCCATGATCTGATGCCCCAGGCAGATGCCGAACACCGGCACCTTGCCCAGCAGCGCCGCCACCGTGCGGTCCGCGCCCTTCACCGCGGCCGGGTCGCCCGGGCCGTTGGCCAGGAAGACGCCGTGCGGCTTGCGCGCCAGCACCTGCTCCGCCGTCGTGTTCGACGGCACCACCGTCACGCGGCAGCCCACGTCCACCAGGTACTGAAGCATGGAGCGCTTGAGGCCGTAGTCGTACGCCACCACGTCGTACTTGAGCTCCGGCTCCGGGCGCTTGTCCCCGGGCGCCAGGAACACGTCCGGCGACGGCGTGGTGAACAGGTACGGCTCCTTGCAGGAGACGCCCGTCGCCAGGTCCATGCCCTCCATGCCCACGGCGTTCCGGGCGCGCTCGGACAGCGCGGCCAGGGAGACGTTCTCCGTGGAGATGATGCCCATCTGCGCGCCGTGCGTGCGCAGGTGCCGCACGAGCCTGCGCGTGTCCACGCCTTCAATGCCGGCGCGGCCATGGCGCGCGAGGAACGCGTCCAGCGTCTCTTCCGAGCGCCAGTTGGAAGGCGTCCGCGTGAGCGAGCGCACCACCATGCCCACCGCGTGCGGCTGGCCTGACTCCTCATCCGAGGCGTTCGCCCCGATGTTGCCCATCTCCGGATAGGCCATGGTGACGATCTGCCCGACGTACGAGGGATCCGTGAGGATCTCCTGGTAGCCGTACATGGACGTGTTGAAGACCACCTCACCCACCGTCTCGCCGGACGCGCCGAAAGCGCGCCCTTCGAAGGTGGTGCCATCCGCCAGTGCGAGCACCGCCCGTTTCGTCATCACCGCGACTCCTTGAGCTGACCATCCTCGAACACACACCGGCCCCCCACCCACGTCTGCGTCACGCGACCCTTCAGCGTGCGCCCGTGGAAGGGGGTATTCCGACTGCGGGAATAGAACCGGTGGGCATCCACCGTCCACTCCTCCCCAGGTGATACGACCGTGATGTCCGCTGGTGACCCGGGCGCCAGGTGACCGCCTGGCAGGCCGAATACCCTCGCCGGCCCTTCCGACAGCAACTCCACCGCCCGGCGCGGCGTGAGCACGCCTTCGTGCACCAGCGCCAGCGTGAGCCCCAGCGCCGTCTCCAGTCCGACGATGCCGTTGATGCCCTTCTCGAACTCCACCTGCTTGTCCGACACGCCGTGCGGTGCGTGGTCCGTGGCGATGGCGTCCACCGTGCCGTCCACCAGCGCCTCGCGCAGCGCCCTCACGTCCCCGTCGCCCCGCAGCGGCGGCGCCATCTTCGCGTGGGTGTCGTAGTCCCCCACCGCCCGGTCATCGAGCGTGAAGTGGTGCGGCGCCACCTCGCAGGTGACGCGCAGGCCACGCTTCTTCGCCTCGCGGATGAGCCGCACGCTGCCCTCGCACGACACGTGCGCGACGTGCAGGCGGCCCTTCGTCTCCTCCAGGAGCACCAGGTCGCGCGCCACCATGGCCACCTCCGCGGAGGCCGGGATGCCGCGCAGGCCCAGGCGCGTGGACGTGGCGCCCTCGTGCATCGCGCCGCCCGCGGACAGCGTCAGGTCCTCCTCATGCACCATCACCGGCACGTCGAAGAGCGTGGCGTACTGGAGCACCCGGCGCATCAGCGCCGCGTTCATCACCGGGCGGCCGTCGTCGGTGAGGGCCACGCAGCCCGCGCCCACCAGCTCGCCCGCCTCCGACAGCTCCTCGCCCTTGAGGCCCTTGGTGATGGCCCCCGCCGGGTACACGTGGCACAGGTCGGCGTCCCGCGCGCGCGACAGCACCAGCTCCGTGACGAGCGCGCTGTCGTTGACGACCTTCGTGTTGGGCATGGCCACGACGCCGGTGAAGCCGCCCGCCACCGCCGCGCGGCAGCCGGTGAGCACCGTCTCCTTGCCCTCCTCGCCCGGTTCACGCAAGTGCACGTGCAGGTCGATGAAGCCCGGCACCACCCACTTGCCCGTGGCGTCCACCACGCGCGCGTCCTTCGGCGCGGGAAGCTCCGCCTCCGACACCTGGGCCACCCGTCCGTCCGTCACGAGCACGTCACGGATGCCGTCCACCCCGTTGCGCGGGTCGATGACGCGCGCCCGCTGGAAGAGCACCGACGTCATGATGCGCACCTCTCCAGGATGGCCCGGCGCACCGCGACGCCGTTGGACACCTGCTCCAGGATGACGCTGCGAGGCCCGTCCGCCACCACCGGGGACAGCTCCACGCCGCGGTTGATGGGGCCCGGGTGCAGCACGGGCGCGTCCGCCTTCATCCGCTCCACGCGGGCGGGCGTGAGGCCAAACAGGCGCGAGTACTCCCGCTGGGAAGGCAGGAAGGCCTCCGCCATCCGCTCCGTCTGCAGCCGCAGACACATCACCGCATCCGCCTGGGGCAAGACAGCATCCAGTTGGTGCGTCACCTCCCCGCCCATCTCCTCCAGCCCGGGGGGCAGGAGGGTGGGCGGCCCGCAGAGCACGACGCGGGCCCCCAGCGCCTTCAGGCACACCAGGTTGGAGCGGGCCACGCGGCTGTGCAGCACGTCACCCACGATGAGCACCGTGCGCCCTTCCAGGGAGCCCCAACGCTGGCGCAGGGTGAAGGCGTCCAGCAGTGCCTGGGACGGGTGCTCGTGGGCGCCGTCGCCCGCGTTCACCACGGCGCACTTCACGTGCTGGGCGACGAGGTGAGGCGCTCCGGAGGAGCGGTGCCGGATGATGATGGCGGCCGGGCCCAGGGCCTCGATGTTGCGGGCGGTGTCCAGGAGCGTCTCCCCCTTGGACACCGAGGAGCCCACGAAGCTCCAGTTGAGGACGTCCGCTCCCAGGCGGCGCGCGGCCACCTCGAAGGAGGAGCGCGTCCGGGTGGAGTCCTCGAAGAAGAGGTTCGCCACGACCTTGCCGCGCAGCACGTGCGAGGCATCCGGTCCGCCGGGCAGATGCGCCTGTGCGCGGTCGAGCAGCGCTTCCAGCTCGTCCCGCCGCCAGCCTGCGATTCCGAGAAGATGTCTCATGGGCCGGGGCCGCCGCGTACCGCGCGCCGCACGTTGCGTCAAGCGTGGCGCGCTGCGGTCCGACGAGGACGTTCAGCGCACCGGTTCGAAGAAGCGCTCCACCCGCAGGCCCGTACCGCCAAACAGGTTGCCCAGCAGGCCGCCCCAACCGAGCGACAGCCACACCACCATGGCCTTGCCCTTGATGTGGCCATACGGCACGTACTCCACCTCGTGGTGGCCGGGCGCGCCCAGGCCGTAGCGGCTGTCCGCGCTGTTGTCGCGGTTGTCGCCCATCACGAAGACGCTGTTGGCGGGCACCGTGTAGGGACCTTCACGCTCACGGCCCGGCAGGCGCAGGGGGTGCTGGAGCGCCGAGTGCACCACACCGCCAATGTCCTCGCGGTAGAGCACTTCCTCCTGGTCGAACCACTGGCCCGTCGTGTCGTCCTGGTTGTGGACGATGTAGTCCGGCGTCACCAGCGTGCGCGTCTGCGGCTGGCCGTTGATGTGGATCACCCCGTCGAGGATCTCCACCACGTCCCCGGGGATGCCGATGACGCGCTTGATGAAGTCCGTGGACTCGTTCACGGGGTTGTTGAAGACGATGACGTCCCCGCGCATGGGCGCCCGCACGATGCGGAACGGCACCACGTTCATCAGCGGGATGCGCACGCCGTAGATGAACTTGTTGACGAAGACCTGATCGCCAATCTGGAGCGTGGGCAGCATGGAGCCGGACGGGATGCGGTACGGCTCCACCAGCACCGTGCGGATGACCAGCGCGATGAGCAGCGCCTTGGCGAAGCCGCCCACGAAGTCCCACGCGGACTGCTTGCGGTACGCACCCAGGTGCTCCTGGGTCATCAGCTCCAGCGCCTTCACCTCGGCGCGCAGCACCTCCGCGTCGCCCGCCACCGACGCGTTGTCCACGCGCAGGGCCTGCTCGGTGATCTTCTCCGCCACCGCCGGAGACACCTTGTCCTTCATGCGCTCCAGGATGCGCTCGTCCTCCGCGATGAGCTCCCGCGCCTCGTGCCGCAGCGTGCGCAGGAGCGACTCCTTCTTGGAGGCGGTGCGCCACACCAGCAGGCCCACGAAGGCCAGGACCATCAGCAGGCCGAACCCCTTGATCAGGGGCTGCGCCCAGGACGCCGTGTCCGGCGCCATTTCGATCAGCGTGACGTAGGGCACGAACGCCAGGCCCACACCGCACAGGGGGGCCCAGAGGCTGGTGAGCAGCTCGCGCCACAGCAATTGACGGCGGGCCTTGAGCTGCTCCGGTGTGCGACGCGCGGCCATGGCCGCTCCCAGCTTCGCGGAAGGACTGGCCGTGCTCATAGGGCTACTGCTCCGTCTTGAGGACCGCGAGGAAGGCTTCCTGCGGAATCTCCACCGTGCCGACCTGCTTCATGCGCTTCTTGCCCTCCTTCTGCTTCTCCAGGAGCTTGCGCTTGCGGCTGATGTCACCGCCGTAGCACTTGGCGAGCACGTTCTTGCGCATCGCGGAGATCGTCTCACGGGAGATGATCTTCGCGCCGATGGCGGCCTGGATGGCCACCTCGTACATCTGCTTGGGAATCACTTCCTTGAGCTTCTCGCAGACCTCGCGGCCGCGCTGGTACGCGCGCTCGCGGTGCACGATGACGGAGAGCGCGTCCACCGGCTCCCCGTTGATGAGGATGTCCAGCCGGGCCAGGTCCGCTTCCGCGTAGGCGGACAGCTCGTAGTCGAGGCTGGCGTAGCCGCGCGACACGCTCTTGAGCCGGTCGAAGAAGTCGAACACGACTTCCGCCATCGGCATCTCGTAGGTCACCTGCACGCGCGTGCCGCTGGAGCCCAGGTACTTCATGTCCTTCTGCACGCCACGCCGGTCCTGGCACAGCTTCAGGATGGCGCCCAGGTGCTCGTTGGGCACGTGGATGTGACAGGTGAGGATGGGCTCCTCGAACTTGGTGATGTTCTGCGTCGGTGGCAGCTTCGCCGGGTTGTCCACCAACATCACTTCGTCCTTGGTGGTCGTGATGCGGTAGACCACCGACGGCGCCGTGGTGATGAGGTTGAGGTTGTACTCGCGCTCCAGCCGCTCCTGGACGATCTCCATGTGGAGCAGGCCCAGGTAGCCGCAGCGGAAGCCGAACCCCAGCGCCGTGGACGACTCCGGCTCATAGGTGAAGGCGGAGTCGTTGAGCGTCAGCTTCGCCAGCGCGTCGCGCAGGTTCTCGTAGTCGGCGGAGTCCACCGGGAAGATGCCGCTGAAGACCATCGGCTTGACTTCCTTGAACCCCGGGAAGGGTTCCGCCGTGGACCGCAGCTCCTCCGTGACGGTGTCGCCGACCTTCGCGTCGTTCAGCTCCTTCACGTTCGCGACGAGGACACCCACCTCGCCGGCGATGAGCTGCGTGACGGGGCGGGAGAACGGGCTGAACACGCCCAGCTCCTGCACCTCGAAGGGCTTGTTGTTGCTGAACATCTTGATCTTCTGCTTGAGCTTCAGCGTGCCTTCCAGCACGCGCACCAGCACCACGACGCCCCGGTAGTTGTCGTACCAGGAGTCGAAGATGAGGGCCTTGAGCGGCGCGTCCACGGCGCCCGTGGGCGGCGGCACCAGCTTCACCACCGACTCCAGGATGTCGTGGATGCCGATGCCCTCCTTCGCGGAGGTGGGCACCGCGGTGGACGCGTCGATGCCGATGACGTCCTCGATCTCCGAGCGCGTGCGCTCCACGTCCGCGCTGGGCAGGTCGATCTTGTTGATGACCGGGATGATGGCCAGGTCGTGCTCCAACGCCATGTAGACGTTGGCCAGCGTCTGCGCCTCCACGCCCTGGCTGGCGTCCACGACGAGCAGCGCGCCCTCGCACGCGGCGAGGCTGCGGCTCACCTCGTAGGCGAAGTCCACGTGCCCCGGTGTGTCGATGAGGTTGAGGACGTAGTTCTGGCCGTCCTTGGCGGTGTACGTCATCCGCACGGACTGGGCCTTGATGGTGATACCCCGCTCACGCTCGATGTCCATGTTGTCGAGGAACTGGGCCTGCGCCTCACGCTTGGTCAGCGTGCCTGTCTTTTCCAGGAGGCGGTCGGCCAGCGTCGACTTTCCATGGTCGATGTGGGCGATGATGCAGAAGTTGCGGATGTGCGCGTTTTCAGCCGGCATGTTCAGGGCGCTCGATCAGTCGCGAAGCGGGCGTAGGTAACACCGAACCGCCCTAAAATCCACGACTGCGCACACGCGCCCGCCCGGCCTTCCACCCACCGGACGACGGCCGTTCCCCCCGGCCACCCAGGCCAGGGGGAAGCTGCCGCCACCGGGGCGCTTCCCGACTAACCCCGGGCCCGAACGGGACCGGCCTTGTCGCGGAAGAACTGGATCGTATGGCGCAGGCCGTCCGCCAACTGCACCGTCGGCTCCCAGCCCAGGACCTTCTTGGCCAGCGACGCGTCGATGCAGGAGCGCATCTGTTCGCCCGGCTTGCCCGGCGCGTGCGCGACCTTCAGCGAGCTGCCGCCCGCCTGCGCGATGAGCTCATAGAGGCGGTTGATGTCCGTCTCCACGCCGGTGCCGATGTTGGCGGCGCCCACGTAGTCGCTCTGGAAGGCCAGGTAGTTGGCGCGCGCCACGTCCGGACCGAAGACGAAGTCCCGCGTCTGCTTGCCCTCGCCGAAGATGGTGCAGCCCTGCCCCGCGATGACGCGCTGGCTGAAGATGGCCACCACGCCCGCCTCGCCGTGCGGGTTCTGACGGGGGCCGTACACGTTGGCGTACCGCAGGGCGACGAAGGGCACGCCGTACTGGGCGCGGTAGTAGCCCAGGTACAGCTCGCCCGCCGCCTTGGAGACACCGTACGGCGACACCGGCCGCGTGGGGTGCGACTCCGTCGCGGGGAAGTAATCCTGCTCGCCGTAGATGGCGCCGCCGGTGGAGCTGAAGATGACCTTCTTCACCTCGCTGTGGCGCGCGGCCTCCAGCAGGTTGAGCATGCCGCGGATGTTCACGTCCGCGTCGAAGCCCGGGTCGTCCACGCTGCGGCGCACGTCCATCTGGGCGGCCAGGTGACAGATGACCTGCGGCTTCTCCGCACGGATGAGCTCCGCGGCCTCGCGGCTGCGGATGTCGTGCACGGCCAGCCGGACGCGCGGGTCCAGGTTCTCCTTCTTGCCACCCGACAGGTCGTCCAGCGCGATGACCTCGTGGCCATTGCGCAGGAACTCGTCACACACGTGCGAGCCGATGAAGCCCGCGCCGCCGGTTACCAGGACTTTCACGCCGTTCTCCCCCGGGCCCGCCGCCGCCAGGGGGACAGGGCCGTCGAAACCTTCGCGTTCACTCGCGCGCGGCCAACCTAAGTCCCGCGCTACCGACCGGCAACCTCTCGGAAGTACGCGATGGTCTCCTTCAGACCGTCCTCCAGCAGGACCTTGGGCTCCCACCCGAGCAGCGTGCGCGCGCGGGTGATGTCCGGCTGACGCTGCTTCGGATCATCCTTGGGCAGCGGGTGGTAGACGATCTGCCTACCTCCGCCCGCCGCGTCGCGCACGGCCTCCGCGAACTGCTTGATGGTCATCTCGCGCGGGTTGCCGATGTTCACCGGGCCCCGGACGTCCGACAGCACCAGCCGCACCAGGCCGTCCACCAGGTCCTTCACGTAGCAGAACGAGCGCGTCTGGCTGCCGTCACCGAAGACGCTGAAGTCCTCGTTCTTGAGCGCCTGGCCCACGAAGGCGGGCACCACGCGGCCGTCGTTCAGGCGCATGCGCGGACCGTAGGTGTTGAAGATGCGCACGATGCGGACTTCCACGCCCCGGCTGCGCTCATAGGCCGCGCTGATGGCCTCCGAGTAGCGCTTGGCCTCGTCGTACACCGAGCGCGGCCCGATGGGATTCACGTTGCCCCAGTAATCCTCCTTCTGGGGGTGCACCAGCGGATCGCCGTAGACCTCCGACGTGGAGGCCATCAGGAACACGGCCTTCTTCTTCTCCGCCAGCTTGAGCGCGTTCTCCGTACCGATGGAGCCCACACGCAGCGTCTCCAGGGGGAGGTTCGCGTAGTCGATGGGCGAGGCCGGCGAGGCCAGGTTGAGGACGTAGTCCACCGGGCCGTCCACTTCGAGGCCGTCGATGATGTCCTGCTTCACGTACTGGAAACCCGCGCGCGGCTTGAGCGTGCGCACGTTCTGTTCGTTGCCGGTGATCAGGTTGTCGATCGCGATGACGGACTCGGCGCCGTCGTCCAGCAGCCGCTCACACAGGTGCGAACCGACGAATCCGGCACCACCCAGCACCACCGCCCGCTTGCCACGCATGCTCGTCACGTCACGCCTCGTTCTTCAGGAGAGTTCGTCGAAGGTCGACTGGCCCGGCAGCTGCGCCTTGTACTTCTCCAGCACCAGGTCGATGCCCTGCCGGATGTACTCGGCCACGGGCACCTTCGTCTTCTGGTTCAGCGCCTTGAGCAGTTCGTTCTGCTCCGGAGTGATGTAGATGGTGGTGCTGACTTTCTTTCGGGCCATGGCGATACGTGAAAATATATGGAATGACGTGGCCTGCGAAAGCACGGAGTGCGAGCGGCGCGAACAAGGCGCCCTGCCCGCCCGGGAGGCCGCGTGATTCCTAGCAACCGTTTGATTTTCCTGGGATTCCTTGTGGCTGGAACCCTCTCCGGGTGCGCGTCCCAGAAGCCCGCGGAGAATCCTGACGCGGCGCGCAAGCGTCCGGAGGCCGAAGCCATCCGGGGCAAGCCCGCAGCCGGGGAGACCGTCACGCAGCTGGACGCGAACGGCGATGGGCAGACGGACGTGTGGGAGTTCCGCCAGAAGGACGTCCTGGTGCGCAAGGAGTTGGACCTGAACTGGGACGGGCGCGTGGACGTCACCCAGTACATGGATCCGCAGGGCGCGAAGGTCCGCGAGGTGATGGACCTGGACTACGACGGCAAGGTGGACGCCACGTACCAGTACGCCGAAGGCAAGCGCACGCAGGGCGAGCGGGACCTGGACGGCGACGGCAAGTCGGACTCGTGGCTGTACTACGAGAACGACACGCTCGTGCGCAAGGAGCGCGACGCGAACCACGACGGCCGGGTGGACTACTGGGAGTACTGGGAGGGCGGTCAGGTGGACCGCATCGGCGAGGACCTGGACGGCGACGGCACCGTCGACCAGTGGACCCGCAGCCCCAAGGCGAAGCCCGCCGCGGAGTGACGCCTCGACGCGGCCGGCGCGCTCCCGGATTTCCTCGGGGTAGGCGCCGGCGCGGAAGCGGGACTGCTACTGCTGACGGCTACGCCTTGCTGGTGCCGGCGCGGCCGTACGAGTCTTCCAGCCGCACGACGTCATCCAGTTCGGGGGTGCTGACCTCGAGGATGTCGCAGTCGGTGATGGCGACCATGCGGTGCTTGGTGAACGGCGTGATGTGGTAGCTCTCGCCGGGGTTCATCTCCTTCTCGATGAGGCCCTGGCCTTCGTCGACGACGAAGAGGAGCTTGCCGCTCTGGACGTGGATGGTCTCGTCCTTGCGTTCGTGGAACTGGAGGCTCAGCTTGTGGCCCGCCTTCACGTGCAGGAGCTTGCCCACGTAGCGCTCCGTGTGGGCCCAGATCAGCTCATGGCCCCAGGGCTTCTCCACCCGCTTCGTCGTCGTCATGGTGCTTCTTTCTTCCTTGCCCAGCGCTAGTTCGTGCCGGCCACGTAGGCGTCGAGCTGGGTTTCGCGCTTGAAGTCCGTCAGGTACCGGCCCGCCGCCTCCTTCGAGGCGAAGGAGCCCATCCGGACACGGTACCAGGTGCCCTTGCCGGGCACTTCCGCAGTCAGGATATACGGGGCATAGCCTCGGTCGCGCAACCGGGCGGCGAAGCGGTCGGCGTCCGGGCGGCTCTGGAACGCGGAGAGCTGGAGCGTGAACGCCCCACCCTTCACGGCCTCTGCCGGGCGCGGGGGCTCCGCCGGGAGCTGCTGGGCCCGGGCGATGGCCTCCTTCATGCCCCCGTCACGTGCGGCGGTGCGGGTGGGAACCGGCGTCTCCTCCACCTTTCCCTTCACGGGCTCCGGCTTCACTTCCGGCTTCGCGACGACGGCGACCTTAGCGGGCTCCGGCTTCACTTCCGGCTTCGCGGCGACGGCGGGGGCGTCGTCCGACACGTCATCCTGCGCGGGCAGCTCGCCGGTGTCGGGGTCCGGCGTGGGGGCCAGGGAGGGCTTCGCGGCGACCTTGGCGGGCTCCGGCTTCACTTCCGGCTTCGCGGCGACGGTGGCCTTGGGGGCCTCCGGCTTCGCGGCGGGCTTGGGCGCGGGCAGCGGCGGCAGCGAGTCCGCGGACGTCTTGCGGGTCAGCTCGTCCGGGAAGGTGAGCGGCGGCTCCTGACGCGCGTCGTGGAGGACCTGCGCGTTGGCGTCCAGCGCGGAGAGCAGGTCCGGGGCGGCGGCCGTCTGCGCGTCGCCGGAGAGCTTCTTGCCCACCACCACGCCCAGGACGAACACCGCGCCCATCACGACAATGCCGGCGATCAACAGGCTGACGATCTGGCGATTGTCCAACGAGACGTCGAACTTCTCCTTCATCCGGTGGGCGTCACGCATGGCAGGGCGAACCTCAGTCGCGCGCACGGGCCGTGTTACGGCCTGTAGCGACAGCGTGCGCGCAAGCTACGCCCCACCCCCAGGCGGGTCAAATTCACGGAAGGGGGGTCTTGACGCCGCTTCAAGGCGACGCGCGCGAGGCCAGAAGTCGGGCCCCGGCGCGTCGGACATCCTCAGACGATCCACCCGCCACCGAGCACCCGGTCGCGGTCGTAGACCACCGCGGCCTGCCCCGGCGTGACGGCGCGCGCGGGCGCATCCAGTTGCACCGACACGAGCCCGTGCGGCGAGATGTGCACGCGGCCCGGAGCCCCCGCGTGGCGGTGGCGGATCCGCACCTCCACGGCCTGTTCCGGCGGAGGCGGCGCGTCCACCCAATGCGGCTGGAGCAGGCCGAACTGCGCGCGGCCGGTGCCCTCCGCGGGGCCCACGACGACGCGGTTGGTCTCCGGCTCCAGGCGCTGCACGTACCGCACTTCACCGCCGCCCAGGTTGAGGCCCTTGCGCTGGCCCACCGTGAAGCGGTGGATGCCGTTGTGCGTCCCCAGCACGCGGCCCTCCGGATCCACGACCTCGCCCGAAGGCTGGGGCCCGGCGACCTTCTCCACGAACCCGGCGTAGTCGCCGTCGGGCACGAAGCAGATCTCCATGCTCTCCGGCTTGTGGGTGGTGGGCAGGGCGTGGCGCTCGGCGACGGCGCGCACTTCCGCCTTCGTGAGGTGGCCCACGGGGAAGAGCACGTCGCGCAGCTCCTCCTGGCCCAGCGTGAAGAGGAAGTAGCTCTGGTCCTTGGCGGCGTCCGCGGCGCGGCGCAGGTGGAAGCGGCCGTCCACCTCCTCCACCTGGGCGTAGTGGCCCGTGGCCAACCGGGCGCCCAGGGCGCGCGCACGCTTGAGGAGGAAGTTGAACTTCACGTCGCGGTTGCAGGCGACGCAGGGGATGGGCGTCTTGCCGCCCAGGTACGACTGGACGAACGGGTTGACCACCCGGTCCTGGAAGATCTCCTCGGCGTTGGCCACGTAGAACGGGATGCCCAGTTGCTGGGCCACCGCGCGGGCATCGTCGATGTCGTCCGGACTGCAGCAGCTTCCACACTTCGCGTTGCCCTCGTAGGACCAGACGCGCAGGGTGATGCCGATCACCTCATGGCCCTGCTCCTTGAGCAGGGCGGCAGCGGCCGAGGAATCCACCCCACCGCTCATGGCAACGACGACTCGCATGGGGTTGCTTCCTACACGCCCCCGGGCCTGGACGCACGGCCGGAAGGCACTCCAGGCCCCCTTCCCTGCCCTCCAGCCGGGGGGAAGGTGGCCTTTCAGGCGCTTCGCGTCGTGTTCCACGCCGTCAGCAGCGCGCGGAGCTGGTCGGCCGTGTTGCGTGAAGGGTCGTCCAGCACCGACTCCACGAGGTAGCGGGTCGCCTCGCCCACCTTCGGGGACGGCCCGATGCCCAGCGTGGACATGATGTCGCCCCCGGTGAGCGCCAGCTCCTTCGCGGACAGGGGCGGCTTCGCGGCGGCGAGCAGTCCCAGTCGCTCGGCCAGCGACGCCAGCGCGGGAAGCTGCTCCGGCGCCCGGGCCTGGACGCGGGCCTTCGCCACCGCGAGCAGCGCGGGGAGCTGCGCCGGGCCCACCCGGGCGAGCAGCCGGCGCAGGGACGGATCCGGGTCCGACAGGCGCGTCTCCAGCTTCGCGTGTTCGATGAGCAGGCCCACGAGGTCGGCGGACTTGTTCGGGAACTTCAACCGCATGCACAGCTCACGGGCTTGCGGTCCCGTGACAAGGTCCGCGAGCAGCGTGGCCATGCGGACATCCAGGTCCAGCGGCGCGGCCTGCGTGGCGACGCGAGCGAGCCGGGCGGCTTCGGCATCCGCGCGGGCCAGCTCCGGCAGGAAGACCTCCAGGAGCCCCGTCTCCGCGAGGAGCTGGAGCCCTGCTTCGGCGCGCGGGGACAGCAGCAGCTTGCAGAGCTCCTCGCGCACGCGCTCCAGGGCGACCTTGCGGAAGACAGCCAGGGTCGCGGGGATGGCGTCGCGGGTTTCGGGCTCCAGCGTGAAGCCCAGCACGGCGGAGAAGCGCACGGCGCGCAGCGGGCGCAGGCCGTCCTCGGAGAAGCGCTCCAGCGCGGAGCCCACGCATTTGATCAACCGGGCCGGCAGATCCACCTGTCCGCCGAACGGATCCACCAGCTCCTTGTCCAGCGGGTTGTACGCCATCGCGTTGATGGTGAAGTCGCGCCGGGACAGGTCCTTGACGATGTCTCGCTCGAAGGACACGGAGCTGGGACGGCGGCCGTCCAGATAGTCCCCCTCCGAACGGAACGTCGTCACCTCCACGTGGTTGCCCCCGGTGACGACGGTGACCGTGCCGTGCTGGATGCCGGTGGGGATGACCTTGCGGAACGCCTTCTGGACCTCCTCCGGAAGCGCGCTCGTCGCCACGTCGAAGTCCTTGGGGTGGACCTGGCGGACCATGTCCCGCACGCAGCCGCCCACCAGATAGGTGGCGTGGCCCAGCTCGCGCAGGCGGGCGATGACTTCGAGCACGGGCTTGGGGA
Source organism: Corallococcus sp. bb12-1 (assembly GCF_026626765.1). Taxonomy (NCBI): domain Bacteria; kingdom Pseudomonadati; phylum Myxococcota; class Myxococcia; order Myxococcales; family Myxococcaceae; genus Corallococcus; species Corallococcus sp. bb12-1. The sequence continues at coordinate 75,551 of NZ_JAPNJZ010000030.1, read as the reverse complement.
TGTCGGCGTTGTGGAGGTTGGCGATCATGGCTGCTGGGGGTGGGAGGAGGCGGGCGGCTTACGTTGCCCCCTTCCGAGGATCATTGCCAACCGGCTTCGAACCCTGGCTGTCGGCCCTTCCCGCCGACGAGGCCGCGCGGATCCGCGAGGAGGCGCTGCGCCGCATGGGCCCGGAGCCAGACGCCTTCGAGTCCTTCCGCTGGTACCTGGAGCTGCGCACCCATCACGACGAGGACTCCCTGCGCGACGTGCGAGCCCTGCGCGGCAAGCGCCTGGGCTCCGGAGCAAAACATGCTGACCAAGTGGTTTCCTTGATTTATATGTAGGCATGTATTCCACGTCTTTCAAGGAGAACACGATGAGTGAAATCGGCATCCGCCGTGGGTCGCGTTTCCGTCACGCGTGGGCCCTGGTGATGGCGCTTCCCCTGGCCTCCGCGTGCAGCCCGGCTCCAGAGGCTCCTGAAACAGAAGCCCCGGCTGAAGCGGAAGCGAGCCAGGCGCCGGCGCCGCTCATGTCCGCGATCACCAACACGTCCTTTGAAACGAATACCAGCGGCTGGTCCTCGTGGCAGGGAACGTTGACGCGGGAAGCCCGGACGGGAGCACCGGACGGCCAGTACGTCGCCCGCGTCACCGTCAGCGGCGCGGCCACGATGTACTCGCTGGACGGCGCCCAGAGCGCCATCACGAATGCGCCGCAGGGGCAGGCGTATACGGCGACGGCGTATGTCGCCGCGGGCAACACCGGCACGGTGGGCAAGCCCGTGAGCCTCATCCTCCGGGAGAAGAGCGCCTCCGGCACCACGTACAAGCTCTTCACGGCGGACGCGACGCTGACCACCGCCTTCCAGCGGATCACCATCACGGGGACCGTGGAGCGCGTGGGTGACACCGTGGATGTGTATGTCCTCCAGAACCAGGCGACGTCGGGCAATGCCATCCTCGTGGATGCCGTGACGCTGGTGGCCGGGGGCGGCTCGGGCCCTTCGGGCGAACCAATGCCGGTGGGCGACCTCATGAACTGGCGGCAGGTGTTCACCGATGACTTCACCACCCCGGTGCCGGTGGGCCAGTTCCCGGCGGCGGTGTCGTCGAAGTGGAGCGTCTATCTGGACGGTTGGAAGGACACGAGCAAGAACGGCACCTATTCGCCCTCGTCGGTCGTCAGCATCCAGAACGGCGTGCTCAACAAGTACCTGCACACCGTGAACGGCGTGCACCGGGTCGCCGCGGTGCTCCCGAAGATTCCGGGCGCGACGGCGAGCGGCGGACTCCCTGCGGGTCGCTTCGCGGTGCGGTTCAAGGCCGACCCCGTGCCCGGCTACAAGACGGCGTGGCTGCTCTGGCCGGACAGCGAGGTGTGGCCGCGCGACGGGGAGATCGACTTCCCGGAAGGCGACCTCGACGGCACCATCGCCGGGTTCATGCACCGGCAGAACGGCACCTCCGGCGGGGACCAGGACGCGGTCTCCACCAGCGCGCGTTTCACGTCGTGGCATACGGCCATCATTGAGTGGACCCCCGGCCGGTGCCGTTTCATCCTGGATGGGACGGTCATCCTGGACAAGACCAGCCGCGTGCCCACCACGCCGATGCACTGGGTCCTTCAGACGGAGACGGACTTGAGTGGCACCGCACCCTCCTCCAGCGCGGCCGGCAACGTGCAGATCGACTGGGTCGCCGTCTGGGTTCCGAAGTGACACCCAGGGATTTCATGTTTCACGCATTACACTGAGACTTCGCGTGCGATGCTCCTGGCTTCACCCCCCAGGAGCACCTCATGTCCCTGTCGTATTGGAAGTCGTGGGTTGTCATTCCCCTGATGTGTTGTTTCGCGTGCGGGCCCGCGATCACACCCACGGAGCTGGAGATGCCGGAGGACGGCGTCGAAGCCTCCCAGTCATCGGCGGTCGTCGTCACCGGGGGCTCCCTGCTGTCGGCGCGCTATCAGCACACGGCCACGTTGCTCGGCAACGGCAAGGTGTTGGTGGCGGGTGGCGGAACGCCCTCCGGCGAGATGGCCACCTCGGAGCTGTATGATCCGGCCACCCTGACGTCGAGCAGCGGCCCGTCCATGGCCACCGCGCGCCGCTCCCACACCGCCACGCAGCTCCAGGACGGCAGCGTGCTCGTCGTGGCCGGCATCGGCGGAGGAAGCGTGATCGCGTCCTCCGAGCGCTACCTGCCGGGCAGCAACTCCTGGAGCGCCGCCGCGCCCCTGCCGCGCAACAGCTACGGGCACAGCGCCACGCTGCTCGCGGACGGACGGGTGCTGGTGGTGGGCGGGGTGAGCTACGTCACCAATTCCTATCTCTACACTCCGTCAACGAACACCTGGGCGTCCACGGGCTCGCTCAACGCCGGGATGATGGGGCACGCCGCGGTGCGACTCGCGGACGGGCGCGTGCTCGTCGCGGGCGGAGGCAACTCCACCACGTCGTCCAGCAACCACGCGGAGCTCTGGGACCCCGCCACGGGCACGTGGACCACCGTGGCCTCGATGAACACGGGCCGCAACGGCCACACGCTGCACCTGCTCGCCAATGGGAAGGCGCTGGTGACAGGCTACACGCTGGCGGCGGAGCTGTACGACCCGGCGACCAATACCTGGACGAACACGGGCAGCACGGCCGTCACGCACTCGTCCGCGCCGTCGGTGGTCCGGCCTGATGGGAGCATCCTGATGGCGGGGGGCTCCTTCAACACCTATGGAGTTGAGCTGTACACGCCCGCCACCGCCGGCTGGATCACGGTGGGGGCCATCACCCAGGGCCGCACCCACCACCCCACCATCGCGCTGGCGGACGGGCGCGTCCTGTTCATCGCCGGGACCACCTACAACGCCCAGGGCAACATGCAGGCGCTCTCCAGCGTGGAGGTCTTCGATCCGACCGCCACCTGCGCGCCCACGACCTGCACGGCCCAGGGCAAGAATTGCGGCACCATCTCCGATGGCTGTGGCGTCACGCTGAACTGCGGCACCTGTAGCGCCGGACAGACCTGCGGCGGCAACAACGTCTGCACCTGCACCCCGACGACGTGCGCCGCGCAGGGCAAGAATTGCGGCACCCTCTCCAATGGCTGTGGCGGTACCCTGAGCTGTGGCACCTGTGCGTCAGGACAGACCTGCGGCAGCAACAACGTCTGCGTGGCGGGCGCTCCCGCCTGTGGCCACAACGTCTGCACCACGGGCGCCGCGCTGACCCGGACGTGCAGCGGCTGTGTCAACACCGTGTGCTCCCAGGATCCGTATTGCTGCAACACCGCCTGGGACAGCCTCTGTGTCAGTGAAGCCAGCCAGTGGTGCGCCATCGCCCAGCCGGGGTGCGTGACCCCGATGTAGGCAGGAACAGGGGTCCCCGGGGCGACACGAAAGTCTGTCCCGGGGATTCCGACCCGGAGCAGAACGGCTGGGATTAGTCTGCGCGGCGAATGAAATACACCTTCGTCTTCGCCACCGCCGCGGCCCTCCTGGTCTTCCTGGCAAGCACCCTCCAGGGCCTCGGGTGGCTGCTGCTGTGGCCAGCGGTGAGCTTCGCCGGGGTGGCGCTCGCCTACGCGGGCCTCGGTCCGGGCGTCTTCGGGAAGCAGCCAGACGGGAGGATGCGGCCGTGGGCGGTCCTCGCGCTCCTGCCCTACCTGGGGCTCACCTGGAGCACGTGGCACCTCGCGCGGATCCTCTCGCGCGAGCAGCCCCACGACGAAGTGGCGCCGGGCGTCCGGGTGGGACGCCGGCTGTTGCCGGGCGAGCTTCCCGAGGGCACCGCGGCCGTGCTCGACCTGACCTCCGAGTTCATCGAGCCGGCGGGAATCCGGGGGACCTGCCGCTATGTCTCGCTGCCCATCCTGGATGCATCGACGCTGCCCCTGGAGCAGGTCGTCCCGGTCCTGCGGGAGCTGGCCACCCTGCCCGGCCCCATCTACGTCCACTGCGCCCAGGGCCATGGGCGCACGGGGATGATCGCCGCCGCGCTCCTCGTCGCACGGGGGGATGCGCCGGATGGGCGGACGGCCCTCGCGAGCGTGCAACGCGTGAGGCCCGCGGTGCGGCTGTCCTCCGCGCAGACACATGCGCTCGACCTCCTGTCGGAGGCGCTGCGACGCCTGCCCGCGTCGTGACAGGTCCTCCCGGAAAACGACACGCCGGACGGGGAGACCCTCCCGCCCGGCGTGGAACCTGCTCAGGAGACTTGCAGACGCCGACTACTTCCCGGCGACGAAGGACTCACCCAGGATGGTGAAATCCTTGGCGGAGGCCTTCACGTCGATGCCCGAGAAGCCGGTGTAGGGGTAGTGACCCTCCTTCACCTCTTCGACGATCTCCAGGTAGTCACCCTTGAGCTGCTTTCCATCCACATCCAGCGTGAAGTCACCCGGCGCGCCGCGGAAGCTCCAGACGCAGGCGCCCGCGCTGATGGAATCGAAGAAGCTCGTGGAGGCGTGATTCCGGAAGCCGATGTTGATGGGGTGGAAGCGGATGTGGATGTCGTACCACGACGAGTTCACGCCGTAGTCCCACTCGTAGTGCTGGAAGCCCAGGAAGCGGTTGTTCTGATACAGGTTCACCCGGTACGCCGAGCCGCCCGGCGTGCCCGTGAACGTGGGCTGGAGGAGGACCTGGTCCCCGTTGCCCGTCAGGCCGATACGGAGCGAGCTGACCACCTGGTCACCGTCGCGCGCCGTCAACTCGAGGCCCTGCGCCGTCGCGCCCAGCCCGATGATGTCAGGCTTCAGCTCCCAGTTCGTGGCCCGGGGGAACACGCTGGTGAAGCCGTCCGTCTTCACGTCCGCGAGCCCGGAGACCGCGATGCCCTTCCCGCTCTTCGCGACCTTCGCACGGCCGGTCGCGCAGTTCTTGATGCCGGAGAAGCCCTCGACGCACTGCTGTTCAGCCTTCGCTTCCTGCGTCGCGAGCGAGTCACCCGCGGGTGACTGCGTCTCGTCGCCCTGGCAACCCACGGCGGTCAGGCTCAGGAGCGCCGCCGCCACCAGGCGGCACGTCAGTTGGATGTTCATGGATGGGACCTCTCGTTGGGGGGATGGAGAAGAACTGTCTGCCGGGTCCGATGACGACCCGGCACGGGCCCATGCACCCTCCGAGCCAGGATCACCGCACTGCGGCATTTCCCCTGGGCCGACACCGTGTATCAAGTGACAAGCCCACGCCGAGTAGCGTGGTCCGTTACAGATTCGCGCGAGCTGTAACATGTGATGTCACAGGCTGATACACGCCCAGTCACAACGGTTCCACGCCCAGCGCGTGCTCGCTGCCTTCTCGCGGAACTCGATGATGGGCGACGCACACGGGCGCGCGCTCGGACCCCACTGTCAAGCACGGCTTAAAAGCCTATGGGGTCCCGTGCGTCTAATCCGGCGTGGGACCGGAGCGTATCTTCCTTCGTGAGTAGGTTTTGGTTTGTCAGGAAGCTGCTGACCCAGGAGTGGAAATGAATCGGCTCGCCACAACGGTCTTCTCACTCGCGCTGCTCGCTCCCGCGCTCGCCCAGACCGTTCCGACAGGAGGCACCAAGGCGGTGGGTGCTCCCCCGGCTGCTTCAAGCGGGAATGCACAGAAGCTGAACATCGCGCGAAATGGCTCGCAGCCTTCCATCCAGGGGCCCGCCGAGAACTTCACGGGCTCCGTCCGCGTCGACCCGTTGTTCCAGCCGAACGCTCCCTCGCGCACGGCTGGCGCCTACGTCACGTTCGAACCCGGTGCCCGCTCCGCATGGCACACCCATCCGCTCGGGCAGACGCTGATCGTCACCGCCGGCTCCGGCCGGGTCCAGCGCTGGGGCGACCCGGTCGAGGTGATCCGCCCCGGAGACAGGGTCTGGATCCCGCCCGGCCAGAAACACTGGCATGGCGCTTCACCCACCACCGCGATGACCCATCTCGCCATCCAGGAGCAGCTCGACGGCAAGGTCGTCGAATGGATGGAGAAGGTCAGCGACGCGCAGTACGGCAGCCTGCCCCAGGGAGAGAACCCATGAGCAACCCCAAGCCTGAAACCGCCGCGCAGAAGGCCCTTGGCGACTTCGCGCCGAAGCTGGTCGAACTCACCGACGAGGTGCTCTTCGGAGACGTCTGGGAACGGCCGCAGTTGTCCAAGCGCGACCGCAGCCTGATCACCTGCGCGGCACTCGTGGCGACCGGCAAGACCGAACAGATGGACTTCCACTTCCCGCGTGCCCTCGAAAACGGAGTAACGCAGGAGGAACTCGTCGAGCTCATCACCCACCTGGCGTTCTACACCGGCTGGCCCAATGCCATGTCAGCCGTGGCGCGCGCCAAGGCGCTGCTGCCGAAGAAACAACCCTGAGCCCTACAGCGCCTTCACGGACAGCTCCCGGGCCACTTCCACGAAGAGGCGCAGCGGCGTCGAGCGCTGCGCACGGCTGGGGTAGTAGAGGAAGAAGCCGGGGACCGTGGGAGCGTACGCCTCGAGCACCCGTTGCAGCCGTCCGGTCCTCAGTTGCTCGGCCACACTGGGCTCGAAGACGTACGCCAGCCCCATTCCCTGCTCCACCAGGGGCACCGTCAGATGGCTGGCATTGGTCACCACCCCGCCACGCACCGCCACGCGCCAGTTCCTGCGGCCCCGCTCCAGCTCCCAGGCATAGAGCGCTCCGGAGGTCCGCATGCGGAAGGTGATGCATTCGTGGTTCAACAAGTCCTCGGGGCGCTGGGGCGTCCCGTGGCGCGCGAGGTAGTCCGGCGAGCCCACCACCACGAAGCGGAACGCGTCGGTGAGCCGCACCTGCACCATGTCCCGCTCGATGGCCTCGCTCAGCCGCACGCCCGCGTCGTAGCCCTCCGCCACGATGTCCACGAAGCGCTCCTCGACGACGACCTCCACCTCCACCCTCGGATGCCGCTGCCGGAAGACGGGGAGCACCGGGGTGATGAGGTACGGCACCGCCGCCGTGGGCACCGACAGCCGGACCCGGCCCACCGCCTCTCCCGGTTGCGCGGAGACCTCGGCCAGGGCGGTGAGCGCCTGTCCCAGCGCCGGGCCCGCGCCCTCCACCAGCCGGCGGCCCGCGTCCGTCAGCGACACGCTGCGCGTCGTGCGCGTGAGCAACACCACGCGCAGCTGCCCCTCCAACTGCCGCACCGTCTGGCTCACCGCCGCCGTGGAGACGCCCAGCTCGCGCGCCGCGCCGCTGAAGCTGCGCAGGCGGGCCACGGCGAGGAACACCTGGAGCTGGGAGAAAGGTGCCGTATTCATGCGCGAGAACCACCTTCGAGGGCTGCTGGGAGCGGTTGCTCCACCGCCTGCATGCGGCCACGCTATCGGAGCGCAGCCGCCACACTGTTAAGTCTCACTTAAGAGCCTATTGCCTCCTCCGTGCGTAGTCATCCCCGGCGCTGGCGCGTACTTCTCTTCGTGAACGGGGCTCGACAGCAACAGCCCCAGTCCCACCCCCACGGAGATTTGAAGAACATGCTCACTGTCAATGCCTACGCGGCCACGTCCGCGACCGCCCCGCTCGGTCCGACCACCATCGAGCGTCGTGACCTCGGCCCTCGCGACGTCCTCATCGAGATCAAGTTCGCCGGCATCTGCCACTCCGACATCCACAACGCCCGCAATGAGTGGGGCGGAGCGACCTACCCCCTCGTCCCCGGCCATGAGATCGCTGGCATCGTCTCCAGGGTCGGCGCCGACGTCACCCGCCACGCCGTCGGCGACCGCGTCGGCGTCGGCTGCCTGGTCGATTCCTGCCGCGAGTGCACGAACTGCCGCAAGGGCGAGGAGCAGCACTGCCTCAAGGGCTTCGTCGGGACCTACGGCGGCGTCGGCAGGGACGGCAAGCCCACCCAGGGCGGCTACTCCACCCACATCGTCGTGGCCGAGGACTTCGTCTTGAAGATCCCCGAGGGCATCTCGCTCGACGCCGCCGCGCCGCTGCTGTGCGCCGGCATCACGACGTACGCGCCGCTGCGTCACTGGGGCGCCGGTCCCGGCAGGAAGGTCGCCGTCGTGGGGCTGGGCGGGCTCGGGCACATGGCCGTGAAGATCGCGCACGCGATGGGGGCCGAGGTCACCGTCCTGTCGCAGTCGCTGAGCAAGAAGGAGGACGGCCTGCGTCTGGGTGCGGACCACTACCACGCCACGAAGGATCCGGAGACGTTCCAGAAGCTCGCCGGAACGTTCGACCTCATCGTCAACACGGTGAGCGCGAAGATCGACCTGGACGCCTACCTGTCGCTGCTCGCCCTGGACGGGACCCTGGTCAACGTGGGCGCGCCCGCGGAGCCGCTTTCGCTCCAGGTGTTCTCCCTCATCATGACCCGCCGCTCGTTCGCGGGCTCGCTGATCGGCGGCATCCAGCAGACGCAGGAGATGCTCGACTTCTGCGCCAAACACGGCCTCGGCTCCGACATCGAGGTCATCCCGGCCAGCAAGATCAACGAGGCCTACGAGCGCGTGCTCGCCTCCGACGTCCGCTACAGGTTCGTGATCGACATCGCGACCCTGAAGTAGGCCCAAGGCCTCCCCACCATGGTGAACTTCTTCATCCGGCGGCCCGTGTTCGCGGCCGTCCTCTCCATCCTGCTCACCCTGGTGGGGGCCATCGCCATCCCCAACCTGCCCATCGCGCAGTACCCGGACCTGGCCCCGCCGCAGGTGACGGTGACGGCCACCTACGTGGGCGCCAGCGCCGAGGTGGTGGAGAGCGCCGTCACCATCCCGCTGGAACAGGAGATCAACGGCGTGGAGGGCATGCGCTACATCTCCTCCACTTCGAGCAACGACGGCACCAGCGCCATCACCATCACCTTCGAGCCCACCCGTGACATCGAGGTGGCCACGGTCGATGTGCAGAACCGCGTGGGGCGCGCCGCCGCACGCCTGCCCTCGCAGGTGAACCAGACGGGCATCGTCGTCAACAAGGGCGCCAACCAGCTGCTCATCTCCTTTGGCCTCTACAGCCCCGATGAGCGCTTCGACGCCGAGTTCATCAGCAACTACGCCGACATCAACCTGAAGGACGCCCTCAAGCGCGTGCGCGGCGTCAGCGACGTGCGCCTGTTCGGTGAGCGCCGCTTCAGCATGCGCCTGTGGTTGGATCCCACGGAGCTGGCGCGCCGCAAGCTCACGCCCCAGGACGTGGCGCGCGCGCTCCAGGAGCAGAACCTCCAGGTGGCCGCCGGTCAGGTGGGCCAGCCCCCCAGCCGCTCGAATCAGGACTACCAGTTGGCGGTGCGTGCGAGCGGCCGGCTCATCGAGCCCGAGGAGTTCGACGAGATCGTCGTGATGCGCGGCTCCGACGGCCAGTTGGTCCGGGTGAAGGACGTCGGCCATGCCCAGATGGGCGCGGAGAACTACAGCCAGTTCCTGCGCTTCAACGGCCGCCCTGCCCTCGGCCTGGGCGTCAACCAGTTGCCCACCGCCAATGCGCTGGAGGTCCGCGACGCGGTGGCCGGGGAGATGGAGCGGCTGGGGCAACAGTTCCCCTCGGGGCTGGAGTACCGCGTCTCCACCGACACGACGCTCGCGGTGCGTGCCTCCATCCATGAGGTGCTCAAGACGCTGGTGGAGGCCATCGCCCTGGTCATCCTCGTCATCTTCCTCTTCCTGCACGGCTGGCGAAGCGTGCTGATCACCGCGCTCACCCTCCCCGTGTCGCTGGTGGGCACCTTCGCCTTCGTCAAGCTGTTCGGCTTCTCCATCAACACCCTCACGCTGTTCGGCCTCACCCTGGCCACGGGCCTGGTGGTGGACGACGCCATCGTCGTCATCGAGAACATCGAACGCCTGATGGTGGAGAAGGGCTTCAGTGCCCGGAAGGCCGCGCGCGAGGGCATGAAGGAGGTGGCTGGCGCGGTGGTGGCCATCTCCATCGTGCTGGTGGCGGTGTTCGTCCCGGTGGCCCTGTTCCCCGGCACCACGGGCATCATCTACCGCCAGTTCGCCCTCACCATCGCGGCCTCGGTGGGTCTGTCCACGGTGTGCGCGCTCACGCTCACGCCCGCGCTGTCGGCCCTGCTGCTCAAGCGCCACCACGGTGAGAAGTGGATCTTCTTCCGCAAGGTGGACCAGGTGCTCGACGGGACGAAGCGCCTCTACGGCGGGATGCTGCGCCGCCTGCTCAAGCACCCCTTCGCGGTGATGCTCGTCTTCGTCGGCTTCCTCGGCGCCACCGTGGCCCTCTTCCGGGTGGTGCCCACCGGCTTCATCCCGGACGAGGACCAGGGCTACTTCATCATCTCCGTGCAGGGGCCCGAGGGCATGTCACTCACCCGCACGGAGAAGGTGGTCAAGGAGGTGGAGGCCCTCGTGAGCGCGCAGCCCGAAGCGCGCGTCATGTTCGTGGTCGGCGGCACCTCCCTGGGCAACAACGGCCCCAACCTGGCCCAGGTCTACGTCAACCTCCATTCCTGGGAGCAGCGCAAGGGCGAGGCGCATTCGGTGGCCGCGATGGTGGAGCGGCTGCGCGGCCCGCTCGCGGCGATAGGTGATGCGAAGGTGGTGCCCCTGCTGCCACCCGCCATCCGAGGCGTGGGGGCCGTCGGCGGCTTCCAGTTCATCGTCGAGGACACCTCCGGCGGACGCGGGCTGTCCGAGCTGGCCACCGCCGCCCAGGAGCTGGTGGGGCGCGGCGGTGAGGACAACCGCCTGCGCGGCGTCTTCACCTCCTTCACGGCCGACACACCGCTGCTGAACGTGGAGGTGGACCGCCAGAAGGCCAAGGCGCTCGACATTCCCATCGATCAGATCTTCGGCACCCTTCAGCTCTACATGGGCAGCCAGTACGTCAATGACTTCAACTACGCGAGCCGCACCTACCGTGTCTACCTTCAGGCCGCGCAGCAGTTCCGCGACACGCCGCAGGACATTGGCGCCTTCTATGTCCGCAGTGACAACGGGGAGATGATTCCGCTCGAATCCCTGGTGAAGGTGACGCCCACCACGTCCGCCCAGATCATCCGCCACTACAACCTCTTCCGCTCCGCGGAGCTCAACGGACAGGCCGCCCCCGGCGTCTCCTCCGGGCAGGCCATGACCACCCTGGAGGAGCTGGCCGCGCAGGTGCTGCCGCAGGGCACGAGCACGGAGTGGTCCGGCCTCTCCCTTGAGCAGAAGGAGAGCGGAGGCCAGACGATCGTCATCTTCGGGCTGGGCCTGCTCTTCGTCTTCCTGGTGCTCGCCGCCCAGTACGAGAGCTTCACCCTGCCCCTGGTGGTCATCCTCTCGGTGCCGCTGGCGGTGCTGGGCGCCCTGGGATTGCAGATGCTGCGCGGGCTGCCCAACGATGTCTTCTGCCAGGTGGGGCTCGTGATGCTGGTGGGCCTGGCGAGCAAGAACGCCATCCTCATCGTGGAGTTCGCGGAGCAACTGCGCGAGCAGGGACGCAGCGCCGTGGAGGCCGCCATCGAAGCCTCCGAGGTGCGCCTGCGCCCCATCCTGATGACGTCCATCGCCTTCCTGTTGGGCGTGGTGCCCCTCATGCTGGCCACGGGCGCTGGCGCCGCTTCGCGCAACAGCCTGGGCACGGCGGTCTTCGGAGGCATGCTGGTGTCCACCGTCGTCAACCTCGTCTTCATCCCCAGCCTCTACGTGCTCATGCAGAAGCTGCGGGGCGAGTCGAAGCGGGCGCTCAATGAGGAGGAAGAGGAGGAGCTGTCCGCGGCGCACCCCTGAACGCACTGCGTTGTCTCCGCCGAATGACAGACATCTCTCCCGCGCGGACGGTCATCTTCCATTCCCGCAAGAATTGTGCACCCCTCTCCCTGCGCCGCGTGTTCCATTTCCCTCGTGTTCTGAAGGGACTCCCGGGACCACGGCGACTCCGCGTTAAGGACACATTGCGGAGAGTGAATGGTTGGCGCGAGCATGCGGTCCACTGCTCGCTCCCCTGGCGGGCGGTCATCACTCTCAAGGAGTGTTCAGCACATGCGAATCCCCCGGACTTCCGGCTGTAGGACGCTGCTCGGAACGCTGCTGTGTACCCTGTCCCTCGTGGCCTGCGGCCCGGCCCCGGAGGCTGAGCCCACCGCCAACGCTGCCATGGGCACGGAGCAGCAGCCCGTCGTCTACGGAACCGACAACCGCACGGACGTGTACGCGCACGCGAACGCCACGCTGCGCGGCCGCGCTCAGCAGTCCACCGTCGCGCTGATGAACCCGTCGGACTTCAACGCGACCAACCCCAACAACGTCACCTTCAACGCGTCCACGCTGCGCTCCGCGTACAACCTCTGCACCTCCGAGCGCTTCCTGGACGACCTGACCCCGGCCTTCTGCTCCGGCACGCTCATCGACGACGACCTGGTGCTCACGGCGGGCCACTGCATCACCAGCGCGGCGGCCTGTAGCAGCACGCGCTTCGTCTTCAACTTCTACCGCACCGCCGCCGGCGCCATGCAGACGGTGACGACCGCGGACATCTTCTCCTGCCAGGCGATTGTCGCGCGCCAGCAGGCCACGGTGGGCGGGCGCAACCTGGACTTCGCCATCCTCCGGCTGGACCGGCCGGCCGCCCCGCGCTTCACGCCTGCCCCCATTCGCGCGGGAAACGCCGCGCTGGCCGCGGGCACCAACGTGACGGTCATCGGCTCGGGCAGCGGCATTCCCTTCAAGATCGACTCGGGCGGCTCGGTGCGTGACGCGCGCTCGGGCACGCTGGACTACTTCGTGGCCACCACGGACACGTTCGGCGGCAACTCGGGCTCGGGCGTGTACGAGAACAGCGGCTACACGGTGGCCGGCATCCTGGTGCGCGGCGAGACCGACTACAAAACCAACGGGAGCTGCAGCGTCGTCAACACCTGCACGGAGACGGGATGCCGCGGCGAGGACATCACCTACGTGCGGCCGGCCATTGACGATTTCTGCGCGGTGGCGACCAGCACGCGCCTGTGCGCGGGCTATCCGCCGCCCCCGACGCCGGTGACGTCACCTTCACCGCCACCAACACCAACAGCGCCAACCAGAACACCGTCAACCACAACGTCACACTGGCCGCCGGGCAGACCCTCAAGTTCGGCACCTGCACGGTGCCGGGCTCCTCCGGCACGGGTGACACGTACCTGCGCCTGTACAACGGCACCACCCAGGCGGCTTCGAACGACGACGCCTGCGGCACGCTGTCCTACGCGAGCTTCACGGCCACGACGGCGGGCACCTACCAGATCCGCGCCGGCTGCTACTCCACAGGGAGCTGCAGCGGCACGGTGTCGTACACCGTCCAGTAGTCCCAGAAGGACCGGCGCGGGCGGTGGCGTCCGTCACCGCCCGCGCCGGGCTCGAGTCCCTCGAGGGATGGCCAGGCTCAGGGACAGCCTTCATGCCTTCCTGGACAGCCAGCTGACGATGAGCGAGGCCAGGGTCTCCGCGGCTGTGGCCTCGTCGACGAGGCCACGGAGCATGTCGCGTGAGATCGCCTCCGCCGCGCCAATGATGCCAACGCAGCGCAGGTGCAGCGCGTCCTTCCCCAGCTCCGAATAGGGCGCGAGCGCTTCGCGGTAGATGGCCACGTAGCTGTCGAGCAGCGCGCGATGGAAGGTCTCCATCTCCTCATCGCCTCCCAGCGCCGCGGAGATGGCATGCCACTCCGGGCCGGCCGACGTATAGCAATGCATGTAGGCGGCGCTCATCACCCGGGCGACGTCTTCCAGCCGCTTGCGCGTGCGCTTGAGCGCCTCCAGGAGCGCCTGGACCTGGCGGGCGTCGATCTGCTCGTAGAGGGCAATCAACAACCCCGACCGCGTCTTGAAGTGCTCGTAGGCAATCGGCTTGCTGACGCCAGCCCGCTCGGCCACGTAGCCGAGCGTCAACGCGTCGGTCCCCTCCTCTCGGACGATGGTCTGCGCGATGTCGAGCAGCTGCTCGCGTCGCTGCGCCTTCGGCAACTTCCTGGCGGGGGTCTCACTCATGGCGGGTGACGTTTCGTAATCCCCCCGGGTGGCCTCCTTCAAGAAAACATGGCGAACCTACCATTGGTAACTTACCAATTGTAGCGAAGGCCGATTTCATACCCGTCCTGCCCGCCAGGCAGAGGAGTTCATCCGCCATGTCCGTGAATCCGCAGCGCCCCGTCCTCATCATTGGAGGCTCCGGCCTCGTCGGCTCCCAGACCGCGAAGACGCTTCGCCGCCTCCATCCAACCCTGCCGCTGACGATTGGCGGTCGAGACCTGGCCCGGGCCGACGCCGTCGCGAAGGAGGTCGGCGGCGCGGACGCGGTCCGGGTCGATCTGGAGCGGCGGGATCTGGGTCAGCCCGAGGGGAGGGCCTACAGCGCCGTCGTCGTGTTCACGAAGGACGACACCCTCAACTCCATGAAGTACGCCCAGGCAAAGGGGCTGCCGCACGTCAGCATCTCCAGCGGCGTGTCCGAGCTGGGGCCCGAGGTGGCGCACTACATCCACCAGCCCGCGAGCGCACCCATCTTCATGGACAGCACCTGGCTGGCCGGAGCGGCCATGCTGCCCGCCCTCCACTTCGCCCGGGAATTCAAGACGCTCGAAGCCATCGAGTTCACGGCGGTGCTCGACGAGCAGGACGTGGGCGGACCGGCGGCCCATGCCGATCTTGAGCGCCTCACGAAGGTCGCGACGAGCTCCCTGCTGCTCCAGGATGGCAGGTGGCGCTGGGTCCAGGGAGCGGAGGCGACGCGCACCGTCACCTCGGTGGACGGAACTCCGTTGCAGGGACAGGTGTACTCACCGTTCGACGTGCTGGCCCTCGCGGCCGCGACCGAGGCCCGGTCCATCCGGTTCGACCTGGCGGTGGGCGAGACGGCGACGCGTCGGCGCGGCGAGCCGTACTCGACGGAGATCATCATCGAGCTGTCCGGGCTGAAGCAGGATGGGACGCAGGGGCGCGTGCGCCACGAGCTTGTCCATCCCGAAGGCCAGGCACCGGTGACGGCGCTGGGAGTCGCCATCGCCGTCGAGCGGTTGCTCGGCCTCGCGGGTGGCCCGCCCGTCGCGCCCGGGCTCTACCTGCCCCACGTCCTCATCGACCCGGCCTACTTCATCCGACGCCTGGAAGAGTTCGGCACCCGGATTCGCCGCGCGTAGCCCCGCCTGCCAGCGGCGATGTCTGTCATTGCCGCCGGCCTGAGTTCCTACCGTTCGTAACCTACCCACCGTAGATAAAGCTCCGGTCCGGCGGACCGGAGGAGCGCATCCGTCATGTCCTCGAACACGCAGAAACCTGTCCTCCTCATCGGAGGCTCCGGCGTTGTTGGAAGCCGGGCCGCCAAGACACTCCGCCGGCTTCAACCCGGGCTGGCCCTCACGCTGGGCGTGCGAGACGTCGCCAGGGCCCAGACACTCGCCCGGGAGCTGGGCGGCGCGGAAGCCGTGCGCGTCGACCTGGAGCGGCGCGACCTGGGCCTGCCCGAGACCGCGGCCTTCAGCGCGGTGGTGGTGCTGCTGAAGGACGACACCCTCAACTCCATGAAGTACGCCCAGGCGAAGGGGCTGCCCTACGTCTCCTTCTCCGACTTCGTGTTCGACATCGGGCCGGAGGTGGCGTTGCACATCCAGCACCCCACCCGCTCGCCCGTGCTCCTGCTGGGACATTTCCTCGGCGGAACGGTGACGCTGGCCACGCTCCATTTCGCCCGGGCGTTCCGACGTGTGGATGCCATTGAGATTGGCGCGGTCTTCGACGAGGAGGACGTGGGCGGGCCGGCGGCGCGCGGCGACACGGAGCGCGTCACGAAGGATCTGCCGAGCCCCCTGATGCTCAAGGACGGCAGGTTCGTCTGGGCGCGGGGAGAGGACGTGTACCGCGACTTCGTCGGGGTGGACGGGGCGCGGTGGCGGGGCCGGGCCTATCCGCTGCTCGACGTGGTGAGCCTCGCCGCCGCGACCGAGGCGAGGACGGTCAGGCTCGACTTCGCGGTGCGGGAGGCCGCGAGCCGCCCCAGCGGCCAGGGCGTGTCGCACGAGGTCATCATCGAGATCTCGGGCGAGCGGGAGGATGGGACGACGGGACGCGTGCGCCACGAGCTCGTCGACGCGGACGTGCACTCGGGCCTGAGCGCCCGGGGCGTGGCGCTCGCGGTGGAGCGCCTGCTCGGCCTCGCGGGCGGCCCACCCGTGACGCCCGGGCTCTACCACCCCGAGGGGCTGCTCGACCCCGCCTCCGTCGTCGAACGCCTGAAGGAATTCGGCACCCGGATTCGTCCCTGACGGCGTCCGATGAGGGACGCGGTTCGGAGGCTTCTCGCCCTTCAAGGAGAGCGGAGCACGTCACAGCTCGCGGAGGCCCCGCGTGCGAGGTCCTCCGCGACGGAGCGCAGCAGGGTTCCCGTCAACGCGGAGCGGTCTTCAGGCTCCGTCCCCACTGACGCACCCTGGGTGAGCCAGGTGGCCACGCGTCCGAGGCTCGCGGCCGTCACCACTCGCAGCCGCACCTCCACCTGCACGACGAAGCGCTCGCCCGGCTCCGGGGGCGCGTCCAGCATCCAGGCCACGCGCTCCAGCTCCAGCGTGGCCACCCCTTCCGACAGGGGCCTTCCGTCCAGCAGATAGCCCGTGCGCGTGAAGGCGAGCACCTGGGTGACCTGCGTGCTGTCCATGCGCGCGTCGAACCAGACGGCGCGCTTGCGCAAGAGCGTCAGCTGCACCTCCAGCTTCCCCGCCATGCCCAATCGCACCAACCGATCCAGCTCGGGCGACACGAAGGCGCGCGCCTCCGGCCGCACCACCACGCGGCGACCGGAGAGCGTCGCGGTGCAGGTGGCGCGGGCCTCGTCCGCCCGGGCCTGGGACGCCAGCAGCCCCACCGACGCCATGAGCGCCGTTCGGAGCCGCCACCGTCCGCCTGTGCCTTGCCGTGCCATGCCTCAGAAGGTCCGGACGAAGAACAGCCGCGCCTCGGGCGTGGCCCGGGCCTTTTCATCCGTGCGCCAGGCCGCTTCCACTCGCACCGCGTCGCTGAAGTGGAAGCTGGCGCCCAGGCCAAGCTTCGGATCCGTCCAGTCGGAGGCGGCGTGCACCGCGCCCAGGTCCGCGAAGAGACCGAACCCATGCCAGCGGTACTCCGCGCTGCCGAGCACCGACGCGTCGCCCCCGCGGAAGTCCTTGAAGCCGAAGCCACGCAGCGAGCTCCAGCCGCCCAGCGCCTCCTGCTTCTGCAACGGCAGATCCTCGCCCCCAGCGACGCGCAAGCGCACGCTCAGCCCCGAGTGCCAGGTGACGGGCAGGTCCAGCACCGCATCACCCACCAGTTTCCAGAAGCGCGTGTCCACGCCCACCTGCTGCCCCACCTCCAGCGTGAAGAGCCCGCGCAGCGCGGGCTCCCGCGTCCGGTCCCCTTCGCGCGGGAAGAGGGACGTCTCCGGCGTCCGGAACAGCGAGCCCACGGGCGACCCCGGCTTCGCCTTGCTGTCGTACTCCGCGCGCAGCACGACGGAGTGGAAGCGCCCCTCGCTCACCGGCGCGTTGGGGAAGGCCGGAGAGTCCCGGCGGAAGAGGCTGAGCGGCGGGGTGAAGGGCTGGAGCGATTCGTAGGTGTCGCCGCGGAACTCCGCGCCCGCGAGCCACGAGCGCGACCAGCGCCAGGTGGCGAACGCCGCGAAGCCCTTGCGGCGGAAGTAGTCCCGGTCCGGCCGGTTGATGAGGAACGAGTAGACATAGGAGTCGATGTCCCCCATCCGCCAGCGGTCGAGCGTGTCGGTGAAGTCGTGGACCTGCGCGCCCACCTCCGCGAGCGCCAGCGCGGGCACCTGCAGCTTCGCGCCGCCCAGCAGGCTGACGCGGCGCTGACGCCGCGTCCCCTCCGGGTCGTCCGGCAACCGCTGGCCTCCCAGCCGCAGCGGGACGAAGAAGGCCGCGTCCAGCGTCGCGTGCACCCGGTCCTTCGGATCCCAGAAGCGCAGCCCGGCCGCGAGTCCCGGGGCGAAGCCCGTCACCTGCGTGTGCACGGGCAGCAACTCCATCGACAGGTCCGGTCGGCGCGGACGCACGTGCACCACCAGCCGCCGCCCCTCCAGCGTGAGACCCTCCCCCCGTTCGTTCCACGAGAACAGGCCCCGCCAATCAGACCCGGACTCCTTCCGCTCGCGGCGACGGGACGCGCGCGGCTCCTCCTCCTGGGTGCGGTAGCTGCGCGTGCCGTGGGCCTCGCGCTCCTCGATGACCCGCACGTCCAGGCGTCCCTCGCGCAGCCCTTCACCGTCCACCGTCCGGAGGAAGCGCAGCTGCGACTCCAGACGCTCCACGGCACGGCGGGCGTCGCTGCGAAGGAAGACATCGCCCGGCGACAAGCCCAGCGCCTCGCGCACCCGCGCCGCCATCTCCGGCTCCACGCCCGGCACGTCCACGGCCTCCAGCCGGCCTTCGTCCACCTTCACCACCAACGCGCCTTCGGGCGACAGCGTGGCGGACAGCGTCGCCAGCAGATAGCCGTCATCGTCCCGCAGGTCCTTCAGCGCGCTCTCCAACGCGGCGCCCAGTCCGCCCAGGACGACGCCGGGACGGAACTGCCCGCGCTCCATGCGCGCGAACCACTCGCGGGGCGGGTGGGACGGGGGGCATGGGCTGACGACAGACAGCGTCGCGCCGCGCCCATGGATGCGCACCTTGGCGACGAACTCCTCGGGGTCCCGCTCGTCGTCATCGTCCTCGTCCTCGTCGGACTCTTGCGAGAAGCCGGGAGGCTGCGGGAACAGGGCCTCCAGCCACTCCCGGGGAAGAAGGTCCTGGAGCCCCTGGACTTCCACCGAGGTGACGGTGGGGTGCTCTTCCAGCGTCACCTCCAGCAGCGCGGACCCCTGCTCGCTGACACGCAGGCGGGGATCCACGTGAGCGAAGAGGCCCGTGCGTGCCAGCCGACGCAGCAGGGTCTGCACCTCGCCGGGCGACAGCGGCTGCGTGGCCCCGGCGGCGGGAGCGCCCACGAGCGAGCGCACCTGCGCGTCCGTCAGATGCTGGAGCCCCACGAGTTCGAGGCCCGTCGGCGCCAGTGCCTTGCCGTCGACATCCAGCCGCAACGGAGAGAGGACCGAGGCCGTGGCGGAGTCGTCGAAGGCGTCGTGGCACGCATCACGCGAGGGTGCACCCTCCCCGGCCGAAGCCTTCCCATCGGGAGCGTCATCGTCCGGACCGTCATCGCCCGGACCGTCATCATCCCCCGGCATTTCGGCCCGGGAACATGTCCCCGCCCCGGAGGGGGCTGAGAGTGCGCCAGCATCGGGAGGGAACGTGCCGGCCCCCCCCGCGGGTTGCGCGAAGGCGGCGAGCGAGACGAAGCAGAGGCAAAGCACGATGCGGTTCATGTGGAGGGGCAGGAGCATGCGCCGTTCCAGGTGGAGGGCTCCGGCAAGTGCCTGGAAGCACAAGGAGCCGCCGTGCGCGTCGATGTCATGGACACATCCGGATGTCACCTTGGGGATGTGCCCGTGACATCGCCCTGGTCCCTGGGCCGTGTCATGGCGTGACAGGGAGGCCCAGGGCCTTGATGCGCCGGTAGAGGTTGCCCCGGTCCACCTGGAGGAGGCGCGCGGCTCCGGCGATGCTCTCCCCTTCCCGGAGCGCGGCGCGGATGAGGTCCCTTTCGAAGTCCTCCACGTGCTCGCGGTAGCTCCTGTCGCCCAGCGTCGCACGGGGCGCGGCCGGGGTGCCCGCCGGAGCCGTCACCGCGTCCGGGCGGAGCTCCAGCGGGCCCTCGCCCCGCAGCAGGTTCAGCCGCTCCATGACGTTGCGCAGCTCGCGCACGTTGCCCGGCCAGGGGTAGGCGCGCAGCGCGGCCTCGGCGCCGGGGGCCAGCACGAGCGGCGTCCGGGGGCCGGCGAACTCCGCGGCGAAGACACGGGCCAGGGGCAGCAGGTCCTCGGGGCGCTCACGCAGCGGCGGGACGTGCAGCGGCAGCACGTTGAGGCGGAAGAAGAGGTCCTGCCGGAAGCGTCCCTCCTTCACCGCGCGGGTGAGGTCCTGGTGCGTGGCCGCGAGGATGCGCACGTCCACCGGCACCGGCAGCGTGCCCCCCAGGCGCTCCACCTGACGGGTCTCCAGGACGCGCAACAGCTTCGCCTGGAGCTCCAGCGGCATGTCGCCCAGCTCGTCCAGGAGCAACGTGCCGCCCTGCGCCTGCTCCACCCTGCCCGTGCGCCTTGCCACCGCACCGGAGAAGGCGCCCCGCTCGTGCCCGAACAGCTCGCTCTCCAGCAGCGTCGCGGGGATGGCCGCGCAGTTGACCGCCACCAGCCGACCCTTGCGTCCGGAGGCCTTGTGCAGCGCCTGCGCCACGCGCTCCTTGCCGGTGCCCGTCTCGCCGGTGATCAGCACCGCCGTGTCGCTCGGGCCCACGCGGGCGAGGAGCTGGCGCAACGCCTCCATGGCAGGGCTGTCCCCTACCAGGTGCCCCGGGCGGGCCAGCTCGTCCAGCAGCCGCTCCCGCTCCTCCCGCAGCGAGCCCAGCGCAAGCGCGTTGCGCAGCGCCGTGATGAGCCGCTCGGCGGAAGGGGGCTTCTCCACGAAGTCCGTGGCCCCCAGCTTCAGCGCCTGCACCGCCTCCGCGGGGGAGGCCTCGCCGGAGAGGACCACCACCGGCACGGCCAGCGGTTTGGGCAGGCGCGCGAGCAGCTCCAGGCCCGTTTCACCCGGCATGCGCAGGTCCAGCAGCATCAACGCAGGCGGAGCGTCTGGCGCTTCGAGCAGGCGCGCCGCCTCCGCCGCGGAGCGGGCCTCCACGGGGGTGAAGCCCTCGTCGCCCAGCAGCCCGCGCAGGGCCCGGAGGACGCCGGGGTCGTCGTCGACGATGAGGATGCGGGGACCTGGCTTCATGACGTCACCTGGGAACCGGGAGGCACGCGGGGCAGCGACACGTGCGCCAGCGTCCCGCCGCTCGCGCCCGGCTCCAGCCGCAGGGTGCCGCCGTGCTCGTGGACGATCTTCTGGGCGATGGGCAGCCCCAGTCCACTGCCACCGGGTTTGGTGCTGAACAGCCCCCGGGTGAGGACCGCGCCGGACAGCACGCCCGGGACGCCTCGGCCACCATCGTTCACGGTGACATGCACGGCGCCGTCCGCCTCCGCGCGCAGGGCCACGCGCACGGGCGGCGTGTCCGGCCCGGAGGCCTCGGCGGCGTTCTTCACCAGATTGCCGAAGAGGCGGCGCAGCCCGTCCGGGTCCGCGCGCAGCTGGACCTCCGGCCCGGGCTCCAGCTCCACGGGCACCGGCGAGCTGCCCGCGTACAGGGTGCACACCTCGGCCAGCAGGGTGCGCAACCCCACGTCCTGGAAGTGCGGCGCCGGCAGGCGCGCGAAGGTGGAGAAGCTCTGCGTCATGCGCATGAGCAGGTCCACCTCCTCCTGGAGGAGGGCCACCGCTTCGGCGAGGCGCGTCGGGTCCGGTGGGGCGCTGTCATCCTGACGGGTCAGACGCGCGAGCGAGAGCTTCATTGCGGTGAGGGGGTTCTTCAGCTCGTGCGCGAGCGCGCGGGCCACGTCCTGCCACGCCGCGATCTGTTCGGCCGTCTTGAGGCGCTCGCGCTGGTCCAGCAGCTCCTGGCCCATGCGGTTGAACTGTCCCAGGAGGAACTGGAGTTCGTCGCGCGGCGGCTCGGGCACCGCCAGACGAACGGACAGATTTCCCCGGGAGTAGGCCCGCATCCCGTCGATGAGGGTGACCACGGGGCGCGTGAGGACACGGCCGAACAGCGCCGCGGCCACGGCCAGCACGAGGCCGGACACCAGCCCCAGCGCGACGATCAACGCGGGCACGCGGCGCACCAGGGCCCGCCGCGCCAGCTCCGCCTGCGCGAGGCTCAACCGCGCGTCGTCGAGCGCGCCCTGCGGCAGACCGCGTCGCTCCAGGTCCGCGGACACGCCATCGAGCACGCCCTCCACCGGGGCGATGGACAGGGAGAGCACGCGCTCCAGCACGCCCTGGGCCAGCGCGCCGAGCAGCACCAGCGGGATGAGGCCCGTGAGCAGCATCACCGCCAGCAGGCGCCGCCGGAAGCGGGGCGGAGGCGGCGGAGGTTCCATCGACGGAGCGCGGCGCATGATGCGCCGTTCATACCGCAGGCCCCTTCAAAGTTCTCGCGACCGTCTTGACGGGGCAACGACAGACGCAGCGCGGGGTGAACCACGAGCCGGCATCCCATGCGCGGTCACGGGGTGCATGAGGGGATGCGGTGCGTTGCCGGCACGTCCGCTTGAAGCCAGGGGCGTGGTCATCTCGGGTGTGCCTCCCTATCCTGGATTGAAGCGCTCCTGAAACAACGAGCCCGGCCAGCGCCTGGAAATTCCTGGCAATCATTCACACGGACCAGACACAGCGGCGGCTCGGCTTCGTGGAACTGGAATAAGAGGCGCCATGGAGGGCGATGCGTGGGTCCTGACGGAACAGGAGCCACCTCCTCCCAGGTTCATGGGGCCCTCTCGGGTCCAGGGGTTCCTCGGACGGGGGGAATGGGGCTTGTCTGCCTCGCAGGGCAGGCGGCCATCCGCGAGTCCCTACCCCAAGGCTGCCATTCCGCGAGGGAGGACCGCACCTTCCGACAAGGAGGTGATGGCACCATGGCGGACAACCCCATCGAGAAGCAGCACCAGCACGAGCGGGACCAGGAGCGGGAGCGGCTGCGCGCGGAGGAGGAGAAGGACCTGGAGGTGGAGTCCCATCGTGGAGCCCGGCCGCTGGAAGGCTACGCCGGAGGGCACACCACGTGGACGGGTGCGCAGGACGACAAGGCCGCCGCCCGCGTGCATGCCGGTGACGCGGACGCGTCGTGGGAGGCCAGCGAGCGTCAGGCCCGGCTGGAGCCCGAGCCTCGCGGGGCCGACGAGGACGGGGACTGAGCACGGGAGCCCTGCCCGGACGGGTTGGGTCCCGGGTAGGACCTCACGAGTGACGCTGGCAGTCAGCCGGCCCGGGAGCCCCCTGCTCCCGACACGTCGGGCTGCGGCTGCAATCCCGTCTCCGGCTCGCCGCCCTCGGCGCTGCAGCTCCTGACGGCCCTGGGGCTGCTGGTGCGGTGGTCCCGCCGCCGCCACTGAGCGGGAGCAACCGCGCAGCCCCTGGAAACAGGGGGCAGCCCGAAGGAGGCGCGAGCGTCGCGCCTACTTGTTGGCCCTGACCTTCTTCACGAGGACAGGCTTCGCGGGCGCGGGCTTCGCGGGAGCCGCCTTCGCGATGGAGGGGTTGCGCCGGGCGGCCAGCTCCGGAATCAACAGCAGCTCGATGCGACGGTTGCGGGCGCGCCCCTGGGGCGAGGCATTGGCGCCCAGGGGGCGCGTGTCGCCGTAGCCGGCCGCGAGCATGCGCTTCGCCGGCACGCCGCCCTTGTCCTGGAGGAAGCGCACCACGTTGACGGCGCGCGCGACGGACAGCTCCCAGTTGGTGGGAAAGGTGGCCTGGAGCTTTTGCGACGGCGGTGAGTCGTCGGTGTGTCCCGACACCTGGATGCGCTTGTCATCCACCTTGGACAGCACGCCACCCAGCCGGGTGAGGACCTCCTGGCCGCGTGCGCTGATGCTGGCGTCACCCGAATCGAAGAGGACCTTGTCGACGAGGTCCACCTGGATGCGGCCCTCGTTCTGCGTCAGGCGGACAGCGCCCTCGGCGATCTCCTTCTTCATCTTGTCCTGGAGGTCCTCGTAGGTGGCCTTGAGCCGCGCCAGCTCCGCCTCCTGCTCCTGCACCGTCTGGCTGAGCTGGGCCTTCTCGGTGTTGAGCTGATCCTTCTCGGTGGTCAGCTTCGCGCGCTCGGTTTCCAGCGCGGCCAGCTTCGTCTCCAGCAATTGCTTCGCGGCCTCCGCGTCGCTCGCACGGGTGGCCGAGGCCGCCGCCGCTGCGTCCGCGGCGGTCGTGCTGCGGTGCGACAAGTAGAGCACCAGACCCGCAAGCACCGTCACCAGCGCCGTCACCAACCAGGGCACCCAGGCCCTTCCGCGTTCCGTTTCCATGTCGCGACCTCAGGGGGTGAATGGACGGCAGCCACGCTAGCGGCATCCGGTGGGTGCACCTCAAGGCGACCCGGGTACGTGCAGGTGTCTGGAGGTGCATTGTTGAACCCAGAGCACACGCACAGGCCCTGCCCGCAGGTGCCAGAGAACCCGTAGTCCTGACACCTGGATCCGCCATGTCCGGAGCGCGTCTCCGGGCGTGGTGGCGGTCACTCCGAGCACCGCCGGAGCGACGACAGGGAGACACAAGGAAAACGGCTTTAACTGACTTTTCAGGACCAGCATGCTAGTGCACCTCCCCCCTTTCCGGAGGTCCTTGCATGAGGCAGCCCCCCCGTATCCTGGCCCTGTTCGCAGTGGGCGCCGTGTCCGCGCTCGCATCTGGCTGCGGCCCCGACGCCGCGCCCGTGGACGCATCCCCCGTGGGCACCGCCACCCAGGAGCTCGCGTGCAGCACGCGCATCACCTATGGCGACCGGTGGATCCGTCCCTCGGGCCACCCGGCGCAGTACGACGTCGCGGCGGACCTGGTGACGTGGGATGGCGTCTGCATCAACGAGGGCACCAACTCCTACGCGGTGCTCTCCAACGGCTGGCGGCCGTACTTCACCGGCAACAACGCGTGTGTCCTCGCGCTCGACACGGACTGTGCCGGTGCCGCCGCGTGCGCGACGCGCGTCACCTACGGGGCGGCGTGGCTGCGCCCGGCGAACCACCCGGCGCAGTTCGACGATGTCGGCGGAGGCGTGTACTGGGACCGGGCGTGCACGAACGCGTCCCCCAATTCGTACACGACGCTGTCGAACGGCTGGGCGCCGTACTTCAGCGGCTCGAACGCGTGTGCCATGTCCTTCCGGTACACCGGCTGCGGCGGGCTGTACCAGAACCCGGTGGTCCCCGTGGACTGCGCGGACCCGGGCGTCATCCATGATGGGACGCGGTATGTCGCCGCCTGCACGTCCGGGGGTGCCGCCAACGCCTTCGCGCTGCGCACGTCCACGGATCTGGTGAACTGGACGGGCGCGGGCTTCATCTTCCCGTCCGGGACGCGGCCCTCGTGGGCGACGGGCGACTTCTGGGCGCCGGAGATCCACAAGGTGGGCACGCGCTTCATCGCGTACTACACGGCGCGGCACTCGGACGGACGTCTGTCCATTGGCGCGGCCACGTCGGCCAGCGCGCTCGGGCCGTTCACCGACCTGGGCCGGCCCCTGGTGCACGACACGGGCATGGGGATGATTGACGCGACGTTCTTCAAGGACACCGCCGGCACGCCGTTCCTCGTGTGGAAGGCGGACGGCAACGCGGTGGGGCAGCCCACGCCCATCTACGGACAGCAGTTGTCGGCGGATGGCCTGGCGCTGGTGGGGACGCGGCGCACGCTCATCACCAACAACCTGGGGTGGGAAGGCGGCGTCGTGGAGGCGCCGTGGGTCGTCGCGCGCGGCGGCTACTACTACCTCTTCTACAGCGGCAACGCGTACTACAACAGCACGTACGCCGTGGGCGTGGCGCGCGCCACCAGCCCGCTGGGCCCGTACACGAAGCTCGGCGCGCCCATCCTCACGACGGGCGGCGGCTGGGTGGGACCGGGGCACAACTCCGTCGTCACCGGGCCGCGCGGTGACACGTTCATGGTCTACCACGCGTGGAACGGCGCCCACACCGCACGGGTGATGCTCGTGGATGCCATCACCTGGCCCAACGGCTGGCCCGCGGTCCCCGAGGGTCCGTCGGCGGGCTCACGGCCCCTGCCGTAGCGCGAGGTGAAAGACAAAGCCGGCTCCCATGGGAGGGCGTCTTGTTCGAGGCCACGACCACGTCGACCCGTGCATCCATGTTGACATCACGGACGGCGAAGGAGGTCGCGTCGACGTTGGTGATGGAGGTGATGGCCTTGCCGAACTCGCCGTTGCCATTGCCCGGCAGGACGGAGACGAAACCCCGACCCGCGACGAGGATGTCCGCTTTCCCGTCGCCGGTGGCATCCGCCAGGGCCACGCGGGAGGCCCCCGAGGGGACGTTGAACTTCTTTCGCGCATGGAAGGCGCCGTTGCCCTTGCCGGCCATCAGCGTCACGGTGCCGGTGTCTTCCACGGTGACGAAGTCCGCATGTCCATCCCGGGTGATCTCCGCCGCCGCCACGTCGACGGGAGCCCGCGCGAACGGATAGAGGGTTGCCTGGATCACGCCGTCTGGCAGGTAGCGCACGAGGATCGCGGCCTTGCGGACAGACGACAGGGTCACCAGTTCCTGGGTGCCGTTCTCAAAGTCCGCCGTGGCGATGCCGTGCAGGTCCGTCTCGCCGACAAGGGGGTTCGTGGAAGCGGCGGGTGGGATGGGCTCCTCGAAGCTGAAGAACACCCTGAGCTTGTCGTCGCACACGACCGCCGTGTCCGAGAAACCGTTCCCGTCGAGGTCCACGTGGGCAATGGCATTGGGCGCGCAGTCCGCCCCCATGGGCAGGTCCTGGCGGCGCCAGAAGTAACCCGAGAAGTTGCCCCAGAGGAGGGAGCGGGAGCAGTTCCCCTTGTTGACGCTGATGACGTCCCGCGCGGGACCCCAGTCGTTGATGTAGGTGACCGTCACCGCGACCGGCCCCTTCCCGGTAGACGACTCCTGGGGAGGTTTGAAGGTCGCGGGAAGCACGTCCGCCGAGGCGGGAGCCGCGAGCCCCAGGAGCCCCAGGAGCCCCAGGCACAGCAAGCAGCGCACGGGAGGAAGAGGACGACGGGTTTCGGGTCTTCATCTGGACACCTCTGCCCTTGGAATGCTGACGGGGCGCCTCAAGGTGACTCCTGGGCCGGGCGTTGGCGTCTGCTTTTGGGGGATGGGTGGGCGTTCAACACGTCACGCCGAGGATGATGGAGCCCGCAGGCGGGAACCGAGAAGTGGAGTCAAGCATTCGCGCGTCGAACCCCACCGCGGCCCTGACGATGTGAAGTGCTCTACATCGCAGAAGTGAGTCGTCGACGCCCCGTGTCTGCTGGGACATAAGCGGTGCTTTCTCTTTAACGGAGGCCAGCCGGATGTCTCAACAACGACCGAATCCTTCACGCAGTGGCCATCTGCCCATCAACGGATTGACGCTCTACTACGAAGTGTACGGAGAGCCAGGCAGCGCCAAGACAGCTCCGCTGCTGTTGATTCCCGGGGCTTTCATGTCCACCGATTCAATGAAGCCTTGGGTGGCGACCTTCGCCGCTAAGCGTTCGGTAATTGTCTTTGACCAACAGGGTCACGGCCGAACCGCTGACGCGTCGCGAACGATGTCTTACGAGCAGTTCGGCGATGACGCTGCGGCATTGCTGCGGGCCCTGAAGGTGGAGCGCGCGGATGTGATGGGCTACTCCCAGGGTGGAGGGGTGGCACTGCAACTGGCGTTGCGTCACCCCACGCTCGTCAACAAGCTCGTCTCGCTGTCGGCCACCTATCGCAAGGACGGTTGGTACCCTGCGGTGTTCAAGGCGATCGAGGGCCTGAGCGCCAAGGTGTTTACAGGTTCTCCAATCGAAGCAGCGTTCAAGAAGCACTCGGCTGACCCCAAGGCATTCGAGGCCTACGTCGAGAAGATGAAGGTGTTGAACATCAACGACCAGAACATCACCGACGCCCAGATGCGCGCCATTTCAGCCAGGACGATGGTCATCGTGGGTGATGCGGATGGCGTGAAACCGGAACACGCGGTGGCGATGTTCAAGCTGCGGGGCGGAGGCGATGAGGAGGCGGCCGCGACTGGGATGCTCACGAAGGCTCCTGCGGCGCGGTTGGTGATCCTCCCCGCGACCTCTCATATCGGGATCTCAGGGGAGGTGAAGGTACTCGAAGCGATGGTGACCCCTTTCTTGGAGGACGCGCCTCCCGCCAACCCCTCTCTTTGGTAGAAATGGCCTGAGTTTGGCACCCATGAAAAGACCGCGAATGAGATACCTCCTGCTCCTGCTCCCCTTGCTTTCGAGTTGTGCCTCGACCACCAGGAGCGCACCCGCGCGGGAGCCCGTGGCGTTATCCGACACCGACCGGATCGTTCGGGACCATTGCGACAAGCGGCTGGCCCTGCTTGGCGAAGTCCCATGAGTTCCAGTTCGGCCCTGTGGCGCGTGCCAGGAGACGCCCACCGCCCAGCAGCCTCACTCAGCCCGGAGTCACGCGCCCGCCAATCTCCGGGAAACGCTCGTACGCGCGCACGAGCGCCTCAAGGTGCGCGGGGTTGTCGAGATCCAGCGGCGTATCCGTGAGCCGAACCACCCACCCGCCCGTGGCCGTGCGCCGCGCCCGAGAGAGCAAGTCCGCATCGCGGGCAGGGTCCGGGAACCCGAGGCTCTGTGCGGTGGCTGCCGACCAGTAGTTCAGCCACCCGAGATAATGGGGGATCTCAGGCGAGCGGATGTGCTTGGGAAGGTTGAGCGCTGGGAGCCCCCGGGGCGGAACATGCGGCTGCTCCATCGAATGGCGAAACTGTTTCGCCACCTCCGGCGCCACTCCGTCCGGCAACACGCGCCCCCAGAACGCGCGTGCGCCTTCCGCCACGCCTTCCAGCATATCCGCCGCAGCCGCGATGCTGGCCGCATCTAGCGGCAGCTCTGCATGGACATCGAGCAACGGCTGGCCGCCCGGCGCTTGGCGCCCGGATGTCCGCAACCCATAAACCGTCACCGGGTAACTCTCGTCGCCGTTGCACAGAAGTGGGAACTCCCCGCGCACCGCCGCCTCAGCGAGCCACCTATGGCGTTGCGGCAACGCGATGGGCCGCCCCGCCTCTGACAGCTTCCACTCCAAGCGCACACCTGAAAGCGCCCGTTCGATTCCGTGGACGACTGCGAGCGTGCGACCGTCGTCGCCAACAAGCGCAGGCGCGAAGACAATATGGATGAGGGTTCTCTGCCTGGTCATCGCTTGCACCCCGTAACGACAATATTGAGGGTGGGCTCCTGTTCGAGCAACGCGTCTTTGTGCTCCTGGGTGCTCACCCCAACGACGAAGCCATAGCCACATGCCTCCGCGATGTCCCGCTCTTCCTTCAGCAACGGCACTTGCTCCAGGATCGTCATCCGCCGGATGAAGGCATTGTATGTGTCAAACCGATGGGTCTTGATCTCCCACAGCACGCGCACGCCGACTTGCAGCGCATCAAAGCGCACACCGCCCACGCGCACGTCCATTCCGGGATAACGGTTGGGCGGAGACTTGTCGGCGCACTCGTCATGCAAGGCATCCTCGCCAGCGTGAGGCACCGGGATGGGCTCGCAATCAGAACGGCGGCGCTCCGCCGTCACCGGGGCAGGCGGGTCGATCCTGTTCGCGCTGGACCTCGCCGGTGTGGGGTCCGCCTCCGGTTCCTGCGAGGCCCGAGGAGCGTCTCCGGCCCAAAGGCCCGGCTCCCGGGTGGGCGGCAACACGCGCTTGTGCGGGCTTCGCGGCAGGGGCTGGGGGTGAACCTGCCCTGGCTGCCCGCGGGTGGGGAGGCCCGTGCCGGGCACAGCGGGCGGGCGCACAGGCGCCCAAGCGTAGGTCTCAGGCGCCTCTTGAGAGGTGGCGCACCCAACTACGGCGACGGCGACCGCAACGGCTTGGCGGAGTGCGCTGCGAGTTCGGAGGTTCATTCCACGTCCGTTCATCGAACACGGGGCAGTGCGGGTCAAGGCTGGGCCAGTCCCTCTCTGGAGTCCGCCAGCATGCGCTGACAGCTTGAGCCGGTGGCGCACGGGTCCGACAGATCCAGCCCGGTCCGTGGGCGCGCACGTGGGACTGCGCCAGGACGGCAGCCATCGTCGCCGCGTCCATCTTGGCCCGGGGCGCGCGTCGGACAGTTCCAGTTCGGGCCGGTGTGTTGGCGTTCACGAGGAATCGCGGGAATCTGATCACGGCGGATTGAGGGCCTGACTTCGAGCCAGTGCGCGTCAAGCACTGGCCGATGGCCTACTTCACACCCAGCTCCACCGCCAACGAGGCGTGGCTGGAGTCCACCAGCCGCCCCGCCAGCTCCGGCTCCAGGCTCGCTACGCCTTCTGACTGGAGCCCGTGGCACGTGCCTTGAGATACGGCATCGCCAAGCACACGCTACCGTTGGGCATCCACGAACCGCCCTGGTGCCCCCATGCGTCCCTTGTTCTATCTCCAGAATGTCGCCCAAGTGGGATGAGACTCTGGGAGGCAGGCGGGACCAGCATGGAGAGGCCCGTGAACTCGAAGTGACCGGATTCACTCGCGATTGCGCGCAAGGCGTGCGCGGGTCAGTACAGCTCGGCGCTCGCGAGGTACGGGAGGCTCGTGCCGTTCTCTCCGCCCACCACGAGCACCTGGCCGTTGGAGAGCCGTGTCGCCGTGTGCGCCCGGCGGGCCTGGATGAGCGTGCCGGTGCTTGACCACGTACCGGCGGCATACACCTCCACGCTGCCGAGAATGGCGGTCGTGCCCGTCCCGCCCGCCACGAGCACCCGGCCATCCTGCAGCGGCGTCGCCGTGAAGCGCGAGCGGGCTTGAATGAGCGCCCCCTTGGCGGTCACGGAGGGGGCCTTGAAGAAGGGATTGAGCAGCTCGGTCGTGGCGAGCGAGGCGCTGGTGCCCGTCCCACCCGTCACGAGCAGGTTGCCGTCATTCAGCGGCGTCGCGGTGTGCCAGGCACGGGCCTGGGCGAGGGTCAGTGCGCTCACCGCGCTCCAGGTGCCGGTCGTCGGGTTGTATTGCGCGGCCGTGCCAAGGGCCGAGGTGATGGCGGTGGTGCTCTGGCCACCCACCACGAGGACCTGCCCCGGCGTCATCTGGAACTGCGCGGGCAGCAACGTCGCCGTGTGGCTGAAGCGGACCGCCGGCAGCGAGCCCGTGGACGTCCAGAGGCCCGTCGCCGGATCATACAGCTGCGCCGTGGTGAGGGCCGCCGTGCCATAGCCGCCCACCACGAGCACCTTGCCGGTGGGCAGCAGCGTCGCGGTGTGGAAGTACCGGGCCTGGGCCAGCGAGCCCGTAGCGGTCCAGAGGCCCGTCGCCGGATCATACAACTGCGCCGTGGCGAGGGCCGCCGTGCCAATGCCTCCCGCCACGAGCACCTGGCCATTGCTCAGCAGCGTCGTGGTGTGGCCGTAGCGGGCCCCGGTGAGCGCGCCCGTGGGGGCCCAGGTGCCGGTGGCCGGGTCATACAGCTCCGCGCTCGCCAGCGCTCCGGCGGGCCCCTGCCCTCCCACCACGAGCACCCGGCCGTCAGGCAGCAGCGTCGCCGTGTGGTAGCGGCGGGCCTGCGCGAGCGGACCGGTCGCCTTCCAGGTTTCGACGGCCGGGTCATGCAGCTCGAAGCCGCGCAGGGTGCCGCTGGGGCCGAGCCCCGCCATGACGAGCACCTTCCCACCGGGCAGCACGGTCGCGGTGTGCCAGGCGCGGCTCGTCGCGAGCGGAGCGGAGGTGTGCCAGGCACCCAGCGTCGGCTCGAAGAGTTCGGTGCTGGAGAGGAAGCCGGTGGCGACCTTGCCGCCCGTCATCAGCACCTGGCCATCCGGCAGCAGCGTCGCGGTGTGGCTTGCGCGCCCCACCGCCATCGAACCCGCCGCGGTCCACGCGCCGGTGGCCGGATCAAACAGTTGGGCCGTGGTCAGGGCCGCGGTGGCGCCGTCTCCACCGGCCACGAGCACCTTGCCGTTGTCCAGCAGCGTCGCCGTGTGAGCGGAGCGCGCCGTCAGCGCGCCCGTCGCGCTCCAGGCGCCGGTGGCCGGCTCATAGAGCTGGGCGGTGGCCAGGGCCGCGGTGGCGCTCCTGCCGCCCGCGACGAGCACCTTGCCGTTGGACAGCAGCGTCGCCGTGTGGAGCGAGCGCGCCGCCGCCAGTGAGCCCGTCGTCGTCCAGGTGCCGGTGGCCGGATCGAACACCTCGCTGGTCGCGAGCGGGGCGCTGGCCCCCAGCCCGCCGGTGACGAGCACCCTGCCATCGGACAGCAGCGTCGCCGTGTGGAGGCGGCGGGCCTGCGCGAGCGAGCCCGTCGTCGTCCAGGTGCCGGTGGCCGGATCCAGCAGTTCGCAGGTGGCGAGCGCGCCAATGGCGTCCCTTCCGCCGGTGACGAGCACCTTTCCATCCGTCAGCCGCGTGGCCGTGTGGCTGTCGCGGGCCTGGGCCAGCGGGCCGGTGACGGACACGGTGCCCGTGGCGGGGTCCGCGAACTCGGCACTGGCGAGGGGACCGTTGGCGCCCAGCCCCCCCACGACGAGCACCCGGCCGTCGTCCAGCGGCGTCGCCGTGTGGAGCTGACGGGCCTCGGCCAGGGTCGGAGTTGGCGCCCACGAGCCCGTGGTCGGGTCGAACAGCTCGGAGGTCGCGAGCGCGATGCTGCCGAGGCCGCCCACCACGAGCACCCGGCCATCGAGCAGCGTCGTCGCCGTGTGGCTGGAGCGGGACTGCGTCAGAGCGCCCACCGTGGAGGAACCGGTCGCCGGGTCATACACCTGGACGGTCTTGCTTCCGCCCGCGAGGAGCACCTTGCCGTTGGGCAGCAGCGTCGCGGAGTGGAAGGAACGACCCTCCGCCATCGAGGCAGTGGCGGCCCAGGTGCCCGTGGCCGGGTTGTACGCCACGGCCGTGGAGAGGCTGACGTTCGCGTTGCTTCCCCCGGTCACCAGCACCCTGCCATCGGACAGCAGCGTCTGTCCGGCATACGCGCGGTACGCAGGGAGCGCGCCGGTCGCGGCCCAGGTGCCGGTCGCCGGATTGTAGAGCAGGCAGGAGGAGTAGTAGGTGCCGGCCGCGGCATGTCCGCCCACGAGGAGCGCCTTGCCATTGAGCAGCGCCGTCACCTGGTGCCTGTAGCGGATGTTCGGCAGTGAGCCGGTGGTCGCCCAGGTGCCGGTGGCCGGGTCATACAGCTCCGCGCTGGCCAGGATGTTGGACCCGGTGACGCCGACGCCAAGGCCCCCTGCCACCAGCACCTTGCCGTTGCTCAGCAGGGTCGCCGAGTGGAAGTAGCGAGCCACCGAGAGCGCGCCCGTGGAGGACCACGTTTCCGTGGCCGGGTCATACAGCTCCGCGCTGGTGAGGGCGCCGACCTCACCGCCCCCTCTTCCTCCCGTCACGAGCACCCGGCCGTCGGGAAGCAGCGTCGCCGCATGGTTGAAGCGGCCTTGCGCGAGCGAGCCGGTGACGGACCAGGTGCCAGTGGCCGGATCGTACAGCTCCGCGCTGGCGAGGGCGTTGATGCTGGAGACAAGTCCTCCCACCACGAGCACCCGGCCGTCAGGCAGCAACGTCGCCGTGTGGTTGTCTCGTACCGAGGACAGGGGCGTTGTGGAGGTGAGCGCCGTCGCGGCGCCCTGCCCCCATGTCCCCTCCTGCGCCAGGTCGGGCCCGCAGGCGGTGAGCGCGAGCATGAGCGCCACGGTGAGCGGGATGAGGGACTTCGCGCGGGGATGCCGACATCGCTGCTCGGAGGTGGCGCGCGGGGAAGCTTCGGGTGATTTGGAGTGGGGCATGGCTGACGCTTTCGAGCAGGAGCTACTGGTTGGCCGGGTTCACCCAATCCGGGGGATTCGCGATGGGAAGAACGTAGGAGGCATCGTGGAGGCCCAAGGTATCCAAGGCCCTTCCCAGGACGGAGGAGACGAGGTCCGGAGCGACCATCAAGTCCTTCCCATTCTCCAGCGCAACGAGCGCGTCCTTCAGGGTGTTGATGCGCTCGGTCGCCATCCGTCGAGCACGGTCCGCGCCGGGGCCCGTGCCCGCCTCCGGGGTGTACACGGCCAACATCACCTCCGGAGCGTCCACCACCTGGCCCATGTCACCCGAGCGGCCCCGCTCCAACAGGCTCTGTCCCATGGTGAGCGAGATGTTGCTGGCGATGTAGTCCTCGCGCGATGAACCCTCGTCGCGCACCTCGTGCCCCCAGGCCCCCACCGCGTTGGCCAGGACATCGGTGAGCAGCGGTTGGCCGTTGGCGACGTAGCCCGCCGTGACGAAGAAGAAACAGTGGAAGGCCTGGTTGTTGCTCAGGTCGCTGAACTCGGGTCGAAGGTCCTTTCCATTCGTCGGGTCGAGCCCGCCGCCGACAAAGGTGCTTTCGTCGCTCCCCAGCGCGTTGATCATCTCCACCACGTTGCCGCGCGCCCCGGGCTGGTTGAGCTGATCCAGCCCATGGCCGGGCCCGACGAGGCTGGCATGCGTGGCGGCCACCGCGTAGTCCATCACCTGCTCCGCGCTCCACTCCGGATGGGAGCTCCGCACGGAGGAGATGGCGGCCCGCATCGCCTCGGCCATGATGTGGCCGGCACCCGCGTCGCTGTTGGCGGCGACAGCGGCGTGCACCGCATCGCAGGCGGTTGTCAGCGTCCGCATGTCGTAGGTGTCCGCCACGAGCCGGTTCGCCACGGACGCAAGGCCCAGGGTCTGGATGAGGGCATCGCGCCCGGGCCCGACAGGCGTCCCCAGCACGGCGGCGAGCTTCTCACGCGGCACCGACAGGGGCTGACTGTACTGGGGGTGGGAGGACTGGTACGCCAGCAGATCCGGGTAGGTGCGCTTCGGCTCATTGGGGTCGACGAGGGAGCCATCCATCCTGCGGACGACGGCGTGCCCCACCCCGTCGCGCGAGTCGGTGAGGAAGACCACCGAGTCACCGGGTCGCGCCAGCGCCATGGCGCGCTCAAGGCAGTTGCTGTTGCCATCTCCCAGCCGCTCGTTGCGCAGGGTGGTGGCCGCGCCCTGCGGGGTGCTCGGGGGCAGGCCGATGGTGCGCAGCGCCTGGTCCCTGCCGGCCACCTGGGCCCGCGACATGAAGCCCGTCTCCACCCAGGGACGCGCCTGGGGAGCCGTCTGGACGGGCGGAGGCGGAGGCGGAGCCGGTGCGGGCTTCACCTGGGGCTTCGAGGTCGCGGCCGGCTTCGGGAATCGGATGTCCATGGGTCATCTCCAGCGAAACGGCAGGTGTCGTCTCCTGCCTCCTGAAGGGATGACAAAGGCACGCGAAATGACGTCGCACGGAATCGACCTTCGCGTCTGAAGGCCGGTAATATCCCCCTGCCGTTCATCACGCCTGAGGGGGAGATACAGCCATGTCGAGTCGCATTTCGCAGGGGAGCCCATTCCAGCCCGCGACGCTGAAGGGGCCTGACGCCCCCACCGCATCCCCAGTGGCCTTGCGCCCGCCGCCGAAGCCAGAGCCGAAGCCGGCCGCCCAGCCCACCGTGGACGCGTTCGTCCAGGGCGTGGCCCGTGACTTCACGAAGCTGCTGGGGCAGGTGCAGGAGCTGGTCACCAGCGCTGGCACCCCCACCGTCAAGGGCAAGGACAAGGACAAGGACGCCGACATCATCATCGAGGGCAGCCGGGAAGCCCGCGACCCCACGGCGATGTAGTTCAGCGCGACCGGGAGCGCGCCGCCAGCCAGCGCGCCACGTCGGCGGCGTCCCGGTCCCTGCGCTGATTCGAACGTCCGTAGTCCGCTGCCGCGCCACGCGCCTCGTCCAGCGCGGCGCGCTGCTGCCCGGTGAGCCACAAGGCCCGGGCCAGCACGAAGCGCGTCTCCCCCACGTCGGCGGAGTCCGCGCCATGGCCGGACCGCAGCGTCAGGGCCCGCCTCGCGGCCTCTTCCGCTTCGGCGGCCCTGCCCTGCTCCACCTGCGTCGACGCCAGCCCGGTGAGGATGTCCGCGAGCGTCTCGGAGTCCGGGGCCTCCTCGGCCTGCTCCGTCCTGGCCGCGGACTCGAACAGGCGCTGCGCCTGCGCCCACTGCCCTCGCGCCGACAGCGCGTGCGCGAGCGTGGACTCGTAGAAGGCGAAGTCCGCGTGTCCCGCGGGCAGCTTCGCGCGGGCCATGCGCAGCGCACGGTCGGCGAACTCGACGGCTCGCGCGAACTCGGAGCTCCTCAGCTCACACAGCGCCAGCTCGCCGTAGGCCTCCGCGACCTCCAGGCTGTCATCACCGGAGCCCCGGCGCGCGAGTTCCAGCACCCGGCGCAGGTCCGCGCGGGCCTCGTCGAACCGACCCAGCTCCTCGAGCAGGATGGCCCGGTGGGTCAATGGGATGGAGAGGTCCGGGTGCTCGGGGCCGTCCAGGGCCTCCAGCAGTCGCACCGCGCGGTCTTGGTACGCCCTGCCCCCGGCGGCGTCCCCCTGTCGCCGGGCGATGCGGCCCAGGCTGGTGAGCAGGGCCACCACCGCGGGGTGGTGGGGGCCCACCGAGCGCTCCATCGCGCTGAGCGCCTGCTGGAAGACGGCCTTCGCCTCCGCGTCGCGCTTCGCGCCATAGAGCAACGTGCCCCACTGGAGGAAGGCGCGCACCGTATCCGGGTGGTCGTCGCCCAGCAGCCGGCGGTAGGCGGAGACGGCCTCCGCGTTGAGCTTCACCGCGGCCTCCGTGTTCCCTTGCGCGGATTCGAGCGCGGCGCGGTTGGTGAGCAGCCGCGCCGCCAGCACGGGCTCGCCGCCCACGCGCTCCAGCGCCGCCGTCGCGAGCTCGACGCCCAGCCGCGCCTCATCGAAGCGCTTGAGCCGCCGCCCCGCCGCGAACACGAGGTCCGTCCAAGCTCTCGCCGCGAGCAGTTCGTGCCGCCCCGCTTCACCCGCCACCGCCGCGCGCCGCAGCGTCTGCGTCGCTTCGAGGACGAGTCCGGAGTCATGCTGCGCCAGCCCGTGCAGGTGCAGCACCTCCGCCTCCACCGGCCGGTAGCCCAGGGCCTCCACCTCCTTGCGCAGCACCTGGAGCGGCTCCATCACCTGGCGGAAGCGGCCAGCCTCGCGCTGCGCACGCAGCTCCACCAGGGCCAGGCGCACCTGATCCACCTTCGTCCTCAACGCGGCGTCCGACGGAGGCGGCATGGGTGATGCGGTGAGCACCGCCACCTCGCCACACGAGGCCAGCTCCGGGAGTGCATGGGCCATGCTCAGCGAGCGCGAGACGACCTCCCGGTCCGCCGCGCGGTACAGCGAGGAGAGCGACTTCAGCGCCTGCAGGCCGCGCGCGAGGCAGCGCTCCTGCAACCCGAGTGTCTCCTCCGGCAGTCGGTCCACCACTGCGGCGCGACACACCTCGCGGCGAAGCCCCCGCCACTGGTCCGCGTAGGCGTCCACCACCGTGTGCGTCGCGCCCCAGGCCGTGTCCGCGTGCGGCAGCCCGGTCCCGGCGAACGTCCGGGTGATGGCTCCCACGGCCTCCGCATCCCAGATGCCGTCCAGTGCCCGCTGCGGAGCGTCGCACGCGGCAAGCCGGGTGTGTTGCGCGTACTGCGGCGCCGCGAAGGCGGTGGCCGCACCCAGCACCGCCACCCCGGCGACCGCGAGCCGGGCACGCCTGCGCCCCACGTCCCGCGAGAGCTCCCGCAGCAGGACCTTCATGGACGGGTGACGGTGTGACGGCTCCGGGGACAGCCCCTTCAGCACCGCGACCCTCAACCCCCGGGGGACCTTGCGCTCCCTGCTGGCCGGGACGGCAGTGACCTTGCCGACCGAGATGTTCCGGCACAGGTCCTCCACGCTGTCCCCCTGGAAGGGGCGCTCGTCGAAGAGGGCCTCGAACAGCGACGCGCAGAAGCTGAATTGATCCGAGAGCGCGTCGACAGCGCGGCCCGCGAGCTGTTCGGGAGGCATGTAGGCCGGGGTCCCCATCACGCGCCCGGGATGGGTGAGCTTGACGTCCAGCGCTCCCCCGGTAGCGGCGGCGAGTTCGGGGCGCGCAGGGGTGGCGTCCGAGGCCTGAAGCACCAGCCCGAAGTCGGTGACGCGCGCGCGTCCGTCCTCGCCCACCAGCAGGTTGTCCGGCTTGATGTCGCGGTGGATCAGCCCGTGCGCGTGCGCGGCCTCCAGCCCGCGTCCCACCTGCACGAAGACCTCCACCACCTCGCGCCGGCTGCGCGGCGCCTGCCGGAGCCACTCGCGCAGGTTGCCGCCACGCACGTACTCCATGGCGATGAACAGGCCGCCGTCCCACGTCCCCACGTCGTGGATGCCCACGACGTTCGGGTGCGCCAGCCGGGCCATCGCCTGGGCTTCGCGCTGCAACCGGGACTGCGCCTCCGCCCCCAAGAGCAAGATCAGCTCGCTTCGCAGCAGCTTGAGGCACACCGTGCGGTCCAGCTCCGGATCCCACGCGGTGTAGACCACGCCCATCCCGCCCTCCCCCACCGGCCGCAGCACGACGTAGCGGCCCACGTGCGTGCCCTGCGCGAGGCCTCCCCTCGGCGCTTGTGGCGGCGCACGGGAGGGCTCGGCGTCCGGTCCGCCCCGGCGCGCTCGCACCGGAGAGAGCGGCACCGTGCGCTCCGGGTCCCCGCTGTCGCCCACGTCACCATCGTCCGCGCCGGCGTTGAGCCACTGCGCCAGAAGGTGACGGCAGGAGGCACAGCCGGAGACGTGCGCATCCAGGTCCGCGCGCGCGGCGTCCGGCAGGTGGCCCCCGGCGTAGTCCAGCAGCGCGTTCTCATCGAGGCAGCCCATGGACTCGCGCGGCCTCACCGCTGGAAGAGCTGGCTGATGCGAAGCTCCAGGTTGCTGCGCATCAGGCGGATGAGGCTCTGGAGCTCCTCGGGACTCAGCTTGTAGCGCTCCTTCATCAACCGCAGGGTGTGCTTCACCATGGCCTCCCGGGCGGCGCCAAGCCTGCGGCTCAGGGTGGCACGGTGGACCTGATAGTGCCGCGAGAGCTGCTCCACCCCCACGCCGTCCGCGAAGTGGAGCCGCAGGAGCGTCTTCTCCTGGGGATCCAGCGCCTCCAGCGCGGCCCGGAAGCACTCCGCGAACTCGCGCTGGTGGCGGCGGCGCAGGTAGTCGAGTTCCGGGTCCGCGCGGTCCGACGGGAGGTCGAGCAGCGCTTCATCTCCCTCTTCCTGCCGGGGGGAGCCGCGCAGACTCAGGGCATCGCGGATGACGGCGGCCCGCACCCAGCCCACCAGCGGCCCCCGGCCCGAGTAGTCCAGGATGCGGGGCGCGTCGCCCACGAACAGCTTCTGCCGGAGCTGCTGGGTGAGCTCCTCACGGAAGGCGGCGGAAGGATCCATCCGCGCCGCGGCCCTGGCGGCCTTCGCCAGGATCTCCGTGTCGAAGTGCTCCAGGGCGCGCGGCTCCATGCGCGAGCACGCGAAGGCGAGCAGCAGGTCTCCCACGTGGAGCGCGTCCAACCCCTGTTCCGGCGGGACACCGGGCAGCAGTCGCGCCGCCAGGAAGGCGACGAAGCCCTCCACGGGGACCTCCAGCCGAGGCCACGCCTTCGCCGCCTCGGAGACACGGGCCTGGAGCCGCGCCTCGAGCCGTGCAGCGTCGAGGCCGGTGGCGGTGAGACCCGCGGGGAGGTGTTGGGTGAAAACGGCAACCAGATTCGGGGCCGGCGTGGGGAGCACGGCCTCAGTCTATCCCCTTCAGGCAGGGCCGAGGGAAAGGAGCCACTGGGCCCTCGCGTCCATTCCTGTTTAGCTCACACCTGGAGTCCGACGTCCTTCACCCCAGGAATTGCCCTCTTCCCCCGAGGCCCCATGTCCCACCGGATGCTCCATGCCCCCTGCCTGCGCGACGCGGCGGCGGTGCTCTTCCTCGCGCTGCTCGCGACCACCCCCGCTGCCGCACGGGGGCGCTACTACAACCACTCCGGCAGCATCGAAACGAGTCATCCCGACTGGTTGAGCTGGATGCCTGGCTCCGCGAGCCTCGCTTCCCTGTCACTGCCGGGCACCCATGACTCCATGGCGTTCACTTCGACGGGCGGCGACCTCACCCAGACGCAATCCCTGAGCCTGAGGGCCCAGTTGGACGCAGGCCTGCGGGCCCTGGACATCCGGTGTCGCCACATTGGCGACCGGTTCGCCATCCACCATGGCGTCGTCTACCTGAACGCCAACTTCGACGACGTGCTGGCGACCACCACCCAGTTCCTGCGCGACCATCCCGGCGAAACGATCCTCATGCGGGTGAAGGAGGAGCACACCCCGGATGGCAACAGCCGGAGCTTCCAACAGACGTTCGAGTGGTATCGCAACCAGCCCGCCTACAGTCCCTATGTCTGGCGAGGCACCCACGTCCCCACGCTCGGGGAGGTGCGCGGCAAGATCGTCATCCTGGACAACTTCGGCGGTGGCGCCTACGGCGTGAGCTGGGGTTCGCTGGCCCTCCAGGATGACTGGACCGTCTCCACCATCTTCGACATCGACAACAAGTGGGACAAGGTCCGGGACCACCTGGGGAGGACGAACGCGGGGGCCCCTCCCACGCTGTATGTGAATTTCCTCAGTGGCTCCTCCGTGGCTGCCTTTCCCAACGTGGTGGCTGGAGGCGATGGCCTCTCCATCCGGGGCGTCAATGACTACGCCATCGACCACCTGGTGGGAGGCAACGTCCAGCGCGCGGGGGTCATGATGATGGACTTCCCGGGAGCGGGGCTGATTGACGCCATCCTGGCCCTCAACTACCGGTTGCTGCCTTCCGCCAGCATCCTCCCGGGCGACTTCGGCACCGCGTTCAAGAACATCTCCTACACCCTCGGCGGTGACGCGCAGGCTCGCTGGTATGGCCTCAACGCGTTCCTCCAGAATGCCGCCCCGGGACGTTACTGGCATGCCCTGGCGCTCAAGGGCAGTTGGGCCGGTTGGATGCACACGGACGGAAGCTACGTCCAATCCAACACCATGGATGACTACACGCACCTGGCCTTCACCTCGCGGACGGTGACGAGCGCGGTGAGCAATGGCTTCCTGGGCGGCTTCGTGAACGCCCAGCTCGGCGCGCTGTCGGGAAGCACGAGCGACCGGGCCGTCCAGCTTCACGGCCGGGTGAGTTCCCGCTTCCCCTTCCAGCTCTGGAGCGTGGTGGTGAAGAAGGCGCCCGGTGGCCTCAGCAACTGGGCGTATTCTGACTACGGGACGGGCTACAAGGCCACGCAAGGCGACTACACGTATGCCGTCCAGGCCTACTCCGCCTCGGACGGCGTGTACCTCTACGAGCACGGCCAGTTCGAAGGCAACGTGCTGCGGCTCACCTCCGGCGTCGGCTACCTGGGCGACCTGGGCTTCGATGACATCCTGTCCTCCGTCCGGATCCTGGGCCCCTATCGCGCGACGCTTTGCGAA
This sequence comes from Corallococcus sp. bb12-1, assembly GCF_026626765.1. Taxonomy (NCBI): domain Bacteria; kingdom Pseudomonadati; phylum Myxococcota; class Myxococcia; order Myxococcales; family Myxococcaceae; genus Corallococcus; species Corallococcus sp. bb12-1. Next base: position 34,653 of record NZ_JAPNJZ010000030.1, on the reverse strand, counting down.
CATCCTTCGCGAACGGGCAGGTGCTTCAGCACGACCCAGAGCCTGGGCGACATCAACTCCGCCGCGGGAGGCCCCTGGAACGACCAGATCTCCTCCGCCGGTATCGACTTCGTCGGCCTGCGCTGAGTCCAGGCCTCGAAGGGCCCCTCGAGACCAGCCGGCGCGCGCGGCGGACGGGCGCTCGCGCACGGTTGGCGGAGCCCTCCCCCATGGTCATGGTGAAAGAGCGGCGCCCTCTGGACAAGAGCGCGCCGCTCCCGCGGGAAGGAGGGAATGATGCCACCGGATACGAGCACGGCGGCGCTGCGCGAATTCATCGGTGGAATCCGGGCCATCGACAACCACACCCATGCGAACACGGTCGTGCCCGGCGACACGGAGTCCGACGCGCTGTCGTTGGAGGTGTTGGGAGACTTTCCCCTCCCCGTGACGCTGCATCCGGAGAGCCCGGGCTGGCTGGCCGCATATCGAGCCCTCTACGGCTTCCCCTACGAGGAACTGAGCGACGCGCACTGGCCCGGGCTGCGGGCCACCATGCGGGCCATCGCCGAGCAGCAGGGAGAGGGATTTCCCGCATGGGTGCTGGACCGAGTCGGGACGGAGGTCATGCTCACGAACCGGGTGGCGATGGGGCCGGGCCTCGCGCCGCCGCGCTTCCGCTGGGTGTCCTTCGTGGATGCGCTGATGTTGCCGCTCTCCACGCGGGCGGAAGCCGCCGTGACGCCGGATCGCGACAAGCTGTATCCGCTGGAGGCGTCGCTCCTGCGGCGCTACCTCACGGAGCTGAAGGTCGGAGCGTTGCCGGCGACGCTGGAGGCGTACTTGCGGACCGTGGTGACGCCCACGCTGGAGCATCACCAGCAAGCGGGCTGCATCGCGGTGAAGTTCGAGGCAGCCCTGCTCCGCTCCCTGGATTTCGCTGACGTCGCCCCCCAGACCGCGAGCGCCGTGTACTCGCGCTACGTCGGCGGTGGAGAGCCGACCCATGCCGAATACAAGGCGCTCCAGGACTTCCTGTTCCGGGAGATCGCACGCGAGGCCGGCCGCCTGGGGGTGGCGGTCCACATCCACTCGTTCGAGGGCCCGGGCGCGTACTACGCGACCGCCGGAGCCGACCCGCTGCTGTTGGAGCCGACGTTCAATGATCCAACGCTGCGCCACACCCGCTTCGTCCTCGTGCACGGCGGAGGTGTCTTCGCCACGCATGCGCGCGCGATGCTGTGGAAGCCGAACGTGTACGTGGACACATCCGCGATGGCACTGCTCTACCCTCCCGAGTCGCTGGCCGTGATCCTGCGGGACTGGTTGCCCCCTGTGTCAGGGAAGTTGTCGCCTCGGCTGAGCGGCCGGGATGACCACGCCTTGGGGGCGAGAGCAGGCAGGACGCAGTGCCGTACACGGATGGATTCAAGGCGCAGTTGGTGAAGCGGATGGTGGGCCCGGGCGCGGTGAGTGCCGCCGCGTTGGCTCGCCAGGTGGGCGTGTCGCAGCCGACATTGTCGCAGTGGTTGCGGGAGGCGAATAAGTTGGCGGCGATGACGCCCCCGCCCGAGGAAAAGCCCGCCCCGCCGTCTGGACCGAAGAAGTGGACGCCGGAGGAGAAGCTGCGCGTGCTGGTGGCGGCCCAGGGGCTCGCAGGCGAGGCGTTGGGGGTGCTGCTGCGCCGCGAGGGGCTGCACGAGGAGAAGCTGAAGGAGTGGCAGCAGGCCCTCGCGGGTGCGGCCACGGAAGCCCTGCCGGCCAAGGAGCGCAGGCGGTTGGCGGCGGCGGAGAAGCGGGTGAAGGAGCTGGAGCGCGAGCTGCGCCGCAAGGAGAAGGCGCTGGCGGAGACGGCGGCGCTGCTGGTGCTCGAAAAAAAACTCCAGGCGACGGGCTGGGACGAGCGACACCTGGACGACGAGGACGACGCAGCGGACGAGAGGCGCGAGAAATGACGCTCGCCCACGTGCAGGAGGCCCTCCAGCAGGGCGTGCGGCTGGAGGCCGTCTGCGAGCGGCTCGGGGTGGCTCCGCGCACCATTCAACGCTGGAGCAAGCCGGCCACCGCGCAGGATGGGCGGTGCGGTCCGCGCACCCGGCCCGCCAACCGCCTCTCGGAGGCGGAGAAGCGCCGCATGCTGGCGGTGGCCAACAGCGAGGAGTTCCGCGACGTCTCGCCCAAGCAGCTGGTGCCGAGACTCGCCGACCGGGGTGAGTACGTGGCCAGCGAGGCGAGCTTCTACCGGGTGCTGCGCGCAGCGGGCCAGTTGGCCCACCGGGGCCCCGCGAAGCCGCCCACGCCGCGCCCCAAGGCCGAGCACACGGCCAGCGCCCCCTGCCAGGTGTGGAGCTGGGACATCACCTACTTGAAGGGCCCGGTGAAGGGCTGCTTCCTCTACCTCTACCTCGTGGTGGACGTCTTCAGCCGCCGCATCATGGGCTGGCGCGTCCACGAGGAGGAGTCCTCCGCGCATGCCGCGGCCCTCATCCGCGACAGCTGGCACGAGGCGGGCTGCCCCGAGGGCTTGGTGCTGCATTCGGACAACGGCGGCCCCATGAAAGGCGCCACGATGCTGGCCACGCTGCAATGGCTGGGCGTGGCCCCTTCCTTCAGCAGGCCTCGCGTCTCGGACGACAACGCCTTCTCCGAGGCCCTCTTCCGCACGCTGAAGTACCGCCCCTGCTTCCCCCAGCGAGCCTTCGCCTCGACGCAGGATGCGCACACGTGGGTGGCGCGTTTCGTCACCTGGTACAACACCGAGCACCGGCACTCCGCCATCCGCTTCGTCACGCCGGAAGCCAGGCACTTCGGCCTCGACGCAGCCCTGCTCGCCCAGCGCCACCAGGTGTACCTGCGTGCTCGCGCACGTCACCCCGAGCGATGGAGCCGCGACACGCGCGACTGGACGCCCGCGGGCCCCGTGCGCCTCAACCCCTCACCGGAAGGACAGGAACTGAAGCGCATCGGCTGAACCCTTTCATGCGACAACTACCTTGACGCTCACCGGTGGCGGACAGGGGCTTCAGTACGCGCGCGATTCTCCAGGCCTTCGCCGCGCGCGGCGCCTTCCTGCTCGTGCGGGAGCATGCTCGCAATCCCTCGCCGACCGAGGAGCGCCCGCGACGCAAGGTGGGGCGCATCGAGACGGGGACGGTCTTCGAGCAGGCGGTGTCCATCCCAGACGGAGCAGGCGGCGCGCTGCGACTGCGGCGCATCGAGATTGAACTCGACACGCCCACCGACGACGGCGACACCGTCATCCGGTTGCTGACGAATGTCCCGGCGGACCGCAAGGGGGCCACAACGCTCGCACGGCTGTACCGCACACGCTGGCGGATTGAATGCCTTTTTGGCCGCCTGGAGTCAGTCCTTGAAAGCGAGGTGCGAAGCCTTGGCTCGCCCCGAGGCGCCCTGCTTGGCTTCTGCGTCGCACTGGTGGCCTACGACGTGTTGGCCCTCTTGCAGGCGGCGGTACAGTCTGCCCATCCGGTATGCGAGCAGAAGCCCATCTCCTCTTTCTACATCGCGGCCGAGTTGCGCGAGTACTACGGCGGAATGAAGGTCGCCGTTCCGGAAGAGGCCTGGGTGCCATACGAAAGCCAGACCTCGAAGCAACTGGCCCGGACGCTCGTGAGCATGGCAAGGAACGTCGACCCGGCGATGCTCCTCAAACACCCTCGTGGGCCGAAGCCAAGGAAGAAGAAAGGCTACGCTCCGGGGAGCGAGGTGCGCCGGCAGGTCGCGACATCACGCGTCCTCGCTGCCGGCACCGTCGACTACGTCAAGAAAGATGTTTAAAGGGATGGGCCTCAAGGGCTGAAACGAGCCCAGGATCCAAGGGAGTTTCCATGCTGCGAATGGTAGGCGCCGCAATCATCAACTCGTTGGATGCCATTCCCCATCTGACATCTTCCGTGAACTGCGGCCTGAGCATTGAGATCTGTGCCGGGTCATTCATCTGACGAACGAGATCTTCAGCCGTCGGTTGCTCACCTGCCCAGAGCGTAGCTTCGGGTATCGAGAACGGCATGCTTGTTTTGTCGCCAGCGGAAAAGGCGACCACATTGAGGCGTTTGCTCTCGAAGAACCTCGCTAGCGCCGATGCGTCGTAGACATAAATCCCCTCGACCTTGCCGATGCTAAAAGGAATGCCATTGACTACGCAGGGGACGATGCGGTCCCACTGTAGATCCACGCCGAGGTGTTGCCGTACAGCATCGGGATGCTTGGCGAAGTGTTCGGCCATGCGCTCTGCCTGTGTCATTCCTTCGCCCAACTCGCTCAGGAACCCGTAGAGCCGAGACGGCTTGTGGCTTGAATACGACCGGTTCTTACATTCAAACAGAAACAATACACGATCCCAGACAAAGGCAGCGTCGCAATCATAATCAACACCATCAATCTTAAACTTGAAACCCACACAGCGAATTCCCTGCCTTTGGATCCGCTCGCGAACAGCCTTCTCTAAGGCCCTCCCCTTCCAGCCGATTTGAACCCCAAGACCTGATAATTGGGAGAGCACCACCCGCGGAACGTTCGCGGCCAGAACTACCTCTCGCACCGCGTAAATAAAGCCATCGACACCTGCAAGGAGCGGGGCGTCGAAGAGGTCGATCGTGTCTCGGCCAAACTTAAGCAGTTCGAGAAACATAGTGGCCTTGGATGCTGACAGGTCGTAACCGACTGCCACCGCGATGAACTCAGCCGAAGAAAAGCGGACCACGCCGCGTACTGCCCTTCGGCCGTCCACAAAGCCCTTCAAGCACAAGTAGCCGCGGATCCATTCAATGAGTCGTAGCCCCTCGTACTCCTCCAAGTCTTCCGGTACAGGGAAGTGAAGAATTTGGCTCAATCCCAACACAGCAAGAACCTCCTCCTCGTCAATGAAGGCCACTGGCGGCAGTGGAGCGTGCGTCGATGGGTCCCCCTTCCGGAAGCGCATCGCTGGAAGATCAGCAGATGCTTGCATTAAGAGTCGATCTAGCCGTTGCCCAGCGATGTCCTCAAGGAGTTCGAGACGAAGGCTGTCAACTCGAAAATCGAGCACATCTCTCGGTAGGCGTTCTGCAGAACCTCCGGCCTCCTTCAATATTCTGACCTCTCCTCCAAAGAATCTCCAACGCTCGGTGCTAAAGTCGAGCGTGCGCCAAGCGGCTCCGAGAACAAACGTGTTGCCAATGCGCCACCGAGTCCTGGCAGAGACGAAAGGCCTTGCCGGCAGGACGATATTTCCCTCTCCGTCGAACCACCTATTTCCGTAAGCGAACATCTTCACGGCGGCAGAGGCTGTGCTGATGAAGGTAGCTGCAGCGGCATCGGGCGCGTAAGTTGCTCCGTCGTCACCAACGAGATGGAGGGACACGGGGTCGACTGTCTTCCTCTTTCGCAGTTCTCGCCGAAGGTTTTTCTTTAGTGCCAGCAACTCCAGATGGAGTCGTTCGAGGGTTCCCCATGCATGTTGATCGGGCGCGATATCGCCGGTCGTCTCTTGAAGCGTCGCTTGAATCGCCTGATAGCCAGATTCAGCGAGCTTGCACTGCCGCACGTGGTCAATAAATGCCTGCAGCTCGTCCGTTGCGCCTAACGTCGTGAGGTGCGCCTCGACGCCCGAAGCGAACGTATCTCGGCGCTGCCGCAGCCGGTCGTCTCCTCTCTGCAGAATCATGCTTCCAGAATGGATAATTCGCTCAAGCAAGTAGTCGACGCCCGCGTTGAGCGTCGCCAGAGTTGCGGAGCAACCATGCCAATCCAGTTTGGCTATGGCCTCACTTAAAGCATCTCGTTTCTTCTCCTGCGCCATTGCCAAGCCTCCATCCTCTTCGAACAGAAATATACTAACAGCACCTAACGAAATTCATTACTAGACTAAGGGTCCGCTCAGAAATTACTTGGCCGAAATGGGCTTGAGGACGTAATTCCAGTCTCCATGGAAGTCTGAGCGGATGAGGCGGAGTTGGTGCATTGTCGCCTGAGAGACGCTGACTCCCGTGCGGTAGCGCCGCCGGTCCAGCCGTGCATTCACCTTCAGGCCCTTGGCGGTAGTCGTGGTGCCGATGAGGTTCACCACCGTCTCGTAGTCCTCCAGCGGACGGCCTCTCCAGTTCATGCTGATGTGGCTGAAGAGGCGATGCTCCACCTTGTTCCACTTGCTCGTGCCGGGAGGGAAATGACAGACGCTGATGGACAATCCCGTCGTGTCCGCCAGTCGCTGCAACTCTGCCTTCCACACCCGGCTTCGCGCGCTGTTGCTGCCGCCCGAGTCCGCCGTCACCAGCAACTGCTGCGCCTCGGGATAGCGCTCCTGGCCCATTTTGCGCCACCAGGTGGCGATGCTATTGACGGCGAAGACGGGCGTGTCGTGGTCCACTCCCACCGACACCCAGGCGCTGTTGTCCCCGACGTCGTACACGCCATAGGGAATCGCCTTGCCCACTGCCGTGTCCGGGAAGTCATGCGTCAGGCTCAGCACTGGCGCCCCTGCCGGCTGCCATTCGCGACCTCCATTCTTGAACTCCCCCACCAGCTCCTTCTTCTTGGTGTCCACCGAAACGACCGGCTGCCCCCGCTGCTGGAACTCCCCCACCTGGGCGTTGATGTGCTCGAACTGGGCGTTGCGGTCGGAATGCGACTCTCCCTCCAGCGACTTGGCCCCGGCCTGCAAGCTGTAGCCCTGGCGTTTGAGCAGCTCCCCCACCTTCTGCGGGCTCACTTCATAACCCTGTTTCTTCAACTCCGCGGCCAACACCCTCGTGCTCTTGCACGTCCAGCGCAGCGGCGACTCCGGGTCTCCCCGCGTCACCGGGTCCACCAGCGACTCCAAGGCTTCCGTCAGCCCCGGCTGAGCCACTTCCACCGGGGGGCGGCCCGCACCCTTGCGCCGCACCCGCACCAGCTCTCCTGGAGGACTCTTTCCGCTCGCCTCGTCGCGCCCCGCGCGCACCGTCATGCGCGCCAAGCCCGTCGCCCGTGCGACCGCAGTGACGCCGCCGCGCCCCAGCGCGAGTGCCTCGGCCCCTGCCCAGCGGCGCGTCACCCGCTCATCCATGACGTCTCGGAGTGCCTGGTAGCGCTCCGCCACGGCCTTTTCCGCGTCCATCTCCGGCCAACACGCTCGGTCGCCTGTCTATTCCACTATTCGACTAACTAATTTCTGATCGCGCCCTAACCGACAGCAAAGGGCATCCTCAGCTTGCTGGGCTTGGTCCGCGAACTCGTCCCCAATGCCTTCTGGCAGCGCGTGGCGCCCCTGTTGCCTCCGCCCCGATCCAAGAAGAAGCTAGGCCGCCCTCGGGCGGATGACCGTGCGGAGTTGGAGGCCACCGTCTTCGCGTTGAGGAGCGGCATCCCGTGGGAGATGCTGCCGCGCAAGCAGTTCGGCCTGTCGGGCATGACGACTTGGCGCAGGTTGGAGGAATGGACCCGGGCCGCGTGTGGGAGCAACTCCAGGCGCGGCTCCTGCACGAGTTGGGACTTCGCGGCGAGGTGGACTTCTCCCGTGTCTCCAGGAGAGGAAGCAGCCCTTCACCGGGCCCTTCAGGTACGTGATATCCCAGTTCCATACTTGGCAGGGGGCACGGGCGGTGTGCTCCGCCCTGGGGCGCGGCGCGGGAGGCTTCGCGGGGCCCCGGAGCGTAAGCTGGCCCGCCTCGCGCAGCACCCGATAGAAGCTCGCCTCGCTGGCCACGTCCTCGCCCCGGTCCGCCAGCCTGGGCACCAGTTCCTTGGGCGAGACGTCCCGGAACTCCTCGCTGTCGGCCACCGCCAGCATGCGGCAGTTCTCGACTTCGGAGAGGCGGTTGGCGGGCCGGGGGCGCGGACCGTACCGCCTGTCCTGCGCTGTTTCCGGCTTCCTCCAGCGTTGGACGGTGCGGACCGCCACCCCGAACCGCTCGCAGACGGCCTCCAGGCGCACGCCCTGCTGGATAGCCTCCTGTACGTGCGCGAACGTCATTTCTCGCGCTTCTCGTCCACTGCGTCGTCCTCGTCGTCCAGGTGCCGCTCGCCCCAGCCCGTCGCCTGAAGTTTGTTTTCGAGCACCAGCAATGCCGCCGTCTCCGCCAACGCCTTCTCCTTGCGGTGCAACTCGCGCTCCAACTCCTTCACCCGCTTCTCAGCGGCGGCCTGCTGCCACTCCTTCAGCTTCTCCTCGTGCAGCCCCTCTCCTCGCAGCAGCGCCCCCAACTCCTCGCCTGTGAGCCCCTGGGCCGCCACCAGCACGCGCAGCTTCTCCTCGGGCGTCCACTTCTTCCGCGCAGCGGGCACGGCGGGCTTTTCTCCTCGGGCGGGGGCGTCATCGCCACCAACATATTCCCCTCCCGCAGCCACTGCGACAGCGTCGGCTGCGACACGCCCTCCTGGCGGGCCAACGCTGCGGCGCTCACCGCGCCCGGACCTACCATCCGCCTCACCATCTCTGACTTGAATCCATCCGTGTACTGCACTGCGTCCTGCCTGCTCTCGCCCCCAAGGCGTGGTCATCCCAGCCGGTCAGCCGAGGCGACAACTTCCCTGACATAGGGGGCGGGCGTGCTGGGCAGCGCAGGCGGAAGACGACCACGCCTAAAGGCTGCCACCACCACAGGCGCATAAGGGCAAGTTGCCTGGATTGGGCAGCGAGGTGAGCTTGGCGCCTATCTCTGCGAGCAAGTGGCCAGCGCCCATTGACAGTGGCCCCCTATCACAAGGTAATCCGCTTCTGCTAAAATGGCACAATCTATCCGTCAAAACCGGACACCGAGGTCACCATGGCTACCTCGCTGAAGCGGGTCTTCATCAGCTACACGCATGATTCGGACGACCATAAGGCGCATGTTATCGGCTTGTCGGACCGGCTTTGCAACGACGGCGTTGACTGCTCAATCGACCAATACGAGGTATCCCCACCCGAAGGGTGGCCTGCCTGGATGGAGCGAATGGTTCGCGAGGCCGACTACGTGCTCGTGGTCTGCACACCCACGTACCTTGAGAGGTACGAAAACAGGGGCGATCGGGCAAAGGGGCTTGGAGGACGATGGGAGGGGGCAAACATCCGGCTGGAACTCTATGAAGGCAGCGGCTTCAACACGAAATTCATCCCTGTGGTTTTCGACATGCGGGACGCCGCAAGCCGACCACAGCCACTGCGCGGTGCCACCTACTACGATGTGTCGACTGAAGCTGGATACGACCAGATCTACCGACACATCACCGAGCAACACAATCGACGCAAGCCAGCCATCGGTCGCATCCGCACACTGGCGGTAGCGCCCGTTGCCCACGCTCTCACACAGTCCGGACTACCCTCCGACATCCACAGCTTCCAGGAATTCTGCGGCCTCCTCCGCCCGCTGATAGAGGAGAACGGGCGTGTGTACCGCGACTTTGCACCGAACTCCGGCGCCAACTCTCCTGGATCGCTGCGCTCGGAATTCGGGCTGTGGGAACGAGCGAAGCGTGAAATCCTCGTGCCCAACAACCAGAAGATTGCAGGACTCATCCAAGAAGGTCGGAACCTAGTCCCCGCCCCCCATCGCGCCCTGTTTGAAGCGTGGGTGTCGCACATCTACGCGTTTGAGAAGCACTGTGAAGATCCTACGGTGGACTACCGAGACCATCAATTTCCCGTCGGGGTCACATCGGTCGTTTCCACGGCGGCGGCGAGGGACCCAACTGTTGATAGTGAGTTGAAGGACCTCGTCGCTCGACTCGAGGGTGAACTGGCCCCGCACAAAGACATCACGGCAGCCGGCCTGTTCGGCTCACAGCTCTACGCCGCCAAAGCGCGCACAGATGTAGACGTAGTGCTCAGGTTGTCTCGTGAGGCGCGAGGCAGTGACCTGATTCCACAACTCAAACGTGAATTTCTACAGCACCACGGGCATCATCTGCACTGCACCCTCTTCTTTGACGACGAGACGGACGCGCACGACGCCTTCATCCGCAAGGCGGGCGCTGTCCATTCGCTCAACTTGGGGTTTCGGAGATAAGCCATGGGTACGGACCTGCATCGCAGTATTATCAGCTTCTTCGAGGCTCGGCTTCGGGATCACGCGAAGGTGGAGTCATTCCATCGGCTGCCTCATCCGGATGAGGTTCTCTACGAGGTCAAGCGGCGAGGGCTCGATCCGCTGGCGGTCCATCTGAGCGATGCCTACCGCTACACACAGGTCGACTTCGATGCGCGACCATCTGAACTGCGCAAGAGTGGCTTCATTCTGATCGCCAAGCCCGAGGGAAGCTACAACGTGGACTTGGTGACAGACGCTCGCGAGAGGGGGATTGGGCTGGGACAGATTGGCAAGCTGCTCGGGGCGATTAACCGGCGCGACTACTGGAGGTACGAGCCCCCCAAGCGGAACTGATTGCCCTTCCCAGAGGCTTCGATCCGGGAGCCGTGCCCTGAAGTAGGCGGAGATGAGGCATATCCCGTTCCCACTCGAATGAACTGCGCAAGCACGTTCTGGAGGCGCGCGAGCGCGAGATGTCGCTCGTGGTTGAGCAGTTCAATTGGCCCCCACACAGTGAAACGATGGCGAAGAAGGCAGCAGTGAATCTCATCAGGTTCGCCGCGCCCCGTTTCGGCACAGTCGCTCCAGGCCTTGCCTGTTATTGGCATGCAGGTGTGTATGGAAGTGCAGGGAAAAGCCCTTCAGCAAGGCGCACCTAGATTCACCCCTCTAAACATCTTCGGCCTCGGCGCCCTGGGAGGAAGGCATGCAGGCTGGCGAGCGGGCGTGCGAAGGGACTGCTCCATCTGCACGTCCTGACCGCTGTGCGCAGGGGAGCGCCTTGGCCACATTGGGACTGGGGGTTCTACCGTCATGTTCGAGTCCATCGTGGAGCGCTTCCTTGCCCAGAGTCCACTCACCGTCATGGCCCGGGTGGTGCTGGAGCGTGCCTGTGACGCAGCGTGGGTGGATGCGGCGTTCCATGAGCACCGGGGCCGGCAGTATGAGCGCGAGCTGCTCTTCTCCGACGTCGTTGACCGCATGAGTCTGGTGGTGCTGGGCCTGCGCCCCTCGCTGCATGCGGCGGCGCAGCGGCATCGGCTGCCCGTCTCGGTGCAGGCGCTCTACAAGAAGGTGAACCGGACCGAACCAGCTGTCCTCAGGGCGCTGGTGCGTGGCGCATACGCGCGGCTTTCCCCAGTGCGCCGCGCGATGGGCCCGGGGGACGCGGTTTGCGAGGGGATGAGCGTGCGCATCGTGGACGGCAACGACTTGCCGGCCAGTGACAAGCGGCTTTGCGCGCTGCGGGGTTTCCGGGGCGCGGCGATGCCGGGCCAATCCCTCGTGCTTTATGACCCGGACCTGGACCTGGTGGCCGACGTGCTGCCCTGGGAGGACGCGCATGACCATGAGCGCTCGCTGCTCAAGCACCTGCTGCCGCAAGTCGAGCCAGGCCACCTCTGGGTGGCGGACCGGGGCTTCAGCACGCGCTCGATTCTCCAGGCCTTCAGCGCGCGCGACGCCTTTTTGCTCGTGCGGGAGCACGCTCGCAATCCCTCGCCGACAGAGGAGGGCTCACGACGCAAGGTGGGGCGCATCGAAACGGGGACGGTCTTCGAGCAGCCCGTGTCCATCCCAGACGGAGCCGGTGGAGTGCTGCGACTGCGGCGCATCGAGATTGAACTCGACACGCCAACCGACGACGGCGACGCAGTCATTCGGCTGCTGACGAACGTCCCGGCGGACCGCAAGGGGGCGACAACGCTCGCACGGCTGTACCGTACGCGTTGGCGGATTGAATGCCTTTTTGGCCGCTTGGAGTCTGTCCTTGAAAGCGAGCTGCGAAGCCTGGGCTCGCCCCGAGGAGCCCTGCTTGGATTCTGCGTCGCACTGGTGGCCTATGATGTATTGGCCCTTTTGCAGGCGGCAGTGCGGACCGCCCATCCCGTATGCGAGGAGAAGCCCATCTCCTCTTTCTACATCGCGGCCGAGTTGCGCGAGTACTACGGTGGAATGAAGGCCGCTCTCCCGGAGGAAGTCTGGCTGCCCTACGAAAGCCAGACACCGAAACGGCTGGCCCGGACGCTGGTGGACATGGCAAGGCACGTCGACCCAGCGATGCTCCTCAAGCACCCTCGCGGACCGAAGCCCAAGAAGAAGAAAGGCTACGCGCCAGCGAGCGAGGTGCGCCGGCAGGTCGCGACGTCACGCGTCCTCGCTGCCGGCACCGTCGACTACGTCAAAGAAGATGTTTAAAGGGGTGGCACCTAGATTGCTTTCGGGGAGAGGCTAGCCGTCCAGCGCAGCTGCTGTTGCAGGGAATGCATCTGGTACACTTGAAGTACGTCCTCACGCTCTTGCACGGACAGGCACCTCTTTTCTCCAGCAGGCGCAGGACCCGGTGGCGCACCGTCGTGCGCGGGATCCAATGCGTGCCGCACTGAGGTAAGGCGCGTCACCCAAATCGGCCGGGCAAGAATCCGGCCCACTACCGACTAAGAATATTTTCACATTATTCAAGCCTGTCCGAATAGAATTGACATTCTGGTTTCGGCGCTCGCAATGTCAGCCCGTCGCCAAGGTCGGCGACAGGGAGCGCGCGACCGCAATGCGGGCAGGCCCGCAGCTCGTGCGGCGCGCATCGTTGCCATCGCGTCCACGACAGGGGTTCGCACCATGCCGAAGTCGAAGCCACTCGCGTCCTGCCTCCGTTCCGCCCGCCAGGTCTGGCCGGCGCTCGCCACCCTCGCCCTGGTCGCCTTCGCGCCGGTAGCCCAGGCGGATTCGGCGATCTACGGCGGCGGCCCCTTCTATTCCGGCGGCACCGCGGTGATGGACGACCTGCGCAACTCGGGCTTCACCACCGTGATCCTCTGGAGCTTCCACATCGAGGACAACGGCGACCTCGTCTACAACGACATCCCGGTGGTCAAGAACGGCGCCTACATGGGCGACCCGGCCTGGCCGACGCGGCTGGCCACGCTCAAGACCGCGCCGACCTCGGTCAATCGCATCGAAGTGTCGATTGGCGCCTGGAGCGTTCCGGATTTCGAGCGCATGGCCCGGCTGGTCAACGGCACCGCCACGGGCTGCGGCAGCACCCTCGTCTGCGGCACCGGCAGCAACAGCATCCTGTACCGCAACTTCCAGGCGCTGAAGACCGCCACGGGCGCCAACGCGGTCAACTTCGACGACGAGAGCGCCTACGACCTCGCCCCCACCACCCAGTTCGGGCAGATGCTCATCGGCCTGGGCTACAAGATCACCTTCGCGCCCTATACCCAGCAGGCCTTCTGGAGGAGCCTCAAGGACAACCTCGGCAGCGCGGTGGATGGCATCTACCTCCAGGTCTACGACGGCGGCGCCGGCAACAACCCCGCGAGCTGGAACACCGCGATGGGCATGACCGTCGACCCGGGCTTGTGGTCGCGCCACGGCACCGGCTGCGGCAGCGGTGACAGTCCGGCCACGGTGCAGAGCAAGATGAGCAACTGGAAGAGCACCGCCGGCATCAACGGCGGCTTCATGTGGCTCTACGACGACATCCGGGCGTGCGCGGCGCAGGGCACGACCGCGCAATACGCGGCGGCCATCAACACCGCGGTCAGCGGCAACACCCCGCCGGTCGCCAACTTCGGCGTCACCGTGAGCGGACTGACCGCGACCTTCAGCGACGCCTCCAGCGACAGCGACGGCACCATCACCTCGCGCAGTTGGAACTTCGGCGACGGCAGCGGCTCGACCGCGACGAACCCCAGCCGTGTCTATGCCAGCACCGGCAACTACAACGTCACCCTGACCGTGACCGACAACGGCGGCGCCACCCACACCCGGACCCAGACCGTCTCGGTCGGCGCCGGCAACGTCAACCTGGCGCTCAACAAGCCGGCGACTGGATCCAGCGCCTGCAACACCACCGAGACGCCGAGCAAGGCGGTCAACGGAAGCGTCTCCGGCGGCACCACCGACAAGTTCTGCTCGTTGGCCTCCCCTGCTTGGCTTCAGGTGGATCTCGGCTCGGTGCAGACGGTCAGCAGCTTCGTCGTCAAGCATGCCGCCGCAGGCGGTGAAGCCAGCACCTGGAACACCCGGGCCTTCACCCTCCAGACCTCCAGCAACGGCACGAGTTGGAGCACCCCGGTGACGGTGACCAACAACACCGCCAACACCTCCACACACCCGATCAGCGCCACCTCCGCGCGCTACATCAAGCTCAACGTGACCACCCCGTCCCAGAACGGCGACCCGGCGACGCGCCTCTACGAACTCGAAGTGCGCTGACCCTTCCCTCACCGTCAGGGAGCGGCTCGCGCGTCGCAGGCACGGACGCGCGATGCCGTACGGCGGCTACGGCTGCGCCACGCCCAGCTCGTAGGCCTTGCGGATGGCCTGGGCACAGACGCGGGACTTCTCGCCCTCCGCATCCCCACCGAGTTGGCGACTGCGGGCCAGGAGCATGTACCGGTTCCTCGCGGCGTTCACCCAGGGATAGAAGCCGAACGCTCCCGCCGAGGAGTGGCCCGTCACGGTCCACACGCCACTCACGGTCTCTCCCTCGATCCAGTGCCCGAGCCCGTAATACGCCTGCCCTGCCGCCGTCCACGGCGTGTAGGAAACGTTGGTGCCCCCCTCCCAGGCCGGAACGGAGTCCACGGTCAGCTTGGAGGACAGCTCATACTGGTTGTTGAGCAGCTTCATCAGGAAGACGCGATAGAGCGCCGCGCTGCCGGAGAAGCCCCCGCCCGGAGCGACGTCACTGTCGGACTCCGGCAGCGTGGTGCCCAGCCGGGCGTTGAGCCAGTCCATGACGCTCGCCACCCCCGTGCCCTTCCTCGCGCCGATATCGTCAAGCGCCAGCTTCTGCATGTGGCCGCCGTTGTAGAAGAACCGGCCGTTCTGGATCGAGCGGTAGGAGACATCCTTGTACGTGGGTCCGTAGCAATCCGAGACAGTCGTCCCGGCGACGCCACACAAGGTGGTGCTCTCGTCGATGTAGCCGCTGGTGAAGTTGAGCCGCTTCTTCTCGTCCGCGGTGAGGTTCGCGTACCCCTTCGACTGCACGTAGGCCCCCGCGTACAGCCACTTGCTCGCGGACGCGATGGGCATCACCGTCGTGGCGGACACGCCGCTGCCGCGCGGGATTCCGTAGAGCGACCCCGCTGCATTGCCAATCTCCCAGTAGAAATTCCCGAGCGGCGTGCAGCTCGCCGAATTGTTGGCCGTGTCCAGCGCGGCTTGCTCATACGCGGTGAGAGCCGCGCGGGACGTGCCCGGGGGCGCGTCCGCGGTGGGTTCGAAGGCGTCCTCGGCGGATCCACAGCCAATGAGGCCCAGGGCCAGCAGCCCGCACATCGGGCTGAACGTCGTCCTTCCGTGTTGCGTCATGCGTGATTCCTCCGGGGAATTGGCCCTGTGAACCCGGGAGGCGTTCGGAAGTTGCGGGAAATCTATTGAGTTGCCAGGGAACTCAGACGGCCTCCCGGCGAGCCACCTTGGAGGGAGTCGCCAGGGCCCGGCGCAGCACCGTCTCCGTCCATTCGAGTTCCGCCTGGGACAGGTCCATGCCCAGTTGCACGATGCCCACATCGTGCTCGATGACGACACTCCTGCCCCGGGAGGTCTCGGTCCGCATGTCCCGCAGGTCGATGTCCTGGATGCGCAAGGCCGGGAGCCTCGTGACCTGACGAGGCCGCCAGGGGCCGTGGCGCGTGAGTTGGATGCCTCGGGAGGACGCGATCACGGTCCAGCCCGTGGTGGACTCACGGGCGACCCGCCAGAACAGGAAGGCTCCACAGGCGACGAGGATGGCGCACGTGATGACGGGCACCGTCGACGCGGCCGACCGCAGGCCAAACGTACGGCTCCACTGCACCAAGAAGAAGGCAGGTCCGCCCACGCCGATGAGCAAGGCAAGTGCGGCCTGCGCCGCGTAGACGAAGCTCCACCCACACGGAGGCAGCTCCAGCGTCAGTCCCCGGCCCCCCTGGGTGAACCGGATGCCGCTGCCGGAGGGAAGCGCCGGGATGCCCCCGTCCGTGAGAGGCGCCTCTTCCAGCCGCGCGGTCACGGGGCGACTCTGCCCTCCTTCCACGCTCAGCCCGAGCCCCAGGAACCGGGACACGGCCTGCGCCAGCTCCAGGGCCTCCTCCCGGTCATCGCTGTGGGACAGCGTCACCGCTCGCGCCGGCGACACCAGCGCCACGGAATAGGCCTTCGCGAAGAAGGGACCATCGCTGGCGGCCTGCCCTCGCATCCGGAGGGCCACGGACGTGAATGGCTCCAGGGGCTGTGCCTTCCCGGTGAAGGACTCCCGGTAGCCGGTCCGGCGCCACAGGGTGCGGTTCTCCAGGTTCAGGAGCACCTTCCAGCGGGATGCCAGGTGATGGGCCGCCAGGGCCCCCAGCCCCACCATCAAGAGCCAGATGTGCCCGTTGTTGGAGAGGATGCCCGTCGACAGGGAAAACACCGGGAAGCCCAGGGCAGCCACGAGCACGCCCCATGACACCCATCGCTCAAAGGGACGCACTTCGTGCTGGAGCGTCAGGAACGATCCGGAGATGAACCAGCGGTGGGGGCCACAGCGCATTCTTCGCAGGTTAAAGCCCTGGGGCCGGCGGCGAAAAGAGCGGCCCACCGCGCCAACCCACTCCGTTCCGGCATCCAGCGCGAACATATAAGAATTGACTAATATGAGTGCGAACTGTAGTGACTCCGTGAAAGCGGGAGGTCCACACATGCTGCACAAGATCATTGGCGCCGAGTTTCGCGCATGCGTCGAGCGTGAGTACGAAGGCAAGCCGGCCCACGTGGTCATCGCCCATCGCGTCTACACCACCGACATCGAGGACCTGTGGGACGCGGTCACCAGCGCCGAGCGCATCCCGCGCTGGTTCCTGCCCATCGAGGGGCAGTTGCAGTTGGGCGGCCGCTATCAGCTCAAGGGGAACGCGGGCGGAACCATCAAGCGCTGTGACAAGCCCACGGCGTTTGATGTCACCTGGGAGTTCAACGGCGGCATGAGCTGGGTGACCGTGCGCCTGGCGCCGGAGGGCAAGGGCACGCGGCTGACGCTCGAACACATCGTGCACGCCGCCGACGTCGAACAGTTCTGGAGCCAGTTCGGCCCTGGCGCCACGGGCGTGGGCTGGGACCTGGGCTTCTACGGGCTGGGCCTCCACGTCGAGAATGGCCAGACCCTGGCTCCGGAAGCCAACGCCGTCTGGGCTGCGTCCGACGAGGCGAAGACCTTCATGCGCGCGAGCGCCCAGGCCTGGGCCGACGCCCACGTGGCGGCCGGAGAGGCCGCGGACGTGGCCCGAGGGATGGCCGACCGCACGGCCGCGTTCTATACAGGAGGCTGATGCACGCCTTCGACGTCCTCGGAGATCCGGTCCGCCGCCGCATCCTGGAGCTGCTGGCGGAAGGCGAGCACGCCTCGGGCGAGGTCGTGGTCGTGGTCCAGCGCGAGTTCGGCATCACCCAGTCGGCCGTCTCGCAGCACCTGAAGGTCCTGCGGGACAACGGCTTCGCGACGGTGCGGGTGGATGGCGCCCGGCGCCTCTACGCCGTGGACGCCGCGCCCCTGGCGGAGGTGGACGCCTGGCTGGACCGCTTCCGTGCCTTCTGGACGCCGAAGCTGGATGCCCTGGCCACCGAGGTCGCTCGGGGCAAGAAGAAGCGGGGCGACTGACACCGGCTCCGCCCCAAGCTTCAGGGCGGTGCCGGGTCTGCCACCCCGTGCAACGTGTGTCCGGGGCACGGCCCCGGCGACGCTCAGGGCTGGACGACGTTGACGCGGGAGAAGCCGAAGCCCGCGATCTTCCAGACGCCGCCATCCAGGCCGCGCACGTACGGAAGCCCCTGGAACACGGTGATGTCGTAGGCGCGGGCACCGCCGGGGTGCTCGGCCCAGGTGCTGCCGCTCGTCGAGGACCAGACGCCGTCATTGGCCCCGATGCCCCACAGCTTGCCGGAGGTGCCGTCCACCGCCAGCCGCTTGAGCGTCGTGGTGGCGGGCAACTGCGCGAAGTAGGAGCCGTTGAACTTCCAGACGCGGTCATCCATGCCGATGATGGAGGGGATGCCCTGGGCGACCGCGATGTCCTTGCCCGTGGAGGCGGTCGGGAGGTGGGCGCTCCAGATGAGGGTCGCGGGGTTGAAGGAGTAGACCTTGTCGTCCAGGCCAATGACCCAGGCCTTGCCGGTGGACTCATCCACCGTGAGGCGCTTGGCCGTCTGCGCCGTCTGGACCCACCCGGAGCTGGTGCCCCGGTAGACGAAGTCGTTCATCCCAATCACATACGGAACCGAGGCGGAGACGGCGATGGCCTTCGCGCTGCCGCCCGGGTTCACATTCAGGTAGACGCCGGTGTGGAGGGGGCCGCTCAAGCGGTCCTGGGTGGTGAGGACCGCGTTCGTGTTGCGCACGGCCCACAGTTGGCCGCTGGGGGCCAGCGCGAAGTCGTTGAGCACGGAGTGGCTCAGCACCACCGGCAGGCTCGCCGAGGGCCAGAGGAGCGAGTTGATGTGATTGGGGGCCGCTCCGCTGGGAATGCCCACGCCGTTCATCTGGGACCAGGGCGCGAGCTGCTCGATCCCGTACCAGGGGGTCAGCACCGCCTGGTCGATGGCGAAGGCACCGTCGAGCGGCAACGGGCGCAGCGGGCCTCCGCACTGGGGGGACCACAGCGTCGCGGACGCGTCCGAGGCGATCGCTCCGATGTGGAGGTGCGGCTTCGAGGAGCTGCCCGAATTGCCCAGCAGGCCCAGGTAGTCACCCACGTTGACCTGCGCGCCAATGGACAACAGTGCAGGGTTGAGCGTGCCGGCCTGCATGTGGGCATACCCGACTTCATACGTGCCGTTGTCGATGAGGAAGCTGTTGCCGCCGCCGTGCGCCGCCGGGTTGACCGAACCCACCGGGAAGTTGGTCGGGTCGGTGTTGACGAAGGCCGTCACCGTGCCCGCCGTGGCCGCGTAGATGGGCTTGCCCCACTGCCGGTAGTGCTCGTTCTGCGAACCGTCGGTGCCCGGAAGCAGGTCGGACCAGCCGGAGCCCGTCCAACCATAGACGCCCACGTCATGGGCGAAGAGCTGGCAGCCCTGGACGCTCGCGCCGTGCACCGCGCCCATGCCCTGCCAGTATTCGTGGGGGCGCAGGTCGCCCACCCGGCCCCAGAAGCGGTTGCTGCCCGACGGAGTGGGCGCCTGGTAGGCGGCGAGCGTGAACGTCTCGATCACCGGGGTCGGGTAGCCCGTGAAGTAGAGCCAGACGCGGACGGTGGAAGGCGCCGGGTTTGGCAGGATGATGTTCTGGGCCGCGCTGAACGACCAGTTGCGGATCGCGTTCGCGGGCACGGCGACGCTGGTGGTCATGCCCGTCAACAGCGTCGTCGTGCCGGGGAAATCAATCATCACCTGGGACAACGTCACGGACGTCGCCTGGTTGTTGCGCAACGCCAGCGCGAGCGACAACTGGTGGCTGGGACCCGACCCGATCGCCGACGGAGACGCCATGGTGAGGTAGCGGATGGCGCCACCCTCCATGGGCTCGTAATAGGTCGTGACGTTCGGCGCCTGGGCGAGCGCGAGCGGACCCCACAGGAGGCAGGGCAACAACAGCAGGAGTGTGCGGAGCTTCATCATGGGGGCTGGAGTCCTTGGGTTGGCAGCAGGCCAGCCCTAGAGCAACGCGGGTGCCAATCGCCGTGAGGGGCCCCTTCCCCCGGAAGCGACCTCCAGGACGGCAAGTGTTGCCATGATCCGGGACCGGAGGGCCGGCAAGGTCAGCCACCACCGGCCGGGATTGCCGGGCATGGAGCTCCATCGCCGAACGCTGCTCAGGGACTCCAGCGCGCCCGCCGCACCAACCATGAGCTGCCGCCGCGCCCGTCGCGCACCACGGCCCAGAACGTCACCTCCTGGGCCGCCGCGCCTTCGGCCGGCTTCCACTCCGTGCGGTGTCGTCCCTGCTGGCCACCGAAGTCCGCGCCGCCCGTCTCCTGCGGACCGAACTCCCCCAGCGTGGCGTGCCAGGAGATCTCCCACGCCTCCTTGAGGTTCACGGCCTGCAACCGCAGGCCCGGCACCACGTACGCCTCCTCCAGTGCCGACACGTCCTCGGATGTCACCACGAAGGGACCGGGGCCGCTGAACTCCGGCAGCACGCCGTCCTGCCAGGGCACGTCATCCACCCGCAGGCCCGGGAGCACCGGCTGCTCGTTGGCCTTCATGCCCTCCACCACCGGGCACCAGAAGACCATCAGCTTCTGCGCGTACACCTCTTCGTCGCCCGCCACCGCCCGCAGGACGAGCGGCATGCGGATGCCTCCCAGTCCCAGGTAGGGGTCCTCCTCCTGCACGCGCTCCAGCAGGAGCCTGTCCTCCCCTACCCTGGCCGCGCCTGGACGGATGGGAAGCGTCAGCTCGCCCGCGCCCGTGGTGCCTTCCGCGAGCAGCACGCGGTCCGCCTCGTTCGCGCACGTGCGGTCATCCGGATCCGCGCACGCCCAGAGCGTGTACGTGATGGGGCGCCCCTCGCCGGCGGGGTCCACCAGCAGCGCGCGGTACGTCACCTCCGCCGCGAGCGCGTCCAGGGCCTCTGGCGTGCGCTCGCAGGTGGAGGCCATCAGCTCTGGCTGTTCCGTGGAGACGCCGAGCACCCGGAAGTCGTGCACGCGAGAGGACCGGTCTTCGGGGTCGACGCAGGCGAGCGCCGCCATCGCCAGCAGGAGCAGACCTCCGGAGTTGAGCAGGGCCTTCATGTCAGAAGCTTCCTTTCACGCCCACCACGGGGAGGATGGGGATGCCGGGCACCTCGTACTCCCGGCGCTGCCGGTAGTCGTTGAAGACGAACTCGACGTTCTCCGCGTTGTAGAGGTTCTGCACGTCGATGTAGGCCCCCAGCGTCCAGTTCTGGAATTGCCAGCCCTTGTCCAGCCGCACGTCGAGCTGGTGGAAGCCCGCCGTGCGCGCCGAGGCATAAGGACCATACGTGCCGTTGAAGCGGTTGCGATCCGCCTGGAACAGGTCGAACGAGTGGTTGAGCGGCGTCGTCGGACGGCCGGTGGTGTAGCGGAAGCGCCCACCCAGCTCCCAGCCATTGCCCAGCACATAGCTGCTCACCAGCGTGAGGATGTGCGTCTGGTCGAAGGGGCTGAGACCGTAGGTCTCATCACCACCGCCACCGAAGCTGCCGCCAAAGCCTCCACCACTGTCGGGGTTGGAGCCCGTGCGCCCGTCGAGCGAACGGCTGAAGGTGTATGACAGCCAGCCGGACCACTTGTCCGACGCGGACGCGCGGTTCTTCTTCACCATCACCTCCAGGCCCAGGGCGCGGCCGATGCCCTCGTTGGAGTACGGCAGTTGGACGACGCCTCCTCCCGGGCGCGTGACGATCTGCCCGGGCGCCGCGATGTTGTTGAAGCGGCGGTTGAAGAAGCCCGTCACGTCCACGTTGAGCACGTCCGTCAGGCGGTGGTCCACGCCGAGGCTGCTCTGGAACGCGCGCTGGTAGATGAGGTCCGGGTTGCCGTACGGCAGAGCGATGAAGCGGAACGTCTCCGCCGGCTGGCTGTAGAGGCCGAGCGAGCCCTTGAGGTTGGTGCGCTCGGTGGCCGCGAAGCTCACCCACAGCCGCGGATCCAACGCCAGGTTCCGGGCGTTGCCCGCGCGCTGGAGGTTGCCGCGCACGCCGGGGGTGAAGGTGAACTTGCCCACCTTCAGGTCCGCCTCCACGAAGAGCGCGCCGTCGAAGGAGCCGAGGCCAATCTTCTCCACCAGCAGCTCACCCACGGACTCGGCGCCGGGGAAGGCCACGTACTCGAAGTTCTCCGGGGCGGGGAACTCCACGTCGAAGGACTGGTGCTCGTACACGAGGTCCAGGCCGGTGCGCACGGTGAGCGAGGAGGACAGCTCCAGGCCCAGCACCTCGCGCGCGCCCACCGTGTAGCCCACGCCGTCCTGCTTCGCGGCGCCGAACTGGAAGCTGTTGGCGTCGTAGCCCAGGTACGGGGTGAAGACGGAGGTGAGCGCGCCCTTGCGGTACGTCCAGTCACCCTTGAGGCGGTGGAAGAGGGTCTGCGTGTCCACCGACAGGTCCCGCTCCGTCTCCGGGCCCGCGGACACCACCCGGAGCTGGTCGTCACTGCCAAAGGCCATGACGTAGCCGGTGCTGCGCGCACCGCCCGCCTGGGCCTGGGCCTCCTCTTCCGAGCGGGCGCCCCGCTTCGCACCGAAGTCCACGCGCACCTGGTAGTCCCAGTAGCGAGGCACCACGGACAGCGTGCTGCCCTCGCTCTTGGGGAGGACGAGGGGTAGCAGCGTGTCGATGTACGAGCGCCGCGCGGCGGCGGCCACGCTGATGCCGTCCGTCACGGGCGCCTCCAGGAAGAAGCCCGCGTCCAGCAGGTCCACCTTCACGGAGCCGTGCAACGTGTCGGCGGCGCCCTTGCGCGTGCCGACCTCCACGATTCCGCCCACCGCGCGGCCGTACTGGCTGCCGTAGCCGCCCGGGAAGAAGTCGAGCTGGTCGATGAACTCGGCGTTCACCACCGAGGGGCCGCCGAGCAGGTGGAAGAGGATGGGGATGCGGACCCCGTCCATCATCGTCGACGTCTGGCCGGGGTTGGAGCCGCGCACCAGCAGCTCGCCGGAGATGAAGGGCGCACGCGCCACACCCGGCAGGGTCTGGATGACGCGGATGGGGTCTCCGAAGGTGCCCGGCGTCCGCTGTGCCTCCTGGCGCGTGATGGTCCGGCGCACGACCTCCTTCTTCGGCCGCTCGGAGCGCACCACCGTCTCCAGCGCACCGGCGGAGGGGGCGAGGAAGAAGTTCACCTCCGTCGTCTCGTTCTCCTGGAGCTGCTCCTTCGTCTGGTAGAGCTGGAAGCCGGACGCCACCACGCGCACCGCGCACTCGCCGGGTGGCACCTCCAGGGTGAAGCGGCCGTCCGCGTCCGAGAGGGCCTCGGGCGCCTCCGGGTCATCACCACAGCGCACGGTGGCACCGGGCACCCGCGAACGGCTGCCTCGTGAAATCAACTGGCCGGTGAGCGTGGCCTTCCGCGCCGCCTGGACCTGCTCCGGCCCAGGGGCCTCTTCCGGCGGAGCGTCGAGGGTGAAGTGGTAGACGTACTCCACCTGCACCGGCGCGGGCACGCCGTCCACCTCCGCGGGCGAGAAGCGGAACTGGCGCACCGCCGCGAGGGCCGCCTCGTCGAAGCCATGACCCGCCGGCTCCGTCGGCAGCACGTCCGACACGGAGCCGTCCGCGGCGATGGTGATGATGAGGCGCACGGAGCCGGTGAGCCCCTCCGCGAGCGCCTCAGGCGGGTACGCGGCCTGCACCGGCTGCACCAGCTCCGGAGGCTTCGTCATCGTGGGCTGGGCCTGCGCGGGCGGAGTGCCCTCGGCCTGCGATGGTGGCGCGGCTTCCGCAGGCGACGCGCCGGACTGCGGTGCCTGCGCGAGCACCGGGGTCGCGAGCAGGAGCGAGGCCGCGGCGAGCGCGCTTCGGGCTTTCAGGTTCGGGGACATGGCGCGGGCGAGCATACGGGATGCGGCGCCGCGTGGGGCGACAGGCCCCTCACCCACCCCACCGCCTCACGTCACCTGAAGCGCACCCCCTGGAACCACGCCACGGGGGCGTGCCTCCGGGGGGGCGGCCGCGCGGCGCCCGAGCCATCACGTCGCCTCCACCCTCCCCCCTCCACCCTCCGCCCTGGAGTCGCAACCGCACGGAGGCAGGCAGACGCCCCCCATCCTTCCGTTGCACGACCCAAACCAGCCATCTTCGCGCGCCTTGGTTTTCTGGTTAGTCACGTTCACGCAACAAATTGAACAGGGATTGGAATTTTCATGCAACGACAAGGAGGCGTGCCGTGACTCGAGACGTCCGCCGCTACGACGTGGTGTTGGTAGGAGGAGGAATCACCGGGCTGATGCTGAGCCACAAGCTGTCCCGGCTCGGGCTGCGGTTGTTGCTGCTGGAGAAGCAGCCGACGCTCGCCAGCGGGCCCTCGACGCGCAACGAGGGCTGGTTGCACCGGGGCAGCTACCATGCCGGCTCCATCCGTGACCGGGAGAACGCGGTCCAGGTGGCGCGGCGCTGCATCTACGGGCACGAGCAGATTCGCGCCTTCGCGCCAGAGGCGGTCGAGGACGCGGACCGCACCCCGCTGGTCCTGGTCCGCGACGGAGACCGGGTGCAGGAACTCACGTCCCGGTGGGACGAGGCGGGCGTCTGGTACCGGCCGAGGGCCCGGGCCGCCGCCGTCTCGAGCTTCCCGGCCGCCGACCTCTCCCGCGCCGCCGCCATCTTCGAGGTCGCGGACGTCAGCCTCAACACCCGGATGCTGTACCGCAAGCTCTACACCTCCGCGCAGCAGGGCGGCACCGAGGTCCTCACCGGCGCCCGCCTGGAGCGCATCAACGGCCAGGAGGCCAGCGTCGTCACCGCCGACGGACAGACGCTCCACGTCGAGGCGGGACTCTTCGTCTACTCCGCCGGCTTCGGCGCCAGGGATCTCTTCCGCGACTTCTTCAAGCTGGAGCTGCCCATCCGCTACTGGAAGAGCCACCTGGTCGTCGTGCCCCGCCTGGGCGCCCACGGGCTGTTCTACGTGGACCCGCATGAGGCGGCGATGATGCACCACGGTGGCTACAGCATCGTCGGCCTGAACGAGGACGCGCTGCTCTGCACCGAGCCTGACTACAACGTCATCGAGGAGAAGGCGGGGAACCTCCACCGGGCGCTGGAGCGGCTGGTGCCCGGCTGGAAGCGCGGGACGCCCTTCACCGACGTCGCGTGCACGAAGGTGGACTTCTCACCCGACGCGGGCGCCGCGCGCTCGCTCAACATCGCCATCCACGAACCCGTCCCCGGGCACATCTGCATCCTGCCGGGAAAGATGACCGAGACGCCCTTCCTGACGGACGTCCTGACGGCGCGGCTCTACGAGCGCCTGGAGGATGGCCTCATCGCGAAGCGCCCCTGTGACGTCCTCCACGCCAACCTCACCCTCCACCGTCGCGAGCCCTCCCATGCAGCTTGATCCGGACCTGCTCTCCGCCCTCGACGCGCCCCGTCTCGCGGCGGGCCTGCTGACCCTCAAGGAAGTCCTCGCGCTCGCCAGCAGCGGCAACGTCATCTTCGACCCGTTCTCCGTACTCATCTCCCGTCACGCGCGCATCGGCCAGGGCAATGTCTTTCATCCCTGCGTCACCCTCACCTGCGCGCCGACGGCGGAGCTGCGGCTGGGCGACCGCAATGTCTTTCACACCGGCACCCTGCTGGCGGCGGAGACCGGCCCCCTCCTCATTGGGGATGGCAACCAGTTCGGCGAGGGCGGCTTCACCGCGAAGGCGAACAGCCCTGGCGCGCACATCGTCATCGGCGATGGCGGACGCTACCTGGGGGGCGCGTCCGTCTTCGGCCAGACGGAGCTGGGGTCGGGGACGCAGGTGCTGGGAGCCATCACCGTGGACGGATGCAGCCTGGCCGGGGGCGCCGCGTTCAGCGACCCGGATCCGGACCGGCGCGCCGCCGTCCTCAAGGGCTCCGGCACGGCCCGCCGGCTGGTGGTCGGCGTGGGCCAGGTCATCGCGGGCAGCGGCACCTTCCGCCTGGAAGACGCGAAGCCCCAGTCCTTCTTCCACCCGAAGGCTGCGCCATGAGCCCCCGGGGTGACGTTGAAGCACTGGTCGCGCCGGGCCCCGTCGGACTCGGGCTTGGCCTGCTGTCCATCGGCCGCACGTGGGGCTACCACTCGGAGCCTCCCCCTCCCGAAGCGGACGCGCGGCGCCTGCTCGAGTACGCCGTCGAAGCCGGAGTCCGCTGCTTCGACACGGCGCCCGCCTATGGCACCAGCGAGGAGCGGTTCGGGGCCTTCCTCACCACGCTGGGCTCCCGGCGCGAGGAGCTGCTCGTCGCCACCAAGTTCGGCGAGCACTGGGATGCGGAGGCCCACACCTCCTTCACCGACCATGCGTACGACGCGCTCCGCCGCAGCCTCGACCAGAGCCTCCACCGGCTCGGGCGGATCGACCTGCTCCAGGTGCACAAGGCCACCGCGGCCACCGTGGGCGCGCCCGACGTGGTCCGCGCCCTCGAGTACGCCCGCTCGCTGGGCATCACCCGCCTGGGCGCGAGCATCAGCGACGTGGCGGCGGCGGAGGCGGCCTGTTCGGTGGGCCTCTATTCCTACCTCCAGTTCCCCTACAACACACTCCACCGGACGCTGGAGCCCGTCTTCGCGCTGGCTTCGCGCAAGGGCCTCCAGGTCCTGATCAACCGGCCCTTCGCCATGGGGCAGTTGCTCCATGCCCCGGACAAGGCGCGCGAGGTCGCCCTGCGGGAGTCGCTCGACCACGTCCTGGGCCAGGCCTTTTCGGGCTTCGTGCTGACGGGCACGAAGTCCGTGGACCACCTTCGCCAGACGCTCGCGGCCTTCGGCTCCCGGGGAGGCTGAGATGTGGATTGCCTATGGCCTTGGCGCCGGGGTGATGCTCGGCCTGTACGATGTCTGGACGAAGAAGGCGATGACGGGCAACGCCGTCATCCCCGTCGTCATGTGGTCCTCGCTCTTCGGGGCGCTGGTCTGGGTTCCCACCCTGTTCCCAGGGGCGCTGCCCATCCACATCGATCCGTTCGGGCTGTCCCTGCGCGAGCACGCGCTCCTGCTCCCCAAGGGCGTCGCGATGACGGCCTCGTGGATCCTCGCGTACTACGCGGTGCGGGAGCTGCCCATCTCCATTGCTGGCGCCGTGCGGGCGTCCGGGCCGCTCTGGACGCTGGCGGGCGGGTTCGTGATGTTCCGAGAGCTGCTGACGCCGATGCAGTTCCTCGGGCTGATGATCACCGTGCTGTCCTACTACGTGCTCTCCGTCGTCGGCAGGAAGGAAGGCATCGTCGTCTTCCGCAACACCGCCGTGCTGCTCATGCTGTCGGCCACGGTGCTGTCGGCGGTGACGACCGTCTATGACAAGTACCTCGTCGTCCAGCTCCAGCTCCCGGTGCTGGAGATCCAGGCGCACTCCGCCTTCCAGCGGTGCGCCCTGTCCGCCCTGCTCTTCGTGCCGTACATGCTGCGCAGGGGCGGCCTGGGGCTGGGCCTCACCTGGAGCTGGGCGGTGCCCCTGGTGGGCATCTCCTGGGTGCTGGCGGAGCTCATCTACTTCCACGCCCTCATGGACCCCCAGTCGATGGTGTCCCTGCTGTCCGTCCTGCGCCGCACGAGCCTCATCGTCGCCTTCTTCCTGTCCGCCCTGCTCTTCCGCGAGGCGAACCTCTGGCAGAAGACGCTGATGATCCTCGTGCTCATCGCGGGGATGGCCATCCTCATCCTCGGCCGGTGAATGCAAGACGGGCCGCTTCCCTCCTCGGGAAGCGGCCCGCTCTCTCAACGCCGGTGGATCAGCGTTCGTTTCAGTCCTTCGTGCAGACGACGTCGTCGATCTGGAGGTGGTCGCGGTCGGCCACGCTGCGGCTCGGATAGAGGATCAGGCGCCAGTCGCGCACGTTGCCGGTGAAGCGGAAGAACACCGGCTGCCACGCGTCGCTGTCGACGGCGAGGAAGTCGGTCTGCACGCTCCAGCCGCCGCTCGAATAGGTGCGATGGCGGATGGTGCCGTGGCCTCGCACCCGGTACGAACAGGAGTAGTTGCCGCTCGGGACGTTGAACTTCTCCAGGGAGAAGCGCTCGGCCACCTGGATGGGGACGACGAACTGCAGCGCCCGCGAGCCACCGTGCACCGCGTTCGTGTAGGGCACGAGCCGCGAGGGTTTGATCTCGGTGCCCGGGTCGGCGATGCCGTTGTCCATGCCGTACCAGTAGTCGGGAATGTAGTGGTTCCCGTAGTACGGGATGGAATAGGTGTCCCAGCTCTCGAATCCACCATTGCGGATGATGTTCGAGGGGTGAGCGGCGGCGACACAGCGCCGGGTCGCCGCGTCGCAGGCAGGCAGCGCGCCGACACAGTCGTAGGTGGTGAAGCAGGCGCCTTCGGCCAGCTCGCACACGCCCGTCGTGGGGTTGCAGCTCGTCGCCGCGTGGCTGCAGGTGACGCCAGCGCAGGGGTCGCCCGCCACGCACAGATGCGTGGCCTGTTCGCAGACCGGCGTCGCCGGGGTCCCCGCGCAATCCGCGTGACGGGTGCAGCGATCGGCGGCGACCACACAGGTGTTTGTCTCATCGCAGGACTGCCACTCGTTGCAGTCCGCGGCGTCGTGGCAGCGACCGGAGAGAGGTTCGCAGGTCGCGGTGGCATTCACGCAACGCTCCCAGGTCTCACAACTGACCGCGTCACACGGCTCGTCGGCCCGCGCGCAGCGCACGTCGTCGATGAACAGGTGCTCCCCGCTGGTATTGCGGACGCTGAAGATGAGCTCGAAGGTGTCGAAGACGTCGGCGGCGAGGTTGAAGTTGTACGTCACCGCCTTCCACGCCTGGCTGTTGACCTGGGTGTAGGCCGAATAGGAGGAGTAGTCGTCGTCGAAGAAGGCGTTTCGCACGTCACCGGTGCCACGCACCTGGTAGGTGCAGGAGTAGCGGCCCGCGGGCATCGACTTCGCCAGGGTGCTGAAGCGCCTGTGCGCGGTCAGGGGATTGGCCAGCCGGGCCGCGTTCGTTCCTTCGAAGGCGTTCGTCATCTCCCGCCGTACATCTTCGGGGGAGATATTCGACGTGCTGCCGTACCACTTCGCCGGAAGCGCCCCGGACCAATCTTCGAAGCCCCAGTTGTCGATGACGCTCCTCGCGGGAGGCTCGCCTGCGTCGGGCGTCTCGGTGCCCGCGTCCGGCGTCTCGGTGCCCGCGTCTGGCGTCTCGGTGCCCGCGTCCGGAGTCTCGGTGCCCGCGTCCGGAGTCTCGGTGCCCGCGTCCGGCGTTTCATCACCTGCGTCCGGCGTCCCACCGCCTGCATCCGGCGTTTCATCACCGGCGTCCGGCGTCCCACCGCCTGCATCCGGCGTTTCATCGCCCGCGTCCGGCGTCCCACCGCCCGCATCCGGCCGGGGCTGGCCGGCATCAGCGGTCACCTCTGGATTTGGATTCGAATCACCACAGGCGGCCACCAAGAGCAGCAGTGAAGCCAGACACACTCGAAACAACGTCACAGCGAGCCTCCGCTTTCCAGGAAATATCCATCCATACCACACTTCCCCCTGGTGGTGGCAGCGCCGAAGCCACACGAGGTGAGCCCCTGCGTCGGCTTCACGATCCGGATGAATCCGTCGTGACGGGTAGTATGGATGGCGTGCGCGGCAGCCGCGGCTCAGGGCTTCAACAGCGCCACCGCGGCCTCCCGGTGCTCCGGCTGGCCCGTGGTCAGCGCATAGAGGGCGTAGCCAATGGGGCTGGCCGCGAGCAGCTCCATGCAGTGGTCGCCCATCCGTTCCCAGACCTGCCCGCCCGCCTTCACGTAGGCGTCGACGGTGGCCTCGAACACGGCGTCCACACCGAGCATCCGCTGGAACACGAAGTCGCGAGCGGGGTCGCCGACCTTGGCGGTGGTCCAGTCGAGCACACCGGTGATGGTGTCGTCGGAGGCCATCAGGATGTGTGCGGGGTACAGCTCACCATGCGTCAGCGTGACGTGCCGGGGCCAGTAGGAGTCCTCCCCCAGCCAGTCCTCCCAGCGCCGGACGAGCGCTTCGGCCACATCGAACTCCTTCCGGACCCGCGCGATGTCGGCGGCCCAGCCGGTGCGAACCTGCTCGGGTGTCTCGACCGTCAGGCCGGCGCGCCCGGCCTCCTCGATGCTGATTCCGTGCAGCCGGCTGACCAGGAGGCCGAACTCCCGGGCATAGACGCGGGATTCGCGGTCGAAGTGCCACACGGGTTCGCCGGAGGCCGGGTCGAGGGTTAGCCCGGGTCTCCCGGGCAGGGCCCGGTAGGCGATGAGACTCCGGTCGGCGACCTGCCACCGGGGGACGGGGACTCCGAGGCGCGGACCGACGAAGTCGAGGATCGCCCGCTCCTCACCGAGCTTCGCGGAGACGTCATCGCGCCGGGGGATCCGGAGGACCCACTCCACGTCGCCTGCGTCGCGAGCCATCACGACGCGATAGTCGAGCCCCGCCTCGTTGACCGACAGCGATTCGGGGTTGAGCACCAGGCCATGTGAGGCGGCCCGTTCGAGAATCCGCCGGGCATCATCTGGAGGCAGGGGCATGGAGGGGAATCCTTTCGTGGGAGAGCCCGCCAAGGAGCAAGCACCGGGCAGGAGGCCCTGACAAATCCAGCCCCGCCAACCTGACGGGCGGTGGCGAGAGTGGAGGGTGTCCCTGCCCCAAACACCTTGGGCATCAAGAGGCTCGACGGCGGCAGCGGCTACGTCTGCGACCAGGGATGCCGTACCTGCCACGCCTGGGTCGTCTCCCCATACCTCCTCCGGGGGATGCCCAGGTGCTTCGCGGAATGCGATTCAGCCGCGCGGGCCTGATCCACGGGCCCCGTCATTCCCACCCTCGGAGTTCCTCCCATGTCGGTTCGCTACGACCCCAACATCATCACCCAGCACGCGCAGGCCCTCTACAACCGCGCCTCCGGCATCATCTTCGCGTGGGGCGTCATCGGCTTCATCGTGGGCGCGGTGGCGGCAAGCGCCGCGCAGTTGCAAGGCCTCTTCATTCTCGTGGGCGGACTCCTCCTGGCCCTGGTGGGCGTCATGTTCGGACGGGGCCGCGCCTTCTCCCTCCAGCTTCAGGCGCAGGTGGCGATGTGCCAGGTCGCCATCGAAGCGAACACACGGAAGGCCGCGACCGCCACGGTGTCCTCCGCTCCCGCCGAGCAACTGACCCGCGCGAGTAGCTGAAACCGTTTCTTCGGAGCCGTCAGGACAGGCCCGCCTCGCGCGGACGGACGCCCGCCAGCGTCCGCCCGCGGGGTGCGCTCACGACGTGAAGTCCGTGGAGAGGGAGAGCGCGCGGTGGGCGGCCAGCTCCCGGGCGACGAAGGCGTTCTTGTCCTCGATGCCCTTCACCGTGTCGCTGCCCAGGGCAAGGCGCAGCGGGGGCTGCTTCAGCTTCACCAACTCCAGCAGCGCGGTGGCGAGCTTCGCCGGGTCGCCCGGCTGCTGGTGGTTGATGGCGGTGGCGCGAGTGCGCGTCGCGCCGGACGTCTCCGCGTAGTCGGGGATGATCTTCGCCGCCCGGGTGAGCGAAGCCTCATCCAGGAAGTCGGTGCGGAAGTAGCCGGGCTCGACGACCGTGACGTGGATGCCCAACGGAGCGAGCTCCTCATGCAGCGCCTCGCTCAGGCCTTCCACGGCGAACTTCGTGGAGCAGTACACGCCGAACCCCGCCCCCGAGCGGTACCCGCCGATGGACGAGAGGTTGATGACATGCCCGGAGCGCTGCTGGCGCATGACGGGCAGCACCGCGCGGGTGACGGCCAGCAGGCCGAAGACGTTGGTCCGGAAGAGCTTCTCGATTTCTTCGGCGCTCGACTCCTCGACGCCCCCGAGCAGCCCGAAGCCCGCGTTGTTCACGAGCACGTCGATGCGCCCCGCGTCCGCCACGACGCGCCGGGCCTCGGCCTCGTCCGTCACGTCCAGCTTCGCGACGACCAGCCGGGGGTGCGCCTGAAGGGGAATGCTCTGGGGGTTGCGCGCGGTGGCGATGACGCGGTCGCCTGCGTCGAGGGCCGCCTGCGCGATGCGGAGTCCAAATCCACGGGATGCGCCAGTGATGAGCCAGGTCTTCATGTGCGTGCTCCTTGTCAGCGGTTCCAACACGCATAGAGATAGACGCTGGCCATCCATGAGGGAATCCGTACAGCATGCACTAGACTGTTGAGCCCCGCTCAACAGAGGAGAGGAAGCGTCCATGCAGGCCGACGTCCGTGAGCTGACGGTGTTCCTGGAGATCGCCCGGCACCTGAACTTCCGCCGCGCGGCGGGGGCGCTGGGGGTGACGCCCTCGGCGCTCAGCCACAGTCTGCGGGGGCTGGAGGAGAAGCTGGGCCTTCGGCTGGTGCACCGCACGACCCGGAGCGTGGGACTCACGGCGGCCGGAGAGCGGCTCGCCGAGCGGCTGCGTCCCGCGTTCCGGGACATCGACGATGCGCTCGATGACCTGAACACGTTCCGCGAGGTGCCCGTGGGCCGTCTGCGCATCACCGCGGCCCGGGTGGCGACGCGGCTGGGATTGATGCCGGTGCTCGGTCCCTTCATGGCCGCCTACCCGGGCATCGAAGTGGACGTCGTCGACAACCCGGCGTTCGTGGACATCGTCAAGGAGGGCTTCGACGCGGGCGTGCGCTTCCATGAGCGCGTGGCCGCGGACATGGTCGCGATACCGCTCGGGCCGCCGCTGCGCTCGGCCATCGTCGCCTCGCCAGAGTATTTCGCGAAGCGCCCTCTTCCGAAGACGCCGAAGGACCTCGCCGCGCACGACTGCATCCAACTGCGGTTCAGCAATGGCTCACGCTACGCATGGGAGCTGGAGCGCAATGGCCAGGAACTGGAAGTGGAGACGCGGGGCTCCCTGGCGCTGAGCGATCAGGTGGAGATCCTGGAAGCCGCGCTCGCGGGCCTGGGGCTGGGGTATGTCTTTGA
Source organism: Corallococcus sp. bb12-1 (assembly GCF_026626765.1). Taxonomy (NCBI): domain Bacteria; kingdom Pseudomonadati; phylum Myxococcota; class Myxococcia; order Myxococcales; family Myxococcaceae; genus Corallococcus; species Corallococcus sp. bb12-1. The sequence continues at coordinate 2,191 of NZ_JAPNJZ010000030.1, read as the reverse complement.
GTCCCAGGTCGAGTCCCTGGTGCGAGAGCGACGGCTGGTCCGCGTCCTGGAAGCCTGGTGCCCGCCCTACCCCGGGTTCTTCCTCTACTACCCGAGCCGCAGGCACCTGCCGCCCGTGCTCAAGGCCTTCGTCGACTTCGTGCGGGCAAGGACCTGAAGGAGCAGGCGGGGCGAGCCTCCGCCGGAGCCCGCCCTGGCTTCAGGAGGCCGTGGCGCGGGAAGCGCGAGCCCGTACAAGCCGCCACGCGAGGGAGGTGATCAGCCCGGCGATGGCGGCCTTGAGCAACCCTCCGGGGACGAAGGGAAGAAAGCCCTTCTGGAAGGCGGTGACGAAGTCGAGCGAGACCGCCACGCGGAGCCAGACCATGCCGATGCCCAGGATGACGAGCTGTCCCACGAGGAACAGGGGCACCGCCGTCCACGGTCGCCGGTCGTATCCGTGGCGCGCCGCGAGGCCCACGAGGAAGGCCGCGGGCAGGAAGGCCACCAGATAGCCCCCGGTCGGCCCGGCGAGCTGCCCCCAGCCGCTGGCCGCCTTCGCGTAGAACGGCAGTCCCGCCGCCCCCAGCAGGAGATAGACGAGCTGCCCGGCCATGCCACGTCCAGGCCCGAGCGCGGCGGCCGTGAGGACGACCGCGAGCGTCTGTCCCGTGATGGGCACCGGCGAGCCCGGCACCGGGAGGGCCACCTGCGCGAGCAACGCGGTGCAGAGCGCCGCACCGAGCACGAGCGCACCCTCCTGGACGCGCGTGCGCACGAAGACGTCGGCCAGGACGCGATGCGGTGGAGGACTCTCGCCGGCGCTCAACTCGGAACCACCCGCGAGGAGTGCGAGCCGCAGGACACAGAGGGAGCAGGAGACACGGACCGATGCTCAGCGCGCTCGATGTCGCGACGGGACATGGCGGGGAGCGGCGCCATGGCGAGCAATTCCCCCGGCTCGGCCGGCAGCTTTGCTCGCCGCGCGCTTCGGATGAGCGCACGGCCTCCGAGGACGAAGACGGTGGCGAGAATGAGCCCCAGGACGGTCGAGTCTGTCGTGCCCCTGCGCAGGTTGTCGATCTCCACACCGAAGCCGGTGAGCCCCAGGATGACGAGAAACCAGCCAGCGATACTTCGCATGCGCCCCTCTTCGCGACGGGGCAGCTCATCCGGCCCCGCGCCCTGTCTTAGCAGAAGATTCCGGTCCGCCGCGGGCTCCGGCGTGGCTCCCGGGTTGCGTCCACGCCCACTCCCCCGCCATCCGTCGTGCTCGTGGCGATGAGCAGCTCCGGGCCGAAGACGCCGGAACGGCCCACGCCCTCCAGACAGATCCAGCAATACCAACCGTCGAAACCCTCCAGGGCGCCTGCCCATCGCGACAAACACCACCGGGGCCCGGACTACCAACAGCCTCTAAAAAATGTCAGGGCAGAAGCTGTAAATCAACTTCCATGGCCCCGCCAACCTGCAATGATTTCCCAAGCTTGAATTGAAGCTCACGGCTCTCGTTTGACTATTGCCATCCCAACAGCAGACCAGGCAGCCGCAATCATCCACGGCGCGCTCGTCCCTCAACGATTCGATGAGCCAGGCCGGCGGCTCTCGGAGACTCCAGGAGTCGCCGGCCCCGGCCTTCCTGCGCGCCAGCGCGGCGGCGGGCTGCGCCACGGAGTCCTCGGGTCGTCCCGGATTCACCTCAGCGGTACTTCAGCGCGCGCCGCTCTTCGATGACCTCCTGCGGGTGCAGACGCAGGTAGCGCAGAAGGTCCTGGGCGAATTCGCCCGAGTGTCCGAAGCGGACGCCCAGGCGGTGCTCGGCGCGCAGGGTGTTCTCCGAGAGGTCCGTCCCGCGGATGGTCTCGTACTCCTCCCGGTTGCTGTAGTCGCACAGGGGGAACTGGCCGCGGGACGTTCCATGGGCGTTGTGCAGGGCGTGGATGAGCTCGTGGGCGATGGTCAGGAACAGCGGCGTGGCCAGGGGATTCTTCAGGCCGTCGAACGCGACGAATGACGCGTCCGAGATTCTCGGGTCGATGGCGATGATGGAGCCGCTGCCGGAGTCCGGGAGCCTCGGGAGCTCAGTTCCGGTGATGATGTCGATGTTGGCCTTCGCGCTGCCCATGGCCTGGGCCATGCCCTGAATCGTCCCCGCCTCCGAGAAGACCCCCGTCACGGCGGGGCCGAGGTCGCCGCTGGCCACGTTCTCCGG